>CAVWGJ010000035.1:0-49997 GCA_963754395.1 uncultured Actinomycetota bacterium | reverse complement strand
GCGTCTGTCCCTACGGGAACAATGCCTTGCCGGCGCCCTCGAGCGTCGCGAGCCCTGGGGTGTCTGGGGTGGCAGCTGCTCCTCGACGGTGTCGTGATCGCCGCCACACGGGCCCGCGGACGTCCTCGGAAGCACCGGCTGCCGCGTGACACGGAGGACTTCGACACGGGGCCCGTATGCCGCCGAGCTGGCTGCACGAACTCAGGCCTCAGATGGCGGTGAGGTTTCCTCCGTTGGCGGCGGGTCGGTGGTCGTCGGAGCCGGCGATCCGGTGCCCGTTGCTCCGCGTGGGCGTTGGCGTATCCTGCGGCGGCTGGGTCGGTTCTGGCTGGGGGCCGGGGGAATCCGTCGTCGCGACGGTCCCGGCGCGTGTCTGGTAGTGCCGGTCGTGGCGATGCCCTCCGCAACGGGCGCCGCGTCGGGAGTTGCAGCGCCCAGCGTCGTGGCCGACGATCTTGCTCGCCTCGGCCTTGTCGGGCAGGCGACCACCCAGGGCGCGGAACACCGTCTCGCCCCAGAGCTGGCCGCCACGGGCGTTGACGCTCGGAGGGTCGACGACCGAGACGAAGGAGTTCGGGTCGCCCGCCTTGCGGAAGGCCGCGGCGACGTCGATCGTCGTCAGGCCATTGGCCTCGGCCCATTTCGCAGCGGCCTCGCGGACGGGCGCGATCTTGTCGTCCGTGTTCTGCGCTTGGAGCACCACCGCCACCGGGACGCCGGCGCGCTGCTCGCGGATGGCCTTCAGTGTGGTGCTGAGGGCGGGCCCGATCTCGTCGGCCTTGTCATCGCGGCCGTAGCTGAGCAGGACCGCGTCCGGCTTGTCGGGCACGAGGAACTCCAGGCGCTGCGCCGCGTAGTCGGCCGACACCCCGAGGCGACTGCCGTTCCAGATCGTCGCAGTGTGCTCGCCGGAGCCGTAGCTGAGTGCGCGTGCGTAGTGGGTCGGGTCGCTCGGGTCGAGGTTGTTGACCTTGACCTTCCGGTCCCCACCGAGCAGCTCACCGAGCACCGTGACCCACTCACCCTCCTCATCACCGGTCCCGTCGCCGAGCACGGCGAGCGTGAGGTCCGCGTCGCGGCCGGCGAGCCCCGAGATGTCGGTGGTCGGCACTCCCTGCGCGTCCGTCTGCGCCGAGGCGGATGGGGTGGGCGTGCCGGTCGGGTTCTGGGCGCCGGGGTCAGGGGACTCGGACCGACCCCCGACTAAGAACACCACTGCTACGACGATCGCGACATTGACGAGGAGAATCACGAGTCCCAGCGACACGTCGGTCGCTCGGGATCTTCGCATGGCGACATTCTGCCCCAGCGGGAGCGGTCCGCCGGACGGGCGGTGGACGCACCTCCCCGAGGGCTGCACTACATTGGGGGCGCCGTTGCGGGCCCGTCGCCCGTTGTCGTTCCTGCTCACGAGGTGTTCATGTCGACCGTCCGAGAGGTTCTCGCGGACACCCGCACCGCGGTCTGGCACCTGCGCAAGGGCGGCGTCTCCCAGGTGCGCACGTGGGCGCGTCGACGCGCGATCTTCGGCCGTCCGCTGCGGTTCGACGGCCAAGCCCTGGGTGCCCCTGACTTCCCTCCATGGCCGTTGCCGGACCGTCCGCCACGCCGCCCGGACCTGCGGGTCGGCGTGATTCTCGACGACTTCAGCCGGCTGGCATTCCGCTACGAGTGGGACCAGGTCGAGCTCACCTCGGGGTTATGGCGCTCCGAGGTCGACTCCCCGCGCCGTATCGACCTGCTCTTCGTCGAGTCGGCGTGGCACGGCAACTCCGACTCGTGGCAGTACGCCCTGACCGGCACGTCGGCGCCGCGGCCGGCGCTCGTCGAGCTGCTCGAGTGGTGCCGGGCCGAGGGAGTGCCGACGGTCTTCTGGAACAAGGAGGACCCCGTCCACTACGACGAGTTCCTCCCAACTGCGCGCCTGTTCGACCACGTGTGGACCACGGACTCGGAGCGGGTGGCCGACTACCAGCGTGATCTCGGCCACAACCGGGTGGGGGTCCTGCCTTTCGCGGCGCAGCCTTCGATCCACAACCCGATCCGGCCCACGTCCGGTCACCAAGCGCGTGACATCGCCTTCGCCGGCATGTACTTCGCCCACAAGTACCCAGAGCGCCGCGCGCAGATGGACTTCCTCCTCGGGGCGGCTGAGCGAGTCTCATCCCGTATGCCGCTGGGCTTGGAGATCTTCTCCCGCTTCCTCGGGCGCGACGACCGTTACCAGTTCCCCGGGTCGCTGGCGGAACGCGTCGTCGGCTCGCTGACGTACGAGCAGACGCTGTCGGCCTACCGCGGCTACAAGGTGTTCCTCAACGTGAACTCGGTCGTCGACTCGCCGAGCATGTGCGCCCGTCGAATCTTCGAGATCACAGCCTGCGGCACGCCCGTGGTGTCGACGCCGAGCGCGGCAATCGGTCAGTTCTTCCCTGGCGACGAGGTCATCCAGGTCTCCGAGCCGCAGGAGGCCGAGTGGTCGTTGCGCGCCCTCTACAACAGCCCGGAGCTGCGCGACCGTATGGTCCACACCGCGCAGCGGCGGATCTGGGACGAGCACAGCTACACGCGCCGGGTGGATGGCGTCTTACGGGGCGTCGGTCTGGGCGAGCACCAAGTGAAGCGTCCGAGCGTCAGCGCACTGATCTCGACGAACCGGCCCTACCAGCTCGACCACGTCCTCTCGACGATGGCTGCCCAGCGGGACGTGGACCTCGAGGTCGTCGTGCTCACTCACGGGTTCGACGGGGCCGCCACGGTCAAGGAGATGGCCGAGGGGCTGGGGATTGAGAACCTGGTCACCCTGGACGCGCCCGCGGACGTGCCATTGGGCGGCTGCCTGAACCGGTTGGTTTCGGCCGCCTCTGGTGACGTCGTCGCCAAGATCGACGACGACGATCTGTACGGCCCCCACTACCTGCTAGACCAACTCAATGCGCTCGATTACTCCGGCGCGACGGTCGTCGGCAAGCAGGCCCACTACATGTATCTCGGGGCGCAGGCCGTGACGATCGTGCGTTTCCCCGAGCGTGAGCACCGCTACACCGACCTCGTCATGGGGCCGACCATATTGCTGCGACGTGAGGTTGCCCTCGAGACCCCCTTCGCTGAACTCGGTCTCGGGGAGGACACCGATCTGCTACGCCGCCTCGCCTTGCAAGACGCCCGCATCTACTCAAGCGGTAGGTTCGGCTTCGTCCAGATGCGCAACGCCGTTGCGGAGCACACGTGGGAAGCCACCGCGGCAGAGCTTCTCGCCAACGGACGGGTCGTCGCCTTCGGCCGCATCGACCACCACATCTTCGACTGAGATCACAGGGGGTTCCACACGTGTCAGAACGCACCGTCGCCGTCATCGGCCTCGGCTACATCGGGCTGCCCACCGCAGCCATCCTCGCCTCAAACGGCACCCGAGTCATCGGGGTCGATGTCAGTGACCGGCACGTCGATGCCGTGAACCGCGGAGAGGTGCCCTTCGTCGAGCCGGACCTCGCCACTCACGTCGCTGGCGCAGTGAGCCAAAGCCTGCTCACCGCCCAAAAGGAGACCCCCAAGGCGGGTACCTACATCGTCGCGGTGCCCACTCCCTTCAAGGAGGGATATGCCGCAGACCTCAGCTACATCGATGCAGCGACAGACGCGATCATCCCGCAGCTGAGCGGCGGCGAGCTGATCATTCTCGAATCAACCTCTCCGCCCGGGACGACCGAGCACCTGGCGCAGCGCGTGCTCGACGCCCGGCCAGATCTCTCGCTCGACGGCTCGCTGGAGCGGCCGCTCGTGCACTTCGCACACTGCCCCGAACGGGTCCTCCCTGGGCGCGTCATGATCGAGCTCGTTACGAACGACCGCATCGTCGGTGGCCTGACTCCGGAGGCAGCCGAGCGGGCACGCGACGTGTACGAGATCTTCTGCCAGGCCGAGATGCACCTGACAGATGCTACGACCGCTGAGATGGCCAAGCTCACGGAGAACTCGTTCCGCGACGTCAACATCGCCTTCGCGAACGAGCTCTCGATCATCGCCGAGCGGCTGAGCATCGACGTCTTCGAGCTCATCGAGCTTGCCAACAAGCACCCCCGCGTCAACATCCTCCAGCCGGGCCCCGGCGTCGGCGGGCACTGCATCGCCGTCGACCCATGGTTCATTGTCAGCGCGGTGCCGGAGGACGCTCGTCTCATTCGTACCGCTCGCGAGGTCAACGACCACAAGCCCGAGGTCGTCCTGTCCCGCGTTGTCGAGCGTGCAGACCGCTTCAAGGAGCCGGTCATCGCGGCTCTGGGCCTCGCGTTCAAGCCCGACATCGACGACCTGCGTGAGTCTCCCGCACTGGAGATCACCAAGGAGCTGGCGCAGCGCATGCCGCACGCCAGGGTCCTTGCCGTCGAACCGAATGTCTCCGAACTGCCCAATACACTGGCGGCGTTCGACAACGTGACCTTGGAGAACACGATCGAGGCTGTCGACGCAGCCGACGTCGTCGTGCTCCTCGTTGACCACCGCGAATTCAAACACTTGGACCGCGCCCTCTTGGCCGAGAAGTCAGTTATTGATACTCGTGGCGTGTGGAGGGCGACTCCTGCCCAACGGCCGAACGCCTGAACCTGAAGGCATGGCCGAGCCTGTCTGTGGCGAGGGCAGAGGTTGGGGACGCACTCATCTTGGTGGTTACCGCTCAGCCGAGTTCTGGCTTAAGGTGTGCCTCCGTCTTGTTACACCACTCCTCACACGGCACGACGTGCATTCGCCACAACGGTGAATCGGGCGTCTCGCGGGCTGGGTGTTCGGCTGGATAGTGGTTTGGGGCCGGATGGGGGCCGTGCAGCATAGCGAGAGGTCGGCCGTTGATCAGGTCGAGTTCGAACTCTGCTTGGGCCAGAAGGAACTGTTCGCCCATCATCCGGTCGTGATCCAGCACATAGGTCTGGGCGCCTCCGGGGGTCCGGGTGATCTCGCCGAGGACGACCCCTCGGGTGGTGTCGTACAGGTCGACGCGGCAGAACGGCACGCCAATCGCGCGTGAGAGATGGCGAGCAATCCTCACCATCGTGGGCAGAGTTGGCGGCACGGGAATGGAAGCGTCGATCTTCCTCGTGTTGGTGATCTCTCCGAGGTTCTGACCCGTGCCGGTGACGTACTTGTATGTGATGGAGTCGTTGCGGCCGTGTTCACCGACTCGCCTCAGGAGTACCTGGAGCACTCGCCCATAGGCGACATAGCATCTTGACGTCGTCGGGGATCACACCGCCTTGGGCCTGCTCCAGGAACTCCTCAGCGAAATACGGGCCCCACGCCTTACCGGCACTTGCGGCAGCCTCGAATGCCCCGATGACCTCGTCTTCCTTCAGTTCCCTTGTGCCATCGACGGTGATGTACTTCCTGGCTCAACGCGCCGAAGTGGGAGAACGCCGTCACTAGCCGCGCCCCCATCTGACTTGAGCACAAAGATGTCCGGCAGATCGCAGAGACGAACGTCCCCCAGCCGCGACCAGGATCCGAGTATGCGAGGCACGGCGACACCATGGCTCGCGGCGAAGCGGTAGTTCCGGAGCTTGTACTGAATCTGCCGCAATGGGTGGATGGAGAACGGGTCGAGGTCCGCCATCGAGAACCCATAGTTCTTGAGCGCTTGGAGTTCTCGATGGAAGGATGGTCCGGCAAGGCGCGCTCGCGTGCGGCGCAGGGTGTCCTGGTGGTACTTCAATTGGTTGCGTGTCTCGGCGAAGTCCGACAGCTTGGTGCGAGCGGCCAAGAGTTCTTCCTCTAGGACAGCGAGCCGAGTTGCGAGGTCCTGAGCCGGTTCGTGCAGGCCTACGGGTGGACGCATCGACGAGTGGGCCTCCGCACCGGACCGCTCCGTGGCTGGCCCAACGGCATCAGAGTGTGACTTGGTCAATTCCGTTCCCCACATACTTCATGTCCCCACTGGCGAATAGCGCAGCATCGTTCGCCTTCCACGTGTGATGCGCAGAGTCACGTCGATGCACCACGAAGTTGAAGCGATCGGCCGCGTAGATCCGCCCGCCACTCTTGACGACCGTGGCCAGGAAGGTCGAGTCCTCTGAGACAGGCAGCTCAAGAAACGGGTGCTCTTTGAAGACGTTGCGCCGCGCCATCAACGTTCCTCCTCTGACGAAGTCGGTGTCTCGGTGCTCGTGCCCGGGGTAGGTCAGGATTGTGGCATTGCGTGAGGCGACATACACGTACGAGGCTGCCTTGCCCACGACCTGCGCCCCCGAGAAGTCAAGGGCACAGCAGAGGTCATGCAAGTACCACGGCGCGTAGTGGTCGTCGTCGTCCATCTTGGTCACGATGTCACCATCTGCGGCCGCAATGAGGTGATTCAGGCACTTTCCCAAGGGATCAGTCGTCGGTGCGGTCAGAATCTTGAGGTCAGTGATGCCCAGCTCGTCAGCCCTGGCATGCAGCAACCGGTGGTCTGGATCGAAACCGTGCGCGAGCAGCACGAGCTGTGGCGAGACCTCACGCTGTGACGCGACTGCCGCGAGCACGTGGTCGATCTGACCCGGGCGAATCGTCGGCAGGATGATCGAGACTGAAGGATCGGCCGGCGCTGCTCGGACTACTCCTGACTTCTCCAGCAACTCGTCGACGCGGTGGCGGTAGGTGTGGCGCGACCACAGGGCACGTTGCGCGAGGTGAACTCGGCGATCGCGGTGCTCGGGGCTGCGCAAGAGCGCGCGCATTTCCGCAGATGTGTCGTCCACCGAGTCCACCTGGGTGATCGTTCCAGGCTCAAAGTACTCGTCGATGGCGGGGCTCGGAGGTGTCACAACTGCCGCTCCGCACGCTGTAGCTTCAAAGATCCGGCGAGCGCACATGCTCTTGGAGCCGGGTACGGAGTTGACGTTCAGGACCACCTTGTAGGCGTGGTATGCCGTCACCATCTGCGCATAGGGAAGGCTGCCCCGGACGTGCTTCTGGAACTTCTTGGGAAAGAGGTAATCGGTATTCGTCCCGTCGTGATGCCGGGCGTAGATGTCCAACCGGAACCTGTCCGCTGCTGGCAGCAAATAGTCCATCTGCTCACGCCGCTCGCATACTTGTGCCGGAAGTACATTCCGCCGAAGCCGATCTCGCGCTCGCGCCGCACGTTCCCGATCCGCCCGGGGTTGTGCATCCGAGGCTGGGCTGCGAAGGGAAGAACGAAGATCCGATCGTGACCCAATCGCTCGCGATACGCCGCAATGAGGCTGGCCTCGGTCGTGAACACCACGTCGAATAGGCCGGCCGTTGGGAGGAACTCCTCGAAATGTGGAGGGTCTTCTTTGTTCCAGAAGACCGTGGGGATGCCACGTGCACGGAACGCTTTGACCATCGCGACGAAATCTGTCCGCGGAGCAGTTGGGCCAACCAGATGATATGTCCACGCCCCGTCGTTTCCGGCCCACGCGCTCTCGACAAAGAGCAGGTCAAAGCCAGTCGTTTCCAACTCGTTTGCCAAGACGACGGCGTGACCAGAGTTTGCTGCCACTCGGGCTCAAATGCCGAAGCCGAGAACTCGTCCAGGACAGCCGCAACGCCGGAGGCCCTCGAGCCGCGGGCTTCCGTGGTCAATCACTGCTTCTGGAAAGGTGCTGGGCGGCGCGGCGCGCTGTGCTGTTGACGTCTTGGGTGGACCGGATGGAGCAAGTTGCTGCGTCGCAATGTGGACGTCGCGGATCAGGGTGCCAGCCGTCCCACCGAGCCTGCCGTATAGTCGATTCGCTGGAGGCGCGGTGCGAGCCGATCGTGGCCGCGTGCGGCCCGATAGGCATGATCTCGTGTTGTCAAGCCGACGTGGATCCCCAGAATGGCCAGGGCCGCGAGGGAGATCAGTGCCACCGTGCTCCACGACGAGGCGAAGAGGTCGAGCGAGACGCCAAGAGCGGCAGCTGCCAATACGACCAGGAGGATCGACACGCTTGCGAGCGGCGACGCTAGGGGACGAAGCGCCCGGCGTAGTGGACTGCTCCTGCGCCGTCTGGTCAGTTGGTGCACATCTGCCTCCGCTATTGGATTCTCAGTCATGGGGTGCCATCGTTCTCGGTTCTTGGACCAAACGTTGGATCGAATTTGTCAGGGCAACGTAGGTATCCGCGCTGTAGTGGAAGGGCGCAGGACCCCACTTATGGCGGTGGTCGGTGCGTACTGCCAGACCCCGTCCGATGACCGGCGCTGCGAACTCCTCGCTCACAGAGTCGTAGTACGGCTCGTAGAGGCGATTTCCCTGATGGCCGGTGATGCCGAAGCTCGCAGGCGCCGGTTTGCCGTCGACGTCGGTTGAGGCCCATGGAAGGGCGACCGAGACGAGCCGGTCGAGGAGGCCCTGCTCTGCGAGGAACCGTCGCCACGGACCGAGGCTGGACCGAAAGCGCTCGAGGTGCTCGGCGGACCCAAAAGGGACGTGCCGATAGCCAGCGAGGCCGGCATGGTCACCGCCCTTGCGGAGCTCGATCGAGTCGGTAACCACGTGGCCCTCAGGATCGGCGTAGAAGCCCAGCCGCTCATCGACGAGGTCCCACAGGAGCAGGTCGATCCTCCCGGAGAAGTCACGCAGCAGCGGCAGCAGGCTCGAAGACGCGTCCGCCTTGACCTGCCGCAGCTGGAATGGCGACAGCCCGTGCCCATCCTGCAGCGGCACTGGCGCCGCGGGTGAGAAGGCACTGACGAGCGAAGACCTTGCGACATAGCGGAGCAGGGAGAACTCCGCCGGTCCAGGAACTCGAACGTGTCTCGAGACACGCAGCTGCCAAAGATGAAGGTATGGACCACGGCGGGCTCAGATCGTCTGCCGGTGTCGGGGAATGTACTTCTTCGAGGTGCTGTCGTGCGGAGCCACATGCGTCATCCGAAGTTGCGCGCGGGCATCGCGGAGGAGTTTCTCGGCCTTGGCGTGCTCGCCCTTGGCGACGTTCCAGGCCCACCACCGGTAGGCCCGTGCCGTCTCGTAGGCTGGACCGTCCAGGACCATCTCACCCTTGTGCAGCCAGATTGCACGCGTGCACATCTCCTCGATCGTCTGTGCCGCGTGGGAGACGAGGAAGATCGTGCCCGCATCTCGACGGATCTCGGCCATGCGCGCCTCGCTGCGCTCCTTCGTCGCGGCGTCACCGGTGGCCAGCGCCTCGTCGATGAGCAGGATCTCGGGCCGCGCCGATGCGGCGATCGCGAAGCGCAACCGCGCGCCCATCCCTGATGAGTAGGTCTTCATCGGTAGGTGGATCGAGTCACCGAGCCCGGCCAGATCGACAACGTCCGGGATCGCGCTTGCCACCTCGGCCGGCGTCTTGCCCATCGCGAGCAGGCCGAGGCGGACGTTCGCCATGCCCGACATGTCGGGGACGAGTGCCGCGTTCACTCCGAGGAACGAAGGGGTCGCCTTGGCGAGCACGGTCCCGCGGGTCGGCGTCTCGAGCCCGGCCATGACACGCAGCAGGGTGCTCTTGCCTGAACCGTTGTGGCCGACGACGCCGATCGACTCGCCGGACCGGGCGACGAAGGTCACGTTGTTCACCGCTCGCACCGTGACGTTGCGCGACCAGCCGAGGCTGGCCAAGGCGCGAGCGGCGCGGCCGGCGCTGCCACGTCGCGCTTGCTTGTGGGAACCCGGTAGTGGACCGACAGGTTGCGGACCATGACCGTCGGCTCACCGATCGGGACGATGATGCCCTTCTTCGGGGCCTCCTCAGGGAAGCCCTCCGGCAGCTCGAGGACCTGGGTGACAGGCCCGGTCTCAGGCATGCTTTCAGGCACGGCCGTACTCCTCCTCTGCCTGCCAGAAGTAGACGAATCCCAGGACCGGGGTCACGACAGCCCACGCGCCCAGGGTGAGCCACAGCTCAGAGCGCGGGGTCGTGCCATAAACGAGCAGCTCGCGGGAGAGCTCGATCGCACAGTAGGCCGGGTTGAGCTGCACGATCTCGAGCAGCGTCGGGTGGGTGATGAACCGCTCCAGCGTGAACATCACCCCTGACCCATAGAGCCAGAAGCGCGAGATGAACCCGAGCACGTGCCGCAGGTCGGGATCGCGCTCGTCAGGCGGGCGGCGTAGAACATCAGCCCGGCGTTGAACATCATGAGCAGGAGGAAGACCAGCGGGAACAGGCCCCAGCGCCACGTGATGACCGCATGCGGCGGGATCACCGTGACCATGACGAGCATGGTCGTGATGACCGGGATCATCGAAAGGGTCTCGCGGATCAGCAGGGCCATCGGGATGGCGGCCCTCGGGAAGGAGAAGGCGCGGATGAGGTTCTTGCCGGAGTTCATCACGCCGGCGCCCCCGGTCAGGGAACGGGACGTGTAGGAGAACAGGAAGACCCCGACGAGGAGGAACCCGATGAAGTTGTCCACGCCACGGCTCGTGCCGAGGATCAGTCCGAAGATGACGTAGTAGGCGAAGCCGTCGAGGATGGGCCGCCCGATGAGCCAGAGGTTGCCGAGCAGCGTGTCCCTGTTGCCGGAGAACGCCCTCGCCCGGGAGTCGGCCCAGATGAAGTGCCGGCGTTGGTGCAGGTCGGCCAGGTAGCGTCCGAGGTTTGGCCGCACGCCCACGGGAGAAAGGCGGCTGATGTCGACCTGCTCGAAGTTGACGACGTCGAGGTCGGCGAGCGGCGATTGACGCGGGGTTCGGCGCGTGTTCACGGGCCATGGGGCACTCCCAACCGCTCGTAGATCGTCCGGTACGTCACCGCCTGCGCCTCCCACGTGCGGGTCCGTGCGAAGCGCCGGCCATTGCCGCCCAACCGTGCCACGAGATCGGGGTCCGTTGCCAATCGGTGCAGCGCGGCGGCAAGGGCCACTGGGTCGCCGGGCGCCGCGACAAGCCCCGTTGCCGGCTCCGCCACGACCTCCGCGAGCGCCGGCAGGTCCGAGGCCACGACGGGCCGTCCGAGCGCCATCGCCTCGATCGGCTTGAGCGGCGTCACGGTGCGGCACACCTCGGTGTCGAGCCGCGGCACGACGAAGGCGTCGAGCGCCTGGTGCCACGCGATCGCCTCGTCCCGGGGCACGCGACCGGGCAGCATCACGAGGTCCTCGATGCCGAGTCGTGCCGCCAGCCTTCCCAACCCGGGACGCGCGACGCCGTCGCCGACGATCGCGCACCGGACCGGCAAGCCCTCCTGCCGCAGGAGCGCGACAGCCCGCACGAGGACATCGAGCCCCTCGTAGTCCACGATCGACGAGACGGTCCCGACCCAGAACCCGTCTTCGGGCAGCCCCAACCGAGCCCGTGCCTTCGACGGGGTGGTCCCGTTCGCCGACCGCTCGAGCAGCGACGCGTCGACCGCGTTGGGCACGAGCGAGATGCGCTCCGCTGGCACACCCACCGCGACGAGGTCGTCCCGCAGTGCACGCGAGATCGTCACCACGTGGTCGGCCGCCGCGGACAGCTCCGCCTCGCGCGCCCGGGCCATCAGGTAGCGCTCGCTCGTCGCGGCCCGCTCCTGGTCCTCTGGAGGACGCCGCGCGACCCATGACTTCTCCAGCTGCCCGCGCACCTCATAGACCCATGGGACCCCGAGCGCGCCCGCGACCGCCTGGGCGGTGAGCGCGTTGGGGTAGTGCGTGGTCGTGTGGATCACCGTGGCGCCGAACTCCCGAGCCCGCCCCACGACCGCGTCGACCGTCTGCTCGAGCCGCCCGGTCGGGGTGCCGGCGAGCCGGGCTGGGACGAGGCGGCGGTAGGTGATGCCGTCGACGACGTCGACGTCACGAGCCTGCGGCAACCCGACGACGACGGGGTAGCCGATTCGCGTCATCGCCTCCACGGCCATCCCGGCCGCCGCTTGGGCGCGCAGGATCGCGTGGCTGCGCAGGGAGTAGCCGGACTGCGTCCAGGGCAGCGAGTTGATGAGTAGATGAAATGGCCGTATGCCGCTGAGCTCGTTCCCCGACACCCCTTCCCTTGGGCGGGTGGCTGGGATCCGTAGACGAAACCCCGGCGTGAGGAGGTCTCGCTCGGAAGCGAGCACAGCGGCATACCTCTGGGCGCCGCGGCGCGGCGACGTAGCGGCGGCCGCGGCCGCCTGGCTGACCTCACCGCGCTGCCAGGCGGACCGCGCCAGCAGCAGGGGAGCCGCGTCAATCGGCGCCGTGCCGCCGAGGGCGATGTTGATCTCGGCGGCGACCCTGCGGGCGAGTCCCGATCGCGGGTTGACCTGCCTCAACGAGGATCGCGCGTCAGCCGGTATGGTCGGCGAGGTAGTGGGCGAGGGCATGCCGCACCGAGGCGGGAGAGCCGCCTGACAGCAGCGCCGACGCGACGCGGGAGCGGATTGGTGCGGGCAGTCGCCGGAGCGTCTGCACCGCAAGGAGCATCGGGTCGTCCTGGGCGTGGCGCACGGCGGTGCGTCCGAGAAGGACGAGGTTGCGGGCCGCCGGGAGGAGCTGGGGCAGCCGATCAGTCATGGCCACCGGCGATCCGCTCGAGGACGGCGAGGTATCGGGTGGCCAGGCTGTCGTCGTCGGCGTGGACCTGGGTCCACCGAGCCGGCTCGTCGCCGACGACCAGGCCACTGGGGTCGTTGGCCAGCTTCGCCCACGTGTCTGCGAGCGCATGCGGGTCACCGGGCGCCACCGTCACACCGGCCATGGTGTCGCGGATGATGCCTGCCGTCTCTCCTTCGACCGCGCCAGTGATGTGGAGGCCGATCGACATGGCCTCATAGAGCTTGGAAGGCACGGTGACGGTGAGCGCTGGCCACGGGCGAAGGTGCACGAGGAGCGTGTCGGCCCAGGCGTAGTGCTCGGCCACGTCGGACCGCGGCACCTGGCCCACCATCTCGATCGGGACGTCGCCCTTCGCCGCCATCTCGGCAACGGCGTCATACTCGGCCCCCGCACCGACAACGCGCAAGCGCACGGGCACGCCCGCGAAGTGCGCCTCGCGAGCGGCCAGCACGGCGGAGCCGAGGCCCTGCGCCCGACCGACGGTCCCGAGGTAGAGGACGTGCAGCTCCCCGTCCGGCACGCGCGGCAGATGCCTGGGATAACGGGGGATCGGGTGCGCGCCGTTGCGGATGACGTGCACCTCGCGGAGTCCTCGGTCGCGCAGTGCCTCGGCGAAGGTGTCCGTCGTCGTGACGACCGCTGCGGATGTCCGCTGGATGGCCGACACGCCCAGGCTCGCGGCCCTGATGAGCCGAGAGCGCACGATTCGGCGGGTCCGACTCGGTGGCGCGGCTGCCTCGTCCCACTCGTCAGCGACGGCCAGCAGGTCGGGCCACGCATCACGCATCTCGGTGACGAGAGGGGCCCGGAGCGCCCTGGCGACCACAGCTCCTGCGCCGAGGGTGGGGATGGCGGGAGCCGTCGCGACGACGACGTCGGGTCGGTGTCTGCTCATGCGGGCGATGGACAGGCGCGTCGTGTCGGCCGCGGACACGACCTGGTCGACAATCCGCGTGCCCAGGGCGTGCCCCTGCGAGCGGTAGTGCACCCGGTGCACGACCTCGCCGTACCGTCCGAGGTGCACCTGCCCCGGGTTGCTCCGGACGGAGTCGCCCAGAAGGATCGCGTCTGGCTGGTGCGGCGGGGGAGTGACGACCGTGACGTGATGGCCACGTTCGCGGAAGCGTCGCACAAAGGCACCCCAACGCTGTTGAGGTGCACCGAGCTCCGGCTCGTAGTGATGGGTGAGGAGCAGAATCCTCATTGGGGCATTGCGGGCTGCGACACGTGACGTCTTCTGTGATCGTGGGACGCCCCTGTGCGCCCCCTGTGCAGTGAGGGTACCGGACCGGCGCAAACTGCACATTCAGTGTCCAACCGCTCGTGGCGACGACTCATCGATCGTTGGCCCGAAGCCATCAATCGGCGTAGTCGTCCAGCGCGTCCGCGCGGATCGACTCGCCGAGGTCGGCCATCCGGGCCTCGTCCACGACGTCGATCGAGGCGCCCTCGGGGCTGGTGCCGAAGCCGCTGAACGGGGCCGTGATGAAGCGCACGTCGCCGCCGCGGAGGCTGCGCATGGCGAAGGCCTCGGACCGCATGGTGCCCACGTCGAGCTTCTGGTCGACCGTGAGGTTGCTCGTCGCCGCTTCGAGGAAGTCCTTGAGTCGGAGCGGGTTGGTCAGGGTCTCCGCGCTCAGGGTCTTGAGCATGAGCGCCTTGATGAAGGCCTGCTGGCGCTTGCCGCGGGAGATGTCGCCCTCGCTGAGCTGCTTGCGCTGGCGGACGAAGATGAGGGCGGTCTCGCCGTCCATGTGCATGGTGCCCTCGGTGAACGTCCGCCCGTTGCCGGTCGAGCCCTCCTCGACCTTGACCTCGACTCCACCGACGGCGTCGGTCATCCGCTTGAAGCCCTCGAAGTCGACCATGGCGACATGGTCGATCTCGACGCCGAGCAGGTTCTGCATCGTCTGGACGAGCAGGGGAGAGCCGCCGAACGCGTACGCCGCGTTGAGCTTGTTCTTGCCGTGGTCGGGGATCGACACGTAGAGGTCGCGCGGGAAGTGGACGAGGGTGACGTTGTGCCGGTCCTCCGGAACGTGGACGAGGACCATGACGTCCGATCGGACGCCGCTCCGGTCGGCCGCCCCGTCGCCGCCGATGAGCAGGTAGTTCGTCCCGTTGCCAGCTGGCTGCACGATCGTCTCGCCGGCCTCGTTCGTCGGCCCCGGCACGTCCGGGAGCAGCTGCTCCTGCTTGATGTTCGACGACACGATCTGGTTCAGCCAGACGAGGTAGCCCCCGACAGCCAGGACGGGCACGAGGAGCAGGACGAGCGCCGCGACGAGGACCCGCCGGTTGCGCTTCTTCTCGCGCTGCTTCCTGTGCAGGTCGTGGCGACTCGGCCTGCTCTGGAGGAGATCGTCGTCCGCGTCGTCTGGGCCGTAACGGTAACCGTCGTCGGTCGTGGAGGAGGGGCCGTGGTAGGACACGAGGCGACAGTCTAGGCGGTCGGTCAACCTGCCACTGAACCGAGCCGAACCTTACTCGTCGAGTGTGCAGTTGGCGCCGCTGGGCTCCTTCGGACCTGTGAAAGCGGGCCCACGTCCCCACGTGGGTAACCTTCCACGGATCGAGGAACCGTCAGGTCTGAGTGCCTCTCACAGCGGAATCAACTGGATGGCGCACCTCGGTCCGGCGGCTGCTGCCAAGCGGCGGTCGGCGGTGAGCAGCGCCACCCCGTGGGCCTCGGCCGTGGCGACGAAGGCAGCGTCGTAGGCCCTGAGGTTTTCCCTCAGCTCCCAGATCCGACGGACGAGTGGTGCCATGGCCACTCGGTCGATGGCAAGACGTTCCCACAAGTCGAGCACTCGGTCGGCTTCCGCCACTGCGATCCGGCCCCCGATGACCAGACCGCGCAGGGCGTGGGCGACCTCGACGTCGATGAGGTGCGGCGCCACCAGGCGCTGCCCGGCAACCGCCTCCCGGGCTGCACGGTGCCCGGTCAGCGCGGCGATGGCGACGGAGGTGTCGAGGACGATCACCGATCCCGTCCCGCACGAACGGCGTCGACGATGTCCTCGATCTCGACCTCGAGAACCGGTGCGGACCACAGGAGGTCAGCGTTGCGCCGGAAGGCCACGGCCGCCTTCAGCTCTCGCACGGCCAGCGCACTGACCGACATGGACTCCTTGGCAGCGAGCTCCTCCAATGCCGCACTCACGTCATCGGGAACGTTGCGAAGGTAGAGCGTCTTCATGTCGCACAATGCTAGCATTCTGCAGGCGAGATGCCGTAAGGCATATCCACATCTCCCATGGCGCACGTGGGAATGGCCCGGATCGTGGACCGCCATTGGTGTGCATAATCAGCGGTTATACATTCGATCACATGACGATCACCGATGTCCCCAGCCTGAGGCATGAGGTCACGGCTCGTGTGGAAGCGAGCCCAGCGGCATACGGCAACACCGTGCACGAGCCAGCCAGACGCCTGAGCCAGCTGGACGCGCTCGAGGCGGAGGCCATCCAGATCATCCGCGAGGTCGCTGCCGAGCTTGAGCGGCCGGCGCTGCTGTTCAGCGGTGGCAAGGACTCGGTCGTCATGCTGCACCTGGCCGCCAAGGCGTTCTGGCCGGCGCCGATCCCGTTCCCCGTGCTCCACGTCGACACGGGCCACAACTTCCCCGAGGTGCTCGACTACCGGGACGAGACGGTCGCGCGGCTCGGGCTACGCCTCGAGATCGCGCGGGTGCAGGACTACATCGACGACGGGCGACTGCGTGAGCGGGCCGACGGCACGCGCAACCCGCTCCAGACGATCCCCCTGCTCGAGGCGATCTACGAGCACCGCTTCGACGGCGTCTTCGGTGGCGGGCGGCGGGACGAGGAGAAGGCGCGCGCCAAGGAGCGCATCGTCAGCCTGCGTGACGAGTTCGGCCAGTGGGACCCCAAGAACCAGCGCCCCGAGCTGTGGAACCTCTACAACACACGGCACCGGCCGGGGGAGCACGTGCGCGCCTTCCCGATCAGCAACTGGACGGAGCTGGATGTCTGGCGCTACATCGAGCGCGAGGACATCCCGCTCGCTCCGCTGTACTACGCACACGAGCGCGCCGTCTTCCAGCGCGACGGCATGTGGCTCGCCGTCGGGCCGTTCTCGCAGCCCCGCGATGGCGAGGCCGTTGAGCGCCGCATCGTGCGCTACCGCACCGTGGGCGACATGTCCTGCACCGGCGCCGTGCTCTCGCCGGCCGCGAGCAACGCCGAGATCGTCGCCGAGGTGGCCGCCTCCACGCTCACCGAGCGCGGCGCCACTCGGGCGGACGACCGCCTCTCCGAGGCAGCCATGGAGGACCGCAAGAAGGAGGGGTACTTCTGATGACGACACAGACGATGCCGTATGCCGCTGGGCTCGCTGAGGGCGGACTGTTGCGTCTCGCGACGGCTGGGTCCGTCGACGACGGCAAGTCGACCCTCGTCGGGAGATTGCTCCACGACACGAAATCGGTGCTGTCGGACCAGCTCGCGGCCGTCGAGCGCGTCTCGCGCAGCCGGGGACTGGCGGCCGCGGACCTGGCGCTGCTCACCGATGGGCTTCGTGCCGAGCGCGAGCAGGGGATCACCATCGATGTCGCGTACCGGTACTTCGCCACGCCACGGCGATCGTTCGTGCTGGCCGACTGCCCCGGCCACGTGCAGTACACCCGGAACACGGTGACCGGATCGTCGACCGCCGACGTCCTCGTTCTGTTGGTCGATGCGCGCAAGGGTGTCCTGGAGCAGACCCGTCGGCACCTGGCCGTGGCCGCGTTGCTCCGGGTGCCGCATGTCGTCGTCGCCGTCAACAAGATCGACCTCGTGGGGTTCTCGCAGGAGGCCTTCGACCGGGTCGAGGCGTCGGTCCAGGCCGTGGCCCGAGACCTCGGCGTCGTCGAGGCCCGCGCCATCCCCGTCTCTGCGCTCAACGGGGACAACATCGTCGAGCGGTCGTCGAGGACACCGTGGTACTCCGGTCCGGCGCTGCTCGAGCTGCTCGAGTCGCTGCCGCCGTCGGACGACGTGTCGCGGGAGTCGTTCCGGCTGCCAGTGCAGCTCGTCGTCCGACCCCAGGGCGCGGCGCTGGCCGAGGAGCATCAGGACTATCGCGGCTACGCCGGCGCCGTGGCCTCCGGGGTCGTGCGAGTCGGCGACGAGGTCGTCGCCCTGCCGTCCGGCCAGCGGTCCCGAGTGGTCGGGATCAACCTGGGGTCCCGGGAGCTGGAGGAGGCCTTCGCCCCGCAGTCGGTGACGCTGCGCCTGGCCGACGAGATCGACATCTCGCGCGGCGACATCATCGCAGGGATCGACGGAGCACCAGAGCCGACGCAGGACCTGGCCGCGGTGGTGTGCTGGCTGGGAGACGCGCCGCTCCGCGCCGGGCAGCGTCTGTCGCTCAAGCACGGAGCCAAGACGGTTCAGGCCTTCGCCCGCAGCATCGAGGGAGTCCTCGACCTCGACGACCTCCATGCGGTGCCCGCAGAAGCGTTGTCGCTGAACGACATCGGTCGCGTGACACTGCGGCTAGCCGCGCCGGTCCCCGTGGAGGACTATGCCGTCTCGCGCCGAGGCGGGTCCTTCCTGCTCATCGACAGCCACGACGGGAGGACGCTCGCGGCTGGAATGGTCGGGGCCACGCTGCCGTCCGGCGCCCCCGCGCCCGTCACGCCCGAAGGTGATGAGGAGTTCGACATCTGAGCGCTGATCAGAGCGCCACGCCAATAGCCCGGATCGAAAGTGGCCAAAGTGCCGGGCGGGCGATCGTCGAGTGTGCAGAAAGTGCCGGCACTTTCTGCACAACCCGACGACTAGTGGGGCCGCGCGGGGCCACCCGCGCCTGGAACCCAGCCCAGCGGCATACGCCATGGGTTCGATCAGGCGTGCCGACGCTCGAGCTCGGCGTCGAGCAGACGGGTCGGTCGCTCATCGGAGGCACGCCGGGCGCGCATGAGATGAACCGGGCTCGCCGGCTGAAGGGATGACACGCTCTGCACTGCACACTCGACGATGGGCGACGAGTGCCGGTCTCGCGCGGTAGCCGGCCCAGGGACATACGAAACTCGTTGGGCCCCTGGGCCGGACCGCTGAATGGTCAGGCGCGGAACTCGAGCCAGTGGTCACGGGACCGCGCGGCCTGGCCCTGGGTGAACTCGGTGTAGCAGGCGTCGTACGAGTAATCCATGTAGTTGTGGATCGGGTCGAGGCCGGCGTCCCGCGGGCAGGTGTCCTTGGTGCCGTCCGCCGGGCAGCCACTCGTCGGGACCTTCTCGGCAGGCGTGTCCTCGACGTAGTCGCCGTAGTTGCTGCAGCCGCCGTAGAAGGTGTGTTCCAGGCCGAACCAGTGGCCCGCCTCGTGCACGGCGGTGAGGCCGAGGTCGTACCTGCCCTTGTAGGTGGCGGAGGTCTTGAACATCGACTCCCAGTCGACGACGATCCCGTCGAGATAGGCGATCCCGTCGCTGAGACCCGGCAAGTACGCCCAGCCCAGATAGGCGCCGGCCGTGGTCGAGTAGTAGTTGAGCGTGCCCATGTCACCTTGACGCAGGGTCTGCTTCATCTCGCGCTCCGCCGAGGACGACGGACCTGCGACGTACCACTCCGCGTTGTCCGTCCGCGTGACGCCGGCGAGCTCGAACCGGAAGCCCTGGTCAACGCCGCCGTAGGTGCCCGAGAAGCCGAGGTTCATGATGCGGATCTGGTGGTCGATGTCGGCGTCGGAGACGTTGCCGACCCCGTTGTCATGCACGACATGGAACCAGACCGGCACGGTCACGACATCGGGCAGCTGTTTGCCCTTGCCGATGCTGCTCGCTGGCATCTCCTTGTAGGTGGCGTTCAGGGTGGGCTCGCGAGGGGAGTTGCCCTCGCCACGCGCCGTCTCGTAGGTGGCCGCCAGTGCGGACAGGCTGATGTCATCACACTGCTGACCGGTGCCTGCGGCGACGGGTTGAGCGCCGGCGGGCACGAGAGCGAGAGCCAGGCCCGCAAGAAGGATGAGGGGGCGTATGCGAGATTTCATGGCTTTCCTCTGGTGGAGGTGGAAGAGCCGCCAAATCAACGTAGAACCGGCCGGGCGGCCCGTCAACGGGTGCGTGCAGGCGCCGTTGCCTGCTCTCCGGTCATGGTGGCCTGCGGGAGGGTGCTTGTGCTGGGAGCGAGCCCAGCGGCATACGGCATGGGGCCGTTGACGCTGCCACTTGGCTGCCTCACGATTGAAGGACCCAGCTGCGCTGGGAGCGGACGTCGCCATCCATCAGCACCCGCTGACAGGGATTGGAATCGGAGGGACGTCATGGATATTCGCAGGACTTCGCTGCTTTTTGCCGAGACCGAGGGCGAGGGGCCCGCCACCGCTGAAGCGGAGCTGGCCTTCCCCAGGGACGTGCTGCAGGTGACGGCCGGGATCACCGGCTACAGCCTCTTGTTCGAGGACGAAGACGACCATCACGTGGGTCGTGTCGAGCTGGAGGTGAGGGCAGACAAGGACGAGGACGACCCGACGAAGGTCCGGGTCAAGGGCGTCTTCGGTCTGCGCGACTGGAGCAACGAGTTCGACGACCCGTACTCGGGGGTCGTTGACGTCGCCGTCCTGGCGGACCTGGAAGCGGTCCAGCCTCCCGGGCCAGGCGAGGCGCGCGGCGATCTCGTGATCCTGGGGGCGGAGGCCACCCAAGGGATCCAGCACTTCTGGAGCGGCGAGCACCTCGATGCGCCGAACGTCTTCCCGGACAACTCGATCCGCCTCATCGCCGGCCGACCAACGGTGATCAGGCTCTACGTCGACTATGACGGCACGTCCGGGCTGCCGCAGATCTCCACTCTCTCGGGGAGCCTGACCGCCTACAGCCCCGCCGGTGAGACCACGCTCATGCCGATCGAGTCCATCACGCCCCGGCGAGCGACGTCGATCGACCGCGGCAGCAGGCGGCACACCCTCAACTTCCTGCTCGGCGACACGCAGAGCCTCGGTGAGCTGACCATCCTCGCGACCGTCTTCGACGCGTCAGATCCAACCCAGCTGTCCGCCCCCTTCGAGCAGACCCTTCGCTTCGAGCAGCAACCTGCCCTGCGCGTGCTCGCCGTCGGCATCGACTACACCGGCTCGGACGTCAAGGACGACGCCGACCCTGCGGACCTGACCGCCCCGACGCAGGCCGACTTCGTCGACACCCTGGAGTTCACCGACCGGATCTTCCCCATCCCGAGCGTCATGCTCACCGACTACCGGACCATGGAGTACGACGGCGACATCACGTCGGACATCTCCGAGGGATGCGACGAGTTCGGCGACCTCAAGGACGCCGTCGCGGACTTCGTCGGCGACTCGGACGACGTGGTCTACGGGCTCATCGGCACCGGCGTCGACACCGGATCCGTCGGGGGCTGTGGGGGTGGGGGAGTTGGGGTCGGCATCGTCTCCCGCGGCGGGACGGCTGCCCACGAGATCGGTCACGCCCTCGGGCGCCAGCACGCGCCCTGCGACAACGTCACCCGCTGCGCGACACCGCACAACACCGACGACAACTACCCGTACTACAGCGGCTACGACTCGGACTCCATCGGTGAGTACGGCTTCGACCCCGTGTCCATGTGGGGCACCGTCAAGGTCCCTGGCAGCGCGCACGACATCATGGGCTACTCCGGCGACAAGTGGATCAGCCCGTACACCTACAAGGCGCTGATGAGTGTAATTCCCGGGACCACCATCAGTGGCGCGGGCCTCGCCGCGAGGGGCGGACGTGCCGGGGCGGCGGACGGGGACGTGATGGGTCGGCGGCCCGCGGGCGACGAGTGGATCCCGGTCAAGCAGCACAAGCTCTTCCTGCGACTCGACGTCCGTCGTGACGGGGTGACGCTGCGCCCGTCCTTCCACTACCCGGCCCGCCCCCGAATCGTGACCGGCGTCGCCACCGACTACGTGCTCGAGCTGCGCGACGGGGGTCGCGTCCTTCGCCGGGCCTGCCTCGTCGCCGAGGACTGTGGATGCGGCTGTGGGCGTGGCGGTGCGTGCGGCGGCTGCGGCTGCGGCGCCCGGGCTCCCCTTCGCTTCCGCCAGGCCGTGCCCTTCGACACGAGGGCGACCGAGGCCGTCTTGCTCAAGGGTGACGACGAGGTGGCACGCTGGCCCATCCCACAGCCGCCCGCGGTCGAGGTGGAGTGCTATCCGGACGACAAGGACGCGTCGTTCATGTGGCTGCGGTGGCGGGTCTCTGGGCCGGACACCGTGCACACGGACGAGGTCACGAGCGAGCGCACGGACGAGGGCACGGCCCGGACGAGGGCACGGAGGGTCACGGAGGAGGGCACGGACGAGGTCACGGAGGAGGGCACGGACGAGGAGCGGCGGCCCGTCTCGCTCGCGCAGTGGCGCGACCGGTCCGGCACCTGGCGCGGGGTTGCGCCTCGGCTGCGCGGCTCTCGCCTTCGCGTACCGCGTCGAATCACCCGGATGGGCAACGAGGTGCACTATCGCGTCCTGGTCACGACCGGGATAGCGACAGGCGTCGGCTACTGCGACGAGGAGCCGGACGGCGAGCCGGCACCCCGGCTCGAGCCACCCCGCATCGTCATCCTCGGCGCCGGGCGCCCCCGCCCGGTCCACGAGCTGCCCCGGATCATCACGGCCTCGGTCATCGGGGGAGTGCCGGAGGACGCGGCGATCCGATGGTATGCAGAGTCCGGTGCCGAGATCGGTCGTGGGCGCAGGCTCGACCTGTCGAGCCTGCGCACCGGGAGCTCGGTCGTGACCGCCCGGGTGACCGACTCGGGGGTCCCGACGACGACAGCCCAATGGCACGTGGAGCGGACCACGGATGGCCGCTTCCTGCTCCATGTCGGACAGGTGGGCGGCGAACTGCCGGGCGACGACGAGGACCCGCGCCAGGACCACGACCACGAAGGGCACGGACACCACCACGCCGCCCGCGGACACCATCACCATCCGCATCGTCACGACGGTCATCCACGCGGGGGCGATCACGAGCAGGGTCACGAGGAGGGATGAGCAATGGAGATTCGAGACGGGATGGTCCAGTTCAACAAGTTCCGCGGCTCGGGGCCGAGGACCGACATCCAGGAAGTGATCTTCCCAGGGCCCGTCACGCAGGCTGCTGCGTTCCTGCGGGGCTTCGACGTCGCCTTCTCACCGCGCGACGACCACCATCTGGGCAAGCTCGAGGTGGGGCTCGAGGCGAGCATCGACCCGCTGGCCCCCCAGCGGGTCAATGTAGAGGTCACCTATGGCCTGCGGGACTGGTCGAGCGAGTGGGACGACGACTACGAGGGAGAGATCCATTTCGTCGTCGTCGCCACCTGAGGCCGAATGCCGCCGAGCTCGCTGTCCACCCGGACCCGGCGCAGCGGCAGGTTCTGCACACTCGGCGAGGAGCGTTGAGCTGTGGCGTTCGGCGGGCGGCACTTACTGCACACTCGACTGAGGGGGGCACCGGGGCGCGGGCTACTCGAAGATGTAGGGGTTGAGGATCTGCCTGCCCCAGAAGGCCTCCGCCTCGGCCGTGGTCAGGCGCGCTCGGTCGGCCGCTGCGGCGAAGGACTCGCGGATCGCCGCGACCACCCCCTGGATCAGGTCCTCGGCCCCCCTGTCGCCCAAGTGGTAGACGGGCGCGGACTCACGCAGCAACCGCAGCCGGGACGCCCGTTGACCCTCGGGGCCGAAAGCCATGGCTTGGTTTGCCTCGCGGCCGCTCCGCGGCTGCGGGCACAGGTCGTAGGCGGGGGTGAGGCTGAGCTCGTGACCGTCCCAGAAGGCGGAGTGGTTGCGTGCATGATCATCCGTGTTGCCGATGCAGATGTTCACCGCGATCCGGCGGAAGAGCTCCACCAGGGTGGCGCGAGGGTCGGTGAAGCGAGCGCGGATCGTCTCGGCGAGCTCGACGTAGGTCGCGTAGCGGCCCATCATCTCGTCGAGTCCCTGCATCGTCAGGGCCGAGACGATGAGGCGCCGGTGACGCTGCCCCGGTGCTCCGGCGCGGTCGAATCGGTCGACGAGCAGGACGTCGCGGCCGAGGGAACGCGTCACCTCCGCGTGCGGGACGCGCACCCCGGCTGCTTCGGCCAGGTTCATGCCGAGGGCCTCGGCACGTACGACGGGGTAGGTGTCGCCGGCCGACGAGAACTTGGCGACCAGCTGGCGGTCGTCGGCGTCGAGGAGGGCCTTCGGACGGGCGCCGCCGATCGAGGTCCCGCGGATGAGCGCGTCTGCGAGGGCCGTCGGAAGCGCTTCACCCGCGTCGACCAGCCGGGCTGCGCGTTGCAGGTCCGCCAGGCTGGCGCCGTCGCCGCGGTGCACATAGGTGGTAGGGCTCTGCTGGAAGTCCAGGCCGCCGACGCGGTCGGAGCCGGACTCCAGCAGGTAGGTCAACAGGCCCAAGGAGGCCGTGTCCGAGTGGCGCGTCAGGTGCCCGCTGTGACGCGCGAGGATGACGCGTTGCCCCCACGAGTCGGGAGCGGCGTCGCGGAGACAGGAGGCCACTGAAAGCCCCTCGATCGGCTCGATGCGGCCAGGCACCAACGGCAGCTCGGGCAGGTAGAGCGGGACGGCGTCCGGCCTCGACAGGTAGGAGCGCCCATACGTGAAGGTGATGCGACTGCCCCGCTGCTCGAGCAGGCCGGCCACCACGGGCTCCGTGGCCCGTGGCAGCCACACCCAGGCGTAGGCCTCTGTCGGCGTCAGCTCAGAAGTCGTCACGGACGGGCTCCTCACGAGGGCGGACCCGGGCCGGCAGCAGCGCCAGCAGCTCGCTTCCCCGTGCTGCCTCTCTGACCAGCGCCGTCTCGTCGAGGCCGAACAGCGGCAGGCGTCCTCAACCCGGACAAGCTGCATCATCTCGGCCCAGTGGGCGACGTGTGGGCAGTCAATCGGGAGGTGAGCCGAGCGCGTCGGCCGCGTCTCTGACAAGACCATCAAGCCGTATGCCGCTGGGCTCGCTCCCCGTCGAGTGTGCAGTACGCGTCAGGCGACTCCTCACTCGGAGCGTGACGCGGTCCGCTCGATGGCGGCGAGGATTCGGCCGTAGTCACGGCCGGCCTCCCCGCCGAGCACCCCGGCCCACGCCCGCACCATCTCGGGGCCATAGCGGTGGCCATAGCCGTAGGGCGGGTTGAGCCCGACCGCCATGTCCGTGGCGAGCTGCCAGAACGTGACGAAGGGGATCCACGTGACGTCCGGGTTGACGTCGCGGCCGAGCGGCTCACGCAGCCAGTCGGGCTCGGCGCCGAGGAGGGCAGGGTGCCACCAGACCACGGGGTCCGAGGGGTGCTGCAGGAAGACGAACCGCGGCTCCACCCATCGGCCGAGCGGACGACCGACGTAGTCCGTCGTCAGCTCGACGTCCTTGGTCGCGAACCGGATGTGCAGGCCGTTGTCGATGACGGGAGAGATCTGCGGCGAACCCTGGGTCCTGGAGGCGTAGAGGCGCTCGGCGATCCCGGTGAAGCTCGGCGTGCCGCTCCACACACCGCCCTGTGCCCGGGCCAGCATGTCGTCCACGTCGGAGAAGGCCGAGAGGCCGCCATAGGCCCCGAGCGACTCCCCACCGACGACGACCTGCGGCCGGGAGTCCGCGGGGAGCTTCGACCACTCGGCGTAGACCTTGTCGAAGAGCGCCTGCCCCGCTTCCCGCGGCGTCGCCCGGTCGGTCAGCAGCTCGAGGGCACTCGGCAGGTAGGAGTACTGCATCGACGCGATCGCGCTGTCCCCGCCGGTGAGGTACTCGATCGACTGCGAGGACCAGTCATTGACCCAACCGTTCCCGGTCGCCGTGACCACGGCGAGGACCTTGCGGTCGAAGGCGCCGGTGCGGTGCAGCTCGGCGACAACCCGGTCGGCGGTCTGCTCGATCGTCTCGGCGTCGTGCACACCGGCGTAGACCCGGATCGGCTGGATCGCCGGCTCCCCGGTCGCCGCGGTGATCTGCGCAGGTGTCAGGGTCTGGGTGACGAACACCTGCCCCTGGTAGCCGAGCGTCGCATACGACTCGGCCGATCCGGGCCCCCCGGAGACGAGTGGTGACGTCGGAGCGCTCTTGCCCTCGGGCGCCTGGGCGTTGAGGTGCGCTGAGTAGCGGCCGAAGAGCTCGACGCCACGTTGCATGATGATGATGTCGGTGAACCAGGCCGCGACGAAGAGTACGACGAACACGGCGACCGCGGTCGCCGCGGCGGTGGGCAGCACCTTGGCGGCGCGGTGCTCGAGGCGCTGGGTGAGCCGTCGGGTCCCGCGGCCTGCGGCGACGAGCCCGATCCAGACAACCACGGCCAGGGCGAGCGCGCCGACCCAGTCGAGCGGACTCAGAGGGGCGAGGTGGACCACGCCGGCGGTGACGGCCTGCGACCGCACGTTGGCGACGACGGCCCAGACGAACCCGGCCGCGAGGAGCACGAACCAGGCAACGCGGAGCCACTGCCCTTGCTCCTCGCCGATGATGATCCGCAGACCGAGGAGCCGGCTGATCCCGCGCGCGAGCCAGGCCAGCAGCACCCCGAGGCCGTAGCCGGCTGCCCCACAGATGCCTGAGACGAGGCCCTGGTACAGCCACGTGCGCGGCAGCAGGCTCGGCGACAGCGCGATGATGAAGTAGGCCGCTCCAAACAGCATCCCGGTCCATGAGAGGCCGAACCGGTCGGCCTCGGCTCTCGCCACGCGCACGACGTGCCGAGCGGTGATGACGGGGGCGGTCCGCCTCTCCAGGTTGAGCTCTCCGGGCCGCTCCATGCCGCGATTCTAGGTTCCGGTGACGTCGGGTCCCGGGATCGTCAGCTCCGGGCTGCCCGCCAGTCACTCCGCAGGCTGCTGGTCGAGTGTGCACTTCGCGCCGCACCACCACGTCGGCCCCGCGCAAGCCCTTCGACGAGTGTGCACTTCGCGCTGGGGATGCTGGCCCTACCTTGCCGGGTTGACTCGCATCCTGCTCCGCTTTCCGGAGCAGGATGCGAGTCGTCAGCCCGGCCACCCGTCACGCAGACCCGGCGCGGAAACCGAGCGGCATACGACCTGTCTGCCGTGTGCGTATCTTCACGGGTGGCCGGGTCTCTGGACAACACGGGGATTCGGTGATTCTCGTCCGATAGGCGAACACCTCGGGCATATCGTCGAACTATCCCCATCCGTGGCGTAGGAGGCCGCGATGAAGGATCTGGAATACGACGAGTTCGAGGTGGTTCTCGAACGCAGTGGGGACGGGTACAGCGCTCGGGTCGCCGATTCACCCACCGGCCAGGCTCCCGCCATGCCGTTCGTGCAGCCCATGGAGATCGCGGACCTGCCGCCGCTGAGGGAGACCATGCGCGGCGCTGAGGCGGAGGCCCCTGCCGGTGCCGAGAGGGCGGCGAAGGTCGACGTCAAGGCCTTCGGAACCGCGCTGTTCAGGGCCTTGTTCAACGACAAGGCCATCAGCATCCTCCGCACCAGCCAGTACGTCGCTGCCAAGAACGGGCACGGCTTGAGGCTGCGGATCAGGTTCTCCGACGTCGCGGAACTGACCAACCTGCCCTGGGAGCTGCTCTACGACCCGGATCGGCACAAGTACCTCTCCCAGTACCGCGCCTTCCCGACCGTGCGGTTGCTCGACCTGCCGGACCCCGTGCCGCCGATCAAGATCAGCGGGCCCCTGCGGATGCTCGTCGTGATCTCCGGCCCGAAGGACCTGCCCGAGCTCGACGTCGAGAACGAGTGGATGCTGCTCCGGGAGAAGCTTGACCCGCTGGTCAAGGCAGGCCGGATCGAGCTCGTGCGGCTGCCGGTCCCGACACTGGACGCCCTGCGGCTCAAGGCGCTCGCGGAGGAGTTCCACGTCTTCCACTTCATCGGGCACGGAGGCATCGACGCGAGCGGTGAGGGCTACCTGTCGTTCATCAGCCCGAGCGGGATGCAGCACAAGGTGCCTGGCAGCAACCTGGGGGTCATGCTGGCTGGCTCGCCGATCCGGCTCGCGGTGCTCAACTCGTGCCATGGCGGCGCCGTCCTCGCCCAGGACCCGTATGGGAGCTCGGCGATCGCGCTCGTGGAGCAGGGCATCCCCGCCGTCATCGCGATGCAGTTCCAGATCTCGGACGAGGCGGCCCGGACGTTCAGTCGGACGCTCTACGACTCGGTAGCGGCGGGCCGGGCCGTCGACGTCGGAGTGACTCTCGGGCGGCAGGCGCTGCTCGCCACCAGCGACTCCGAGTGGGCCACGCCGGTGCTGTACCTGCGCGGTGAGGACTGGGTGCTCTTCGAGCTCAAGGGCGGTCCGGTCGACACGATCCTCAAGGATCCGGAGGAGGCGACTCCTCCGCAGCCCGGCTCCCAGGGGGAGTCTGAACCCAAGCCCGAACCTGAGCCCGCACCTGAGCCCGCACCTGAGCCGATCATGGTCGCACCGCCGGCGCCGACGGACCTTGAAGGCTCCGTGCACGAGGGCAGGGTGGACCTGTGGTGGGAGCAAGAAGCGACCGCTGACGCTCCAGTCCTCGACTGGGAGGTGTTCCGCGACGGCGAGCTCATCTCACGCGTCGTCTCGCCGAAGGCCAGTGACCAGCCGGAGACGCCCGGCACGTACGCCTACTCCGTCGTCGCTGCGGGAAAGGGCAGCCTGAAGTCGCAGCCCTCGGTCGAGTGGGCGGCGACGGTGACCGAACCCGTCGTCGAGGCGCCGAGCCCCACTGCTCCGGCGCCGATACCTCGGCCGACACCGCGTCAACCTCAAGACGAATGGATCGAGGTGAAGGCGCGCCACGTGCGCCGAGTGCCGGTGGCGATCCTGCTCATCCTGGCCCTGGCGGTGACTGCTTGGCTCGTGGTTCGGCCGCGCGGTGGTGCGCTCGCGGCCCCCACCAATGTCAGGGCCACCATCGGAGCCGGGCTCGTGTCCATGAGCTGGGATTTGGCCCCGACTGACGGGCCGGTGGTGGACCACTGGGAGATCCACCACGGCGACACCGTCGTCAAGACGGTGAGGGAGCCCAAGGCATCCTTCGCCGCAACCGACGTCGGGCGTTTCGAGTACCGGGTCGTCGCAGTCGCTACCGACGGGAAGCGGGCGGAGGCCCCGCCGGTCGCGATCACGGTTACGGCGCCTCCCAGACGCCCAAGCCCCCGACACCGCCAAGCCAGCCCCGTCCGCCGCGCCTCGAAGTCCTTGTGTCCGATCCAAGGCCGCCGAGGGGGAGTGCCACGACCATCACGTTTGTCACGAGGAACTTTGGGCCCGCCAAGATCACCAGGGAACGGGTCTTGTCGAGATGCTCGGCGGCGAGGTCGCATCATCGAGGCCTCGTACCGGCGGCAAGGGACGCACGAGCGCAATTCCTGCACTGCCGAGAGCGCAGAGGCCTCCTGCGACATCGGCGTTCATGGAGATAGCCGGTTCCTCATCGAAGTGAAGGTCGAATGGGCGTCAGGTTCGACGGGCCTCGCAGCCACCGGCAAGGACAACGGGGGCACCAAGGATCCGGAGCCGACGGACAACAAGGCCACGTACACCTACTCGCCGCCCCCGCCCGAGGGCGGCTCGTCCACGACAACCGAGTCTCCCGACACCACGACCACCACTCCGCCCCCCACTGGCTGAGGAGCCACCATGTTCAGGTCTGCGATCGTGCTGCCGTCCACTCTCACGCCGGACGTCGCACTCCGGCGACTCCAGCCCCTCCTCGATGACGCGTCCGTCGTGGTCCGTCGCGAGGAGGACGGCACGACCTACTGCTACGACTTCAGCGTCGGAACCCTTCGGGCTGCACTGCAGGGCAACCCGGCCCCGACGCTGACCATCGCCCTCAACCTGCACGAGTGGCAGGCGAGCCCGCAGGTGGACCTGCACTCCACGTCCGCGGAGGAGGCAGAGCGCGTCGCGGCTGGCGGTCACACCGTCGTCCTGGACGGTGACGACATCATCGGCGTCCTTGTCCCGCGGCGCAGCGCCACGCGCGGTGGCGTGGAGGGCACCCGCGGCGGCGGTCCCACCCGGAACGGGGGCGGGACCCGAGGCCTCGACCAGCCTGCTGCCCCCGCACCTCCCGCACCACGCGGAGAGCCCACGAGGGGGCCGGAAGCCAGCCCAGCGGCATACGGCGACTCCCTCTTCCAAGCCTTCCCGCGCGTCGAGGCGCCCGATGCCGTCAAGGCCGGCGAACAGTTCGACGTGGCGGTCGGCTTCAGCCTGACCGGCGCGCCCGGTGCGACGGCCTTCACGGTCGTGGCCCCGCGAGAGCAGCAGAACCTGCCGTTCGTCGTGTCGGTGATGGGCCACGGACTCGACTTTCCCGACGGGGTTCGCCGCGAGCTGACCGTCTCACGGTCGGCCCCGGAGGCCGCCACGGTGACGTTCGCGGTCGTCGCGGACCAGGTCGAGACCGACCTCGTGCGCGTCGTCGAGGTGTCGTACGAGTTCGACGGCAACGTCGTCGGACGCGCCTGGCGCGAGATCCACGTGGGCGTCACGGCGCCACCGGCCCCGCCCGCACCGCCCCTCGAGGGCGGGACGAGCCTGGCGCCGACGCCGAACGTGCCGGCGCCGCACATCACCGTCGAGGTCCGCAACCGGCAGGGCGACGCTCAACTCGAGTGGCTGTTGCACACGCGGTACAGCGACGTGGCGCTCCCGACGATGCGTGTCACGACCGACCTGGGCAACGAGTCCGCAAGGGAGTTCGCGGTCCAGCTGATGAACCAGCTTCCAGCGCAGGTCGGTTCGCCGTTCCTGCGCAAGACGGTGACCGGAATCGGCCGTGCGGTCACCGGGGCCATGCCAGCCGAGTTCTGGAGCCTGTTCGCCGAGGTGTGGGACCGCGCGAAGGCGGCCGGCGAGGTGCCGTCCATCCTCATCGTCACCAACGAGCCGTACGTTCCGTGGGAGCTGGCGTGGGTGGGGGACGACATCGTCGACCCGGCCGACCTACCTCCCGAGGCGCCAGGGGAGAGCGTTGGTATGCCGCTGGGTTGCCTTTGTCGCGTTGGCCGCTGGGTGCCGCCCATCACCCGTACCCCGCGCGGCGGCGATCGCCCGGCCACGCCGCCGCCGACCACCGCCTCGGCGGCGCACCTGGCCGTCGTCATCGGCGACTACGCCTCGGACACGAACCTGCGTCCCCTGCCCGAGGCCATCGAGGAGGGCAAGGCGATCGCGCTCGCCTACGGTGGGCTTCCCCTGAAGGCGACGGAGGACGACTTCGGCCGGCTGCTGAGCAACGAGCTGGAGCGCAACGGTGCGCCCTTCGAGCCGACGGCCGTGCACGTCGCCGCACACGGGGAGGTGAGCCCGACGATGCAGCAGTACACCGGGATCATCCTCAGTGCTTCGGACCACCGGCTTGACCCGTTCGTCGTGCAAGGCTCCTCGTTGACCCGGGAGACCAAGCCCTTCGTCTTCCTCAATGCCTGCCAAGTGGGCACCGCAGGATCAGTCCTGAGCGACTACGGCGGGCTGGCGGGAGCGTTCGTGTCCGAGGGGTGCAGCGGTTACGTGGCGCCCCTGTGGAACGTCAACGACCTGGTGGCGCGCCAGTTCGCGGAGGAGTTCTACAAGGCGGCGTTGAAGGACGGGGCCTCGGTGTCCGAGTCGCTGCGGCAGCTCCGGTCCCGCTACGCCAGCGACTGGGACCGGCAGACGGCCACTCCGTTGGCCTATGTCTTCTACGGGCACCCGGAACTGACGTTCGAGACGTCCTGACCGCCCTGGCCGCTCAGATCGGAGGCATGCATGGCACAGCTGGACGGAAGCGCGCGACAAGTCGATCTGGGGCGCGGGATCGTCATCACGGCGCCTGGGCTGCGGGGAAGTGCCGTCCTGCAGGAGGGGCCGCTCGGCGGCCGCTCGGGTGAGCCGGAGCGAACGACCGACGCGTGGGAAGACGCACTGGCGCGGGCCGGGATGCGGCAGGCCGTGGCCGTTGAGATCGACGCGACGGCAGTGCCCGGAACTGGTGGGGGAGCAGGTCGCGCGGGCGAGGTCCGGACGGCCGAGGGCGAGCCCGGGCTGGTGCTCGACGTGCCCGACCTCGGCCCGACGAGGGGCCAGGTGCTGCTGCTGGTGGACGAGGCGGGGGTGCCGAGCTGGCACTACCCGGAGCCTAGGGCGCGGGCGGGTTCGCAGGGAGGGCAACGTGGTTCGCTCGGAGACGCCTCGCGCGGAGGTGGTGCGACGGTCCGCTTCGTCGTGCCCAGCGCTGTCGGCACTCCGCGCGTGGCCGAGGGTGAGGACGCACCCGTCGGGGACCGGTCCCTGATCACCCTGATCGGCAAGAAGATCCTGTCGGTCCTCGTCTACGCGATCGTCGACGATCTCGTCGGCGCCGCGGCGCAGCTGGTTGCGAGCCGGTGGGAGGGGTCGCACCGGCCCACGCGCCTGCGTGATTTCGGCCCGGCGGCATACGGCTCGGCGGTGGTGAGCGACGGCTTCGACGCCTCGCGGCTGACGGCCGGGCGATCGCTGCTCTTCCTGCACGGGGCTTTCAGCACGGGCCACGGGTCGTTCGGAGCGCTCCCGGCAGCGACGATGGAGACGCTCGCCGCGCGCTACGAGGGTCGGGTGTTTGCGCTCGACCACCCGACACTGTCCGTCGACCCGGTCCGCAATGCCGATGACCTCCTCGGTGTCCTGCGCGGTCTCGGGCCCGACTCCGCCGTCGACCTCGACTTGGTCTGCCACAGCCGTGGTGGGCTCGTGGCCCGGGCTCTGGCCGACGCGGCCGTCCGCTCGGAGGGCCGGCTCACCGTCGGACGGACCATCTTCGTCGCCAGTCCGAACGCCGGAACCCCGCTCGCTGACGGCAAGCACTTGGGCTCGTTCGTCGACCGGGTCACGGCCCTGCTCGACCTCGCTCCTCCGGGGCCGTGGTCGGTCGTCGTCGACGTGCTCGATGCCGTCCTCGAGGTGGTCAAGATCATCGGTCAGGGCGCTCTGGGCGGACTTCCCGGGCTGGCCGCGATGCGGCCCGGCGGCGAGTTCCTGTCCCTGGTCGCCTCCGCGGCGCCGGAGGAGAGTCGGCTCCATGCCATCGACGCCGACTTCGAGCCCACCGGTTCGCTGGCCGCTCTCTGGCGCCTGCCTGATTCAGCACTGGACAAGATCTTCGGCGACCGCGCCAACGACGGGGTGGTCCCCTCCGAAGGGGTCGGGTTCGTCGCTGGGGCGCTCGGGTTCCGGGTCCCGGAGCAGCGCTCGCTTCACCTCACGTCCGAGGCCGGCACGTGGCATTGCTCCTTCTTCTCGCAGCCCCGGGTTTCCGACGCACTGACCACCTGGCTCCCCGGCTGACCCGGCCACCTGCACAAGGGATGTATGCCGCTGGGCCGGCTCAGCGGCATACGGCCCCTTGTCGTGTGGTCGTGTCACGGACGGGCACGCTGCCTCGTCTCGAGTGGAAAGAGCCACTACTGGACGAGGAGAGTGACGTGATGAGGGTATTCGTGGCTGGCGGCAGCGGGGTCATGGGACGGCGGCTCGTGCCGCAGCTCGTGGCCAAGGGGCACCAGGTGACTGCGACGACGACCAGCGCTGCCAAGCTGGGGCTGCTCGAACAGCTCGGCGCGGACGGTGTCGTGGTGGACGGCCTCGACGCGGCAGGGGTCGGCGAGGCGGTTGCCGCGGCTCGACCGGACGTGATCGTGAACCAGATGACCGGCCTGTCCGAGGCACACGCCGGCAAGCCCAACCTGCGGAACGCGAGTCGCTTCTTCGAGATGACGAATCGGCTGCGCAGCGAGGGCAACGACCACCTGCTCGCGGCGGCGGAGGCGACGGGTGTCGACCACTTCGTCGCGCAGAGCCATGCGAGCATGAACGGCAGACGCGAGGGCGGCTGGGTCAAGACCGAGGAGGACCCGCTCGAGGTGATCGAGGGCACGAAGGCCGTGGAGCATCTCGAGGAGGCCGTCGTCGGTGCTGGTGGCGTGGTGCTGCGATACGGCGGCTTCTATGGGCCCGGTGCCTGGGACGACCAGCTCGGGCTGGTGCGCAAGCGGCTCGTGCCCCTGGTCGGCGGTGGCTCCGGGTACACGTCGTGGGTCCACATCGACGACGCGGCCGGCGCGACCGTCCTGGCGGTCGAGCAGCGCGCCACGGGCGTCTACAACATCGTCGACGACGAGCCTGCGCCGGCGAGTGAGTGGCTGCCGTACCTCGCGGAGTGCGCGGGCGCTAAGCCGCCCCGACGGTTGCCGGCCTGGCTGGTCCGGCTGCTGGCCGGCGAGATGGCCGTGGGCATGTTGACGCAGGGCCGTGGGTTCTCCAACGCCAAGGCCAAGCGCGAGCTGGGCTGGGAGCTGCGCTACCCGTCGTGGCGGCTGGGGTTCAAGGAGGTGCTCGCGTGAGCACGGTCGGGAGCAAGGCCGAGGAGTTCGAGCAGCTGCGGCCGCTGCTCTTCGCGATCGCCTATCGGATTCTCGGAAGCGTGGTCGAGGCAGAGGACGCGGTGCAGGAGACCTGGCTCCGCTTCGAGGCCGCCCAGGCGGAACCGGTCTCGACGAAGGCGTTCCTCTCAGCGGTGGTCACTCGGGTCGCCATCGACGTCCTGCGCTCGGCACGGGTCCGGCGGGAGGAGTACGTCGGGCCATGGTTCCCGGAGCCGCTGCTCGCCGACCCGTACCAGGACCCGGCCCGGGCGGCCGAGCTCGCCGACTCGGTGTCGATGGCCGCGTTGCTGCTCCTGGAACGGCTCAGCCCGCTCGAACGGGCGGTGTTCGTCCTGAGGGAGGTGTTCCGGTTCGAGTACGACGAGATCGCCACTGCCGTCGGGCGATCCGAGGATGCCTGTCGTCAGCTCGCGTCGCGCGCGAGGCGGCACATGGACGCGGGGCGGCCGCGGTTCGACGCGGACCGACGTGAACGCGAGCAGCTGGCTGAGCGGTTCTTCGCCGCTCTTCGTGATGGCGAGGTCGGCCAGCTGCGGGACCTGCTCGCCGCGGATGTCCAGGTCATCGGGGACGGTGGCGGCAAGGCGCCGGCCTTCACGAGGGGTGTCACGGGCTTCGACCGGGTCATTCGGGTGCTCGAGGGGCTCGTCCCGGCCATCGGCGTGGTCGACCTGGGCGTGGAGCCGCATGAGGTGAACGGCGAGCCCGGTGCGATCCTGCGCGACGCCGACGGGCGGGTCATCGGCACCCTGGCCCTCGACATCCTCGGCGGCCGGATCCAGACGATCCGCGGCGTCCTCAACCCGGACAAGCTGCATCACCTCGGCCCCGTGGGCGACGCGTGGGAGATCAACCGAGAGGTGAACCGGGCTCGTCGGTCCAGTACCTGACAGACGATCAGGCCGTATGCCGCTGGGCTCGCTCCCCGTCGAAGGTGCAGTTCGCGCCGGGCTCGTTCCCTGGTCTGTCCCTCCGCCGGAGAGCAGTTGGTCAGTTTCGGAGAAGCGCCGGGCCCACGCGGGGGCCAACAATGGGCGCATGGCAACTTCAGGAAAGACGACCAAGCGGGAAGACGCGAGCGCGGACAAGTTCACTGCGGAGGAACGCGCGGCGATGAAGGAGCGCGCGCAGGAGCTCAAGGCCGCCAAGGGCGGCAAGAAGACCAAGGTGGACGACACGCAGGCCGTCCTCGACAAGATCGCCGACATGCCGGAGCCCGACCGCGCCATGGCGCAACGGGTGCACGAGGTCGTCATGGCGGCGGTTCCGGACCTCGCGCCACGGCTCTGGTACGGGATGCCGTCCTACGCCAAGGACGGCAAGGTGCTGCTGTTCTTCCAGGACGCGGCGAAGTTCAAGGCCCGCTACGCGACGCTGGGGTTCCAGGACAATGCCGCGCTCGATGACGGCAACATGTGGCCGACGTCGTTCGCGATCGTCAAGCTCACCGAGGCGGTGGAGAAGCAGATCGCCGAGCTCGTCAAGCAGGCTGCAGGCTGACGGTCACTCTGCGGTGGAATCGCATCCTGCTCCACTTTGCGGAGCAGGATGCGAGTCAGACCACTGCTCCACATTGTTCACAGGGCTGCCCGGAGATGGCTGACTGGCCTAACGTTGGGTCTCACCGACGATCCGGGAGGACCCCATGTCGACCCCTGCCTCGACCCCTGCCTCGATCCGTGTCGCTGACCGTGTCGCCGAAGCGCTGTCTGCGCACAGGCCCGTCGTCGCGCTCGAGTCGACGATCTTCACCCACGGGCTGCCCCGTCCGCGCAACGTCGAGGTGGCCCTCGAGGGGGAGGAGATCATCCGGGCCGCCGGTGCCGTCCCAGCCACCATCGGCGTGCACCATGGGACGCCCGTCGTCGGCCTGACCGAGGACGAGATCCGGGAGCTGGGTGGCGACGACGACGCCGACAAGGCCTCGATCCGCGAGCTCGCCATCGGCGCGGTGACGAAGAAGAACGCGGGGACGACCATCGCGGCCACAGCCTTCCTCGCGCGCGCGGTAGGTATCGACGTGTTCGCGACGGGCGGCCTCGGCGGCGTGCACCACGGCGCGGAGAAGACGTTCGACGAGTCGGCGGACCTCATCGCAATGTCCCGGACGTCGATCGTGCTCATCAGCTCCGGTGCCAAGGCGATCCTCGACATTCCGGCCACGCTGGAGCGGTTCGAGACGCTGAGCGTGCCGGTCATCGGCTATCGGACGAACCGCTACCCGGGCTTCTACGTCGTCGACTCCGGCTACCCGGTCAATGCTCGCGTGGACTCGCCGGCGGACATCGCCACGGTGCTGACCACCCAGCGTGACCTCGGCGTGCCGAGCGGCGTGCTCGTTGCAAACCCGGTGCCCGAGGCCGAGCAGCTCGACCCGGCCGAGCTCGACGGCGTCATCGAGGCGGCCTGGGCCGCGGCGGAGAAGGACAATATCGGCGGCCAGGCCTCCACTCCCTACCTGCTCGACTACATCCGCCGCGCCACCGAGGGCCGCAGCCTGGATGCCAACGTCGCCCTCTACCGCAACAACATCCGGCTGGCCTGTGAGGTCGCCGCGGCCCTGGTCGAGGCGGCCCCAGCCGACCGGGGCGCCTAGTGCTCGGTGTCATCGGCGACGTCGTCCAGGACGTCGTCGTCTGGCAGCTCGAGCCGCAGCGCAAGGCGACCGACACGAAGTCCGAGATCGTCATGCGCCGAGGCGGGTCGGCCGCCAACGTGGCCGCGTTTGCCGGTCCGAGGTATCCGACGCGCTTCATCGGCTGCGTCGGTGACGACCTCGGCGGTCACGTCCTGCGGCAGGAGCTCGACGGGCGCGGCGTCGAGGTCTGCCTCCAGGTCGACCGGAGCACGAGCACCGGCATGATCGTGCTGCTCATCGACGAGCTGGGGGAGCGGACGATGTTCCCGTCCCGCGCAGCGAACGCGCGGCTGGTCGACATCGACCGGGCGTGGCTCGAGGACCTTGAGATCCTCCATGTCACCGCCTACTCGTTCGAGTCCGGGTCCACGGCGGACGCGGTGCTCGACGCCGTGGCGCGCCAGCACGAGCGTGGCGGCCTCGTGTCCTTCGACGTGTCCTCGACGGGTTTGATCCGGCACTACGGCGTCGAGGCCTTCGTCGATCTCGTGCAGCGGTGCCGGCCGGACTTCATCTCCGCGAACGAGGACGAGTGCGAGGTCCTCGGCCTGGCCGACGGCGGTGGGCCCGGTGCCGGATTGCATCGGTTCCCCGGCGCAGTCCTCCTGGCCCGCCGCGGCAAGGAGGCGACGACCGTGATGAAGGACGGGGAGGTCCTCGCGACGGTCCCCGTGGAACCGGTGGAGGACGTGCGCGACCTCACAGGTGCTGGCGACGCCTTCAACGCCGGCTTTCTCACCAGCTACCTCAAGAGTGCCGGTGACCTCCTGCGCAGCGTCGAGGCGGCGCACGCTCTGGCGGCCCGGGTGCTGCGCAGTCCGGGGGCCACCGAGGAGCCCCACCCCCATCCGATCCAGTGAACAGCTTCTGGGGCGGAACGCCCCAGAAGCTGTTCACTCGATCGGGGTGGGAGCGCTGGCCCCGGCCTGTGCGCCCTGAGCGAGCTCGCGTTGTTGGAGGAGGGCGAGACCGGCGCCCGCCAGCAGGAGGGCGGCCGACAGGAGCAGGCCGGTCCCGAGGTCCTGGCTGCGGTCGGAGACCCAGCCGGTCAGTGACGGGCCCACGGTCTGGCCGAGGCCGAACGCGATGGTGGCGAAGGCGAGGCCCGAGGTCCAGAGCGGCTGCGGCAGGATCTCCCGGATCGAGATGGTCACGGCGGTGACGACCCCGAGGAAGCTGCCACCGACGACGAGCCCGGACAGGTAGGCGGCCGCCGCGCCGCCGAGCAGGACCGGTAGCACGCGTGCCGGCGGCGAGCACGACCATGACGACGGCCATTCCACGGGACCCCCCGAGGCGGCCGATGACCGGCCCCCACAGCGGCCCGGATGCGGCAGCGGCAATGCCGACGATGGCCCAGAACCCGGCGATGACTGGGCCAACGATGCCGTTGTCGGTGAGGTACTGACTGATGAACGTCAGGTAGGCGATGTAGCCCATGCCGAAGCAGGTGTAGGCGGCCACCAGCCAGCTGATACGCCGTCGGTTCCAGCTGCCGGGCGTGGTCCTCCGGCGGGACCGGGTCGTCCACACGACGCGCGGCCACGATGGCCGCGAGAGTGGCCAAGGCTGCGATCGCGGCGAGACCCAGCCAGCCCTGGCGCCATCCCGTGCCGTCGGTCAGGTCGAGCACCCACGGCACGAGAAGGCCGGCGAGGACGATCCCGGTCCCCGACCCACCGAAGTAGATCCCGAGCAAGAGCGCCGCCCGACCCCGCGACCCCCGATGGCTGGCCTCGGCCACGAGGGCGGCGCCGATGATGAACGCCAGCGCGCCGGCCAGCCCCGCGACGAAGCGGATGGTCAGCAGAGCGGCAAACGCGCTGGTCGCCGCTGTCAGCCCGATTGCGAGCGTGGTGATCGAGGTGCCCAGCAGGAAGGAGCGGCGGGACCCGACGGTCCGGGCGAGCGGCGCCGCGAGCAGCGCTCCGGTGAGGTAGCCAGCCGCGTTCGTCGTGTTCAGTGCGCCGGCCTCGGCGTAGGACCAGCCGAGATCGGCGCGCATTGCCGGAAGCAGCAGGGCATAGGCGAAGCGCGCCAGACCCAGCGCGACGAGCGGCCCGGCGGCCAGCCCGAGTGTCAGCAGCAGGCTTCCGTGGCCGTCAACACGCGGCGCGCCGGCTCTGCCCATCCCCGCATCCCATCACATCGGAGTCGGGCCCCTGCGAGGACGTTCGTGAGTGGCGTGCGCAAGTGACGGAGAGAGGAACACCTCGGCGTGACTACGATGCGCTCGACGAGCGATGGTCGAGACAGGGGCGACATGTTCAACCGTTCGGATCCGAAGCAGCACGTGGATGGCTCTGACACTCAAGCGCCGGCGGTGGCTGAGACGCCGAGCATGACCGACGCGCCGGTACCGGTGGCGGAGGTGGCCCCGAACGAGGAGAGCCCACAGGAGGCCCAGCCGCCCGCCCGCAGCAAGTCAGTTCTGAAGCGAATCGGCCTCGCCCTCGCGCTCGCCCTACTCGTGGCGAACTCGGTCGGCCTCGGATACCTCGTCCACCGCCAGCAAGAGGATGGGCAGCGCATCCAGGAGCTCACGACTGAGCTGGCCGGCGCAGGGTCCACGATCCACGAGTTGGAATCGTCGCTGCAGGGCGCGCGTCAGATCGCCCTTCGTGCTCACGCCGCCGTCGACTCCGTGGAAAGTCAGTTGATCGACACGAACGCCGTGGTCGAGGAGGTTCGGGGCTCGGTTGTGACGGTCAGGTGAGGCGACTCGTTGGGGTCCGGCTTCGCGCTGACGTCCGACCTCGAAAAGGGGCTACGACACTGCGATTATCACGAACCATCACGTGGTCGAGGAATGCACCTTCACAGACCGCCCCAACTCGTCCATTTCACAGGGGAGCAAGACCTACAAGGCAAAGCTCTGGAGCTGGGACCCCGACCGGGACCTGGCACTCCTGTTCATGACGGGCGAGCTCAAGCGCTTGGTGGCAGCGCCGGAGGCAAGCGTTGGCGATCCCGTCATCGCCATTGGCTCACCCTTCGGCCTCGAGGGCAGCGTCACGACCGGAATCGTCTCGCGCATCGAGGATGACTGGTACCAGACGTCCGCCTTGATCAATCCAGGCAACTCAGGCGGGCCGTTGCTGGACAGGGACGGTCGAGTCCTCGGCATCAACACCCTCAGTGTGGGTGGCGGCGGCTCGGGCATTGGCGCCGCCATCCGGCTCAAGGTCACCTGCAAGGTGATCTTCAACGACTACTGCACGTTCACGGAGTGATCCGGGGACAAGAGGTATGCCGCTGGGCTCAGTCCTCGTCGAGTGCGCAGTTTGCGCCCGGCACCTTCTGCACACTCGACGTCGAGGCAACGACGCCCTGACAGACAGGGACCGCGCGGCTCATCCGGAACCTCACGCCAGTGTGCCGTTCCCGACCGGGATGCCAAAGTTGTTCTCTCGATTGGGCGTGTGGGCAGCGCGCGACAGTGCTCATGACTGGAGGTACTCAGCGAGTGCTGACCGCCAGTCGCGGATCGGGGTGACGCCGGCCACCTCGAGAGTGGCGTGGGACAGGACGCTGTAGGCCGGCCGTGGGGCAGGGCGGGGAAAGGCGTCGGTGGTCGTCGGCCGCACTCGCTCCGGGTCGAGGCCGCGCGCCTCCAAGACGGCCCGGGCCAGTCCGTGCCACGTCGTCTCGTCGGAGGAGGTGCCGTGGTAGATGCCGGCGGGCGCGTCGGCCGCGATCATCCGGACGATGAGGTCAGCGAGGTCCCGGGTCCACGTCGGCTGGCCGAGCTGGTCGTCAACGACGTCGAGGGTGTCGCGCTCGCCGGCGAGCCGCAGCATTGTCGTGACGAAGTTCGGCCCACCGGCCCCGTAAAGCCATGCGGTCCGCACGACCCAGCTGTTCGCGCACAACGCGCGCACTGCCCACTCGCCTGCGAGCTTGGTGCGCCCGTAGGCCGAGCGGGGGCTGGGAGGGTGCTCAGCGGCATACGGAATGGTGGCCTGTCCGTCGAAGACGTAGTCGGTGGAGAGGTGCGCGAGGCGGGCCCCCGCATCGGCTGCGCCGCGGGCGACGTTGGCGGCGCCGACGGCGTTGACGGCGAAGGCTTCCTGCTCGTGGCTCTCGGCGTCGTCAACTCTCGTCCAGGCCGCGCAGTTGACGACGAGGTCGTGCCCAACCGCTGCGGCGGTGCACACGTCCGGATCGGTGACGTCGAGGTCATCGCGGCCCATCGCGGTGACCACGTGGCCAGCGGTGCGGAGCGCGGGAACGAGGTCGTGCGCGAGCATGCCCCCCGCACCCGTGACGAGCACGCGCAGGTGGTCGCTCACCGGCCGAGCCGCGCGTAGGTGCGCTCAGCCGCGACCTTGGCGTCGCGCCACCACGACTCGTTGGCGCGGTACCAGTCGATCGTCTGCGCCAGGCCGTCGCGGAGGTCTTCGTAACGCGGACGCCAGCCGATCTCGCTGCGGAGCTTGGACGCGTCGATGGCATAACGCAGGTCGTGGCCCGGCCGGTCGTCCACGTGGTCGAACCAGTCCGCCGAATGTCCCATGAGCTCGAGCAGCATCGTGACGATGTCGAGGTTGTTGCGCTCGCCGTCCGCGCCGATGAGGTAGGTCTCGCCGAGCCGGCCCTGCTCGAGGATCGCGATGACGGCGTCGTTGTGGTCGTCGACGTGGATCCAGTCGCGCACGTTGAGGCCGGAGCCGTAGAGCTTCGGGCGGGTGCCCTCGAGGATGTTGGTGATCTGGCGGGGGATGAACTTCTCGACGTGCTGGCGCGGGCCGTAGTTGTTCGAGCAGTTGCTCAGGGTCGCCCTGATCCCGAAGGAGCGGATCCACGCGCGAACGAGCAGGTCGGCGCCGGCCTTGGTGGCCGAGTAGGGCGAGGAGGGGTTGACCGGGGTGCGCTCGGTGAAGCGGTCCGGGTCGTCGAGCTCGAGGTCCCCGTAGACCTCGTCCGTCGAGATGTGGTGCAGGCGCTTGTCGTGCCGACGGACCGCCTCGAGGAGCTGGAAGGTGCCCACCACGTTCGACTCGACGAACGGCCACGGCGAGTCGAGGCTGTTGTCGTTGTGCGACTCGGCGGCGAAGTGGACCACGACGTCATTCGCCGCGACCAGTGCATCGACGAGCCGGCCGTCGGCGATGTTGCCCTCGACGAGCGTGACCTCGCCGTTGCTCAGCCCCGGCTCGAGGGAGGCTCGGTTGGCCGCGTAGGTCATCGCGTCGATGACCGTCAACTGCCAATCCGGGCGGACCTCGCGGGACCGCAGCACGAAGTTCGACCCGATGAAGCCGGCCCCGCCGGTCACCAGTACACGCATGGTGTGAGAGTAGACGAGGCCGTATGCCGCTGAGCGCGGTTCCAGCCGCACGTGGGCTTGGCCCTAGGCTGGGCGACCATGAAGGGGATCATCCTTGCCGGTGGCACGGGCAGTCGGCTGCACCCGATCACGCGCGGCATCAGCAAGCAGCTCATGCCGGTCTACGACAAGCCGATGATCTACTACCCGCTCTCCACGCTGATGATGGCCGGGATCCAAGAGGTCCTCGTCATCACGACACCGCAAGATCGGGACCAGTTCGAGCGGCTGCTCGGCGACGGTGGCCAGTGGGGAATGTCACTGTCCTATGCCACGCAGGAGCGGCCCGAGGGCCTCGCCCAGGCGTTCATCATCGGTGCCGGGTTCGTCGGCTCCGACAGAGTCGCCCTCGTCCTCGGTGACAACATCTTCTTCGGTCCCGGCCTGGGCACCCGACTCGCCGAGAACGCCGGCGTCACCGGGGGCCACATCTTCGCCTACCGGGTCGCGGAGCCGACTGCTTACGGCGTCGTCGAGTTCGACGACGCGGCCCGGGTGCTGTCGATCGAGGAGAAGCCCGCCCATCCCCGGTCGAGCTACGCCGTCCCCGGTCTCTACTTCTACGACAACGACGTCCTGGCGATCGCCAAGGGCCTGAGGCCGAGCGCGCGCGGTGAGCTCGAGATCACGGCCATCAATGAGGAGTACCTGAGTCGCGGCACGCTGACCGTCAGCGTCCTGCCTCGCGGCACCGCCTGGTTCGACACGGGCACCTTCGACGGGCTCATCGAGGCCAGCCAGTACGTCCACGTCATCGAGGCGCGGCAGGGCCAGAAGATCGGCTGCGTCGAGGAGGTCGCCTGGCGCAACGGCTGGATCGACGACATCGTGCTGCGCCGCCATGCTGACGAGCAGCTCAAGAGTGGCTACGGCGGCTACCTGCTCGAGCTCCTCGCCGACGGTCGGTGACCAGGCCGTGGACATCCGTCCCCTGAGCATTGCGGGGGCCTTCGAGATCACCCCGCGCCAGTACCGGGACAGCCGCGGCACCTTCGCCGAGGGGTTCCGGATCGACCGTCTCGCCGAGGCGATCGGCCACGAGCTGCAGGTGCGCCAGACCAACATCTCCGTCTCGACGGCGGGCGCCCTGCGTGGCATCCACTACTCCGACGTCCCTCCGTCGCAGGCGAAGTACGTGACGGCCACCAGCGGCGTCTTCATCGACTTCGTCGTCGATGTGCGCGTCGGCTCACCGACGTACGGGCAGTGGGACAGCGTCCGGCTCGACACAGTCGACCGCCGAGCGGTGTATGTCGCCGAGGGGCTCGGTCACGCGCTGGCGTGCGTCGAGGACGGGGCGGCGGTCTACCTGTGCTCAAGGCTGTTCGACCCAGCGCGTGAGCACGCCGTCAACCCGCTCGACCCGGCGATCGGCCTGGTCCTGCCTGAGGGTTTCGTCCCGATTGTGTCGGACAAGGACGCTGCCGCCCCGACGTTCGAGGCGGCAGCGGACCAGGGCCTGCTTCCCACCCTCGAGGCCAGCCTGGCCTACGCCGCCAGCCTGGCCGGTCACTGACCTGCTCGGAGGCGCGCTGAGGGTTCGCTCAGGTGCGTCGGCCCCAGACGCGGCGCCGCAGCGGGACCGTGTCTTCGCGGTCGGGTAGGGACGGTTTGGCAGAGTTGGACTCCGACGGCGGTAAGCCGTCCAGGACGCGGCCGACTGTGTCGACTGCGTCGGAGATCTCGGAGAAGGCCAGCTGATAGGCATCAAGGTCCCGACCGTAGGGGTCAGCGATGTCGTCCAGCTCGGGATCCGTGATGGGTGCCCGCCGCGACGTGGCGACCTCGACGAGCCGGCGCAACGAGTCTGCTCGATCGGGGCCGGGCGTGAAGTCCTCCATGCCGTCGACCACGAGCCGGGTGAACTCACGCAGCGTGAAGGTGTGCGACGTGGCGGCAGGTGCCAGGGCGACCACGGCCGCCCGGTGCCGCCGCGTCATCCCGAGCACGAGGTCTGCGTTGTCGACGAGCTCAGCGGTCACGGTCTGGGCGCAGAACTCGCCCGAGTACGCGCCGGACTGCTCGAGCAGGTGCGCCATGGAGATCTGGATCGGCTCACCGACCATCGCCCTCGTCCCCCCGCTGACAACGTCGATCGTGGGCGCTCCGGCTGCCCAGTCGCGTCGGATCAGGCGCTCGGCCGCGGGGGAGCGGCAGATGTTGCCGGTGCACACGGTCAAGACCCTGAACCGGACATCCCCCTCCGTCATTCCATCCTCCCACCGCGCTGGCCACCCGCTCATCAATCTACCGGCGTGGCCGTGCCGGTGCGCGGAAGTGCTGAGGATGGGGAGGTGACCCCGACCCAACCCACCGCGCGAGGCGACCGCCCGTCGGGGACGGGCTCAGCGGCATACGGCCTAACGTCGTAGAGCCAGCAGGCCCTCGACTTCAGCGGTCAAGCGCTCGTGGAACCTCGGCTCGGAGAACTGGTCCACGTGCTTGGTGATCGCCTCGCCGTCCCAGCGACGCAGCGAGGCGGCGAGGACAGCGGAACGGATGGCGTCGGGCGTGGGCGCATCGAAGAACATCCCCGTGACGTCCTCGACGACGGTGTCGAGGTACCCGCCGCCGCGCAGGGCGAGAGTGGGCTTGCCGAAGGCCCCCGCCTCGAGCGGCGTCAGGCCGAAGTCTTCGATCGAGGGCGCGATCAGGGCCGTCGCATGGGCATAGACCCATCGCAGGCCAGCATCATCCAACCCGTTCACCAGCCGCACGTTGGACGGGAAGTGCGGCTCGCAGGTCGTCCTCCAACGGCCCATGGCCGACGACCACCAGACGGTGGTCGGGCAACCCGCGGAAGGCGGCAATCGCCTCGGTGACGTTCTTGTACGGCAGCAGCCGCGAGACGACCAAGTGGTAGCCGTCGCGCCAGTCCGCGACCTCGCGGACTTCGCGCTGGGGTCCGTCGTCGCCCACTCCGAACGGCGGGAAGGCGATCGCCGCGTCGATTCCGTAGGCGGCCTTGACGCGGTCGCGCACCACCGTTGAGTTGGCAAGATAACGGTCGGCGCTCGCGGCGGCGAGACGGTCCCACCGGCGCAGCCATGGGGACATGGTCTGGAGCGCGCGCCCCTTGATCGATGCGGACGGCTGGTGCCCCAAGTACGCCGCGGGCTGGTAAAGCCACTTGGCCGGCGCGTGGCAGTAGACGAGCTTGCGACCTGTGGTCGGCACGCCGTGGGCCCACCCGCTGCTCGAGGCGATGACGACGTCGGCATCGACGGGGAGCCTGTTGATCGCCCCGGGGAGGAGGGGGAGTGCGAGGCGGTGGTCCTGGCGGAACTGGGGGATCCGGTTGATGGGGGACGTGACGACCCGGGCCTCCCGGAACTCCGGATACGTCCCAGCTGGGTCGTACAGGGTGGTGTGCACCGTGGCGTCGGGAAAGGCGCGGAGCATCGCCAGGATCACTCGCTCGGCTCCGCCACGCTGCGTCAGGTAGTCGTGCGCGATCGCGACCCTCGGGCGGCGCCGGCCGGTCAATACCACCATGGGCCACGATCATGCCATGCCATTCGCCACGTTCGGGACTGGCGTCGCTCGTGTCGGACGGGCCGAGCCGCCGAATGTCAGGCCCAGGGTCAGCAGAACGGGGGCGGTCACGAGGCCCAATGACCCGATCACGTCGACCGGGCGGTGGGCATACCACGCGACGTTCCCGAGCGCGATGACGAGGCCGATGGCCAGCGCCAGACTCGCCAGACCAACGCCGAGCCGGCCGCGTCGCCACGGCCACAGGAGGACCACCGCGGCGAGCACCACGAATCCCACGGTCGCGTGCGTCGAGGGAAACGTGTTCCAGCCGTACCCGGGGACACCGAACTGTGGCCGAGGCACCACCTCGTCCCGAAGCCAGATGGAGAGCGGGATGGCCGGAACGGCGGCGGCCGCCGCCAGGCAGCGGCGCCACTGCCGGCGCACGAGCCCACGAAGGAAGAGCAGCGCGGCGACCGGGGCCAACAGATAGGGCAGGAGTGGCCGGGCCAGGTCATTGAGGAGCCGGCGCGCACCGGCGGGAACCGTCTCCTGGAGGAGGGAAGCCAGTTCCGCATCGGCGATCTGGCCCGGCTTGGTGAGGACACCCAGGACGAGGGCGCCGACGGCCAGGGCTCCGGCCCATGCTGACCAGACGAGGAGCTCCCGGCGGGTGGGTGTCCTGGTCACTCGCCCACCTGCCCTCGGTCTCCGCGGATGCCTCGAGACGCCAGCCTCGCACATCACCATTCGACCCTTGCGGGTCCAAACCATGAGTTCGTATGCCGCTGAGTTGCCTCACTCGTACCATGTCAGCACGTGGGCGGTCGGGTTGCCGGGAAGCGAGGAGCGGTTCGCAGATGAAGCGGGGTCTGATCACGGCGGGGCTGATCGCCTTCCTGTTGCTGGACATCGTCCTGGTGTACTGGGCGTTGCGTCCGCCACCGGTGACGCCGGCAGCCGACGCAGCTCCGACGGGATCGTCGACGGGCGGCGCGGCACCCACCACCCCACCGACCTCAACGCCGCCGACGAGTCCCGGCACCACGGGACCCACTGAGACCGCGAATGTGCGTCCGAGGCCAGTCGGGATCCTCCTTGTCGGGCTTGATTCCGATGTGGCTTGGAGAGCGACGACCGGCACCTGCAAGGATGGCGGCGCCACGCTGTCCATCACGCGCGATGGAGGGTCGAGCTGGAATGAGGTGGAGAGTCCTGCGAGAACCATCTCCAGGGTCCAGCCCCTGACCGGAGGAACGGGATTCATCGTCGGGGCCAACCGAGGCTGTGGAGCGAGAACGAGTTCACCACGGACGACGACGGAGCGACGTGGGTCGGGCCACGGCCTCTGGTGGGCGGCTGGGCGAGGAAGCTCGACCAACCGAACGAGATCGTCAGTCCCAAGGACGGCAGCTCCCGGCCCTGTGGTGACCAGAACGTCCTGGACCTGTCTCGGACCTCGGCCGAACAGGCTGAGGCATTGTGTGCGGACGGCTCGGTGAAGGTCACCAATGACAGTGGCGCCACCTGGAGCGAGTCCGGTGAGGCCGAGGGGGCCCTCGCCTTCTCCAACCGGCTCGAGAATGGCGTCCTCACCACCTACGCCGCCCGAGCGGGCGTCGAGGGATGTGACGGCGTGCAGGTCGCCAAGGTCGTCAGCGGGAAGGAGCCGACGGAGGTGGCCTGCGTCGAGTCGACCACGCCAAACCCTGGGAGTGTCGCGATCTCCGCCTCGCCGGAGGCCGGCTGGCTCATCGTCGGCGACGAGGCCTGGGTGAGCGGGGCCGACCTCACCGCCTGGGAGAAGGCGTGACCTCTTGCCTCACTCGTAAGAGGTGAGAGAGTCGGTGCGGAGGGCCTCGCCCAGTTCCTGCATCCGGACCTCGTCGACGATGTCGATCGACTGGCCATCCGCGCTCCAGCCGAAGCCGGTGAACGGCGCTGTGATGAAGCGCACGTCGCCGCCGCGGAGGTTGCGCATCGCGAAGGCCTCGGACCGCATGGTGCCGACGTCGAGCTTCTGGTCGACCGTGAGGTTGCTGGTGGCGGCGTCGAGGAAGTCCTTGAGTCGGATCGGGTTGGTCAGGGTGTCCGCGCTGAGGGTTTGGAGCATCAGGGCCTTGATGAAGGCTTGCTGGCGCTTGCCGCGGGAGATGTCACCTTCACTGAGCTGCTTGCGCTGGCGGACGAAGACGAGGGCGGTCTCGCCGTCCATGTGCATCGTGCCCTCGCGGAAGACCTTCCCGTCGCCTTCGGAGGCCTCCTCGACCTGGACGTCGACTCCGCCCACGGCGTCGGTCATGTTCTTGAATCCCTCGAAGCCGACCATGGCGACGTGGTCGATCTCGATGCCGAGCATGTTCTGCATCGTCTTGACCAGGAGTGGGGCGCCGCCGAAGGCGTAGGCGGCGTTGAGCTTCGCCTCGCCCTTTCCGGGAATCGGGACCCAGAGGTCTCGCGGGAAGTGAATGAGCGTGACGTCACTGCGGTCCTCCGGCACGTGGACGAGGACCATGACGTCGGACCTCGAGCCGGTGTCGCCCGGGCGGGCGTCGTTGCCGATGAGCAGGTAGTTCGTCCCGTTGCCGGCCGGCTGCGCGACCGGGTTGCCCGCCTTGTCGGTGGGCTGCGCGTCGGGGCCCGAGTCGGGCAGCAGCGTGGCCTGTTTCACATTGTTCGTGACGATCTGGTTGAGCCAGACCAGGTAACCGCCGACGGCGAGCACCGGCACGAGCAGGAGGACAAGCGCCGCCACGAACACCTTGCGGTTGCGTCGGCGCTCCTTGCCATCGCGCCGCGAAGCAGGTTGGGGCGCCTCGTCGTCCGAGTCCTGCGTATCGAACAGGTCCGGCTCGGGTCCTTCCTGGGTGCGGTCCACCCGGCAAGTGTAGGTGGATGGGCCTGCCTACACTGGCCGTCATGTCGAGAAGACGCGGGCGCAGGAACGGTGACCTTTTCGTCGCCGTCGGCGCCGCTCTCGGCTTCACCCTCTACGTCTGGCTGCTCACCCAGGCCACCGTCCCCGTCATCACGACGCTGGCCTTCGCGAGCGACACCCGGCCCAAGCTGTATGCCGCTCTGCTCGCCCTGCTGGTCGCCCTGCCCGGGTGCCTGCTGACCTTGCCTCGCGCGCTGGCGCCCGCTCCGCCGTCGGTTCAGCCGTCCGTTCGCGCCCGCCGCCAGCTGGCGGCGCGGCGCAGGTCCTTCCTGAAGACCGACATCATCGGCATCGCGCTGCTGCTGTTCGCCCAGGTGCCCCTGCCGGCTCCGTGGGGCCCCGCGGGCAAGGCCGCCACGATCGCCAACATCACGAAGTCAGCCGAGATCGTCGAGCTGAGCGCACGGTTCGCCAACTGGTCGATCGGGATCTTCGGCATCGGCGTGCTCGCCGCGATCATGGTCCGCGTCTACAGCCACGCCGCCGCGTTCCGCGTCCTCGGCATCGTCCTCGTCGTGGGAGCACCCGTGATCGCTTGGGCCGTCCTCGTGCGTTCGGTGTCCTGACAGTCACACGTGTTGGCGCGCTTCAGGCGCGTCGGTGGCCCCCGCTGACTGCCTGGCTGCTTCGAGTTCGTGCGCGATGTCCTCGACGAAGGCCCGGATCGCGTCAGGGCCGGTGACCGGTCCTCCCGCAAGGAGCCCGTCCACACCGAGGAGAACGGCCGAGGGTGTCCGTGGCATCTCCATGGTCACCGCCGCATAGCCCGCCAAGTCATGAACCGTCTGCGGCTCATTGACCGATGCCCATGGCGAGGAATCGACTCCGGACCGCAGGAGGAGCCGGACGTCGACCTCAGGCAAGACCTCGCGCCACCCCGGTACTGCTTCCACCGTGGCGGAGCAGCTCCCGCACAGCTCTGACACGTGGACGAGCAGCTGCGGTCTGTGCTGGGCAAGCGCTCGAACGCTCACGGTTGTTCCGTCCGCCAGGGACACGGGCACGTGGGGCGTTTGGCGTCGCAGGTACTCGTCTTGGCCGGCGGCGGAGCTGGCGGTGACGTCCTCGCTGGCGTGCGCCGATTGACCCGGGCGCGCCATCACGAGGGCGATCGTCACGACACCGGCGGCAACGGCGGCCAACCACCAAGCCTCGGACCCGAGCTCCACCAGGCGAGCGAGCACCGATGCATCACTCATCGCGACCGGAACGCCGATCACCCCGAGCAGGACGAGCCAGGCGTTGCGGAGAACTGTCCAACGTGTCACCCGGTCGGACCCGATGGCGCCGAAGCACGCGCAGTCCACCGGGTCTGCGGACGAGAGCGCCCTGACGATGAGCCATAGGTACACGACGAGGAGTGCGAGGACCACGGCAGCGGCGGCCAGCTGCCATCCTCCGGGCAGCGTCAGGAGGGCGACGGCAAGGGCGACCTCGAGCCACGGATGACCCCGCCGGACAAGTGAACTGGAGAACGGCCCAGGGACTTCGAGGGCATCGAAGGCGGCGGCCGAGGAGCGGGGGGCCCGGAGCTTCGCCACTCCGCTGAGGGCAAGGACAAAGGAGAGGAGGAGGGGCGAGACAAGCGCGGCCGTGGTCACGACCGAATCGTACGTTGAAGGCCGCCCCGGCATCGTTGCGAGAATGTGAGGAACCTCCCCAACAGTGGCGGTTGTCGCTGCTAGGCTGTGCGCTGGTTCCGCGGGTTTGCGGGACTCACGACTGTGGGGAGACTTCCGTTATGACAGACACTGTTGAGCCGGGCGGTGCCGGACGCACGATCTCGCGTCGCACGGTCGCCAAGGGGGCCGCGTGGTCGGTGCCAGCCGTTCTCA
>CAVWGJ010000034.1:0-13480 GCA_963754395.1 uncultured Actinomycetota bacterium | reverse complement strand
GAGCAGCCGCTGGATTCGACGAAACCAAACCCTCCGGCTGTGTCCTTCCCGTTCCACATGCAATCGGACAACTCGTCACTGGGGTCGTGGAGAATGATCACTTCTTCGCGTGCGACTCCTGGCCACGGGGACTGGCCTGGTCCGTAGCCTGGCCGAGGGCCAGTTGGCCCTTCGGTGACGTAGTTGGTACCCCCAACTGTCTGCGCGTTCCACTCACAAGCCGAGATGACAATCGGAACGGATCCACTGTACGAACCGGGTGGCCCCCAAGCTGCTCTGGCGCAAGCGTTGACGGACGCGTCGTTGCCGCCGGCAAGAGTCTGCGAGAAGTAACGCGGAAGCAGCGTTGGGTTTGACTCCGTGCTTTCAGTCCGGGTGTAGGTCTCGACGTATGAGATGCCGCTTCCCGTTCCCGTAAGCCACGTTGGCAGCGGCGGGCACTCATGCAGGTCACTAACCGGCGGCGATGAAGTGATGGACAGACACTCCGGAAGCGTCGATCCCGTTGTGGCGCGACCGCAGGCGCCATCAGGAGCATCGCCCCGAGAGGCGTCGTACTGCGTGAGGTTGTCCTTGGCGTTGAGATCCAGAATCCTCGACTTGGTCTGGCGTGCAGAGCGACGCATCTTGCGCACACTCGTTGGCAAGCGCCAGGGCGGTCGCATCCGCTGCGTTCTGAAGCTGTCGGCGCTCATACATGATGTTGCCAACGTCCACGGACAAGGCAAGCATCGAGAGGGCGACGCCGCCCGCGACCATCGCCGCGAAGATCGTCATCACCGCACCGCGTTCGCGGTAGCCGGCTCCCCGGAGGAACTTCAGCTGTCGCATCTCATCACCGCTGTCGAGGAGATAGTTGTTGGCAATGTGTTGCTGCCGCCAACGAGGTTCATGGCCACCCCGAGGACGAACCATTGAAAGTTCGCAGTCGTGGTGACCGTTGCATCAGTACCAGCACCGCTACACGGAGCGACACTGGCCGTCAAGGTGAGACCCGGGGCGGACGCCTGGGCGCGTGACTGGATCGCACCGGTGCTGGCCGAGGTATCTACTACCGCATACCGGGCACCTTCTCGTGCCGCGTTTGCCAATTCGATCTGTCGGAAGAACATGCGGCCCGCATCGACGATCCCGCCAATGATCAGCAGGAAGAATGGCAGCAGGATCGCGAACTCAACGACCGCCGCTCCACGCTCGAGCAGCGCCGGGCCTGCGTCGGCGATCGCGCATTCCAACCCTCCCTGCCCAACCTTGACTACCACGCTCGCGAGGTGTGTGGCGGCAGGGCGAAACAGTAGACCTTAGCTGACTGTGGGAGCAATCAGAGCGTCGGCACCAACCCAGTGGATAATGTGCTCACCGCCCGGCCGAGGGACCTACTGCGACAAGCACGGTTACCGCGACGAGGGCGACCATGATGCCGTACTCGACCATCGTGGCACCCCTGTCCAGAGACTCTGAGAGGAACTTTGACCTCAGTGACCTCATCGTGTCCCTCCCTTGGAAGGACCGACCCCCGAGGACATCGGCGCTCAAGCGCGATCCGGCGTCATCGGAGGTCGGGCCCAGTGCGAACATGCCGTCAGAGCGCCGCGGTGGTGACGTTGTTGAACATGGTGCTGATGGCCGTGCCGAGGGGGCCAACCGCGACCATCACGATGACTGCGATGAGGGCAACCATGATCCCGTACTCCACCATGGTGGCGCCCTCGTCGGACTTGCGAAGGTTGCGGAGCTTGGCAGCAAGCTTGGTCATATTTCTTTTCCTGACGTGGAGGTCCTCCCTTGGTGTGGACCCCTCGCGGAGGACCATATGGGGAAGACCCGACCCCTGTCAGCGAAATGTCAAAAGTGTTCACCGTCCCCGTGCGCCCTACCGCATCAGGCCGGGTCGTCCGTCTGTGAACCTGACTTCAGCGACGACGGTGATGAAGCCATTTCCTTTTCCGTGACCGGCGGGACACCTCGGCCGCCAGCTCCGCCTGGCGCGCGAGCACTTGCTCGAGCATCGTCGTGGGGGGCGGTGGCGACCCCTGCATCGTCCGAACCTGCTCAAGTCGAGGTAGTACTCGGTCCAGCCGTTCTCGTCGTGGTACCTCAGACGTCCATCTGCCAGGTAGTACCAGCCCGGTTTCTTCGCCATGACCATCCTGCTCCCCCGAGCACGTTCGACCCCCGCATTGCACACCTTAGGGGCGGCACTCACCACCGTCATCAGAATGGCGTTGGTTCTCGACAAGTGGAAGGCTGTGTGCTGCACGTGTGATCGGCGTCCACGTTTCTGCCCTCCGGGGCAGGAAACGGTTGGCGGCACAATCCCGCTCATCGCAGCACTGGCGGCCTTCGAGGGACGGACTGACCATGGCTTTCCGCCCAACTCCTTGCTTCGCGACACCGGCATCGGGCGGCACTCGCTCCACCCGGACCTGAGTTCCGTCAACGGGCAGCCGACCGATTGCTCGCCATCCTCTTCCTGGTCGCCTGCATGGCACTCAAGCAAGGCTTGTGGCGGTGGCCGACCCGGCTGATTGGCCTTGGCCTCCTGAATGCGCCTAGCGCATGGCTCACGGGCCGGGAGCCGGTATGCGAGTGGCTCTGCACAGAGGTCTCTGAACCGGGGGCCGTGCGCGGCAATCACCGTCGCACCCGAGCCGCAAGTCAATCTGACTGAGGCACAGGCGTGGCCGGTGGAGTTGGCTTCCCTTCGCTGCGAGTGGCTGTCGCTCGCACCCTCGCCCGCAACGTCTCCAACACCCAGCGCAGTTCGTCAACGATGCGCGCCGGTGCCTCATAGGGCAGCTCGTGCCCCGCCCCCTGAGGGTTGCAAAGCGGGCCTTGGTGAGCGGGATGGTCATTGCGCGTGACCGCGTTGGCGGCGTGACCGTGTCCTTGGCGCCAGTCAGGATGGACACTGGCACGTCCATGAGCAGTTCGAAGGCCTGCCGGACGTCGGCTTGGCAGAAGGCCCGGTAGCTCGCACGCAGAACGGCTGGATCGGCTGCCGAAACCTGCGCGTTCACCGCCGCTACCGCCGCGGGATCGGGGTTGTCCCCGAAGAGGGCTTCTCGGTGGTTGTTCCCTCGCACAGGTGGCTGGTAGGGGTCAGGACCGCCGCTCATCAGACGCTTGGCGAGGCGGCTTCTCCCGGACTGACCGAGACGCACATCGACGGCGGCGGTCGAGACCAGCACAGCACCGGCGACACGAGTGCGCGCCTCCTTGAGATGTTGTCCGATGTAGGCCATGGCGGTCATCCCGCCGAGAGAGTGACCGACGAGAACGACCGGCGAGCTGGGGGGCACCAGAGCACGAATCACCGCGTGTAGATCCCGCCCGAAGTGGTCGATCGTGAGATCACCGAGCGTCTTTCGGTTCAGTCCCAGTGCGGACGCTCCGTGCCCACGCTGGTCCCAGGTGATGATTCGGAGGCCTGAAGTGGCAAGCAGCGCGACGACCGCGTCCCAGCTGCGGTGAGTGAGACCCCAGTCATGAGCGAGCACCACCGTCGGCACATGTGCAGGGGTATCCGGCCGAGCATGAACGTAGACCGCCAGCGCTAGGCCGTCGGCCGTCGTCACGGTGCGCTGCTGTCGGTCCATCCCGTTCGCTCGTTTGTTCATCCAGTCCGCCACCCCACCCCTGGCCGCGTACACGTCCGGCGCCCTGCTGCACCTGCCGACACCGTAGGCAAATCTGGGGACGCATTGGGCCGGAGTCGCAGACGACTTGGCGTAGGGCCGACAGCATGCTCACGGCATGCTGCGCTCACCCCGACCGGCGTCTCGTATTGAGAGCGCTGCTTGGACCAGCGCCGCGTGGGTCAGGGCCTGCGGATAGTTCCCGAGATGCTGGTGTGTGAGCGGGTCCATCTCCTCGGCGTACAGGCCGACCGGGCTGGCGAGCTCCAGCAGCTCTTCGAACAGGAGGTTCGCCTCTGTCGCCAGCCCAGTCTCGGCGAGCGCCTGGACGAACCAGAACGAGCACGGCAAGAAGGCGCCTTCGGTCCCGGGCAGGCCGTCTTGCCCCGGCGGATAGCGGTAGAGCAGCGGCGGGCCGGCGTCGAGGTCTCGGGCGATGGCGTCGATGGTTCCGCTGACGCGCTTGGAGTCCGGCGGGTCAAACCCCAGCTGCGGCAGGATCAACAGGGCCGCGTCGGTGTCGGGAGAGCCATAACTACGCGTGTACATCCCCTTGAGTGGGTCGAACCCGCACTCGGTGATCTCCTTCCGCAGGGCTTCGCGCTCGGCAGTCCATCGCCGAAGGCGCGCGTCGCTCGTCCGGTGGTGGGCCGAGATGCGCAGAGCCCGGTCCAGGGTCAGCCAGGCCATCAGCTTCGAGTGCACGTGGTGCGCAGGCTCGGTGCGCACCTCCCAGATGCCGGCGTCGGGCTCGCGCCACCGCTGGGCGACGGCGTCGGCGAAGCCGGCCATGGTCCGCCAGGTCTCCGAGTACAAGCCGTGCCCAGCCTTGGTGAGCAACCAGCCGGCGTTGAGGACCCAGCCGTACCCGTCGAGCTGGTGCTGGTCGGCGGCCGCGTTGCCGAGCCGCACCGGCGCGCTCGCGGCGTAGCCCGGCCAGTCCGCGGCCTGGCGCTCGGGCGGCGGGTGCTTGCCGTGCAGGGTGAGCAGCACCGGCAGGCGCGGACGATCGAGGCGGGTCGCGCTGAGCAGCCAGGCCATGAAGGCGCGCGCCTCCTCGTGCTTGCCCACCCCGAGGAACGCGGCGATGCCGATGCTGGCGTCGCGGGGCCAGGCGAAGCGGTAGTCCCAGTTGCGCACTCCCCCGAGGACCTCGGGAAGCGAGGTGGTGGGCGCCGCGACCGGTGCTCCGGACGGTGAGTAGGTCAGCAGCCGGAGCGTCAGCAGGCTGCGGACCACGGCGTCGCGATGGGGCAGGTCCGCGTCGATCTGGCCGCACCAGTCCTGCCACCGCCGCTCATCGGCCTCGAGCGCCGCCCACGCAGTGTCGGGATCGACGTAGATGAGAGGTTCGCGGTCGGCGACCGACATCGCGAGCGTCAGCGGGCGGTTGGGCTGGACGACCACCGTCTGGAGCCTCCTCGGCTCAATGCGCATGGTTGGACTGATCGTCAGGGCCACGGCCGTGGTCGGCCACGTGCAGACCAGCACCGCGCCCCGCTGTTGGACGGTGGGTGCCGCCTGCCCCTCCCCCAGCCGAGGGTCGAACTCGAGGAAGACCTCCACCGGGCCGTCCTCGGCCGTCAGCCGTCGGACCAACAGGGTGGGTGGGAGGAGCTGGCCACTGACCTCGGCCACCATTCCCTCGGTGAGGGTCAGCCGTCCGGCCTCCGTCTGCCAGGTCGTCTCGAGCGTTGCTGTCTCGGGGCGGTACCGGCGGCGGATCACCGTGCCGTCGTCCGCGGGTGCCAACAAGAATTTGCCAGACTCCCGACCGCCGACCAGCCGACCGAACACCGGGTTGGCGTCGAAGCGCGGGATGCACAGCCAGTCGATGGACCCGTCCGAGGCGACCAACGCGGCCGTGCGGGTGTCGCCGAGGAGCCCGTAGTCCTCGATCGGCACGTCGCTGGAAGTCATCACCGCCCGACCTCAGGATGGACCGACGAGCAGGCCGAGGGCGATGCCGTAGACGAGGTGCGCGGCAACGGTGACCAGCGGCGTCCGGGCGCCATAGTTCAGGCCGAACAGCCCCGGCGGCTCCAACATGGCGGTGGACCGGGGCCCGGCGCGGTTCGAGGCCATCCGCGGATGGATGCCGACGAGCATGGGGATGAGCACGCTCAGCGCGACGGCGCTGTGGAGCAGGCCGAGCAGGCCGCCGATCCACCACGAGGCCTGGCCCAGGAGCATGAAGACGAGGGCGTAGCCGAGGGCGAAGATCTGCCCGATGACCAGGTGGATGAAGAACCCGGCGACCCGGGCCTGGTCCGGGTCCCGCTTCACCAGAGTGCCCAAGATGAGGGGCAGGTCCAAGCGGCTGAGCCCACCCAGCTGGGCGGCGATCATCACCGCCGTCAGGCCGGTGGTCGCAAGAAGGCCGAAGAGGGCCCATCCTGACCAGTCCACGTCGAGCCTCGGATCTCTAGAGGTGCCTGCTTCGGACGCTAGACGGCAGCCATTCTTTAGTCAAGATTTACTCCTTTTAGAACGGTGACCTTCCCAGCGCCACCATGCTTACCAGTACTGACCAACCCCGGCCACGCACCAAGGACGCCTCCGCGCCCGAGCGGGCTCAGCGGCATACGGACTGATGTGGGTATGGATCCCACCAGGTGACGGCTGGGACGGCACGCGCGTCGCCCGCTCCGCCCGTCTGGGCAGCACAGTAGGGTGACACCAAGCAGCGCCTCGCGCGCACATCGTCACGTGGAGGAGTGATCCGATGAGCACGGACCCCCGGCAGGAGCGCACGCTCGGGCAGCTGGTCGCGTCCGCGACGAACGACATCGCGACGCTGGTCCGCGGCGAGATTGCGCTCGCCAAGTCGGAGGTGTCCGCGCAGCTGAAGAAGGCCGGCAGGGGCGGCGGGCTGCTTGCGGCTGCCGCCGTCATCGTCTTCTACGCCGTGTACTTCATCTTCACGACGCTCGTCGAGGTTCTCGACATCTGGCTCCCCCGCTGGGCGGCCTACCTCATCATCACCGTGTTCATGCTCCTCGTCGCCGGCATCCTCGCCTGGCTCGGCATCCGCACGATGAAGACCGTCGACCCCACCCCGAAGAAGGCCATCGCCCAGGCCCAGGACACCATGACCGCGCTGCAGGGCGCCACGGCGGCCCCGGGCACGATGCCGCCGGCCCCCCGCCCGGACTGGGACCGGGTGACGCCGCAGCTCCCCGCGGGATCGTCCACGGCAGCGACTGCGGGAACCTCCGGCACCGGGTCCGACGGATCACGCGACGGGGTCCGAGACACCTGAGGTCACCGTTACCACTACTCTCCACCACATGCCAGTCGACGCTGCCTTCGTCGAGATCGACGGACCGTGGCATCACCGTCACGTCGCCGCCAACGGCGCGCGCTTCCACATCGCCGAGCTCGGCGAGGGGCCGCTCGTCCTCATGCTCCACGGGTTCCCCCAGTTCTGGTACGCGTGGCGCCACCAGATGGTCGCCCTGGCGGATGCCGGCTTTCGCGTCGCCGCGATGGACCTGCGCGGCTATGGGGGGTCGGACAAGCCGCCGCGCGGCTACGACACCTACATGGCGACGCTCGACGCCGCGTCGGTCATCCGCTCGCTCGGTGAGACGGCCGCGGTGGTCCTCGGCCAGGGCCTCGGCGGCTGGATCGCCTGGGCGATGCCCGTGCTGCGACCCGACGTGACGACCGCGATCGCCTCGCTGTCGATGCCGCACCCGCGCGTCCTGCGCCGTGCGTCGTGGCTGGACCGGAAGCAACGCGCCGCGTCCGGCTGGATCGCGGCGTTGCAGCGGCCGTTCGCTCCCGAGCGCGAGATGACGCGGTCCCATGACTATGTCGAGGGGCTCCTGCGCGACTGGTCCGCTCCTGGCGGGGCGTTCCCCACCGCGGAGGACGTGGCGCGCTATGGGGACGCCATGATGATTCCCTTCGTCGCCCACTCGGCCGCGGAGCACTACCGTTGGCTCGGCCGCTCCCAGGTCCGCCCCGACGGGCCGTTGTTCATGCGGCGCATCCGTCCCCCCATCCACATCCCCGTGCTCCAGCTCCACGGCGCCGACGACCGCGCCGTGTGGGAGTCCTCGACCCGCGGGTCCGGCACGTACGTGCCCGGGGACTACCGGATGGTGACGATCCCGCACGCCGGCCACTTCCTCACGGAAGAGGCTCCCGAGGCGGTATCCGGCGAGTTGGTCTCATGGCTCAAGTCCCTTCAGTAACAGTGCAATCCAGCAGTCCCAAGTCAGCTGACGTCACGTGGGCGGTGTGCCTTCGCGTCCAAGGCAGCCGTATGCCGCTGAGCTCGCCCGGCGCCAACGTTCCCTTGCGCACGGCCTCAGTTGGGAAGGTCCTCCTGCTGCTGGCCGCGGCGCAGCAGCTGGCTGAGGGCGATCTCGCTCCCGACGAGCCCCTCAAGCGGGAGCCGGAGGACTTCGTGGCGGATTCGGGCATCTGGCACACCCTGTCGTCGGAAACCCTGCCCGTAGCCGACGTCGCCGCCCTGGTTGGTGCCGTCAGCGACAACCTCGCCACGAACGTGCTGCTCCGTCGCGTGGGCCTCGACGTCGTCGCGATGGCCACCGCCTCATTGGGTCTCATGCGAACCGCCTTGCACGACAAGGTCCGCGACTCTCGTGGCCCGTCGGATCCGCCGACGTTGTCCAGCGGCACGGCGCTCGAGCTGAGCTGGCTCGCTGAACGGCTCATGCGGGGGTCGGCCTTTGGCGAGGAGCAGGACCGGCGGGTGCGAGGGTGGCTGTCCGCAAACGTTGACCAGTCGATGGTGGGTGCCGCCTTCGTGGAACGCTTCGCCTTGGATCCTTTGGCGCACCACCAGTCACTCGGCGGGAAGCTGAACTTCTGGAACAAGACCGGGACGAGCGCCGGGGTCCGCGCCGACATCGGCGCGGTGAGTCTCGACGGTGGACGGACGGTCGCCTGGGCCGCCATCGCGAACTGGGCGCCCGAGCTGGACGCAAAGCTGGGCGGCAAGATCCTTGGCGGAATGCACTCCGTGGGCCGCCAGGTCGTCAAGCACCTGCTCGCCCCGCCCCCCGAGCGCGCCTGACTGCGCCGTGTCCTACGTCATGTAGCAGTTTCCCGATTTCCCTCCGAGGTCGGGTGGCGCTGGCATACGTTGACGCCACATGGCCGCGCCCGGGTAGGGGCGTGGCGAGTTAGGGGAGGAACCTTGCACAAACGTCTATTTCGCTATGCCTCGGTCGCCGCGCTTTCCGTGGCGATGGTCGGTGCACCGCTCGCCATGGCAGACGACATCTCGAACAATCTTGGCAGCAGCATCGATGCGACCGTGGAGGTCATGCCGCTCAACGTGGCTGGCGCCAACGGCACCGCCACTCTCTACGTCACCCCGACGAACGGAGACGGCAAGAATGGCTGCAACCTCACCGGTTCCACGATCGTGACGCTGAACCTCTCCTCATCAAACACAGCCGTCGCGACCGTCTCGCCGTCCTCGGTCACTTTCACGAGTTGTGACGACGAAAAGGTGCTGACGGTCGTGCCTGTTGCCCAGGGAAGTGCCACCATTTCTGCGACGGAGACAGCCAACACCACTGCTGGCAGCTTCAACCTCGCTCCGGTGACCTTCACCGTCAATGTGTCCGCGCCGACGCCCGCCAATACCGCACCCACCGTTTCCGTCACAGGGGTCACAGGTGGGGCGAGCTACTCGAAGGGCTCCGTTCCGGCGGCGGTCTGTTCTGTGGTCGACGCAGAGGACGGAAACTCCGAGTTCCCTGCGACGTTGTCGGCGGTCACCGGGCCCCATGCTACCGACGGCATTGGTGCCCAGACCGCGAGCTGCTCCTACACCGACGGCGGAGGCCTGACGGCAGCGGCATCGGAGACCTACTCGATCGTCGACCCGTCGTCCCCAGCCATCGACTACACGCTGACGCCGGCGACGCCCGACGGGGACAACGGCTGGTACCACAGCGACGTGACCCTCACCTGGAGCATCACCGAGGACGAGTCGCCGAACTCCCTCGAGAAGACCGGGTGTGTCGACCAGGTAATCAAGAGTGACCAGGTGGCCACGACGTACTCCTGTTCTGCCACCAGTGCTGGCGGCAGCGCCGGTCCAGCGACAGTCGACATCAAGCGCGACGCAACGGCTCCGACCATCACCTCCGAGACCACAGGGACGAAGGGTGGCAACGGCTGGTACACCAGTCGCGTCACGGCGACATTCACCGCCAGTGACGCCACGTCCGGACTGGCCAGTTCAGCACTGCAGAGGTCACTTCGGCAACCGAAGGCGCGGGTGTTGCGATCAACAGCCCCGATTTCGTGGACAACGCCGGAAACACCCAGTTCCGCAACAGCGGGCGCATTCGACATCGACCTCACGGATCCCACTGCGACGTTTGACTCAAGCCTGAACGGCGGCTACTTCTACTTCGGCCAGGTTCCGAGCGAGCCGACCTGTACCGCCAGTGACGCAGTCTCCGGTCCGGCGAACTGCGTGGTCAGCGGATACGGCACTGGCCTCGGTACTCACACCCTGAGTGCCACAGCCACGGACAACGCCGGCCGCACCGGCACGGCCACGGAGACGTACACCGTGTTGGCTTGGACCCCCAAGGGGTTCTACCAGCCTGTTGACATGGGCTCCGCCGTCGTCAACACAGTGAAGGGTGGCTCCACGGTGCCGCTCAAGTTCGAGGTGTTTGCGGGATCGACTGAGTTGACGTCTACCTCCGTGGTGAAGTCCTTCATGCAGACCAAGGTCGCCTGCGAAACCGGAGCTTCTGCCGATGAGATCGAGGTGACTTCCACCGGCGGCACGTCCCTGCGGTACGACGCCACGGGAGGGCAGTTCGTCCAGAACTGGCAGACGCCGAAGGCGCCCGGCAGCTGCTACCGCGTCACGATGACAACTCAGGACGGCTCGACGATCCAAGCGAACTTCAAGCTGAAGTGACCCTGATCTGAGCTGTCCTCCCGAGCGCCCCACCGGAGAACCGGTGGGGCGCTCGGATTCTGCTCCACTTCGCGGAGCAGAATCCCACTACGGTCGGGTCATGGCCCTGAGCTCTTGCAGAGCGCCTGCAGCGGGTCCGGCGTATCAAATTGGGCCAAGCGAATTCGGCCGAGCTGGAGGAGATCATCCTCAGAGGCCGCGACAGGGCCATGCTCGGTACCGGCCCCCGAGATGAGGGCGTCGGCTACGACGAGCACGGGCTTCCACGCTGAGCCCGACGCGAAGTGCACACTCGACGGCGACTGCTAGTTTCCACGAAGTGCTCCAGGTAGTGCCGGGCGCTCGCTCGCGAGATCCCCACGCCCTCAGCCGAGCCGGCGCTCAGGCGTGATCGATGGCGGTGTCGATGGTGGGGAACGTCCAAGTGCCGTCGAGGATCTCGGGGCGGGGCCGGTAGAGACGCACGAGATAGTTCCAGCCCTCGGTGATCGGAATCGTGTTGGGCACGTCGGCGCCGTGGTCGCCGAACCGGATGGTGATCGAGCCATCGGAGTCCCGGGTGCCCGTCACGCTGTTGACGCTGTACACGCCGGATGGGTTCGGTTCGAAGTAACCGTCCGCGTTGTAGACCGAGATCGACCAGAAGGCGTCGACCGGGACGTCGCCTACCCGCAGCTCATAGCGGCCGACCGGGAGCCCCGGCTCGACGCCGATATAGGTGGCTTCGCTGGTCGGCAGGCCACCCCAGCCGGCGGCGGTGCCGAGCAGGTGGCGGACCGGGTCGACGTCGTCCCGGGTGCCGAACGTGCGGTCGAACGCGGTCAGCCCGGCCGCGAGCGTGAGCAGTGCCTTGCGGGTCGTGTCGAAGCTCGCCGTGTCGTAGTCGGGCAGGTCGAACGGGTGAGCGGCCTCTGCCGAGAGGACGAGGCCGTCCTGCAGCCTGGTCGCCGCCGCCAGGTCGGCGGGATCGCCTGGGTCGACAAGGACCCGGGCGGCCACGGCGACATGGGGGGTCTTGTGGCGGTCGATGTCGAGGCGGTGATCACCGGGCTCGTGGAGGATCTCGTTGACGTAGTGGTCCTGGTTGACGATCATCACCGAGATGTAGCGGTCGTCGTGCTCCGGGATCGTGATTGTCGCCCCGGCGGTGATGTCGACCACGGCGAAGCTGTACAGCGTGTCCCGGTTCATCCGGATCACCGTCTGGTGGTCGACGGACGCCGGAGCGCGGTTGTGGGAGAGCATGTTCACGCCGCCGGCGTCTCGTTGCAGGCCGTCGAACATGCGGTCGGTCTCGGCGCGAGCAAAGTTGTCCACGTTCACCGGAATCCCCATGTGCCGGAGTCTGCCACCATCCGCGTCCAAGCCACCGGACATCGCAACGGAATGCGCAGCTGGGACGGCGGTCAGCGGGGGCGGTAGCGGCGCTCGGGTCGGCCCGTGGTGCCATAACGCAGCGACACGTCCGCGACTCCTGACGCGACGAAGTGCTCCAGGTAGCGGCGGGCGCTGACCCGCGAAATACCCACGGCCGCGGCACATTCCGTGGCGGACATCGAGTCAGTGGCACCACTGAGCGCTCGCTGCACCGCCTCCGCGGTCTCGGCCGAAAGACCCTTCGGCAGCGTCACCGCGCCCGGTCGCTTGACCCCGCCCGAGCCGAAGGCGGCGTCGATCTCGTCCTGCGTCAGCTCCCCAGCGCCGACAGCGCGAGCGCGCTCAGCGGCATACGTCATGAGTCGTTTTTCGAGGTCCTCGCGCGAGAACGGCTTGAGCAGGTAGCCGACGACGCCCTGCCGGACGGCGGCTCGCACCGAGTCGGCCTCCTTCGCGGCGGTGATGACGAGGACGTCGCACGTCTCCCCCGCTGCCCGTAGCTGTGTGATGACCTCGAGGCCGAAGATGTCGGGCAGGTACAGGTCGAGGAGCACGAGGTCGGGCTGGAGCTCCCGGACCAGGTCCAACGCCTCCGCCCCGGAACTGGCCGTGCCGACGACCTCGAATCCCTCTGTCCTCTCGACGAACCCGCGATGAATGCGGGCGACCATGAAGTCGTCGTCGACGACGAGCACGCGGGTCATCGGCTCTCCACCACCGCGGCCGGCTCCACGGTGAGGCGCGCGATGAAGGTTGCTCCGGAGGGAGTGCGCTCGACCTCGACCTCGCCGCCCCGGCGCTGGCAGATGAGCCGGGTCAGGGCCAGGCCGATGCCGCGCTCCCCCGCCTCGGCCGCCTTGGTCGTGAAGCCGTGCGTGAAGACCTCGGTGACGAGCTCCGGTCCCACGCCCGGCCCGGAGTCCGACACGACGACCTCGACGGTGCTCGTCGGGGTGCCTTCATCCTGGTGGATCGTCAGCTCCACCCACCGCTCGTCACCTCCCGTGGTCGCGACTGCGTCGATCGCGTTGTCGACGAGGTTGCCGACCACGGCGGAGAGGTCGGCCGAGTCGTGCGACGAGACGCGGCCGAGCGAGGTGTCATCGGAGACCCTCAGCTCGACGCGGCGCTCGGCCGCCTGGGCCGCCTTGGCCATGACGAGCGCGGAGATGGCGGTGTCCTTGATCGTTCGGGCCAGGGTCAGGTCGAGCTGGGCTCGATGCTCGCTGACCGAGTCGACGTAGCGGACCACCTCGTCGTACTCGCCCAGCTGGATGAGCCCCGAGATCGTGTGCAGCTGGTTGGCGAACTCGTGCGCCTGGGCGCGCAGCAGCTCGGTCGTGCTGCGGAAGGAGCCGATCTCGCGCTCGAGGGCAGCGAGCTCCGTGCGGTCCCGAAGGGTGGTCACCGAGCCGAGAGGGCGCCCGTCCTTGGCCACCTCCATCCGGTTCATGACGAGCACGCGTCCGCGGCGCAGGACGACCTGGTCCCGCTCGTCCCCGGTCTCACCGACGAGGACCTCGCGCAGCCGTGGACC
>CAVWGJ010000033.1:0-235702 GCA_963754395.1 uncultured Actinomycetota bacterium | reverse complement strand
GTGTCCGCTTCTGCGAGCAACGCCCGCAGATCCTGGGTTCTGAGGGTCCGGTTACTCATAGGAGGGCTCCACTCGGTGTTGCTGGTGCGGGGTGTCGGTGGTGCTCGAAGCCTCCGGCTTCCATTCGGGGGGCGCCTGTGGTTGGGCGCGTTGGATGCCCGCTTCCAGCCGGCGTCGCGCTCGGTGGAGCCGGACTCGTGCCGCCCCCGGCCCAATCCCGAGCACCAGCGCGATCTCGTGAGGGTCGAGCTGTTCCCACGCCCAGAGGCGCAGCACCTCGGCGTCGGTCGCCGGGAGCCGCGAGAGCACCTCCCCAACGATCACGGCCGCGTCGAGCCGGGCATCCGCCGGAGCGCTGTGATCCGGCGTGACCGCCCCGAGGTGACCAGCAAGCCGCCCCCCCAAGGCCTCGCGCCGGCTCCGAGAGCGCAGCACGTGCAGGACCTCACGGCTCGCCGCGGCGTACAGCCACGGCAGAGCGCGCTCGGGAGCCTGGTCACGCTTGCGCCACGCCGCGGCGAAGGCACATGCCACGACATCGTCGGCATCCGTTGGGATCCGACGAAGGGCGTAGGCCATCACGTGTGCCTTGTACCGGGCATACAACTGGTCGAACCACGCCTCATCGCGTCGAGTCTGGCCGGGTGCGCCGGGGGATGCAGTCGATCTCGAGACGCTCATGGAGTCATCTCTCCCAGCCACGCCCCCATCGTTACAGGGGGAGCCGCACCCGTCCGCTCAGCAGCGTGAGGCGTTTACCGCATCTGCCGCGTTGAGGGCGGCTACGCTCGCCCGGTCATGCCGCTCTGCGGGCGAACGCCCGACCATCTGCGATCAGTGCAGTGAGGACATCCGGGTCTTGAGGGGGACAGCTAGGTTCCCGAACCCGCACCGGTGATGTGGTCTGTCCAGGCTTTCTCCGCTTCTTCGAGACTCATCTCCTCGACCTGCGAGGACGGGAGGCGCACCACGTAGAGCAGGGCGTCGGTCAACCACTTCGGGACCGGCTCAGGCTTCTCTGGTTCGGGAGTCGCATTCAGCTCGCTTGCCTGCTTGGCGAAGAGCTCGAGGACCTCGGCGAGCGCCTTGGTCTTGGGTGAGGAGCCGGCGTCAGCGATGCGCCGCCTGATCTCTGCGTAAACCTCGCCGTCCTTGCGGTATCCGACCGCCCAGATCTCCGCCACCTCGACCCGGAATTCGCCTGCGTCGTCCTGCACGACTCGCCACACGACGCGCCAGTCACGATCGCCGACGGTGATCTTGCGGTAGCCGATGAGACCGCCCAGCAGGGGGTCGCCTGCATTGGGGTCGCGCTCGAGCTGGATCATCTTCTTCAAGGCCCAGCGCACGATCTGCGGGTCGGCCTTGAACAAGGCCTCCAGGTCCTCGACCGCATCGTCGGTCAGGCGCACTACGCACCCTGGGACATTCGGGTGCTTCCTCTTCTCAGCCATGCGTCACCGCAGGCCGGAGGCCGGTCCGTGGCAGCGGGGTCACTCGCGGCCGGCAGCGATGTCAGCGTCGAGTTCGGCCTCGAGCTCGGCCCGGTCGAACCCGAACGAGGCGATGGCGTCGTCCAGATCGGTGCGGGTGCCGGTGTCGGAGAGCTCGCGCGCCAAGACGAGGGAAGCGGCGATCAGGTCGGCCCGGACGCGGTGGAGCTCGTCGAATCGCTTCACCGAGATGACGGCAGCGACCGCGCGACCGTGGCGCTCGACGATGATGTCCTCACCACGTTCAGCGTCCTTGACCAAGCCCGCGACGCCGCGACCGGTGGCCGCGGTGACGGACAGAGTCCGCTCGGGGTGTATGTCAGCGGAGATGGTCATGGCAAAACTATACAGAAAACTGTGTAGAAGGCCAAGTGCACCAACCGCACGGCGAGAAGAGACGGAGGTCGCGGCTCGACGCTTGGCTCGGTCAGGCAATGGTACGAGAGGCCTGAACGCCCGGTCATCATCCGCTGCTGGGAGGGCACCGACCTACTCGGCGCTCCATCGAATGAGCGCTTGAGGCGAGGACACTCTGAGACAGTGGTTGCGTGGAGGGATCATTGGGGGCGTCGGGTGCGACCCGTGATGTTCGTCAGTGACCTGCCTCACTGCTGTCGACTGTCCCCACTGCGGTTGCCCCGGCCCACGTCGTTGTCCACGCCGTTCAAGGCGGCATGGACGTTGATGGCGCATGGGACTTGGGTCTGAACTCATGGAGCCTGAGGGTCGGCGTGGAGGGATCAGGACGATCCAGTGCTTCCGGAAGCCATCGGCGCCCATCTTCAGCTGCGAAACCCGACCTGGCGGCAGGTCCTTGACGCCTTGGCAGACCACGGCATCGAGTACTCAGGCGAGGACCCTGCGTGGGTCGGGACGCAAGGGTTGGTGACCGCGAGTCTCTACAGCGATCTCAATCGTGCCGCGGGCCGCAAGTACCTCGGGAGTGGCCGGGCGTTGTTCTACGCGGCAGACGCCCAAGCGAACGACTTGAACGAACTCGTCGGCCCCATCGTCAGTCTCGACGATCCCGACATGATGTGGTCCCAGGCCACCTTGGACGCGTTTGGTGACGCTGATGGTGCCGACCTGGCCATCCTGCTGCGGTCAGTTCGTATCAGCCCGATCGTGCGCGGCCACCACCTTGGTGCTTGGGCTGCTGCCCAGTCCGTCGCGCTGTTCGATCACGGCAGGTCTCTGGTAGCGACGATGGCGGCCCCACTGGCGCGGCAGGACGGAGTGCCCGGCTTCGTAGATGACCACCAAGGCTTCACGGAGTCCGAGCAGGCGCTCTGGGACGCTGAGCTGAAGCGCCTCACTGGTCACTGGGCGACCTACCTTGGGTTCACGCCGCTGGAGAGCGATCGGAACATTCTGGTTTGGTACAGCGGCTACAGGAACGACGCGCTCGATGCCGCGCTGGGACTCTGGCGCTAGCCAATTGGCTAGAACATCCGGATCTGCCGCATGCCGGTCGTGCCGATGAGCGGATCGCCCGGTCGGGGCTCACTCTTGGGGGCCGTCTCCGTTCGAGCCAAGCGCTCCCGACTGAGATACCGAACCGGTTTGCCGAGCGACTCCGCGTAGGCAATCTCCCGTCGGGTTGACTCACCTATGTATCCGCCCGGATCCACGATGTACACCTCGTCAGCCATGCGAATCTTTTGGAAGTGCACGCCGCCGAGCCGCCCCCTCAGGTTCAAGCTGTCGGCTGTCCAGTCGTAATCCGGCAGATCGGGCAGGCTGAACATTCCGAGGCTGATCACGACACAACCTTCCATCGTCAGCCGCTGGTTGACCTCCGCGAACTCAGCCTCAAATTTGGTCGAGCCGCAGAGGGTGATGACCTTGCCTCGCCCCCCCGAGTGCGGCGCCTGCCGGTCGTCCATGGAGTCCATGATCGGCGATCGGCAGGACACATCCATCGCCGCCCCTGGACCTACGCTCATCCGCGGAGACGTTTACCGCCCATGCCGCTCTGCCGGCGAACGCCCGACCATCAGCGATCGGTCGGTCCTGAAATCGGCCACGGGGGCTCCGCTGAAGGTGCCTGGCTTGTGCACAAACGGGCGAGCCGGCCATCCGGCCCGAACCGCCGACCGGCGGATTAACGAATAGGTTCCCGGCCACGACCCGGCCACCAAGTCCCATTCAGGGCCAGCGGTCCACGCGAACCAAGTTGAGTTCCCTTGTAGAGCAAGCGAATTCATGTGGTGGGCCCCGTCGGGCTCGAACCGACGACCGGCGGATTAAAAGGGCGGACCCGCACCCCCTTGGGAGGCGGATTTCCTTGCCCCTCAGGCACTTCCCGGACCTCTATCCTTACCCAAGAGTCGGTCTTGACCGCGTGTACCCGGCCAAAATCCGGCCATCGCCTCACTCGTGCACGCTAAATCGTAGTGCGCCATCCATCTTGCGCCGGCACCCACTCATCCAGCAAGACCGCGGCTGACTCACGAAAACTGCCCGCGAAACGCTCTCCGTGCCTCACGTAGGAATGCCCGCGTAACGGTGAGCGTCGTGAGGCATGAAGAGTGGGTTGTCGATGACGTCTCGTGCCGAGATCACCACCAGGTACGCGAGGGCGTACGTGAAGGCGGCGAAGAAGGACAAGGGCCGGATCCTGGACGAGGTGGTCTCGGTGACGGGCTGGTCGCGGGACAATGCCCGGCGCCGGCTGATCGCGGCGGCGAAGCAGGCCGCCGGGCTGCGGACGGACGGTCGCGCGACGGACGAGGAAGCCGCGGTCACCGAAGTATTCCTACGACGCGCTCAAGGTGCTGCAGCGGGTGTGGGCCGCCTCGGGTGGGCAGTGCGGGAAGTACCTGGCCGCCTCGATGCGCACCCAGCTCGACGGGCTGGAACGGCACGGCGAGCTCGTGGCCGGCCAGGACCGGTACACGGCCGAGGTGCGGGCGGAACTGCTGGCGATGTCCGCGGCGTCGATCGACCGCTACCTCGCGCCGGCGAAGGCCAAGGACGTGATCAGGGGCGTGAGCACGACTAAACCGTCGCCGCTGCTGCGTTCGTCGATCAAGATCCGTAAGGCCAGCGACGAGGTCGAGGCCGAGCCCGGGTTCTTCGAAGGCGACACCGTCGCGCACTGCGGGCCGACCCTCAAAGGCGAGTTCGCCCGCACCCTGAACCTGACCGATGTGCACACCGGTGGGTCTTCACCCGCACCGTGCGTAACAATGCCCACACCCACATCCTGACGGCGTTGAAGGCCGGGGTCGAGGAGATGCCGTTCGAGGTCATCGGCCTGGATTTCGACAACGGCACCGAGTTCTTGAACAAGGCCGTCATCGCCTGGGCCGGCGAGCGAGATCTTCTTCACCCGGTCGCGGCCCTACAAGAAGAACGACCAGGCCACCATCGAGTCCAAGAACAACCACCTGGTGCGCAAGTACGCGTTCTACTACCGCTACGACACACCCGAAGAACGCGCCGTACTCAACCGGCTCTGGCCCCTGGTCAACGACCGGCTCAACTACCTGACTCCGACCATCAAACCCATCGGGTACACCAGCAGCCAGTGACGGCCGCCGCCGACGCCTCTACGACCCGCCCGCAACCCCGCTGGACCGGCTGCTCCACCGCAGACGTCCTCACCCGGGCCCAGCAGGCCGACCTGACCGCCTACCGCGACAGCCTCAACCCGGCCACGATCGCCCGCCAGATCGCCGACCTACAGAACCGACTTCTCATGCTGGCCAAAGAGAAAACCGAACAGCTCTACCTGGCCACCTTCCCCTCCGCCCTGCCCGACATCCACAAAGGCATCCGAATCAAGGCCGGCTGAACCCCCGGTTTCGCGGGCATTCCTACGTGAGGCATGGACTAAGTTTCGCGGGCATCTTGACGTGAGGCATTCACGGACCGGATCTGGCTTGCAGGATCATCACCTTAGGGTTTTGCGCCCTGCGCTTTGCAGACCGCGACGTGCGGTATCTTGCACGCCCGGCTGCCCTGGGTTTGCTCTGCGTTGCGGTCTCCTTCCTGGAGACGCGGCTCGGCCATGACGGCCGAGCCCGCGTGTAGGCCCGGCCATCGGGGGGCAGGCAGACCACGGACAAGGAACCTGGCGGCACGGGTTCAGGTGGTGGCGTGCTGCCCGGCCTGGTACGACCCGACCACCGTGTGGTTGGTGATCGCAAGGCGGTTCCACGCATTGATCGTGACGATCGCGAAGACCAGCGCGGCGTACTCCTGGGGGTCGACTGCCTCACGCGCCTCACGCTCGACGTCCTCCGGGGGACGCCCGTTCGCGACGGGTGTAGTGCGGCGCCTCCCGCAAAGCGTTGAGCAGGTAGATGCGGGCTTCTGTCTCCCCCATCGCCCGCGCGTCCTTGGTGTGCATGTCGAGGCAGTAGCCGCGGCCGTTGATCTGCGGGGCCCGCAACTTGACCAGCTCGTATGTCGGTCGGCCGAGTGCGGACGCAGCCATGGATTTCTCCAGCGCCAGCATCGCCCTCCAAGCCTCGGGAAACGCGTGAGCGATTCCCACGGGCTCTCCGATCGGCGAGGCAAAGGTCTCGGTCATGAAGGTCACCTTCCTATTCCGGATATTGGGTTTCAAAAGCAGGACTCGATGACGACAACGGCATCCATGTGGGGTCTGCTCCTACACGGTGTTCGTGAGGGCGGCCGCGTCGAGCGCGGCGTCGAGGACCTGGCCGCCGGCGAGGATCGTGGCGGCGGCGGTGGCGGCGAGGAGCGCGGCGCACGCCAAGATCCCGGCGCTCCACCGCTCTCGGCCCGGTCGAAGCGCGCTCCAGATGGTCGCGAGCACGACCACGAGGAAGCCCAGGACCGGGAGGCGAACCCATCGGCGCTGTGCCCGTGCGCCCGCGCGGCGGCGACCTCGACGGCATCCGCCACTGCTCAAGGTCACGCAGTAGGGAGCCGCCGGCCGTGGCCGCCACGAGGACGAGCAGGGTCGCGGCGGTCGCCGTGGCGAGCAGGGCCATCGCAGCGCGCGTCGCAGGTGGGCTGGACCACGCGTACCCGAAGCGCGATGAAGGCGGCAATGTCAGCGGCCACGAACGTGGCACTCGCGAGTTCGGGATGGGACGGCATCAGGGCTCCATTCATCCGGACCCGGTCGACGGTTATGCAAATGCGAGCAGTGAGACATCGATGAAGAACCGCGCATGGAGGTCGTCGTGCTGCTCGGCACGTGCCTCCTCGACATCGAAGAGTAGGCCGCCGCCACCGCTCATGGGCTTGATCCCGGACCTCTAGGCAGGCCCGAGAACCGACGACAACCAATGACGCTTCTCTGGATATCGACCGCGCCGACATCACTGTCGGCGACCGGTCGGACCAGGCGCGTGCTCCGCAGGATCTGACCCTGTCGAGTAGCGACCGAGCTGCCGATCAGCGGCCAGTCGGCATCGGCGAAGCGGTGCGCCCCTGCCTGACACTCAGGTCGTTGCCGACGCGCGTTGGAGGATGCGGGTGGCGCCTCGATGCCAGGGCTGCGCCGACGATGCCGCCGGCGGCACACAGGAGGCAGTCGAACACGACGAATTGGATCAGCAGGAGAGCCATGGTCCCGTCGCCGAGCGCGTGGCGGGCGGCCTCGACGGCGTCCGGGAAGGTGTCGGCGAGCGCCCAGTAGGACAGCACCGGGCTGAGGGGGGCGAGCGCGATGCAGGTGAAGATCATCGCGAAGAAGGTCGCCACGAAGGCGAGCGCCGACCGTGCAGCGTTGCGCGGTGGCCCGACCCACCGGGTGCGCAGGGCGACATACAGCGTCGCTAGCGGGAAGTCGATGAACAGGGCGTAGAGCACCTCGACAAGCACGACGGTCATCGCCCCGGTGCGGGCCTGGAGCTGCTCGTAGGCCGGGTTCATGACCAGGGGCGCGGCCATGATCGCCAGTGCGCTCAAGGTAACGATCAGGGTTCCCGTCTTGACTGCTGGGGGCCACCCTCGCATCTCAGTCTCCTCTCCATATGGAGAAGTTCTCCACATGGAGAGGATGCTACCACGTATGATTCTCCGCATGGAGAAGACTGCGAGGGAGCGCCTGGTCGACGCAGGCCTTGCGCTGCTCGCCGACCAGGGCCTACAAGGCGTGACCCTGCGGGCGGCCGAGGCCGCGGCCGGCGTACCGCACGGGACCGTGCGCCACCACTTCGGAGGACTCGACGGATACCGGCGTTCCCTGGTCGCCGCCCTGGCGGACCTCGAAGGCGCCAATGGAGACCAGTCCGTCGATGCCCTCGTCGCGCACTGGCTCGGGCCGGGCGCCCGGCTCGCGCTCGCGCGCTATCAGCTGATGCTGACGGCGGTGCGCGACAGCGAGATCCGTGCATCCGTGATCGCGGCACGGGATCGCTTCGTGCAGCGGCTCACCGAGGCTGGGGCTTCGAAGACAGACGCGCGCGCCCTGGTGGCCATGCTCGACGGGCTGGTGCTCGACGCGATCGTCCGAGGCGACCGCCACCCGCGGCTGCGCCTGTGGCACGACGCCCTGGATGCGGCGTGCGTTGCGCGAGAGGAGATCGTCTGACCGTTCCTTCAGCTCCGGGCTTGATCACTATCGCCGCCCGCAGCACACGATTTTGTGAGCCGCCGGGCGACTGAAGGTCCAGTTGCCGCCGCGATCGCCTCGTTCAATCCATGCTCTGCGAGAAAGTGAGCCATTCCGCCGCGTTCGACCTGATTCAGGAGGCAGCCGGACGCGACAACCCAGCTAAGGCCAGAATCGGTGGACCCGTCACGTGGAAAGCCTCGCGCGGAGGTCATTTGGCCGCCCGTTCCCCGGACGCTGTGACGTGGCAGGCGGTGGCTCAGTCGATTCCGGCTGCCCGATCGAGCTCTTGCAGGAGCCGGTAAGCGGCTCGCTCTACCTGCTTGTGTCGCCACTCGGACGCCCGGTAGACACACGCGATCAGGCCTGCGCGGTGGACCCTGCGGAAGTCACCGTAGACGAAGGCGTACCGCGCCTTGGTCTCGTCGTTGGCATCCGCGGTCAGACCGAGGTGCCAAGCTGCGTAGTCGTCCCAGGAGTGCCGTTCGAGATAGGCATTGGCTTCCGCGGCACTGGGCTGAGCGTCGCCCCAGTCGCTCTCCAGGACGTACTGTCGCGCGGCGATCAGGCCCCGCGCCTTCTCCATGCCGGCCTCGTTGACGACGTACCGGGCCATGCCCTGACCCCCTTCTCGGCCTCGTGCGGAGCCTCGCATGTCAGCGTCGCACACTTCGGATCTGTCCATGCCAGAAGCCACAGGGCCTGGCCGGATGCGCGGGCACAGACGGGCAGACCCGAGGTGTCGGCGCAGTTGACATTCCCACTCGGAGACGTCCGCGCCTGCGGGCGACACGGATCCATAAACGCAAAGGATGTTGCGATAGTATCGGTTAGCAAGGTAGCGTCTCTAACGCAACGGATCTTGCGATAGGAGTGATGGTGGCTACGGGTTTCCACCTCGACCTCGCCGACGCGCCGCTGTGGTCGCCGGGCCTCGGGGTGGCCCGGCATCACCGGCCCGAAGGACGCCACGTACGCCCACGCCGTTCAACCACTGCCCCTTGAGCTTCCGCGAGCGACACCTGAACGGCGCGGCCCCTCCTCGACGGGCCGTCGACCGACCACCTTGAAGTGAGCCCCGGCGTGCACCACCACTCCACACCAGACCAGGAGGTCACCTGATGAAGATCCTCGTACTCGGCGCCAGCGGCGTCGCCGGACGATCCGTCGTGCCGCACCTGCTCGCCTCGGGTCACGACGTCGCAGCGCAGGCGCGCACCGCAGTCCGGCTGCGACCGCTCGCGGACGCAGGAGCGACTCCGGTGCCCGCTGACGCGTCCGATCCCCAGGTCCTGCGACAGCTGCTGCGCGGACGAGATGCCGTCTACGACTTACGGGTCTCGATCCCTCCAACCGCCCGCGCCGCCATTCCCGGCTCGTGGCGCCAGTACGCGTGGCTGCGCGGAACCGGCTGCGGCCTCGTGGTTGACGCGGCCCTGGAGGTCGGGGTGCCCCGGGTGATTCGCGACACCGTGACCATGGTCTACGCCTCCGGGGGCGACAGCTGGCTCGACGAGAACCACCCCGCTCGCGCACACGGCTCGCTCGCCGCCAACCTCGCTGCTGAGCGCCACCTGGCCCGACTCACCTCCGGGGGAGGCCAAGGAGTCGCGATCCGGTTCGGAGGCTTCTACGGCCCGGGCGACAACTTCAGCCGAAACGTCATCGCCGCAGCCAGGAACGGGCGCGCCCTGTTCACCGGCGCGGCGGACGGATGGACGAGCGCGACCCACACCACCGACGTCGGGACCGCGCTCGCCGCCGCCCTGACCCTCCCGGCCGGCATCTACAACGCCGTCGACGACGAGCCGCTGACCCGGCGCGACCTCCTCGACATCATCGCCCACGCCGCGGGCCGGCCCCTGCACACCTTCCCGCGATGGAGTGCCTGGTTCGCCAGCTCGCCGGTGCGCTCGCTGTCCAGGTCGCACCGGGTCTCCAACGCACGCCTGCGCTCGCTCGGCTGGGCACCCGCCGTCCCGAGCCGGCGACAGGGTTGGCCCGACACGTTTGCCGCCACCCCACCGGCGCCGCATGGCTCAACCGACCACGGCACTCGTGGGCTGCACGTCGGCCAAGCACCTGACGCGTCGACGTTCGCCGAGAACTGACCACCCCGACTCCAGTTGGCTCCTGACTCATGTCGCACCGCTCCTGCCTGGAGGGGCAGGCCGATGGGACTCCGCTTCGCACACCTAAGGAGGGTGCAGTTCACAACATCGACACCGAAGGCAACGGCTGGTTCACCGGCACGCTCGAGACAGTAACGGGGCTCGCGCGGTCGGCCTCGATCTGGCCGGCCTCGATGGGACTGGCCTGTTGCGCGATCGAGTTCATGGCGACCGGTGCGCCGGACTACGACTTCGCACGTTTCGGCATGGAGGTCTATCGGGCCAGCCCACGCCAAGCTGACTACATGTGCGTCTCGGGGCGGCTCAGCAACAAGATGGCCCCGGTGCTCCGGCAGTGCTACGACCAGATGGCCGAGCCGAAGTGGGTCATCGCCATGGGCGCGTGCGCGAGTTCGGGCGGGATGTTCAACAACTACGCCGTCGTGCAGGGGATCGACCACGTCGTCCCGGTCGACATCTACCTTCCGGGGTGCCCACCGCGGCCCGAGATGCTCATGAACGCGCTGCTGAAACTGCAGGAGCTCGTGCGCCACGAGCCGCTTGGCGCTCGCCGCAAGCAGATGGCTCGTCTCGCCGAGCAGGCCGCGCTCGCGGCGACGCCTCCCCACCTGCAACCACGGAGCTGACTCACGATTGCGCGCCTACATACCCAGCTGGCTTTGGACTCCGCAGCCCTTGCCCAATCGCTGTCACACCTAGATTCACCGGCGACTGCTGGGATCACGGGACGGTCCGTTGAACGCGCCATCAAGGGCAGTGAGTGGAGTCGATTGTCTCGTCCACCTACGGCGACAATGGCAGGGCCCCCTTGGAAGGGGTGTCTCACTCGGATGACCACGCGCGTCCTTCGCTCCGAGGTCCCGGCCGGGCGGAGGTAGTTTCCTCACCCTCAGCCTTGGGTCAACTTCCGGCTGTCATCTCCCGTATGCCTGGCCAGGCATCACCGCGTCGGGGGAGCCGCAGCCCTGAATCCCCTCGGCTCCGCATCTTGATCGACCGGCTGGGTCGAGAGCCATGTCACCAAGCTGCGGCCTTCGAGAGTGGTCTGACCGTGGATGAGCCTCTCGGTCCGCGCAGTGCCGTCGCCGGACGCGGTAGAAGAAGGGCTGCGTGATCTGACCGGACTTGCTGGCAAGCTGGCGGGAGGCAGTCTTCCGGGCTCTGGGTCAGGACATGCCCGATCGGGCATATGTGCCGTGCGTCAGGTTGGCGAGCCGCTCAGGGATGGCCCTTGGGCAATGATCAGGCTCGGATCCCGTCGAGGACGAGGTGGACCACTCGGTCGATGAAGTCGTCGTCGAGTTGTTCGCCGGTGATGAGGGCGCGCATGTACAGCGGCCCGGCGGCGACTTCGACGGCGGTTGCCGCGTCGGCGCGCGGTGCGAGCTCGCCCCGGTCGGCGGCTCGCTCGAAGATCTTCGCGGCGTTGGCGATCGCTTGGGACCAGTAGTGGTCGCGCAGCTGGGCCAGGTCGACGTCGTCGCCCATCGTCACCGCCATCCGGACGAGGAGTCGGCCTTGAGGCGTGCGCATCAGGGCAGCGCTGAGCGTCAGGAAGGTCCGCAGGTCCTGCTCGAGCGAGCCGGTGTCGGGCATCGGGGCGGCTTCCCCGACGACCGAGAGCAACGCCTCGGCGACTAGGTGCTCTCGGTTGCCCCATCGTCGGTAGATCGAGGTCGCGTGGACGCCGGCCCGGTCGGCGACGTCGGCGATGCTGAAACCGCCCAATCCCGACTCGAGGGCCAGGTCGTAGGTGGCGGCCAGGACCGCGGCCCGGACTTTCGCGCTGCGACCGCCGGGCCGTCGCCTCGTCGACGAGGCCGCTATCTCAGGAGGTTCCGTAGTGGGCATCAGGTCCCAGTGTGAGGCATCTATCACGTTAACGCAATGCAAGTTGCATCTGCAGTGCGCCCCCGGCTAGCGTACCTAACGCAATGGTTGCTGCGTTTGAAGAGTGGGATCATGAAGTATCGACGTTGGAGGAAGGCCGTGGTCATCGCGGGCCTGGTCGTGGGTGTCATGGCGGTGGGGATGGCCGTCGCCGTGCCTCTGGTGCTGCCCGTGGTTCGCTTTCCACGTCCGAGCGGCCCCCATCAGGTCGGCACCGTAAGCCGTCATTGGACCGATCCCGCGCGCGCCGAGATCTTCACGGCCGACCCGGATGACCGGCGCGAGCTGATGGTCCAGATCTGGTATCCGGCTGAGGCCAGCTCCCCGTCGTCGCAGCGCACGCGGTACCTCGCCGACCCCGACAGCGTGACGGCGGGCCTCTCACGCATCTTCGGCGCCCCGACCCTCGCGTTCCGGGGACTGCGCAGTGCCGTGACCAACGCCGTCGAGGGCGCACCTGTAGCGTCGGCGGAGAGCCGATACCCGGTCCTGGTCCTGCTCGAGGGCTTGGGCGGGTTCCGTCAGGCCAACACCTTCCAGGTTGAGGAGCTCGTCTCCCACGGCTACGTGGTCGTCGCGCTGGACCAGCCGTTCACCTCGGCCAGCGTGACCTTCCCGGACGGCCGCGTTGTTGACATGTCGTCAGTCGAGGAGGTGCGGCCGCTCGCCCGGCAGAGCTACCTGCCGGCGGAGTCGGCACCAGTCCTGCACGGGCACCCGTTGGAGCATGGCATCATCCCCTTCCTCGGCGAGGACGTCTCCTTCGTGCTGGACCGGCTGGAGGCCCTGGATGGAGACGCCGCCGCCGATCCCCCGGCCGGGCGACTGGACCTGTCGCGGGTAGGCGTTCTCGGTATGTCCCTCGGTGGACTCGTCGCCGGTGAAGCAAGCCGAACCGACCCGCGCGTGAAAGCAACACTGATCATGGACGCACCAGTGCCGCTCCAGACCGTCGCGGCGGGCCTCGACCAGCCGACGTTGTGGCTGACCCGGCCGGCCGCCACGATGCGGCTGGAGCGGGAGCGGGCCGGTGGCTGGCCCGAGGACGAGATCAAAGCGCACCACTCGACGATGCGAGCGACCTTCAATGGCCTGCGCGCACCGGGGTACTTCGTGCAGGTGCCGGACGTCTCGCACCTCGACTTCACCGACCTCCCCTTGTGGTCGCCGGCCTTGCGGTGGCTCCGCGTCACCGGGCCGAGAGATGGAGAGTACGCGCACCGTGTCGTCAACGACTACAGCCTCAATTTCTTCGATCGTCATCTCAGGGGGATGTCCGGTGGCCTGCTCGACGGTCCGTCCGCGATGTATCCCGACGTGACCATCGACCGGCACCAGCCCAGCACCCCAGAAGGAGCAGCATGAAAGGCTTCGGCCTCGCGGCCCCCGGCGTCGCCAGCCGGTCCACCCTTCCCGGCCCGTCGCAGAAGGGCCACGAGGAGCTCGCCCATTCAGGCAGCCGCACCCACCTTCACAGCGCCGACCGGCTGGGTGTCACGCGGGTCGAGCGCCACGCCTTCGACAAGACGAGGCTCTGCCATTGGCTGAGGGACTGTGGCGCCGCTATCGACGTCAGGGTCTCGATCCCCAAGGCGGCACGGGCTGCGTCGCCCTCGACGTGGCGCGAGTACGCGCACCCACGCGCTGTTGGCTGTCGACGGCGTAAGTCTCTCGGTTGGCAGCCCGGGCTGGCCAGTCGGAGAACCGGCTGGGCAGAGGCCATCGAGGCCGACACTCTCGCACCAGCGCGCGAGGGATGAGCGGTGGAGGCGACGAGGACACCACTAGACACTGGCCGATGCAGCAGAACGGCGTTGGTCCTGCTCGCTGGGGCGGCGGCAGCGGGGCTGGTGCACGCGGCGTTCAGCGCCTACTGGGCGCTCGGCGGCGACTGGCTGCTGGGAACAGTCGGTGAATGGGCGGTCGACTACGTCCGCAGGGAGCCCACTACATCGGCCCTCATGCTGTTGACCGTCGCCGCCGTCAAGTCCCTGATCGCAGTTGGTCCCCTGCTCCTGTGCCAGCATCAACCCAAGAAGCGCCGGCTCCTCAAGCTGAGCGCGGCGAGCTGTGCCGTCGTCCTCATGATCTACGGCGCAGTCAACTCGGTGGCCGCCTGGCTGGTGCTCGGCGGGGCGCTCAACACGGATGCCCCGATCGATCGTGACGCCATGATCGGTCACGGCTTCCTATGGGATCCGCTCTTCTTGGCTTGGGGACTGTTCCTCGCCGCTGGCCTGTACGACCACTTCCGCGCAGCGCGCCGGGCGGGTGAGCGGGCCTCGTTCCGGGGCACGGCACGCTGACCTCCGCCCGGAGGGCGTCGCTGTAAAGTCGCGCTCACCGCCGGGCGGCCGCGTGCCGCCACAAGCACGAGATGAAGTCCGCGACGGTCGGGGCGGGTTGGGGTGCGCGGAGACTGGGGGAGCCGCGCTGCAGGCGTGAGGAGCCGTCACGGCGAGGCTGAGCGCGACCGTCCGGTAGGCGGTCTGTCGTCTCAGCGTGCATGGCGGGTGTCGCTGGCCCCGCCGCCGCGTAAGGCCTCATCGTCGATGAGGCTGCTCCCATCTCCACCGCGGACTTCTCACACGTCTGCTTGGCCTCCAGGCGGGACGCGACGACCTGACCGACGGGACCCCCTGCTCCGCAGCGCGCGTCCGGGCCACCCTGGAACCGCTACCCAATGCGGTTCTCCCGACACCAGGCCCTCAGCGCGTTCGAGGATGGTGCTGGCCTTCTGCGCTGGGCAATGGGTGGGACGTATGCCGTTCGGTGGGTCCACTGTCCGGGGTCAGTGCCGCGTCGGGCACGGACCAGACCCCACGCAAGCGCCAGGCCCCAGACGAGGAAGAGCGGATCCCAGAGCCAGGCATGGCCAGTCATCGCGGCGCGGTCAAAGCCGCCGTCCGGCTGCCCCACTCCTGCCAGGACGAGATTGCGGACCAGGGTGTTGAGCCCGCCCCAGACGATCAGCACACACGCACCGAGCACCGCGACGACGCGCCACGCCCCGTGCGCCAGCAGACCGCGTCGGTCGAGCCAGAGCGGCCCGAGACTGCCCACGACCTTGATCGCGAAGACGGCTACAAGCACCCAGCGAGCGTCGGCGAAGGCGCCAACGACCCGCTCGCCCAAGGTCTCCAGGAGCCATTCTCCGCCGAGCGCCCAGTAGAGGCTGAAGGCCCCGTGCACGAGCCCGGCCACGGCGGCGACCTCGAGCGGAAGCCGGGCCGGCCTGTTCAGCCTTGTCACGCATTCACGCTATCGCCGCAGGGGCGGGCCCAGGGCGACCGGGACGTGTTTGGGCGGTCCGGTGCGTCCGCCACGTTGGCGGCGTACCTGGTCGCAGTGCCGCCAGGAGACGGGCTGTCATGGGACCAGACTGCTGGTGTCGGCGAAGATGCCGAGCAGCGGGACCAGGACGACGGCAATTGCAGCCGTGAGGCCAATGACCACGCGTGGGTGGCGTCGACCGGTGAGCACGTGAATGGTCCAGGGCCCGGCGATCCAGTACAGCTGCGCGGTCACGAGTCCGGGGAAGTAGCCCCCCACCAGGATCGACCAGTAGGTGTGCGCAATCGCGTTGCCGATCGCGCCGTACATGAGGAAGAAGAGGACGGGTACCAGCAAGAACCCGACCCTCTTCGTGAACGCCAACACTGCTGCGGCTGCGAAGACGGAGTAGGCAGTCATGTTGAAGACGATGAAGAGGTTGACGGCATAGGGCTCGCCCCCGTAGAGGCGCGCGAAATCGGTGGGAAACCCGGTGACGAATTCCTCGGCGAAGTGCACGAACTGGATGGACAGCGTGAGGAAGTACACCGGCAGGAATGTCCCCAGGTCGGGCAACTCCTGGCGGCGGCGGTACAGCTGCAGGAGCGTCAACCATGCAAAGGCCGCGCCTGGTAGGAAGGTGACCAGCAGGGACGCTCCCGAGCTGAGCCAGGAGAAGGTCGTACACAGCACCACGACGATCACCGTTCCGACGGCAACGTCGTGCTTGTTCAGCTTCCAGGCCGTCCGGGATGGAGTGAGGCGTGCTGCAGAGGTCGTTTCAGACATGCCCGCGTCCTTTCGTGATGGGGTGCATGGTGGGGGAGTCGGTCGTCGGCCGCTCATCGCCAGGCGGCATGCCGAGGATGCTTTGGCGGCAGCGATAGCCTGGAGGCTTCCGGTTCGACGCCTTGGACGACCGGCCGACCAGGTCGATCCGACGAGCCACGGGCGCCTCAGGGGCTTCCGGCAGGGGATGGCCTGCTGCCACCAGTTCGCGCTCGGCAGCGGTGGGGGCCTCGAGCATCAGGCGGTGATAGCCGCGGCGCAGCAAGGAGCGGACGACATGCGGGTGCCCTCTCCGGGCGATTGCAAGGAAGAGCCGGCCGAGCGGCGTGTGTGCCTGGACGACGGTGCTGAGGGTGGCATGGCCCTGGTCGAGGTGGATCGAGACCCGGAAGCTGAGGGCCGAGCCATCCTTTCCCAGGAGGAGCTCCCTGGAACTGCGGGCGACGACTGGGAAGCGCATCGGCCCGCGCCAGCACTCGAGGTCGTGGGTGACACCTGGGCGCAGCTCGACCTGCCAGGCGTCGGAGAAATCCACACGCTCGAACGCGCCACGGGCCAGCCGAGCCCCCGATGGGATGCTGACCGCCACCGGTCGCTCAGCCCGGAGTCGATGGAGCAGCCGAACCCAGACCGGCCAGCGGGTTGGCCGTCGCAGGGAGCCGGTAGCGGCTCGCTCGAAGTTGTCCAGGACCTCCTCGATGATGACGTTGTGGGCCCAACGGACCACGAGCACCCACGCCAGCCAGGACGCCAAACCTGGCCGTTGCTCAAGAACGTGGCGGACCAGGCTGGCATTCGCCCCCCGGTGCTCCACCGACAGCTCGTGGTAACCATTGGCTGGCGGCGTGAAGGCGAATCGGGCGCGGCGGCCGGGCTCGTAGCAGACCACGGAGTACCGAATACGGCCGTGGCCACCCACGGCACCGACACTCAGCGGGCGGTCGAAGCGCATGGGTGGCCAGGCGGGAGTGGGAAAGACGGGATCGTCGGCTGACGAGACCCGGTCGAACAGGGCGGCAACCGTGTCGACAGGCGCCTCGATGACACGTTCGTGAACGTTGTGTATTTGTCGCATCACAGCCTCCGCTGCAAACTCTACGTCTGTAGAGATAACACTACACCTGTAGAGAGTGCCAGGGAAGTGATCTGGGGCTCGCAAACGTGGAGATCGGCACGTTGCCCCGCTCGACGACCACGACGATCGAATCCCTTGATGCCGGGATCCGCCGCGCGGTCAACGTCAACGGTTAGTTCCCACCGGAGCAGGCGGCCCGTGAATAGGGTTTACACGCAGCCTCAGCATGTTGTGGGGGCGGGTTCGCCTGCGAATCGTGCTGCGGTCCAGGCGAGGATGTCGGGCATGGCGCCGTCGTCGATGCCAGTGGTCTGGCCTGGGTAGGTGTCGTGTTCCAAGCCGGGGTAGCTCCCGTAGGTGACGGTGGCGCCGGAGCGGCACAGGTTGGTGGCCAGTTCCTCCGTGAGTGATTCGGGGACCACCGAGTCGGCCTCGCCCTGCAGCAGCAGCAGTGGTCCGCCGACCGGGTTGTGGCCGGTGGAGTTCGCGGTGAGATAGCGGGCGAACGCGTTGTCCTCGAGTCCACCTGGGCGGACCAGGGTGGGTCCGGTGAGGTCGGCGTAGATGGCGCCGACCACGGGCAGGCAGCCGGCTTCGGTGATCGCGAGCCGGGATGCTGCCTCGACGCTGAGGATTCGTCGGGTCTCGATCGTGGGGTCGCTGAAGGACGCGCCCTTGACAACGAGTGGCAAGAACCCGCCGAGGCCCTTGGTGCCAGCGAGCCGGTGGACGATAGCGGTGCAGGTCGGCGGCGGGTGAGGTCACCACAGCTCCGAGGTAGCCCGGCAGCGGGTCGGTGTGGTGGCGTTCGGCGACCCCCAGGGCGGCGCCGCCGCCTTGGGAATGGCCCCAGAGCACCCATTGCGAGGACAGCGAGGGGATCGCGTGTCGGGCGGCGGCGACGCCATACACGAGGTCGTAGGCCTGGGCGGTCTTGTTCAAGAACTCGGGTCGACCATCGGTGCCCATGCCGGCGTAGTCGGGGGCGACGACCGCCCAGCCGCGATCGACGAACCGCATCATCTGGTCGCCGTGGTACAGGTCGCGCATCAGCGAGGGTGCGCAGTTGCGGGCGATTCCGCTGGTGCCGTGCGCGTCGACCACGATCGGCCAACCCGATGCGGGAGGCGTTCCCGGGGGCACCAGCACGACACCGGAGGCGGCGACGCCCCGGCCGTCGGAGGTGCGGGAGTGGTACAGGATCCGCGTCGCCTTCGGCGACTCACCGTCGACCCGGTACTCGTCTGCGGCCTGCTGACGGATCAGCGTGCCGCCCGGTGCGGGGGGCAGCGGGTGCGGGGCCTCGTAGAACGACGTGCGTTCGAGCGCGTTCTGTTGCTGCTGGTCCCACAGCCACTGGCAGACTCCGTCACACTCGACCCTCGGGTCGGCCTGCGCGCCCTCCGGGACCATCACCGCGCTCAGCAGCACGATGGCCACCATGATCAATCGACGTCTCATCCGTTCATTCCTCACGATCTTGTTGGGTCTCTTCCAGCACCGGACGACAAGCCCAGCCCAGGCGTCACCGGGCGCTTGACCTGCTCCTGCGCCCGACAGTCAGTGCGCTGGCCTTGATCGAGGCTGCCCACCCTCAGGGAGCAGCCGTTCGTCCGGATCCATCGGAGGGGAGAAACTGCAACCACCCTCTACCGATGTAGAGTACTACACCTGTAGAGTTGAGGCTGGAGGTGACACATGTCTCGACGGACGGAGATCGCAGACGCCGCCATCACTGCCTTGGCGACACGCGGCATGCGCGGCCTGACCCATCGCGCGGTCGATCAGACGGCGGGCTTGCCCGAGGGCTCGAGCTCCTACTACTACCGGACCCGTCAGGCTCTACTGCAAGCGGTCGTGGAGCGCCTGGCAGAGCTGACCGCCGACGAGCTCCCGGCGCTGAGCAGTGCCGATCTTGGTGAGTTCACCGTCAGGAGCTCCAAGCTCATCCAGGAGTGGCTCACCAGCGGACGCGAGCGCCAGCTCGCCCGCTACGAGTTGACTCTTGAAGCCACCCGCCGCCCCGAGCTCCGCCGGGCGCTGGACACCTCCGGCGCCGCAATCCGCTTCAGGGTCGCGGAACTCCTGAGGTCTGCTGGAGTTGCCGAGCCCGAGAGGAAGGCTCATGAGTTCACCGCGTACCTCGACGGGCTGCTGTTCGACCAGATCATGACCGACTCCCGCCGACTCGACTCCGAGCACCTCACGGACGCGATTCGAACGCTCGTGACCGCGGTCACCGCACGACCGCCAGTGCAGGCCCGTCCAGCGAAGCCCCTTTCAGAGGAGAGATCGTGACACGCATCCGGATGAAGTGGGAACGGTTCGACGCACGGTTCGAAGGCGTCAACGGCGACGAGCACCTACGGGTCCTCTTCGACGACGGCAGCTGGCTCGAAGGACCGGCCTACTCGGCGGCCTGGCGTCAGTTGCTCTTCAGCGACATCCCGGCAGATCGAGTGCTGTCGTGGGACGAGACCACCGGCGCGGTCGGCCTGTGGCGCAGCCCCGGCGGCTACGCCAACGGCCGCACGATCGACCGTCAAGGCCGGATACTCCAGTGCGAGCAGGGCTCCCGATCAGTGACCCGCGTCGAGCCCGACGGGTCACTGACCGTGCTGGCCGACACGTGGCAGGGGCGCAGGCTCAACAGCCCCAACGACCTCGTCGAGCGCAGCGACGGCAGCATCTGGTTCACCGATCCGAACTACGGCATCTCCAGTGACTACGAGGGGGTGCGCGCCGAGCCCGAGATCGAGGGCTGTCACGTCTACCGGCGCGACCCAGACGGCAGCGTGACCGCGGTGGCCACCGACTTCGAGCGTCCCAACGGTCTCGCCTTCTCCAGCGACGAGGCCACCCTCTACGTCGTCGACACCCGCCGCAAGCACGTCCGCCGCTTCGCGGTGCAGTCGGACCTGTCGCTGTCCGGTGGCGAGGAGTTCGCGACGTGTGACGCCGGCTCGTTCGACGGCATCCGCCTCGATGAGGTCGGCAGGCTGTGGGTCGCCGCCCACGACGGCCTGCACTGCTTCCACCCCGACGGGTCGCTGCTCGGAAAGCTGCTCGTGCCCGAGATCTGCTCCAACCTGACCTTCGGCGGGCAGAAGCGGAACATCGTGTTCATCACGGCCAGCCATCTACTGCTCTCGGTGCGGCTCAACACGACGGGTGCGACCTATCCCGGTGCCACGCTCGGTCGACAGTGAAGCTTGCCTTTGACACGCGCCGACGGTCGCGCCAACCGGACAACGATGCCCGGAGCAAGGCCGCGGCTCGGTCATAGCTGGAAGCTCGCCTCTGTCTCGCGGGCTCGCCTCTGTCACAGGTGACGGCGGCGCGTGCGTCGCGCCCAGCACACATCCTCAACCCCAGACCTCTCGATGGTCTCGAGGGCACGCTCGCTGACCGCCATTAGCGCGGCTGCACGCCTCCCACGCGTCGTGAGCCGTCTCAGCTGGTCATGCGACGACGCGTCCGGTCTCGTCGTCCGACGCTCGGTTCATGCGTGCTCAGCGAACCCGATTGCGTCCGGGCTAGTTGTGTGTATAGATTGCTAGTCATGCATATAGCCGACGCGTCCCCGGAGCGGGCGAGCTCGGACCTCACCGCACGCGCGAGGATTCGGGACGCTGCGATCGAGTGCTTCGCCGAGGAGGGTTTCGGGGCCTCCTTCCGTACCATCGCAGGGCGTGCCGAGGTCTCGCCCGGGCTCATCACGCACCACTTCGGCGCCAAGGAGACGCTCCGGGAGGAGTGCGACGCCGAGGTCCTGCGTCGCTACCGCGAGTTGAAGATGGACGCCGTCGCCGACCCCGGCGGATACCTGGTCCAGCGGCTCGCCGCACCGGGCGGAGCGCCGATCGTGCTCGTCTACATGCTGCGAGCCATCCATGCCGGTGGGGATCCCGCGGGCACGTTCCTGGAGAGCCTGATCGACGACGGGCGTCAGGTCATGGCCGAGGCCGTGAGAACCGGTGTGATCCGCCCCTCGCATGACGAAGAGGCCCGGCTTCGCTACCTCACCTACCAGACGATGGGCTCGATGCTCGTGCAGTTCCTCCTGCAACCGACCCTGACTCCCGACGAGTTCGTCGCCACGATGCATGCCGGCGGACGCGACACCATCCTTCCCGTCCTCGAGCTCTACACCGACGGCCTGCTGACCAACCGCCAGATGCTCGAGGACTACCTAGACAACCTGCAACAGCCACCAACATGAAGGAGAGAGCTATGGCGGCCGAAGATCTGGCCATTGAGGTCACCGGTCTGCAAAAGAGTTTCGGGCGTGTGCACGCCCTCCGGGGCGTGGACCTGACGGTCCCACGCGGCCAGGTCACGGGCTTCCTCGGGCCGAACGGCGCGGGGAAGTCCACCACGATCCGCATTCTGCTCGGCCTCCTGCGCGCGGATGGCGGCGCGGCCAGGGTGCTGGGCGGCGATCCGTGGGCGGACGCCGTGCGCCTGCACCGGTCCATCGCCTACGTGCCCGGGGACGTGACTCTGTGGCCCAACCTCACGGGAGGAGAGGTGCTCGACGTCCTCATCCGGCTTTCGGGGCCGCTGGACGTGAACCGCAAGCGGATGATGCTGGACCGGTTCGACCTCGACCCGACCAAGCGGACACGTACCTACTCCAAGGGCAATCGGCAAAAGGTGGCGCTCGTGGCGGCACTCGCCTCAGAAGCCGAGCTGCTGATCCTCGACGAGCCGACGTCGGGGCTCGACCCGATCATGGAGGCGGCGTTCACCGAGTCGATACTCGAGGCGAAGGCGGCCGGGCGGTCGGTGCTGCTGTCGAGCCACATCTTCGCCGAGGTCGAGCGGCTCGCCGACCGGGTGACGATCATCCGCGGCGGCCTCACCGTCGAGGCAGGAACCATCGCCGAACTGCGTCACCTGACCCGCTCGCAGATGACCGTGGGGGTGACCGCCGGCGCCGACGCCCTCGCGGCCGTCCCCGGCGTGCACGACGTGCGCTCGCTGGACGGGCACGTCACCTTCGCGGTCGACGACGCGGAGCTGCCGCGGGTCCTCGCAGAGGTCGCTCGGCTTGACCCGCACTCCGTCGTGGCGAACCCGCCCTCGCTCGAGGAGCTCTTCCTGCGCCACTACGGAGACGAGCTCGCCGGCCTGAAGGCAGGCCCCCGGTGACCGCGACGACACTTCCCCGGCCGGATGCTGGGTCGCGGAGCGCGACCCAGACCTTGGCGGGGTCCAACACAATGCTTCGTCTGGTGCTGCGGCGCAACCGAGTCCGCCTCGTGGTGTGGTTGCTGGTGCTGGTGGGTCTCTTTGCCTACGTCGGCGTCTACTACCGCGACCTGTTCGACACCCAGGCCGCGCTCGACGACTTCGCGGCGTTGAGCGACACCCCGTCCATCAGGGCGCTCACCGGTCTCGCGGCTGCCCCGGCCACGCTCGGCGGCGCGGTGTGGACGAAGATCTGGATGACGCTGGTGATGACGCTGGCCTTCGGGGTCATCTTCCTCGTGACGCGCAACGGCCGCGCCGACGAGGAGCTCGCCCGCACCGAGCTGCTTCGCTCACGCATGCTCGGGCTGCACGCGTACTCCGTGATGGCTTGGGCGGTAATCGCCGGGCTTTGCGTGGCCGTCGGTGCAGGCGTCACCCTGCTCTCGGTGGCGGTTGGGCTCGACCCCGTGGGCACGAATACGACAGGCTCCCTCGTCGTCGGCGCGTCAGTCACAGGCCTCGGCCTGGTGGCCCTCGGCGTCGGCGCCGTAGCAGGTCAAATGACCTCTACCGCGCGTGGCGCGAACGCCATGGGCGCCGTCGTCTTCGGCGTCTTCTACGTCGTGCGCATGGTCGGTGACCTCGGCGACGGCCGGCTGACGTGGCTGTCCCCAATCGGTTGGGGACAGCAGATGCAGCCGTGGGGGGCGAACAACTGGGGGCCCTTGCTTCTGCTGGTGATCCTCGCTGCAGCTCTGCTGGCCTTCGCCACGGTCCTCGAGGCTCGGCGCGACCTCGGAGCTGGGCTGTTCCCCGAGCGAGCGGGCCGACCCAGTGCACCGCGGTCCTACGCCTCGCCGCTCGGCCTCGCCCTGCGCCTCCAGCGAGGACCCATCGTGGGGTGGACGCTGACAATCCTGCTGAGTGCCCTGCTGTTCGGCTCCGTCGTCGAGGCGATGACCGACCTGCTCGACGACGCGTCCTCGAGCGCCGCCGCAATGCTGCGCGGCACTGGGCTTCCGGCACTGCTCTCCCTGCTCATCTCGATGATCGCCATGGTGACGGCGGTGTTCGCGCTGCAGTCGGCGGCCTCGCTGCGCTCGGACGAGGCCAGCGGCATCGTCGAGCCACAGCTGACGGGCGCGCTCTCACGCACGAGCTGGGCCCTCCAGCGTCTGCTGATCCCGAGCGTGGGGTCGGCGGTGCTGCTGCTTCTGGGCGGCGGGGCGATGGGCCTGACGTACGGCGCGCTGATCGACGACCCTGGTCAGTCAGCCGATCTTGCCCTTGCGGCGCTGGCGTACTGGCCGGCCGTAATGGTCCTGGTCGGCGTGGCCGTCGCGCTCTTCGGATGGCTGCCACGGTTGGCGACACCGCTCACGTGGGGGGTGCTCGCCGCGACATGGTTCATCGTCCTGGTCGGCGACGCGCTGAGTCTGCCCGAGTGGCTCATCGACGCTTTGCCGTTCTCGGCCACGCCATACCAGCCTCTGGAAGCCATGAGCTGGACGCCGGTCGTGGTCATGACGGTCCTCGCCGCGGCGTTGACCGTGACCGGCCTCGACCGGTTCCGACGCCGCGACGTACAGCCTGGATGACGAAGGCTCACCATGCGCGATGGACGATCGGGACCCGTGATCAGGCGCGAGGGCGGCTCTCGTAACGGCTTTGATGGAAAGCCCGCCCCCGCGGATCTCACCATGAAGAGGTCACCCGGCAAGTTCTTCGTGCTCGTATTCGCTCTGTCCTTTCCGATGTGGTTGTTGGAGCCGGGCGATTGGCCCATATCGTCAGCGGTGATCGCCCCGCTTGTGGCGGCCCTCATTCTGCTGGGCCGGGCAGAAGGGGCCGGTGGGGTTCGGCGTCTATTCGGGAGGCTCTTCGACTATCGACGAATCCGGGCCAAGGCTTGGTACGCGCCGATCTTCCTGCTGTGGCCCTTCATTGGGCTGCTCGCCTTTGGGGCCACCCGCCTCATGGCGATCCCGGCGAGTGCCGAATGGTCCAACCCCCTTGTCGCAACCCCACTGCTCTTCACGCTGTTCTTCATCTTGGCCATTGGCGAAGAGCTAGGGTGGACCGGCTATGCCATCGATCCGCTGTTGCGGCGACACAGCGCCCTTGCAACGGGCCTCATCCTGGGAATCGTGTCGAGCCTCTGGCACCTCGCGCCCCTGATCAACATGGGCCGAAATGCTGGCTGGATTGCCTGGTGGATGGTGTGGGCAGTTCCACTTCGCATCCTCTTCGTCTGGATCTACACGAACACGGGCAAATGTCTGTTCGCTGTCGTGGTCTTCCATGCGACGCTCAACCTCAGTAGTTCCAGCCCGTTCATTCCCAAAACCGACTCGGCATGGGATCCCGCCATCCTTGGCGTGATCACCGTGGTGTCCGCAGTCGTGGTGACCATCGGGTGGGGGTGGCGCACTTTGGCTCGCTCGGACAGCTCAGGCTCAGTCTCAGGCGCGTCACGTGACGACGCTTAGAGGGCCTGAGTGGAGCGTCCTAGGTCTGATGCCGGTCCTGATGAGTTCTGGAATCTTGGTTCGCGCAGCACCGACGGTGAGGAGGCCGACGTGTGACTCACGCGGTCTCATCGTCAACTTCCGCGGTCTGCGCGTTCTGGCGAGGCGACCGGTAGGCGGCTCGTGGTGGCCCTCGACTCCGCTGGCCTGCCTCGCGGGGGTCTGCACATGCTGCGGCGCACGGCCGCGACGCTCAGCCTCCAGCAGGGCACCGTGTGCGAGACTGCAAAACCTCCTGGGCTACGCGAGCCACACATCATGCTCAGGCCTTCGCCACGACTGACGTGACTCCCAGCCCGAGCCTCCGAGCCTTAGCCGCTCCTCGTGCTCGCGCGTACCCGGCCAAAACCGGCCAAGATGCCTCTTCCGGTCCTTTGCCCTCCGAGCAGGGATAGCGAAAGTCACTCTGCCACACGGAAATACGCGTGGTGGGCCCCGTCGGGCTCGAACCGACGACTGGCGGATTAGCAGGCCGGACGCGCAGCCCCGGAAGTGGCGAATTTCCTTGTCCCTCAGGGTCCTCGGGCGCCACTACCGTCCCCGTAGAACCGGCATTGGCCGCGCGTACCCGGCCAAGATCCGGCCATCGCCTTTGCATCCCGGACTCCAAGCGGGTCTGTCAGCACACGCGGTGATCGGGGAGGGCATGGGCTGGGCAGCGGCAGAGCGCCACCCGGAGAGCGGACGTCGCGGCTATCGTCTGGCCGCAACGGCAGCCCGGGCCCGCGGGCATCGGTACCGAGACTCGCGCGAGGTCGCTCGCAATGCCCGGATCTGTGCCCGGTGGCTGAACGCAACAGGGAGCAGGGGGCCGCCTCTGCGCCAAGCCCGGAGGCCATGGCATTCCACCCTGTCTGGTCCATGGCCCGCCTCGGCAATTCCGCGAGGCGCTCTCGCCCGGCATCAGGGCGAGCACTTCCATGAGCGAGTGCTCCTCGTCGACCGCGTGACTCACGTGACTACCTTGCCGTCAGGCGCTGCGTCGCTGGTCCCGATCAGCAGCACGGGCTCGTGCACCGGGTGGCCGGCAGGCACAACTCGGAGATCGTCCGAGTCGCATACGGGGCAACTTCGGAAGAGGGGGTCGGCGTGCCGGTCGAGCGGCATCTCACAACCGATGGCGACGGCCTGTAGGGCGTAGGCGAGCGAGAGGCACCCTGGTCCAAGTTGGGGCAGGGTCCCCCCTGCTATACCGCCCACCCAAATGCGGACACCGGGAGTCGGGACTTTGGACCGTTCCCAGCCGTCGAGTCACTCGAGAGTCTGGGCTCATCAGGTCGGCACGATTCGACCCGGAGGCCGCCCGTATGAGCACCACATCCACCCAGATCACGGCAGCCGACTTTGACGCCGCCACCGAGCACGCCAAAGACGCTGCGCTGAGTTTGTACACCCTCGGAGTCGCCGCCGCCGTGCAGCACACCCGGATGAGATACGCCGCAGCGGGCGAGTTCCTGAAAGCTGCCGGAAAGGGCTACGGAGGACCCCGAAGCATCCTTCCGCTCGACGCGCTCGCAGGCCTCTGCGACAAGCGCGGAGTGCCGGACCTCTCGTCGGTCTTCTGGTCAAACCAGACCATCGATTGGAGCTCAGCCACGAAACCCCATGCCACCATTCCCCGTTGGCACAGCCTCCAAGACAAGGAAGCCGCGGAAGCCAAGTGCCGTACTTGGCAGAACTGGTGATGAGATAGACGCCGGCCGCCTTGAGCTGCGAAAGCCGTCCAGGCGGCTGGCATATCAGCACATCTGCGTCTGTGATCGCGCCGGGATCCCATACCGCGTCGGGCCATCCGGGCGCCGACGGCCACGACCGGAACGGCGCAGGCAAGCGACAGGAGCCCTAGCCCAATTCTGCCGGGTCGCCACCGCGGCCGGCGATGAGGTGCGCCATCCCGGCCTGGCCATCAGCGGCGCAAGCGCCCCTGACTGGTGGGGGTGTTGACCTGCCACCTCTGGCGGTCACGCGGGGTTGACCGGAGTGTCGGGCACGTTCGGGAATCGGTCGAGTCCGCGTGGTCCGCGCGGCTGTGGATGCGCTCAAGGGCGACCGTGCCTCCCAGGCGCTCACCCCACCGCACTGGCCTCGACCCCCTGTTCACCGCCACATGAGGCGGCGCAACCCACGGTCCCTGAAACCGTGTTGGGACGGTTCCAATCCGCGGTCAGAGGGCGGCCCAGGAGGACCATCGGCCCTGGCCATGGCGCCAGACAACTCATGATCTCCACAGCCATCCCGCTGGCCGACCCAAGCCCACGACTGCGCGCGGGTCCGCGGCTTGGAGAGCAACGTGCTTGGCCGACATCCATTGAAGTCCGGCATGCGAGTCACGTCCTGCTTGAGCAGACGCGGCATGGGGGGCGGGTCGCGCGCCGGTAGGCCAGCGCCGCGAGCCCTAACCCGATGCCCCAGACCAGGTACGCGGGCATGGCGACCCAGTAGAACCACAACGGGAGCGCCCCGCCGCTGCCTTGCTCCCCAGTGCCCGTGACGGTCTGAACCGTCAGCTGGACCAGGGACAACCCGAAGTAGGCCGTCATTCCCACACCCAGTCCGAGGGCCGGAGCAAGAACCAGCCAGCGGGGCACACTCCGACGTGCCAGCACCGGCACCCAGGCGGGAAACACTCGACCCCAGCGATAGACCAGCGCGAGGGGAAGTACTGTCCCGGCCAACACGAATCCGACCTCGAACAGCAGCACCGTCCTGCTTGCCTGCGCTAGTTCGCTGCCAAACCCCACCGCGGCCTGGGCCAGGAGACGGACCAGCCACCCGGCCACCGCCGCCCACGCCGCCAACCAGGCCCACCAGGGACGCTCGTTCGGCGTCGCAGGTCGGATCGCCGCGTCCGTGCTGCCGCATGCCAGACAGGCGTCCCGCCAGTGGCGCTGGTAGGACAGCGTGGTCGCGCCCACAAGGACACCACCGGCAAGGCATGCCGCCCGGCTCAAGAACGCGACAGGGTCAAAGGCCACACCGATGCCGGGGAGGATGATGCCGACGACGTCTAGAAGCAGCAGTGCGCTCGAGGCCACCAGCGCGATCGCCACGCACCAGGCCGTCACCGCCAACGGCGGCGACCACCTTGCCCTCCGGAGCCCGAGCTCGACTACCGCCGCTGCGCCGGCTAGGCCGACCGACCACCAGCCGGTGAAGAGGAGCAAATCGGTGCCGACCGGAGGAGGGGCCGGAGCGTCACCCAGTGCCCAGTAGAGGCGCAGGACCCCGTAGCCGAGTGCCCAGACGATGGCCGCCTGTGAGACCCATCGACGCCAGCCCGGGAGTCTCAGATCCCGCAGCCGCGCCCGCTCAGTCGTCAGGGAACTCGTGGAGCTGACGTGCGTCATCTCAGTCATCTGCAGTCACCGGCTCTCTTCCCGGCGGCGGGCTCCGCACTCGGGCGCATCATGTCGCCGGTGCTGACTGGAGTTCGTCGGCGAAGTGCTCGGCGAAGCGTTTCACGGCGTCCCATTCGGTGTAGACGTAGTCGCGGGACAGGTCGAGTCCGAGGTGGCCCGGCTTGTCCTTGGCGATCTTCTTCATCATGTGCCGCTTGATGAACCCGTACTGCGTGTAGAGCAGGGCCCCGCCGAACAGCGCGACCTTGTCGGGGCGCCAGCCGGTCTCCTGCTCGAACTGGTCGACGTAGCCCTCGGCCTCCTGGGTGTCGCCGTAGGCGGCGAGGCTGACCGAGAAGAAGGCCGAGTGCAGCCGCGCCAGGGTGTCCTGGTTCTTCTGGACGAACTCCACCACGTGCTTGTCGTGCTTGCCCATGTGAATCGAGGCCCCGATGATCACGGCGTCGTAGCCGTCCGGGAGGGTCTCGGCCAACTTCTTGACGTCGACCTGGTCTGCCTCGTGGCCCTTCTCGCGGAGGACCTCGGCGATCACCTCGGCGATATGGGCGGTCTGGCCTTCGGTTGTTCCGTACGGGATGAGGATTCGGGACACGGTGTGCCTCCTTGGGTTTTCTGGGTGGTTGATGAAGGGTCGGCGGGGCACTCACGGGGTGGGCCTGTCACCGTTCGGGGAGTGACGCGCTGACGTTCCTTTGGTCGGGAGGCGCAGGTCTGCGCCGCGGCCGGCGGCGGTTGGCCGACCGGCGGAGGGCGACTGCTGTGGCGCCGCCGGCGAGCACGGCGGGCACCCACCGGCGGGGGTTGAGGGCGTTGGGCCGTTTGCGGAATGACATCGCGCTCAGTGACAGCTGTGGGGGATCGGCGGCTGCGTCGAAGACGACCGGTAGCGTCCCCTTGCCCGCGACGGACATGTCGACGCGGAACACGTAGGGGTCCTTCGGGTCGTCAGGGATTAGAGGCATGGGGCCGTTCAGGCCGGGGACTGGGCTCAGTGGCTGCAGCTCGAGGCTCCCATTCCTGACCCTGGCCTCGACCCCGGCCCCCATGACGAGGCGCGTGAAGCGGTTCGTCATGGGCCCAGGTGGTGGGCTGTACCACCCACAGATGTCGGCCCAGACCTCGGGGTGTGCCGGGAGATCGGCCGGGAACTGGTCGTCGGGAAGACCGAGCAGGCGGCGCAGGAGTGCGTCCGCGAGTGGCAACGGGGCGCCGCGGCCATCGAGGCCGCCGGTGTTGGCCAGGACTACCACGCCCACGTTGTCGTCGGGGGCCAAGGTGATGGCGGACAGGAAGCCGGAGACGGTCCCGTCATGCCCAACGATTCGGTGGCTGCCGTGGTTGCCGCGCCAGAAGCCGAGACCCATGCCTGGGATCCTGGGATCCGGCTGGAACTGCGGGCTGAACATCTCCTCGACGGTGGCCGCTTGGAGGAGGCGTCCCCCGACGGTGCCGCCACCGCTGAGCAGGGCCGCGACGTAGCTGGCCATGTCCCGCCCGGTCGAGTAGATGCCACCCCCGCCTACTGCCGGAACATCATGCTGGCCGACCGGTTCGAGCCCGCCGTGGCGAAGGACGTAGCCGGCGGCGAGGGGGGCGCTCGGACGCTCGGAGGGCTCGAGGCCGCTGCGGGTCATCCCAAGGGGGGCACACGGTGGAGCGCCTTCGGAGCCGGCGACTCGACCGGAGCCGCCCGCTGTGGGAGATGTGGTTCTTGCCTGGACTGCCAGACGGGCGCATCGGCCTGTTCATCCGGCTGCACCACGTCATCAGTGATGGCATGGCGGGCGTGGCCAACCTCCGAGCATTCCTCGGCGACAAACCGGAAACCGGTGATGCGCCACCCGCACCGTGGACGCCGTCCCCGTGGCCATCCACGAGAGACCTGCTCGCCGACAACCTGCAGGCCAAGGCGGGGCGACTGAGCCGTGCCATGGCCACCCTCCGCGACCCGGCTGGCAGTACCCAACGGGCCCGTGCCGCCTGGCCGGCCTTGCGTGAGCTGGTCGCCGCGGAGCCGGGGCCCCGCACCAGCCTGGATCGCAGTGGTGGGGACGGAGCGCACGTTCGCGCTGCTCCGAAGCGAGCTCGACGTGGTCCACCGCATCGCCCGCAGCCACGGCGCCACGATCAACGACGTCCTGTTGACCGCCACGGCCGCCGGCGTCGGCGCACTGCTCGAGAGCCGCGGCGAACCAGTTACGAAGCTGGACCTGCCGATCTACGTGCCCGTCTCGCTGCGAAGAGGCGGGTTCGTGGAAGGGCGTGGAAATCTCATCAGCCAGATGGTGATTCGCCTGCCGGTGGGGCCACAGGACCCAGCCGTCAGGCTTGAGATGGTTGCATCCCGGACAGTCCAGGCGAAGGCACTGGCACGGTCGTCACTGGGAGCGACCTTCCGCGGCAGGATCCTCAGTGCCGTGATGCTGCGGCTCGTGATCCGGCAGCGGGTGAACCTCTGCAGCGCAGACCTGCCGGGTCCTCAGCAACCGCTCAACTTCGAGGGCGCGCGAGTCCTCGAGGTCTTCCCGCTGATGAACCTCATCGGCAACGTGACACTGGCCGCAGGCGCGATGTCGTACGCGGGACAGCTCGACGTCATGGTCGTGGCCGACGGAGCCGCCTACCCCGACCTCGGCGTGTTCGCCGCAGCCGCACGCCACGAGCTGCAATCACTCACCGAAGCGACCGGTCCCAATCGTGACGCACAGCCACCTCGGACAAGCGGCACCGCCGCTACGCCGGCCCTGACCGCCTCCTGACCGGACTAGGCGGCAACCAGGGTGCGCTCTCCGTGGACCGCCCGACGGGCCACCCTACCCACACGGTCGCAGGAGCCAGCGCCCCGAACGATCGCTGCAACTTGGTTTGGAGGGCCAACGCGTGGGCAGGGCCCGGAGGACTAAAGGCCCTAGCCGTGGCGGCGGACACCTCTAGATCCTTGGAGGTGGAGGTACTCGTGTGCTTCAGTTCAACGAGGTGAGCAAGCGGTTTGGCTCTCTGGCCGCGCTCGACGGTTGCTCGTTCACCGCCCACCCCGGCCGCCTCACCGGCTTCCTCGGGCCCAACGGCGCCGGCAAGACGACCGCGATGCGGGCGGTGTTCGGTCTCGTCGAGCTCGACGAAGGTACGGTCTCGTGGCGAGGGGCGCCGATCGGCCGAGCCGAACGCGCCCGCTTCGGCTACATGCCCGAGGAACGCGGTCTCTACCCCCGGATGCGTGTCCGGGAGCAGCTGGTCTATCTTGGCGAGCTTGCGGGGAGCTCGCATCGGGACGTCGTGCGCAGCGTCGACGGGTGGCTGGAAAGGCTGGGGCTCGCATCTCGAGGTCGCGACCATGTCGACGCGCTGTCCCACGGGAACCAGCAGCGCGTGCAGCTGATCGCGGCCCTGGTCAACGAGCCGGACCTGCTGGTGCTCGACGAGCCCTTCTCTGGCCTGGACCCTCTTGCAGGGGCCAACTTGTCCGCGGTGCTGGCGGAGATCGCCAGCAAGGGGGCGACCATCCTGTTCTCGAGTCACCAGCTCGACCTGGTCGAGGACCTGTGTGAAGACGTCGTCATCATCGACCAGGGACGGATCGTCACCACCGGAGACCTTGCCGACCTGCGTGCGGCGGTGCCCGACCGGTTCGTCACGATCCACTTCCGTGGTGAGCCACCCTGCTGGTCTGGGCTGCCCTCGGTGGACGTGCTGGAGGCGACGAGCGGGGTGGTTCGCCTCCGGGTGCCCAGCAACGTCGACGTGGCAAGCCTGGTGGCACACGCCCGGGAACGCTCGGACCTCGTGTCCTTCGCGTACGAGCCCCCGACGCTCTCACAGTTGTTCCGTGAGGCGGTGGTGTCATGAACGACGTTCGTCAGGGGTGGCTCGTTGCCCGGCGCGAGCTGCGAGAGCGCAGTAGGTCCGCAGCCTTTGTCGCATCGCTGGTCTTCATGGCTCTGGCGGTGGCCGCGGCGATCGTGTTGCCCGCACTGCTCAGCGGAGGCGGAGGTACCAGAGTTGTCGGGTTGGCGGGCCAGGGGCCCAGCGAGCTGGCCAGCACCATAGAGGCCCACGGCAGGGCCACCGGAACCAGCGTGCGCATCCACAGCTACGACAGCGTCGCAGCCGGCGAGGAGGCCGTGCGCGACGCAGCCGTCGATGTCCTGGTAGTGAATGGGCGCCAGCTCGACTGGCGTCGCCAACCCGACGCGCAGCTCAGAGCAGTGCTGGCCGGCGCCATACAGACCGTTGCCATTCGCGAACGAGCACTCAGCGCCGGCATGAACCCGGATGACCTGGTCGCGATGGTGGCACCAGTGGTCGTCAAGGACGTTGAGCTGGGACAGGTCACGGGCCGTACCCCCGGAGACGAGACCGCTGCCTACGCACTCAGCCTCATCCTCTTCTTCACCCTCAGCTTCTACGGAGGCCAGGTGCTGACCGGGGTGATCGAAGAGAAGTCGAGTCGAGTGGTTGAGGTGCTCCTCGCCCGGATGCCCGCGCGGAACCTGCTCGCCGGCAAAATCGTCGGCATCGGCTTGCTCGGGCTCGCCCAAGTTGCCGTCGTCGCGCTCGTCGCGCTCGTCGCGGTCGCCTTCACCGATGGCGTCGACCTGCCCGCTGCCAGGCCCAACATGATCGTTTGGGCCCTCCTGTGGTTCGTCCTGGGCTACGCCCTCTACGCCACCGCGTTCGGCACAATGGGATCCCTCGCATCGCGCTCGGAGGACGCCTCGAGTGTCACCGGTCCGCTGACGGTCACGCTCGTCGTCAGCTTCTTCCTCTCCTACGCCACCATCGGCAGCCCGTACACGGCCTGGGCGCGGGCCGTCTCCTGGTTCCCACCGACTGCCCCATTCGCCATGCCCAACCGGATGGCCATGGGCGCTGCCACCTGGTGGGACCCCGTCGTCGCGGCCCTGCTCACCGCCGCCGCCATCGTCGGCCTCGTCGTGTTCGGCGGCCGCGTGTACGGCCACGCCATCCTCCACACCGGGGGAGTGCTCAAGCTGGGCCAGGCCTGGGGCGACGCCTCAGAAGGGATGGCAAAGGCGGGGGACCTGGCGGCCGCCACGACCGCCAGCTCGACCCCACGGCACGAGGTCGCGCATGGGGCCATGGGGAGCGCACTCATCAGGGCCATTCCTGCCCTTGCGGCGATGGCGGTGGGCGCGGTCGTCTTCTCACTCAGCCGGGACGTGATCATGGGGGTCGCGGCCGTGGCCATCGTCTTCGCCATCGCGTCCAAAATCATGAAGGGACGACAGCATGCTCATCGCTGAGGACCTACTGCTGCTCCTCACGGACGACGCGACGGGGAAGTTGTGCCTGCCGGGTAGCCCAAGTGGACCTTGCGCTCGCCGGAGCAAGCCTCATCGAGCTGGCGTTGATGAACAGGATCGAGCTCGCGCCGGATCAAGATGACCACAGGAAGGCTCGGGTCGTCGTACGTGATTCGGCTCCGACCGGCGACGACGTCCTGGATGTGGCGTTGGAGGCCCTCGACGCAGACCCTGCGAAGAGGCCGGAAGCGGCGGTCCGAACACTGGCCAAGCACGTGCGAGAGCGCCTCTACGTACGTCTGGTTGCAGGCGGCCTCCTCAGATCAGAGAGCACAAGGACTTGGGGGATCTTCCCGACGAAAGCTTGGCCGGCTGCGGATTCGGGCCACGAGGCCGAGTTGCGCCGGGTCATCACGGACACACTCGTACGAGCCCTCCCGACCGACGCCCACACGGCCGCTCTGATCGCGCTCCTACGTGCGCTGCGCGCCGAGCAACAGACCGTCGACATGCGCCCGTCCGGGCTGTCGAAAGTCGACGTGAGAGCCCGAGCGGCGCAGGTCGCCGATGGGAACTGGGCCGCGGACGCCGTCCGCAAGGCGGTCGACGAGATCCTCGCCGCGGTGATCGCCGCAACCACAGCGGCCGCGTCGACGGTCGTACTACCCGGTGCCAGCTGACCGGCGACGATGTCTGTAGCCCGAGGTCGCGGCGGGGTTCTCACCTGGCCCGCTGTCGGCCACTTTGCTGACTCAAGCGACGGTCGGCCAGGGGGCGGGGAACTTCCATCCGGCACGTTCGAGCCCGCTGGCATGGCACGGATGTGACACTGGCGGCATGGGCAAGGCCCCGGCAAGATCTCGTGTGCTCGGGATGGCGGCTGTCAGCGCCGGTGCGGCCGTGTACCCGCTCTGGGTCCGGCCGCGGATGCTGACCTGGGGGGCCACGGCTGACGAGGTCGCCGACACCTACCCCGGCGATGACCTCATTCCCGGCGCGGAGGGCCACGCCACCATGGCGACCACCCTGCCGGCGCCGCCCGAGAAGGTCTGGCGCTGGCTGGTTCAGATGGGTGGTGGCAGGGGCGGCTGGTACGCCTGGGACTCGTTCGACAACAACGGACACCCGAGCGCCGATCGGATCATGCCGCAGTACCAGACCCTGGAGCAGGGCCAGCGGCTTTCTCGGGCTTCGGCGCCCGGCCAGCCATCGGGATGGTTCACCGTGGTCACGCTTGAACCGAACCGCACGCTCGTGCTGCGGTCGAGCTACGGATTGTTCTCCGGTCGTCCGTTCGATCCACTCGCCGATCCGGCGCCACGGGCGTGGGTGGACGGCATCTGGGGCCTCCACCTTCGAGGCATCCCCGGAGGGCGAACCCGGCTGGTGGTGCGCAATCCAAGCCGTAGCGCTCCTCCAGCGGTCGCACGTCTGTTCTCCCTGCTGATCGGAGAGCCGACCCATTTCGCCATGCAGATCCGTCAGTTCCACAACCTGCGAAAGCGCGTCGCCGCCGAAACGTGATCCCGGCGATTCGAGCATTGCCCACGCACCGTTGGCATTCCCTTCCACACGGCGACGACCGTGCATGGGTTGGGCACCAGGTCCGCTGGGCGCTACCGGGGGCCAGCGGTGTGGCAGTCATCGGCCTGCCGTCGCACTCAGGCGGCGTCAGGGTGGGTCGGGGCCTCCTATGCCTCTCCGTCGCACGTACTCGGGTTCCTCGGAGTTGGGGCTGTGGGCCGAGTCGTCGAACGTGTAGAAGCCTTCGACCGGCGCCTCGAGCCTGTCGAAGTACTCATGAGCGAGGCTGAGCCAGCGGGTGTATTCGTGTACGCCGTGAGGAAGCACAGGCGGACGTCGACTTTCGGCACCCCCTCGGACAGGTCGGTGGCAAGGATCTGCTGCGTCCATCGGGCATGAGTCGGGTCGTGAAACTTGCCGCGCCCGCCTGACACCGTCTGCGCGACCCAAGGACGCACCGCTTCAATGCCGACTGCGATGGTGACCGCTTTGCGTGGACGCGGATTGGGCCGCCGCTGGTAGCGCCTCGTCGCCTGCCAGAAGACGCTGTCTCCTGAAGGGTCGCGGCCAAATGCTGCGAACGTCGCCCCCCGCCGAGGACACTGACGGCTACAACACACTCGACCCCGCGCCCGACTCGTGTCGTGGCCACGCGGTTGACCCACGCCATGCGCAGTCGCGGTTCGCGACATCGTCGCTACCGAACCAGTGGTGCCTGCTCCCTTGCGTGGCGCTCCTCGTCATCGGTGCCGATCGGCTGGCCAGAGACGGCCGGCGCCTGGACCCCTCCCGGTTCCGGGCCGCTCACGCGGCGGATGCGGCGCAACAGCACCACGGCCAACATGGCCATCCACGCGAAGAGGGTGTAGGCGTTGACGCGCTCAAACGCGCCGAGCCACGGCGTTGGCAAGTCCTTTGCGATGTCTTCCATGAGCCTGCCAGCCAGCCCGCCGGCCACGACGAGCACCCCCAGGGACGCGATCGCGTAGAGCCGGAACCAGCCTCGGAAGGCAAATACCGAGGCCACCATCGCGGCGGTGACCAGCGGCACGAAGGCCATCGTCAAGACGATGTGCATGGTGTCGTTGAACCCGGTCTCCATCCCGCGCGAGCTCATCGGGAAGAACGGGTGCAGTGGCGCCGTGACCGCACTCGCGGCGAACAGGAACGCGGCCGTCCACCGCAGGGCCCGGCTCCCGCCAGCCGACAGCCACACACCCACGCAGAACGCGAACCCCAGCAGGCCATGGACGGCGATGAACGCCACGCCCAGCGGCCGGACCGGAGAGCCGTAGGCGGACAGCTCGCTGATGGCCTGGTCCGCGAAGCTGTAGCCGTCATACAGCAGCCCCGAGAGCAGGTCGCCGGCGGCATAGACCGCCCCCGCGCCGATTCCGGCGCGTAGCAGCCACTTCCGGGCTGTCCTTCTCTCCCATGCCCGCTGGATGACCTCACCGCAGGACTCGGCGCTCGATAGCGCTGTCATGACACACCTCGTCGTCTCGCGTCGCGTTTCTTCTCGCGACGCCTGTGGACACGACGCTAGGGCGGCAGTCCAAGGCGTCACCAGAGGAATAGGTCCCGGCCTTTGCGGCCCCACAGATCGCTCAGATCAGGCACTGGCGGCCCGCTCGGTCTGGTATGGGCCGATCCTCGACTCCATTCAAGCGGCGCAGGCCGTCGAGCAGCCGTTGCCCAAGAATCGCCGGGCCACGGCGAGACGCGATGTGACGCGTGTAGGTCACCCGATTGCCTGGACCGCGGGGACCTTTGACCCTTCCGCGCCGCGGATAGGCGTTGTCACCCTGTCACCCGTGATCGACATGCACACGGAGAACCTCAAGGCCTCGCTCGAACACCAGATGGACATCCGGTCCCTGCGATTCGGGATCTGGCTCTACCGCAAGACGCACGGGCGTGCGCCGCATCTGTGGCACCGGCGCGCACTGGTCCTGACCACGACCGGGCGACGGTCCGGCCGGCCACGCACCGTGATGCTGCAGTTCTTTCCCGACGGGAGCGACCTGATCGTCGTGGCCGCCAACAGCGGGATGCCGACACACCCGGCTTGGTACCTCAACCTCAAGGCGCATCCGTGGGCCCACGTCGAGGTCGAGGGCCGGCAGATCGACGTCCGCGCCGAGGAACTCTCGCCCGCCGAGGCCGACGCGCACTGGCCACGCGTGCTCGAGATCGCTCCTGACTACGCCAAGTACACGCAGCGCACCACTCGACGCATCCCCCCTGGTGCGCCTGGTCGCGCCCTCGAGTGAGGCTCGGGCGCCCCGCCGACGGCCTCCGAGTTAGGGCGCGGGCGTGACTCGGGCACCCGGCCCGGGCTCTGGTCTGGCGCCATCACCGACATCACGGTCTTGATGTTCGAGCCGGAGCAGTCTCCAGCCCACCATGGCAAACCAGATCGGCAGTAGCAGGCCGTAGAGGAGGTACGCGGAGCCGATCAGGGGGCGGAACGCCTCGGACAGGATGCCGACGGTGCCCGCGAGGATGCCGAGGATGGCCGTCGACCGACCGAACACCCCACGGCGCATCACCAGGGACAGCACGAGAATCCCCGCGGCGGTCAGGATCCCGCCCCACGACACGGCGTTCGTGGCGGCGATCAGCGCCTCCGCCGCGTTCACCAGTCCGGCTCGCTCGCCCTCGGTGCCGGCTGCAGCGTACGCGTCGCTGAGGATCATGAGGCCACCGTGGAGCGACTGGGGGCTGCTGCCCAGCGCCAGAGCGATGATCTCCGAGGCGACACCGAACAGGCCCCCGATGACCACCGTGCTCTTGTCGAGGTCCTTCAGGGCCACCGCGACCGCGACGAACACGATCATCGCGGGCACGGCCAGGCCCACGAAGGAGACCAGCTGCGTCAAATAGACCGCCTTGTGCTCGGCGATGTACTCCAGCAACGGCGCCCCCTCCGTGGGCGGGAGCGGGGCCAGAAAGACCAGCGCCACGGGCACCACCACGAGCAGTACGAACAGCAGTGCGGAGACGCCCCCGGCACGGTACAAAGCCCTCCAGGACATGTCGGGACGAGCCAGCTCCATGTCCTGATCGTTGCACCCAACCGAGCCGGCCGACGCCCTTCTCACAACGCCGGTCCTGTCGGCTGCGCCACAAGCCCGACGAAGGAACGGCGATCTCCCCCGCAGATGTGCGTGGCCACACGGCCCACTGGGTCACTCTTAGCGTCAGCCGGCCGGTCAACTCTGCCGGGTCACGACTCACTGGACGAGGGGCCGCCTGATGAGTCCGCCGCAGCCGCATGTTCAAGCAGATGTGCCACAGATGTGCCACAGGCGCGGGTCGCGGACCCTTGGCTCGGCGGGGGTGCCATGACAAGAAGCAGCGGGTGACCTGCACAAACGCGCGGTCGGGGGCCATTCGGCGCGAGCCGGTGACCGGCGGATTAGCGAGGATGTACCCGGCCACGACCCGGCCACGAGCGTCGACAGAGCAAAAGCGTGCAATGCATTGGGCACTGAGTTCCATTGTTGCACAGCGCAATTCGCAATGTGGGCCCCGTCGGGCTCGAACCGACGACCGGCGGATTAAAAGTCCGATGCTCTACCCACTGAGCTAGAGGCCCGAGCCCGGCCGGTCAAGCTCCGCCCGGGCCATGGTGGGAGTCTACGACGTCCCGCAGCGAGGCCCGAACCGCACATGAGGGGCCGCGCGGGGTTAGCCTGCCGGGATGAGCGAGAGCGAGCGCCGCGGCCCGAGACGGCCCGCCTTCTTCAGCCCCTCGGCGCTCGAGGCGCACGGGGGAGCGTACGACCCGACCGAGCAGATCCACGTCGCCCACGAGACGGCGGCGGCGCTCGTCCATGCCGGGCGTGCGGCATCGGATCCTGCCGTGACCGAGCGCCTGGTCGCGCTCGTCGACGACATCGGTCTGTCGACGGTGGCCGAGCTGTGGTCGCAACGACCGGCGCGGAGCCTGCCCGGGACTCTGTGGCGCCTCTACGTCCTGCGGGAGTGGGTGCGCCGCTCCCCGCACGACGCGAGCCGTGAGTACGCCGCCGGCATCCGCTTCACGACGCCCGACCATGCCGTCGCCGGGGCCGCGGAGCCTCAGGGGCCGGACGAGATGGAGCGGCTCATCGACGAGATCCTCCGCGGCGTCTTCAGCGGCGACCTCGCCGTGGCGCTGGAGCGTGCGTCGGCCTTCTGCCGGGTCGTGTCCGCGGGCCGTGCGGACGTCTCCTCCGGCAGTGAGGCGGCCGAGCATGCGGCCAACCTCCTCGGCATGGCTGATGACCTCGCCGCGTCGGCCCGCCTGTGGCGGGCCGAGGCCTTGGACTGAGCCAACCACCAAAGGTTCGTATGCCGCTGAGCTGGCTCAGCGGCATACGTCGAGTTTGTCGTGGGTTTGGTCCAGAACGGCGCCGGGCTTGGTGATGTGGCAAGCGGCGCCTATCCTTGACGGGCGTCGGGTCGCGGTAGCCCCGGGTCCCAAATTCAGCCGCTGCGAGCGGCCTCGTGCCGAGAGGCGCTCCCGGCCCGACGCAACAGTCGTCCGATTCATCCCCTCAACGTGGACGGCTCGGGAGGAGGGAATTCGGTGGCGCCTCCGACCACTTCCTCCGAGTGGCAGAGGACCTCGTGCGCGCTCATGTCGGACTCGACGGACTGAATTGCGCGTCGGGCCGGGCTCTCGAAGCCGCAGCGGTCGCACCGCCCGAACATGAACGCCCCCCGCTCGACGGAGGTCCACGTGGGGGCACTGGAGTCCTCAGGTGTGCTCCTGGGGTCAGGGGCCATGGCCCCATGATGCCCCGTCACGACGCCCCCATGTGCGACCGGTGCTCTTGGGACCACCTTCCCGTCCACGCCGGCCTGCGGGGATCTACTCTTGGCCCATGAGTGACGACCGAGTGAACGATCTGGTCGATGGCGACCTCGCCGACGAGATCGAGCTCGTCAGTGATCTGGTGGTCGCCGCGTCCACGAGCACGCGTCACTTCACGCCGGATGAGGTCGATGCCCTGCTCGGCATCGACAGCGCGGACTCCGGGGACACTCCCAACGGACGCGAGGGCGAGGACTGAGGTCGGAGCCGCCCCGAGCGACCCGCTCCGGGTCCCGACATGTCGTTGGGGTGAACGCCAGATTGCACTCCGGTGTCCTCGTGGCCGTAGCATCATCCCGACCGACTGCCAAGCGACCGGAGTACCCACGTGGGCTTTCGCCTGACTCCCCAGGACACGAGCTTCTACTCGCTCTTCGCGACCTCCGCGGGACTCCTCGTCGAAGCGACGAGGGAGCTGACCAAGCTCCTCGAGCTGGACCCCGCGGGTCGGGCTGGCGTCGCCGAGCGGCTCGGTGCTCTCGAGAGCGAGGCGGACGAAGCCACGCACGCTGTGATCAAGAAGGTCAACAGCTCGTTCATCACCCCCTTCGACCGCGAGGACATCCATGCCCTCGCGGTCCAGCTCGACGACTGCATGGACCACATCGAGGAGACGGCGGACCTCATCGCCCTCTACCGGATCGGCGACCTGCCCAAGGGCATGACGGAGCAGATCGAGATCCTGTCCCGGATGGCGGAGGTCACCGCCGAGGCGATGCCCAACCTTCGCTCGCTCCAGGACCTCTCGGGCTACTGGATCGAGATCAACCGCCTGGAGAACCAGGCCGACAAGCTGCACCGCAAGATGCTCGTCGAGCTTTTCAACGGCGCGAACGTCGACGCCGTGCACATCATCAAGATGAAGGGCATCATCGACGGCTTCGAAGACGCGGCCGACTCCTTCGAGAACGTCGCTCACACGGTCGAGGGCATCGCGGTCAAGGAGTCCTGACGCCGTGTTGGACGTCCTCCCCGTCGCAGTGGTCGTCGCATTGGCGATGGGCTTCAACTACACCAACGGTTTCCACGATGCAGCCAACGCCATCGCCACGTCGGTCTCCACGCGTGCGCTGACGCCGCGTGTGGCGCTCGGCATGGCCGCCGTGGCGAACCTCGTCGGGGCCTTCTTCGGCACGAAGGTGGCCCAGACGATCGGGTCGGGCATCATCGAGCAGCCGTCCGGGATCGACGGCCTCTGGCTGGTCGCGGCGGCACTGGTCGGGGCCATCGGCTGGAACATGCTCACCTGGTGGTTCGGGCTCCCATCGTCCTCGTCGCACGCCCTCATCGGGGGGCTCGGCGGTGCGGCCCTCGCCGCCGGGGTGGCCGTCAAGTGGGACATCATCCTCACCAAGGTCGTCATCCCGATGATCGTCTCCCCGCTCGTCGGGCTCACCCTCGGTTTCCTCGTCATGACGGGCATCCTCTGGATGTTCCGCAGGGCGCACCCGGGCCGCGTGCAGCGTGGTTTCCGGCACGCCCAGACCGCGTCCGCTGCCGCCATGGCCTTCGGGCACGGTCTGCAGGACGCCGCCAAGACCGCCGGGGTGGTCGTCCTCGCACTCAACATCTCGGGACACCACAGCGGCGACACCATCCCCATCTGGGTGCTCGTCCTGTCTGCCATCGTCATCTCGCTCGGTACGTACGCCGGTGGCTGGCGGATCATGCGAACCCTGGGCCGGCGGATCATCCACCTCGACCCGCCGCAGGGCTTCGCCGCGGAGACGACCGCCGCGTCGATCCTCTATGTCGCCGGCATGGCGTTCGGAGCGCCCATCTCGACGACGCACACCATCACGTCGGCCATCATGGGCGTCGGCGCCACGAAGCGACTGTCCGCCGTGCGCTGGGGCGTCGCCGGCAACATCGTGGGCGCGTGGGTCCTCACCTTCCCCGGCGCCGGCCTCGTCGCGGCGCTCACCTGGTACGTCACGGGGCTGGCCCGCTGATTCGCGCAGTTCGGGACGATGTTCTTGCCGTATGCCGCTGAGCTCGCCCCCGCACGCGCGTGACCACTGCGTCGAGCTGCGTTTGATGAAGGGGGCGGGCACCCCCTGACAGCGCCCGCCCCGCCGACCTTCAGGTCGGTGGTGTGTCAGCCGAAGCGGCCGGAGATGTAGTCCTCGGTCTGCTGTTGCGACGGGTTGTTGAAGATCTTCGTCGTGTCGTCGATCTCCACGAGGCGGCCGGGCTCCCCGGTGGCCCTGAGGTTGAAGAAGGCGGTCCGGTCGGAGACGCGGGCGGCCTGCTGCATGTTGTGCGTCACGATGACGATCGTGTACTCGGTCTTCAGGTCGTTGATGAGGTCTTCGATCGCGAGCGTCGAGATCGGGTCCAGGGCCGAGCAGGGCTCGTCCATGAGCAGCACCTGCGGCTGCACCGCGATGGCCCGGGCGATGCAGAGGCGCTGCTGCTGGCCACCGGACAGACCGGCGCCCGGCTTGGCCAGGCGGTCCTTGACCTCGTTCCAGAGGTTGGCGCCCTTCAGGGACTGCTCGACGATGCCGTCCAGGGTGCTCTTGCTCCGGACACCGTTGAGCCGCAGTCCCGCAGCGACGTTGTCGTAGACCGACATCGTGGGGAAGGGGTTGGGTCGCTGGAACACCATGCCGATCGTGCGACGCACGTGAACCGGGTCCATCGACGGCGCGTAGAGGTCCTGGTCGTCGAGCAGGACCTTCCCCTCGACCCGGCCACCCGGGATGACTTCATGCATCCGGTTGAGGGTGCGCAGGAAGGTCGACTTGCCGCAGCCGGAGGGGCCGATGAAGGCGGTGACCGACCGAGGCTCGACGGTCAGCGTCACGCCCTCCACGGCTTTGAAGTCCCCGTAGTAGACGTCGAGGTCGCTGACGTCAATTCGCTTTGCCATCGAAGTGCTTCGCTTTCTCTTACTTCTTGACGGAGCCGTAGTGGGCGATGACTCGGCCGATGAGGTTGAGGAGGAGGACGAGAATGATCAGGGTGAGTGCGGCGCCCCACATCCGCTCGGCGGCGGTGGCGAGCGCGAAGTCGTTCCGGTCCTGGTTGATCATCGTGGGCAGGGTCGCCATGTTGCCCTCGAACAGGTTGCGCTGGAAGTTCTTGGTGTAGGGCCCGAGGATGAGCAGCGGTGCGGTCTCGCCCATGACGCGCGCGAGCCCGAGCAGGATCCCGGTGACGATGCCCGAGAAGGCCGTCCGCAGGACGATCCGGACGATCGTGACCCATTTCGCGACCCCGAGGGCGTAGGACGCCTCGCGCAGCTCGTTGGGGACGAGCTTGAGCATCTCCTCCGTCGATCTGACGACGGTCGGGATCATCAGCAGGACGAGGGAGAGCGAGACCGCGAACCCGTTGCGGTCGATGCCGAACGTCGTGACCCAGGCCGCGTAGATGAACAGCGCGGCGACGATGGACGGGACGCCGGAAAGGATGTCGACCATGAAGCTGATCGCCTTCGCGAACCACCCCCGGCCGTATTCAACGAGGTAGACGGCCGTGAGCACGCCGATGGGGATCGAGATCAGCGCGGTCATGCCCGCCTGGAGCAGCGTGCCCTCGATCGCGTGACGCGCGCCGCCGCCGAAGTCGTCGGAGTTGATGTTGCGCTGGTTGGCCGTCCACCAGGTGCTGGTGGTGACCATGTGGATGCCCCGGCTGACCACCGTCCAGAGGATCCAGACGAGCGGAATCACCGCCACGAAGAAGGCGCTCCACATGATGACCCGGGCGAGGACGTCCTTGATCGAACGGGCCCGGTGCGGGTGGTCCATCTGGTGCACGGCGTCGTCGGCCGTGGGGCCACCGGGAGGCGTCACCAGACCGTTGGTGGCGCCGTCGTCCGGCGCGTGGTCCCTGGTCGTCGTGAGGCTCATTCGGTGAAGGCCTTCCTGCGTTCGATGACGATTCGGGCGACGCTGTTGACGACGAACGTCAGGACGAAGAGGACGAGGCCGGCCGCGATGTAGGCGCCGGTCTTGTTCGGGTTGCTGAACTCGGCTGCGTTGTTGGCGATCTTCGACGCGAAGGTCTCACCGCCGTTGAAGAGCGACCAGGTCCACGGGGTTCCGGGAGCCAGCGCGGAGACGAGGAAGGTGACCGCGATCGTCTCGCCGAGGGCTCGACCCAGGGCCAGCATCGAGGCGGAGATGACGCCGGGCCGTCCGAAGGGCAGGACGGCGGTGCGGATCATCTCCCAGTGCGTCGCACCGAGGGCCAGCGCGCCCTCCTTGTGGGCGATCGGAGTCTGGTCGAAGACCTCGCGGGAGAGCGCCGTGACGATCGGCAGGATCATGATCGCGAGGACGATGCCGATGAAGAAGATCGTGCCGCCCGAGATACCGGTCGGGGCGAAGAGGGGGAACCAGCCGAGCTTGTCCTGGAGGAACTGCTCGAGCGGCTTGACGAAGCTGCGGAAGGTCAACAGGCCCCAGAGGCCGTAGACGATCGACGGGACGGCGGCGAGCAGGTCGATCAGGGCGGCGGCGGGGTTGCGCATCCGCAGCGGCGCGTACTGCGTGAGGAAGAGCGCCACACCGACGCCTACGGGCACCGCCAGCATCATCGCGATGAGCGACGCCATGACGGTCGTCCAGAGGAACTCCACGATGCCGAAGGCGGGCTGCTCCCCACCCGGTTCCCAGACCCGGCTCGTGAAGAAGCTCGCCGAGTTGTTCGTCAGGGCTGGAATGGCCTGCACGACGAGGAAGATCCCGATGAGCGAGACCATTGCGATGACGACGACACCGGAGAGGGTCGCCGCACCGCCGAAGAGCCGGTCACCACGTCGTCCCGTTGACGCCTTGTCACCGGTCAGGGGCTTCTTGCCATCGGGGCCGGGCAGTTCGTCTGTGGCAGAGACGCCGGTCACTGTGGGCACGTCAGGCCTTTTCGCTCGGGGGTGGTTACGGGCGTGCACATGGCGGATGGGGCGGGGCCGGTGGAACCCGGCACCCGCCCCATTGCGTCACGATCAGGAGATCGCGTCAATCGCTGTCCCGACCTTGCTGGCAACCTCCGCAGGGAGCGGCGCGTAGCCCTGTGCGGTGAGGCCACCCTGGACCTCTTCCGAGGCGAAGGTCTTCAGGAAGGACTTGACCTTCTTGCCCGTCTCGGCGTCCGGGTACGTGGAGCAGACGATCTCGTACGTCACGAGGACGATCGGGTAGGCACCCGCCTCCTTGGTGGCGTAGTCGATCTTGAGAGCCAGGTCGTTGCCCGTGCCGGCCTGCTCGGCGGTGGCGACGGTCTTGCCAGCCGACTCGGCGGTCAGCTCGACGGCGCCGGAGCCGCTGTCGATGGAGGCCATCGACAGCTGGTTCTGCTGGGCGTAGCTCCACTCGACGTACGTGATGGCGCCGTCCTGGCCCTTGGTGGCCGTGGCCACACCCGCCGACTTCTCCTTGCCCTCGCCCTTGCCCGGCCACTTCTTGCCGGTCTCGTAGGTCCACGTCGACGGCGCGGCGGCCTTGAGGTACTTGGTGAAGTTCTCGGTCGTGCCCGACTCGTCGGAGCGGAAGTAGACCTTGATCGGGTGGCCGGCAGCGTGACGTCCTTGTTGAGCGCGGCGATGGCCGGGTCGTTCCACGTCGTGATCTTGCCGTCGAAGATCCGGGACGCGACGTCCGCGTTGAGGACGAGCTTGTCGACGCCCTGGACGTTGTAGGCGATGGCGATCGGGCCGGTCACCATGGGCAGGTTCCAGGCGTCGGAGCCGCAGGAGTTCTTGGCCTCCTCGGCCTCGATGATGCCGTCCTTCTGCTCGGTCTTGAGGGCCGAGTCGGAGCCGGCGAAGTCGACCTGCTTGGCGATGAACTGCTTGATGCCCGCGCCCGAGCCGGTCGGCTGGTAGTCGATCGTGGCGTCGGCACACGCGGTCTGGTAGGCGGAGATGGCCTCGTCGATGGCGTTCTTCTGCGCGGACGACCCCTCAGCCTTGAGGTCGCCGGTGAAGCAGTCGGCCGCGGCGGCGGCGTTGGTGGGGTCGCCGGCAGCGGTGTTGCCGTCGGACGGTGCAGGGTTCTCGGTCGCACAGGCCGAGAGCGTGAGAACGCCGGTGAGGGCGAGGGCGCCGAAGGCGCTGACACGCGAAACAGACACGGGATGATCCCTCTCGATGGGGTGGCTCTTCAGTACTTCGGTCGACCGGTCCGGCGTCACGCCCGGGCTGTCGAACCAAGGCCGAACTTAGGAGCCTTGAATGACAGATTGCCCCCTCCCGGTGAACCACAGGTGAACGGCTGTCGACGATCACGTGCGCCCATCTGGCCCGCGGTGCGCCGGTCCCGACGCATGGGCAAGATGGTGGATTTGGTCAGGTGTCGATTCGTTCGACCGCGACCACCCGGGCGGCGTCGCCCGAGTCCGTCAGGTGGGCGACGAGGACCTCTCCCTTGCGCATCGATGAAGTGCCGGCGGACATGAGCTCCTCGTTGGCGGAGACGCTGCATTCCGAGTCCGCGCGAAGTCGGCTCCGCAGCACCTCGAGCAGGGTGGGCAGAACCGGTCCGTGCGTGCACACCACGACGGGCCGCGCCCGATCGAGCAGCTTGTGCAGGTGCGTCACCGCCGGCCCCGGGTCCGCGGCGAAGCCTTCCTCGGACAACGAGTCCTTGGCCCTGATCCGGGTCCCCAGCCGAGCGGCATACGGCTCGACCGTCTGAAGACAGCGCACGGATGACGACGAGACGACCTGCTCGACGCCGTAGGCCCCCAGGATGCGGGCCATGTCGTCAGACTGCTCGCGTCCGACCGCGTCCAGCGGGCGCAGGCGGTCGTCGCCTTTCCACCTGCTCCGGGGACGTGACTTCGAGTGCCGGACGAGCACGAGCGGCCAGGTCTCCAGGCGGTCCTCGCGATCCGCCCGAACGACGGCGAGCAGCTGCTCCCGGTCCCGGCCGTAGTCGAGCAGGTCGTGGGCCGTGCGCGCATCGACCCAGCGGACCTCGTCGATCTCGTGCTCGAGGGCCCCGGACCCGCCGACGACGTGTGCAGCCCAGTAGTGGACCTCCTTCGTCGCAGGCGCGCCCTCGCCGTCCAGCACGGTGTACGTCGCTCTCGGCAGCGACATGCCGAGGCGCACCTGCAGGCCCGTCTCCTCGAGCGTCTCCCGCGCTGCGGCCACACAGAGCGGCTCGCCCGGGTCGAGCTTGCCCTTCGCCCAGGACCAGTCGTCGTACTTGGGCCGGTGGACGAGCGCGACCTCCAGTCGTCCCTCGCGGCGACGCCACGGCAGCGTGCCCGCGGCCGGGATGACGGACGCCACGTCAGGCCGACCGTGAATCGGGCGCCGCGGCAGATGCACAGCGACGGCCCAGGTCGCCGGCGTTCCACGCAGCGCGCTGGTCAGCGGGCGGCTCACCGCCGCCGCGCCTTCCGCCGCCGCTTGTCGTGTCGCTCGATGAGGGCGGCCTGCGGGTCGGTGAGCGGCCCGCCGGCGTCGTCCTGGTGGTGCCGCACCCACCGACCGTCCGCGCACAGGTCCCAGCGGGACGTCCCGTCGTCGAAGGCGAGGTCGAACAGCTCGGCGAGCTCGGTGAGGTGTCCCGGGTCGGTGATCCGCACGAGCGCCTCCACCCTGCGGTCGAGGTTGCGGTGCATGAGGTCGGCGCTGCCGATGTACACCTGTGGGTCCCCGCCGTGCTCGAACCAGAAGACGCGCGAGTGCTCGAGGAACCGCCCGAGGACCGACCGGACGCGGATGTTCTCGGACATCCCCTCCACCCCGGGGCGCAGGGCGCAGATGCCGCGCACCCAGACGTCGACCTTTACGCCGGCCATGCTCGCGCGATAGAGCGCGTCGATGATCTCCTCGTCGACGATCGAGTTGGCCTTGAAGGCGATCCGGCCGGGCGGGTCACCCTTGCCCCGCTTGCCATGGAGCGCGACCTCCTCCTGGATGAGCTCGATGAGGCCGGTGCGCACCGTCCGCGGGGCGACGAGGAGCCGCTTGAACCGGCTCCTTGGAGCGAAGCCGGACAGCTGGTTGAACAGCCGCGACAGGTCGTCCCCGACGCGCGGGTCACAGGTGAAGAGCCCGAAGTCCTCGTAGGTGCGTGCGGTCTTCGGGTTGTAGTTGCCGGTGCCGATGTGGCAGTAGCGGATCAGCCCCTCGGGTTCCTCGCGCACGACGAGGCACAGCTTGGCGTGCGTCTTGAGGCCGACGACGCCGTAGACGACGTGGACACCCGCCTCCTCGAGCTTGCGGGCCCACGAGATGTTGTTGACCTCGTCGAACCGGGCCTTGATCTCCACGATGGCGAGCACCTGCTTGCCCGCCTCGGCCGCATCGATGAGGGCATCGATGATGGGGGAGTCCCCCGACGTCCGATAGAGGGTCTGCTTGATCGCGAGCACGTGGGGATCAACCGCAGCCTGCTCGATGAAGGCCTGCACCGACGTCGAGAACGAGTGGTACGGGTGCTGGACGAGCACGTCCTTGGTGCGCACCGCCGCCAGCAGGTCGCTCGCCTGGGCGCTCTCCGTCGGGGCGAAGTCGGGATGGGTCCGGGGAAAGAACTTCGGGTACTCGAGGTCCGAGCGGTCGACGTCCGTGAGGATCCACAGGCCGGTGAGGTCGAGCGGCGTCGGCAGGCGGTAGATCTCGCGGTCGCTGATCTGCAGCTCGCGGCTCAGCATGTCGAGGACCTTCGGATCCATGTCCTCCTCGACCTCGAGCCGGATCGGCGGGCCGAAGCGGCGCCGGGTCAGCTCCTTCTCGAGCGCGGTGAGCAGGTTCTCCGCGTCGTCCTCCTCGACCTCGACGTCCTCGTTGCGCGTCACCCGGAAGGAGAAGTGCTCCAGGACGTCCATGCCGGGGAACAGCTGGTCGAGGTGCGAGGAGATGACCTCCTCGAGCGGCACGAACCGCTTGACCTCCGTGGCGCCCTCGGTCTCACGGTCGCTGATGCGGATGAAGCGCGGGAGGTTCGGCGGCACCTTGAGCCGCGCGAAGTGCTCGTTGCCGGTCTTCGGGCTCTGGAGCAGGACCGCGAGGTTGAGGGACAGCCCGGAGATGTAGGGGAACGGGTGGGCCGGGTCGACCGCGAGGGGTGTGAGGACGGGGAAGACGCGGTCGGCGAAGAAGTAGTGGAGCGGCTCCCGCTCCTGCTCGTCGAGGTCGTCCCAGCGGACGATGGTGATGCCCTCGGCCTCGAGCGCGGGACGCACGTCGTGCTGGAAGACCACGGCGTGCTGGGCCATCAGCTCGTGGGCGACCCGCGCGATCCGCTCGAGCAGGTCGCGTGGCTCGAGCCCGGCCGCAGTACGGACCGCCAGACCCGTGGCGATCCGTCGCTTCAGGCCGGCCACCCGCACCATGAAGTACTCGTCGAGGTTGCTCGAGAAGATCGCGAGGAAGCGCGCCCGTTCGAGCAGCGGGACGGTGGGGTCGATGGCGAGCTGGAGCACGCGCTCGTTGAACTGAAGCCACGACAGCTCACGCTCGAGATAGCGGTCGGCGGGCAGGTCCTCCTCGCCGCGTTGCTCCGGCCCGGTGCCCAGCGCGCCGATGAACCGGCCGTCGCGACCCCTCATGGGAGCCCGTCGATGCGGCACCGTGCTCGTGAACGAGCTCACCTCTGGCGTCGTCTCGACCTCACGTTGCTGGTCCTGGCCCTCGAGGTCGGTTCGTTCGAGACTGCCGGTGCTCATGTCCCCATCGTGACATCGTTTTGCCAGGGAAGCGGACCCAACCTGACCGAGTGAGTATGGCCGTATGCCGCTGAGCTCCCTCCTCGTCGAGTGTGCACTTCGCGCCGGGCCCGGTCTCGTCGAGCTCGTGGCACTTCGCGCCGGGCGTTTACCGCACACTCGACGAGGGGGAGGGCACCCATGGAGCGTCGAGTGTGCACTTCGCGCCTGGATCGCCAGGTCAGGCCCTCGCGAACTGGCGGTGGACCTCCCGGTCGGTGAACCCCAGGCCGGCGTACGTGCGAACGGCTGCGACGTTGTCCTCGTCCACGTAGAGGATCACGTCGCGCAGCCCGCGGACCTTGAGGTGGTCGAGCCCGAGGATGGTCACCGCCTTGCCGAGGCCCTCGCCCTGCCGGTCCGGGGAGACGCCGACGACGTAGACCTCGCCGGTGTCGCCCTCGGGAGGGTCGACCTTCGTCCAGTGGAAGGCGGCGATGTGGACGGTGTCATCGGTGGCCGAGGCGTCGACGATGAGGATGAACCCTTCAGCGTCCCACCACGGCTGGGACATTCGCTGATCGAGGTCCCGGCGGGTCAGCGCCCCCTGCTCGGGGTGTGAGGCAAACGCCGCGGCGTTGACGGCGACCCACGCGTCCTCGTCGCGGCCGGCCTCGAAGGTGCGGACGGAGTAGCGCTCCGGCACGTGCGCAGCCGGCCAGGGCGGCCCGTCCACGAGCGAGCGCCCCATGACGTGCAGGGATCGCACCGGTTCATGTCCCATCGCGCGGGCGAACGCGTCGGCTGCCGTCGCGGCCCGTCCCGTGGCGTGGCTCCACACCCGCGCGTCCTTGGGGAGGGCCGCCAGCAGCGCGGACCCCACCCCCTGGCGGCGCCACTCCGGGGTCACGACGAGCTCGGCGGAGGGGGGTTCGTCACCCGACCCCGCGCGGACCTGTGCGTAGCCTGCGAGAGCCGGCTCAGCGGCATACGACAACACGTGTGTGACCTCCGGGTCGCCCGACTCGACGGACAGGCGGAACTGCTCCGACAGGGGTGGCGAGCCGTCCGCTGCCTCGGCCGCTGCGGCGATCTGGAGGACTTGGCGTGCCTCCCCGGGTCGGAGAGGCTGGCCGTCACGCAGCTCGAGGTTCACGCGCTGGTGGCCTTGTCCGGCACGAGGCGGTAGCCGACGTTGCGCACGGTGCCGATGAGCGCCTCGTGGTCGGGGCCGAGCTTTGCGCGGAGGCGACGGACGTGGACGTCGACCGTCCGGGTGCCGCCGTAGTAGTCGTAGCCCCAGACCTCCTGGAGCAGCTGGGCCCGGGTGAAGACGCGCCCGGGGTGCTGGGCGAGGTACTTGAGCAGCTCGAACTCCTTGTACGTCAGGTCCAGCGGCTGGCCGCGGAACCGCGCCGAGTAGCTCGCCTCATCGATGACGAGGTCGCCCGAGGTGATCGGTGCGTCAAGGGCCTCCTCGCCCTGCCCCCGCGTCATGGCCAGGCGGAGCCGGGCGTCGACCTCTGCCGGACCGGCCGTGTCGAGGAGGACGTCGTCGAGCCCCCATTCGCCCGTGAGAGCAGCAAGGCCGCCCTCGGTGAGGACGGCCAGCAGCGGAGTCGCGATCCCGGTGGTGCGCAGCACCCGGCAGAGGGACCGGGCGCTCGCGAGCTCTCGCCGCGCATCGACGATGACGACATCGCAGTCCGGCGAGTCGACGAGGGCGGTCGCCTCGGCCGGCAGGACGCGGACCGGGTGGGTGAGCAACCCGAGCGCGGGCAGCACCTCGGCACTCGGGGCGAGTGCGTTCGTCAGGAGGAGCAGCCGGGCCATCCCCTGCAGGATAGGCGACACTGGACCTGCGCCAGAGGGACTGGATGCACGACGAGACAGATGAGTCTTGATGAGACGGGAGCGAGATGGGCGAGGTCGGCTCGGCCGAGCAGACGGTGACGGTGCGCTACTGGGCCGCGGCACGGGAGGCTGCCGGGGTGGACAGCGAGCGGCTCGGCCTCGGCGCTGCCGCCACGGTGTCCGACGCGGTGGCGGCGGCGGTGGCGGCGCACCCGGACCTGGCGCGAGTCGCGAGCGTGGCGACGTTCCTCATCGACGGGCGCGCAGCGGGCCGGGACACGGTCCTGGCATCGGGTGCGACGCTCGAGGTCCTGCCGCCGTTCGCCGGTGGGTAATGCACAATGACGACCGTGCCCGACGCCACCGATGCCTCTGATGCGAGCGGTCCACCTGTCGGGGGCACCGATTCCAGCACCGATTCGGGCATCGATTCGGGGCAGTTCCACGGCGGTTCCCTCCGGCTCCCGCTCTCTCCCACGGGTGCGGACCACGTGCGCCCGGTGACGATCGGTGCCGTCGTCGTCGCGGCGGGGGCGCTGGCCGTGGCGACGGCAGGAGGATTCCGGGTCGTCCTCATTGCCACGCTGGTCCTGTCCCTCGTGCTCGCCTGGTCCTGGCCGGTCCTCGGCGGTTCGCACACGCCCCAGACGACGGCGATCGTGCTGCTCATCGCCGCACCGGCGATCATCTTCACCTCGCTGAGCGATGACCTCAGGTGGACGGCCGCCGCGGTCGCGCTCGGCATCGTGCTGTCCTTCATGGGCCAGCTCGTCCGCACGTCGGGACGGGAGGGGCTCGTCCTCACCCTGCTGGCGTCGTTCGGCGGCTTGGTCCCCATGGCCTCGGCCACCTTGGCCGTCGGCTCGGCCGACGTGCCTCGCGGTCGCGCCTACCTCGTCGTCACGATGTCCGCCGCCGTCGCCGCGGTGGTCGCCGACCTGCTCGTCAGGAAGCGGGGACTCGCCCCGTTCCTCGGCCTCGTCGCCCTGGTCGCCGCGATCGTCGGCGCCGTGATCGCCGGGTTGCTCTTCGACGAGGTCGGAGGATGGGCGACGGTCGGCGTGGCTGCTGGTGCGGGCTCGCTGTCGTGGTCCTGGCGGCGGATCTTCGCTCTGCAGCCGGCGATGCTCGGCGCGCGTGGCCAGGTCGCGGCCGGCGTAGGCTCCGTGCTGATGCTCGGCGTCGTCGTCCACGTCTTCACCATCGTCTCCTGACCCCCGCGGGTTGAGGTAAACGCGCCGTCGAAGCACCGGCGGGTTCACCTCAACCCGGGGGAGCGGCGTTCAGTAGACGAGGGCCCGGGCGCCCGGCGCCATGATCTCCTCGACGAAGGCGGCCGCCCCGCGGATCGCCACCCCGGCGACGAGCGCATCCTCGGTGAGGTTCCGCCGCGCGGCGCACTGGGTGCAGACGGTGAGCCGGCCACCCGCGATCACGGCGTCGCGCAGGGAAGCGAGCTCAGCGGCATACGGCAGCTCGAACTCCTCAGCCCTCCCGGGAACGGCCATCCACGTCGCCTCCCCGGTGAGCCACAGGCTCACGGTGACCCCGCTCGCCACCGCGGTGGAGGCCACGGTGAAGGCCTGCGACAGGCGTTCCGGCGCCTCGACGCCCGAGGTCAGCTTGACGACGAGGGATGGTTCGGGTGCGTCCATGCGCTCAGGTTACGATCACGAGCATGTTCCACCTCGATGCGGACCTCGCCGAGCCGGTGCGTCCCCTCGCCTGGCTCATCGGTCGCTGGGAGGGGGCCGGCGTGCTCGGCTACCCGACCATCGAGTCGGCCCACTTCGGGCAGGAGATCGAGGTGACCCACGACGGACGCCCCTTCCTCAAGTGGGAGAGCCGCGCCTGGATCCTCGACTCCGCGACCGGGGAGCGAGTGCGTCCTGCCGCGGTCGAGTCCGGCTTCTGGCGGCCCCTGCCGGACGGAGAGGTCGAGCTGCTCCTCGTGCACCCCACCGGCATCCTCGAGATGTACTACGGCACGGTGGAGCCGGCCAAGATCAGGCTCAAGACCGACAGCGTCATGCGGTCCCCACGCGCCAAGGAGTACAACGCGGCGACCCGGATGTACGGTCTCGTCGACTCGCAGCTGCTGTGGGCGATGGACATGGCCGCCGTCGGCCAAGAGCTCCAGAGCCACCTGTCGGCGACGCTCAAGCGGGTCGGGTGACGAGATGATCGGGATGACTGGGATGAGGGTGGCTGCGAAGGGCGTTGCACGAGGGTGACCGACATGACTGAGCTTCCCGTCCTCCACCGCAGTCCGCTGCTCGACCGCCCCGGTGCCGTCGCGGGCGAGGGCGTCGCCGCAGGCGTGGCCATCCACTACGGCGACCCGATGCGGGAGCAGCGGGTCCTCGAGGAGGGGCTGGCCGTCGTCGACCTCTCGCACCGGTCGGTCCTCACGGTCACCGGCCCCGACCGCCTGTCGTGGTTGCATTCGCTGACGACGCAGCACCTCGTCGACCTGGGGGTGCGGGAGTCGCGCGAGGCCCTGATCCTCACGCCCAAGGGGCACGTCGAGCACTCGCTCCACCTCGTCGACGACGGCGAGACCACGTGGATCACGACGGAGCCGGGCAACGGCGAGGCGTTGCGTGAGTGGCTTGAGCGGATGCGCTTCATGTTGCGCGTCGAGGTCGCCGACGTGACCGCCGATTGGGGGGTCCTCGGCGAGCCCCACGGAGCCGAGTCCGCCCCGGGCGAGCCGCTCGCGTGGCGCGACCCGTGGCCCGACCTGGTCGGGGACACGACGGCGTACGGTCCGGTCGAGGACCACCCCGGCACGAGGCGGTCGTGGCGTGAGGTCATCGTCCCGCGCGCATCCCTTGAAGAGGCCGTTGGTGACCGCCCCCTGGCTGGTCTCTGGGCCGCCGAGGCCCTCCGGATCGCTGCCTGGCGGCCGCGGCTCGGTGCGGAGACCGACCACCGCACGCTCGTCCACGAGGTCGACTGGCTCCGCACTGCGGTGCACCTGCACAAGGGCTGCTATCGCGGTCAGGAGACCGTCGCCCGCGTGCACAACCTCGGCCGCCCGCCGCGGCGCCTCGTCTTCCTCCACGTCGACGGTTCCGGTCACGCCCTGCCGTCCGCGGGCGCCGAGGTCCGCGCGGGTGAGCGCGTCGTCGGCCACGTCACCTCGATCGCCCGGCACCACACCGACGGCCCGATCGCGCTCGCGGTCGTCAAGCGCAACACCGACCCCGAGCTGGTGCTGGACGTCGAGGGCGTGAGTGCGGCCCAGACCGTCATCGTCTCGCCCTGACGCCTACTCCGGGTAGCTGCCTGGTCGGCAACCCCGGGGTTGCCGAGGTGGCCTCAACCGGAACACTCGCCGCTGGCAGGATGGCGCCATGACGACCGCTCCCGCACGCAGTGCCGCGCGCACCCTGATCACCGTCGCCCCGACCGGGGCAGAGACCGCCAAGGCCGACGTCCCGGCCCTCCCCACGACCCCGGAGGAGCTCGTCGAGACGGCCGTCTCCTGCGAGGCGGCAGGAGCGGCCCTGATCCACATCCACGTCCGCGACTCCGACCACCGTCCGACGCTCGACCCGGTCCTGCTCAAGGAGGCGGTCGTCGCCGTCCGCGAGGCCACCGACCTCGTCGTCCAGCTCTCGACGGGAGGGGCGGTCACCGACCCACTCGAGAAGCGCCTCACCGTCCTCGACGCGGACCCGGACTCGTGCTCCCTCACCTGCGGCACGACGAACTTCGGTGACGACGTGTTCCTCAACCCGTGGGGCTTCATGGTCGACCTCTACCGCCAGGCGCAGGAACGCGAGGTCGTGCCGGAGTTCGAGCTGTTCGAGCTGGGGCACGTCCACGCGTTGCGCCGGCTCATCGACGAGTGCGGGCTGCCCTACGGCGGCAGGGTGCACGTCGACTTCGTCATGGGCGTGCCGGGGGCGATGCCCGGCACCCCGCAGACCCTGCTGGCCGGGCTGGCGCTGCTGCCTGCCGAGGTGACGTCGTGGTCGGCGACGGGGATCGGCCGCACCCACCTGCCGATTGCCGCCACCGCACTGTCGGCCGGCGGCCACCTGCGGGTCGGGATGGAGGACAACCTCGTCTTCGCCAAGGGCCAGCCGGTCACGCACAACAAGGAGCTCGTCGCTCGCGCAGCGGAGCTCGCCACGATCATGCAACGCCCCCCGATGTCGACGGGGGAGGCGCGTCAGCTGCTCGCTGTCAAGGACCGTCGCGCTCGCTGACCTCACCCCCATGTCGTATGCCGCTGGGCTCGCTCGCGTCGTCGGCGCGCCGAGGTCGCGTGGCTGGGATCGGAGGTCGGACTGGCGGATGCCGCGCGCATTGTCCGCCTCCGCGCGGGTTGGCGAGCGAGGCGCGGGATGCATCCCGCGTTCAGTCGGTTTGGCCGGCCCCTCGTCGGGTAAGCGACGCGGGGTGGCGGCCCTCCTGCATCGCTGTGTTCGGAGTCACGCTGCCTAGAGTTTGCATTCTGCTTGCTAAAGTTAGCATAATGGAGGTGTGAGCAGGCTTCCGATCTCGGCGCGTACTTGCGTGAGCAGCGCGAGAACGCCCAGCTGTCCCTGCGGCAGCTCGCGGAGATCGCCGGAATCTCGAATCCCTATCTGTCGCAGATCGAGCGGGGCCTGAAGAAGCCGAGCGCCGAGATCCTGCAGCAGATCGCAAAGGGCCTCGAGGTGTCCGCGGAGTCGCTCTACGTCCGGGCGGGAATTCTCGACGAGCGGGTCCTCACCAACGGGAACCCGGCTACCGCCCCGGGCGTCCTCGAAGCCATCGCGGCCGACCCGGTCCTCACCGACCGACAGCGCGCGGTGCTCGTCGAGATCTACGAGTCGTTCGTCGGCCCGAAGTCGCGCCGGGGCGGGACGGCACCCAAGACCCATGGGAAGCGCAAGGCGACCCCAGAAGGAGAACTGAGATGGCTCTCAACCAGAAGAAGATCAGCAAGACCGTCAAGGATGCCCAGAAGCAGGCGGAGGCAGCCGTCAAGGACATGCGCAGCCAGATCGACGACCGGCTACCCGACCTGACCGTCGACCCGACGCCGTTCTTCGCGGTCGTCGGCGCGGCCACCATCGCGGTCGACACGGTCCGGCACGCCCGTGACGAGCTCCAGGTCGCTGCCAAGGAGGCCCGGACGGCCGACGTCCGCAAGGGTGCCAAGAAGGAGGCGAAGCAGTTGCAGAAGGACCTCCAGAAGCGGCTCGACGAGCTCCAGGCCCGCACCGCGGAGCTCCAGAAGATGGCGACGCAGTACGCGGACCGGTTCATCAAGGAGGCTCAGGAGCTCCCTGCCCAGGTGCTCAACCAGGGTCTCGTCCTCGCGAGCAACGCCAAGGACCAGTACGACGCCGCAGCAGCGCGCGGTGAGGCGGTCGTGGCCGACCTGCGCACCGAGGGCACCAAGGCTGCCGTCGGCCCTGGCCGAGCGGTCCGAGTCCGTCATGGCTCGTGGCCGCAAGGTCGCCAAGACGGCGCGGACCGAGGGCGAGAAGGTCGCCCGGACGCTCGCCGACACGGTGTCCGACGACGCCCAGAAGGTCGCAGCCCAGGTGGACTCCTCGGTTCAGGCCGTCGAGCAGGCCGCCGAGCCCGCCCCGGTGAAGCGCACGCCGGCTCGTAGCGCCGCCGTCCGCTCGGCAGCGGCTCGGCAGGGTGCCGCGACGCGCAAGGCGGAGCAGGTCGAGGGCACGACGACGCGCAAGGTCGCTGCGCGCAGCGCCGCCGCCAAGAAGACCGCGGGTACCGCCACCACCAAGAAGGCTTCGGCGACGAAGACCCCCGCGAGGAAGGCTCCGGCCAGGAAGGCCGCGGCCAAGAAGACCGCGGAGTGACCGACGCGGCACGCGATCGGGCCGTCACCCTCATGCGGTGGCGGCCCGACTGCCGTCCTGCGGCATACTTCGGGGCGTGCCAGCCGACGCCGAACCGTCCCTGCCCGTTGACGCGAGGGTTGCCTCGTCGGCCCTGACCAGCGCGCCCGTCGTGGCCCACGTCGTCAGGGGCGGTTTCGTCGAGTCGGTGCATCACGGTCTCGGCCGTCGTCACCGCACCGGACGGAAGCATCGAGTTCGAGGTGGGCGACTCGGCAGGCCCGGTGTTCCCTCGCTCGTCGAGCAAGCCCATCCAGGCCCTCGCCATGCTGCGCCACGGCCTCGACTCGGACGGTGCGTTTCTCGCGTTGGCCTGCTCGAGCCACTCGGGCGAGGAGTTCCACGTCGACGCCGCCCGCGAGATCCTCGCCCGGGCCGGCCTCTCCGAGGCAGACCTGCAGAACACGCCTGACTACCCCTACGACGAGGTTGCTCGCACCGCGTGGATCGCCGCCGGCCTACCCAAGCAGTCCATCGTGCAGAACTGCTCCGGCAAGCATGCGTCGATGCTCGCCACCTGCATCGCCAACGGCTGGGACACCGCGACGTATCGCGAACCCGGCCACCCACTCCAGGTCGCCGTCTCCGAGACCGTCGCAGAGCTGGCCGGCGCGATGCCGTCGGCAGTCGCCGTCGACGGGTGTGGTGCACCGATCCACGCCATCCCCCTCGCCGGGCTGGCGCGATCGTTCGGCCGCCTCGCCGCGGCAGAGGTGGGGCCGGAGGCGCGGGTCGCGCAGGCGATGCGGGACTTCCCCGAGTACGTCGGCGGCACACGACGTGACGTGAGCACGCTGATGCGTCGCATCCCAGGTCTCGTTGCCAAGGACGGCGCGGAGGCCGTCTATGCCGTCGGGCTGGCCGACGGCCGCGGCATTGCCGTCAAGATCGCGGATGGCGGCTCCCGCGCACGCGCGGTTGTCGTCGCGGCTGTGCTCCGCCGGCTGGGTGTCGACGACGACGAGGCGCTCGCCGCCCTCGAGCATCAACCCGTGCTGGGCCACGGTCAGCCCGTCGGCGCGGTCGTCGCGGTCGAGATCTGACACCGCCATGCGCGCGGTGCTCCAGCGGGTGACCCGGGCGAAGGTCGAGGTCGACGGCGAGGTCGTCGGAGAGATTTCCCGGCCAGGACTGGTGGCCCTGGTCGGCGTCACGCACGACGATGGGCCGGAGCAGGTCGAGCGAATGGCGCGCAAGATCGCCGACCTGCGCATCCTGCGCGATGAGCAGAGCCTCGTCGACGCCGCCGCACCCGTCCTCGTCGTGAGCCAGTTCACCCTCTACGCCGACACCCGGAAGGGGCGCCGGCCCTCGTGGTCGGCGGCGGCACCCGGGCCGGTGGCCGAGCCACTGGTCGACGCCGTCGTGGCTGCGCTTCGTGCTCGAGGCGTCGAGGTGGCCACCGGCCGCTTCGGCGCGATGATGTCCGTGTCGCTGACGAATGACGGACCGGTCACCCTCGTCGTGGACGCGTGACACCCGATCGTGATCGCCGCGTGGTGGTTCCGGCCGCGTCGCCAGTTAGGCTTTCAGCATGCAGCTGTTCTACGGCTTCCAGAGCGCCGTCCAACTCATCATCGGGATCGTCGCCTTTGCTGCGGAGCTCTTCGCGTTCGTGGATGCCCTGCGCCACCCCGAGCGGGCCTACCTCGCGGCTGGCAAGCGCACGCGCACCTTCTGGCTCGTGCTGCTCGGAGTGGCGGTCGCGATCGGCTTCGTGACCATGTTCAACCCGCTCTCCATCTTCGGACTGCTCGCGATCGTGGGCTCGGCCGTCTATCTCGCCGACGTGCGTCCCGCACTGCGCCAGGTGCGCGGCATCGGCGGGTCACGGGGCCAGTGGTGACCGTCGCGAGAACTGCGCCCGAGCACTGCCGGGATACGGCACACTGGGCACTCACGAGCCAAAGGGGAGGGCATGAGCAACAACGAGACCGCGGGGTTGACCGCGACGGAGCTGCCGGACGGGGGTGACGGCGGCCACCAGCCGCTGTCGCGCCACACCCCGGACGACTATGTGCTGGGTGACCGTGACCCGACCGACGACATCTTCGTGGCCGAGCGCCCATGGGGGGCGTTCCAGCAGTTCGTCTCGAACGAGCAGGTGACGGTCAAGATCATCACGGTCGAGCCCGGCCACCGGCTCTCGCTCCAGCGACACAACCACCGGGGCGAGATGTGGCAGGTGCTCGACGTGCCCGTCGACGTCACGGTCGACGACCGGACGTGGACAGCCGAGGTCGGCGAGACCGTCTGGGTACCGCGCGGGTCGACGCATCGCATGGGCAACTCTGGCTCACTGCCGGGACGTCTTCTCGAGGTGGCGTTCGGCCACTTCGACGAGGGTGACATCGAGCGCCTTCAGGACGACTACGCCCGCTGAGGGCACGTCCGCCGGGAGGTGGACGCGTCTTCAGCGACGTGGGGCCACTGACTCCCACGCGACCGTGATCTCCCCGAGACGCCACCGCGCCGGGCGGTCGAGCAGGGGCCAGCGCTCACCCACGTCGGCTGCAGCGGCGAGGAACCGCTGGCGCGCGCCCCATGACGCGTGAGGCGCGTGCCGCGCCCATGCCTGGTCGAGGTCTGCCAGGAAGGCATGGATGCGCTCACCGGGGACGTTGCGGTGGATCAGTGCCTTGGGCAGTCGCTCGGCGACATCCGACGGCCACCCCAGGCCCCCGAGCCGCAGCGAGAGGGTCAGGGACGCCGGCCCGGTCGCGTCGACGGCGACCCACGTGGCACGCCTGCCGATCTCGTCGCACGTGCCGTCGACGAGGAGGCCTCCCGGCGCGAGCCGCTCCTGGACACGGGCCCAGGCAGCCGGCACCTCGGCCTCCTCGTACTGTCTCAGCACGTTGAAGGCACGGACGACGGTGGGCCGAGCCCCATCACGGAGCGGTATCTCGAAGCCACCCCTTCGGAAGGCCAGGCCGTCACGCTCCAACGGTTTGGCCGCCGCGACGCGATCGGGATCGATCTCGATGCCGACTACGTGGACGTCGTGCCTCAGCCGGCGCATCCGGCCGTGCAGCTCGACGGCGGTGACCGGTGATGATCCGTAGCCGAGGTCGACGACGATCGGTCGAGTCGGACTGCGGCGCAGCCGCCAGGCCTGCGGTCCGGCAAGCCAGCGGTCACATCGACGGAGCCGGTTCGGGTTCGTCGTGCCCCGGGTGATCGTCCCAACGGGGCGAACTCGGCCGGACACGGCGCGCAGCATAACGGCCAGAGGCGGCGAGTCCTCGCCAGTGACCACAGGACGACCGGCGGAATACATCAAATCGACGGTGTGGTTGAGTCAGGAGAGAACAGGGGCGAGCAGAAGGACGCAGATGTCGGACGACCCCAGGCGCGTGGCGATGATCAGCGTCCACACGTCCCCGCTGGAGCAACCGGGCACCGGCGATGCGGGCGGCCTCAACGTCTACGTGGCCGAGACGGCGAAGGAGCTGGCCCGCCGCGGGGTCGAGGTCGACATCTTCACGCGGCGCACCACGGGAGAGTCGCCGATCATCGGTGGACTCGTGCCCGGGGTCCGCGTGCTGCACGTGACCGCAGGCCCCTACGAGGGACTGCCCAAGGAGGAGCTGCCGGGGCAGCTGTGCGCGTTCTCCGCGGGGATCATGCACGCCGGTCTCTCCGTGCCGGAGGACCACTACGACCTCGTCCACTCGCACTACTGGCTCTCCGGCCAGGTGGGCTGGCTGGCCGCCGACCGGTGGGGCGTCGCACTCGTCCACACCATGCACACCATGGCGCGCGTCAAGAACCGGCACCTCGCCGAGGGCGACAGGCCTGAGCCGCGGGGGAGGGAGATCGGCGAAGCCCAGGTCGTGGACGCCGCGGACCGCCTCATCGCCAACACCGGCGGCGAGGCACGCGATCTCATCGAGCTCTATGACGCGCCCCCCGCCAAGGTGTCCGTCGTGCCTCCGGGAGTGGACCTGGCGACCTTCACCCCGGGCGACACGCAGCAGGCCCGGGCTGGGCTGGGGCTGCCCGGTGATGTCGACCTGCTCCTCTTCGTCGGGCGGATCCAGCCCCTCAAGGCGCCCGAGATGCTCTTGCGCGTGGCTGCGGAGCTGCTGCGCCGTGACCCGGGTCGCCGGTCGAAGCTCACCGTCGCGGTCCTCGGGGGTCCGAGCGGGACCGGCCTCGCCAGGCCCCACGAGCTGGAGGACCTCGCCGAGCAGCTCGGCATCGCCGACGTCGTCCGGTTCGTCAAGCCGGTCGAGCGCCCGGTCCTCGCCCAGTGGTACCGCGCGGCGGACCTCGTGCTCGTCCCGAGCCACAGCGAGTCCTTCGGCTTGGTCGCCATCGAGGCACAGGCCTGCGGCACGCCGGTCGTCGCAGCTGACGTCGGTGGCCTGCCCACTGCCGTCGGGGATGCGGGCGTGCTCGTCGAGGGCCACGACGTCGCCGTTTGGACCGACGCCGTCCAGGGGCTGCTCGACGACGATGAGCGCCGCGCGGAACTCGGGCGCCGGGCCATCGGGCACGCGTCAGCCTTTGGGTGGAAGGCGACGACTGACCGGCTGCTGGCCGTCTACCGGCAGGCGATCCACGACCGCACCCACTCTCCGATCGTGGAGGGGGAGGGGTTGGCAGGAGTCCCGCGCGCCGTCATCCCGTGAGCCCAGGCGCTCGCGGCGCGGACGGGACACCGACCGAGGGTTGGCAGAATGGCGGCGTGAGCGAGCCTGAGACCCAGCCAACGACGGACCCAACGACGACAACGACGGACCGAAGGTCGGACCTGGTGACGGCCGCGGGCGAGCGGCTCGCGGCATACCTCCGATCGGTCGACCTGGAGTGGGAGCTCGGTGCCCGCGAGGGCGAATACGTCGTCACCCTGCCGGGCGAGAAGAAGCTCCGGACCGTCGTGTCACTCCTCATCCGGCCACGAACCACGAGTGTGTCGGCCTTTGTCGTCCGCAACCCTGACGAGAACCACGAGGACTTCTACCGGACCCTGCTGCGCAGGAACCTCCGCCTCACCGGTATCGCCTACGCGATCGACGGGGACGGCGACGTCTACGTCCGCGGGGAGGTCCCGACCAGTGCCCTCGAGGCCGAGTACCTCGACCAGCTCTTCGGTGTCGTCCTCGCCGCGAGCGACGAGGCGTTCAACGAGCTGCTCGCACTCGGCTTCCTCGGCTCGATGAAGAAGGAGTGGGCCTGGCGCGTCTCGCGGGGAGAGTCGACCCGCAACCTCGAGGCGTTCCGTCACCTGCTGGACGAGCCGGCTGACGGCTGAGCCGGCGTCGGTAGGCTGGCGCCATGACCTACACCCTTGTCCTCGTCCGCCACGGGGAGAGCGACTGGAACGCCAAGAACCTGTTCACCGGCTGGGTCGACGTCGACCTGACGGAGAAGGGGCGGGCCGAGGCCATCCGCTCGGGCCAGCAGCTCAAGGAGGCAGGCATCCTGCCGGACATCGTCCACACATCCGTGCAGCGGCGCGCCATCACGACGGCGAACCTCTCGCTCGACGAGGCCGACCGGCACTGGATCCCGGTGAAGCGGAGCTGGCGGCTCAACGAGCGTCACTACGGCGCGCTCCAGGGCAAGAACAAGAAGGAGATCCTCGAGCAGTTCGGCGAGGAGCAGTTCATGCAGTGGCGTCGCTCCTACGACGTGCCGCCGCCGCCCATCGACCCCGATGACAAGTTCGCCCAGACCGGTGACCCGCGTTACGCCGGTCTCGGCGCCGCCATGCCGCGCACGGAGTGCCTCAAGGACGTCGTGGCGCGGATGCTGCCGTACTGGGAGCAGGAGATCCAGCAGGACCTCGCCGACGGCCTGACCGTCATGCTCGCCGCGCACGGCAACTCCCTTCGGGCGCTCGTCAAGACGCTCGACGAGATCAGCGACGACGACATCTCGGGTCTGAACATCCCGACCGGCATGCCGCTCATCTACGAGCTCGACGACTCGTTCGTGCCGGTCACGCGCGGGGGTCGCTACCTCGACCCGGAGGCCGCCCGGGCTGCCGCGGAGGCCGTGGCCAAGCAAGGCCGCTGATCGGCACTATCGCCTGTTCGATCGTCTATCTCGATGTCGTATGCCGCTGAGCCGGCTTCCCGACGAAGCCCGGGCACCGCGGGTGGCGAGGTTCGGCGCCGTGCCACTTCGTCGAATGTGCAGTCCGCACCGCACGATCTTGGTCGAGTGTGCAGTTCGTGCTGGCGTCTATTGCACACTCGACCGTGACCCAGCCGGGCGCGAACTGCACACCCGACGAGGTGCCAGCTCAGCGGCATACGTCCGCGTCGTCCCCGAGCCCAATCGAAAGGACACCTTCTGGGGTCGGTCGACGCCGGCGGGTCAGCGGTTGCGCTCGATCTCCGCGATGATGTCGGCGTCCTCGGCCTCTTCGTGGTCGTAGCTGACCTCGGAGTCGTACTCACCGGTGACCAGGTAGATGACGCGACGGGCCACCGACACGGCGTGGTCGGCGTATCGCTCGTAGTAGCGACCGATGAGGGCCAGGTCGAGCACGGTCGCCCGCGGCAGGGCGCGGTCCTCGTCGAGCAGCACCGCGAACAGTTCGCTGTGCAGCTCGTCCATCGCGTCGTCGTCCTTGTCCAGAGCGGCCGCCGCCTCGACGTCCTTGCTCGCGATGATCGAGCCACACTTGGCCACGATCGCCTCGGCGACCTGCCCCATCTCGAGGATGTGCGAGCGCAGGGCCGGGGGCACGGCGGAGTCGGGGTGCCGCAGCCGGGCCACCTTGGCCACGTGGCGAGCCAGATCGCCCATCCGCTCGAGGTCCGAGCTCATGTGCATCGAGGTGACGACGATCCGCAGATCGGTGGCGACCGGCTGTTGCTGGGCGAGCAGGTTGACCGACAGGTTGTCGAGGTCGATCCGGATCTCGTCAAGCTTCTTGTCAGCCTCGATCACCGACTCGGCGAGCTGCACGTCGGCGTCGAGCAGGGCGGTCGTGGCACGAGAAATGGCGGACCGCGCGAGCCGGGTCAGCTCGACGAGCTGGTCCGTGATCCGGTCGAGGTCCTCGTGGAACTGGTCGCGCAATGTCTTCCTCGTCTCATGCGAGCGTGCGGGGGTTCGGGGCCGAGGGTCCCAGTCGAGCGTAAATGGAGGGCGGACGACAGGTGAACTCTCGGTTCTCGCCCTGCGTGCCAAGGCTCCGTCTGGTCAAGAGCCTGCCACACGATGCGTAACCTGAAGTTGTGGATCCGACGACCGCGGCGACTCTGGGCGGCATCGCCGGCTTGGCCCTCGGCGGCGTCGCGGTACTCGCCGTCCGGCTCTCCGACCGGGACCGACGAAACGAGGTCGTCATCGCTCCAACGCCGGACCTGCCCCCCGGCGTTGCCGAGGTGCTCGCCGTCCTCCGCTCGAGCGGCATCGTCGTCGACCGCTCGGATCGCGTTGTCAACAACTCGCCTGCTGCCGTCGCGCGCGGCCTCGTTCGCGGCCAGGAGCTGGTCCACCCCGAGCTGCTCCAACTCGCTCGGGCGGTCCGGCGCGATGGGGTCATCCGCGAGGTCGAGCTCGACTTGCGCAAGGGCATCGGGGAGGCCCGGCTCGTCGTCGCTGCCCGTGTCGCCCCCCTCGGCGCCGACCACATGCTCCTGCTCGTCGAGGACATCTCCCTGGCTCGGCGCGTCGAGGAGGTTCGGCGGGACTTCCTGGCCAACGTCAGTCATGAGCTGAAGACCCCCGTTGGCGGGATCTCCCTGCTCGCCGAGGCCCTGCTCGACGCCGCCGACGACCCGGAGGCAGTCCAGCGTTTCGCGACCCGCATCGGGATCGAGTCGCGCCGCCTGACCAACCTCGTCAAGGAGATCGTCGAGCTGTCGCGCCTCCAGGGCACCGACGTCGTGACGGACCCGACGCTCGTCGATGTCGGCGCGTGCGCCCAGGACGCCGTGGATCGATCCCACCTCCTGGCCGAGGAGAACGGCATCGAGGTGGCCATCCAGACGGAGCCCGGCTGCGAGGTGTGGGGTGACCGCGAGCTCGTCACGACCGCGATCGCCAACCTGATCGGCAACGCCATCTCCTACTCGGACTCCGGCACCCGCGTGGGGGTGTCGACTCGTCGGCGCGACGGAGGCCTCATCGAGGTGGCTGTGACGGACCAGGGTCTCGGGATCTCGCCGGACGAGCAGAAGCGGATCTTCGAGCGCTTCTACCGGGTGGACGCGGCCCGGTCGCGGGCCACCGGGGGCACGGGTCTCGGACTCGCCATCGTCAAGCACGTCGTGGAGAACCACGGGGGCACCGTCACCGTGTGGTCCCAGGTGGGCCGTGGGTCCACCTTCACCATCTCGCTCCCGGCGGCGCCTCCCGCCCGTGCGGCACAAGAGTCCGGGTCGGCCTCGCAGGCCGGCCACGTGGACCCGTCTCCGCCGGAGGCCAGCGGTCATGCTCCAATTGAGCCGCATCCGGCCAATGCGGCCAGAGCGGCCGAAGTCACGAGAGGTCAGCCTTGAGTCGAATCCTGATCGTCGAGGACGAGGAGTCGTTCTCCGACCCGTTGTCCTACCTGCTCCGCAAGGAGGGCTACGACGTCGTGGTGACGGAGACCGGCCCGGACGGGCTCGCGGAGTTCGACAAGAACGGCGCCGACCTCGTCCTGCTCGACCTCATGCTGCCCGGCCTGTCCGGCATCGACGTCTGCCGGACCTTGCGCCAGCGGTCATCCGTCCCGGTCATCATGCTGACCGCCAAGGACAGCGAGATCGACAAGGTCGTCGGGCTCGAGCTCGGCGCCGACGACTATGTCACCAAGCCATACTCGAGCCGTGAGCTGCTCGCCCGGGTCAAGGCGGTGCTGCGCCGGCTCGCGGAGCCAGAGGACCTGCTCCCGTCGACGATCGAGGCCGGCCCGGTTCGGATGGACGTCGAGCGGCACACCGTCACGGTCAACGGGAAGCCCACGGCCCTGCCGCTCAAGGAGTTCGAGCTGCTCGAGATGCTGCTCCGCAACGCCGGAAGGGTGCTGACGCGCATGCAGCTCATCGACCGGGTCTGGGGCAGCGACTATGTCGGTGACACCAAGACCCTCGACGTCCACATCAAGCGTCTGCGGGCGAAGATCGAGCCGGACCCGGCGCGTCCCAAGCACATCGTCACCGTGCGGGGCCTCGGCTACAAGTTCGAGACGAACTGACCCGCCCCGCCAGGCGCGAAGGGTCGGGTTGTCAGAGAGCCGGGTGGGTCAGCTCGTCGTGGGCGACGGCGTCGGCGTCTCCGTCGATGAGCCCGTGGGCGTCTCTGTCGGTGTGGCCGTCTCCGTGGCGGTGGCTGTGGCCGTCGCGGGCCGGGGTCCGGCGGGCGCCGGGGTCAGCGTCGCGTAGGGGCCCGTCGGGGCGAGGACCGGGACGTCGACGATCGTGGTCCCACCCGGCTGTGCCGTCACTGCGACCGGGACGATTGTGCCCGGCTTCGCCGCGAGACCCTCGAGCTGCAGGCCTTCGTCGGCCAGGTTGACCTGCTGGCGCGGGCCCACCTCGACCTCCGAGCCGCCGCCAGAGGCCGCCTGCTCCTGCGGCACGACCTGGACCCTGATCGGCTCGTCACCGAGGTTGATCACCGCACCGGCCACGACGGCCGCCTCGCCGCCACCACCAACGAGGAGCAGGTCCCGGATCGCGAGGTCCCCGACCTCGGCCGAGATGCCGTCCGCCGGCTCGTAGGGCACGTCGGTCTGGATCGGGTTGAAGACCATGCAACCGCTGGCGAGCGCAGCGACGGCGACACCGCCAAGGACGGCGGCGGTGCGCCGGGAACGCGAGGCGGGCGCGACGGTCTGGGCGAGGAATCGGCGCATCACGGGCGACAGCCTACCGGCCAACCCACGGCGTTCGTGGCCGACCCGGTTGGCGTGGCGCGGATCAGCGGTGGATCGCCTGAGACGGCCGGTCGGCCAAGGCCCTTGGGCGCGCGCGGAAGCACGCGCAGCGGCCGGTTGTCAAGACGTGACGGACCGGCATCGCGAGGGCGACAAAGGCTCTGACCTGCGCAGATGCGGCCGCGCCAGATCGCCGCTCACGCCGATTCGTGATAATCTGGAGGTCGCGAAAGGGGAAAACAGCACATGGTTTTCAAGGTCGGCGAGACGGTCGTGTACCCCCACCACGGGGCGGCACTGATCGAAGAGATCAACACACGCACGATCAAGGGAGAGGACAAGCTCTACCTGAAGCTCAAGGTCGCACAAGGCGATCTGACCATCGAAGTTCCTGCAGAGAACTGTGACCTCGTCGGCGTCCGCGACGTCGTGGGTCAGGAGGGTCTGGACCGGGTGTTCGAGGTCCTGCGGGCCCCGCACACCGAGGAGCCGACCAACTGGTCCCGCCGCTACAAGGCGAACCTCGAGAAGCTCGCCTCCGGCGACGTCATCAAGGTGGCCGAGGTCGTCCGTGACCTGTGGCGCCGCGACCAGGACCGTGGCCTCTCCGCCGGTGAGAAGCGCATGCTCGCCAAGGCCCGGCAGATCCTCGTGTCCGAGCTCGCGCTCGCCGAGAAGACGGACGAGGACAAGGCAGAGTCGATCCTCGACGAGGTTCTCGCCTCCTGATGCAGCCCGCGTCGGCGGTCGGCCTCATCGTCGTCGCCGCCGGCTCTGGTCGTCGTCTGGGCGCTGACGTGCCCAAGGCCTTTGTGCCCCTCGCGGGCGTGCCCCTGCTGGGTCACGCCCTACGGGGGGCACTGGCATGTCCGGACGTGGCGGAGGTGGTCGTCGTGTCCCCCACCGGGTGGCTGGAGGAAGCCCATGCCGTATGCCGCTGGGCTCGCTCCCAGCCTGGGGTGGCCTCCGCGCGACCGCCCTTTCCCGCCGGGACAGCCTCCCCTGCCGTGCCAGTGTCCCCTTCCCCCGCCCAATCGAGTGAACAGCTCTTGGGCGGCCGTGTGACCGTTGTGGCCGGAGGGAAGGAGCGCGGCGACTCGGTTGGTGCGGGCTTGGCAGCTCTGTCGGGTCAGGTCGGCATCGTCCTCGTGCACGACGCCGCGCGGTGCCTCACCCCGGCCAGCGTCTTCGGCCGCGTCGTCGACGCTGTCCGCCACGGCGCGGTGGCCGTCGTCCCGGGCGTTCCGGTCGTCGACACGATCAAGCAGGTCGACTCGGCTGGACGGGTGGTCGCCACGCCGGAGCGGTCGCAGCTCCGCGCGGTCCAGACGCCGCAAGGCTTCCGCCGTGACGTGCTCGAGCGCGCGCACGCGGAGTCGAGCGAGGCAACGGACGACGCCGGGCTCGTCGAGCGTCTCGGTGAGACCGTGTTCGTCGTCGAGGGCGATCCACGCGCGCTCAAGGTGACCACTCCGGCCGACCTCGAGGCGGCGGCCCGTATCCTCGCAGGGTGAGCGCGGACGAGTCATCCCAGCCGACGGCCTTGATCACCGGTGGTGGCACCGGAATCGGTGCCGCAACGGCTCGACGCCTGGCCGCCGACGGCTTTCGCGTCGTCATCGCCGGCCGTCGACGCGAGCGGCTCGACGAGACCGCCACCGCGATCAACGTGGACCTTCCCGGCGCGGCATCTGTTGTCGTCATGGACGTGACGTCGGATGCGTCGGTGCGCGAGGCGCTGGCTGGCCTCGGCCGCTGCGACGTCCTCGTCAACAACGCCGGAGGAGCGCTCGGCGTGAGCCGCGTCGAGGACGGTGACCTCGACGAGTGGCAGCGAATGTATGACACCAATGTCCTCGGCACGGTGCGCGTCACCCAGGCCCTCCTGCCCCTCCTCCGCCGGTCGCCGAGGGCGACGATCGTCAACATCAGCTCGGTTGCCGGCGAGAGCGTCTACGAGGGTGGTGGTGGCTACACCGCTGCCAAGCACGGCACGTCGGTCATCTCGGAGACGCTCCGCCTCGAGCTCAACGGAGAGCACGTGCGGGTCGTCGACGTGCGTCCCGGGCTCGTCCACACGGAGGAGTTCTCGCTGACCCGCCTCCACGGTGACCAGGCCTCCGCGGACAAGGTGTACGAGGGGGTCGACCGACCGCTCGTGGCTTCCGACGTCGCCGAGTGTGTCGGCTTCGTCGTCGGGCTGCCGCAACACGTCAACATCGACACGCTCGTCGTCAAGCCCGTCGCCCAAGCCGCGGTCCACAAGCTGTATCGAGCCCCGATCGACTGGAAGTCGGAAGCCTGACATGAGTGGCCTCCCGAGGGTGGGCATCGGCGTCGACGTCCATGCCTTCGCTCCCGAGGGCGCCGACCGCGAGCTGTGGATCGCCGGGCTCCTGTGGCCGGGGGAGCCGGGCCTGGAGGGGCACTCCGACGCCGACGTGGCGGCGCACGCGGCCTGCGACGCACTCTTCTCGGCGGCGGGGATCGGTGACCTGGGCGCGCACTTCGGGACCGACCGTCCCGAGCTGGCCGGGGCTGCGGGCGCGACCCTGCTGGGCGAGGCTGCCCGGCTGGTGCGGCGGGCGGGCTTCCAGATCGGCAACGTCTCCGTCCAGGTCATCGGCAACCGGCCGAAGATCGGGACCCGGCGCGAGGATGCCCAACGGCTGCTGACCCAGGTCGTGGGAGCACCGGTCTCGGTGAGCGGCACGACGACGGACGGCCTCGGCCTCACCGGCCGAGGTGACGGGCTCGCGGCGATCGCCACCGCCCTGGTGGTCTTCCGCCCCTGATCGAGGCGGCGCGGACTGCACACTCGACCACAAGGGCCGGGACCCTCCCCTCGTCGAGTGTGCACTTTGCGCCCCCGCGGACTGCACACTCGACCACAAGGGCCGGGACCCTCCCCTCGTCGAGTGTGCACTTTGCGCCCGCGCGGACTGCACACTCGACCACAGGCCGGGAGGGCTGGGAGCCAGCGGTAGAGAAGGCGCGAGCTCAGCGGCATCCGTCCACTGTCTGTGACGACAGCGGAGGGCCCGCCCCCCGGAACGGGGGACGGGCCCTCTGGTCAGCCGGTGATCGAGTCAGCCACTCACGGAGTGGGTGGGGTGATCTTGATCTGGGCTGCCTGGTTGCCGAACATCGACTTCGCCACGGTCACGACGGTGCCGAAGCCGACGCCCTCGTCACCCGGGTTGCCAGAGCCCAGCGGAGTGATGGCGCCGATGTCGACCCCGTAGTACTGCGGGAGCGCCGTGCCGTTGCTGTCGACGAAGCGCGTGCTGTACGGAGCGTTGCCCTTCGACGGAACGACAGTCGAGGCGTCGGCGTCGCGGTAGAACACCCGGCCGTCGGCCCGCAGCTCGAAGCCCGGGTACCAACCCTTGTTGTCCGTGAAGGTCTTCACGGGCGCCTGCGGCCCGAAGGTGTTGCACACCTCGGTACCGGCTGCGTTGAGCTGGCACTCGTTGAACGGGTACGTCGACTGGAGGCCGAACGCGGCGTTCGAGGACTGCGGACGGGACGGCAGGTTCTTCAGGGTCGACGGGTCCGCGGCGGCGTTCGCACCGGAGCGACGCAGCGGCTCGTAGTGGCTGTCGACGATGAGCAGGCCACCCTTGGCACCCTCACTCGGCAACGACGTGAGGTTGTTGAGCGTGTGGTTGGCGTTGCCGAACGACGTGTCGCGGTACCAGACCAGCGCACCCGGGGCGTTGTACTTGATCTTCTCGACCTTCCACTGGCCTTCGCCGTCCTGGTAGGTCGTGTCGTAGGCGTACTTCAGGCCCTCGTCGAAGCCGTCGAAGTTGCGCCACTCGACGAGGTAGTACTGCGCCCGCGAGCTGGTCCCCGGGTCGATGACCCAGCCAGCACCGAGCGGCGAGCCCTGCACAAAGGTGCCCGTCGCGGCGGTCCAGCCGTTCGCGCCGCCCTCGACGTCGTCGGACCACGTCGTCGCGCCGCCGCCGGTGACCGAGAAGTCATCGGCGAACCAACCGCGCTCGACGAACGCGGCGTCCGTCGCCTGGAGCAGGCGCACCTGGATGGTCGTGCCGGCGTAGGCCGAGAGGTCGACATAGTGGTGCGCCCAGCCGCCGCTGGAGCCGGTCAGGCCGTACTTCTTGGGGCCGGCGTCGCCGCCGTAGTCAGCCAAGCGGCCGTTGGGGTCGGCGTAGCCGTCCTTCGTCGTGACCTCTGCCCCGGCCTCGTTGTAGACCTTCTGCTCGGTCCATGTGGTGCCGCCGTCCGTCGAGACCTCGACGAAGCCGAAGTCCCAGTCCGCCTCGATGACGTAGTTGTTCCACATCCAGAACTTGGCGTCGGCTGCTGCGGGAACGTCGACCGAGCGGGTCAGCGTGTTCTTGGCCCAGTCCTGGTCGTTGTTGCCCCACCACATCCCCTCACCGCTGTGCGGCGTGGCGAGCGTGACGACCTTGGTCGGCAGGTTGATCTTGACGCCGTCGGCCGTGCCCTCGAGCGGGCGCGAGTTCTGTCCCACGATGACTGCCTGCGGGTCGTCGCCCGGGTTCAGCTGGACCGGGTCGGCCCAGCCGAGGACCCACTTGTCCCACAGGCCCATGTGCGTCGGCATCGACTGGAAGATCGGGCCGGAGTGCGAACCGGACGACATGAGGTCCCAGAAGTCGATGTCGGAGTCCCCGCCACTGGCGGTGTCGTAGAGGTCGGGTAGACCGAGGTCGTGGCCGTACTCGTGCGCGAACACGCCGACGCCGGAGTCCTCGGGCTGCACGATGTAGTTCGAGAGGCGTATGTCGGTGCCGGGGATGGGGGCGCCACCGGCCACGGCCGACGAGTGCGCCCAGATCGCATAGCTGCCCTCGGCGCCGCCGCCGCCGGACTTGTCGGCACCGGCGTGCACGAGCACGACGTGGTCGATGACGCCGTCCGGCTCGTAGAAGTTGCCGTCACCGTCGATGTCGCCCTGGTCCTCGATGTCGTAGTCGGCCCATGGGAAGTCGGGCTGCGCCTTGGCGAGGGCGGCCACGGCGTCGATCGGGAGCTGGCCGGGGCCGAGCGGGTTGTCCGGGTGACCCTGCATGTCCTGGATGGCGCCGTACTCGAAGACGCCGTCCTCGTTCTCGTGGCAGACCGTCGCGCCGTAGTAGGCCTCCGAGTGGTTCACCGTGACCCATGGCGTTGCCTCGCCGGTGACGGTGTAGGCACCGTGGGACATCTCCTCGTACATGGCCTTCATCGTGTAGCCGGAGATGTCGATGCCGGGCTTGCCGTCGGGGCCGGTCAGGTCGGGGCGCACCCGCTCGGTGATGCCCTCGTCGGTGAAGAGCATCTGGTTGAAGTGCTCCGACGAGAAGTCGTCCAGCCAGAACGAGTTGTTGTCCTTGTTCGTGCCCTCGGCCGGGTTCGGGATGTTGTTGTGCAGCGGCCCGTTCTGGACCGAGCCTGGCACGCAGGCCTCCGCTCCGAAGGCCTCAGGGACCTGGACGCCGGTGAAGTCGTCGTTGGCGCTCTCGTTGAACTCGACGAGGATCGTCAGGAGCTTGGCCTCCTGGGTCGACTTCGCGCCCTTGTACCGGTTCTTGATCGACTTCGGGCTCTGGCCCGACTTGATCGCTTTGGCCTCGAGCCTGGCCAGCTCGCGTGCGGTGACCGGGTTGCCTTGGGCGTACTTGGCGTCGAACTTCTCCGCACGGGCGACGACATCCTTGACGTCGACCTTGCCCTTGGCGATCGAGCCGACGGCTGTGTCGTTGGCGTAGGCCCGCTCGATCTGTGGTGCGGCGTAGTTGATGTAGTAGCCGCTCGAGGCCGATACGCCGGTGGGCGCCTCGGCAGGTGCCGCTGTGGCGGCCCCGGACACCGACGTCGCAGCCAGACCAGCGGCTGCGAGTGCGATGGTGGGGACGACAGCGACGGCGCGCCGACGATGGCGCGCGACCGTCCTGTTCCTCATGAACTCTCCCTTGAGATAGACCGACGCCACCCCGGCGCCGACTAAGGACTGCCTAAGGCAGTCGGCCAGATCTTGCCGGTTCGCGGGCAGCTGCGGTGGATTAGCACCGAACAAATTTCCAGAGATGCCGTATGCCGCTGGGCCGGCTCGCGTTGTCAGGAGCAGTCGGGCACCGAATCCAGATCGAGAGAACGGCTTTTGGGCTCAGTCATCCCGGAAGGTGTTCTTTCGATCGGGCTGAGGGCGAGCCCAGCGGCATACGGCCGCGCTCCGTTCGTCTTCTCGTCGAGTGCTCGCGAGGAGTCCGCGCCGGGCCCGGACAGGAAACCCCGGCGCGAAGTGCACACTCGACGGAGTGTCGGGGCTCGCGTTGTCAGGAGCCGTTGGGCGCCAACTCCTCGATCGAGAGGACGGCTTGTGGGCTCGGGATCCCGGAGGGTGTTCTTTCGATTGGGCGCTGGATCGCGTTGTCGGGAGCATTCGGGCGCGCCGATAGACTTCCGCGGGTGAGTCTGCATCTGTTCGACACCGCCACCCGTGAGCTGCGCGAGTTCGTCCCGCGCGAGAGCGGCAAGGTCGGCATGTACATCTGTGGACTGACCACGCAGGGTGCTCCGCACATCGGGCACATCCGCTTCGCCGTGGCCTTCGACGTGCTCCGGCGCTGGCTGGAGACGGGGCACGACTACCGGGTCACGCTGATCCGCAACGTCACCGACATCGACGACAAGGTGCTGCGCAAGGCAGCCGAGGCCGGCGAGGACTGGTTCGCCCTCACCTACCGCAACGAGCGCCTGACGACCGAGGCCCTGGACGCGCTGGGAGTCAAGCCCGCGACCTACGAGCCGCGGGCGACGGGCCACGTGCCCGACATGATCACCCTCATGGAGACGCTCGTCGACAAGGGCCACGCGTATCCCGCGCCGGACGGCTCGGGTGATGTCTACTTCGACGTGCGGTCATGGCCGGAGTACGGCTCGCTGTCCAACCAGTCCCTCGACGACATGGTGGCCGCCGAGGACGCCGACCCCCGAGGCAAGCGGGATCCGCGCGACTTCGCCCTCTGGAAGGGCCGCAAGTCCGACGAGCCGCTCAACGCGTCCTGGCCGACCCCGTTCGGGGTCGGTCGCCCGGGCTGGCACCTCGAGTGCTCCGCGATGGCCCGCCGGTGGCTCGGCGACGAGTTCGACATCCACGGCGGCGGCATCGACCTGCGCTTCCCGCACCACGAGAACGAGCAGGCGCAGTCGCGGGCCGCGGGGCTGGGTTTCGCTCGCTACTGGCTGCACAACGCCTGGGTCACGGTCAAGGGTGAGAAGATGGGCAAGTCGCTCGGCAACGCCCTCGAGGTGCGGCGCCTGCTCGAGGTGACCCGTCCGATCGTGTTGCGCTACTACCTCACGGCGGCGCACTACCGGTCGACGATCGAGTACCACCCCGGCTCCCTCGACGAGGCGGCCGCGGCAGTGGATCGCATCGAGGGCTTCCTCGAGCGGGCAGCCCGCCGCGGCGAGATCGCTATGGCGGCTGACGGGCAAGCGGCGCGTGCCCTCCTGCCGGCGGAGTTCGTCGAGTCGATGGACGATGACCTCGGCGTCCCCGGGGCACTTGCCGTCATCCATGAGACGGTCCGGGCCGGCAACGTCGCCCTCGACGAGAGGGATGACGAGGCGGCGCTCGCGGCAGCCGCCCGGGTCGTCGCCATGAGCGAGGTGCTTGGCGTGAACCCGCTTGCGCCGCAGTGGTCTGCGAGGGGCGACACGTCGTCGTCGGCCGCCGAGGCGGCGCTCGACGCGCTGGTGCAGGCGCGGATCGAGGAGCGGCAGTCGGCGCGTCAGGAGCGCGACTTCGAGCGGGCCGACGCGATCCGGGACGAGCTGGCGGCTGTCGGCATCGCGATCACCGACACCCAGTCCGGTGCCGAGTGGTCGCTGGTCCGCACGGGTGGCTCCGGCTCAGCGACCAGTGCCGCGGGCGAGGAGGCCTGACATGGCAGGGAACTCGCAGCGCCGAGGCGCGGTGCGCAAGGGCGGCAAGAAGGCCACCGTCGGGTCGGGTGGGCAGCGGCGACGCGGGCTCGAGGGCAAGGGGCCGACCCCCAAGGCGGTCGACCGTGAGTACCACCCGGCCCACAAGCGAGCGAAGGCGACGGCCAAACGAGCGGGTGCGGGTGGCTCGCCCAGGACAGCCGGAACAGGCCGTTCCCAGCGGCGCGCCAAGGCCTCGAGCGAGATCGTCGCCGGCCGCAACTCGGTCGTGGAGGCGCTTCGAGCCGGTATCCCCGTCTCGACGATGTACGTCGCGACCCGGATCGACTCCGATGACCGCGTCAGGGAGGCGCTCAAGCTGGCGAGTGAGCGCGGCCTCCCTGTCCTCGAGGCGCCTCGCGGTGAGCTCGACCGGGTCACCGACGGCGCCGTCCACCAGGGCCTGGCCCTTCAGGTGCCGCCCTATGAGTACGCCGACCCGAAGGACCTCATCGATCCCGAGTCGCCCGGCATCCCGCTCGTCGTGGCGCTCGACGGGATCACCGACCCGCGCAACCTCGGGGCCATCGTCCGGTCCATCGCCGCGTTCGGTGGGCACGGCGTCGTCGTCCCCGAGCGTCGGTCCGTGGGAATGACCGCATCGGCGTGGAAGACGTCGGCCGGTGCCGCTGCCCGGATTCCCGTGGCCAAGGCGAGCAACCTGACCCGGACCCTCGAGGACTTCAAGAAGGCGGGCTTCTTCGTCCTGGGCCTCGACATGGACGGCGACGTGGAGCTGCCCGATCTCGCTCTCGCGTCGGAGCCGCTCGTCGTGGTGACCGGCTCGGAGGGCAAGGGGCTGTCACGGCTCGTCCGGGAGACCTGCGACCAGATCGTCGCCATCCCGATGAGCTCGGCGGTGGAGTCGCTCAACGCGGGACTCGCCACGGGTGTCGCGCTCTACGAGATCGCCCGCCAGCGCCGCGCATGATCCCCGCAACACACCCGCTTGTCGCGTTCCGGCCCCCGATGCAGCAGGGGCAAGCGGGCGACAAGCGGGTGTGTTGCGGGAAGGCCCGGCCACGACCGAAGGCCCGGCCACGCGCCGGAGGGCGGCCGTGCTGGGAGCGAGCCCAGCGGCATACGGGATGGTGGTGGTTGGAACCCCGGCGGCCGGTCGGGAGTTGGTCCTTGGGGATGTTAGTGTCTCCTACGACGTGTAGTAACAACAGGACGAGGTGACTCGTGGGGAAGAGCAATCGCGCCGAAGTTGCGGCGCGCGCTGCGGAGATGCGGGCCACGCAGGCCCGCAAGGAGCGGCAGCAGAAGCAGATGATCGCGGCCGCCGTGGCGGTCGTCGTGGTCATCATCGCCGTGGCCGTGGGTGTCGTGGTGGCCAACAACAACGACGGCGGTGGCCAGACGGCCGCGTCCGACACCGCGTTCGTCCCCAAGCTCACCTCGATCCCGGCGTCGGCCTTCGACGCGGCCGGTGCGCCCACCGAGGCCAACGCGGTGCCGCAGAAGGTCCAGGGCGGTGAGGTCCTCAAGGAGGACGGCAAGCCGCGGATGATCTACGTCGGTGCCGAGTTCTGCCCGTACTGCGCTTCGGAGCGCTGGGCCATGGTGGCCGCGTTGTCGCGGTTCGGGACGTTCGAGGGCCTCCAGCCGACGCGGTCCGCGGTGAACGACGGCAACATCCCGACCGTCACCTTCACCAACACGAAGTACACCAGCGACTACGTGAAGTTCGACGCCTGGGAGACGAGCGACCGCGAGCACAAGCCGCTCCAGACCCTGCCGCCCGATGTCGACGCGCTCTTCAAGAAGCACAACCCCCAGGGCGGCATCCCGTGGACGTTCTATGGCACGCACGAGATGTCCGGCTCGGGCATCCCGCTCGAGCCGCTGCTCGCCCACACCGGTGACAACGGCTGGAACGAGATCGTCGGCCAGATGCAGACCGGGACCGGCGACGTCGGCGCGTCGATCAACGCGAACGCCAACATGATCTCGGCGCAGGTGTGCGAGCTGACCGGCGGCCAGCCGGCCAACGTCTGCACCAGCCCCGGAGTGACGGCAGCGGCGGCCCTGGTCCAGAAGTGATCACCCGACCCCGGTGGCTCGCGCCCACCTCGCTGATCCTTTCCATCGTGGGGTTGCTCGTCTCGGCGTACCTGACGTACGAGCACTACACGGGCAACGAGACACTCGTCTGCACCGTCACCGGGGTCATCGACTGCGGCAAGGTCACGTCGAGCGCCTGGTCGACGTTCATGGGCGTGCCCGTGGCGCTGCTCGGGCTGCTCTTCTTCGTGGCCCTCACCATCCTGGTGCTCCCGTCCGTCTGGCGCCGGACGGAGCCGTGGCTGGACTGGCTCCGCTTCGGGTTGCTGACCATCGGGCTCGGGATGGCGCTCTACCTGGTCTGGGCGGAGCTGTTCCGCATCCACGCCATCTGCTCGTGGTGCACCGTCGTGCACGTGGTGACGTTCGCGCTGTGGATCATCGTCCTGTTCGGACAGATCCTCTCGACGCGCGGCAACGAGGTCCCGGCCGAGCCGTCCGATTCAGGCGACGAGGCGCAGAGCCCCGTCAGTCGTCCCAGACGATGACGGGCATCTCGACGGTGTCGACGCCGACGACGGACTTCTCGACCGGCTTGCTCGGCAGCACTGTCGCGACGTAGTCCGCGAGGGCTTCGTCGATGGGGATGTCATGTCCGGCGAGCTCGCTCATGTACCAACGGTGCTCGAGGACCTCGTGGAAGATCTCGGCCGGCTCGAGGCGACCGGTGAGCTCGCGAGGCACGGCGCGGGTGATCGGCTCGTAGACCTTCGTCAGCCACTCGTGCGCCACGATCTCCTCGTCGTCGCCCTGCCGGTCGGTCGCGGCGGCATAGGCGTCGAGGTCGTTGAGCAGGCGCCGGGCCTGGTTCTCGCCGACGTCGAGGCCGGTGAGGCGGAGCAGGCGTCGCGAGTGGTGGCCCGCGTCGACGACCTTCGGGGTGATCTGGATCTGGGTGCCGCCGAGATCGGTCGTCATGGTCAGCTCGTCGACGTCGAAGCCGAGGTCGTTGAGCCGGCGGATGCGCTCGTCGACGCGCCAGCGGTCCCCGACCTCGAACCGCTCCGTGCCGGTCAGCGCCTCCCACAACGAGTGGTAGCGCTCGATGATCGACGCCGCGACCTCGAAGGGGTCCGCCTGCTCCTCGAGGAAGCCGCCGGCGTCGAGGTCCATCAGCTCGCCGGCGATGTTGACCTGGGCGATGTCGAGATCGTGGTGCCGCTGCCCGTCGCTCAGCTGCGCGTGCAGCTCGCCCGTCTCGGCATCGACGAGATAGGCGGCGAAGGCACCGGCGTCGCGCCGGAAGAGCGTGTTGGACAGCGACACGTCGCCCCACCAGAAGCCATCGAGATGGAGTCGGACCAGGAGCAGGGCAAGGGCGTCCATGAGCCGCACCGCCGTGTCCGGGCGGAGCGACTGGCTGAACAGCACCCGGTAGGGAAGGGAGAACTGGAGGTGCCTGGTGACGAGGCACGAGTCGAGGGGGCGACCGTCGGCCCCGGTGCGGCCGTGCACCACCCCGAACGGCTCCACACAGGGCACGCCGAGCCGCCGCAGGTTGCGCAGCATCCCGTACTCCCGGTCCGCCAGCTCCGACTTGATCTCCTTGATGGCCAGGACCTGCTTGCCGAGCCGGACGAAACGCACGACGTGGCGTGAGATGCCGCGCGGCAGGGCCGCCAGGACCGACGCGGGCCAGTCCTCGAGCGGCGTGGACCACGGCAGGTCGAGCAGGGCCGACTCAGGCCGTGCCGTGGTGATCGTGGGGCTCACGGCCCCATCGTGGCACGTCCATCCCGTATGCTGCTGGGCTGGCTCCGCACGGACCTGCCCTCGTGACGCGACTGGAGGGCTGGGAGCTCCGGTGGGCTGGGAGCGCGCTCAGCGGCATACGGGACAGCAGTGTTGTGAACGCACCACAGGAAGGGCCCGCGCCGTCGTTGCGGCGCGGGCCCTCACTGGTGCGGTGCGGCGGGGGCGGTCAGTCGCCGATGCGCTCGCCCGAGTCGGCTCTGAAGATGTGGACGTGGCCGGTCTTCGGGCGGAGGTGGACGAGCTCGCCCTTCTCCGGTGGGCGGCGGCCGTCGACGCGCGCGATGAACGGCGCGTCGGTCGCCTCCTCGCCCTCGATGTTGACCTGCTGCGCCTTGGCCGAACCGTAGATGTAGGCGTCGGCGCCGAGCGATTCGACGACGTCGACCGTGACCGGGATACCAGCGGTGCCCTCGGACGTCTCGAGGTCCTCAGGGCGAACACCGACGGTGACGTGGGAGCCGGCGTCCTTGAGCAGGTCCCGCTCGACGGGGACGACATGGCCGCCGACGTCCACCCCGCCCTCCACGACGGAGACGTCGAGCAGGTTCATCGCGGGGGAGCCGATGAAGCCGGCGACGAACACGTTGGTCGGGTGGTCGTACATCCGCCGCGGGCTGTCGATTTGCTGCAGAACGCCCGCGTTGAGGACGGCGACGCGGTCGCCCATGGTCATGGCCTCGACCTGGTCGTGCGTGACGTAGACGGTCGTGACGCCGAGTCGGCGCTGCAGCGATGCGATCTGGGTGCGGGTCTGGACCCGCAGCTTGGCGTCGAGGTTGGACAGCGGCTCGTCCATGAGGAAGACCTGCGGGGAGCGGACGATGGCGCGCCCCATGGCGACGCGCTGGCGCTGGCCACCGGAGAGCGCCTTTGGCTTGCGCTCGAGGTACTCGGAGAGGTCGAGGATCTTCGCGGCCTCCTCGACGCGCTTGCGGATCTCGGCCTTGTCGACGCCGGCGATCTTGAGCGCGAAGCCCATGTTGTCGGCGACCGACATGTGCGGGTAGAGGGCGTAGTTCTGGAACACCATCGCGACGTCGCGGTCCTTGGGGGACAGGTTCGTCACGTCGCGCTCGCCGATGAGGATGCGGCCGGCGTTGACCTCCTCGAGGCCGGCGAGCATCCGGAGCGCGGTGGACTTGCCGCAGCCGGACGGGCCGACGAGGACGAGGAACTCACCGTCCGCGATGTCGATGTTGAGCTTGTCGACCGAGGGCTTCGGGTTGCCCGGATAGGTCTTGGTCGCATTGTCGAACGTCACTGTTGCCATTGGCGTCTTTGCCTTTCCTTCACCGGCAGGAACGTGCCGGACGATCCGTTGTAAAGGTGCCCTCCTGGTGGTGGGCCTCTTGATCATGTCGTATGCCGCTGTGCTTGGTCCACAGGACACCCGTCTCCCGCGCGGGGTCGAGTGGGGGTCGAGTGCCGTCGATCACCCCTTGGTGCCACCGGCAGTGAGGCCGGCGACGAGGTGCTTCTGCGCGAAGAAGAAGACGATGCCCGCGGGGATCACGATGAGGATCGCGGCCGGGGTCATCAGCTCCCAGAGGGGCAGCGTCGGAGGTTTGGGTACGAAGGTCTGCAGGCCGTACGCGAGCGTGAACTTGTCGTTGGTGTTGATGAAGGCGCTGGCGTAGGCGACCTCACCCCACGCGGTGAGGAACGTGTAGAACATCGTCACGGCCAGCCCGGGGCGGGCGAGCGGCAGCACGACCCGCCAGAAGGTGCCGTAGGGTCCGAGCCCGTCGACGGATGCCGCCTCGTCGAGTTCTTTGGGGATCGTGTCGAAGTACCCGCGCAGCATCCACGTGCAGAAGGGCACAGCGACGGTGCAGTAGGCGATGACGAGGGACGCGTGGGTGTTGATCAGGCCCAGCCGCGACATGATCGCGTAGATCGGCACGATGAGGATCGCCACCGGGAACATCTGGGTGATGAGGAAGGTCCACATCAGCGGCCGCTTCCCGGGGAAGTTGTAGCGCGAGATCGCGTAGCCGGCGGTTGCGGCCATCGCGACGCCGAAGATCATCGTGAACGTCGCGACGACCACCGAGTTGCGGAACCAGATGAGGAAGTCGGTGTTGGTGAGCAGGTTGCGGTAGTTCTCCAGGGTCGGCTCGTCGATCAGGGCCAGCGACCCGATCTTGTCCTTCGGCTTGATCGAGGTGAAGGCGATCCACACGACCGGGAAGACGGCGATGAAGGTCGCGAGCAGGAGGGTGGCGTGGACGCCGATGCTGCTCAGCGGGGACCGGTGGCCGCGGGGGCGAGGCTTGCTCATGATCACCACACCTCTCCCTGCTTGCGCAGGAAAAAGCGATAGCCGATCGAGTAGACGATGAGGATCGAGAGGATGAGGACGCCATAGGTGGCGGCGAGGGAGTAGTCGCGGATGCCCTCGAAGGCGGCCTTGTAGGCGCCGGTCACGAGGATGTCCGTGGTACCACCCGGCCCACCTCTGCTCATCAGGTAGATGATCGGGAACATGTTGAACGTCCAGATCGTGCCGAGCAGGATGACCGACGCCGAAACCGGTCGCAGGCTGGGCAGCGTGACGTTGAGGAATCGCTGCCACGGCGTCGCGCCGTCCATCTCGGCTGCCTCGTAGAGCTCCCCGGGGACCGACTGCAGGCCGCCGAGCAGGGCGACCATCATGAACGGCACGCCGAGCCAGATGTTGACGATGATGACGGCGGTGAGCGACTTGGCCGTCGTGTCGAAGAAGTCGATCCGCTCCTGGCCGAGTGCAGCCAGGACGGCGTTGATGATGCCGTAGTCGCGGTCGTAGATGAACTTCCAGGCGAAGGAGGCGACGAAGGCCGGGATCGCCCACGGGATGATGAGCAGCACGCGGTACAGGCCGCGGCCCCTGATCTGACGGTTGAGCAGGACGGCGAGGCCCAGCCCGATGGTGTAGTGGAAGACGACGCAGGCCACGGTCCAGATCAGCGTGATCCGGAACAGCTGCCAGAAGTTGCCGACCTGGCCGGTGAGCAGGTTCGTGTAGTTCTCCAGGCCGATGAAGCTCCACTTGTTGGGATTGGGCTCACAGACCTCGGCACCACCGAGCGTCTTGCTGCACACCTCGGCGGCCTGGTTCGCCTCATTGAGGTCGGTGAAGGACATCCAGATGCCCTGGACGAGGGGATAGAACACGAGGAGGGCGAGCACCACGATGACGGGCGTCACCATCGCCCACACGTACCAGTACTTGTCGAATGTGGCGCGCAGCCGTTTCATTCCTGCTCCTTGGAGGCAGCGAGTGGTCGGGGCGAAGACGTGGCGCGGTGGCGGCGGGACGGGTCGTCCCACCGCCACCGCGTGGTTCAGCGAGCGCGGCTCACTGGGTGGAGTAGTCCTTGACGACCTCCGTCTTGTACTTCCGGGCGACCTCGTCGAGCGCGGTCTGGGCGTCGGCGCCCTGGACGAGGATCTTCGTCGCGGCCTCGTCGAGCGGGCCGAACAGCTTGCCGCCCTCGGGGATCCAGGCGCGCTCGACGGCGACCTCCATCACCGGCTTGAACTCGCTGATGATCGAGTTGGTCACCTTGTCGTAGGCGGACGTACGGGTGGGGAGCAGGCCCAGCTTGTCGGCGAGCTTGGCCTGGCTCTCGGCGCTGGACATGAACTTGATGAAGGCGATGGCACCGGCGGCCTTCTCCTGCGGCATGCCGGACCAGACGACGTAGTTATGACCGCCGACGGGGGCTCCGGCCTTGACGGAACCCGCGGGAACCGGCGCGATGCCGAGGTTCTCGAGGCCGCCGAAGGTCGCGGCGCCCTTGATGTTGTTGACCTCCCACGGGCCGTTGATGATCATCGCCGCGTTGCCGGCCTTGAACTCGTTCATCATCGCCGTGTAGGCGTCCGTGGCCGGCGGCTTGACGAAGCCGGGGGACTTGATGAGCTCCTGGTTCTTCTCGGCGCCCGCGACGGCCTCAGGGGCGTTGACCGTGATCTTCTTGGCCTCCGGGTCGATGAGGTCGCCGCCCTCGCCGTAGATGAACGGCAGCATGAAGTAGCCCTGCGGGTTGAGGTAGACGCCAGTCTTGCCGGTCTTCTCCTTGATGGTGGCGGCGGCCGTCTTCAGCTCGTCCCACGTCTTGGGGGCGGCGGTGATGCCGGCGTCGTTGAGCAGCTTCTTGTTGTACATCAGGGCGAGCGAGTCCGTGACCTGCGGGACGCCGTACGTCTTGCCGTTGTACTTCGTCGAGCCCGACCGGTGCCGCGAGGAAGTCGCTTGGTCGGCCGTCAGCTCGGTGCCGTCGAGCTCGTAGAGGTAGCCGAGCGAGGCGAACTCCGGAACCCAGGCGACCTCGGCGCGCAGGATGTCGGGAGCGCCCGACTTCGCCGCGGCGGCGGTCTTGAACTTGTTCTGCGCCTCACCGAAGGGCACCGACTGGTAGTTGATCTTGACGTTCGGGTAGGTCTTGTTGAACTCGGTGATGAGCTCCTTGAAGGCGGGACCCTCGTTCGTGGCGTCTGACGTGTCCCACCACGTCAGGTCGGCCTTGATGTCAGCGGGGTTCGCGGTGGGTGCGGTGGTCTGGGCTGCGGGCTCTGTGGGGGTGCCCGAATCGCCGCATGCGGCGAGGGCGAGGCTGATGCCCGCGACGGCCGCGGCGGCCTTGGCGGTGCGACGCATTCTTACTCCTTGGTTGGGTGAAACACCGTGGTGATGGGAGTCAAGCACTCCATTGCAAGCCTTTGCAAGAATCCAGCCGGATTTGCTGAAAATCTATGCAAGACTGCTGCGAGGCCGTAGCCTGCGGCAATCCGCTCGGCCGACCGTGCGAGTTGGAAAGTGAAGCAGAAAGGCGGCTCGTGAAGGCAAGACTGAGGGACATCGCCGTCCAGGCGGGGGTGTCGGAGGCGACCGTGTCTCGCGTCCTCAACGGCAAGCCGGGCGTCGCGGAGGGGACCCGCCAGTCGGTGCTCACGGCTCTCGATGTCCTCGGCTACGACCGCCCCAGCAGGCTGCGCCGCAAGAGCGCCGGGCTCGTCGGCCTCATCGTGCCCGAGCTGAGCAACCCGATCTTCCCGGCCTTCGCGCAGGAGATCGAGAACGCGCTCGCCCAGAACGGCTACACGCCGGTGCTCTGCACGCAGACGGCCGGGGGAGTGCACGAAGACGACTACGTGCAGATGCTCCTCGACCGCGGTGTCGCCGGCATCATCTTCGTCTCGGGTCTGCACGCCGACACGAACGCCGACCCCCAGCGCTACACCGCCCTGCGTGAGCGCGGCCTGCCGCTCGTCCTCGTCAACGGCTACATCGAGGGCGTCGACGCGCCGTTCATCTCGAACGACGAGGTCGCGTCGATGGGGCTCGCGCTCGACCACCTCGTCAGCCTCGGCCACCGCGAGATCGGGTTGGCGGTCGGCCCGGACCGGTTCGTCCCGGTCATCCGCAAGATCGCCGGCTTCCGCAACGCGATGCAGGCGCTGCTCGGTCGATCTGACGTCGACGACCTCATCGAGCGCTCGCTCTTCTCGGTCGAGGGCGGAGCGACCGCCGCGGGCCGGCTCATGGACAAGGGCTGCACGGCCATCGTCTGCGGCTCGGACATGATGGCCCTCGGCGCGATCCGCGAGGCGCGCAAGCGCGGCCTCAACGTGCCGCGGGACATCTCCGTGGTCGGCTACGACGACTCGACGCTCATCGCCTTCACCGACCCGCCGTTGACGACGGTGCGTCAGAGCGTGGCCGCGATGAGCGCCGCCACGGTGCGGGCGCTGCTCGACGAGATCGCCGGTCAGCCGTCTCCGCGGGCGGAGTACGTCTTCCGGCCCGAGCTCGTCGTCCGGGGCTCGACCGGCGCCCTTCGCCGCTGATCCCGAGACGAGCCCACACACCCGATCGAGTGAACTGCTCTTGGGCTCTGCTGAAGTTTCGGTGGGTGGTTGAGCGCCTGACTGAGAGCACACGGCGGCGGGAAGCACACTCGACGGGGACGGGGGCCCGCTGGGACTGAGCGGGCGCGTGGGGCCGAGCTCAGCGGCATACGGCGTGATCCCACTCGTCTCGTGCCCGCGCCTCCGACTATCCCGCTGGGGCTGGGAAGTCGGCAGGGTTCCGGCCGAAAGCGCGTCGACAACCGCACCGCGGCCCGATTGTCGGAGGCCGACCACCACCCCTACGTTGAGTGTGCAGTTGATGACACCGCACGGGCGGCGGGAAGCTGTTCACTCGATCGGGGTGCGGGTGCGGCGGGTGGCGAGGAGCTGCTCGAGGGCAGCGACGACCGCGGGGATGTCGTCGACGCGGTGGCGCGCCGCGGTCGAGCCGGGCCCGACCTTGACCGTCACGTCCTCCGGCTGGGTCATCCGCGCGAACACGTCCTCATCGGTCACGTCGTCGCCGAAGTACATGCGGGCGGTCACGCCGCGGTCTCGCCCGAGCGCCGTGACGGCGGAGCCCTTGTCGGCGGGTGAAACCGACAGCTCGAGGACCGACTTGCCCTTGAGGACCCTGACGCCGGAATGGGTCAGGGCCACCTCCCGCGCCTCCGCGACGGCGGCATCGGCGATGTCGCGCGGCAGACCGCGGGTGTGGACGACCACCGCCGCAGCCTTGTGCTCGACCGTGGCCATCGGATGCCGTTCGGCGAGGAGGCGACTGATATCCGCATCGAGCGCTGCGAGTCGCCTCTCGTCCTCGGTGCTCACCGCCGCGGCCTCCATGGCGAATCGCACGGCCGGGCTCGTCGACTCGGCGCCGTGGCTGCCGATCAGCACGATCGGCTCGTCCTCGCCGACGGAGGCCAGGGTGCCGAGCGCCTCGAGATCACGTCCGGACACGATCGCGACGGTCGTCGCTGGCAGGGCAGCGAGCGCCCGCAACGACTCCATGCCGCCCGCGGCGGGCCGCACGGCCATCGGGTCGACGTCGAACGGCGCAAGCACGCCGTCGAAGTCGGTGGCCACCAGCAGCGACTCGGCTGCGGCCGCCCGCCCGAGTGCTTCGTCGAGGGTGCTCGCAGACGTCACTCAGACGCGCCTGTGCTGGCCGTGACCGGCTCGACGTCAGAGGGCACGGGCGACTCGGGAGCGAGGGGCGCCGACTCCGGTGGCGCGACCGGTGCTGCGGCAGGCCCGCCGCGGGCGTCGGGCGGCGGGTTGTCAGGGGCCGCGTCGAGCGCGGCGAGGAAGCGGCGTGCCCAACGCTGGACGTCGTGGTCGGCGACGCGGCGCCGGAGGGCGCGCATGATCCGCTGCTTGTCCCTCGTCGGTGTGTGAACCGCACGGAGCATCGCCTGCTTGAGGCCCTCGATGTCGTGCGGGTTGCACGCGAAGGCCTGGTGCAGCTCGTGCCAGGCCCCGGTGAACTCACTGAGGACAAGCGCGCCGCCGAGGTCGTGGCGGCAGGTGACGTACTCCTTGGCGACGAGGTTCATCCCGTCCCGCAGCGGCGTCACGAGCATGACGTCCGCGGCCTGGAACAGCGCCGCCATCTCCTCGCGAGGGTAGGAGTGGTGCAAGTAGTGGACCGCGGGAGCCCCGATACTGCCGAACTCGCCGTTGATGCGCCCGACGGTCTGCTCGACCTCCTCACGGAGGTAGCGATAGGCCTCCACGCGCTCTCGGCTGGGGGTCGCCACCTGGACCAAGGTGACGTCCGGGGGGCTGATCTGGCGCTCCTTGAGCAGCTCCTCGTAGGCCTTGAGCCGGTGCCGGATCCCCTTCGTGTAGTCGAGCCGGTCGACCCCGAGCATGAGCACCTCCGGCTTCCCGAGGCTGGCGCGGATCTCCCTGGCACGCTCCATGACGTCGGGCCGCCTGGCGAGCGCCTCCAGGCCCTGGTAGTCGATGGAGATCGGGATCGCGCTGGCCCGGACATTGCGGAGGGACCCCTCGCGGAGTGCGACCCGTTCCCCCTTGGTCTTCAGACCGAGGAGCTGTCGACAGGCCCGGACGAAGTTGCGGGCGTCGGACTGCCGCTGGAAGCCGAGGAAGTCGGCGCCCAAGAGCCCCTCGAGCAACAGACCGCGCCACGGCAGCTGCGCGAACAGCTCGACCGGTGGCCACGGGATGTGGTTGAACCAGCCGATGCGCACGTCGGCCCGCAGTTCGCGGATGAAGGTCGGCGCGAGCTGGAGCTGATAGTCATGGACCCAGACCCTGGCGCCGGGCGCGGCCACCTCGGCGACCGCCTCGGCGAACCGGCGGTTGACCCGCTCGTAGGCCGCCCACCACTCGCGATGGAAGGACGCCGGGACGATGACGTCGTGGTAGATGGGCCACAGCGTGTCGTTGCTGAAGCCCTCGTAGAAGTCCCGGACCTCCTCGGCAGTCAGGCCTACCGGTCGCAGGTACATGCCGTTCACGTCGAAGGGGGCGGGGGGCTCGCCAGTATCACCGGACCAGCCCACCCAGGCCCCGGGGTTGGCCTGCATCACCGACTCCATCGCGGTCACGAGACCGCCGGGGCTGCGCTGCCAGTCGACGTTCCCGTCCTCGTCAACCTGCTTGTCGACGGGGAGACGGTTCGCCGCGACGACGAGGTCAAAGGTTTTCCTGGAACCCGTCACCGAATCATCTCCTCGCAGTTGCACGGTCATCGGTCAGCCACGAGCAGTGACCTTCGCCGAGCGTGCGTTGGACGTGTCTCACTCTAGCCACCGAGGTCTGGCGCCCCGCGGGGTCCCGTTCTAGGGTCGACCCAAGGGAGAGCCGGTCAGGTCGCCCGGGACTCCACACAGTTGACCGCCGAGGAGGGCAAGCGTGAAGATTTCAGACGTTTTGCGCAGAAAAGCTGACGGGGTCGTCACCGTCAGGTCCGACGACACCGTGTCCACCCTCCTCGCCAAGCTTGCCGAGCACGGCATCGGTGCCTGCGTCGTCAGCGCCGACGGAACACACGTTGACGGGATCGTCAGTGAGCGGGACGTCGTCCGCCACCTCCACTCGTCAGGGCCCGGCATCCTCGAGGGCACCGTGGCGTCGATCATGACGAGCGACGTCACGACCGGCACAGCCGGCGATGACATCGCTGACCTGGCGGGCACGATGACCGAGCTGCGCGTGCGCCACGTCCCGATCGTCGACGCGGACGGCAAGCTGGCCGCGATCGTCAGCATCGGTGACATCGTCAAGTCCCGTCTGTCCGAGCTTCAGTCGGAGCGCGACCAGCTGCGGGACTACATCACCCACTGACATCACCCACTACATCACCCGCTGACATCACCCGCTGACATCACAGACTGACCACGGGCCCCCGCGAGGCGGGCTCGCCGAGCCTTGCGGTCAATTACCGTAGGGGCATGGCTGCGCACGACCGGACCCGCTGGGTGCCTGCACCCTCGCCGGGTGCCCCGCGCGCCGGCGCCGACGGCGCAGACGGTGCAGACGGTGCGGGCGAGGCCGACCAGCCAGGACACGAATGCATCGGCAGGTATCGCCTGGTCGAGGAGATCGGCGAGGGCGGCATGGGTGTCGTCCACCTGGCCCTCGACCCGCGAGGGCGCGCTGTTGCGATCAAGGTGCTGCGCCCCCATGTGGCTGACGATGAGGAGGCGAGGCTTCGGTTGCGACGCGAGGTCGACACGCTCTCCCGGGTCCGCGACCCGCGGGTGGCGAGCGTCGTCGACGCCGACGTGATGGCCGCACGTCCGTACATCGTGACGCGGTATGTCGCCGGTCCCGCCCTGGACGACTGGGTCGAGGCGCATGGGCAACTCGACCCCGACGCGTTGCTGCGGCTCGCGTGCGGGACGGCGGAGGCGATCCGCGCGATCCACGCGAGCGGCGTCGTCCACCGCGACATCAAGCCCGGCAACGTCCTCCTCGAGGACGGCGAGCCCGTTCTCATCGACTTCGGCATCGCCCACATCCAGGACGACGTGCGCCACACCATGGGCGGCCTCGTCATGGGCACGCCCGGTTACCTCTCGCCGGAGCTCGTCGAGGGCGCTCCGATCACGGATGCCACCGACTGGTGGGGCTGGGCCGCGACGATCACCTTCGCGGCCTCGGGCCGGCCCCCCTTCGGGCGCGGTCGGATGGACGTCGTCCTCGCCAAGGTCCGCGCGGGCGAGGTCGACCTCGATGGGCGTCGACCCTCGACTCGTGCCTCTGCTCCGGGCCTCCTTGTCTCCCAATCCTGCCCAGCGCCCCCACGCCGACGAGGTGATCGACGCGTTGTCGCGCTTCGCCGCGGGACGGGCGGCCACCGTGCCCAACCTAAGTGGTGGCCCCTGGGACGACCCGTCGCACGCCGTCCCGCCACCGTCCGGCTCGACCGAGGTCTTCCAACCGCGGGGCACGGCGGTCTTCCCGTCGGTCGACGAGGCTCCCCGCCGGCCCGGGCCGTCGCCCCTCGCCGGCGCCGCCGCGACCGCCGGGGCGGCCCCGCCCATGCCTCCTCCGATCGGACCGGCCAGGGCGGCGCCCGCCCCGGTGGCGCGCGGCCCGCAGACCCCGCCACGCGCCTGGCCGGCGACTGGTGGGGGAGCGAGCTCAGCGGCATACGGCGACATTGAAGTCGAAGACAACGGTGAACTGAACGTCCCTGTGCGGGAAGGTGATCCGCGGATCGGCTTGGCGAAGCGGACTGGCACCCTCTGGGCGGCGGCAGCGGCCTGGCTGGGACTGCTCGCGTTGTGGCCCGGCGTCGCGGTCGTCGTCCTGGTCACCTGGTCGGTCATCGCGCGCGCCGTGGACCGGTCGATGACGGGCCTCGTGCTGCGTCGGTACGCGCACGGCCGGCGCCCCAGCGACGTCCCGTGGTCGGTGGTCACGAGCCCTTGGCACCTGGCCCTCGGCGCCGTCGCCTCATTCCTTGCGATGATCCTGCCCGTCTCAGTGGCGGTCGCCGGCGTCTTCTCGGGGGCGCTGATGCTCGGCGGGACGACCGGCAGCGACCTTGATCCGGGCACGCCGGCCACGCTTGTCTTCGGCGGCGCCCTGGCGCTCGCCACGGCGTGGTGGGGGCCGGGTGGCGCCTCCCTGCGTCGCGGGACGCGCTCGATCGTGCGTACCGTGGCACCCGACGGACTGCCGGCGCAGATCGTGGCCGCCACGCTCGCGAGCGGCGGGGTGGTGCTCGTCTTGGTGGCTCTGAGCCGCGGGGTGAGCAGCACGTGGGCGCCGTTCGGGGGCAGCCCCTTCGGACCCTGACGCGCTGCTGCCGCAGCGTTTCGTCAAGGAATGGTCAAGACACGATCACGAAAACGTCTCGGATCTCCTTGTCTCGGGCTGCTTCGTCCCGTAGCGTCAACCGTCATGGCCTCGGCCATGGCCCAGGCGCCTCCTCGCGCAGCGGTCCGTCGGCACCACATTGGCTCCACACCCTGTGGCGCAAAAGTCAACAAAGCCACCGATAGCGGTCCCTGATGCGCCGAGCCTCGCCAGCCAGGGACGTCACCCGGATCACCGGGTTTGCGCGAGGACGGGGAACCCACGATGCCGGCTACACGCCGGCTTGGGGTGAAGTCGCCAGTGCGACGGGGCCAACCTGACGGTCCCAACCCGACAGCTAACTCCGCAGGCGCCCGTCAGGAAGGAATCACCCATGCATTACCAGTCGAAGCATGCTGCCCCGAAACACCCGCGGGTGAAACAGCGGATGGCAGGGGTCGGCCTCGCTGGCGCCGCCACCGTCCTCGGCGGCATCGCCACGGCCGGGTCGGCCAAGGCGGACGGATCCGTCTGGGACCGCGTCGCCCAGTGCGAGTCCGGCGGCAGATGGCACATCAACACCGGCAACGGCTACTACGGCGGGCTGCAGTTCGCCCAGGGCACATGGGTGGGGTACGGCGGCGGCCGGTACGCGTCGCGCGCTGACCTCGCGAGCCGGTCACAGCAGATCGCGATCGCCCAGCGGGTCCTCGCCGGGCAAGGCCCCGGCGCCTGGCCGGTGTGCTCCGTTCGCGCCGGGCTGACGAGGTGGAACGGTGGCGCGACGAGCGCCCCCGTCCGGGCCAGCCGGAACTCGACCAACTCGACCAACACGACGACGCAGAAGACGTCGACCAAGAAGTCCTACGCGCCGCAGCGGCAGACGGTTCGACAGGCTCCTGCACGGTCGGCCGGCACGGGGCCGCGGATCACGGTGCGGGCCGGCGACACCCTCTCCGAGCTCGCGGCGAAGCACAGCGTGCGCGGCGGCTGGCAGGCTCTCTACCGGGCCAACCGCGGGAGGATCGCCAACCCCGACCTCATCTACATCGGCCAGGTCATTCGCCTGCCCTGAGCGTTGACTGGCCTCCTCAAGCCGGGCGGTCCCGTGACCACTTCCCCCTGGGTGGTTGCGGGGCCGTCCTTCTTTTCCGTATGCCGCTGGGCTCGGTTACGCTTTCGGCGTTCCTCACCTGCCCGGCGAGGTTCCCGCTGGCGTGGCGCAATCGGTAGCGCACCTGTCTTGTAAACAGGTGGTTAGGGGTTCGAGTCCCCTCGCCAGCTCTCAATTCACCCGTCCAACAGTAATATTCGCGGATTCAGCCTTGGACGATGGATCCTGTCTGGCAAACAGGTGTTCCCTGGGATTCGGAATCGCACGGAAGCGCCTCGATGGTGTTCGGCTCGCCGCCCGGAGGTCGGTGCTGGCGGTCTCACGAGGCCGTCGGTTCGGCACCGACGCCGCCGACTCTTCCCCCACTGAAACCACCACCCCGAGCGAAGCGTCGTAGAGCCGAGTTGGGTGCCGTGATCTTGGCTCTTCAACATGGAACGTGGTGGGCCCCTGAGTAGGGGCTCGCGGCCTCGTTTGGGGCTGGAATCGGCATCCGCTGGCGACGTTGATCGCTGGTTTGCTCGGCACGGGGCCTAGAGTCTCCGGCCTGAAGCACGACGAGCCCGTCAGCGCGTCCAAGGCACGCAGATTGCCACCATCGCCGTCGCGCGCTGTTGGTGACAGCCGTATGGCTTGTTTCGAGAGCAGGTGACCAACAGGAGCGATCGCTGACGCCCGCCCCGGCAGACTCTGTCCAAGTATGATCGGTCGACTGTTCAACCGTGCAATACCGCGCATAAACTGCGCACCGTGGTGCGCGAAGCAGTGGTCGGGATCGACGTCGGCGGCACCCGGATCAAGGCCGCCTTGATGACCCCATCGGGTGAGGTCCTGGCCGAGACCGTTCGCCCTACTCCGGCTGACGTCGGAGCGCAGCTGGGCGAGGTCGCGGGCAAGGCGGTGGTAGAGCTCACCGCTGCTGCGGTCGACGCCGTCGACGTGCTCGCTGTGGGTGTCGCTGTCCCCGGCCTTGTCGACGAAGTGGCCGGCGTCGGAGTCTGGTCGGCCAACCTCGGCTGGCGCGAACTCGACCTGCGCGGCACCATCGTCCCCCACATCGACGTCCCGGTGGCGATAGGCCACGACGTCCGCTCCGGCCTGCTCGCCGAGCACCGGCTCGGCGCCGCGCGCGACGCCGACAACGTGCTGTTCGTGCCCCTCGGCACCGGGCTCGCGAGCGCGATCCTATGCCGCGGCAAGCTCGTGACCGGCGGCCTGTGGACCGGCGAGATCGGCCACATCATCGTCGTGCCCGATGGGCCGCTGTGCGGATGCGGCCAGCGCGGCTGCCTCGAAGCGCTCTCGAGCGCAGGGGCCATCGGACGCCGCTGGTCCGAGGCGACCGGCATCGTCGGCGACGCCCAGGAGGTCGCCCGACGCGCTAGCGCGGGGGAGGACGTGGCGCGCCGGGTCTGGCAGGAGGCGATCGAGGCCCTCGCCATCATGGTCGCACCGGTCGTCGCGGCAGCCGGCACCGAGCTCGTCCTCATCGGCGGCGGCCTCGTGCACGCCGGCGACACGCTGCTCGACCCGCTGCGCACCGCGCTGGCCACGCGGCTGGGTGGCCGAGCTGACGTCGCCGTCGAAGCGGCTGCCCTCGGAGACCGGGCCGGCTCGCTGGGCGCGGCGACGATCGCCCTCGACCTCGTCGGCCGATGATCATAACGGTCACTCCCAACCCAGCCATCGACATCACGTATGCCGTGCCGACCGTGACGCTGGGCGAGTCACATCGCGTCGAGGAGGTTCACGAGCGGGCCGGGGGCAAGGGGGTCAACGTCGCTTCGGTGCTGACCGGGCAGGGGCGGCACGCCGTCGCGATCGCACAGGTCGGCACCGACGAGCTGGCAGCCTTCGCCACCGACCTCTCGGACCGCGGCCTGAGTCATCGCTTGGTCGAGTCGTCATGTCGCACACGCAGATCCATGGCGGTTGTGGACGATCGGGGTCAGGCGACCCTGTTCAACGAGGCCGGCGAGGCACCGCCAGACTCGGTTTGGACGCGCGTGGCCGAGGCACTGGCGGCACTCGCCCCAAAGGCATCCGTCTTGACGATCTCCGGCAGCCTGCCGGCGGGCGCATCCGACGATCTCGTGGAACACCTGACCAAGGAGGCCACTCGCGCAGGCCTGCACGTTGTGCTCGACGTCGGCGGGCCGGCGCTCGCGTGTGCCCTCGGTGCCCAGCCGGCTCTCGTCAAGCCAAACCGCTTCGAGGCCGCGGCGACCCAGCTTGGCTCGCCTCGTTCCGTCTCGCCCACGACCGGCAACCTCGCCTTTACGCTTGCCGACCACGGCGCCGAGGCCGTGGTCGTCACCGACGGCGTGAACGGCCTACAGCTGCTCCACGATGACGTCGAGCTCCGAGCTTGGCTGCGGGAACCCCTGAGGGGCAACGCAACCGGCGCAGGCGATGCCCTGACGGCGTCCCTCGCCGCCGACATCGAGACGCTCGGCGGCCTGCCTCATGGGCGCGACGCCTGGGCCGAGGTGCTGGTGCGCGCAGTGGCGTGGTCCGCCGCAGCCGTCCTGCAGCCGATCGCCGGCGTCGTCGACCCGAGGGACATCGAACGCCTGATGCCGAGCGTCGAGATCGAGGACGGTCTCGTATGACTCTCGTGAACCTCGCGCAGGTGCTCGAGCCGGCGCATGCGGACGGTCGCGGGCTCGCTGCCTTCAACGTCATCCAGATCGAGCACGCCGAGGCGTTTGCCGCCGCAGCAGAGCAGGTGGGCCTGCCGGTCGTCATGCAGATCTCGGAGAACTGCGTCCGCTACCACGGCTCGCTGGCGCCGATCGCCGCCGCCACTCTGGCGATCGCCGACGCCTGCGACCAGCCGGTCGTCGTGCACTTGGACCATGCCGAGGACGCCGGCCTCGTCGAGGAGGCAGTACGGCTGGGACTGACCTCCGTGATGTACGACGGGTCGCGGCTGTCGGACGTCGCGAACCGCGCCGAGACTCGACGCCTTGTCGAGCTGTGCCGCACCCACGGCGTCAGCGTCGAGGCGGAGCTTGGAGAGGTCGGGGGCAAGGACGGCGTGCACGCGCCGGGGGTCCGCACGGATCCCGGCGAGGCGGCCCGGTTCGTCGCCGACACCGGGGTCGACGCGCTCGCAGTCGCGGTCGGCAGCTCGCACGCAATGACAGACCGGACGGCCCGTCTGGACACGGATCTCATTGCTGCACTGAGGGAGTCCGTGCCGGTGCCACTCGTGCTCCATGGTTCGTCGGGGGTGGCCGATGACGGGCTGGTGGCCGCGGTGCGGGCCGGGATGACCAAGGTGAACATCGCGACGCACCTCAACCAGGTCTTCACCCGCGCCATGCTCGGCTGGCTCGAGAACGCGCCGACGGTCGACACTCGGAAGTACCTCGGGGCGGCGCGGGACGCGGTCGCAGACGAGGCCGCGAGGCTGATGCGTCTCTTGGCAACGCCCTAACCCCTGTCGAGAGCCAGCGATCGACGTTGTGATTACGGCGAGGCGTGGCCATTCGAGGGGGTGGGGCGACCGGGCGTGGCCATTCGAGGAGTCAGGTCAGGACGATGCTGCGGGTGAGGTTGCGCGGCGCGTCGGGGTCGAGACCGGCCGCCTCGGCGCGGGCGAGACAAAGCCGGTGCAGCCGGACGAGATCGGCCATCGGGTCGAGGTCGCGGTGCTCGAAATGGGCGCCGGTACCGCGCACCTCTTCCGCCAGGCCCTCGGGCACCTCGCCGAACGCCCACACCGCCCGGCCGGGAGCGGCGATGCTGATCGGCCCATGGCGGTACTCCATCGCGGGATAGGACTCGGCCCAGAACTGCGAGGACTCGCGGAGCTTGAGGGCCGCCTCGTTGGCGATGCCGATGCTCCAGTCGTGGCCCAGGAAGGTCAGCTGCTCGGCCGCCAGCACCGGACCAAACGCGGGGATGGCGTCCTCCGCCAGGACGGCGCGCGCCTGCTCCACCACCGGAGCGAGGTCATCGCCGAGGGAGGCGCGCAGCAGCGCGAGCGTCGTGGTCGCGAAGCGGGTCTGCACCACCGACTGCTCGTCGACGTCATCGAGCAGGATCGTCGATGCGGACGCTTCTGCGACAGGGGTCCCGGGGCTGGCCACGATCGACACGTGAGGCACCTCGGCGGCCCGCAGCTGCTCGACGACCGCGATGACCTCCGTGGTGGTGCCCGAGCGGCTGACGACCACGACCCGGTCGTAGTCGCGCCCGAGCCGGTGCTCGGAGGCCGCGAACGCGTCGGTGACCCCAAGCCCTAGTGACTCACGCCGCGCGGCATACGCCTGCCCCATGAACCACGACGTGCCGCAGCCGATCGTCGCGACCCGCTCGCCGGGCCGGGGCAGCGCTTCCCTGAACCTGTCCAGGCGCGCGACGGCGCGGGCCCAGTCGTCGGGCTGGGTGGCGATCTCTCGGGCGAGATGAGTGGTCTGCGACATGGGACGGCTCCGGAACGTCGGGGAACGGAGCGCGGACACGACAGCGTCATCGTGATCGTGTCTGCGCGAATGACAGCCTAAACGCGCATCAATGGGCATGTCCACTTGATCGAACTGCGCGATATGGTCGGCGCGTGGCCGATGAGACCGACCTTCCGCGTAACCGGGCCAGCCGATGGTCGATCATGCTCGACCGCCTCGCAACGGCCGGCCGGCTCGGAGTGGGGGAGGCGGCGGAGCTCCTGGGGGTCAGCGAGGCCACGATCCGCCGCGACTTCTCCGAGCTCGCCAAGCGGCAGCTCGTCGCACGCAACCATGGTGGCGTTGTCGCGACGTCGGTGGCCTACGAGCTGCCGTATCGGTATCGCACTAGCCTCGGCGACGACGACCGCGCTCGCGTCGCCGACGCCGCGGCAAGACTCGTCCAACCGGGCCAGCTGATCGGCCTCAACGGCGGCACGACGACCACCGCGACGGCGCGCGCGATCACCGGGCGCGAGGACCTCGTGGCCGACGGGGGCGAGATCACCCTCGTCACCAACGCGCTCAACATCGCCACCGAGGCGGTGCTGCGCCCACACGTCCAGTGCGTCTCCCTCGGCGGCGTCGCCCGGCCCGAGTCCTACGAGGTCACCGGCCCCCTCGCGATTCTGGTGTTGAAGCAGCTGTTGCTCGACGTCGCCTTCGTCGGGGTCAGCGGCCTGACCGCGCGCGAGGGCGCGACGTGCCGCTACGAGGAGGAGGCCGCGGTCATCCGCACGATGACCGAGCGCTCCAAGCAGGTCATCTGCGTCACGACTGGCGACAAGCTCGGCGAACGCACCTTCGCGGCCATCTGCCCCGCCGAGCGGATCGACCATCTCGTCACTACCGTGGGCGCTGACCCCGAGGAGATCGGCGCCCTGCGCGATGCAGGCGTCCAGGTCCACTTGGTCTGAACAGCCACGCACTGGGCTTGCTTTCGCTTGTCATCACGAGCCAGCTTTCGTGCTGGTCCGGAACGACAACTGCGGCGTCTTCAACCTCGTCCTGATGAAGCTGGACCTCATCGGGGGGCCGATCGACCTCCTTGGCGACGACTCCGGAAGATGTTCTCGATGGTCGTCGGCGGCGCCACCCGCAGCAGCGCTACCGGATGATCACGCTGCGGCTCAAGCGTCCTGCCCGACTCCACGATGTTCTTGGTCGTTCACCCGAGACCTACCATCAGGCGCGTCCCAGGCCGGGCCGCCACCTCGAGTTACGAGACAACATCCCCACGACTACGCGCCCCGCTCAGACCACCTCGACGGTGACGCCGGCGGCCTGCAGGTCCCTCACGGCGGCGGGGTCGGCGGACTCGTCGGTGACGACCACGTCGATCCGGCTCGCCGGGCAGATGCGGGCGAACGCGCGGCCACCCAGCTTGTCACCCGTGGCGACGACTACCACTCGCTTGGCGCGCTGCACCATGAGTGAGTTGATGCCGGCCTCGCCCTCGTGCTGGCACGTGGCGCCCGCCTGGCCCGAGACCGCGTCCACGCCGATCACGGCGGTATCGAGCCACAGCTCCCCCAGGACCATCGACGCCAGCGGGCCGGTGAGCTCATACGACTCGGGCCGTGCCACCCCACCCAGCGACACGCAGCGCACGAACGGTCGCAGCACCATCTCGGTGGCGATGTTAAGGGCGTTGGTGACGACGGTGATCGCGGGTCGCATGGACGACATTGCCAGGTCGGATCGTGCTGCAAGGCGGCGCGCGACCGCGCTCGTCGTGGTCCCGCCGTTGAACCCCACGACCGTGCCCTCCACCGGGATGTGGGCCGCGTAGGTCGCGACCCGTTCCTTGGCGCTGTCGCTGCCGGCCATCTTGTACCGAGCGGGCAGATCGTAGGCGACGGCCGTCGCGACGATGCCGCCGTGGGTGCGGGTGGCCAGCTGCTGCGCAGCGAGGTCGCCGAAGTCGCGGCGGATGGTGGCCTCGGAGGCACCAAGCGACTCTGCGGCTTCGGCCACGCTCAGCCGGCCGCGCTCGGCCAGTAATCCGAGCAAGGTGCTCCAGCGCGAGCCGCGGTCAGCGGCCCTGGTCTGTCGTGCGGTCATGCCCGCTCCAGGACGGTGATAAGGGCTGGGTCCCTGGTCGATGGCACTGTGCTCGAATCAAGCGCTTCTCCCCTACCGATCAACATCTGTCGAGCAACGCACTCGGGATAAATCGTTGTGCTTTGCCGCGTGCCCTGTCGCCAAGTCCGGACCTGATTGATTTCGATCGGGAGGGGTTCGAATCAGTCGGACTTAATCATACCGGACGCCGCCACGCTCGCACGCCAGCCTGGTGGCGGCGGCGCTGGCCGCCGCCAACATCGATGTGGTCAGTGACGCCGCGTCCGCAGCGGGTTTCTGGCTCCAGCGACCGGTGACCGCCTGAGCGGGGCCAAGAGCCGCGAGGCACCCGTCGCGCGGCGGGCTCGCCCCACCTACTTCAGCGTGCCCTGGGAGAGAGAACCCTGGAGCTGTCGCTGGGAGAAGATATAGACCGCCAGGACGGGGACGATGGTGATGACCACGGCCGCGAAGAGCTGGCCGAAGTCCACCGCATACCCCGCCTGCGAGGCGAACCGTGCCATGCCCTGGGACAGCACGTAGTTGTCCTCGTTGGTGTTGAGCGCGACAGGGAGGAGAAACTGGTTCCACAGGCCGAGGAAGTTGAAGATGGCGACCGCCACGATTCCCGGCCGCGCCATCGGGAGCATGACCTGCGCGAACGTGCGCCACTCCCCGGCCCCGTCGAGTTCAGCGGCCTCGGCGATCTCCTGCGGGAGGGCGCGGAAGAACGGGTAGAGAAAGAACACCGTGAACGGGAACGCGAACGCGACATAGGTCACGACGAGCCCGGGCAGCGTATTCAGCAGCCCAACGTTCCTCAGCACGAAGAACAGCGGCACGATCGCGAGGAAGATCGGGAAAGTCAGGCCGGCAAGGATGAAGTAGTAGACAACGCCGCTGCCGGGGAACGGGTACCGGGAGAGGGAGTATGCCGCAGCAGAGCCCAGGGCCATGACGAGTACCAGCGCCGAGGTCACGACGATCACCGAGTTGAGCATGTACCGGCCGATGTGCGAGTCGGTCCAGGCGCCGACGTAGTTGTCGAAGCTCCAGTGCTGGGGCAGGGCGAGCGGCGATTGAAAGATCTCGCCGGTGGTCTTCCATGACGACAGGAACACCCAGACCAGCGGCAGGATGACGATGATCGACCACAGCGTGAGGACGACGTGCGACACGACGGTGACGGCACGGTCGCCCTTCGACGCCGGGCTGGGCACCTCCTGGGGCACCCGGGTCGTCGAGGCCGTGCGGGGCGGGTCGGCGACGGTCATCAGCGGTCCTTCCCCTTGCCCAGGCGGTTGACGAGGAAGACGATGGCCGCGAACAGGAGCGTCAGAACCGCGAGGACCACCCCCATGGCGCTCGCGAGGCCGAACTGCCCCTTCTTGAACGCGGTGTTGAACAGGTCCTGCGTCATGGTCAGGGTGGAGTTCTGGGGGCCACCGCTCGCGTTGAGGGCGGCCATGTAGACGAACGCGTCGAGCGCGAGGATTCCGATGTAGATGTAGGCGGTCTGGATCGTCTCGCGCACCATCGGCAGGGTGACGACCATGGTCATCCGCAGCCGGCCGGCGCCGTCGACCCGGGCCGCGTCGTACAGCTCGGAGGGGATGCCCTTGATGGCCGCGATGAACAACACCATGTAGAACCCGACGAAGCCCCAGATGATGACGAACATCGTCACGGGCATCGCCGTGCTGACCTCACCCAGCCAGGCAAACGAGTCGAACTGGTCCAGGCCGACACCGGTGAGGAGTCCGTTGACGAGCCCGCTGGACGGATCGAACATCTGCGACCAGATCAGGCCGATGACGATCGCGGGGATGGTGTACGGGAAGAAGGACACGATCCGGTAGAACGAGGAGCGGGCCAGGCCTCGGACAGCGCCGGCGCTCGACCCGCCCACGGTCACCATCGTGGCCAACGCCAGCGCGAGCGTGATCGTCACGACCGGCACGACGAGCGCCAATAGCAGGTTGTTGCGGACGGCCTTGAGGAAGGTGTCGTCACGGAGTAGGGCCCCGTAGTTGGCGAGCCCCACGAAGTCGAACGTGTCCGAGAACCCGCTCCAGTTGGTGAGAGAGTAGATGAACGCCTGGGCGAACGGCCAAAGCACGAACACCGCATAGAACACGAATGGGATGCCGAGGGTGACGAGCACGAAGCCCCGGCGTGCCATCGGCATATGTCGGCGACGCCGTCGTGACACCGTCGGTGTGACGGCCTGTGGAGCGACTGCGGTCATGGGCGTTGTTCCCTTTGCTGCTGCGGGTCGGCTGGTGCCTCGAGCGCCGCTACCAGCTCACCCGGCACCGACAGGTGGTGGACACGAGTGCGCCCGGCCCGGCAGTGTCGCGCCGGGCCGGGCACCGGGTCACTTGACCTCGACCTTCTTGACCGAGGCGTCGTTCGCTACCTTGTCGGTGATCTTCTGCAGCTCGCTGGTGAGCGCGGCTGCGTCGATCTGCCCTGAGAGGAACGCGTTCCACGGGACCAGCTGGTCCTGGTTCATGCCGTAGACGTCGACGAAGTTCCACGTGAACACGTCCGATCCGGCGTCCTGGAGCATCTTGCCCTGGGACTGCAGCGCCGTGGAGCCGAACCCGTCGGCGGGGACGGTGTCCTTGACGATCGTCGGCGCGAGCTTGGTCTTGGCGAAGTTGGTGGCTGCCTCCTTGGACAGCATCGCCCGCAGGAGCTCCTTGCCACCGGCGACGTTCTTGGCCTTGCTCGGGACGACGAACGGCTCGCCGGCCGCCGAGTGCAAGGCGGTGTAGGGCATCTTCGAGGCCGACGTGAGGGTCATCTCCGGCGCACCGGTCATCTTGAAGCCCTCCTTGGTCTGCGTCTTCATCTCGTTCTCGATCCACGAGCCCGAGGGGTACAGGAGTGCGGCCTGGTCGTTGCTCCACTGGGCCTGCGCCGCGGTGAACTGGGTGCCACCACCGCCGGGCTTCATGTAGCCGTTCTTGACGATCGTCTCGAGTGCCTTGAAAACGCCCTGGATTGGTGGCAGCTTCCAGCAGTCGGGCTTGAGGTTCTCCAGTGCGAGCCGCACCTCGTCGCCGCCCTCCTTGATGGCCGAGGCGATGGCGTGGGTCTGGTAGTACGTCGCGGCCTCCTTGCCCCAGAGCATGAGGAACTTGCCCTTGGCCTTGGCCTTGGCGCCGAGGTCGATCGCCTCGTCCCACGTCTTGGGGACGGTCCAGCCGTTCTCCTCGAAGAGGGCGGCGGAGTACCAGATTGCGTAAACAGTCTGAACGTAGTTGATGGCCGCGAGCTTGCCGTTGATGGTGCCGGGCGCCTCGACCCCCGGGTACAGGCTGTCCTTGATGGTCGTGCCCTCGAGGTTCTTGGCCTCGAACACGTCCTTGAGGTCCTCGAGCTGGTCGACGATGGTGTTCAGGCCGATCGCGTTCGCGCCAGAGTTGTCGATGAGGTCCGGCGGGTTGCCGCCGACGAACCGTGGCTGGAGCTCCTGTGCGATCTGCGTCGAGGGCTTGACCGTCACCGTGCTGCCAACCTGCGTCTTCTCAACCACCGCGGCCGCGAAAGTGACGTAGTCGTAGCCGTACCCACCGTTGAAGATGACCGCCTCGACCGTGCTCTTGTCGGCCATGCCGAACGGGTTCTTGTCACTCTTGGCGCCGCCCGCTGTCGTATTGGTCGCCGAGTCGCCGCCACTGGTCGCGCAGCCGGCGAGGGACAGCGCGGGCAGCGCCACACTTCCCGCCAACGCCAGTCGCAGGATCGTGCGCCGTTCCACCTGCTTGTTCCGAGGATCCATCCGGTCCCTACTTCCTGGGTCGCGCGGGGCCCGGTGCCCCGCCCGTGCATGGCGACACGCTGGGTGCCGTAATCCCCACATGTTGCTGTGGCGTGATCGTTTGCGTCAAGGATCTTGACCCAAGCAATCACGATCAATCACACTCCCCTCGTGACCGCGACCGGATCTGTCACCCACGCGTATCGAGGGTCCTTGGTCGTGACCGGCTCCCTTCCCGGCACCGCGAGTCTTCTGCCGGCACTCACGCCCGTGCGTGGGCTGAGCACCACTCGGGTGAGCGACGAGGCCCCCCCGGACATGATGGAGCGAGTCCTGCGCGGCCGCATCGCGTCGCCGCTCCCGTATGGCGTCCTGAGCGGGTACGACCGTGTGGACGGCGCGGTGCAGCTTCCGGCGATCGAGCTCGGCAACGGCCGGGTTCGCGCCCTTGTGCTGCCCTCGCTCGGGGGCCGGGTATGGTCCCTGGTCGACGAGGCGAGCGGTCGGGAGTTGGTCCACCGGAACCCACGGCTGCGCTGGGCAAACTTCGGCCTCACCGACGCATGGTTCGCTGGCGGCATCGAGTGGAACCTCGGGTCGACCGGCCACAGCACCACCTCCAACCTGCCCGTGCACGCCGCCATCCTGGACACAACCCTCGGCTCGGTGGTCCGCCTCTGGGACTGGGAGCGGACCCGCGACCTCGTCCTTCAGATCGACCTGTGGCTCAGCGGTCCCCGTCTGATGGCCTCGACCCGCGTGCTCAACCCGGACCCCGAACCCAAGCCTCTCTACTACTGGACCAACATCGCGGTGCCGGAGACGCCGCGGACCCGGGTCCTCGTGCCCGCCGACAGCGCGTGGCGCACCGACTACGCGGGGACGCTCGAACGGGTGACCCTGCCGTTTCCCGACTGCCAGGCCGACGTCAGCTTGCCCCGCGCCAGCCGGTATGCCGCGGACTACTTCTACGAGGTGGGTGACCAGGAGGGCCGTCTGGTCACTGCCGTGGAACCCGACGGTCGTGGGATCGCCCAGACGTCCACAGCCGCGCTTCGCGGTCGCAAGCTGTTCCTGTGGGGGCACGGCCCCGGCGGCCAGCACTGGCAGGACTGGCTGGGCATGAGGGGAACCCGCTACCTCGAGATCCAGGCGGGCGTCTGCCCGACCCAGCTCGAGCACGACCTGCTCGACGGGTACGCCAGCAGGACGTGGACGGAGGCGTTCGCGCCACTCGAGCTCGACCCGTCAGTCGTGGGGGCGGACTACGGCGCCGCCGCGCGGGCCGCTCGCGACGCGGTCCATGGGGCCACCCCACCCACCTGGCTCGCCGTGCAGCACGACCGGTGGCTCCGGGAGGTGGCTGACCTCACGCCCGGTGAGCCGGTCCACACAGGCTCAGGCTGGGGCCGGGCTGAGCTCGCGCTCCGTGGGCTACCGCAGCTGCCGGGCACGCCGTTCCCGGAGGTCGGCGACGAGAGCCTGCCCCTGCTCCGGCTCGTCGAGTCGGACGACCCCACGGCCCTTGACCACATGGATCCGCAGCGACCGGCGCTGCCCGTCGTCTCGGACCGGTGGGCGGCGCGGTTGTCGGACGCCGTGGAACGAGGGGCTGGCTGGTGGGCGCACTACGCGCTCGGCACCGCACGCCATCTGCGCGGTGACCTGGACGGCGCGCACGCGGCATACCGTCGCAGCGCCGAGCTGCACCCCACCGCGGTGACGCTGCGCGGTGAGGCGCTGCTCGCCGGCGATGCGATGGCGCGAGAGACGCTGTACCAGCGCGCGTGCTCGCTCGCTCCGGACGACCGTCGGCTCGCGGTCGAGCGGCTCGTGGCCCTGCGCGACGCGGGGCGCCCGGACGACGTCGTGGCCGCGGTGGCCGCACTCCCCGAGGCAGTACGCGACCACGGGCGCACCCAGATGCTCCTGGCCGAGGCGCTCGCCGCGCTCGGGCAGGACGCGGCGGCCCTCGAGGTGCTGAACGGACTCGAGGTGCCGGACCTCGCCGAGGGCGACCGGACCCTTGCCGACGTGTGGCAGCGGCTGCGCCCCGGAGAACCCGTGCCACGGCACCTGGACTTCCGGATGTCGCCCGGGGCAGATCGCGACCAAAGTTTCAGGTAGTCCGACGATGGGAGAAGCACATGCAGGCCGAGGACCTCGACGACGTCGCGGCATACGCCGCGCAGGTTGGCACGCGACTGGACTCGATCACCCGGCTCGCCTCCGAAGGAGGTCTGGACCGCGCCATCACCCTTCTTGCCGAGTGCATCGAGCGCGGCGGCGTGATCCATGCATTCGGCACCGGTCACTCCGAGGCGTTTGCGATGGAGATCGCAGGTCGGGCCGGCGGGCTCATCCCCACGAACAAGGTCGCCCTCCGCGACACCGTCCTCTATGGACAGCACACGCTCGCGGAACTGGGCGGCCGCCCCCCGCTGGAGCGGGATCCCCATATCGCCGAGGACTTGTTCGCAACCATCAACCGGCACCCCGAGGACGTCTTTGTCATAGCATCCAACTCCGGTGTCAACGGCTCGGTCGTCGGCCTAGCCCTCTTGGCGCGCCAGCACGGCCACCGCGTGATCGCAGTGACCAGCTTGGAGCACACTGCGCGGGTGTCGCCGCGGCACCCCAGCGGGCAGCGACTGGCCGATGTCGCCGACGTCGTCATCGACAACCTCGCGCCCTACGGCGACGCCACCCTCGCCACAGGCCTCGATGCCCGAGTCGGGGCGGTCTCGTCGATCACCGCCGCCTACATCGCGCAACTCCTCACCATCGGCGTCGCCAGGACGCTCGCCCAGCGGGGAGGGCAGGCGCCGGTCTATCTGTCCGCCAACATCCCGGGCGGCGACGAGCACAACACGGAGCTCGAAGTGCGCTACGACGGCCGAATCCGGCGTACCGCCTGACCTCTCGACACCTGCGCGCATCACCGACCGGAGAATCCTCCTGTGGAGCAATTGTCATGACCGTTGAGATCACCCCCGTGCGGCGACGCGAGCTCCTGAGGGCGGAGTACGGGACGGCGGCTGTCGTCGCTGTGGGCAGCTCCTGGCGGCCTGCGGCGGCGACTGCTCGCGACGGTCTCGCCGGCCGTGCTGGAGTAGTGGGCTACGACAGGATGCCTGGGTGAGGGAGCCTGGAGTACTGCTGGCCATTGATGCGGGCGGCTCGCACACGCGCGCGGTCGTGGTCTCCGCCGATGCCGAATGCCTGGGTTATGGCGCGTCCACGAGCGGCAACGCCACGGCGGTTGGCGCTGACCAGGCCCTGGCAGCCTTGGCTGAGGCCGCGTCGGCTGCCCTGGCCTCTGCCGCGCTCGGGCCGGACGACGTGCGCCGGGTGCTGCTAGCGGCTGCAGGCGAAGAGTATCTGCTCCATGGGCGGGCCGTGGCACAGGCGCTCGCCCTCACGGCGGCCGAGTACACGAGAGCGTCCGACATTCTCGCGATGTACCACTCCTCGGCCGTCGAGCCTGCCGGAGTGGCACTCGTCGCCGGCACGGGGGCCATCGCTGCCCGCTTCCGGGACCTCGTCACTGAGCGCATGGTCGACGGGACGGGATGGCTGCTCGGCGACCGGGGATCGGGCTTCTGGATCGGCCGCAAGGTCGCTCGGGCAGTCGCCGCCGACCTCGACGAGACTGGCGGACCGACCGATCTGACGCGGCTGGTGATCGAGGAGCTCGGTCTGGAACCGGCGGAGGGACACCGGTCGCCGCTGCTTCAGGCCCTGGTCGGCTGGGCCTACAACGGCCAACCTGTGCGACTCGCCAGGCTGGCGCCGCTGGCGTTCCGTGCGGAGGCCACCGATGAGACGGCGGCGGCGATCACGGCGGAGGCGGAGGAGGCCCTGGCCAGGACCCTCCGCTTGGTCCGTGAGGGACACGACGAGCTGCCGGTTGTCCTCGGGGGAAGCGTGGTCGTCAAGGGACTCCTCGACCCGGGCCGATCATCAGGCGGTGCCCTTCGGAGGGAGCTTGCAGGCGCCGACGTTCGAACCGCCCACGACGGCGTGGCCGGTGCGGCGATCGTGGGGTTGCTGCGCAGCCGAGTCCTGGTCGATAGCGACACCTTGGCTCGGCTCACGCGGTCCATCGACGAGTTGAGGGGTGGAGCATGAGACCAGAGGGCGTCACGGGCAAATGCGCTGTATCAGAAGCCTCTGGCCGGTATAGGTTCGGCGGATGGCCTTGGAATGGGAACAGGTAGTTGTCCACTCTGTCGATCCAGCGACCTTGGGGCAGTGGTGGGCCGAGGCTCTTGGTTGGGTTGTGGTCCACTCCTCGGCTGACGAGTTCGAGATCCGCCCCGGGCCGGATCGCATGCCGGGGTTGGACTTCGTGCGGCTTGATGAGAGCAAGAAGTCCAAGAGCCGACTGCATCTCGACTTCAGGCCCGACGACCAGGACGCCGAGGTGGCTCGTCTCGTCGCTCATGGCGCACAGCGTGTTGACATCGGTCAGGGTGATGCATCGTGGGTTGTCTTGGCAGATCCCGAAGGCAACGAGTTCTGCGTCCTTGCGGCGGTGTGACGCGTCGTCAAAACGCGATTCAGTGCACGAGGGACGCATCACTGCGGACCTCCTCCGTGCCACGTTCTGTTCCCGCCGAGGAGTCTGCGAACTCGATCGGGGTGGGGGCGGCGGGTCGAACAAGTACAAGTAGCCAAGTAGATCGACGTCGTGGGAAGTGCCCGTCCATGATCCGCAGCAGGGCGGAGGTCAGGTCGACGTCTTCGCGCTGGTCGGGCCCGACCTGACCCAGACCACCGGTTTGCGCCGACCGGCGGCGTCGGCGGGTACGGCGGGCTCAGGACTGGTTCGGGAAAGCTTGCAGGAGAGGTCGCCTTCCTGGCGCGAGAACCCGGCAACGCGGCTCCACGAAACCCCGAACCGAGAAGGGACCGACTATGTCAGCGACGAGCTCTCGGCGTACCAGGTCTCGCGCACGGTGCGGCGCATGGTCACCCTTTGCCGGGTTTGGGCGACGATGCCGACGACTGCCAGGACGAGCAGCAGCACGTACCAGCCCCAGCTGGTCCGGACCGCGTCGATGAACGTGCCGTCCGTGAAGTCCGCGGAGTTGAGCGACCCCACCAGCAGCATCAAACCGGCAACCACACCGACCGCTCCGGCCAAGGAACTCACAACGGCAAGCACGATCATCGGCATGTTGCCGACGACGGCCACCAGGCCAAGCACGGCGCCGAACGCCAAGCCGACGAGAACGGCGATCCAGTTCCAGTCGATCCCGAGCGCGACGATGAGGCCAGAACCGATGGCGAAGCCGAATGCGGCCATGGCGAGGATCACTGCCACTGCATAGAAGAGATAGGTGAACACCGCGAAGATGAGGGCGAAGACCAACCCCGTGACCCAGCCGAGCACGGTGCCGAGGAAACGCTCGTCCGCCATCGCGGCGAAGAGCCCGGCCCCGAAGGCGAACCCAGCGAAGAAGCCCCAGATGGGGAGCAGGAGCCGGAGCACGAACTGCCCGGCGAAGAGCATGGCGCCTCCAGCGAGGATCGCGAAAATGCCCAAGACGATGTCTGCCATGCCTGCAATGTAGGGCTCCTGGCCCTCGACCTGTGCGAGGGACACGGACGATCCTTCGCCGAATTTCATGCCGAGTGGGAGCCGCTCGCGCATCGCGTCGGCTACCGGCGAAGGGGGCACTTCCGAGTTGGCCGTTGCCTGGGACCAACGTGATGAACCGAACGCCGCCCCTGGCGCGCTCCGGATCAGCGAACCGGACGCCCGCCTCGGACCGTTCGCCCATTGACATGCCGCATCCTGACTCACCTTCGCACTTGTCGAATGACACTGCCCCACAACAAGATCCAGCCGTATGCCGGTGAGCTGGCTCAGCGGCATACGGCTGAGTCTCGGCGTGTGACTGGGATGGGCTGGGACTATTTACCGCAAATGGCTCAGTCCTTGAAGATCTGCTCCCGCATGGACTCGCGCGTCGCGAGCGCGTTCTCGATGCTGACCAGCTGCTCCTCGCTGGCCGGCAGGTCGAACACCTCGGAGATGAACCGCGCGAGCTCGGGCCGGTAGTCATGGCCGAACGGCCGGTAGGCGCCTGGGATCTGGGCGTTCTTCATGTCGACCAACGTCTGGACGAAGGTCGTGACCGGCCGCCACCGCATCCGCTGCGGGATCCCGCGAGGGCTCGCACCGTCGACCACCTCGGGACGCGGCCGGCCCGGCTCCAACCACGATGGCCGACTGGTGATCAGGTCGAGCCCGAACCGCGCAACGCCGTCGTTGTCATGGCTCAGCAGCACGTAGCGCAGCTTCTTGCGGAGCTCGGGTGGGATCGCCATCAGCTGGTCGATGTCGTTGACGACGGTGACGAGGTCGGGGTCGACGTCGGGCCGCGGCGGCCCCGTCACCTGGTGCATCCACCCCGAGCCGTGGGGCGTGCCGATCCACAGGGCGCGTTCGAGGCCGAGCGCCTGCGGACCGATCGTGCCCCAGTGCAGCAGCACGTCCTGGCTGGTGTGCGCTCCCAGGCTCTCGCCGAAGAGCACCACCCGAGGTCCGGACCCGTTGAGCTCCCGCAACCGAGCGCTCAGCCGCAGCCACAGCAGGCGGTTCTGCTCCCGGGCGTCCTTCACCTTCATCAGCGACAACGGCGAGGGGCGCTTCGAGTACTGCATCGTCACCATGGCGATGTCGCCCCGGGTCAGGTAGGCCGCGGCGGCGCTTGCGCAGTAGTTGACGTAGCCGCTCCCCGTCGGCGAGATCAGCATGAGGACGGACCGCTCCCAGGCGTTCGTCCGGTCGAGCTCGGCGATCGCGAGATCGACCCGCTCAGACACGGTCGGTGCGCTGTCGAGCCCGACGTAGACCTGGACCGGGTCGGCCAACGCCGGCTCTCCCATGATCGCCGGAATGCTGAAGTCGAGATTCGCCGGTCGGTCCGGTGGAGGCTGGGTGCGCACGGACAGCACCGCGTGTCGCCGCCCCTCTCGCCCCATCGTCGACCACGCGACGAGGCTCTGCGCGGATCCGCTCACAGCGGGCTCGACCCAGTGCCGACCGCCCTCCGGGTCGTCGAAGACGGGGTCGACGACCGAGGAGCCCGACTCGACCTTCGTGATGGCGCGTTGCCACAGCGCGTTGCCGCCGGCGACGACACCCGCGAGGCACAGCGCATGCCCGGAGACACGCCAGAGCGCCGACGGCCCGGGAAGCCACTGGGCCAGACGTTCGCCCGCCTGCTGGGCCAGCCACATCTCGCCGTATGCGGCCCCCATGAGACCACCGGCAAGCACCGTCCCGAGTGCCGTCGAGCGGACCGGGTCGATGCCCTCCGCCTCGTCCGACTGAGGTGGCAGGTCCCGGACGTCACGAAGCTGCCGGTGCAACACGGCTCCGCCGACCGTCAGCCCGATCGGCACCGCCACCGGGAATCGGGCCAGCCGACCCTTCGCACCGACGACATCGTCGAGCGCGATGAGTCCCGCTCGCGAGGTCCCGAGGACCGCCCCGCCGACCCCCGTCGCCATGAGGCGCCAGCCAACCTGGCGGATGCCGCCGCGCATCATGGCCTCGTTCGGCCGGCGCGAGACGAACCGGTAGAGCCCGTACCCAACCGGAATCGCCAGCAGGTCGAGCGCCAGTGTCGCCACCGCCTGTTTCCGGATCTCGTTCCGGCCGGGCAGTCCCCGGGCGGCCATCACCCCGAATGCCGCGACGGCGTCCTGGGTCGTCGTGGAGACGGCGTAGTTCAGGGCCATCGTGAGGCCGGTGATGAGCGCCTGGTCCTGTGTCGAGCGAGGAACGAGCGACGGTTCGAAGGTGCCCGGCGCTGCCGCGCTGGCCATGACCAGCCCGGTCTGCGCCGCAGTGGCAAGTGGTTGCGCCAGGCCGGACTCGTTCAGCGCCTGGCCCATGATCTGCTCGAAGGTCCGCATGTCTCTGTGCTCCCGCCGACCGGCCACAGCACCAGACACGGCCGTGGTGTGACATCACGGTAACGAGAGACGCTCGTGGTGTCCGCCCTGTGCACCGATCTCATTCGGTGCGGGTGAGAACCTGACGCGGGGCCAGTCAGCTCAGACGTTGCGTGGCACGTTGCCGGTCAGGCCGAACATCCAGCGCATCACCTTGTGGCCGGTGTCCGAGGTCGGTTCGAACATGAGCGGGCAGCCGCCGTCGATGATCGTCATCCCATGCGCGCGACCCCACTCCGCGGCGTCCTTGGAGACGCTTCCGCCGCCGGGGCCACGGTGCATCCACACCTGCTTGATCCCGAGCTCGGCGCACTCCTCCACCGTCGCCTGCGCGCGCTCCGGGCGCGTTCCGATGACGACCGTTTCCACGCCGCCCGGGATGGACTTCAGGTCCGGGTAGGCGGTGTCGCCCTCGACCTCCTGCGCTTGTGGATTGACCGCGAACACCTCATAGCCACGCTCGCGGAGCCGCTGGTACACGGCATTGCTGCCGTGGGACGCGGCGTTCCGGGAGACGCCCGTGACGGCGACGCGCTTGTGGCTGAGGAAGTCGGCTGCGGCGTCCTTGATCGATTGCATGGTGGTTCCCCTTTCCATGCGGCACGTCGTCGTGCCTCGGTTCGATGACGCCCCATCCTGCGTCCGACCTCGCGCCACAGACAGGGCCGAAGGTCCCGCGCGTCGGGGGCCCCCTTCTGGGCCACGCTGGCAGCACGCCTGGGCTGGGACCGCGCTCAGCGGCATACGACCTATTCCGTATGCCGCTGAGCTCGCTCCCAGCACGAGGTGACCCGAGTGCCCCGGAGCAGTGGTCGCCAAGCTCGCGGGCGAGGTGCGCCTTGTCGCCGTCGGTGCGCGTGGGGCCCCGGGGACGTCACGCTTCAGCAGGCTGGCCAGGCACGCCCCGGCTCGACGGCCACCACGTCGCTACCCGACCGGACCACTCAGCAGCCATCCGCTCGAAGTGCATGCCGGACATGGCTTCGGTCAGTCGTCGAAGACGTGCCAGCAGATGGCGCTCCGGCGGTGTTGATCGTCGAGCACGAGGCCACGTACTGCGGCAGGAAGCTGCGATCGCTGCCACTCCCGCTCCATGGTCCGAGCCTGCGCCGCCTGGTCGGCAGGGACGCGCGCACCGGCCGCCCTGATGGCATACGCCGATGCGCCCAGGTCGTGGGCGGCGACGTGAGGCACCGCTGCCGCCTGGCCGGCCGACAGCGCCGCGAACTTCGCCGGATCGGGCATGCCACGGGCTGCGGCATTGGCCTGGAAGGCCGCTTGGCGCGCGTCACTCCAGGGCACCTCACCGCCGATCCACGCTCGACCCATCTCGAGGGCCTCGCGGGGCCTCTTGTCACCGGGTTGATGCTCCTCGAACAGAGGCAGCACGTGCTCGGCGCACATCAAGGCCCAGTCAGCCAGCAGTCGGTGGTGGTCGTCCGTCAGCGTGCCGCCGCGACGGATGGTGATCAGCCGAGGGTCGCGCTCTTTCGGGAGGATCGGCATCCTTCCTTCCTACCATTCGGCGGTCGACGCCTCGTCTTTGCAGGGTGATCAGGACGTGGCCGGGCTCGGGGCGGAACCCTCATGGTGCCAAGTGGTGCACGGCTACGTGCACGCCGGGGCGACGAGCGCGATCGCCGACAGTGCCGGGGGCTATGCGGCCCTGACCTTGATGCCAGCGTCCTCCGACGTCCTGACGGTCGAGTACAAGCTCAGCCTCGTCGCATCCGCGGCCGGCGATCACCTCGAGGCGCTCGGGACGGTCCTCAAGGCAGGTCGCACCCTCACCGTGTGCAGGCTCGAGGTCTTCGCCGTCACCGACGATGAGCGCAAGCTCGTCGCCGCGGGGCAACAGACCCTGATCAACGTGCCCGGCGAAGGAGCGGCGTGACCCTGACGGATCAAGAGCGTGAGGGGAGCCGACGGCGGCAGCGAGCTCAGCGGCATACGGCATCGTCTGGGTTTGAAGTGGTCAGGAATCGAGAAGCGTCGGCTTCGGGGACGCTCCTAGCGTTGACGACATGACCTCCATCACCGCAATCACCCTCGAGACGGCCGACCCAGCTGCCGGCCAGCGTTTCTACTCCGACACCTTCGGACTCAACGGGCAGGTGCGTCTGCGGGCGACCGACGCGCCCACGAACGGCTTCCGCGGGTTCACCCTCTCGCTCACGACGTCGCAGCCGGCCAACGTCAAGGCACTGGTCGATGCCGCTGTCGATGGCGGCGCGACGGTGGTCAAGCCGGTCGCGAAGTCGTTCTGGGGCTACGGCGGCGTCCTCCAGGCGCCCGATGGGACGATCTGGAAGATCGCGACCTCGGCCAAGAAGGACACCGGCCCGGCCACGAAGCGGTTCGACGACCTGGTGCTCCTGCTCGGGGTGGCCGACGTGGCTGCGACCAAGCGGCTCTACGTCGAGCGGGGCCTTGAGGTGGCCAAGAGCTTCGGCCGTAAGTACGTCGAGTTCGCCACCGGCACAGGCGGCGTCAAGCTGGCGTTGTACGGCCGACGGGCGCTGGCCAAGGATGCGGGCGTGCCGGCCGACGGCTCGGGCTCGCACCGGATCGCCATCCACAGCGACGCGGGAACCTTCACCGACCTCGACGGTTTCGCCTTCGAGTCCCTGGCGGACTGAACGGGGCGCTCAGACGCGCCGAGCCCGATCAGGGATGGCGCGCCTGGGCCCACCCGAAGATGTCAGCCACCTCAACGCGCGCTCCCCCTTCGTCGCGCACGTGTCCCGACCACGACCCGAAGCACTGGTTCGACTGCGACTGGGCGACCTTGGGCTCAGCGACCGATGCGCGGACGTGCTCAGGCGTGAACGTGAGGTCAACGGCGTCGCCGCGGACGCGCCAAGGCGCTATCCAGTTCTCCGGGTCGTACTCCCAGGCCAGCTCCTCGCTCAGCTTGCTCAGCCGGCCGTCGACGACCAGGGCGTTCTCGACCGATCCGGTGCCGTCAGTCCAGCGCCCGCCCACGTGGAACCCGATGGCACGGCCGTCGTTGACTCCCGAGCCCGTACCGCTGAGCGACTGGGCCCGCGGCCATCGCCCGCGCCCGTGGTCGTGGGTCGCCCACGACACACCAGTCGCGAACGGTTCGGGGTGCCCGTCGACGAAGACCGTGCCCTCGGCGGGCCGGGCGACATCCGAGACGGAGTACACGAAGCGTCGTCGGCTCCACGGCACGACCACGCCGAGACGTTCGTGCCCCTCCGGTCGATGCGCATGGAGGTCGACCCGGACGCGCTCGCCCACGGCTCGCAGGCGGGTGCCGTTCTCGACCTCGTCGATGTCGATCCGCACCGCGAGTGTGCGCGCCCGGACGGCCCCTCGCCCGAGCGTTCCCGGAAGTGTCGCGCTGCCGCGGAGCAGACCCATGGCATCGTGCGCGATCTCGACACCGGTGCGGCGGTCCAGCAGCCAGATGCCGTGCACGGCCGCGTAGTCGAGGTCGGAGATGCTGAGCGTCACCACATGGGTCGAGGTGGTCACCGTCCAGTTCTCCCACCGCTTGGTCCGGCCCCAGGCGCGACGCCCGCGGCCGACGCCGTCGGTGATGACGAGGGGCGACCGGGTCCAGCCCACGGCCTCGGGGTTGAGACGCCCGTCCGGGAGGGTGAGGAGCACGGCAGCGGTGATCTCGCGCTCGGGAACGGGACGGTGAGTGACCGCTTGCGGGAGGGGAACGTCAGTCACCTGCCGAACTCTAATTCGGACCCCTTGCCTCGTCGCGCCCGGGGCCAACCCAATCGAGACGCATGGCGGTGGGTCCGCTCACCTGGCTGATCCTGAATTGACCGGTGGCATCGTCGTCGGGTCCCAAGGGTGGCGGATCAGGAGACGACCTGACCTCCTGTCAGACCGTCTCGCCGGAACTCTCGGTTGGCAGGATTTGCCGTCCAATGGCCGCACAAATCGTGATGAATGGCCGAGGCGAGAACCGTCTCGCTCGCGATCGGCCGGCAGCTCGAGCACGGCGACGTGTGTCCACCTGCCCCGAGAAATTTCTGGATTCAACAGGAAAACATGTCATGATGAGCGCCACTACTCGTCAAACAGGTAGTGGCCGTCTCCTGACGATCGTTCGGAGACGGTTGCCAAGGCGCCCGGCGCGCATTCGTGGAGGGGTGCGCGCCGGGGCCGCCCGGGCGGTGACGGAAACCGCACCGCCGGGCGCTGCGAGGTGCGCCTCGTGGCAGATGGTGCCGCCTCGTCGGTTCCGGCGCTCCCCCTGTCGCCGGCCGACGGGGCGGCATCTTGCTTTCCAGTGGCCAACCATTTCGTATGCCGCCGGGCTCGTTTCCGAGCCCAGCGAGACACGGTGGGTGGTTGCGTCCCGACAGGCGTCACCTGGGGACGATGTAGCGGGGCTGCATCCCCAGACTGTCGGTCAGCGGGAGCTCCTGCTGGAGGGTCGTGCACGCCATGTCCAGGGTGCAACGCTGCAACGTGTTCCTCGCCGGCTCGACGGTGACGTCGGGGGCGGTGTTCCTCGAGATGACGATGGAGGTCTCGTCGTCGTCGAGCCGCCAGCTCCATCCGGCGATCGGCCGCTCCCAGGTGCCGCCCAGCATGTCCTTGCCGTCGCTGGTTCGGTAGACGGCCGGGATGAACCACCAGCCGCCGTCGACGTACTTCTCGCCGACGAGGTACGTGCCGTCGGTCGAGAACGTCCTCGGCCTGAAGAGCTCCGGATTCTCGCCTTGCCCACAGCGCTCGATGAGCTTGGGGAAGTCTCCCTTGGTCAGGTCGACCACCGCCCAGCAGTTGTCGTAGCCCTCCTGGTCCGGCACTGGCCAGTCGAGGGCTGCCCGAGTGCGGTCCTCGGAGACGGCGGTGATGTAGCGGGGCAGCTCGCGGGTCTCGCCGGTCACGTAGTTCCACTCCGTCGTCTGCTCGGCGTTCTCACCGCCGAGGTAGGCGTACTCACCGACGACGGCGACCGGGCTTCCCGCGCCGGAGCGACGCCCGAGCTCGGTGCCGTCGGAGGAGAGGACGACCACAGGCCCTTCGAACGTCGTCTCGGAGAGGACGATGCTGCCGTCGCGGGAGGTCACGTATGAGCCGCCCTCCTTGCTGACGGCCTCGATCAGCTTGCCCGTCGGCGCGAGGATCTCGATCTCCGTCGGGTTCTCGCCGAGCTGTGACTCGAGCACGAAGCCGCCGTTCGAGAGGACTGAGAACTTGTGGACGAGGGTGCCGCGCTCGAGCCTGATGACCCGCCCGTCGACGACGATGGTGTCGTCCAAGGCGTAGGTGTTCTGTGTAGTCGCGTTGCCCGGTACGTCCGTGGTCGGCACGTCCGTGGTCGGGGCTGCTGGGGTCGTGGGGACCGGGTTCGCCGTCGTGGTCACTGATGGAGTCGGTGTGGCCGACGGGGTCGCCGACGGCGTCGGGGTGACCGTGGCGCTGGGGTTCGTCGCGGGGGCGAGTCCACCCGTGGGGCCGCTCGGCGACCAGAACAGGAACGGCACGATCACGGCCACGATGGCAGCGGCTGCGGCAGTCAGCGTGGTGCGGCGGCGGGTCCGGCGACGCTCCAGCCCGATGGCGGCTGTCGCGAAGTCCCCGGTTGCGTCGATGCGGGAGGCGTCCTCCTGCAGGGTCTGGCGCAGGTCCAGCTCGTTGGGGGTCATGCCGTGACTTCCTTCATCGTGATCCGCAGGGCGTTCAGCGCCCGGCTCGTGTGGCTCTTGACGGTGCCGACGGAGATGCCGAGGACCTCAGCGGTCTGGGCCTCGGTGAGGTCCTCGTAGTAGCGCAGGATGATCGCGGCCCGCTGTTGCGCCGGCAGGTTGCGGATGTGCGCGCGCAGGTCGTCGTCGGCGTACCGGTCGGCCGGCGCGGGTGGGTCGGCGTAGGTGATGAGGTCGCTGCCAGTCACCTCTTTGTGCCGCCAGGTCCGGCGCCACCAGCTGTTGTGCTCATTGATCATCGTCTGGCGCACGTACGCGTCGGGCGACCCGTGGATCGAGTCCCACTTGCGGTAGACCTTGGCGAAGGCGCTCTGCACGAGGTCCTCGGCGCTGTGCGGGTCGCCCGTCAGCAGGTAGGCGAAGCGGACGAAATGGCGTTGCCTCGCCCGGACGTAGGCCGTGAAGTCGGCCTCACGCTCATCGGTACCCATCTGTGATTCCCCTGTCGAAGGAGCGGACCTGATCAATACGCTCCCACCGCCCCACAAGGTTGTCCCAGGAACACACCCGCTTGTCGACTGCTGTCCCCGGTTGCAGCAGGGGCCAGCAGTCGATGAGCGGGTGTGTTGCGCAGACGAGGGATTCGTATGCCGCTGAGCCGGCCTCGCAGCGGTCGTACCCTCCCAGCGTGGCTGCGTCAGGCCTCGTTCCAGGGGTTGACGAGTTCCATGCCGACGGCGGTGAAGTCGTCGACGTCACTGGTCGCGAGCGTCGCTCCGGCCTCCAGGGCTACCGGCATCAGCGGGCGTCCAGGAGGTGCACCCTCATCGGTGGCGCGAGCTCGTCCGGGGTCCTGACCTCGTCCGTGAATCGCTGGCACGAGCCGTCGACGGTGCAGCGGGCGAGCACCTGGACGGAGCCACTGGCTCCCTCGCTCTTGAGGACGTTGAGGGCGAGTGATCCGTCCCGCGTGAAGCCGAAGTTCATGAACGCCACCTCGGGGGCCACGCCGTTGCGGCCATCGAGCACCGCGTTCGCCACCTCGAGGACCACGCGACCGGTGCGGGTGTCGAGCACCCTGACGACTGTCGCCGCGAACCCGTCCTGGTATGCGTTGGAGCCGGCGAGGAAGCGCCCATCGGGGGAGAGTGCACTCGGCCCGAACGACTGGAAGTCCCCGCAGTGCGTGGAGAGCACTTTGGCAGTCGTGCCGGTGACGTCGAGGATCTCGGTGCAGCCGGTGAAGCCCTCGCCGGTCGGTGTGAAAGCCGAGGCGAAGCCGGCGGCGTTGACGGTGCCGAAGGACCCGCCGTCGTAGTAGTTGTCGATGGTGTTCGTCGCGAAGTCCCAGGTGTAGCTGTGGCCCGAGCTGCGGTTGCCGAGGAAGACCCGGTCGCCATGCCAGCCGGCCAGGTGGGCGGTGTGCACCAGGTTGCTCTTGTGGCCGAGCTGCCGGCCGGTCGAGTCCCAGGCGTAGATGACCGCGTCATTGTCCTTGGAACCGCTCGGGTTGAAGGCATAGAGCGCAACCGTGGAGCCGTCCGGGCTCGCGGCCGAGGACACGCCGACGTGGCTCCCCGGGATCCTCGCGAGCTCTCGCAGGACGGTTCCGTCAGAGCCGACGAGGCTCACCGTCCGGTCGCTGTCGTTGGCACCGTCGATGGTCAGGCCGCGCCCGCCGGCGAGCGGGAGGTACTGCCACGTGTCGCCGACCGCGAGGCTGAAGGTGCGCCCGTCGCGGTGGATGGTCTTGCCGACGCTCCAGACCACGTCGCCCGAGGAGCCCTGAGGGAAGGGCGCGGCGGCCGAGACGGTGAGGTCGGCTCCGTCGGGGATGGCGAGGGTCGGGACCGTGACAGGCGTCGTCGCGGTCGCTTGGGGCCGGGTCGTCTGCGGCGCCGTTGTGGTCGCGCCGGTCGTGGGGCCGCCCGTCGCCGACGTGGGTGGGTTCGCCGGGGCGCTCGTCGTCGCCCCAGTGGTTGTGGCGGCGCCCGTCGAGACGACGGACGGCCCGGCGGGGAGCCCGTGGTCCGAGCCGCCACGGAGGGTCGTCCAGGTCAGCGGCGCGGCGACGACGAGGGCCGCCACGACAACGGCGGCCCCGGTCGCGATCTGGCGGTTGCGCTGGATCGTGCGGGAGCGCGCGACGACGGAGTCGGTGAGATCGACCGACGCTCTCAGCGGGTCGAGGCGACCGTGCAGCACCGCAGCGACCTGGCGCTCGACGTCCGAGCCCTGAGGGACCTCGTTGGCGTTCATGCGGGCACTTCCTCGAGCTTGGTGCGGAGAGTGGCGAGGGCGCGGTGGACCTGGCTCTTGACGGTGCCCACGGAGCAGCCGAGGATCTCGGCGGTCTGGGCCTCGGTGAGGTCCTCGTAGTAGCGGAGGGCGACGGCGGCGCGCTGCCGCGGCGGCAGGGCCATCACCTGCGTCCACAGCTCGCGATCGACTGGCGCCGGGTCGACCCCTCCGCGGCGCTCGGACTCACGCACGGGGTCGACGTCGAGAGTCTCGCGCCGCCGCCAGGCTCGGCGCCACCATGAGGTGTGCTCGTTGACCATGACCCTGCGGACCCACGCGTCGGTGGACTGGGCCTGCCGAATCGTGTCCCATTTGAGGTAGAGCTTGGCCAACGCGATCTGGGCCAGGTCCTCGCCCGCCATCCGGTCGCCGGTGAGCAGGTAGCCGAACCTGACGAAGTCGTCCTGCCGCGCCTTGACGTAGGCAGCGAACTCGTCGTCGGGTGGTCGCATCCTCGTTCTTCCCCCTGTTGTCGGCCCATGGCGCTCGTCGCACTGTTGCGCTCGGGTTCAAGACGAGGCGAGCGGGCCGAAGGGTTGCATGGCCCAAACGACGGGAGGTGCGGGACCCGCGATGGCGCTGGGACTCAGCTCAGCGGCATACGCGATGGTCTGTCAACGAGGCGGCATGCGGAGCGCGCCGTCGAGGCGGATGACCTCACCGTTGAGCATCGGGTTGTCAACGATGTAGCGAACGAGGCTCGCGTACTCGGCGGGCTGACCGAGCCGCGACGGGTGCGGCACCTGCTGCTCCAGGACGTGACGGGTCTCGTCCGGCAGACCGGCGAGCATTGGCGTCTCGAACGTGCCGGGAGCGATGGTCATGACGCGAATCGCCTTGTCCGCCAAGTCACGTGCTGCCGACAAGGTGAGGCCCGCGATACCGGCCTTGCTGGCTGCGTAGGCAGCCTGCCCGATCTGACCGTCGAAGGCAGCGATGCTCGCCGTGTTGACGATGACCCCGCGGTCGCCGTCGAGCGGTTCGTTGTCGAGCATGGCCGCGGCGGCCAGGCGCATGACGTTGAACGAGCCGATGAGGTTGATGTCGACGACCGTCCTGAACGTGTCCAGCGCGAGTGGCCCCTGGCGCCCGATGACCCGACCCGGCGTTGCGACTCCGGCACAGTTGACGGCGACGCGGACCTCACCGAGCTCCTTGGCGCGGTCGATCGCGGCCTGCACCTGCGCCTCGTCGCGGACGTCGGCTGCCATGAAGACGGCCCGGTCGCCACCGAGCTCCCCGACGAGCGCCGGGCCAGCGGAGCTCTCGAGGTCGAGGATGACGACCTTCGCGCCGTCCTCGACGAAGCGGCGGGCCGTTGCCCCGCCGAGACCGGAGCCTCCGCCGGTGACGATCGCGACGGAGGACGAGTTCAGCTGCATGAGAGGCCTTTCGGGGGTCAGCCGGTCAGTTGGCGAGGACGTGTCGGGAGATGACGAGGCGCTGGATCTGGTTGGTGCCCTCGAAGATCTGCGTCACCTTGGCCTCGCGCAGGTAGCGCTCGAGCGGGAAGTCCTCGGTGTAGCCGGCGCCGCCGAGCACCTGCACGGCATCGGTGGTGACCTTCATCGCGGCGTCGGAGGCGACGAGCTTGGCGACCGCCGCCTCCTTGCTGAAGGCGCGGCCGGCGTCCTTGAGTCGAGCCGCATGGAGGTAGGCGGCGCGAGCGGACGTGACGGCTGCCTCCATGTCGGCGATGAGGAAGGCGAGACCCTGGTTGCTGGCGATCGGGCGGCCGAACTGCTGCCGCTCCTTCGCATAGATGGCGGCCTGGTCGAGGGCTGCCTGAGCGAGCCCGGTTGCGGCAGCGGCGATCCCGAGTCGGCCGGAGTCGAGCGCCGTCAGCGCCATCATCATGCCCTGGCCCTCCTCGCCGATCCGGCGCGCAGCGTCGACCGGGACGCCGTCGAAGATGACCTGCGAGACCGGATCGCAGTGCAGGCCCATCTTCCTCTCCGGCTCGGCGAAGGCCAGGCCCCGGGCGTCAGCGGGGACGATGAACGTGGAGAGGCCCTTGCCGCCCGTGTCGGCGGTGCGGACAAAGGTCGTGTAGTAGTCGGCGTGCCCCGCATGGGAGATCCACGCCTTGGTGCCCTTGAGGGAGTAGCTCGTCCCGTCGTCGGAGGGCGTGGCCCTGGTCGTCATCGACGCGATGTCCGAGCCCGCGAGCGGCTCGGAGAGGCAGTAGGCGCCGAGCTGGTTGCCGGAGAGCATCCCGGTCAGGAGCGCCTGCTTCTGCTCCTCGGTGCCGTACATGGCGACGGGATGGGCCGTCAGGCTGTGGACGCTGACACCGACGGCGACGCTCATCCACACCGAGGCGATCTCCTCGACGACCTGGAGGTAGACCTCGTAGGGCTGCCCCGCGCCGCCGTACTCCTCCGGATAGGGGAGGGAAAGCAGGCCCGCCCCGCCGAGGGTGCGGAAGACCTGCTCCGGGAACGCGTGCTTGCGCTCGGCCTCGTCCACCAGCGGCGCGAGCTCCTTGCGGCAGATCTCGCGGGTCAGCTCGATGAGGTCGGCGGCTTCGTCGGTGGGCATCAACCTCGTCGCTGGCATGGTCCAGATACTAGGACGTCAAAGAAATCCGCCCCAACCTGACCGCCACGCGAACTGCACAAACTCGACGCGGGCCCACACCACCGCAACACACCCGGCCATCTGGAACCGGCAGCGGACATTTCAGGGTTGACCTCCAGATTTCCGGGCGAGTTGCGGTTGAGGGGTTGACACGGAGTCGCGGTGAGGGTTGTAATCAATCTGTTGGTTGATCAAGGAGGAGGTTGATTAGTGATCTACGACGGAGCGGCGGAGGAGCGTCTGGACCGCGCGTTCGCGGCGCTCGCCGACCCGATCCGTCGGGCGATCATCGCTCGGCTCTCCCGCGGACCGGCAACGGTCAACGAGCTCGCCGAGCCCTTCCAGATCAGCAAGCAGGCGGTCAGCAAGCACATCCAGGTGCTCGAGCAGGCCGACCTCGTCACCCGGACCCGGGACGCACAACGCCGACCGGTCCACCTCAACCCGGGGCGGCTCGAGGCCCTCACGGCCTGGATCGACCGCTACCGGCTCATTCACGAGCAGCAGTTCCGTGCACTGGACGCGCTGCTCGCCCAGCAGAACCCACCGCAACCACAGGAGAAGCAGACATGAGCAACGAACTGAAGCTCGACATCCCCGCCGGTGTCCCTTGGATCGACTTCACCCGGGAGTTCGACGCGCCGGTCGAGGCCGTCTTCAACGCCCACCGCGACCCGGAGCTCGTCAAGCAGTGGCTCGGCCCGCGCGGCTACGTGATGGAGGTCGATCGCTGGGACTTCCGTTCCGGCGGCGGCTATCGCTACGTCCACAAGACCGACCACGGTGAGTTCGGCTTCCACGGCACGTTCCACACGGTCCGGGACAACGACCTCGCGATCCAGACCTTCGAGTTCGAGGGTGCACCGGACGAGGTCGCCATCGAGTTCATGAGGTTCGTCGACCTGGGCAACGGCCGCTGCCGTCTCGAGGGCCGCTCCATCGGGCGCACCGTCGAGGGCCGGGACGCCATGGTCGCCAGTGGCATGGAGACGGGCATGCGCGAGGGCTACGAGCGCCTCGACGAGCTCGTCGCCGCCTCCGCGAACGCCTGAGGCCCTGGCCATGACGACACCAACGCCGATGGACTGGACCCTCGAGGTCGTCATCGTGCCGGTCAGTGACCTCGCGACGTCGATCGCCTTCTACCGCGACCAGGTTGGCTTCGAGCTCGACCACGAGACGGAGAACGGGCCCATGCACTTCGCCCAGCTCACGCCTCGCGGCTCGGGTTGCTCCATCGTCATGGGCAACCTGCCCGGCCAGGCCGAGATGGCACCCGGTTCGCTCAAGGGCCTCCAGCTCTGCGTGGCCGACGCCGAAGCCGCGCGCTCCGAGCTGGTGGACCGCGGAGTCGAGTGCTCCGAGATCCAGGTGATCGACCCACGGGACGGCGGCACCTTCTTCGGCTTCACCGACCCGGATGGCAACAGCTGGGCGGTGCAGCAGCTCAAGGTCCGCGGCGACACCCCGCTCATCCCGCACGAGCACCGGAACAGGTTCGGCGAGGGCGTCGAGCCCTGACGACAGAAGGAGCAACCATGAACGCCACCGTCGTCTTCGACACCAGCATGTCCCTCGACGGCTACATGGCGGCATCCCATCGCACCATCGACCAGCCCTTGGGTGATGGAGGTGAGCAGCTGCACGAGTGGACGCAGGACACGGACTACCTGGCGTCCCGGATCGAGCAGCTGGGAGCGGTCGTCACGGGACGCAGGAACTACGACGACTCGATCCGCTGGTGGGGCGCGGACGGGCCCTCAGGACCCGCTCGCAGGCCCGTGTTCGTCCTCACCCACGCGGCACCAGAGGAGGTGCCGGAGGGAGGTGTCTACCACTTCGTCTCGGACGGCATCGAGGCCGCGCTGGCCCAGGCCCGGGAAGTCGCGGGTGACGGGGTCGTCACGGTGATGGGCGGCGCAGACGTCGCACGGCAGTACCTCGAGGCCGGCCTTGTCGACGAGCTGTCGATCCATGTGGTCCCGGTCCTCTTCGGTTCCGGTCTCCCGGTCTTCCAGGGCCTCGACCTCGGGCACGTCCAGCTCGAGCAGCTGGAGTCGAGGGAATCGCCCCAGGCCGTCCACCTGCGCTATCGCGTCCGGCGCTAGCCGGCACAAGGAGGATCGACTGTGCAGTTCGCGACCTCCTCCACGCGTCGCGAACTGCACAGTCGACTGAAAGGGGGAGCGTCGCAGGGGCCGTTGCGAGCGGGACCGAGCACAGCGGCATACGGCCGGATCTAGAGTGCCCCCATGACCAACGTCACCCAGCAGCGTGTCCTCCACACCGCCATCCCCGGCCCCAGGTCCCTCCAGCTCCAACAGCGCAAGGTCTCGGCTGTCTCCGCCGGCGTGGGCACTGGCCTGCCGGTCTACGTCGAGCGCGCGGGCGGCGGCATCCTCGTCGACGTCGACGGGAACCAGCTCATCGACTTCGGGTCCGGCATCGCCGTGACGACCGTCGGCAATGCCGCCCCGCGCGTCGTCGAGCGTGTCCAGCAGCAGGTCGCGGACTTCACGCACACGTGCTTCATGGTGACGCCCTACGAGGAGTACCTCGACGTGTGCGACGCCCTCAACGAGCTCACGCCCGGCGACCACGAGAAGCGCTCCGCCCTGTTCAACTCCGGCGCCGAGGCCGTCGAGAACGCCGTCAAGGTCGCCCGGCACGTGACCGGCCGGCAGGCGGTCGTCGCGTTCGACCACGGCTACCACGGGCGGACCAACCTCACCATGGCGCTGACCGCCAAGAACATGCCGTACAAGCACAAGTTCGGCCCCTTCGCCGGCGAGGTCTACCGGGCGCCGATGAGCTACCCGTTCCGCTGGCCGGGCGGACCGGCGGACTGCGCCAAGGAGTCGTTCGACGTCTTCGTCCAGCAGGTGCACGCGCAGGTGGGCGAGGAGAACCTCGCCGCCGTCATCCTCGAGCCGATCCAGGGCGAGGGCGGGTTCATCGTGCCGGCGCCGGGCTTCGTGCGGCAGGTGGCCGACTGGTGCCGCGAGCACGGCATCCTCTTCATCGCCGACGAGGTGCAGACCGGCTTCTGCCGCACGGGCAACTGGTTCGCGAGCGAGCACGAGGGTGTCGTCCCCGACCTCATCACCACCGCGAAGGGCATGGCCGGGGGTCTGCCGCTCGCCGGCGTGACCGGGCGCGCCGAGATCATGGACGCGATCCACGGCGGCGGCCTCGGCGGCACCTACGGCGGCAACCCGGTCGCCTGCGCGGCCGCGCTCGGCGCGATCGAGACGATGCGGTCGGAGGACCTGTGCGGCCGGGCCCGCGAGGTCGAGGCCCTGTTCCTGCCGCGCCTGCGGGCGCTCGCCGAGCGGTTCCCGCAGATCGGCGACATCCGCGGGCGTGGGGCGATGCTCGCCATCGAGCTGGTGCGCGGCGCGGGTGACCTGACCCCCAACGCTGAGCTGACGGCGGCTGTCAACCGCGAGTGTCATGCCCAGGGCCTTGTCACCCTGACGTGTGGGACCTACGGCAACGTGTTCCGCTTCCTGCCGCCGCTCGTTGCCTCCGACGAGCTGCTGGCCGAGGGGCTCGACGTCTTCGAGGCGGCGTTCGGCAAGGCGGTCGGCTGAGTCCTGTTGTCCGTATGCCGCTGAGCTGGCTTGCTCGGATGTGTGAGCCAAGTCACGTGGCTGGGTGTCACGCCGGGGCTGTCGCCGTCCGTCGTGCTGGTATGACGCGACGAATTGATGTCAGTGAGGTGGCTCCCGCCGGCTTCCGGGCGGTGTTGGGGCTCGAGAAGTACGTCTCCGGAGCCGTGGACCACACGGTCCTTCAGCTGGTGAAGACCCGGGCCTCGATGATCAACGGATGTACCTACTGCATCCACATGCACACCAATGACGCCGTCAAGGCCGGGGAGAGCATCGATCGGCTCTTCGGCCTGGCGGCGTGGCACGAGGCGCCGTTCTACGACGAGGCGGAGCGGGCCGCCCTGGCCCTGACCGATGCGGTGACCCGGCTCGACGAAGGCGGCGTCCCGGACGACGTCTGGGACCCCGCCGTCAAGCACTGGGGCGAGGAGGGCGCCGCGAACCTGCTGCTGGCTATTGCCACGATCAACGTATGGAACCGGATCGCGATCACGTGCCGCACGCCCCCGGGAGCCTGACGCTCGACGAGTTCCAGACCAGCCGGCCGATGCTCGCTGGGCTGGCCTACCGGCTGCTGGGCAGTTGGCACGACGCCGAGGACGTCCTCCAGGAGGCCTACCTGCGTTGGTCGACCGTCGAGCACTCGACGGTGCGCGAGCCGCGTCGCTACCTGACGAGGGTGGTGACGCGGCTGGCCATCGACTCGCTTCGGACCAGGCAGGCGCGGCGGGAGAGCTACGTCGGCGAATGGCTGCCCGAGCCGGCACCCGCTGGCCTGTTCGGCGGTGCTGATCCGAGTGACCTGTCGCTCGCAGTGCTGCACCTGATGGAACGGCTGACACCAGTGCAGCGAGCCGTCTATGTGCTGCGGACCGCCTTCGTCATCCCGTACGACGAGATCGCGGACATCCTGGGCCGGAGTCCCGAGGACTGCCGGCAGCTCCACCGGCGGGCCCGGGGCGCGATGGCGGACTCGCGTGCCCGGTTCGCGCCGACGCGGAGCGAGCAGGAGCGGCTGCTGACGGACTTCGTGGCAGCGGCACGGTCGGGCGATCTCGAGCGGCTCAAGGGCCTACTGCGTGAGGATGCCGTTGCGTGGAGCGATGGGGGAGGTCGTGCCAAGGCGGCCCGACGCCCGATCCATGGGGCCGACAAGGTGGCGCGGTTCTTCGGCCGGCTGTACTCCCGCCCGGGAGCCTTCGACGCGGTCGTGCTCGAGCTGGCCGGTGAGCGCGCGCTGCTCGTCGAGCTGGGCGAGGTCCCGCACGTTGTGACCCTCGAGCTCGACTCCGGACAAGTGGTCGGGATCCGGCTCGTGACCAACCCCGACAAGCTCTCCGTAGCCGCCAGCCGGGCAGCCGCGCGACGGCCTTGGGACAAGTGACGGGATGACCGTCAGTGGCCACGCTCGCGAACGCGCAACAGATGGGTTTGGTCCCGTCATTCGTCCCGTACTGGTCCTGGACCGGGGACAAGTGACGGGATGACCCTGAGCGGCCACGCTCGCGAACGCGCAACAGATGGGTTTGGTCCCGTCATTCGTCCCGTACTGGTCCTGGACCGGGCCTGTGGATGACACCAGCGGCGCGGAGGCCATCTCGGCGAGATTGGCTGCGTGACCGCCGAGACAGCCGGAACTGAGGCAGGGCAGCGCGTCGATCGTGCGGTCGCGGACATGGTCGAGCGGCTTGGAGGCACGTGCTCCTGGCGAGAACTGCGCCGAGCAGTGCATTGGCGGCACATTGCCGTGGCCCTGAAGGACGGTTCCATCGTCCGGCCCGGACGAGGTGTGTACGCCGTGCCGGCCGCGGCCGAAGGGAGGGTGGTCGCCCGGCGTCTGACGGGCACGGTCTCGCACCGGACCGCCGCTTTGCACTGGGGCTGGAAGGTCAAGTCGACCCCGGACCTCCCGGACGTGACGATCCCGGCGAATCGAAAGCTGCGCAGCAGCGCACGCGGTCTGGCGACCGTCCACTGGCGCACGCTCGCCGATGGCGACGTCGTTGACGGTTGGGTGACGAGCCGCGTCCGCACCGTTGTCGACTGCAGCCTCGACCTGCCATTCGACGAAGCGCTCTCGATCTTCGACTCTGCGCTGCGCGGTGGCCTCAGGAGGCGTGAGGTCACTGAGGCAGTGTTGTCACTCGGGAAACTGCAACGACGACGGGTCCTGGCCCTGGCACGGGCGGCAAGCCACCGGGCTGCCAACCCGTTCGAGTCGGTCCTTCGAGCTCTTGCCATCGAAGCTGCTGAAGCACTCGGGGCTCGCTTCGAGCCGCAGCATCGCATCCGCTACGACGACTTCTATGCCCGCGTCGATCTCGGCTGCCACGACCTACGCCTGGTGCTGGAGGCCGAGAGCTTCGAGTTCCACGGGGACAGAGCCGCGCTCACGCGAGACTGCGTCCGTTACACGGAGCTGGGGTCCCGCGGGTGGCTGGTGCTGCGGTTCACCTGGGAGCAGGTGATGTTCCAGCAGGACTGGGTCCGCCGGAAGATCGCGATGGCGGTGCACGCCCGGCGATCACCACTGGCCGACGCAGCAGAGACGAGGCGGGTGGGACGAGTGACGGGACGGCCTGGCGTCGTCGCGGTGCGGTGAGCACGCGGCCTCGGTTCTGGTCCCGTCACTTGTCCCAGGCGCTGGGGTCAGTCGAGGGGGCCGATCTCCGGACGCTTCGCCTGCCGCGTGTCGCCGGACGAACGTCCGGTCAGGCGCCGGTGAACCCAGGGCCCAACGTACTCGCGGGCCCACTGGGCGTTCGCCTGCAGCGCCTCCCGGCGGCTGATCGGCGGCGCCGGCTCGAGGGGCGTCTCCCAGTCCGCATCCGCCGGAGCGTGCCCGAGCGCCTGCAGCGCGGCCATCGCCACTCGCCGGTGGCCCTCGCTCGTCATGTGGATCCGGTCGTCGGCCCACATCCGCCAGTCGCGGAGGGCGTGGAGGCCCCACTGGTCGATGACGTGCGCGCCGTGGCGCCGGGCGATCGACCAGATGTTGGCCGCGTGGATGCCCGCGCGACCCCGCGTCGCCTTCACGAGGGGAGCCTCCGCAGGGTCGACCGGAGTGGCCATGAGCACATCCGCGCCGGTCGCCCGGATCCGCTTCACCGCTTCCTCGAGCCGGGATGCCAGGGCGTCGAGGTCGGCCTTCGGTCGCAGGATGTCGTTCCCGCCGCCGACGATGCTCACGAGGTCCGGCTCCAGGGCCAGGGCCTTGTCGAGCTGCGGGCCGACGACGTCCGCCAGCTTGCGCCCCCGAACCGCCAGGTTCGCGTAGCCGAACCCGAGCCCCGAGTCCTGCGCCATCTCCGACAGGTGCGCCGCCAACCGGTCCGCCCATCCGGCGAACTCGCCGTGGGAGCCGCTGCCGACCAGGAGCGGGTCGTTGTCGCTCATGCCTTCGGTGAAGGAGTCGCCGATGGCCACGTAACGGCTCCAGAGGCGTCGCTCACCTGCGCTGGGCTCGGTCATGGCAGCCTCCAGTCGATCGGTCTGCCGCCCTGTTGGGCGAGCAGCTCGTTGGCCCTGCTGAACGGGCGGGACCCGAAGAACCCGGACCGTGCCGACAGCGGTGACGGGTGGGCGCTCTCGATGCGCGGCACCTGTCCCAGCATCGGCGCGAGGGACTGCGCCTGCCGCCCCCACAGGATCGCGACCAACGGCCCACCACGCGCCGCGAGGCCCGAGATCGCCTGCCCCGTCACGGTTTCCCAGCCCTTGCCCTGGTGGCTTGCCGGCCGCCCGGGGCACACGGTCAGCACCCGGTTGAGCAGCATGACACCGCGCTCGAACCACGGACTGAGATCCCCGTTCGCCGGTGGCGGCAGCCCCAGGTCGGTCCCGAGCTCCTGGTAGATGTTCTGCAGCGAGCGGGGCACGGGCCGCACGTCAGGTGCGACGGAGAACGACAGCCCCACCGGGTGACCGGGTGTCGGATACGGGTCCTGGCCGACGATGAGGACCCGGACGTCGGGGAGCGGCACGGTGAAGGCTCGCAGGATGGCGCCGCCCGCCGGGAGGTAGCCCCGCCCGGCCGAGACCTCGGCGCGCAGGAACTGGCCCATCGAGCCAATGGTGTCGGCCACCGGGTCGAGCACGGGTACCCACGACGGGTGGACGAGCTCGGCGAGGGGACGGGCAGGCACGGGGTCACGCTACCGAACCACGCGCACGGCAGAATCGGCCTGATGACCACAATGCTTCACGGACCAGCCCTCATCGACGGTGCCGTCGTCACCACCGAGATCGCCATCGACGGGGAGCGCATCGCTGCGGTCCGGCGGATGCGGCCCTCCGACCCGGCCACCCCCGGAAGTGAACCGGCCCTCGGGACGATGTCAGCGGCATACGTCGATCTCCACTGTCACGGGGGCGGTGGGTCGGCGTTCACCGACCTCGACGCCGACGCCGCCGCAGCGGCGGCCCGCCACCACCATGCCCGCGGCTCCGCGTCCCTCCTCGCCAGCCTCGTGACCATGTCGCCCAAGGACCTGCTCCGCGGCGTCGAGATCCTTGCCGACCTCGCGGACGACGACCTCGTCGACGGCATCCACCTCGAGGGCCCGTGGCTCGCCGAGGCCCGCTGCGGCGCCCACGACCCGCGGCTGCTCCGTGACCCCGACCTCCGAGAGGTCGACCGCCTCCTGCGTGCCGGCCGTGGTCACGTCCGGCAGGTGACCCTGGCCCCGGAGCGTGAGGGCGGGATGCGCCTCGTGCGACACCTGCGCGAGTCGGGTGTCCACCCAGCCATCGGGCACACGACGGCGACGTTTGCGCAGGTGGGGCAGGCTGTGGCCGCCGGCGCCGACCTCGCCACCCATCTGTTCAACGGGATGGACCCGTGGCACCACCGCACGCCTGGAGCGGTCCCAGCGCTCCTCCGTGCGGCCGTTCACGAGGGCGTGATGCTGGAGCTCATCGCGGACGGCGCCCACCTCTCGGATGACACCGTGCGCACCGTGGTCGATCTGGTCGGGCCGTCGCGGGTGGCCTTCGTGTCCGACGCGATCGGGGCAGCTGGCGTCGGTGACGGGCCGTACTCGCTCGGTGGCCTCTCAGTGGTCGTCTCCGGCGGTACCGCCCGGCTCATCAGCGCGCCGGGGGAGCCCGAGGGTTCCATCGCCGGTGGGACGAGCCACGTCGCAGACATCGTGGCCCGCCAGGTGGGTGCCGGGATCTCTCTGCCGTATGCCGCTGAGTCGGCTTCCAGCACACCTGCCCGCCTGCTCGGGCTGGCTGATCGAGGGGCGCTGCGCGCTGGCGCCCGTGCCGATCTCGTCGTGCTCGACGGTGCGGCGCGGGTCACGCGGGTGATGCGGGCCGGCCGCTGGCTCGACGCCTGATCTCCCGGGTCGAGGCCTCCTCGTTCGAGGTATTCCACGACGACCTGGAGTCGATCATCACCTCGACCCGTCGCCCGGCTGGTGACAGGACGGGCCCCACCTGGCGCGTGGGCCGATGTCCACGACTGGGCCGCCACCAGCGGTGCTCGGTGCGACCGGCGCATTTCGGACCATGCCACCCCAGCGCCTAGGCTGGGGCCCCGTGACAGCTTCATTGAGGCCTCGCTGGCCCGTAGTCATCTTCGATCTCGACGGCACCCTCGCCGACACCGTGAACCTCATCGTCGAGTCGTACCAGCACGCCTTCCGCACGGTCATGGGCCGTGAGGAGGACCCGGACGTCATCCGGTCATGGATCGGGCGTCCGCTCGAGCAGCGCGTTCCGCGATCACGCGCCGGAGCACGCCGACCAGCTCTACGCGACGTACCTCAGCTGGAACGCCGACAACACCGAGCGGCTCATCCGCAGCTATGAAGGCGCCCGTGACGTGCTCGTCGCCCTCAACGAGGCGGGGGCCAAGGTCGGCGTCGCCACCTCCAAGCGGCGTGAGTCGGCGCAGCAGGCCATGGACCTGCTCGGCCTGTCGCCCCACGTCTCCGCCCTGGTGGCGCTCGAGGACACCGAGCTGCACAAGCCGGAGCCGGCGCCCCTGCTGCTCGCGATGGAGCGGCTCGGGGAGTCGCACCCGTCGCGGGCTGCGTACGTCGGTGACGCCGTGGTGGACGTGCTCGCAGGCAAGGCGGCCGGCATGGCGACCATCGCGGTGACGTGGGGCGCCGGCGTCCGGGCGAACCTGGACAAGGTGCGACCCGACGGCATCGCGACGACGCCGCCGGAGCTGCGTGACCTCCTCCTGCCTCCCGCGCTGCCCCAGAGTTCCTGACGCCCGCCACCCTTCGTCGAGTGCGCACTTCGCGCCGGCATCTACTGCACACTCGACGAGGTGGAGGGTGGCACCCGGTGAGCTGGCGAGCGGGAGCGGGCCCAGCGGCATACGGAATGGTTGTCGTTGAGCCCTAGAGTGCGTCCGTGCACTCCTTCGACAAGGATCCCGACCACGTCGCCGTTGACCAGGTCCTGCGCTACGCGCGGGAGCGGCTGCTCATGGACCCGATCCCGCTCGACGGGCCGCAGACCGAGGAGTACCTGAAGGCCGCGGCGGGACAGACGATCACGGCTGCGGGGCTCGGGGCGGACCGTGCGATGGAGCTCTTCGAGCAGACCCTTGCGCCGGCGTGCCTGTCGACCGACCACCCGCGATACCTGTCCTTCATCCCCTGCGCCCCGACCCGTGAGGCAGCGGCTTTCGACGTCGTCGTCGGTGCATCGTCGATCTACGGCGGGTCCTGGCTGGAGGGAGCCGGGGCCGTCTACGCGGAGAACCAGGCGTTGCGCTGGATCGCCGACCTCGCCGGGCTGCCGGAGCGCGCGGGCGGCGTGTTCGTGCCGGGTGGGACCGTCGGCAACCTGGCCGCGCTCGTCGTCGCCCGCCACACCGCGCGCAACGAGGCCAAGGAGGCCGGCACCGGCGCCCGGCCGTGGCGGATCGCCGCGACCGACAACGCCCACTCGTCCGTCGTCTCCATGGCGGCCGTCATGGACGCCGAGGTCTGTGGCGTGCCCGTCGACGAGAAGCTGCGCCTCACCGGGCCGGAGCTGCGCAAGACCCTCGAGGAGCACGGGCCCGAGACCTTCTTCGCGGTCGTCGCGACGAGCGGCACGACGAACTTCGGCGTCGTCGACGACCTCGAGTCGGTCGCCGACGTGTGCGAGGAGTTCGGCCTCTGGCTGCACGTCGACGGCGCCTACGGCGGGGCCGGACTCGCGGCTCCCTCGGTGCGGCACCTCTTCAACGGCATCGAGCGGGCCGACTCGTTCATCGTCGACCCCCACAAGTGGCTCTTCGCGCCGTTCGACTGCTGCGCGCTGCTCTATCGCGAGCCGGAGCTGGCTCGCATCGCCCACACCCAGGAGGCGGGCTACCTCGAGGTCCTGACCAAGGCGACCGAGTGGAACCCCACCGACTACTCCATCGGACTGTCCCGTCGGGCCCGCGGCCTGCCGCTCTGGTACTCCCTCGCGGTCCACGGGACCGACGCCTACGTCGAGGCGATCGAGAGCACGCTCGCCGTCGTGCGCCACGCTGCCCAGGAGATCGGGGAGCGCCCCTATCTCGAGCTGGTCCGGGAGCCGGACCTGTCCGTCGTGGTCTTCCGGCGCCTGGGCTGGGAGCCTGCGGACTACCAGGCGTGGACGGACCGGCTGCTCGCCGACGAATTCGCCTTCGTCGTGCCGACGACCTTCCGCGGAGAGACGCTGACGAGATTCGCCGTGGTCAACCCGCACACGACCAAAAAGGACGTCACGGCCATCCTCGACACGATGGCGTGAATGCCCCCAGGAAATCACAACCGTGTGATTCACTCGCTAAGGTGGGTAGTGGAGCCAACGCGACCGAGTTCAGAGGGCGGTCCAGGTGGAAGGGCCGCGCCCAGACTCGCTACCGTTTCTCAGGACCCGCCCGGACCCGTCGAACCCCCGCAGAACCCAGCCAGCAACGCAGGACAGGAATCATGAGCGCAGAACACGCCACGGAGCAGACGCACCACTCCGAGAGCGCGCTCAGTGACCGGGACCTCGAGATCCTGGCCTTCGAGCGGCAATGGTGGAAGTACGCCGGCTCGAAGGAGCAGGCCATCAAGGAGCTGTTCGACATGAGTTCCACGCGGTACTACCAGGTGCTCAACGCCCTGCTCGACACCCCCGCCGCGCTCGAGGCGGACCCGATGCTCATCAAGCGACTGCGGCGAATGCGCGCCAGCCGCCAGCGGGCCCGCACCAGCCGACGCCTGGGCTTCAACGGCTGATTGCCGCGGTTCTGCGAGGGGGCGTGGTTCACTTCCCCCATGGCTGACGTGGTGGTCCGCCGCGCAGGAGCGGACGACGCCTTCATCGTTGCCGCCCTGCACCTTCAGTTCGCGCGGGAGCTCGGGATGCCGTCGGAGCCGGGCTACCTCGACCGGTTCGTCGACGCCTGGCTCGCCGAGCGTCCGGACCGCCCCACCTGGATCGCCGAGGCGCGCGGCGAGCACGCCGGCATCCTCGAGACCCGCCGCATCCGGGCCCTGCCATGGCCGGGCCGGCGCGACGTCAGCTGGCTGCACGTCGGCGGCCTGTTCGTCACCCCGGGCAGCCGCGACCTGGGCGTCGCCCGCGCGCTGAGCGAGGCCATGATCGAATGGTCCCGCTCCACCGACGTCAAGTGGATCCGGGTCAACGCGCCGGATGAGAAGGAGCAACAGTTCTACGAGCGGCTGGGGTTCGCGTCTCCCGGCCGGCTCATGGAGTTCGACCTGAGGGATCCCGAGTGACCGCTGCCAGCCCGGACTTCACCCCGCGACCCGGGCCGACCAACACCATCGTCGACATCACCGGGGTGCGCGTCGGCCACTGCACCCGCGACGAGCCGGGCTGGCTGACGGGGGTGACGGTGGTCGTGGCGCCGCCCGGCGGTGCGGTCGCCGGGGTCGACGTGCGCGGTGGGGGACCCGGGACCCGCGAGACTGACCTGCTCGACCCGCGCAACCTCGTCGACCGGGTCGATGCCATCGTCCTCGGCGGCGGCAGCGCGCCGGGACTCGGGGCGGTGGACGGCGTCGTCGAGGGCCTCTTCGACGACGGTCGCGGCTGGCCGATGCGCGAGCCCGGGCAGGTCGTGCCCATCGTCCCCGCCGCGATCCTGTTCGACCTGGGACGTGCCGGCACGTGGCGCAACCATCCGCGCGCGAAGGACGGGAGGGCGGCATACGACCTGGCTGCCTCCTCAGCCGTCCCGCAAGGGTGTGTGGGCGCTGGGACGGGGGCACGCGTCGGCGGGCTAAGGGTGGGGTCGGCTCGTCGAGCGTCGTCCTCGAGTCGGGCGTGATCGTGGGGGCCATCGTCGCGCTCAATGCCGTCGGTTCCGCCGTGGACCCCACCACCGGCCGCCCGTATGCCGCTGGGCTCGGTCTCGAGGGCGAGTTCCCTCACGTCGGGGCCGGGTCTGCGGAGGAGGTGGCCGAGGCACGCGCGCGCGGCGAGTCCCTGCCCGACAAGCTGCCCGGGTTGCCGGCGATGGCGACGACGATCGGGGTCATCGCGACTGACGCGACGCTGAGCAAGGCGCAGTGCCAGAAGCTCGCGGGCATCGGCCACGACGGCTTCGCCCGGGCGATCAAGCCGGTGCACACCGCGTTCGACGGGGACACACTCTTCGCGATGGCGACGGGGGAGCGGGGCGTTGTCGAGCCGGCCGAGCTCGTGGCTTTCATGGAGGCCGGCGCCGACTGCGTGGCTCGTGCCATCGTGCACGCGTTGCTGGCCGCGAGCTCGGTGGACCGGTCGGCGGACGGCGGACTGGCGATCCGCTCCTGGTCGGACGCCTTCCCCTCCGCCCTCACGCCCCCGCCCTGATCGAGTGAACAGCTTTCGCGGTAGGTGGTCGTCCCCGAGCTGTCCCGACTCGGTAGCGTCGGGCTGTGGCGGCAAAGCGGCTGAACCGGGAGCAGTTCTACGACAAGTTGGCTGAGATGGACGAGGCCGCTCTGAAGAAGGCGCTGTGGACGCTGTACTGGCGGGGCTCGGCGTCAGTGCGCGAACGGATCGAGAGCGAGATTGATCCGCAGGTGCGCGACGTACGGCAGGCGGCGCCACAGGCTCGTCCGGCCCCTGGGGTCGTGCTGAGGGAGGTGACGGAGTTCGCGACCCTGGCGCGGGCGGGTGCCTACCTGGGAAGGGATCGACGGGTCTCGCCCAAGGAGCGGACGCGGTGGCGGCATACTTCAGGGGCCATGCGACCCAGGCGTTGGACGCCCTGGGCGGCGAGGAGGTCGAGAGCGCCGCTCGGGCGGTGGCCACGTTGATCGATCTCGCGTGCGAGACCATGGCTTACGACTATTTCCGTTCGGAGGACGCGGTAGAGGCTGCTCGGTTCGTCGTCTCGGACGCGGCGGCACTGCTGTGGTCGACGATCCAGCAGAAGCACGGATTCGTTGCGTTCAGTGAGCGCGCTGCCAGCGAGCTGATCCGGTGGGAGTCCCCGTACGGCTGGACCCGCCGCGGCGATGGCTGGGTGAGCCAGCGGGAGACGTCGCTCGCGGATGTGGTTGCCAAGATGCTCCGGGCGGCCGACGCGTGGGGCCAGTTCGCCGATCAGTACCTGCGCGCCCTGGACGATGCGGCGGAGGGTGGTCGCAGTACCCGGGCAGGCGGTGTGACGAGCCGCGATCGCGCGGGGGCGCTCAGTGAGTGGCACGCGTTGTTGCTGGAGCGGCTTGCTGGTGGCGAGTACGAGGACCGGCTCGACGTCCTCGTCGAGCATCGTGCGCTAGCTGGCCCGGAGCGCACCTTCCTGCAGGCCCGACTCATGGAGCGCCGCGGCGATCGTGACCGTGCCCGCGGACTCGTCCGAGAGTGCCTGACCGCGCTGCCGGGTCATCGGCAGTTCCTCGCGTTCGCTGGGGAGATCGGCGCGTAGCCTCCCACCAGGAATCTGTTACAGCCAGTCGGAGTCCAGTCGACGGGCAACGCTGTGGCTCGTTCTGCGTCGTTGTAGCAGTCCACGGTCACGGCCTCGATCAGCACGTCGAGTTGCCGGTGGTCGGTCAGGACGTCTCGCCCGGAACGGGGATGGAGGGAATCAGGCCGATTTGGAACGCCTGGCGTTGGAGCTGTGGAGGTAGGTGGCGCGCGTCGACCAGCAGGCCGTCGACCTGCAGCAGCCAGGTCAGCGGATTGCTGTCGACCAGGTCCTGGCGCGTGACCTCGGAGTCGTAGGGACGCAACCTGAGCACGTCACGGATCATCGCCGCCTTGTTCGCCATTGTTCTCTTCTTCACCTCGAGCCAGCCGCTCAGCTGGTCGGCGGTGGCGTGTGGATTCTGCGCGGGATCAAAGACGAAGTTGATCTGACCGACGGCGTACACGACTCCCGCCGCCCAGATGCGCAGATCGCCGCGAACGAGTGGCGACGGGCGCTTACGGGCCAGTTTCCCGACGACGCGGCGGCACAGTTCGGCGTACTCCGCGTCCAGATGCTGCTCGCATACTGCGTCAGTCTGCGCCAAGATCGGGTCGACGTACCGACGCATGGACACCGGGACCTTGGGCATGTTCACGTTCGGTCCTTCCGACTGTGGGACACAGGCGTTCTCGCGCCGGAGTTGCGCGAGCTCTCCGCCAGATTCGGGCATGGGGCAATCCTGCCGCCTCAGCCCCCACAGTCCAGACCTCGCGTAGATGCGTGAAATCACTCGCGCGCCGCAGCAGCTGATGATCGGGATTCCTCACGAGTCTGCGCGACGCACGCTCTCCCTGTTCACTCGATCGGGGCGCGCGGCTGCTGGGTGGGGAGGGCGCACGCCGGGGTGCCGCCCGGCAGCTGGTCGCGATGTCTGGCGACCCAGCCGTAGACGTGCCGCGCCAGTGCGTCGACCCCCGGCATCGTGAGGAGTCGGCCGACCGGGCGCCACCCCGGGGCGCCCTGACGCAGGGCCTCGGCGATGGCCCGGTGACCGGCGTGGACGGCGCCGTCCGCATCGATGAACTGGGCCGCGTCCATACAGTCGGCCGCCGTGAGCCCGTAGGCGCTAGGGTCGACCCGCTGCCACGGTTCGATCGCGTACCGGCCGGCCCGGTCGACCCAACGGCGGAGGAACTCAACGGACGAGGTGCAGAAGGCACAGTCGCCGTCGAAGATCAGCAGGGGCAGGCGGGTGGACACGGGACCAGTCAACCACCAGGACGGCAGACGCCTGAATCGCATCGGTCTCCTCCTGCGGGGACTGGTCATGGTCCTCGTCGTCGGTGGCGTCATCACAGGCACGTGGCTGCACAACGACCAGGGGTGGCCGTTCGCGCCAATGAGCCAGTTCGCCTTCGCGGTCAGCCCATCGGACGGCGAGATCCACTCGCGTTACCTCGAGGCGATGACGGTCGACGGTGAGCGCGTGCACGTGGACCTGTCTCGGGGCGCTCTGGGCTTGGGTCGCGCCGAGATCGAGGGCCAGCTGTGGTCCTTCCGCCAGCAGCCTTCGCTGATGCAGGCGATCGCCGTGCTTCACGCACGTCGGGCACCGGAGGCGGCCCGCTTCGCCGTGGTCGAGCTCAGGGACGACGTGCGGGTCGTCAACGGCGGCGTGCCCGGGCCGGTCCGCACGGACGTCGTCGTGTCGTGGACGGTGGTCGGCCCGGCCGACCCCCAGGAGCTGCCATGAGCGTCCGCGGCTGGGCCTTCCCTCAGACTCCGCTGGCCCGGGTCGCTCGGGTGCGAGCCGCCATCTACGCCATCGTCATCCTCGACGTGCTCTTCTTCGTCACCGACCCGATCGACCACGGGGACGTCCCCGCGGCGCTCTACCGCGAGCTGCCGGTGCGCGCGCTGCTCCATCTGCCGCAACCCTCGCCCACGTACGGCTGGGTCCTCCTGTTCGTCATCCTCGTCAGCGCGGTCGTCGCCGCCTCGGGCCGGTGGCCGCGCCTCGCGGGCTGGGTGTGCGCCCTGGCGATGCTCGACTGGGTGAGCAACGGGATGTCCTACGGGAAGGTCGATCACGACCACTTCGCCCTGGTCGTCGCCCTGTTCGTGCTGCCCACGGTGGGCCGGGCGGGGTGGTTCGAGGGCCGAGGCACGGAGGCCGCCGGCTGGGCGCTGCGGATGATCCAGCTCGCAGTCGTCGCCACCTACTTCCTGTCCGCGATCGCCAAGATCCGCGAGGGCGGCTGGCTCTGGGGCAGCTCGGCGACGCTCATCTGGGCGCTGAGCCGCCGCGGCGACGTCCAGCCTGCGCAGTGGCTCTCGATGCAGCCGGCGCTGACCAACGTCATGCAGTGGACGGTGTTCGTCGCGGAGCTGTTGTCACCCGTCATGCTGTGGCTGCGGGGCCGGGCGCTGCTCGCCGCGGTGGGCTTCTGGATCCTCTTTCACGCCTGCACCTACGTGCTGTTGACGATCCACTTCCTGCCGACCGCCATCTGCCTGCTCGCGTTCCTTCCGCTCGAGCGGATCGGCAGGCGCGGCGCCTCCGTGTCGACAGCGGAGACGGGCGGAGCGGAGGCCGGTGAGCCGGCGGCCCCGGCGAAGCGCTCGCGTCGGCGGGCGGCCGCGCGGCTCAGGATCCAGTCGTAGGCTGCGGAACCTGGCCCCATCCGCGGCGGATCGCCCCTTCGAGCCCCTCCAGCGGGTAGGACAGCCGGTCATCAGGCTCGGCAACTGCCGCCTCCAGCGCCCATTCCTGGGCATGACGCTCCCGGATGACGGCGGCGACAAGCTCGATCTCGTCACGCTGCCGCTCCACGAAGGCGGCGTCGACCGGCGTGCCGTGGCCAGGCACGACGACACTCTCGGGACCGAGCCAGTTGAGATGCGATGTCAGGGTGTCCGACCACTCGAGCGGCCAGCAGTCCCCGCCGAAGGACGGGTCGGCAGACTCCTCGATGAGGTCACCGAGGAACATGGCGTCGGCATCGGCGACGTGGACGCCGATGTCACCGTCGGTGTGACCGCGGCCCGCCCAGGTCAGCGACACGGCGCGGTCTCCGAGGTCGATCGTCGCGCTGTGCTCGAAGGTGCAGTCGGGGCCGCGGACCTCGGTGGCGAGGACCTCGACAACGTCGCGGGAGGTGTACCTCATCTCGGGCCCATCGTCCGGGTCCGCGCGGAACAGTGCCTTGATCCGTTCGACGTCGGCCTCGAGGCCGCGGCCGACGCTGGCATGGGCGTGAACGGTGGCGGCGGTGAACGCCGTGTTGCCGAACGTGTGGTCGAAGTGGATGTGCGTGTTGACGACGTGGCTCACGGTGACATCTCGGCCGAGTCGCCGGATGTCGTCGAGCACCTCGAAGCCCTGCAGGCTGCTGGCTCGCGTATCCACGACGACGGCGCCGTCGCGACCGAGCACGAGGCCCACGTTCACATCCCACTGCGGGTAGCGGGCGACGAAGACCCGGTCCGCCACCTCGTGGAAACCCGTCCTCACCATCGCGACCACCTCACGCCGACCCGCCGTACGTACTGGTGCGGAGCCACGCTATCGGGCTGCTCGGGCTGCGCACCACCTGTCCGTTTCGTCTACCTTGTTGTGTCATGCGTCGCGCGGAGATGAGAGCCAAGGCACGGGCTGCGAGACGTCGCCGCACCGTGGCCGTCGCCCTTCCCGTTTCGGTCGTCGCACTCATCGTGGCGGTTGTCGTGTGGTGGCCAGGCGAAAAGGGCTGGCGTGAGCAACAGCTCTCGTCGGGCTCGATCCCGACGAGTTCCTCGGCGGAATCGACACAGCCAGCCGTTGGCGACTGGCGCACCGGCGGCATGGAGGGCAGCCCGACCACACCTCCGACCTCGTCAACGACGACCAGCGTGTCAAGCCGCACCACGGTAGTCACCGTGCCATCGACGGCCCGGGGTGCAACGCTCACCGGGCAGCCAACGACGACGACATCCTCGGCGCCGAGCCCCACGTCGACCGCCACGGAGGTGGAGCCGTCGAAGCGCACCGGGCCGCCGCCCAGCAAGCCCCCGAACCCGAACAAGCCGACCAAGACCCCGAACCCCTGACCGAGGTGACCCAGGGCCGTGGCACCCTGAGCGACATGGACTGCACGTTCTGTGCGATCGCTGCGGGCACGATCCCGGCTGACCTCGTCCTCGACGAGCCCGATTTCGTCGCGTTCCTCGACCGGCGCCCGGTCTTCAAGGGCCACGTCCTGCTCGTCCCTCGGCTCCACGTCCACACCCTGCTCGACCTGCCCGCGGGTCTCAGCGCCGGCCTCACCGACACGTCTCGACGGTTGGCCGCCGCGGCGGTGGCTGGGCTCGGTGCGCAGGGCACGTTCGTCGCGGTGAACAACGTCGTGAGCCAGTCGGTGCCGCACCTGCACGTGCATGTCGTGCCCCGCACCAAGGGCGACGGCCTCCGAGGGTTCTTCTGGCCGCGCACGAAGTATTCGAGCGAGGAGGAGTCCGCGTCGTATGCCGCTCAGCTCGCAGCCGCTCTCCAGTGACCGTGCACGAGAGTGCAGTTCGTGGACATGATGGGTCGATGAGCGCCGTGAGCTCGCACGCCCTGCCGCCCCCGCTCAAGCGCGCACTCGCCGTGCCCAACTGGCTCTGAGCCAAACCCGACTTTGGGCGCGGACCGAGCTCAGCGGCATACCGCATTCTGTCGGTGGAGGAGGCGACCCGGGTCTTTGCGGCGTACGAGCGACGCAACCGACTGGTCCGCCCCGTCGTCAACCGGGTGCTCAGCCTGCTCGTGGGTTGGCGCTACGACGGCTCGCCCGACGCGCGGCGCCGGCTCGCCGGGACGCTGCCGTTCGTGGCCTTCCGGCCAGCCGGGTAGCCGATCGTTTGCACTCGCACCCCGAGAGTGCCAATAATGGCGTTAGCACTCTCCCTAGGGGAGTGACAGAAATGGGCCGCATGCCGAGGGGCGGTGTCTCACAGCGACGTGAGCTGTGAGGACCGTCTCGTCCGTCGCGGGCGGGGTGCGGGCCGTCAACCAACGTTTCGTGTGGGAGGAACCACCCGAATGGCCAAAACCATTGCGTTTGACGAAGAGGCGCGTCGCGCCCTCGAGCGAGGCATGAACATTCTTGCCGACGCCGTCCGCGTCACACTCGGCCCGAAGGGCCGCAACGTCGTCCTGGAGAAGAAGTGGGGCGCCCCCACGATCACCAACGACGGCGTCTCGATCGCGAAGGAGATCGATCTCGACGACCCGTACGAGAAGCTCGGCGCCGAGCTCGTCAAGGAAGTTGCCAAGAAGACCGATGACGTCGCCGGTGACGGCACGACGACGGCTACCGTGCTCGCCCAGGCCATGGTGAAGGAGGGCCTGCGCAACGTTGCCGCCGGCGCCAACCCGATGGCCCTCAAGCGTGGCATCGAGAAGGCCGTCGAGGCTGTCGTCGAGGCGCTGCTCGACTCCGCCAAGGAGATCGAGACCAAGGAGGAGATCGCCTCCACCGCCTCCATCTCCGCGGCTGACGAGGAGATCGGTGCCCTCATCGCCGAGGCGATGGACAAGGTCGGCAAGGAAGGCGTCATCACCGTCGAGGACTCCAACACCATGGGCCTCGAGCTGGAGATGACCGAGGGTATGCGCTTCGACAAGGGCTACATCTCGGCGTACTTCGTCACCGACACCGAGCGCATGGAGACCGTCCTCGACGACGCCTACGTGCTCGTCGCCAACTCCAAGATCAGCGCCGTCAAGGACCTGCTGCCCGTCCTCGAGAAGGTCATGCAGTCCGGCAAGCCGCTGCTCATCATCGCCGAGGACGTCGACGGCGAGGCCCTCGCGACGCTCGTCGTCAACAAGATCCGTGGCACGTTCAAGTCCGTCGCCGTCAAGGCCCCGGGCTTCGGCGACCGCCGCAAGGCCATGCTCACCGACATCGCCATCCTCACGGGTGGCCAGGTCATCTCCGAGGAGGTCGGTCTCAAGCTCGAGAACGCCACCCTCGACCTGCTCGGCAGGGCTCGCAAGGTCGTCGTGACCAAGGACGAGACGACCATCGTCGAGGACGCCGAGGACCGCAGCGCGATCGAGGGCCGCATCGCCCAGATCAAGGCCGAGATCGAGAAGTCGGACTCGGACTACGACCGCGAGAAGCTGCAGGAGCGCCTCGCCAAGCTCGCCGGCGGCGTGGCCGTCATCAAGGCGGGCGCGGCCACCGAGGTCGAGCTCAAGGAGCGCAAGCACCGCATCGAGGACGCCGTCCGCAACGCGAAGGCTGCCGTCGAGGAGGGCATCGTCGCCGGTGGTGGCGTCGCGCTCATCCAGGCTGCCAAGGCCGTCGACTCCCTCGACCTCGAGGGTGACGAGGCGACCGGTGCCAACATCGTGCGCGTGGCCGCCGAGGCCCCGCTCAAGCAGATCGCGATCAACGCGGGTCACGAGGGCGGCGTCGTGGCTGAGAAGGTCCGCCACCTCGGTGCGCACGAGGGCCTCAACGCTGCGACGGGTGAGTACGGTGACCTGCTCGCCGCGGGCATCATCGACCCGGTCAAGGTGACGCGCTCGGCGCTGCAGAACGCTGCGTCCATCGCCGCGCTCTTCCTCACGACCGAGGCCGTCATCGCCGACAAGCCGGAGAGGGCCGCGGCTGCCGCGGGTGCCCCGGACATGGGCGACATGGGTGGCATGGGCTTCTGAGTCCAGCTCCACTTCGCTGAGTGCCGAACGCGCGGAATGTCGCGCGTTCGGCACTCGCCTTTTTGCTCTGAGGCCGGAGGACGGCTCCCGTTCGTGGGGAGCCGTCCCCCGGTGGGACTCGATCCGGGCCAGGGGCAGAACGGATGGCGCCCGGATCGAGCGCTCGGGTGGGGCTCAACGGCAGGTCAGGAGAACATGGCCCGGGTCGCCGTCTCGTGCTGCTCGTAGGCCGTCGATGCCTTCGCGGTCAGGGTGCTGATCTCGGCGAGCGTCGTGTTGATCTTGTGCTGCATCTGGTTGTAGCGCTCCAGGACGTCGTCGAACTGCTTGCGCGCCGGGCCCTCCCAGGCGCCGCTCAGCGATCCGAGCCGGCCGCGGAGGGCGGCGGTGGCCGACTGGACGTCGTCGGAGAGTCGCTGGATGTCGACGGACGCGACGCGGATCGCCTCGGTGTCGACGATGGACCTGGCCATGGGCTTCTCCTTCGAATCGGCCGTGGTGGCCGGTTGGTGACCTGACACGGGGAACGCTAGGCGGACTCGCCTGTTCGCCCTCCGACTTGTCCACAGGCCTTGTCGGTCACCCTGACTAGGCTCGCTCGTATGACGTTGTTCATCGACGAGCCGATCTGGCCGGCGCACGGTCGGCACTTCGCGCACCTCGTCAGCGACACGTCCTACACAGAGCTGCATGACTTCGCCCGGCAGGTCGCGCTCCACCCCCGGTCCTTCGACGGCGACCACTATGACGTCCCCGATGTCCGCTGGAGCGACGCGGTCGCGGCCGGTGCCACGCTGACGACCGGCCTCGACCTCGCGCGGCGACTCAACGCCTCCGGCCTGCGCCTGCGCAAGCGGAAGGGGGATCGCGGCCTCGTCCGGCACCTCGCTGTCCCGTTCCCCAACGGGCCGAGCCATGTCGACCTCGTCGCCTCGCCGAGGCCCGTCCCGGAAGCCCAGGTCTTCGCGGCGATGCTCTTCGTCCGCGATGCCGCGGGCCACTTCGCCGCAGTTCACAGCGTGCGGCGTGCCGAGTGGGGTTCGCCCGGGGGGTGGAGGGAACCGGGCGAGACGCCGATCGAGAACGCGCTCCGAGAGACCCATGAGGAGACGGGCCTCCGCGTTGAGCAGACCCGGGTCAGCGTCGTCGGCTACGAGCGGTTCACACCGCTCTCCGATGACAACCTCATCGACCCGCGTCGACCCTTCCTGCAGACCTACCGCGCAGACCTCGACATCGTCCTGCCCCCGATCACCCAGGGTGATGACGGAGTTCACGAGACCCGCTGGGTGACTCCGGACGAGTACGCCGAGCTGTGCTCGCACCTGTTCTGGTGGCCCCTGGCCGCAGCCGCCTTCCCTGACCTCCACTGACCGGCGCGGCGCGAACTGCACACTCGACCAAACGTCGGGGGCGAGGCGGCCGAGGATCCTGCTCTGGCTCCTCCCGTCGAGTGTGCAGTTGGTGCGCGGCCGCGATACTGCACACTCGACCAAGAGGCCGGGCCATGGGCGCGGCGCGAACTGCACACTCGACTCAAGAGGCCGGGAGGTGCGGAAGGTTGCCGGCGTGGGTGAGGGGCTCAGCGGCATACGGCATCTGTTGAATTTCGGGTTGTGGTCACGCTTGCGGAGCCGGCCGCATCGGTGGTGATGTTGCACGTGGCGCTCCACCGGACCCACTCATCGAGGAGAACGAAACCATGCGCACACCCAGCCCCGGCTATGCGATCACCGTCCGCGTCGAGACCCCGACCTCGGCGGATGCGACGGGAGGGCTGGTGGCCGCGGTCGCCAGGGCCGGTGGCTCGCTGACCGCGCTCGACATCGCCGAGTCGACGCACGACCGGCTCGTCGTCGACGTCACGTACGACGCGTCGGACGCGGACCACGCCGAGGACATCGCCCAGGAGCTCGCGACGGTCCCCAACGTAACCGTGCGCAAGGTCAGTGACCGAACCTTCCTCATGCACCTCGGCGGCAAGCTCGAGGTCAACCCGAAGGTTCCGCTCAAGCACCGTGACGACCTGTCGCGCGCCTACACGCCCGGAGTCGCCCGGATCTGCCTCGCCATCGCCGCCAACCCGGCCGACGCCCGTCGCCTGACGATCAAGCGCAACACCGTCGCCGTCGTCACGGACGGGTCGGCGGTGCTCGGGCTCGGCAACATCGGTCCGGCTGCGGCGCTGCCGGTCATGGAGGGCAAGGCGGCACTCTTCAAGCAGTTCGCGGGGGTCGATGCCTGGCCGGTCTGCCTCGACACGCAGGACACCGAGGAGATCATCTCCATCGTCAAGGCGATCGCTCCCGTCTATGGCGGCATCAACCTCGAGGACATCGCTGCGCCACGGTGTTTCGAGATCGAGCGACGGCTGCGGGCCGAGCTCGACATCCCCGTGTTCCACGACGACCAGCACGGCACGGCGATCGTCGTCCTGGCGGCGCTGACCAACGCGCTGCGTGTCGTCGGCAAGGACATCGGGTCGGTCCGTATCGCCATGAGTGGGGTCGGCGCCGCGGGGCACGCGATCATCGAGCTGCTCCTCGCACAGGGGGCCACCGACATCGTCGCCTGTGGTCGCAGTGGGGCCATCCACGCCGGTCAGTCCTACGACGACCCCGACCGCGAGTGGATCGCACAGCACACCAACCAGCGCCACGAGGAGGGATCGCTGCGCGACGTCATCCGGGGGGCGGACGTCTTCATCGGCGTTTCGGCGCCCAACCTGCTCACCGGCGAGGACATCGCGACGATGGCCGACGATGCGATCGTCTTCGCGCTCGCCAACCCCGACCCGGAGGTCGACCCGCTGGAGGCCAGCAAGCATGCGGCAGTTGTCGCCACGGGAAGGTCCGACTATCCCAACCAGATCAACAACGTCCTGTGCTTCCCTGGGTTCTTCCGCGGGATGCTGGACTCGGGGTCCTCGGAGATCACGCAGGAGGTCATGGTCGCCGCCGCGCACGCCATCGCCGACGCGGTGACGCCCGAGGAGCTCAACGCCAGCTACATCGTCCCGTCGGTGTTCGACCCGGTCGTGGCGCCGGGTGTCGCCCACGCAGTGCGGGCGGCCGTCGAGTCCGGGCGCGGTGACGTGCCGGAGACGCGCACGACGCCGGTCGGGAAGGTGCTCTGAGTCGGGTGCCTGATCATCGCGCCGTCGACGTCACCGGACCTGTGGTCGAAGGTCAGGACGAGATCCTCATTCCCGGGGCGTTGGCCTTCGTGGCCTCGCTCCAGCGGGAGTTCGGGGCGAGGCGGGACGAGTTGCTCGCCGCGCGCGTGGTGCGTCGCGACGAGGTGGCGCGGACCGGGCGGCTCGACTTCCTGCCAGAGACGGCGCACGTCCGCGACAGCGAGTGGATGGTGGCGCCTGCGCCGGCGGACCTTGTCGATCGCCGCGTCGAGATGACCGGGCCGACGGACCGCAAGATGGCGATCAACGCGCTCAACTCCGGGGCGCGAGTCTGGCTCGCCGACCTCGAGGACGCGAGCACGCCGCACTGGAGCAACGTCATCGGCGGCCAGGTCAACCTGCGCGACGCGATCCGCGGGACGCTCAGCTTCGCGTCGCCCGAGGGGAAGCGCTACGAGCTGCGCACCGACCAGCGGCTCGCCACCATCGTTGTGCGCCCGCGCGGCTGGCACCTCGACGAGCGGCATCTCGTGGTGGACGGCAGGCCGGCCGTGGGCGCCCTCGTCGACTTCGGGCTGTACTTCTACCACAACGCGTTGGAGCTGCTCGAGCGGGGGAGCGGGCCCTACTTCTATCTGCCCAAGACCGAGTCCCACCTCGAGGCGCGGCTCTGGAACGACATCTTCACCTTCGCCCAGCAGGCTCTCCAGATCCCGTACGGCACGATCCGCGCAACAGTGCTCATCGAGACGATCCCGGCCGCCTTCGAGATGGAGGAGATCCTCTTCGAGCTGCGTGACCACGCCTCCGGGCTCAACGCGGGCCGGTGGGACTACCTGTTCTCGGTGATCAAGTACTTCCGCGACGCGGGCGCCGACTTCGTGCTGCCGGATCGAGCGTCGGTCCCGATGACGACGCCCTTCATGCGCGCCTATGCCGAGCTGCTCGTGCAGACCTGCCACAAGCGCGGAGCCCTCGCCATCGGCGGGATGTCGGCGTTCATCCCGAGCCGCCGCGACGAGGAGGTCAACGCTCGGGCCTTCGAGCAGGTCCGGCGGGACAAGGAGCGCGAGGCGGGGCAGGGGTTCGACGGCTCGTGGGTCGCCCACCCGGACCTGGTTCCCCTGTGCCAGGAGGTCTTCGACGGGGTGCTCGGGGATCGCCCGAACCAGCTCCGCATGCTCCACGAGGACGTCGATGTCGACGCCGAGGACCTGCTCGACTTCGGGTCGGCTGGTGGGGCGATCACCCGGGAGGGGCTGCGCACCAACATCGAGGTGGGTCTGCTCTACCTCGAGTCGTGGCTCGGAGGCAACGGCGCGGTCGCCATCCACAATCTCATGGAGGACGCCGCGACGGCGGAGATCTGCCGCTCCCAGATCTGGCAGTGGGTGCACAACGGGTCCCTGCTGGACGACGGCACGCCGGTCACCGCTGAGCTCGTGCGTGAGCTCACTGCCGAGCAGCTGGCATCCTTCCGTGCCGAGGTCCAGGACTATGCGTCACGTCAGTTCGACACTGCAGCAAGGGTCTTCGAGGAAGTCGCACTCGCTGAGGAGTTCGTCGACTTCCTGACTCTCCCCGCGTACGAGGCTGTGTCGGAGTGAGCCTGGACGACCTGGCCGGCCGTCTCGATCGGCAGCTCGCCGCCGCTGACGCAGCGCTGGCACGCCAGTACCCCGGTGACCGAGGCGTGCGCCAGCCGTTGCACACGGTGTACGTCCCCGCCAGTTCGTATGCCGCTGGGCTCGTCCCCGAGTGGCGTGACCGCGCGCTCGGCGTCGTTGACGAGCACGGTCCCGACGCGTGGTCCTTCGCGCGAGCCGCTGGCCTTTCCGAGGAGGTCATGGCGGAGGTGTACCCCCGCGTGCGGGCCAAGCTCGAGCGCGAGCCCATCGAGGACCTACGCATCGATTTCGAAGACGGCTACGGGACGCGGCCGGACGACGAGGAAGATGCAGCTGCCGTGAGCGCAGCTGTGGCATTGGCCGATTCGGTCTCCGCTGGGGAGGCGACACCGTTCCACGGGATCCGGTTCAAGTCCTTCGAGGCGCCGACCCGACGGCGTGGGCTGCGGACGCTGGACCTGTTCATCGGGGAGCTGGCTCGACGTGGCGGGGTCGGGGACGGCTTCGTCGTGACGCTGCCGAAGGTGACGTCGGTCGACCAGGTGTCGGCGATGGTCACCGCCTGCAACTGGCTCGAGTCCTCGCACGGGATCGGTCCCGGTCGGCTCCGCTTCGAGGTCCAGGTCGAGACGCCCCAAGCGATCCTCGGTGCGGACGGCACGGCGCTCGTGGCTCGGATGATCCATGCCGGTGGGGGAAGGATCACGGGGCTGCACTACGGGACCTATGACTACTCCGCGTCGATGGGCATCGCGGCGGAGTACCAGAGCATGGAGCACCCGGTCGCCGACCATGCCAAGGCCGTGATGCAGGTCGCCGCGGCCGGGACCGGTGTGCTGCTGTCGGACGGCTCGACCAACGTGCTGCCCGTCGGTGATGCGGCGGCTGTGCGTCGCGGTTGGGCCTTGCATGCCCGGCTGGTCCGTCGCTCGCTCGAGCGCGGCTTCTACCAGGGCTGGGACCTGCACCCCGCTCAGCTGCCGACCCGGTATGCCGCCACCTTTGCCTTCTATCGCGAAGGCTTCGAGTCGGCTGCGGCAAGGCTGCGGGCGTATGTGGGCCAAGCGGATTCGTCGTACCTCGACGAGCCGGCGACTGCTGTCGCCTTGGCCGGCTTCGTACTGCGGGGGGTCGAGTGCGGTGCAGTGGACGACGCCGAGGTGGCCGACAAGGGCGGCCTCGACCGGGCCGCCCTCGCGCGCCTGGCCCGCCGCACCACCCCTCCCTGATCGAATGAACAGGAAATGCGCGCGGCAGGTTCTGCACACTCGACGGGTTGGCGGAGGCCGCGTAGGTTCGGGGTCACATGGAGAGACTCGCGCGGATCAACAACGAGGAGTCAGGGGCGCTCACGACGGCCCTGCTCGCCTGCTGTGACGTGCCCGCCTGGGCCGAGACTCTCGTCGCGGGCCGTCCGTATGCCAGCCTCGCCGACCTCATGGCCGAGGCCGACGCAGCCGCCCGGCGCCTGAGCCCGGACGAGGTCGAGCGCGCGCTGGCGGCGCACCCACGGATCGGGGAGCGCGCGAAGGGGTCTGGGACCGAGTCGTCCTGGTCGCGCCAGGAGCAGTCCACGGTCTCGCGGGACGAGCGGACCCAGCAGGAACTGCTTGATGGCAACCGGGCCTATGAGGAGCGCTTCGGGCGGGTGTTCCTCATCTGCGCGACCGGTTTGGGTGGTGACGAGATCCTCGCCTCGTTGCGGGACCGGCTCGGCAACGACGACGCGACCGAGGATGCGGTCGTCGCGGAGGAGCTCCGCAAGATCGCGCTGCTCCGGCTGCGCAAGCTCGTCGAAGAGGAAGCGACGCCATGAGCGCCATCACGACGCACGTCCTCGACACCGCGCTTGGTCGGCCGGCGGAGGGAGTGGCCGTGCGACTCGAGGCGGTGCCTGGCGGCGCGGAGTCGACGCCGCAGACGCTCGGCACCGCAGCGACCAACTCCGATGGTCGCGTTGCCGAGCTGGGCCCGGATCACGTCGAGGCGGGCACGTACCGGCTCGTCTTCGACACCGCCGCCTACTTCGCGGCGACGAGCCAGACCGGGTTCTTCCCCGAGGTCAGCCTGACGTTCACGGTCACCGACCCCGAGCAGCACTACCACGTGCCGGTGCTGCTCAGCCCGTTCGGCTATTCCACCTACCGAGGGAGCTGAGAAGCATGGCCATCAGGCTCGGAGCCAACCAGTACGGCAAGGCGGAGGTCCATGTCGTCCGCGTCCACCGGGACACGCCGCGGCACGAGATCCGGGACCTGACCGTCAGCACCTCCCTGCGCGGCGACTTCAGTGCGGCCCACGTCAAGGGCGATCAGGGCGAGGTCCTGCCGACCGACACGCAGAAGAACACGGTGTTCTCCTTCGCCAAGGAGAAGGGCGTCGAGTCGCCGGAGCAGTTCGGCCTCGCGCTGGCGGACCACTTCCTCGCGGCGTCTACCCGGGCCGACGGCGCGCGGATCGAGGTACGGGAAGTGGCGTGGAACCGCATCGATGTCGATGGGCAGGGCCACGACCACGCGTTCGTCCAGACCGGGGGCGGCACCCGCACGGCCATTGTCAACGTCGACGGTCGGGGAGAGGACCGGCGGGCGCACGTCGTGTCGGGGATCAGCGACCTCGTCGTCCTCAAGTCGACGGGCTCGGAGTTCCACGGCTTCCTCAAGGACAAGTACACGACGCTCGCCGAGACAGACGACCGGATCCTCGCCACCTCACTCGTCGCTCGCTGGCGCTACAACGTGCTGGACGTCGACTGGAGCAAGACCTACGAGTCCGTCAAGGCGCTGCTCCTCCGGCGTTTCGCCGAGATCCACTCCTACGCACTACAGCAGACGCTCTATGGCATGGGCGAGGCCGTGCTCGAGCAGTTCCCGGCCGTCGACGAGATCAGGCTGTCGGCCCCGAACAGGCACCACTTCCTCGTGGACCTGTCGCCCTTCGGCGTCGAGAACCCGGGCGAGGTGTTCTACGCGGCGGATCGGCCGTACGGGCTCATCGAGGCGACGGTCGAGCGCGACGACGCGACCGACCCCGGCTCGGCGTGGCACAGCACCCCCGGCTTCATCTGATCGAATCGGTCGAGTGTGCAGTTCCCGCCTGCCCCAGCGGCGCGGACTGCACACTCGACGAAGGGGTGCGGCGGCGCGGACTGCACACTCGACGAAGGGGTGCGGGCGCGGACTGCACACTCGACGAACGGGTCGGGAGGGCTGGGAGGAGGGTGCGTGTGGGAGCGAGCTCAGCGGCATACGGGCTATGGGGTGATGCGCAGGGACGGGTGGCGGTTGACGTCCTTGTAGAGCAGGTAACGGAACCGCCCCGGCCCTGCCGCGTAACAGGCCTGCGGGCAGAACGCCCGCAGCCACATGAAGTCGCCCGCCTGGACCTCGACCCAGTCGCGGTTGAGCAGGTACATCGCCTTGCCCTCGAGGACATAGAGCCCGTGCTCCATGACGTGCGTCTCCGGGAAGGGAATGACGCCGCCGGGCTGGAAGGTCACGATGGTCACGTGCAGGTCGTGGCGGAGGTCGGTCGGGTCGACGAAACGCGTCGTCGCCCAGGCGCCGCCGGTGTCGGGCATCGGGACCGGCTGGACGTCCTGCTCGTTGAGCACGAGCGGGGTCGGCGCGTCGATGCCGTCTACGCGTTCATAGCGCTTGCGGACCCAGTGGAAGCGAGCGGGTTCGCCCGCAGTGTTGTGGAGGGACCACGCCGAACCGGGCGGGAGGTAGGCGTAGCCCCCCTCGGTGAGCACCGTGAGCTCGTGGCGCGCGCCGTGGATGGTCAGGGTGACGCGTCCCTCGACGACGAAGAGACTCCTCGGCCTCGGTGTCCGGCTCGGGTCGGTCGCTGCCGCCGCCGGGGGAGACCTCGACGACGTACTGCGCGAAGGTCTCGGCGAAGCCGGTGAGCGGCCGCGCGATGATCCACACCCGGGTGCCGTCCCAGTGGGGGAGCAGGCTCGCAGTGATGTCGGACATCGTCCGGGCCGGGATGACGGCGTAGGCCTCGGTGAACACCGCGCGGTCGGTCGTCAGGTCGGTCTGCTTCGGCAGGCCACCTCGCGGGGCGTAGTAGCGCGGGCTGGGTTCCATGCCCCCATCTTCCTCACGACGTGCTTTGGAGAGGTGAATCGTGGCCGTTGTTGACCTGGTGATCCGGGCGAGGCGCGTCGTGACGCCGGCGTGGGAGGCGCCGTGTGAGGTTGGCGTGGCGTCGGGGCGCATCGTCGCGGTCGAGCGGCTGGGTGCCGGGCTCGATGCTGCGGTCGTCCTCGATCTCGCGGAGGACGAAGTGTTGCTGCCCGGTCTCGTCGACACCCATGTCCATGTCAACGACCCGGGCCGCACCGAGTGGGAAGGGTTCGCGTCTGCGACCCGGGCCGCGGCTGCTGGCGGCGTAACGACGATCATCGACATGCCGCTCAACAGCATCCCGCCGACGGTCGACGTCGCCGCTCTCGAGGTGAAGCGCAAGACGGCCGAGGGTCAGACGTGGGTCGACGTCGGCTTCTGGGGCGGCGCGGTGCCGGGCAACCTCGCCGAGCTGCGGCCCCTCCACGCCGAGGGGGTGTTCGGGTTCAAGTGCTTTCTGCTGCCCTCAGGGGTGGACGAGTTCCCACCTCTCGAACTGGCCGAGCTCGTGCATGTGATGGCGGAGATCGCCTCCCTTGACGGGCTGCTCGTGGTCCACGCCGAGGACGCGGAGGCGATCGAGCGGGCCACGGCTGGATCGGCGGCAGCGCAGGGCCGCCGCTATGGCGACTTCCTCGCGTCCCGCCCGCGGGAGGCCGAGAACGTCGCCGTGGGCCACGTCATCGACCTCGCCCGGCACACCGGATGCCGGGTTCACGTCCTCCACGTCTCGTCCGCCGAGGCGCTGCCGCTCATCGCCGCCGCCAAGCACGAGGGCATCCGCGTCACGGCGGAGACATGCCCGCATTACCTCTACTTCGCGGATGAGGAGGTGCCCGAGGGCGGGACGCAGTTCAAGTGCTGCCCACCGATCCGCGAGGCCGACAACAGGGAGCGCCTCTGGGACGGGCTGGGTGAGGGCATCCTCGACGTCGTCGTGTCCGATCACTCCCCGTCGACGCCGGAGCTCAAGGCGCTGGACACAGGTGACTTCGGCCGCGCGTGGGGAGGGATCAGCTCGCTGCAGCTCGGGCTCGCGGTCGTGTGGACCCAGGCGCGGGAGCGGGGTTTCAGCCTCGCCGACGTGACGCGCTGGATGGCCGAGGGGCCTGCCGACCTCGTGGGCCTCTCGCACAAGGGCCGCATCGCGGTGGGGGCCGATGCGGACTTCTGCGTCTTCGCGCCCGACGACGGGTTCATCGTCGACGCGGCACAGCTGCAGCACCGCAATCCGATCACTCCGTACGACGGCAGGCGCCTGTTCGGCGTCGTGCGCGCGACCTGGTTGCGTGGTGAGCGGATCGACCTCGACGCCGAGCCGCGCGGTCGGCTGCTCCGGCGCGGTGCCTCATGAGCGCCGGGAGTGGCGGCCCCAGCCAAGCGGGTGGGGTGGCAGTCGTGACAGGGGCGGGGTCCGGGCTCGGGCGGGCGATCGCGCGCCGGCTGCTCGAGCACGGCTTCCGCGTTGCGCTGCTCGGTCGCCGGGCGAACGCCCTCGCGGAGACCGCCGAGCCCGCGGCCCCTGGAGCCGCTCTCCAACTCCCCACCGACGTGACGGACGAGGCCGGGGTGGCGCGGGCCTTCGAGGCCGTGGTCGATGCGTTCGGTCGGATCGATCTGCTCGTCAACAACGCGGGCACGTTCGGACCGGCGGGGGAGGCGGACGAGATCACCGTGCCGGCCTGGCGCGACGTCATCGAGGTGAACCTGACCGGCACCTTCCTCTGCTGCCGGGAGGCGTTCCGGATCATGCGTGACCAAGCCCCACAGGGCGGGCGGATCATCAACAACGGCTCGATCTCCGCCCAGGTGCCGCGGCCGGGCCAGATCGCCTATGCCGCCAGCAAACACGCTGTCACCGGGCTGACCAAGTCGCTGGCGCTCGACGGCCGGCGCCACCACATCGTCTGTGGTCAGATCGACATCGGCAACGCCACGACCGACATGACCGCAGGCATCGCACACGGTGCGCGCCAGGCCGACGGCTCCGTGCGTCCCGAGCCGACCTTCGACCCGGCGCACGTGGCCGACCTCGTCCTCGCGATGGCCCGGCTGCCCCTCGACGTCAGTGTGCCCGCGTTGACGATCCTGGCGACAGACATGCCCTACCTCGGGCGGGGCTGAGAGGGTGCGTGGGTGCGGTCGGGTGCCACGCGAGTCTGCAAACGCAACCACAGCAGGCCGTATGCCGCTGAGCTGAGTCAGCTCAGCGGCATACGGAATGGGAGTGGTTGCGTCAGCGGTAGTTGGTGAAGTTGAGCGCGACGTCGAGGTCGGCCGCCTGGAGCATGCGCTGGACGGCCTGGAGGTCGTCGCGCGACTTGCTGGTGACGCGCAGCTCGTCGCCCTGAATCTGGCTCTTGACGCCCTTGGGGCCCTCGTCGCGGATCAGCTTGTTGATCTTCTTCGCGTTCTCCTGCGTGATGCCCTCCTTGAGGGGGCAGTCGAGGTGGTACTCCTTGCCGGAGAGGCGGGGGCCAGCCTCGGGGACGTCGAGGTGCTTGAGGCTGACCTTGCGTTTGACGAGGTGGGTTTGGACGACGTCGAGCACGGCCTTGACGCGGTCCGCGGTGTTGGCCTTCATCTTGATGACCTCGCCCGCAAGCTCGACGGAGGCGCCGACGTTCTTGAAGTCGTAGCGGTTGGCGATCTCCTTGGCGGCCGAGTTCACGGCGTTGGCGATCTCCTGCTTGTCGTACTTGCTGACGATGTCGAACGAGGAGTCGGCCATCGTGGCTCCCTTCCGTGGTGGCTTCGTGGTGGGGGCGGCGCCTGATTTCGGTGCCTGCCCCGTCTCTTGCTATCCTTCCAGACGCACCACGGCAGGTTGTCCGAGCGGCCAATGGAAGCGGACTGTAAATCCGTCGCGAAAGCTTCGAAGGTTCGAATCCTTCACCTGCCACCCAGTGCCCCAAGAGGCCCTGACCAACGGAAACGTCGGTCAGGGCCTCTCGCATGTACCCCCGATGGGTATTTCGGCCCACGGATTCCGAAGGCGACTTCGCAAGGCGTTGACCAGCGGAAACGCAGGGGCCGTGTTGAGCGTGTGCCCAATACGTGCAAAAGTCGACCTGGGCTTCGACACACAGGTCCTCGCTTCGATGATCGACCACCTCGACGCCTATACCGAAGTCGATCTGCTCCTCGACCCACAGATCACCGACATCCCCGCGCTGCGAGCCTTCTTTGCACACTGGGCAGCAGAGCTTCGGGTCGGCTGAACTGCCCCAAGATTGTTGCGGCCCCGTATCATTCGTGGAAGGGACGCACCGGACCGGTGTCACGGGCGTTGCGTTCCTACAGCGGTAGTGTCCGAGGCAATGATGGTCACTGATCTGCACCACTTCCTCGACCTGCCGGTCGATGTGCCGGGTCCGGCTCGACGACTGGCCGAGCACTTGGGCAACATCGTTCGGGCCGTGACGTCCGGAGACGTGGGCGTCGGGTGGGAGAGTGCGCTGCCGTGTCGGCGCCGGCCACGATTCGTTGGCGGTGCAGTGTCTGCGACGACGAGGGCGTCATCAGCAACTGGGCTGGCTCGCCGTTCGATCTGCGTGCGCGACAGCTCACCGTCGCTGGTGCCGTCAACGAGATCGTCATTTCGGCCGACGTAGCCGCAACCTTGCGCGATTTGCGGCTGCTCGACCGGGACTGCGAACGGCTGGTCTATCGGGCCCATGCTCACGGCGAGGGTGCCATCCTGCTGGCCGGCGACGAGGACTTGGATGAACTGATTGGGTACGTGGCGGCCGAAGCCAACCACGAGTCGAACAGGCCCCGTCAGCGGCGACTCGACGCGGCCCTCGACGCGCTGACCGGCGCCGCTGATACCGATTGATGATTCAGACAGCCGTACCCATGGCTCCAGGGTGCGCGCTCCTTGACGGCAAGCAGTTGGTCGCGTGGTGACGCCGGTGCCGGCCTGACTGGAGGGTCGATCGCCCACTGGAGATCGCTTGGGCCGGACGAGTCGGCAGCGGGTCGGTCGGTATGGACGCCACGCACCCGGGCCTGTTCGAACTGCCTGACCTGGTCCAGCCGGGTCCTTCCGAGCGCTCGCGGTGCGGGAGGAACCGCGAGACGTGGAGCCTCACCGCGACCGCCGCGGTCACCGTCGTGGACGCCGGTGACCTTCGTGAGGCCTATGCGCGGGCCGAGTTAGACGGCGTGACGATCAACCTGTCTGCCGACCCGCAGACCTGCGAGCCGCAGACAGTGACGGGGTGGCGCGCGCCAACGACGCGTTCGACGTCCTCGCCTGGCTCATCTGGCCAACCGATGGTCTGGACGACCTACGGAAGGCCGGCGCGTTCCGGATCCTCTCGGTGCAGAGCGAGGCGGTGGCAGCGTCCATCGACCGCGGAAAGGCTGCCTGGACGGTCACGGTCAAGCTGACTGATGTCGACCAGTTGCGCCGGCTGGCAGTGCAGGCCAACCCGGCACAGGCACCGCTGATCGCAGAAAGTCTCGCGGTCGCCTGGCAAAACGCTGCCGACCCGTTCGCGCCGCTCCATTCCATCCCCGGGATCCGCTGGCAGCCCGGAGAAGTCACCCTTGAGCAGCTGCCGGCGCGGACGACGAAGGGCCGCTAATGCTTGGATCGCGACCAACGCGTCGTCTGCCCGATCCCGAGATCCCCTAAGCTTGGTCCGCGGCATGCCCGGGCCGCCCGCAACCGGCTCGCCAAGACGCCAAGTCACACCGTCGCTGTCGCGGCGCGGTGACGCAACAGGTGTCGGGATCGGTGCTGGTCTGGGACACTGTGAACATGAACGCCGAGACGCTCCTCGACCGGGGGGCGATCGCGCGTTCCTGCAAGCGTCACGGGGTCGCGCGGCTGCGGGTCTTCGGCTCAGCCGTCACGGGTCGGTTCGATCCTGACCACAGCGACATGGACTTCCTCGTCGACTTCCTGCCAGCGGTGCACGATTTGCTGGGCAACTACCTGGCGCTCAATGAGGAGCTAGAACGGATCGTGGGCCGCAAGGTCGACTTGGTGATGTCCGACGCCGTCGAGAACCCGTACTTCGCGGCAGAGGCGTTTGCCACCGCGCAGGACGTGTATGCAGCCTAGGTCCGCGGCTTTGCTGTGGGATCTGGTCACGGCCGCGAAGCGCATCCAGAGCTTCATCGCGGGGAAGACGTGGGAGGACTACGGCAGCGACCTCCTGCTCCGGTCCGGCGTCGAGCGACAGTTCGAGATCGCCGGTGAGGCGATGAGCGTACTGCGCAACCTCGACCCCGAGCCGGCCAACCGCGTGCCGAACATCCACAAGATCGTCGGTATGCGCAACATCCTCATCCACGGATATGCCGAGGTGAACAACCTGACGGTGTGCAGGACCGCCACAGAGAACGTCGATGACGTGGTCGCAGCAGTCGAGCCGCTCCTCGTGGAGGCGGGGCCACCGGCCAGCGCATCCTGACCCATTCTGGGCGGGGGTGACCCGCGCTCATGGCCGACCCATCATGCGGGTCCGTTGATGACCGACTGGTTACGGGACCGGCCGAGTGGCGGTGCGGAAATTGTGCGGAAATTTGGGATCCGACTGAGTCCTTACAGGTCAGCACCAAGAGCACCCCGGGCTGTAAAACTGTCGCGAAAGCTTCGAAGGTTCGAATCCTTCACCTGCCACCATGTGATGTCTCAGGACATCGGAATGGGCCGGACCTACGGAATGTAGGTCCGGCTCACTGTTGTTTGTCGTGGTCGTCTGGTGGGTTGGTAGTCGCGGGTGGGTTCCCCCGGGACGAGTTCGCGGAATACTTCGCCGGTGGTGGCGTCGGCGACGGTGATCTGCAGGTCTTCGACCAGGAGGCGGATGTAGGTTCCGGCGTGGGTTCGCCCGAGGCCGATGTGGTGCAGGCGGCCGTTGTGGCGCAGGGTGACGTTGCCGGTCTTGCTGACTCGGTCTTCGCGGACCCGGTCGTGGGTGTCGCGGCTGGAACCGGCACCGGCTGTCGCGGCCGGGAACCGGCGGGTGAACCACAAGATCCACATGCCGCGATCAGCCAACTTCGGCTCGACAGCGACGGGCGGGCCTACCACCGACGCAAGCGAGCCGAGGGCAAGAAGCCCCTCGAGGCGCTGCGGTGCCTGAAGCGCCGGATCTCCGACGCTCTCTACGACAGCTCGTGGCCGACGCCACAGCCGCTACGGACGCGGGCGTCGACGCGGGCCGGGAGGGCACTGCGGGCGACTCAAGAATCCGGCGCGGTCGACCTGCGCCCGCACATCGACACTTCGGATCAGCCACTTCCCGGACCCGCGAAACCGACGCTACGCCCGGCACCCAGGCCACGGAAGACCGAGCGTCAAAGGGACCTCGAAGCCACCGCTTGACAACAGAAGGGAGCCGGTGTGTCGCGCCACGACTGGGCACCCATGGAGGCTGGCCACCGACTGAGCTTCGTCGGCTGCATTCTCACGTCAGACGGAGACAGACACGCTCCCACCGGGGCCGAGCGGCTTCAGCCGCAACCGATCGTGCCCGGCTGGATATGAGCCAGCTGAGCATGCGTCCTTAAGAACGGTCGCTGTGCTCGACTGCTCGAAGAAGTCCTTTCCAAGCCAGTGGGCCGCAGCGCGCCCCACTGCCATTCGGGAGTCCTGTCGGTCAGATGGTCGAAAGTCTCCGACTGCGTCCTACTGACCGATCGCGCAGTTTATCGCCGACTACGGCAGGCTCCCTTCGCAAAACCGTAAGGCCGGACGCATCACCAAGGCCGAATGGTCAGAAGGCCGCGGAAGGTCCCGCCACGGCGAGCTCCGCTTGACCGCGGGCGTGCTGTGTCAGGGGCTGGCAGTCGACGTGCGGCGCCGACCGACCAGCGAAAGACGGATGCCGCCCACCTCCGCAGAGGGGACGGCATCCATCTTGTTGACCGCTTTTCGACGTCCGCGTCAGCGCATGGCGTAGGCCGCCTTGACGACCTGCGTCACCGTGGCGCCCTTGGCTGTCCGTCACCTCGACGCGGGTGGCGACCGTCTTGCCGCTGGCGCCGGTGTGGTCGACCGTCGCGGCCCACGCACCGCCGGTGCCCGACACCACGGCATCGGTCCACGTCGTGCCACCGTCGTAGGAGTAGGCGAACTTGACCGACCGATGTCACCGGGGGCGTAGCCGCCGTGACCGGTGACCCGGATCGGGAGCACCTGCCCGGCCGAAGCCGCGAGGGTCTTGCTGCCCGTCCTCGGGCAGGCCGACCCGCGGGAAGAGCAGCGGGAGACCGACCGAGAACGTGTCGGGGTCGAGCGCGGAGCGGAAGCCCCACGTCGTCTTGATCTCGGTGGAGCGGGCCCACTGCCTCGCCGGACCCCCGAACTTGCCGCTGTTCATCTCCAGCTCGTAGGCCGAGTCCTCGGCCGGGACCTCGAAGACGCCGCTGGGGTAGTAGCTGTATCCGATCTCCTCGCCGTTGCGGCGCAGCGTGAGGTTGCCCTCGTCGCCGAAGCTGCCCGGGTTGGCCACGTGCCCGAAGTCGTCGCCCCACATCTGGGGGGCGAAGCCCATGAGCTCGCCCTGCCGCTCCGCGGTCAGCTGCTCGACGCCCTGGTCGTTCTTGATGGCGGCCGGGGCGACGATGCCGCCGTACCAGCTGTCGGTGCGGACACTGCCGGCCGGGTAGGTGCGCCAGGCGTCGGCCATCGCCTCCCCGAAGGGGAAGCTGGAGGTGAGGAAGTGGAACCACTTCGTGCCCCCGTCGGTGTAGAACTCGGTGCGCTTGGTCGCCACGTGGACCGGCTCGTAGGCGGAGACACCGAAGGCGACACCGTCGCCCGTCCCGCGTAGACGTAGTCCAGGAGCGGGGTGTTGACGCCCATGCCCTTGTAGTCGGCCTCCGTGCGGCCCAGCTTCTTGTCCTGCGCGACGAAGTCTTGTCGTCGGTCAGCGGGGTCGACTGGGTGAAGCCGAGGTTGTAGACGTACGGGCTGCTGGCCGTCGCCTTCCAGGACAGGGTCAGCTGACCACCGGGGGCGGCAGCGAGGAGCGCCTGGAGCTGGTCGCCCTCGGCCATCGGAAGCGGAGTAGGTGGCCACGGCTGAGCGGCGCGAAGCCGGTCACGGGCAGCCACTTTCCGGGAGCCGGAGCGTAGGCGAGCAGCGCCTTGGCACCGGCCGTGCGGGCCCGGTTCACCATCGCCGGGGAGATCCCGCTCGTGCTGACCTTGACGAGCACGACCTTGCCACCCACGCGGGCGGGGTCGAAGAACGAGCCGGTGCCGCCGTCGACGAGGCCCGCGGTGCCGACGCCGTCGAGGCCGGGCGCCGCGTTCGGCGCCGCGATCGGGTGCAGCACCGGGCCGCCGACGACCGACATGGACTCCACCGCAGGCGCGTAGCGACGCGACCAGTCACCGAACTCCCAGGTGCCCTGCTGGGGGTTGCCCTGCACGTCGGCATACACGGCGGTCGTCGTCGAGGCCACCGTTGAGCGAGCCGGAGTGGATCCACGTGTCGTCCCAGGTGCGGGAGAACGAGAGGACGGAGGCCTTGGCCTCGCTGGGCCGGTCCGTCTTGACCGACAGCAGGTGCGCCTTGGTCGCGTCGAAGTCGACGGTCGTGTTGCCGGTGATCTTCATCTCCGGTCGACCGAAGTAGGCGATGGAGCCGACGGTGTCCGGGGTCAGGTAGCGTGGGGTCCGGGGTCCTGACGAAGCTCGACAGGAAGTAGGTGCCGGGACGCACCTGGAACGTCTGCTCCGCGGCGCCGTTGTTGAAGGCGCGCTGGCCCTTGAAGGAGTCGATGTTGACCACGTCGACGCTCGAACCCATGTTGGCCGGGTTGCCGAGGCGGTCCTTCATCCGGACCGTGAGCTGTCACCGTCTCGGGGGTGACGTAGAGCGAGAAGGGCGTCGACACCGTGGCGTCGCCGGTGGCCACGATGCGGCCCGTGACGTCGCCGTACTGAGCGGCCTCGAGCTTCGCGGTCGGGTCGAGCTTCAGCGGGACCTTGACGGTCGCGCCCGCGGGAACGGTCACCGACGACGCCCCGAGGATCGCCGGCGCCGACTTGACGGCAGAACCGTCGTCACCGGTGACACCGGCGATGGACAGCTGCAGCGTGACCGGCTGGTCCGTGACGTTGGTGTAGGGAACGTCGATGGTCGTGATCTGGGCGCTCGTGTGCGGCCAGGCGAAGGTGCCACCCTGCACCGGCATGGTGGTGACCGGCGCCTTCACGGCGGCGATGACATCCAGGCGACCTGCGCCCTGCGCACGAACGTCACCGGGGACGTCCGACTTCGCGGACGAGACGAGCGCTGCCTTGAGCTGCTGCCCGGTCCAGGTCGGGTGCGCCTGCTTGACGATGGCGGCAGCACCGGCGACGTGCGGCGTCGCCATCGACGTGCCCGACATGGCGGCGTACGCGTTGTCGCCACGGCCACCCGAGCGCGCGGCGGAGATGCCGACGCCAGGTGCCGACATCTCCGGCTTGAGGTTGTGGTCGACCGCCGTGGGCCCGCGGCTGGAGAACCACGCCGGCACGTCCTCCCGGTCCACCGCGCCGACGGTCAGCACGGCAGGAGCGCAACCAGGAGCCGAGACCGTGTTGTTCGCCGAGCCCGTGTTGCCGGCGGCGATGACGAAGAGGCTCGAGCTGGTCGTGGCGAGCTCCTGCGCGGCGGACGACATCGGGTCGTTGCAGGCGGCAGAGGCGCCATTGCTGCCAAGGCTCATGGAGATGACGTCGGCGCCTTGCGCGACCGCCCACTCCATGCCGCCGATGATCATCGAGTCGGAGCCACCGCCGTTGTCACCGAGCACCTTGCCGATGAGCAGCTGGGTCTCGGGCGCGACGCCCTTCTTGGCGCCATCGCTCGCCGCGCCCGAGCCGCCGACGGTGGAGGCGGTGTGCGTGCCGTGGCCGTGCACATCGGACAGCGCTCCACCCGCTGAGCCGGTGAAGTCCTTGGAGGCCACGATCCGGCCCTGCAGGTCGGGGTGCTCGCCGTCGGCGCCGGTGTCGAGGACGGCGACCTTCGTGCCGGCGCCCTTGAGCCCCTCGGCCCAGGCCCGGTCGGCGTTCACCTGCTTGGTCGACTGGTCGAGGTTGGCGTAGGCCTTGCCGTCGAGCCAGATCTTCTCGACCTTGGCACCCGCCGCGGTGGTGGGGTCCGTCACGTCGGCGAAGAAGTCGCTCGCCTTGTCCTTGTCGGCCTTGAGCGCGATCCCGTCGATCGAGCGCAGCGTCGCACCCTTCGCCGCGCCCTTGGGCGTGGTGGGTGCCGAACGCGCCCGGCTGAGGTCGGTGGTGTAGCGCGCGATGACCGGGACGGTGTCGGTGCTCGCGTCGTCGTAGCCCATGGCGACCAGGCCAGTGACGTTGAAGAGCTCCTCGTCCACCTTGCCGGAGGCCAGCGCGTCCGCGGCATCGGCGGGATAGACGTAGACGTCCTTGCCGACCCGTCGGGTCTCGACGGACGGCACCGAGCCGTCCTCGCGCGGCAGCACGGTGACGATCGGCGCGTTCGTGCCTGCCCCTGTGACCAGGACCTTGTCGCCCGTGATGAGGGTGACGGTCTTGGGGGCGCCGTTCGCCGCTTGGGCAGCCGACGATCCGACGATGGGGCGGGGTGTGGCACCTGAGTCCTGGCCGAAGGCCGAGGTCGGGGCGGCCGCGGTGGCGGCAACGATGGCAACCGTTGCCACCCCTAGGGTGTTACGCCAGATGGGGCGCATGCTGGTCCTCCGGAAGGTGGTGCGCGAGCCCGCTGTTCGGGTCACGCTGCGTGAGGGAGACGCGGCTGTGGACACCGGCGTCGCGAGCCAGAGTGCCCGAGGCGCCGGTTTGTCGGGAAGAATGCGAAGTGCGGCGGATACCTGCCATGGCGCAGGTGCGCCACCCAGCCGGGCGAAGTGACAGAGCGGGCGAAAGGAGCGGAGGTGGAAGCGCTCGCAGCGTTGGGACTGAGTCCCGAAGAGGCGAAGCTCTACCGCAGCTCTGGTCGGTCTGGGCGGGACGGGCGTCGACGACCTGGCCCATCGCTGCCAGCTCTCGAGCGCGGAGGTCGGGGCAGCGCTCGTGGCGCTGGAGCGGCAGGGACTGGTAGCGCAGTCGGCCGCCGTCCCGGGCCGCTGGGTGGCCGCGCCACCGGGTATCGCGCTGCGGGCCCTGGTCAACGACCGACGCCACGAGCTGGAGCAGGCCGAGCTCGTGGCCGCGCGGCTGGCGGAGGCGCACCGCACCGATGCTGCGGGGAACGTCCACGACCTCGTCGAGGTCGTCGTCGGAGCCAGCGCGGTCGGCCAGCGGTTCCACCAGCTGCAGCTCGGTGCCGTCGAGGAGGTCTGCGTGCTCGTCACCGACCAGCCGACGGCGGTGCCGGCGACCGAGAACCAGGCCGAGGACATCGCCGCGGCCCGCGGGGTCCGCTATCGGATCGTGCTGGAGCGGGACGTGCTCGAGCAGACCTCGCAGACCGAGCTCGTGGCGGTGATGCGCCGCAATGAGGAGGTGCGGGTCAGCGACCGGGTCCCCACCAAGCTCGTCATCGCCGACCGTCGCACCGCGATGGTTCCACTCGACGCGGACTCCCCGGACCCGGCGGCCCTGGTCATCCATTCGACCGGCCTCGTGCAGTCCCTCTGCTGTCGCTCTTCGACTTCGTCTGGCGTGAGGCGTGGCCGCTCCAGTTCGCCTCGCCCGATCGCGACGAGATCGTCGAGGCGGCGCCCGGGCCCGACGAGTTCGACCTCCAGGTGCTCTCGCTGCTCATCGCCGGCGCCTCCGACGCCCTGGTCGCGCGGCAGCTCGATGTCGGTCTGCGCACCATCCAGCGCCGGGTCCGTTCGCTCATGGACGCCACCGGCGCCAGCAGCCGGATCCAGCTGGGGTGGGCGGCCTACGAGAACGGCTGGCTGCGCCGACCGTGACGAAGCGGGGGTCCTGACCCTGGTTCTTGGACACGCTGAATCCTGCATTGGCGGGAGAGAGCGAGATGATCCTGAACCATGGCCCGCAAGAACTACTCCGAGGAGTTCCGTCGGCAGGCCGTCGACGTGTACGAGTCCACTCCGGGCGCGACGGTGCGTGGCATCGCCGAGGACCTGGGCATCGAGCGCGGCACGTTGCGGCACTGGCTCGAGCGGTACGGGACCGGCAAGAAGACGGCTGCCGACGGACCTTGACCCGCAGCCCGCTCCAGGTCCGGCAGCTGCCGGCCGGCGAGGTGGTCGACGAGACGCCGAGCAGCAGGCCGCACGGCTGCAGGCGCGGGTCGCACAGCTGGAGGCACGAGAACGCCAAGCTCATGACAGAGCGCGAGATTGTCGGCGGCGAGGTATTTCGCCGGGGAGACGAACTGTGAGCCGCTTCCAGTTCGTCGCCGACCACCAGGACGCCTACGAGGTGAAGCGGTTGTGTGAGCTCGTGCAAGTCGAGCGCTCGTCGTTCTACGCGTGGAAGGCCGCGGCCCCGGCGCGTGAGGCGCGGGCCGTAGCCGATGCCGAGCTCGCGGCGCGTACGCCCGGGTGACATCGACGTCGTGCTGAGGACCTCCAGTTCGGTACCGGCCCGATTGGCAGCGCCGCGACCCGACAGATCACCAGGTCTCCGGGCGCTCCGCGCGTCATCATCCTGACCCCCTACGGCACCGAGGCCGACATCATCGCCGCCGTCGAGGCAGGCGCTTCCGGCTACCTGCTCAAGACGCTCCACCGGAGGAGCTGGTAGCTGCCGTTCGCGCCGCGGCAGGCGGGCAGTCAGCGCTCGCGCCGGCGATCGCCGGACGCCTCATCGAGCGGATCCGAGTCCCAACCCAGGCACTGAGCAACCGAGAGACCGAAGTGTTGATGCTGGTTGCGGCAGGCCTGTCGAACCAACAGATCGCGGGCCCAGTTCTTCGTGTCCCAGGCCACGATCAAGTCGCACCTCGTGCACATCTTCGCCAAGCTCGTGGTGGACTCACGGACCGCCGCTGTGGCCGTCGCCGTCCAGCGAGGACTGATCCGCCAGAATTGAACGGCCAACCCAGAGGAGGAGACATGCCCCGCCACGCACTGGCTGCCCTGGCTCTCTTTGTCCTGGTCGCGTCTGGCGGCTGCGCCGTCAACGGCGGCTCCGGCGATGCGGCGGACCCCCCGAGCACCTCGCGGGACGACAAACCCACGAGCGAGGGTGACCCGGAGGCTCTGGCGGTCGCAGACCTTGCGGCTCACACAGGGGTCGACCCTGCCGGCATCGACGTCGTCGTCCATGAGCAGGTGACGTGGCGTGACGGCTCGTTGGGCTGCCCGAAGCCCGGCGAGTTCTACACGATGATGCTGGTAGAGGGCTACCGCATGGTGTTGCGTGCCGGGGCGGAGGAGTACTCCTATCACGGAGCGGCCGGTAAGCCGCCGGTCCGTTGCGCCCAGCCCGATCCCAACGGAGCTGTCGACAGCAGCACTGGTCAGTGAGTCGCCGAGGCGTTCTGTCCGACGGCATACCGCTTTCGACAACCGGTTCGTCAGGGCGAGTCCCCGGTCCCGAAAGGCGTGTGTAGCCTGTGCGTATGGGGCCAGTTGGCGGGGCTACTCGGAGGCATTCTTCGATGGATGTCCAGGTCCGCAACACCTTGAGAACCAATGTCCGCCAAGGGATCTTAGGCGGTCGCTGCCTCAGCGCTGACCGCACCGCGCCTGACCGGTCGGAGTGGCGAGCTGGCCGCCCTGGTGTCGGTCCTTGGAGTCGGTCCTGCCGTGGTCCTGGTCGAGGGCGAGGCCGGCGTCGGTAAGAGCCGCGAGTTCGTCGGCGCGACCTCCGGGCTGCTTCCAGCTTGGCGCCGGCCCAGGATCTGCTCGACACCGACCGGGGCTACCTCATCGTCCTCCTCACCGGCATCGTCGCGGCAGTCATCCTCTTCGTCGCCGACCGGATGGAGAAGCGGCTGCTCAAGTGCCCGCCGCAGGCCGCGAGGTTCTGCCGGGCGCCGGCAGGGGGATCGACCGCGTTAGCCCTTTGCAACTCCTCGGCGAGCATCACGATGATGCCGCTGGGGCCACGGACATAGGTGAGCTTGTACACGTCCTCGTAGGTCGCCACGCCGCGCAGCGGGTGGCAGCCCGTGCCTCGCGGCGATCTCGAGGGCTTCGTCGAGGCCGTCGACCGAGAAGGCCACGCGGTGCATGCCGATCTAGTTGGGCCGGGTGGGCTCCGTCTCAATCGCGTCGGGGTGGATGTACTCGAAGAGCTCGAGGCGACCGTTGCCGTCTGGTGTCTGGAGCATGGCGATCTTGGCGTGGTTGCCGTCCCGGCCGACCGCGGTGTCGGTCCATTGTCCACTCACCGTTTCACGGCCGAGAACGGTAAGCCCCAGGTCGGTGAAGAAGGCGATCGTCGCTTCGAGGTCGCGGACGGCGATCCCGACGTTCTCGAGTTTGATGGGCATGCGTGGCACGCTACCGAGTCAGTGCTGTTCGCTCAGGTGAGCTGGCTGCCGGTTCCGGCTCATCGGCAAGGAAGCATGTCGCGGAGCCCCGCCCCGATCATCGGTCGATCTGGTGTGGAGGGACTCGGAACTTGACCTGTCTCCAGACACGGCGGCTGGCGTACCGGGATCCGCACCCTGCTGCCCTGTACCGCGAGGGGATCTCGCCATGAGCCGACACGAACGCCGGAATGAGCGCGCCACCGACGCGTAGAAACCCGTCCAGCACCTCGATCTCCTGCGCTTACGTCCACGCGATCCATGAACTAATCCACCGGACCTTTCTGGCGCTGTCTGAGCCGGGGAGTAACGTCGCTGCGATCTTGAGCGCTGGCGAGCTCACGGTCGCCGGCTCCGGACGGGCGATCTCCACTATGGTCGCGGTGTTTCCCACTGAGTAAGCGTTCGCTGTGCGGGGGATGGACTCGATGGCCGAGAAAAACCGAGGGTGTGGCGCCTGGGGACACGTCGCGTGGGCGCAGATTCTCGGACACGTCGAGGTCTCACGAGATGGGGCGTTCGAACGGATGCCCTACTGGACGACCGGAATATTCCACGTTGGAACTCGATGGTGGCACGGGGTGTACTGGGGTGGAGCGGAACCTCAGGAGAACCCCAGGGCCTGCTGCCCGCGCATGCACACAACCGCACTCGCGGTGTGACGCAGGTCGTCCGCGCGGGCATCGCGGCGTGTGGTGCGTTCGGGGGTCCCACTATCGGGTGGGCCACATGGCTCAGGAGCACTCCTTGGGATCTTCCCGGGTCTCAGCTTCCGCCGACCTCCTTGGGGTCGACCATGCCGGTGATCTCCTCGGCGCGACGGTCGACGCCCGTCAGCAGGTGGTAGGTGGCGCCGGCGATCGCTGCGCCGACGATGGGGGCCACCCAGAAGGCCCAGAGCTGACCGGGTGCGCCGTTGCCGTTGAAGAACGCGACGGCGGTGGAGCGGGCAGGGTTGACGGAGGTGTTGCTGATCGGGATCGAGACGAGGTGGATGAAGGTGAGCCCGAGGCCGATGGCCAACGGGGCGAACCCGACCGGCGCCTTGTCGTCGGTGGCCCCCAGGATGATGTAGAGGAAGAAGGCGGTGAGCAGCGCCTCGGCGCACAGCACCGACAGAAGGCTGTATCCACCTGGAGAGTGTTCGCCGTAGCCGTTCGCGGCCAGATTGCCGGCCACCTGGAAGCCAGGCTTGCCGCTCGCGATCCCCCACAGGGCCAGGCCGGCAAGCAGTCCGGCGACAACTTGGGTGGCGATGTACGCCGGGACGTCTTTCCACGGGAAGCGCTGGGCAACGGCGGCACCGATCGTCACTGCCGGGTTGAAATGCGCCCCGGACACGTGGCCCACCGCATAGGCCATCGTCATCACGGTCAGGCCAAAGGCCAGGGCGACGCCGGCGTGGCCGACGCCCACCTGGACGCTCTGTCCGGCGGCCTCGTTCGGCTGCAGGAAGACTGCCGCATAGACGGCCGTGCCGCAGCCGCCGAAGACAAGCAAGAAGGTTCCGAGGGCCTCGGCGACGAGACGGGATATCAGGGCAGGTGTGCGCATGACACCACTCCTTCCGCTTTCCTTGGTGCCCCGAATGGGCACTATGGCAGCGTGCCGCACCGGCGACGTCGTGAGAACCCCGGACGCAAAGTTGCGATCAACGGCACGCGTGCACGCTTCACCTTGCGAGCAGAACGGGTCAAGGCACTCTCAAAGGCGGCGGACCAATCAGGGGGCAGGATCTTCACTGGCCTCTTGAAGCGGAAATTCCACCAGAGCCTGTCCGGCGATGCGCGCCATCATCCAGGAGTCCAACACGGCGCCGGTGCCTCCGCCCAGCAGCGGCATCCCGCGGCCGAGGTTCCAGAACAGGCGCTTGTTCACGCGACGCAGCAGACGGAAGAAAATGGCCTTGTTCACCAGCATCAAGGCCCCCGGCGGCATGAGGCGCAGTCCGATCCGCGACAACGTGCCTGCCCCGAACCCTTCCTTGTTGAGCACCTCATCAGAGCGTGAGGCGACGAGGGTGAGCAGCACCGCGGTGCGCACCTCCGGCTGGCGCACATCGTAGCCACGGACGACGGCGATGGCCCCGACCATCCGGGTGGCCACGAGGTAGAACTCGGCGAGATTCACCGACAGCGCGACCGGCAGCGTCACGTAGCCGCCGACGCCGGTCACGAAACCGCCCACGGCACCGAGGGCGAGGTGATCTCGCACCAGCGTCTCGATGGCCTGCTCGGAATCGTCGGCATCACCCAGCGCGACCTCGGCGACCCGGACCGCCGACCGGATCGGCCCGAGACCATCGAGCCCGGTCTCGAGCACCACTCGGCCGAGAGGGCCGGGATGCTCCCAACCCGCAGCCCGCAACGCCGACGCGGTGCGCCGCTCCGTGTCACCGGCCTTGGGCCTCAGCGACTCCAGCCAACCCATGCACCCGAGTCTGGCAGAACCAGGGATCCGAGATCCATGACCCCCGCACGTCCTCCAGTGGCTACCCGGACGCTCATCGGCACGTGGGTCAAACGCGTACGCCCATCAGGCGGCTGAAGTGGGCCACCTCCACGAGCCAGCCCTCGGTCGGTAGCAGCCAGATACCCAAGCATAACGCGACGCGTTATGCTTGGGTGTGATCAGGTCGTTCGGCAACGCGGTCACCGAACGGCTGTGGTCACGAGAACGCACCAAGAAGCTCGACCCGCGGATCGAGCGGACCGCACTACGCAAGCTCGTCCTGCTTGATGCGGCCGAGACCCTCGACGACCTGCGGGTCCCACCCGGCAACCGGCTCGAAGCCCTGCGGGGTGACCGGGACGGACAACACAGCATCCGTATCAACCAGCAGTGGCGGATCTGCTTCACCTGGACACCCGCAGGGCCCGAAGACGTCGAGATCGTCGACTATCACTGACCGAAGGAGGAACACCGATGGCGACCATCCCGCCGATCCACCCGGGGGAGGTCCTCCTCGAGGACTTTCTGACCCCGCTGGAGGTCACCCAGCACCACCTCGCCGTCTCGATCGGTGTCCCCCCGCGACGGATCAACGAGATCGTCCACGGCAAGCGCCGGATCACCGCCGACACCGCGCTGCGGCTGGCCCGCTACTTCGGCACCACCGACCGGTTCTGGCTCAACCTGCAAACCCGCTACGACCTCGAGATCGAGAAGGACCACCTCGGCGCCGCCCTCGACCAGATCCATCCACTGCAGAGCGCCTGACCACCCGAGCGCTACCCGGCGGTATGACTCGGATTGGCGAGCAGTGATCGGAATGGCGGATCGCGGCATAACAAGCATGGTCGGACGCCGACAGCGGCATGGTCGGGGAGATCATCGGCCGCACCTGCCAGCCGCGGAGCTGGTCATCCTGTCGGTGGGCGCTGACAGGATGGCCGCATGTCCGACGAGGAGGCGCCCGAGGTGTTGGCCGGCCAGTCAGTGATCTCGTTCCCGACTGTGCTCGACTGCGAGGCATGGTTCGGCGAGCACTACGCCGACCACGGGGGCTTCTGGCTCAAGATTGGGAAGAAGGGCGCGGCGGCGACGGTCACCTATTTCGAGGCGCTCGACGTCGCTCTCTGTCATGGCTGGATCGACGGGCAGAAGCGGGGATACGACGAGACCTATTGGTTGCAGCGCTTCACTCCGCGCGGGCCGCGGAGCAAATGGTCGCAGATCAACCGGGGCAGGGCCGAGGCGCTGATCGAGGCAGGTCGCATGCGCCCGGCCGGGCAGGCGCAGGTCGACGCGGCGAAGGCCGACGGCCGGTGGGCGGCGGCCTATGCCGGCCAGAAAAGCGCGACCGTCCCCGACGACTTGGCTGCCGCGCTCGCGGCCGACCCGGAGGCCAAGGCGTTCTTCGAGGCACTCAGGGGCGCCAACCGCTATGCCATCCTCTACCGCGTCCACGATGCGAAGAAGCCGGAGACCCGGGCCGCGCGCATCACGAAGTTCGTCGAGATGTGCCACAACCACGAGACCGTCCACTGACTGGTGGCCAGTTTTCGGTGACCTCGCGGATCGGCCGGAACCAGGCCGCCCACGGACGCGCTCAACTCCGGACGACGGCCTTAGCTCGCCGGGTGTTGCACCGCGAAACGTCCGGACCCGGCATGTGGGCGAAACAGGTACGTCGGCCGGCGGCGGAGTGACACAGGTTCGGAGCCCGCGCGACTCGCGGCATGACGGAAGGCTTGCCAACGCAGCCCGATGCGTCGCCGCCCGCAACGTCGTAACGTAACGGCCGAGAGGAGGCGGCGATGGCCGATCCGATAGGCGACATTGTCGGGGACTATCGCTCGTTCGCCGCGCAGCAGCAAGACCGCCTTCTTGCCCGAGGCATAGACATCCGTCCGCACCCGCTCAGTCACGTCGCCGTCCGCGTACCCGAGTGGGACCAGTACGTCCACGTGCGGACCCTGCTCGAACGCCACGCTGTCGCCAATCGGGAGAACGTCTGGAATGGCCGCCCGATCTCGCTGATCGTTCCCGCCGAGCCGCTCGAAGTCCTCGACGGCAAGGTCGTCCCGCTCATCGAGCTCATCCCGCCTGTGCACCAGCGCGTCTACAAGATGGGGCTGGAACACCTCGGCGTCGTGATCGGAGATGCGTTCGATGCGTTCGTCGGAGCCCACAAGCCGGTCTTGACGGGACAGCAGTTCCAGGGGCCGAACAGCACACCCGACCCCGTATACATCTTGTTCGAGGACTTCACCCACGTGAAGTTCTATCGACTTTCACTCAGAGCGTCTGTCGAGCTCTATGCCGGCCCGTTCGACGACGGGTTCCATCATGTCGAGGACTGGCTGCCCCAGCGGCTCGTGACCGCGACCGGTCCGAACCCTCTGCCGCGCTGAGCGACGCCGTAGTCGTGAATCACGCCAACTGCGCATCAGTCTGGGCGCTGTGACGGTAGCCCTATCTGGGCGCTGTAACGCGGCCACCGCTACGTGTCAGGAACCGTCATGAGCATGATGTCGACGTCCGTTCGCCGTGCGGGTCCGCGGGGGACCGCTAAGTGAGCCGGCCGATGACGTACAGACGCTCGGTCGTCTCACCCCTGGCGGTGATGGGTCCGCGCAGGTACCACTCGATCTCAACGAGCCCGGCCGCCTCGACCACCCCGACCACGAATGCCGGGTCGTGCAGCACGACGTCGAGATTGACCTCGTGATCGAACCAGTCCCCGAGGTGGCGCACCTCGGCGCCCGCGTGCAGGCCGAGGACCAGCCATCCGCCCGGGGCCAGTGGGCGGACCAGGGCCGCGACCGCGTCGGGGAACTCGGACGGTGCGAGGTGGATGAGCGAGTACCACCCCAGGACCGCGGCCCACCCGAAGCTCCTTGGGGGCCGGATCAGCCGCCTGAGGTCGCCGATCTCGAAGCTGCGACCGGGGAAACGCCGGCGCGCCTCAGCCACCATCTCGGGCGAGAGGTCGATCCCGATGGCGTCTGCTCCGCCATCCGCCAGATATGCCGTGACATGTCCCGGACCCGAGCCGACCTCCACCACGGGCTGGTCGCCTGCGTGGGCGATCACCCGATCCAGCAGCCAGCGTTCGAACGGCAGCCCGCGCAGCTCGTCGACCAGGTGGTCGGCATAGGCGGTGGCCACGGCGTCATACGACCTCCGCAGGCGTGCGTCCCGTGCCTCAGCGCCGTCGGCGATCACCGACTCACGGTCGACGGCCGCTGCCGGGACCACATCGGCTGGGTGCGGCACCGGCCCAAGGAGGTGCACCCAACGTCGGTCCTTCTGACCGGCTTGCCGCTCGAGCTCACGCACGAGGGGCTGGGCGCGCGACGCCATCCTGCGCAGGCAGGCCTCGACCTCGGACCGGTTGGCGAAGGCGTGCAGCCGTTCGGTGCGAGTGCGCAGCTCGCCGGGGGCCTGGGCGCCACGCAGCAGCAACACTGTGAGGAGCGCTCGCTCGTCCGGGTCGAGCCCGAGTCGCTCGTCGAGGATCTGGTGGTACTTGAGCGTCCTCCGGCCGGTGTCGGCCCACACGATCCGCACCAGCCCCCGATCCCTCAGGTCACGCGCCGTCCGCTCGACGGTCTCCTCGTCGAAGTCGACGACGGGCTCTCGGTTGCTCGTCTGGTTGCATGCAGCCCGCAGCGCGTTGGCCGTGAGGGGGTACGAAGCCGACACCGTCGCCTGCTTCTCCAAGAGGCTGCCCAGGACGCGTTGATCCTCTGGGCCCAGAACGGGGAACTCGCTCACGTGTATGACCCTAGATCCCAATGGCGCGGGGCCGGGAGGACAAAGGCGGCGGCCGTCCCAGCGCGGGAGGAGTGGGTGGTTGCGTCCGTCGGAAAGCGAGCTCAGCGGCATACGGACGATGCCGTATGCCGCTGAGCTGGGTGGGTCTGCATGGCGAGCTGGGTGCCCGCGCCGCTCGCTCACCAACCACTCACTGAGGGCGCTCGGCCGGAGCTTCGGTTTCATAGGCCCTTGGCCCGGCCGGCCCTGACCAGCGCGCTTCCCAAGGCGCCGATCAAGCCGCCGCCGATGAAGATGACGAAGGAAACGATCACCGGCGCCGGGAAGCCGCTCATCGAGGACTCGCTGAACTGGGACTGGGTCGTCTGGAATCCCGTGTAGATGAATGAGGCGAAGCCGATGAGCACGAGCAGGATGCCGATCACCTGAAGGACGCGGCCGAGCCGCATTCGCGCCCGGTCAGGATTGAGTCTGCCCTGGCGCTCCAGCACGTCGAGGATGGCGCTGTCGAGTCGGGATGCGGCAGCGTTTCGTTCACGCTGATCGTCCGAAACAAAGGATGTGAGGCCCGCAACGTCAACGAACTGCGTGCGTTGCAGCATGAACTGCAACTCGTCGGGCAGCCGGACATGCTCGAGGACCGCCGGGATGATTGGCACGCGCAGGTTACGTGCCGCTGCGATCTCGTCGAGAACCCACTCCTTCGATACGGAGTCCGCAGTAACCAGCAGTACAACCACAGAGCTGGACCGCAACGCCTGCTGGATGCTCGCTGCCCATGATGCGCCTCCTGGGATGCTGCTTTCATCGAGCCAGGCGTCCCATCCTTGCCGACGCAGGATCGCTGCAATATTGCGTGCCAACCGCTTGTCTTCGGAGGCGTGGCTCACGAAAACTCGCTTGGCTGAGGGTCTCGGAGCCGCTGGCCGCTGTGACCGCACGAACGACGTGCCGTTGTCCGGGAGGGCGCCGGACACGGCCGGTTGCTCTGGGAGGGCGAGCACGACGTCGGCTTCGACGGGGCCCCACTTGACACGGTCACCGTCGTGCAAGGCGGTCCATCCCACCACGGACCGCCCGTTTACTTCGGTCCCGTTGGTCGATGAGAGGTCGCGAATCCGCAGCCGCGTGCCGTCCCAGTGCATTTCAGCGTGGTGACTGCTTACTTGTGGCAGCGTGAGGCGGATGCCGGCGTCGGAGGCTCGCCCAACCTCTGTGTGGCCCTCAGGCAGGTCCACGACACGATCGTCACCGTTCCAGAGGTGGATGACCAGCCGGGCTGGGCTGCGCTCCATGCTGTCTCCGATTCTGCGACGGCAGGGCCGGTGTCAGGGGTTGTGATCGCGGGGCGGGTTTCTGAGGTTTCGGAACCTTCCGTGCGGTGCGCCACGCGGCGTCGACGACCGTATGCCGTTCCGGCACGCGGTTGCCGTGGAAACCGGCCGAATCGAGGCGCTCCTGCACGGAACCGTGCACCAGGGCCCCGTCGGGCACCGTGCGGGTCCCCGGGCCGAGCAGTCCCCACAAGCCCTTGTTCACGTGGATCGGCCCGGCCGGATCGATGACCTCCAGCGCCTTGACCATGTCGGTATAGGCGCGTGGCCTGACCCACAGCCCCTTGCCCATCGCCTCGTCGACCATCCACTTCAGGGCGATGTCCGAGAGAGGGGTTCCCGTGGCGAACATGCCCCCGATGTCCGAGTGGACGCCGGCAAACCACACCTCAACCAGATCCTGGCTCCGGCACACCTTGATGTGGCTTGGGTTGGGGGTCTCCACGAGGTAGGCGGCGAACGGTCGGCGCTTCTCGTCGATCGAAACCGCGTGACGGATCGTGTGTGCGTGCGGGAGCTGCCGCGTGAAGGGCCAGCGCAGCTGACGGCCGATCGTCCCAGCGGCCTTGACGGTGTCCCACAGTCCCACGAAGTGCACGTCCACGTGGGCCTCGCGATCGACGGCATGTGTCTTGGCGTAGACCCTGAGCCCCTCGAAGAACTCCTGCTTCGCCGCACGTTGCCGTTCGTCGTCGCGCGGTCGGTCGTGCTGCCGGGCGAACGCGTTGACCGCGTAGGGGACGAGGTTTCCTGACCCGGGCCGGAAGACCCCGAACACGTCGAGCATCCCGGTCAGGGCTCGCGCCGTGTAGGCGCCGCGGCTGAACCCGAAGACGTAGATGTGGTCGCCGGGCTCGTAGGCATCGATCAGGTACGAGTAGGCCTCGCCGAGGTTCTGCCGCAGGCCCGCCCCGAACATCAGACCGGCATACCGGGAGATCGTCCGCGCCACGGGCGTCCAGGCGGACGGAGAGCTGAAGGTGCCGACGCCCGGGTCGTAGTAGCCGACCTGACGTGCGGGGTCCTTGAGGTCGAGCATCGAGAACAGACGCACGACGTTGGTGTTGACGGCGGCCTTGAGCTGGTTGTTCGTCCCGTCGAGACAGATCACGATGTTCTTGCCCATGGCGTTCCTCGATCCAGCGAGTCAGAGAGCGATCACGACGGGGGTCGAGGATGGAGCCTGCATGTCGACGTGGTGAGCGCGCTTCCTGATCAGGTCGGTGCTGTCGGTGAAGTGGATCGGCACGTTCGGATACGCGCTGCGCACCTTCTCGAGGGCATCCTCGTCGGGGTGGCTGAACTGCGAGCCATCGGTACAGACCAGGATCTGTTCGGGATCGATGAGGTCGAGCAGTTCGTCCGTGATGTTCTGGCGGCTGCCATGATGGGGCAGCTTGAGCAGCTGCACCTTGAGCCTGGCCTGACCACGTTCGGTGAGCAGCGCCCGGATGGAGCTTTCGAGCTCGGAGGCCAGTGCGTCTGCCGTGAACAGAATCGACGCGCCGTCGTGCTCGAACAGGAACGCGATGGACGAACCGTTGGCGGTGCTGTGGTCCTTCCCGAATTCCCCGGGTCCGCGCACGGCCTCATCTCTCAGCGCATTCATGAGCTCATCAATGGAGCCGGGGTCCCCCCTTGACTGGGGCCACTTCTTGAGAAGGGCGTGAAGCCGTTTCTCAGACGGGGACAGCAGGACGGCGGTAGCGCCGCCGGGCAGGGGAATGCGTAGGGGTCTGGAGCCCGGCACGAGCAGGGCCCGCCCCTCGACGACGAGATTGCGGCGGTCGTCGGGAATCAGCTTGCTCAGGGCATCACCCTGCTGGATCGACCTGGCATCGTGACCGCGGCCTTGGTCGGCGATCTGGCTACGGCCGTTGAACCAGAAGTCGTCGGCGTCGAGTCGCTTGTCCTCAAGTGCGCGCAGCACGCCTTCCAGGTGATCGCGGTCGACGTGGGTGACGACGGCAACATCCACTCTGGTCACCGACCCGACGGGAGCCAGCACTGTGCCCACACCGTCGTCAAAGGCCGATCCAAGACCACCGTCGACGAGGATCCGATGCTTGGCCCTGTCGTTACCCGTGTACTCCAGCAACAGACACTCACCGGATCTGGCCGGGAACGCTTTCAGCTCAACCGATGCGTCACCGCGCTGCGTGCGCCTGCCACCAGCAGTCTCGTCACCGACCGGGGCCTCGCCCGCTGGGTTCGACGGGTCAGCCGGAGCCACGCCCATGAGGTCCTCGAGCTCGACCCGTGCGTTCTCCAACAACGGTTTGCGGGGGTCGTCCTGACTGAGCACATCGCCCAGGTCCTTGAGGTGGTCCCAGGAGCTGAACCTCTCCGAGTACGTCGACCTGCGCCGGAACGCGTCGGCATACTTCCGGACCATCCTGCGCGCGGCTGCGGCTCTCTTCTCCTCGGTGTCTGCGACCATGAGCCGACTCAGCTCGTAGTCGGCGGCCGCAGCGCGCTCCCAGAAGGTCGTGGTCCTCGGCGGCGCCGCGTCGACCACGTGCAGGGGCGCCTTCGCAACTGGCTGGGCCCCCTCGGACTTCCCTGTGACTTCACGGTGAACGCTCTCGTTCACCTCGTTGGCCCGGTCCCGGTCTCGGATGGCGAGGAACTGAATGCGGTTCTCCACGCCGTAGTCACCTGGCTTGTTGCTGCTGAGGTGTTCGTAGGCAGCCACTGCGGCGGCCACCCGTGCATCCCGTTGCGCCGGCTCCGGTTCGACAGTCGCCCACTTCTTGTACACCGATGCCAGAATCGACCACGCCTCGTCCTGCGGCAGCAGCTCGATGGCGCCCTTGGCGAGCGCCTCTGCCTCCGGGAAGAGAGCCAGGGCCTCCGCCACACGGCCGAGCCCGGCCTCCTTCTGCGCGCTCCTGGCCAGGCAGTTGGCCGCTTGCTGCAGGTCGAAAGCTGACGCGTGCGGTTCGGTAGGACGTGCGGGCTTCCCGTCCGCTGGCACCACAGCGAAGGTTCGGTACCACTCGGCAGCCGCCGTGAAGTCCGCGAGCTCACGGGCGGTCATCGCCAGCTCGCGCCGGACCTCGGGAGGCAGCTGCGCCGGTTGCTTGGTCGGGTACGCGGTCTGCGTCACCCAGGTGGACAGCTGGTCGAACGTCTTGCGCAGCAGTTCACGCCGTTCACCGCTTGTCCCGGGCTTGGTGGGACCTGTGCTCGCCTTGGGGCGGCTGATGTCAGCCGCGCGGGTTCGCAGGGCGCCCAGCCGGCCCTTGAGGTCCGAGAGGCTGACAGGCACGCTGGTCAGCGTGGGCTCGTGCGGGCGTCCCCGGAGGACGAACGTGGGATCGCCGTAGCACTGGTATGCCGCCCAGGACGTTCCGCTCAGATCAGCGCACGCCGCGCGGGCTCGGGCCACCGCTTCGCCGTACGTGTGCCCCGCGGTCAGCTGCTCGTGCAGGGTGACGGCGAAAACCATTGCGGCCGTGTCGTTGACGGGCCATCCCGCCGCCACGACTGCCCGGACGCCGATCCCCATGAGCGCGCGGGCCAGCCCGGCGGCCATTCGAGGGGTGGCAGCCCCGGCCTGGAAGGCCTGGTCCCCCGGCTTGGGGCCGACACGAGCGTTGTAGCAGCTGTTGACCACGACGAGCTCGGGCACGCGTGGCAACGACTCGATGAGGTCCTCGGTGAAGCGCAGGTTCTTCGCCAGCACAGCACCCGTCGCGTCGCGGTCGCCGTCCACGTGGATGCCGTGGGAGGCGATGTGCAGCACTTGGTGGTCTCCGCACAACGCGATGTTCAGGTCTGCGACGTCCAGCGGTCCATCGGTGTCGACCATCGTCTCGGTCTCGATGCCCTTCGCCGTGAGCAGCCGGCTGACCGCCACCGCTTCGTCGACCGCCCCCGGAATGGGCGGTAGGCCCTCAAGGTCCACGTTGCCGGCGCCGATCACCAGCGCCGTGTCCACCGTCGCCCGCTCAACATGGAGACGTCGGTCGCCGCCCTCGGTGAACATGCGAAGCACCGAGGCGGTTCCCGTAGGCTCGCCCCCCTGCCTCGCCACAGCCGTGCCCGTGAGCAGCTCCCAGGGATAGTTGGCCGTGGACGCATCCACGCCGATCTGGATCGCCGCCGTCGTGAGGAACTCGGCTCGCAGTTGATACGGCACGAGCCGGTCCCGCAGGGCCTCGAGCGCGGTCTGGTTCGTGCGGTTGTTGGACACTCTGGTCATCAGGGCGTCGAGCGAGGCACGGTCGATCCGGTGTGTCACCCGGTCGGCTCGGGCCTCACGGCCCAGTGCCGACACCTCGACGACGAGAGGGCGCGACGAGGCGTCTGCTGCCGGCGGGTCGTTCGTCTGACGTTCCGTGATGAGGAACCGTCGCCAGGGCCGGTCCTGTTCCAACAGGCTTGCGCCGATGGGCAGCGCCCCATCGCCGTCCTCCGACTTCACGACGACGTCAGCGAGCCCCCCGAATCCCGTGGCCACCTGTCCGGCGGCCCGCATGTGGCGGATGGCCGAGGCCGCGAGGTTGGCTCGATCGGCGTAGCGTTCAACGAACTCGATGTACCGGATGCGGACCCGACATGCCGTGCCGAGGTCCTGCTCGAAACGTTCGAGGCCACGGTTGGTGTCATGGACCGCCTCCAGGATGCCGGCGACGGAGTCCTCCACTCGGAGGCTTTCGTCATCGCGGACTCCGAGGAGTGCACTCGACACTCCGACGAGCGTCGTCGCAGGATTCTGCTGGTCGGTGGCGCTGGCACCCAGATCGAGTCGCACCGGTGGGTACAGCCTGAGGCAGCGATCGATGAGGGCGGTGCGCACGGCGAACCTCAGCCGCCGCCGGTCGAGGGTCAGGCTCGACCCGACGCCCACGAGGTAGGCCCCGGGTGGCTCACAGTCCTTGACGTCCACATCAGGCTCCACGAACACTGACGCCCCGAGTGCTCCGGGGTACCGGCCGAGGTCGCGCCATTCGCCGAGCAGCTGACCGAACTGCCTGTCGAGGAACCGCTCCGCCCCCGACATCTCCTCGTGGGCGTAGACGGGGACGATGAGCGCGTAGCTGGCTCGGTCGAAACCACCGTGGAGCACCGTCACGATGACCGGGGCATCCAGCTCCGTAGCCTCGGAGTGGCCCTCGAACTGCTCGTCGTCGTTCATGCGCCTTCGCCCCATCGCATTCCAGACCGAGAAACTCACGCCGTCAGCGGCGCCCACACTTCCAAGCGTAGGGAGCATCTCCCCAACCGGCAGCCAAAAGCGCACAAGTCCCTCGATCCGTCGCGCAAGAGAGGAAACTGGCCACACAGCGGTGCGACCAGGATTGACGCCAATCCGTGGGCCTGGCCGGAGCGGCCATCACTGCATGACAGAGGGCGGCGAGTGATGAAAGTCAACGAGATCCGTGTCGGCGACCGCGGGGCGATCTACGTGCGCGTTCGGACGCGCGACACCCTGGCGGCGGCGCTGGAGGCGGCCGGTCTGCCTTCCCCGGGCCCCGTTCTGGTCGTCATCGGAGGGGCGGGCAGGCTGGACACCGCGGAACTCAGGCGCCTGACCCCGCTGTTCACGGACGGGCTGGCGCCCGCCATCGAGAAAGTGGGAGCCGTGGCCGTCGATGGGGGCACCGATGCCGGGGTGATGCGCCTTCTCGGCGACGCCCGGGAGGCCAAGTCAGCAACCTTTCCCCTGGTAGGCGTGGTAGCCGAAGGCACGGTGCACCTCCCGGGCACCGCCAGCTCCCGGACCGACGCTGCGAACCTCGAACCTCATCACACCCACTTCGTGCTGGTGCCGGGAGATCAGTGGGGCGACGAGTCGTCGTGGATCACCGCCACGGCCTCGCGCCTTGCCGGGGCAGCCCCGTCCCTCACCGTCCTGGTCAACGGGGGTGACATCGCCTACCGAGATGCCAGCCTCAGTGTCGAGGCGGGACGCCCGCTCGTCGTGATCCGCGGTTCCGGCCGAGCCGCTGACGAGATCGCCAGCGCCATACGCGCAGAGCCGTCCGATCCCAGAGCGCATCAGATCGTGACATCCCGACTCGTTACTTATGTGGATGTCGATGACCCTGACGTGGTTGGTGCCGCAGTGTCCGCCGCGCTGCAGCCGCCGACCCACTGAGGTCTCCCAATCTCGCGCAGGTGGCGAGTAACGGACGTACTTGCGAAACCACCGCACGCTGGACGACCTCGGGGGTACGTTAGTCAGATCAGTGGAGTCCCTGGGGGTGACTCGTGATGCGCAATTTCTTCCTTTCGTACAGCCGCGCCGACAAGGACCGATTGGCGCACCTCCTGCGAGGCCTCGATCGCCTGCACCACCACGTGTGGATGGACGAGCAGCTCGAGGGCGGCCAACAATGGTGGGACGAGGTGCTCAGCCAGATCCGCGCGGCCGATGCGGTGATTGTGGCCCTCTCTCCAGCCGTTCTCGACTCGACCGCATGTCTGCTCGAGTTCCGGTACGCCAGAGCAGTTGGCAAGCCCGTCGTTCCGGTGATGATCGATCCGGTGAACCCCGACCTGCTGCCCGGTGAGCTGGCTCGTGTTCAGCTCGTCGACTTCACCACCGGCAACGAGCAGGCAGCGTTCGACCTCATGGCGGCACTGTCCGGTCTCCCGGATGCCGAACCGCTGCCCACGCCCCTGCCGGAAGCGCCCCCCGTCCCGGTGTCCTACCTCTCCGGCCTCGGCGAGAGCATTCAGCAACCAGGCATGACTCTGGACGAGCAGTATGCCGTGGTCCGCAAGCTGAGAAGCGGCCTCGAGCGACCCCGCGAACGCGACGCGGTGATCCAGCTCATGAGTCGGCTCAGAGCCCGGGAGGACCTCTACGCGGGACCTGCTCGGGAGCTCGAGGCTGCCTATCTCGAAGGGATCGATCAGCAGCGGTGGGAGCCCCCCACATCGGCGCCGTCTTCAACCACACCAACGGAGTCCGCGCCGACAGACCAGGTGCGCGGGCCTGCTTCGACCAACGGCAACCGCGACACGTCAGGGAATGGCCGAGGCACCTCTGGTCTGACGACAGAGACCCGCCCGATCCCTGAGTACTCGGCACCCGCGAAGGCAGGACGATCGAGGGCTCCGCTCGTGGTCGGTCTCGCGGCGCTCCTCATGATCGGTGGTGGTGCCGCCCTGGCAGTCATGAACAGGGATACGACACCCACGCCTCTGCCCCCTGAGCCAACGACGATCACTACGTCAACGGACGTGACGACAAACGAGCCTGCGCGGCTCGCGATCGGCGACGAGTGCCTGGTGGGTGCATGGGTGAGCACCACAGCCAGTGGCTTCCAGACCTTTGACACCGGTGAGGTGGCACAACTCTCTGGCTTGGCCGGCGCCGTGTTGACCATCGAGGAGGACGGGACGACGACCCTTGACTACGCCGACTCTGAGCCGCTCCAACTCAATTCGGCAACCAGGGAGATGTTCGCCCAGTTCAGCGGCACGACGGACTCCATCTTGGGAGTGCGGGAGGATGGCGCCGTGACCGAGAAGCTGGTCTCGAACGGGGCGACGTACGTCCTGGTGGTTGGCGGTGTCGCCGACGTGCAGCGGCCAGTCGTCTTCAGCCCGACGGCAACGTACAGCTGCACGAGCGACACCGCTTCGTTCTCTGACGCTGAGGGCATCCAGATGACCTATGAGCGCCGCTGACAAGCGCGATGCCGTATGCCGCTGAGCTCGCAGCCGCTCGACGTGCCCTTCCAGCCCTCCCGCCCCACCCCGGCACTGTCCGTGAGCCCGGCCACGCGCGAAGTGCACGGCCGCACGGATGCGAGCTCAGCGGCATACCCTGCGCCCAAGCGGCCGAGATCATCGTCTCGGCGGTCACTCTGCCTCCGCGGTCGACGGTCGTCCGAGCGCTTGGAATACCTGCTCAAACAACTGTTCCCGGTTTGCGCTGATGCCGAAGGCACCCATTGCCAAGAGCTCGTCCCGCTGCCTCACGGCGTTCTTGCCGGCATAGACGAGGACAGGAGGGCCGCCGTTTCTTATGGCGGGGTGCATCAGGAGGTCACGCCCTGCCCGCTGGGAAGCGTCGGAGGACCAGCGGCGGCCCAGGTCTGTGATCACCAGATCGTAGGTGCTCATGAGAAGCTGCTCGATGGCCTCGGCGGACGACACGACATTGTCGAAGATCATGCCCTCGGCCCGCAGCACCGATCTTTCGTACTCGTTGTTGGCCGGATTGTCATCCACCCAGAGGACTCGGGCGGGACCTCTGGGTTTCGCGGCGAGCTCGGGCACCGCCGCGACCAGAGCGTCGATCTGCTGGTCCAGGTTGGGCCCCGCAAGCGAGGTGGCGCTGGTCCTGCAGACCCAGCGGAGGTCTGGTGGGAGGTCGTGCTCCGGCGGCATCGGTGCGCCGTCGAGCAGAACTGGGTGCACCGCACAGTGGTGGAATCGGGCCTGACGCCACTCGAATGCCAACGGATCGAGCGGCTCGTTCAGGCGTCCGGGATCGAGGTCATGCGCTATCAGCGCCAGAACGAGGTCACTCCTGGCGAGCCCCGCGCGAATCACGTCCCGGTACGCATCGCCCTCGCCAATGGATCCGATGTCGATGAACACATCGTGCCCGGCCCCCCTCAGGGCATAGCGCAACGCTTGGGCAGCGAACGATGAACTGCGTCGTCGGTAGGAGATGAAGGCGAACAGCGTCTGGTCGTCTTCGGCCCCACGGGGGTGGATCTCGTCGTTCATTCGGGTCTCTGGCTCAGCACGCCGCGGCGGGCGCGGACCCACGGAGGTACTGGTCGATCTCGGTCTGGCTCAGGCGTCGCTCGCCCAGAACATCGCATGCGGCCCGCCGCCAGGCGGCCGAGTCCATCGGCCACAGCATCAACCCACCTCCGGCAAGGGCAAGCCGCGACGAGCCTGGCACGAACGCAAGCGCGGGATTCCTGGCGAGTTGAACCGGCTCGCCCAACTGCTCCCGCCTTTCGACGTCCCAGAACCGTACGGTCAGGTCTTGGCCGGCGGAGGCCAGTCTCGTGCCGTCGGGGCTGAACGCCAACGCGGTCACCATGTCGGTGTGGCCCAGCAGCCGCGCCAGCCGCGGCATCGACGAGTCGACGCCCCAGAGCGCGATCTGCCGATCGTCCCCGCCCGTGGCAAGCATCCGGCCATCGGCGCTCACCGCCACCGCGGTAGCCCCGCTGGAGTGCGCCGCGTATGCGTGCACCTGCGGCGTCCCGCCCGTCGCGAGGTCGACGACGAGCAGACGGCCATCGCGTGCGGTGATGAACAACCGCCTGCCGGCGCTGGTCATGGCGGTCACCGTTGCCTCCAGGTCGAGGCGCTGCTCCGGGCTCGTCGCACTCGGGTCGACGACGATGAGCCGCCCACCCTGGGACACTGCGGCCGTCGCGCCGTCCTGGAGCAGAGCCACACCGGCCACCGGACCGTCCAGCCTTCGAAGCACCTCCGTGGAGGCTCCGCCGCCGCTCGGGGCGATCGCCGGCAGGCTGATGACGTCGCCGTCACGGGTGCCCACGACCGCACTGCCGCCACGGATGGCAACCGAGGTCGCGTCGACGTCGAGCAGGAAGGCTCCCTCCGCGTCCTCCGTGAGGGGCTGGTGCCAGACGCCCCGCGGGCCGGCCGCGAGAACGCCGGTACCATCTGTCGCCACCGCTTCGAACCTGGTCGCCGGAGCGGGGTCGCCGAACGCCGTCGGTACGTCGAGCCGCCATCGGATGAGACGGCCGGCGTCGTCCAGCACGACGACGCCGCCAGCCTCAGCCTCGACATCGAGCGCCAGACCGGTGCGACGTGTCCCCAAGGGAGGCAGGCTCAGCAGCGGAGGGCTCGCGAAAGTGGCCATGGCAGCAGTGTCGGCCTGGTGCGCCACGTCGACGACGCGCATGCTGCCGTCCACGCCGATGGCCAGCCATCGTGGCCGGGGCGCGGCGGCCTCGCGCTCGAGCACGGAGCTCTTGAGGCCCTCGAGCGCAGCTCCAACCGTGGTGAGCGCCGGCACAGTGACGGGCTCCATGTCTGGGTCGTCCAAGGACCAGACGGAGAGCGCGCCCGACTCGTCAAGCGCGCCCAGCTCGCCGGCGTTCACGGCCACGGCGGTGGCGACCGGAGGGGCGCCCACCAACGGCCTCCCCGCAGACTGCTCGCCGGACAGCTGCCACAAGGCCACTCCAATGTGTTCTGGTCCGTCGATGGCCAGCGCGACGCTGTCGTGCTGACGGTCCAGGGCCACGTCCCTGACCAGGCCGTTCACCCGACGCTCGAGCAAGGATGCGCACGTGCTCGCAGACAGCACCCTGACCGTGCTCGCAGCGGGGGACTTCGAGCGGTCAGTATTGACGACGACGAGCTGCTCTCCGCGCTGGTCCAGAGCCAGCTGCTCGACGGGACCGCCGCTGACACGGCACACGATCGACGTTGTGCTCGCGCGCCAGCCTTGGACCGAGACGGCGGCTTCGTCGGTGCCCGTCTCGCCGCCGGAAGGGTTGGCGAGAGCGACGACCTGACCGTCGGAGGACAACGCCACGGCAGTCGCCGAGCCGCGTGTGGCCTCGCTCCCGGAGACGCCCCGTTCCCACTCGACGACACCATTGGCGGTGGTGACCACTGCGCGCCTCCCATCCGCGGAGATCGCACCCGCCGCAGCGGCGTCCACGACTTGTTCGTACCGACGCGGTGCCGGGCCGCGGGTCAGTGCGACGAACGGAGCGATCTGCACCTGCGCGTCTTGAGACCGAGCGGCCCCTTCGAGGGCGAGCAGCAGGGAGAGGTCGGGGCGAGCAGGGGAGGCAGCCCGTGCCTCGCCGACCAGCCGAAGCGCCTCGGTTGCCGAGGTCGCATCACGCGCGATGCCGACCTGGCGCACGAGCAGCACGGCGATCACCGAGAGCAGAACCAGCCCTGCGGCCAAGGCCGGAGTGGCCCACGTCAAGAGCAGGCGTCGACGGCGCAGCCGCGTCGCGGCCGTGATGTACTCCACGACTTGGGGCTCCAAGGTGCCGCCCTCCGCGCCCTGCCGTCGCAGCCACTCCTCGGCCTGCGCGAGCCGTCCACCGGTCAACGAGACCGCCCCGCCCCCGGACGTGAGCCACTCGTGTGCGTCGCGCCGCAGCCACGTCCGCGTCTGAAGGTCCTGCCGCTGCTCGGCCAGGCCTCGGGCCACCTCGGGCCAGGAGCGGAAAACCTCCTCATGCACCGCGGTGACGACTTCGACGGCATCGGTCCCATCCGCAGCCGCGCGCCGGTCCCGGCTCACCAGTCGATACTTCTCCAAGGCCTCGTAGATCGGACCATCGTCGCGGCTCAGCGCCGCCACCTCGAGCTCACCACGTGTGACCGTGCCGTTCGGCTGAACGTCGGCCAACCGCAGGTAGGCGCGCACGACGGCATCTTCGGACAGTCCCCTCTCGACCTGCAGCTGTCGCGTGACGTCAGCAGCACGCCGCTCGACGACCCGCGCCACCGGCCCGATCGTGGCATAGCGATCGGCGCTGATCACCGCGGGCTTCAGCCGGGTGTGCCCCTCGGTGAGCTCCTCGAGGAGCGCCGCGAGGAGCGGCAGCGCCTGCCCACCACCCGTGTCGTCGAGTAGCTGCTCGACGAGCTCGGGCGGTTCCACCGAGATCCCGGCGAGACGTGCCGGTCCGAGGATCACCTGTCGGAGAGCCGATCGATCAAGTGGCCTGATCCAGACAGGGTCCGTCCCGGTGAAGGCCGCCAAGGCGTCGTCGCCCAGCCACTGGTCCAGCGACGCACTTCGTAGGACGACGACGACGCGGCATACGTCAGGGCCAAGTCCAGCAAGGCGTCGCGTGAGCGCGGCCGCCTCCTCGGCAGCCTCCTGGTTGAGCAGCTCCTCGGCCTGATCGATGCACAGGACCACTGGCGCACCATTCGCGGCCAAGACGGCCATCGCCTCCCCGATTCCCCGCTCGTCGTCGACGAGGCGCGCGATGTCGACCGGGGAGCCGGCGTTGACGAGCGCCGCGGCCACCTGGCGCAGGGGATGACGGCCCGGATCGACCGGGGGCAGGACGCGTGGAGCATCGGGGCGGTGGGCAAGGCGTGGCAGGACCCCGGCCCGCACCATGGAGGACTTTCCGCATCCGGAGGGCCCGACGACGAGCAGTCCGGGCGAGCGCAGCGCGGCGAGCCGGTCGAGCACCGTTGCGATCTCGGCCTCCCGGCCGAAGAGCACCGAGGCGTGGTCGGCTCCAAGCCGGATGAGTCCTGGATAGGGCGACCGGTCGGGATCCCAGGAGAAGGGATTGCCCGGGCCCAGGCCGAGCCGGGTCAGGTCCTCGACGAGGAGGTCCACCGCGGCTTCCATCGTCGCCGCATCGGGCAGGGCCTGTTGGTCGCGCAGGAGCGGGTGGATGGGGATGGGGCCTCGGGTCCGGTCAAGGGATTCGCGGGGTGCCGCCACCTGGACGACGGGACGGCCGCGGGCGACGGCGACCGCCACCTCCGTGTGGCACCACTGCGAAGCGAGCGAGTCGTCGCTGGCGAGGAAGACGACGACCTGGGCCCTGTCGAGCTGGGCGAACAGCTCCTGGGCCCACCGCGACCCGGCGGGGATGCCGCTCTCGCGGTCGTGGTCCCGGAAGACGTGGTAGCCGGCGCGTTCGAGGCCGGATTCGAGCGTCAGCGCAGCCGCCAGGTCGCGGTGGCTGTAGCTGATGAAGATTCCAGTCACGGCGGCTTACGGCCGAACCGTGATGGTGAACGCAAAGCCTTCCACGTCGTGGAAGATGTCCTGTGGCAGTGGGGTCGCCACGAGCTCGCATTGGTACTCAGCATCCTGCGGATCCTGCACTTCAACCGTGGCGACGTATTCAGTGACGCCCGCTCGCACCGGGTACGCCGGTGAGACCGCAGCCTCTGGAATGGTGCACTGCGGTGTGTTGGAGGTGACTCCCATGCCGTAGGCGTCGCCCGAGTTCTCCCGAACATGGATCCTGGCTGCGCCGCCGGAAACGTGTGCCGCCCAACTGACAACTCGCTCCGGCACGGAGATCTGCACGGGTGGAGGTGTGATCGTCATGACGGCACGAACGGGGGGCGGCGCGACGATCCCAGACGCCGGGGTCACGCTCGCCTCGACGACGCAGGCCGCCGAGAGGCTCGGGACATCGTCCAGCGTCAGGCGGTCGCCCTGAACCCGACACTTCCCGTTGCTGGAGTCCCGCGGGTCGTCAGTGACAACCCGGTAGACGACAGGTGCGGAGGGTCTCGTGGTCGCTCGAAGCCTGAGCCGGAAGGGCCTCTCGAACTGGACCGTCCTGTCGGTGAACGTCAGTTTCGGCGTGACGGCCCCGGGAGTCGTGGCTTCGCGTGACGGGGTCGATGCCCCCGAGGATTCGGTGGTCGGCCGTGTCGCCGGCTCGGAAGGGTCAGCCGTCTGATCTGTCGACGCCTCCGTGGTCGATCCTGGAGCCGCCGCCGTGGTCTCCGGGCCAACAACCGCGCCCGGGGATGTCTCCGCTCCGGCTGGTCCAGGCTGCTTCCCGCAGGCCGCGAGCAAGAGTGCGGCCAAGGCGAAGGCAGCCACCTTTGTGGCGGTGGGAGGTCGGTCAACGATCCAGTTTCGACGTTGCGCTGACCTACCTGTGCCCGGGGGTGGTTCCAAGCGCATCGTGTCTCTCAGCCTCGCGTGGCAGACAAGGCGTGCCGGCCACGGGGCAGACATGGTGCGAGACCGACACCGATGCCGACGGTGCTCTCAGAGCTCGACGGCTTTCAAGATTCCCTTGGACCAACACAGGTCCCTCTTGCACGCTAACAGCACGATCGGCTTGGCGTATCCAGAATCGACGGCTATGGCCGTGGCCGAGGAGGATCCCCATGAACGCTGCCTCGCCGTTTCAGGGCGTGACTCTGACCGTGAACTCACGGCTGGCAACGCCGCCCGCTATGTCCTGCGGTACCGCCCACGCCATGAACGCGCACGTATAGGAGGTGTCACGGGGATCGGGCAAGGCGATGATCACCCGGTATGCGGTGGTCCCCGCCGGAGCCCGGTAGCGAGGCGAAGGTTCGCCTGCCGTGCACTCGCCATCTGTTGTACTGACCCACATGCCGTAGGCATCCCCCGAATCTTCCCGGATGACGACTTCGATCTCACCACCGGAGCGGTGCCATTCAACCGGAGGAACGGGTGGCACGGACACGTTGAACTGCGGGAAGCCGATTGTCACCACTGATTGCACCGGCGGCGGTGGAACGCGGCCAGGTGCGGGCGGGATGCTGGCCTCGACCACGCAGGCGGCGCTCAGTGACGGCGGGTCGCCGATCAGCAATCGGTCACCTTCGACGCGGCACTGCGCGTCATTGATGCCTTGTTCATCGCCGACGAGCGCGCGGAAGACAACCGGTACGGGCGGGCTGGCCGTCGCTTGCAGACGTACGACGAAGGGCCGCTCGAATCGGACGGTCCTGTCGTTGAAAGTCAGGACAGGCCTGATCACACCCGGCGTGGTGGTCGTGGCCGCCCGCGTTCGCCTGATCGCCGTCGGCTCTGTGGCTCCCGGCGTCGTTGTGGCTGTGGCCGGCTTGGTGACTCCTGGGCTGTCCGTGGGTGACGTAGTGGCTTGCGTCGTCCCGAGCGATCGGGATCCAGCGGATGACGTCGCCGGTTGGCCCGGAGAGGGTGTTGTCATCGGGGCTACCGGCGTTGGCGCCGGCGTGACGACGCCTGGGTTACCGGCCGACCCGCATCCGATGAGGTTGAGCCCGGCCGTGGACAGGACGGCAATCACCGTGAGGGCGCGAAGGGCTCGGACGTGCCGACTCACCGTCCATCGTGGGACTTCGCCTCGTGCAGCATGCATGTCCCTTCTCCGTCTCGCGTGGTCGCAAGACGTGCCGGCTGTGAGCAAACTGCCATGGCCGACACCAACAGCCCCAACGCCGATCAGCGTCGGCGCTCGAATCGCCGAGAGGACCTCGTCATGGACCCCATTCGACGCTAGCACCGCCCCTGCCCGGCTACCCCGGAATGGCGTGATCCGTTGAAGCTCGGCCCGTGGGCATGCTCGAGCCTGCGCCTCGACCGGTCAGCCGCTCGTCGGGCCCGGGTCGGGATCCGTCATTCCCGACGCGTTCGGGGTCCCCAGCGCAAGGTAGATCCTCCTGTGGGCGTACGCCTTCATCTCCGCGGCGAGGGCAGCAGCCGAATCGAGGTGGCTCTGCTCCTGCTCGCCGATGGTGATGATCTCGCGCTCGTGCTGGCTCATGGCCAACGTCTCGCGCACGACCTTGCCCTCCAGATCCACCACCAGATCCTGTGCGCGGACACGGGCGCTCGCGGCCAGCTCGTGCTCGTGCTCGATGCTCGTCTTGGCGTTGAACCCGTGCAGGTACGTCAACGCACCGGTCATGCAGAGCATCGGCGCGAGCGCGGCGGCCGTCAGGTGGTGCGTGAGCTCGTTCTGCAGCTCGGCACCGACCACCCCTTCGAATTGGATCGTGGTGTCGGTCAGCGCGCCGGCGTTCCACCGGATAGAGGTCAGACCGGCAACGACGCCGGTGAACAGGATCAGCAGCACGACGGTGCCCCACGGCAGGCGGCTCCAGATGCGTGCCTCGCGCGCGCTCGTTCCGGCTTCGTAGGCCGCATACGCGGCCAGGACAGCCAGACTCGCCGAAGCGAACCAGCCAAGTAGTTCGCCTTGGCCGAGCACGACGGTCATCGCACCCTGAACGAGGATGACGTCCGCCGCGAGGAAGACGAGGACAAGTGGCCAGAAGGTGGCGCGAGAAAGCTTCGACTGAGCGCGGCGTGGGGCCTTCCCCGCGCCGGCCACGACCCGAGCACGGTTCGAGGCCATTGGTTCGTTCATCATCGCGAGCCTCCTAGGTCAGTGAACCCGGCGGGTATCGTCGAGCTCTGGCGATGTTCGCGGTGGACGCGCGCAGGAAGGCGCGCCGGTAGGTCGCTGCCCGGCGCGAGTAGAACTCGGTGACTCGAGCGATTCGGGTCTGCGTGACGTGCTCGGCCGTCTCGATGAGCGCGTCGAGCGCATCCTTCTCCGTTACCGCTCGTTCCAGGGCCGCCGAGAGCTCGGTGACCCGCCTGAGAGCGGGACCGGTCACCGCCGCGGCATACTCGCGTCGCCGGCGAAGGTGGATGACGCTCTCGGCTTGGCGTGCCTCCGCAGGTCCGCGCCGGTCGAGATCAGGCGGGTCGTCCGGCAACGAGTTGGCGTGCTGTCGGGCGGCCTCCAGGTCTGCAGTCGTCGTGGCGATGGTCGCCATGAAGGTGCTGCGGCGGGTCGTCGCATCAGCGACGAGCGCCAGGTGCGCGAGGCGTTCGTTCTCGATGCGCTCAGCCAAGGTTGCAGCAGTCCTGGCCAGGAACATCGAGGTCGTGGCATCGAGTTCGGCGCCGGTGCGAGCCGCGGTTGTGTCGCGCCGTCCGTCCGTCTGCCCGGAGACTCGATCATGCAGTCGCCGGAGAAGTCCGTAGCGGAGGTCGAGCTCGGGCCGCCGGACCATGTGACGACGGTTGGCCGGGCTCGGCATTCCCTCGTGTGGGAACCTCATGATCGTCCTCCTCTCCTTCGGTCGGCCGTGGTGATGGCGCGGACGGTCGAGTCGCCGTCGACCTCGCCCCGGGCAGACCGGGCGTCCCCTGGCGTCGTCCAGGTCGACGGTAGGAGCGAGTCGAGCGGTGTCAGACCCGGTACGTCGGCCGGGAGGATGCCGGACGAGGACGCGTGAGCCCTCGGAGCGGCAACGTCGATCGGTGTCACTGTCACCGCGCCGCCCGCGAGGATCTCCCCGAGATGGCGCTCGCGCGCTGCGTGTCGGTCGACCTCGAGGCGGGCCAGGGTCAGGCGCTCGCGGGTGGCGACGAGGCTGGCGGCCTGGTCGTTGCGCAGGGCCAGCGCCGTCCGGGAGCGCTGTGCCCGGGCGTACAGGCGGATGCTCTCGACCCATTGTCCGTGCTGCTTGTCCAGCTCGGCGTCGAGGATGGTGCGCGTGCCTTCGTCAAGCGTGTTGGCGTGGGCGTGCTTGGCGATCTCCCGGTCGATCCACGTGATCACGTCGGCGCGGTCCGGGATGCCATAGCTGAGCGGGTGGTCCGTGGCGTGGTAACGGAGCGGGAAGTGTGGCTCGGAGTACGGGTCTCCTGGCGTGACGGCCGTACCGGAGTGACCTTGCGAGGGGTTGGCCGGACGGCCGAACCACTGACGGAGAAAAGCTGACAGTCTGAACATTGCTCCTCCTTTGTCAGTCTTGGCGGTGCTTTCGGGAGTCAGCTGGCGGCCTCGATCATCGTCGCGATGACGGTCCGGTTCTTGGCCGCGAGCGCTTCGACGAGGTTGCCGTTCTGGTCGAGGTCGTGGACGTGTGTCGGGGTGTCGGTGCCGACCCCGTCGACCTTGACGATCTGGCGAGGCGCGACTCCGAGCTGGATCAAGGTCTGGCGGATGGCGTTCGCCCTTCCGAGTGACCGGACCTTGCGTCCCTGCTCGGTGCCGGCCGTGGCGGTCGTGCCCGTGAGCGTCACGGTGCGCGCCCCGGGCTTGCCGACGAGCCACTGTGCGAGAGGCTCCAGAGCCGCACGCGCCGCGGTGGGGTCGGCGTACTCGTTGCTGTTGCTCTTGAATGTCACCAGCGCCTCGGTGATGGTGAAGGTCGCAGTCCGGCCCCGGACCGGAGGGGTGAACGGGGGCACGGCCGGCACCGGCGTTGCCTTGACCGTGAAGTCCGTCGAGAGCCTCGTGAGGTTCGTGCGCGGCGCCGGGTCGACGAAGACCGTCGCTCCCAGCCGCCCCAGCGCGGCTGAGTAGATCTCCGCGAGATGGGTTGACTGTGCCATCGACAGTGGATGCTGCGGTGGGACTGTGGCGCCGACACCCGTGAGCACGACATTGACGCCCCAGAGCCTGACTGCGCCGTAGTTCTTGGCGACCTCGGCCGCGACGGCCGTCGGGTCGCCCGCGAGCACGCCAGGCCTGCTGGTGTCGATGACGCCGCGGTCGGACAACAAGTTGTCGATGACGAGGACGGTGCCTCGCTCCATGCCCGAAGGGCGCAGGTTCGAGGCCGCAGCGAGGATCGCCTCGAGTGGACTCGACCCGTCTGAGTCGGGGGCAACCGAGGCCACCGCCTGCAACAGGGCGTCCACCGCATGCTTGGTCGAAACCTGACGGGAAAGCTCCGAGCTGGTGTCGATGGCCGGCGTCGGCACGGCCACCGTTGTGGGGGAGCCGTCGTTGACGACGAGCGCTACGGGGGCGCCGACCCCCACGCTCTGTACGAGAATCGCGCCTGCCGCTTTGCCGACTCCCGGTGCCGGAGCGCCGGCGTGTGTTCCGACGACGAGCGCCAGCGGACCAGCCAGCAGGTTTGTCGGCGCGGGTGCGACGCCTGCCGACACCCCACCTCCGCCGCTGGGGATCGAGTCGGCGCCCACCGTGTGAGAGCCCGAGGCTTGTGAACCTGCTGTGCCGCCAGGCCGCTCCGTCACAGCGTTCGAGCCGCACCCCGCGGCCAGGACAGAAATGGCCAATGCCGCTGCGCTGTTCCTCACGATGGATGTGACGCTCATCCGAACCCGCCCCCTCCCAAGGGTCCGTGGATCTAATGCGGAGACGCCCATACGGGCGAAGCCGCCACCATCCGGCTACCGGGTGATGCCCGGTTCACCGACTGGAGTGGCGAAGGTGTTCATGTGACCCATGATCCTTCGGTAATCGTGCAATCGCAAGTGCAGCGCGAAAGATTTCATGGGATCGAAACTTCTTCGACATATGTGCAGTATCTGATCAGCAGTGCTACGCTTTCGAGGCGTGACCAAAGATGCCGTTCCATGGACGCGCGGCCTGCCCGTGGCAGTCCCCGACTACCCGGATGTCGAGACGTCGCGGGACGCGACGACGGCCAAGCTCTCCCGCAATCTCGCAGCCCTGTTCGGTGTGGACGTGCCGCATGCCCGGGTGCCGGACGCCCCCTGGCTGTGTGACTACAACGAGCTGACCATCGTCGACATCGGTAGGGGGTCGCCCCCGGGGTGGGAGCCTCTCGACAGAACGAAGATCGCTTCGGCCACCCTGAGCAAGTTCGGGCCGGAGGTGAAGTCTGCGATCGTCCTGACGGGAGCAAACGAACTGTTCCGCTCGCTGATGGACCCGATGACCGAGGTCCTCAAGATCACGCGTCTCGCCGAGGATGGGCAGCCGCTGGCTGACGCCAGTCGCATCTGCATCTGGGCCTCGCTCCAACTCGATGCGTTCGAAGCGCAGCCCGCGTTGGCCATGGCCGCCTACCAGGCCCGGGCGATCCAGCGGGCCGCCAGCGTGCGGTGGACACCGTTGGTGGACGCCCCCGCCCAGCAGCCGCCGCATCCCAAGAAGACCCGAACCATCGAGTTCGCATCCACCCACGAGCCTCCATACCCGACGAGCGACGGGGAGTGGCGCACTGACGCGATTTCGTTGAACATCGTGGACGGCTTGATGCGCCAGATCGTCGCACCGCTGGCCGTCACCACCGCCGACGGAGAGATGAGCAACAGCCTGGTGGTGGAGGAGACGACCAACCGGCTGCTCTCCCACATCGCGAACGCGGTGGCCGACACCGGCTTCGCCCGGATCTCGGCCGATTCGCGCGGTCGACGCCAGATGGACGTCGTCGTCAACCGGACTCCCCTGCTCGGCGCGTACATGGACGCGAACCTGCGACTGTTCAACGACATCCTCCCGTACGCGGCGCCACGAAACCACGGCTCCGAGCAGCTCGACCTCGGCGATGAGAGACATTGGCAGCGCCTGTTGCCGCGAGTCCCATCGAAGTTTGAGATGCTGCGCAGCACTCCAGTTGTCCACTCTGCGACCATCCGCTCGTTGGCGAACCTGATCCATGCCCTGCGCAGCATGCAGGCCACCCTGCCGGACGACATTTCCATCGAGTGCCGCAAGCGCGCGCTCGGCCTCGTGAACCTTGCCACCGAACTCTTCGGGGAGGACCACGAAGAGACCCTGACCGTGCGCTGTCTCTACGGAGACATGTTGTTCACGGCGTTGCGGCGCGGATCTGAAGAGGAGTTCGACCAGCACCATGAACTGGCCAGCCTGTCACTGCAGACCATCGACGACTGCATAGGGCTGTTCAATACGGCTCACACGTGGCCGGCCGGTGAATGGCTGCAGTGCCTCGACAGGATCTCGCCCGCCATGTCCTTGGCCATCCTCAACCTACGGGATGTCGACGACGACCTTGCCGATCGTGCCGCTAGTGCGCAGATGGCCGCTTGGACCGAGGCGTTCGCCAGGCTCGGTGTGGACGTGATTGGCGGCGACCTGGAAACACTGCGTACTCGCACCAACGGCTTGGCCTCCGCCCTTCATCACTGGATGGCGGCCGCAACCCGCACGGACCAGCCGTTCGAGCAGGTGGAGCGGGCCATTGAAGTGGGTGTGAAGGTGGTCCTTCCGCACCGGCAGCGCCTGGCCGAGGTTCGCAAGCATGACCGACCGCTGCGACAGACGCTGCACGTTCTCGGTCGCGCCATCTCCGAAGCCTTCGATCGGTGGACCGATCCGGAAACGCGCGACCAGTACGCGCGCAAGCTGCTCGACATCGAGGACCAACTGGTCAAGACCTCCCGCGTCAAGTTTCTGCTCGGCATCGACCTGACCGCCAGCGAAGCCGCGCAGAATGTTGCAGCCCTTGTCACCTCCGATGCCGACGTGATGTTGTCGTTGGCCGCCATCGTTCTGCGGAACCTCGAGCTATCCCCCTCGGAGACGGACGCCGGCAGGCTGCACCGTGCCTTGGCCCTGGCCAGAGCCATCCAGACGGTACGCCTGGGCGGCAAGCTCGTGGAGAGCAGCGACATGACTCGTCACCTGCAAGGCCTCGAGCAGAGAAGCGATGTAGGCGCGGTGCAGCAGGCCGTGTGACGCTGGTGGGTGTCTTCATGCACCGCGAGGGGATCGAGCAGCTCGCCGCGGTGGCAATCGCGCTCGTGGGCAACAGACGTCGCGCGTTGCTCGGCATCGCGGGACCACCGGGTGCGGGCAAGTCGACCTTGGCCGAGGGGCTCGTCGAGGCGATCGCCGCCGTCCAGACTGCTGACTGGGTCGCCCACGTGCCCATGGACGGCTTCCACCTCGCCGACGTCCAGCTCGAGAGGCTCGGCGCCCGCGACCGCAAGGGCGCCCCGGACACCTTCGACGTCGACGGCTACGCACACCTGTTGCGCCGCCTCCTCGAGCACCCGGACCAGCCCAGTCTACGCGCCGGGTTTCGAGCGCATCCTCGAGCAGCCCATCGCGGCCGCCGTGGTCGTCCCACCGAGCGCCCGCCTCGTGGTCACCGAGGGCAACTACCTACTGCTTCCCGAGCCGCGCTGGGAGGCCGCCCGCGCCCAGCTCACCGAGGTCTGGCACGTCCACGCCGATGACGCCGCGCGGCAGGCCCGCCTCGTCGACCGCCACGTCGCCTTCGGCAAGGACCCAGCCGCAGCGGCCCGTTGGGTGCTCGAGAGCGACGAGGCCAACGCGGCTCTCGTCTCGTCTGCCTCACACCGCGCTGATCGCGTCATCGTCAATACAGGCGACGGCTGGGTCTCCTGACCAGCACGATGCCATATGCCGCTGAGCTCGCTACCGCTCGACACCGCCTCCCAGCCCTCCCGCCCATCCAACCCAAGCGCCGCAACACACCCGCTTACCAACTGCTCGGCCCCACTGCAGGTGCGTCGAGCGCGCGGTAAGCGGGTGTGTTGCAGGGTCGGTGGGCCGGCCATGCGCGAAGGACCCGGCCACGCGGAAGCGAGCCCAGCGGCATACGAAATGGATGTGTTTGCGGCTCAGGCGAGTTCGCGCGGAGCGATGGGCAGCTGTTCGGCGATGCCGACCGCACGCTCGAAGGCGGCGGCGACCGCCAGCAACAGCCCCTCCGACCCGGGACGTCCGACGAGCTGGATGCCGACGGGAAGGCCTTCGCCGGACAGGCCGCAGGGGAGGGCGACCACGGGGCAGGCCGTCAGGGTGATCATGAAGGTGATCGAGATCCAGTCGACGTAGCTGCGCATCGGGGCGCCCTCGATCGACGACGGCGCGGTCCACTCGACGGGGAAGGGGCTGAGCGGCGCGGAGGGAACGACGAGCACGTCGTGGTCAGCGAAGAAGTCCATCGTGCGATGGATCAGCTCGCCCCGATCCCGCTCCGCGGCCTGGACGTCGGCGAGCGACTGGGTCAGGCCGAGCTCGAGGTTCCAGACGATGTCGTCCTTGATGCGGTGTCGGTCGGTTTCGAGCAGGTCTCCCCTCACGGTCGCCAGGAACTGCGCACGCAGCGTCTGGAACGTCTCGTAGGCGCCGGTGAAGTCCGGCGCCTCACCGGTGACGTCCGCGCCGAGGTCCCGGAAGTGGCTCAGCGAGCGCTCGGTGACGTCCCGGATCTCGCGCTCGACTGGCAGCACTCCGAGGTCGGGCGTGTAGCCGACCCTGAGGAGCTCCGGCACCCGGTCGAGCTGCTCGACGAAGCTCCGCCGCGGGTCGCTCCCGGGTCAGCGGGTCGTGTGCGTCGGGGCCGGCGAGCGCGTCGAGCAACAGGGCTGCATCGGCGACGTTGCGGGCCATCGGCCCCTCGACCCACAGCGCGTCGAACGGCACCGGCGGCCGCTTCCGAGGCACGAGGCCGGGGGTCGGCCTGACGCCCACCACTCCGTTGTAGCCAGCTGGAGTGCGGAGGCTGCCGCCGAGGTCGTTCCCGGTGGCGAGCCAGGCGCTGCCCGATGCGAGCGCCGCAGCCGAGCCACCCGACGACCCGCCAGCGCTGCGCCCGGTGTGCCACGGGTTGCGCGTCGCGCCCCAGACGGTGTTGTACGTGTGACCACCGGCGAACTCCGGCACGTTGCTCTTGGCGTAGGGGATCCCGCCGTGCACCTCGACCTGGCGGACCATGGCATCCGACTCGACGGCCACGGCGTCCGCGAAGATCGGCGACCCGCTCGTCGTCAGCTGGCCGCCGACGTCGTTGTAGTCCTTGATCGCCACGGGCAGGCCGGCGAGCCATCCCCGGTCGGTGGGAGTCGGGCGGTCGCGCTCGAGCTCCCCCGCCGCCGCTCGGGCTGCGTCGAAGAATCGGATGGGCAGCGCGTTGACCGCCTTGTCAGTCGCGAACACGTGCTCCTCGAGCACGTCGAGGACCTCGACGGGGGAGACGTCGCCGGCGCGCAGCAGGCCGACGACCTCGGTGGCGGTGGAACGGATCAGGTCGGTCATGAGGACACCCTTGCCCGAGTGGCCCCATCGTTCAACTTCTCGACCGCCGCCGCCCCCGAATCCAGCGCTTGCCCGGCTCCGCGCGATCCGGGCGTCCTTCCTGATCGTCGGCGGCATCTCGTTGTTGGCGTTCTTCCCGGCCGCGCGACTGCCGAAGTACGTGCCCGGCGAGCTGTCAAGCGGAGGACATCGTCAACGAGGACGCGCGAGACTAGCGGTGCTCCCCGAAAGGACTCTCATGAGCGCCACACCCAGCGTTTCCAGCACGTACGGCGTCCACTCCGAGGTGGGAACCCTGCGCAAGGTCCTGGTCTGCCGTCCCGGGCTGGCCCATCGGCGGCTCACGCCGGCCAACTCCGACGACCTGCTCTTCGACGACGTGCTGTGGGTCGAGAACGCCGAGCGCGACCACGCCGACTTCGTGCGCAAGATGACCGACCGGGGCGTCGAGGTCGTCGAGCTGCACGACCTGGTGACAGCAACCATGAGGGTGCCAGGCGCGCGCGACTGGCTGCTGGACCGACTCATCGTCCCGAACGAGGTCGGCATCGGTCTCGTCGATCCGACCAGGGCTTTTCTCGATTCGCTCAAGCCTCGGCGGCTCACGGAGTTCCTCATCGGCGGCCTGGCCACCAACGACCTGCCCGACGAGCACCGCTCGCCGTACGTGGGACTGGCCCGGGAGTCCACCGGAGAGCGTGACTACCTGTTGCCACCGCTGCCCAACACCCTCTACACGCGAGACACCACGTGCTGGATCTACGGCGGGGTGACGTTCAACCCGCTGTACTGGCCGGCCCGGCACGACGAGACCCTGCTGTACAAGGCGATCTACACCTTCCACCCCGACTTCGTCGGCTCCACGATCTGGTGGGGCGATCCCGAGCGGGACTGGGGCCGGGCATCCATCGAAGGCGGCGACGTCATGCCGGTCGGCAACGGCGTCGTGCTCATGGGGATGAGCGAGCGCACCTCGCGCCAGGCGATCACTCAGGTCGCCACGGCGCTGTTCGACCACGGTGCCGCCGAACAGGTCGTTGTCGCGGGCATGCCGAAACTGCGCGCCGCCATGCACCTGGACACCGTCTTCACGTTCGCCGACCGCGACGTCGTCACGTACTTCCCCTCGATCGTCGACTCGATCCATCCCTTCGTCCTGCGTCCCGGCCACAACGGCCGAGCGGTCGAGGTCACGGACGAAGCCGGCACCCCCTTCCTCGACGTCGTTGCACGGTCCTTGGGCCTCAAGCAGCTTCGAGCCCTGCCGACCGGCGGAGACGTGTACGCCTCCGAGCGACAGCAGTGGGACAGCGGCAACAACCTCGTCGCCCTGGCGCCCGGGGTCGTCATCACGTACGACCGCAACACCGCCACCAACGCCGTTCTGCACAAGGCCGGAGTCGAGGTCATCACCATCGTCGGCGCGGAGCTCGGCCGCGGCCGCGGCGGCGGCCACTGCATGACCTGCCCCATCATCCGCGACGCCATCGCCTTCTGACTCGCTAGGGGACCCGGACCACGCGGCACACCTGCCGCGGACCGGGGATTCCCTTGAGCTCGTGGACTCCTCGGTCCTCGAAGCTGATGCCGGACCCGACGACCAGGTCAGTCAGCGTCCGGGACACGAGGACCTCCCCGGCGCCGGCCAGCCCCATGACCCGGGCAGCCAGGTGGACCGCGATGCCCCCGATGTCGCCATCGAGCAGCTCGATCTCCCCGGTGTGCAGACCGGCCCGGATCTCGACCCCCAACGACCTCACTGAGTCGCGGATCAAGGACGCGCACTGCACGGCCCGGGCCGGTCCGTCGAAGGTGGCCAGGAACCCATCACCGGTCGTCTTCACCTCGCGGCCGCGGAAGGCGGCGAGATGGCGACGCACCACCTCGTCATGAGCCGCCCGCAGGCCGAGCCACTGCGCATCGCCCAGCCGGGCAGCCAGATCGGTCGAGCCGACGATGTCCGTGAACAGCACCGTGGACAGCTCGCGCTCGACTCGTACCTCCACCGGGGCGTCCGACAGGAAGGCGGAGATCTCCTCCAGCACGTCGTCGGCCTGCGGTGTGGAAAACGGATAGCAGTCCGCCCCGGGCAGCTCGACCAACCGCGCGCCGGGGATGTGCTCGGCGAGGTACTGCCCGAACGGCAGCCGGTAGTGCCGGTTCTCCTTGCGGTGCAGGACCAGGGTCGGCACCGAGATCGTCGGCAGCACCGACCGCACGTCGATCTGGGTGACCCACCGGTACATCTGCGTCGCGGCACCAGGGGCCATCGACAGACGCTGGTACCGCATGAACCACTCCTCCGCACGGGCATCGCCCGCGAGGCTGGGGGCGGTGAGGGCCACCATCGCCGGGTCCTGGCCCCAGTGCCGCTCATACAGCGACACCAGCTTCTCGACCGTCGGCTCCGGCATGCCGATGGAATAGTCCTCGTCACGCCGCCACCGCGCGAACGTGTTGAGCAGGACCAGCTTCTCGACCCGCTCCGGGTGGGTCGCCGCGAGCAGCATCGCCATCGGACCGCCCTCGGTGTCGCCGATGACGACCGCCTGGCGTGAGCCCGCGGCGTCCAGCGCCAACCGGGCGTCGTCCATCCACGACTCGAGGGTCGGCAGGGATGCCAGGGGAACCGGGTCGGACACGCCCGTCCCACGCTTGTCGTAGCAGATCACCCGACCGTTGCGGCTCAGGCGATGGAAGAAGTGCGCGAGGGCCGGCTCGTCCCACATCGCATCGACGTTGGTCCCCCAGTGGGTGACGAAGAGGATGTCGCGGGCACCCTTGCCGAAGACCTGGTAGGCCACGTAGCCGCCAGCGGACTTCGCGTATCTCGTCGGTGGTCGCATCCCGTCCGACGATATCGCCGCGAGCCCGCCACGCTGGGAGGAATGGTGGCCTTGGGAGCGAGCCCAGCGGCATACGGAATCGGCCGTATGCCGCTGAGCTCGCTCTTGCGTCCAGCCGCGCTCCCGTCCCTTCCGCCCACCCACTCGAGTGTGCAGAAAATGCCGGGTAGGTGAGGCGCGAGGTGTGAGGATGTGACCATGGACGTCGTCCAGATCCAGGCCGAGCCGCTCGAGGAGCTGGCGGGACTCCTCGACCCCGTCCGCGCGGAGACGTTCCTGTCGACGGCGGCGCTGGCGCGCAAGGCGCTCGCCGGGCGAATCATCTGGAACATCAACTCGACAGCATCGGGCGGCGGTGTCGCCGAGATGCTCCAGGTGCTGCTCGCCTATGCCCGCGGCGCCGACGTGGACACGCGGTGGCTCGTCCTCGACGGCGATCCGCAGTTCTTCGAGATCACCAAGGCCCTCCACAACGCGCTGCACGGTTCCCTCATCGGCCGCACGGGCTTCGGCGCCGAGGACCAGGCGCACTACGCGCGCGTCATGAGCGCCAACCTCGCGCAGCTGCGCGACCTGGTTCGCCCCGGCGACGTCGTCCTTCTTCATGACCCCCAGACGGCGGGGCTCGCGGCCGGGCTCAAGCAGCTCGGCGCCCACGTCGTGTGGCGCTGCCACATCGGTCGCGACGACACGACGGAGATCACCGACCTCGGTTGGGGTTTCCTGCGGGAGCATGTCCTCGGGGCCGACGCCTTCGTCTTCTCCCGGTCGAGCTACGTTCCCGCCTGGCTCCCGCCGGAGCGCGTCATGATCATCCAGCCGTCGATCGACCCGTTCTCGACGAAGAATGTGGACCTCCCCGACCACGAGGTCCGGCGGATCCTGCTCGGCGTCGGCCTGGTCCACAACGGCGACCCCCGCGGGGTGGTCGGCTTCCAGCGACGGGCGGGAAGTGAGGGGGTGCTGCGCCGCCACGCCGACCTGCTGACCAACGGCCCGCCACCGATCGACGCACCCCTCGTCCTGCAGGTGAGCCGGTGGGACCGGCTCAAGGACATGCCCGGCGTGCTCAGCGGCTTCGCAGCGCACGTGGCGCCGTTCGTGCACGACGTGCACGTCGTGCTGGCGGGCCCCGACGTCTCCCGTGTTATGGACGATCCCGAGGGCGCCGAGGTCTATGCCGAGTGCCGTGCCGTGTGGCAGGCCCTGCCGCCGGACGTGCAGAGCCGCTGCCATCTCGCGTCGATTCCCATGGACGACGTCGACGAGAACGCCCTGATCGTCAATGCCCTCCAGCGGCACGCCGCGATCGTCGTCCAGAAAAGCCTGGCGGAGGGCTTCGGCCTCACCCTGACCGAGGCGATGTGGAAGAGCCGCCCCGTCATCGCGAGCGCGGTCGGGGGGCTCCAGGACCAGCTCACCGACGGCGACGAGGGGTTCCTGCTCAAAGACGCTGCGGACCTCGAGACCTTCGGCGCGCTCGTCACCCGACTGCTGGGCGATCCCGAGCAGCGCCTGGCAATGGGCCATCGGGCCCAAGAACGCGTGCGCCGTGACTTCCTGGGTGACCGCCACCTGATCCAGTGGGTCGAGCTGCTGACCAAGCTGGGCGGCTGACGCCCTGAGGCGGCTCGATGATCTCGAGCCGCTCGAGGAGGAAGAGCAGGGCGGCAGCGAAGGCATTCCCCGGGGTCTCCTCTCGCACGGCGTCCCAGTCGACCTGCTCGCGCAGCGCCCGGGCGACCGGGATGTGGACGCCGAAGTCGCAGTAGTGCTCGCTCAGCGCGTTGAGCCGGTGGACGAGGAGGTCCGTGGCCGGCATGACCGGCATCTCGACCGACAGGACCCGGAGCGGGGTCGCTCGCTCGACGACGCTTCGTGTGGCATACGTGCCGGCCGGCCGGAAGATGACGTCGACGAGGGCGTCGCCCACGTAGACCTTGAAGAGCCAGTCCTCCGGCGGCTGCACGACCTGCAGGCCCTGGTCCGCGAGGTCGTGCATGACCTCCTCGGCGTCCTCCCTCGCGATGAGGAAGTCCGCGTCGTGGTTCGGCTCCGGCCCGCCCCGCGCCCAGACGCCATACCCGCCGATGAGCGCGAACGGCCGGCCCGTCGCCTTGAGGGCAACGGCGACCGTCTTGAGCGCCTCGCGCAGGTCGTGCTGGTCAGGTTCACCCATGTATCGGTTGTACCCGTTCTCGTCGAGTGTGCAGTATGCGCCAAGCTCGCTCGTCGAGTGTGCAATGGATGTCGCCACGGGCTGAGCCGGTCTGCGACAGGCGGGTAACGGGACCTACATGCGTGTCGCGACCTTCAACATCCTCAACGGACGCGTCCCCACCGACCAGCACGTCGACCCCGGCGGCCTCGCTGACGCCGTGAAGCGCCTCGACGCAGACATCCTCGCCCTGCAGGAGGTGGACCAGAACCAGCAGCGCTCCGGGTTCGCCGACCTCACCGCCGTCGCAGCCGACGCCATGGGGGCACCGCACCACCGGTTCGTCGCTGCCATCCATGGCAGCGCGGGTACCACCTGGGTGGCGTCGACCGGTGACGAGCAGCCGGATTCAGCCGCCTACGGGGTGGCCCTGCTGTCCCGGTACCCGGTCACGGGCTGGCGGGTGATCCGTCTCGAGCCCGTCCCGTTCCCGGTGCCGATGCGCTTCAAGGGCCGGCTGCGTCCCTACCTCGTGACCGACGAGCCCCGGGTGGCCGTGGTGGCCTCAGTCGAGACGCCGCTCGGCGAGTACACCGTTGTCGGGACCCACCTGTCGTTCATCCCCTGGTGGAACGTCCGGCAGCTGGGCAAGCTGGTCAGGGCCACCGTGGACTGCAAAGAGCCGGTCGTGCTCATGGGCGACCTCAACATGGGACCGCAGCGGGCCACCCAGACGGCCAGGATGCGTCCGGCCGCAAGCCATCTGACCTACCCGTTCGACGAGGCGCGCGAGCAGATCGACCACATCCTCGTGCGTGGCTCTGTGCAGATCGGGGAGAGCGGTGGACCCGCGCTGCCCATCTCCGACCACCGGGCCCTGTGGGTGGACCTGGGTGACGGCGGTGGCTGAGTTCGCGAACCGGTTCGATGCCGGAAGGCAATACCGGCCGGAGCGCCAGCTTCTGCACACTCGACGACCTGGTGGGACGTTTGACGGGAGGGGTTGTCTGCCGCGTACGGGCGAGCGAGCCGGGGCGAGCGTCTCGTCCCGTCAATCATCCCCATGCCGTATGCCGCTGGGCCAGCTCCTCGTCGAGTGTGCAGTCCGCGCCCGGCATCTTCTGCACACTCGAGGACGTGGTGGGACGTTCGGCCGCGGCCTAGGATCTCGTCAGGGTTGGCGCGGACTCCCGGTCTGACACGTGCGGGTGCTGTCGCTCGAGGGCCGCGCCCTCCACGTCGAGGTTGGGCAGCCGGCGGTCGAGCCACCTGGGCAACCACCACGCCCTGTCCCCGGCGAGGTGCATGAGGGAGGGCATGATGAGCATGCGGACGACGAATGCGTCGACGAGCACGCCGAAGGCGAGCCCGAATCCAATCGGCCGGATCATCGCGCTGTGGGAGAAGACGAAACCACCGAAGACCGAGGTCATGATGATGGCGGCCGCGGAGACGACGCTGCGGCCGGCGTGAAGCCCCTGGACCACGGCCAGTCGGGCGGGGGAGCCGTGGGCGTACGCCTCCCGCATGCCCGAGCCGAGGAACAGCTGGTAGTCCATGGCCAGCCCGAAGAGGATGCCGGCAAGCATCGTGGGCAGGAAGCTGAGGATCGGGGCCGGGTTGTCCACGCCGAAGACACCGGAGAGCCAACCCCATTGGTAGATCGCCACGACCCCACCGATCGCGGCGAAGTATGAGAGCACGAAGCCGAGCGTGGCGATGACCGGCACGAAGATCGAGCGGAAGACGAGCATGAGGATGATGAAGGACAGGCCCACGACGAGCCCGAGATAGGCGGGCAGGGCGTCGGCCAGTTTGCCGGAGATGTCGATGTTGCCGCTGGCCAAGCCCGCGACGTCGAGGCTGACGGCGCCTCCCATCGGCTCGAGCGCGCGCAGGGTGTGGACGAGCTGCTCGGTGGAGGGGTCGTTCGGCCCGCCCGACGGAACGACTTGGAAGGCGGCAACCGTTCGACCCTCGGACAGCCCGATCGGCGCCACCGCGACGACGTCTTGCTGGGCGGAGATCTCCTCGGCGATCGCCGACTGCACCGTCACGTCGGGGGTTCTGCCGGAGACGCCGACGAGGTTGGCGACGACGAGGAGGGGGGCGTTGCGTCCGGGTCCGAACTTCTCCGAGACGGTCGAGAAGGCTTGGTACTGTGTCGATTCGACCGTCTCGGCAGATCCGTCGGGAAGCCCCAGTCTCAGTTCGAGCGCGGGCAGCGCGATGACGACGAGGGCGCCGATGCCGAGCACGATGCTGCCCACCGCCCGCAGCGTGGACATCGGGCGCAGACCCGGTCCCGAGGCAGCGGGGACCGTCGCCACAGCCGAAGGATCGTCCACTGCTGTTCGGCCGCCCGCAGCAGCGAGACGGGCGCGCTCGCGACGGCTGAGGATCCGCTCGCCGATGAGGCCGAGGAGTGCGGGTGTCAGCGTGACGGCGATGAGGACGGCGATGGCGATGGACAGGGCACCGACCGTGCCCATGAGGCCGAGGAACGGGATGCCCGTCACGTTCAGTGCGAGCAGCGCGATGAGCACCGTCGCGCCGGCGAACACCACGGCGTTGCCCGACGTGCCGTTGGCCACGCCGATCGATTCGTCGATCGCATAGCCCTGTTTCAGCTGGCGGCGGTGCCGGTTGATGATGAAGAGCGAGTAGTCGATGCCGACCGCGAGACCGAGCATGAGCCCCAGGACCGGGGTCACCGAGGTCATCTCGATCGCGCTTGACAACGACAGCGTGAACAGTGCCCCGATGGCGACCCCGACCAGCGCCGTGAGGAGCGGTAGTCCTGCGCCGATGAGAGTGCCGAGCATGACAATGAGGACCACGGCGGCGACGACGATGCCGATGACCTCGCCGACGCCGAGGATCGTCGGGATGCCGCTTGCAAGCTCTGCCGAGTAGGAGGCCTCGACCCCGTCAACGCGCTGCCCGAACGCCGCGATGACGGCATCCTTCTGCTCCTGGGTGACATCCATCTGTGGCTTGTCGAAGAGGACCGTGACGATCGCCGTGGTGCCGTCCTTGGACACCATCCCGATCCCCTCGGAGAGCGTGAGCAGCCGGGCACCCTGGTCGATCTGCTCGCTCCCTGCCTCGAGCTGCGCGCCCTGGTCCTCCAGAGCGCGGCGGCCGGCGTCGAGGTTCGCCTGCTGCGCATCGAGCGCCGGCGCCACCTGGTCCAGGGTGCCGTTCGCCTCGGCCCGGGCCCGAGCTGCGTCGAGCTGGGTCTGCCCGTCCTCGAGCCGCGCCCGGCCTCCGGCGAGCTGCCTGCGGCCGTCCTCGATCCGCGCGCGGCCCTTGTCGAGCTCCTGCTGCCGTGCGGCGCGGTCCTGCTCGGTCTGGAAGGGGTCGACGACGGTCGCGACGTCGGCCAGCCGCGACGCCTCGGCGGCGCGCTCACTGATGGCGCTCCGCTGCGCCTCGGTCAGTCGCGAGCCATCGCTGGTCTCGAAGACGATCGACCCGCTTCCGCCCGAGGCCTGTGGGAGGACCCGCTCGAGCCGCTCGGTCACCTGGGCGGTCCGTGTTCCCGGGATCGACACCGTGCTCGTCAGGGTGCCCGCGCCCACCGCGAAGGCGATGCCCGCGGCGAGGAGGACTGCGAACCAGGCCGCGATCACCCGGGGTGCATGTCGGGACGCAGCCTGACCGAGTCGGAAGAGGTATTCAGCCATGAGGAGTCTTTCGGGGCGGAGGGGTCAGGAGGTAGGTGCGCCAAGCGAAGCCGTGGACGAGTAGCCGTCTCGGGTCCGCACGATCAGCTGGTCGATCAGCTCGTCCCACACCGCTCGGGACGCTGTGTCCGCGGAGCCGCCGGTGGCGGCGAGCCAGTGGTTGTGGAGGACGACGAGGCCGCCGATGAGCGAGCTGACGAGCAGGCGCGTCGTGAGCTCGTCGGCCTCGGGGTGGCGGCGCAGCATCTCGGCCGAGAGTCGCTGACTCACCTCGGTGAAGGCGCGCAGGAGGACGACGGCCTGGCGCTGCGACGGCTTGTCGTCGGGTGTGCGAAGGACCCGCGTCAGGTAGGCGATCGGGTTGACGAGGTCGGTCGAGCGCAATGCCTCGGCGAGCTCCTCGAAGACGCTGGCGTGCGTTGTGCCTGCCGACGCGGACCGGCGCGACTCGAACGTCTCGACCACGTCGCCGAGCACCTCTGTGCACACGGCGATGACGATGTCGTCGACCGACGCGAAGTGGTTGAAGACGGTCCGCCGCGATACCTCCGCCCGCTTGGCCAGCTCGTCGACCGTGAACCCATCGGCACCCTTGGCGTCCAGCAGCGAAGCCGCCGCGTCGATGATGGCCCGGTGGTGGCGCTCCCGGATTCGGGCACGACGGTCCATGGCGGGTTCCGATGGTGGCACCCACCTAGGCTAGATCGCCGCGTGCACTGAGTGCAAAAACCACTTCTGCGTCGACTGTGGAGAAGGCGCCGACGTTCCGTCCCAGCTGGTGCAATGACGAGGCCGTATGCCGCTGGGCTCGCTCCCAGCCCGACGTTCAGGGGGCGCGTGGCCGGAGCTCAAGATCGGCGGCGCAAAACACCCCAAAAGGCATTGACATGATGTGTGTATCGAACATATGTTCTGCATGTCTGCTTGAGTGAAGTCCGGTATCTCCGGTTCGCCAGGCTTGAGGAGTTCGGCGAGCGGGTGCGGGTCGGTGACGACGGCCTGCTGCAGGAGGCGGTAGAAGAGCAGCCCGCGGGACTTGGCGTTTCGCCGGTTGACCCGGAAGGTGTATTCGTCCCGGTAGTAGGGCAGCTGGTGTTCCTCGACGCGGTAGTGCAGGGTGCCGATGAGCCAGCCTTTGAGCAGGGACGCGACCAGGTGCACGCCGGGCAGCACCGAGGCCTGGTTCTTGGAGTTGTACCCGGTCGTGTACTCGTGGGTGTATCCGAGGCTCGAGAGGCGTCGCAGGGTGCGCAGGCCGTCGGTGCGCACGGTCGAACCGGGCTCGATCACCTGGGTGGCCCAGTCGACCAGCTCACCGGTGTTCGGCCGCGCGGCGACGGCGAGCCGGACCCGGCCAAGTTTGCGAGTTCCGTTGCGCTCCACGGCAATCATCACCGGCATCTTGTCCCCGGAGCCGCCGCCGCTGCCCACGCGCTGCTCGAGATCGTGGCCCGCGGCGTGGCGGCCGCCGAGGGGCTGCCGGTCACGGACAGGGCCAGGCTGGTCGTCACGGTCGAGCACGACGTGCTCGCCGGGCAGCTGCGCGGCACCGGGGCGGCCATGTCCGGCGACGTGCTCTCGGTGGCCACGGTGCGCCGGCTGGCGTGTGACGCGGAGATCATCCCGATGGTGCTGGGCACCAAGGGCGAGCCGCTGGACCTGGGCCGGACCCGGCGGCTGGTCACCAAGGGCCTGCGGGCCGCGCTCTGGCAGCGCGACCAGGGCTGCAGCTTCCCCGGCTGCACCATCCCGCCGCAGTGGACCGACGCGCACCACGTGCAGCCCTGGTGGGCCGGCGGGCGCACCAACCTGCTCAACACGGCGCTGCTCTGCCGCCGGCACCACACCCACGTGCACCGGCACGAGCTGACCGCGACCGTCACCGCGACCAGCGTCACCTGGCACGAATAGCCGGCCCGCCCCCGGACCCCGCCCCTGGCCGGCGGGGCCACAGGCACGCCCGCGACACGCCCGTGACATCGTGGAGGGACGCCGGCCTGGCTCACGGGCGACTCAGTCGAAGAAGCCGCCGCGCAGGGGTCGGCTCATCCCGGTCGGTGTGGCCAACAATCCGGAGATCCACGTGTAGAACCCCGCGGCGTCCGCCGCCTCGATGACACGGGCGTTCGGCTCGAGCCCGTGCACGCCCCATGACATCGCCGAGTAGCCGCGGGTGAGCGCCGAGCTCATCTCGACCGCGACGTGGTAGTCGGCGGCCTTCGTCACCAGCTCGGGGTGCAGCAGCACACCAACGGACAACGAGTCGGGGTGCGTCGTGCCCGGGATGCCGACGCTCTCGTCGAAGGCCAAGGTCGGCCCGCAGACCGTGAGGAAGAACTTCGCAAGCGGCGTGCCGATCGCCTCGATGCCAGTCAGCTGCTCCCGGCTGAAGACCGCGTCGTTCAGGGTCAGCGGCGCCCACGGCACGACAGTCACGTCGCGGAACCCCGCCTCGAAGACGACGTGCGCCGCGTGCGGGTCGACGTAGAAGTTGAACTCGCCAGCCGCGCTGATGTTCCCGCGGCCGTTGTTCGAGCCGCCCATGATGACCAGGCTCTTGACGTTCCGGACGAAGTCCGGCTCCTTGACGGCCGCCATCGCGATGTTCGTCAGCGGACCGATCGCGACGACCGAGATCTCGCCTGGCGACTCGGCCGTCAGCCGGATGAGGGCATCGACCCCGTGCTCGTCCTCGGTGCCCGTCCCCCCGAAGTCCATGTCGAGGCCGCCGGACCCGTCGCCGTGGACGTTCTCGGCCGACACCCAGGGCAGCACCAGCGGGCGCCGGCAGCCGAGGTGAATGGGCACGGAGCCCAGGCGGCCGGCAGCGCTGAGGGTCATCTGTGCGTTGCGCACCTGCCGGTCGAAGCCGACGTTGCCGGCCACCATGGTGATGGCCCGCAGGTCCGCCTCCGGGTCGAGCAGGCCGGCGATGAGCGCGACGCAGTCGTCCTGCGCGGTGTCGGTGTCGAGTATGAACGGAACGGTCACAGCAGTCTCCTTGTGGCCCAAGAGCCTTGAGTCGTCAGTGGCGGGTCAGGATCGACGTGACGCGCAGCCGGTCCGACCGGATCCACACGTCGGAGTACTCGATCGGGGAACCGGACGCGAGGTAGGTCACCTGCTCCAGGTGCTGCAGCGGCGACCCGATCGGCACCTCGAGCAGCCCCGCTGTCTCGGCCTGGGCAGCCGTCGCCGAGAAGGTCCGTCGACCCGTTGCGATGTGCAGGCCATACCGCGAGGCGAGGACACCGAACAGCGTCTCCCGCTCGAAGTCAACGGTCTCGAGACCCGGCGCCAGGTCGGTGCGGACGAAGTTTGCGAGGAGCGCGACCGGCCCTCCAGCAGTGCTCCGCAACCGTTCGAGCCGCAGGATTGGCTGGCCGACTGGGGTGTCGAGCAGCGCCGCGACCGGCGCCGGTACTCCGACGACCGAGCACTCCAGGACCCGCGTCGACAGCGGCACCCCCGCGTCGGCGAAGTCCTCCGACAGGCTCGTCAGCTTCTGCGCGATCGCGGGCTCGACGACGGTCGCCGTGACGAACGTGCCCTTGCCCCGCACCTGCACGAGGGCCCCTTCGGCAATGAGCGTCGACAGCGCCCGTCGCAGCGTGCCTCGGCTCACGCCGAGGTCTGCCGCGAGCTCCGGCTCCGGCTTGAGCCGGTAGTGCGCCGGCCACGCGCCGCTCGCGATCTGGGCGCGCAACCACGCGGAGATCCGGGAGTGCAACGTCGCGGGCACTTGGGAGGCGTCCGCGCTCAGCGAGCTCAGCGGCATACGGGCCTCTCAATAGCTCTGAGTCTGAGCGTCACTCGTGTCGGTGACGATGGCGATCCCCGCGCTGGTGCCGACCTTCGCGGCCCCGGCGGCGAGCAGCTCGACGACCTGCTGACGAGACTTGATCCCGCCTGACGCCTTGACGAGGACGCCCTCGGGCGCACGCTCTACGAGGTAGCGGATCGACTCGGGGCTCGCCACCTCGATCTGCCCGGACGACGCGTTCTTGAGGTAGGCGGCGCCGGCTTCGCAGGCCAGCTCGACGGCAGCGGCCTTCTCCGCATCGGTGAGCAGCGGCAGCTCGAGCATCACCTTGATCGGCACACCCGCCGCCCGCACCACTCCGGCGATGTCTTCGCGGAAGCCGTCGAAGTCACCGCTCCTCAGCCACCCGACCTGCACGCCCATGTCGATCTCGTGCGCGCCGAGTCGGACGAGTTCCGCTGCCTCAGCGGCCTTTCCAGCGCTCGTCATGACCCCGACGGTGGGGAAGTCGAGTGCGGACGCGATCGTGACGCCGGTGCCCTTGAGCACCTCCGCCGTGAGGGCGACCCACGAGCCGGCGACCATCGCGGCGTCGAACCCATACTCGACCGCCTCCTGGGCGTGGGCGATCGTCTCGTCGCGCGTCGTGCCGACGGCGATGAGGGTGTGCTGGATGTAGGGCGCCAGTTCTCGTGCGGAGAGCGCCGTGAAGTCGGTCATGGGGTTCCTTTCATTGCATCCGTATGCCGCTGAAGCCCGCTTTGGCGGTCAGGCTCGGTCTGCTGCGTGGCTGGGTTGGGCGGCTGCGTCGTCGGGTCTGCGTTCAGGGGTGTTGAGGTCGTCGCGACGGGGGAGCGCAGGGATCACCTCGGGGATCGAGACAGTGTGGGCGCCTGCGCGTGCTGCGAACTGCGTTGCGGCGTCGATGGACTGGCCTTCGGCGAGGGCAACCGCAAGCGCGGCCGTGAAACTGTCGCCCGCGCCGGTGGTGTCGATCACCGCATGGGGGACGACGGCGGGGATGGTGCGCTGACCTACGGCGTCGTGGACGAGGGCACCGTCCTGACCAAGGGTGATGACGACGGTGCCGACTCCCTTGGCGTGCAGCTGTGCGGCGAGGTCGGCGGCGGACTCATGGGCGTCGGGGTCGTGGCCGAGGAGGATGGCCGCCTCGGTGCGGTTGGGGGTGAGGACGTCGATGTGCTGCCACGCGCTCTCCGGAAGCGATTGGGCGGGAGCGGGATTGAACAGCGTCCTGGTGCCTGCCTCACGTGCGGTGCGGAGGGCGGTCAGGGCGGTGCGCAGCGGGATCTCGAGGGACACGACGGCGATGTCCGCATCCACGAGGTGGCGCCGGAAGGACGTGACGTGCTCGGAGCTGAGGTGGTTGAGCGCACCGGTCGCGATGACGATGCGGTTCTCGCCGGAGGGCTCGACGAGGATCATCCCGACCATCGTCGCGGCGTCCTCGATCGTGACGGTCGCGGAGGCGTCGACGCCCTCTTCCTCCCAGAGCTGGCGGGCGCTGTCGCCCATCGAGTCGGCGCCGATGGCCGTGAGGAAGGTGACGTCGGCTCCGAGCCGGGCCGCGCCCACCGCCTGGTTGGAGCCCTTGCCGCCGTGGCCGGAAGAGAACTCGCCGCCGGCGATGGTCTCGCCCGCGACGGGTACCCGCGGCAGGCGCATGGTGAGACCGGCGCCGTAGCTGCCGACCACCGCAACTCTCGCTCGACGTGAGCTCATGTCACCCTCGCTCCCTCATGTTCATGGACAACTATAGACATAGAACTGTGCCAGCGATGCGGCATGATCATCCCGTGAGCGCAGACCTGGGTGATGCGGCAGCCGCGATCGACTGGGACCCGAGGTCGCCGGAGGTGTTGGCGGACCAGATCGCGGCCTACGACGCGATGCGCGCCAGCTGCCCCGTCGCCCACGGCGCCCAGGGCAACTGGACGGTGTTCGGCCACGAGGACACCATCCGGGTGCTCGATGACCACGAGACGTTCTCCAACGCCGTCTCGGCGCACGTCGCCATCCCGAACGGCATGGACCCGCCTGAGCACACGGCCTTCCGGGCGCTCGTGGACAGGTACTTCGACGACGAGCACATCGCGGCGTTCGAGCCGGTGTGCCGCTCCATCGTCGCCCGTCACCTCGACGGCCTGCGCGGTCAGCGGGACCTCGAAGTGATGGGCGACCTGGCCGAGCCCGTCGCGAACGCCCTCGCCTGCGCCTTCATGGGCTGGCCGGACACGTTGCACGAGCCGCTGCGGGAGTGGACCCGAAAGAACCATGAGGCGACCCGGGCGATGGACCGGGAGGCGATGTCGCACGTCGCGATGGAGTTCGACGGCTACATCCGCGAGCAGCTCGATCTGCGCCGAGCCGCTCGCGCCGCCGGCGCCGAGGCACCTGACGACGTGACGACGGCCCTCTTGCGGGACTCAGTGGAAGGGCGACCCGTGACCGACGCAGAGATCGTGTCGATCGTGCGCAACTGGACCGTCGGTGAGCTCGGAACCATCGCGGCGAGCATCGGCATCATCGTCGAGTTCCTCGCCCGTCGACCGGATGTCGTCCAGCTGTTGCGTGATGACCCGGGCGCGATCCGGGCCGCGACCGACGAGATCCTGCGCATCCATGCGCCTCTGGTCGCGAACCGTCGTCGCTCGACTCGGCCGGTCACCATCGGTGGACGCGACATCCCGCAAGACGAACGAGTCATCGTGCTGTGGGCCTCGGCCAACCGCGACGAACGCGTCTTCGGCGACCCCGACGAGTTCCGGCTCGATCGCGACCCCAGCGACAACCTGCTCTACGGCCGGGGCATCCACGACTGCCCGGGCGCTCCGCTTGCGCGGCTCGAGCTGCACGTCGTCGTCGAGGCCCTGCTCGCGACCTTCCGCACCCTGAGCCTGCCACCCGGCGAACGCCGCGAGCTGGCCCGCTATCCCGGGAGCGGGTTCTCAGTCCTCGACGTCCGGTTGGCGTGAGGCCGGTGCCATGAGGTCCCGGAGCAACGCCTCGTAGCGCGGGTCGGGCAGCTTGAGCGACAGCGCCTCCGCGAGCGTGAACCAGTCGAGGTCGTCATGTTCGTCCGTCGCCAGGTTGACCAGCTCGCCCTGCCACTCGCGCACGCGGAGGAAGGTGATGTCCTCCGAGAAGTCCTCCGCCATCCAGCGCGCCACGAACGTGCCGTCGCCGTCGGACGCGATCCCCAGCTCCTCGCGAAGCTCTCGCCTCAGGGCAGCATGCGGCGTCTCGCCGTCCTCGAGGTGGCCACCCGGGAAGTCCCACACATCCGGGTACCAGGCCCGGTCCGCTCGCCGGTGGCACATGAGCACCCGATCACCCCGGGTCAGCACGCCGCTGACCACCCGATGGGTCACCTCAGGCTCGGCCGAATCGCTCCCCGTCATGTTCACTGGCGACTCAGGAGGCGAGCAGCAGCGACAGGGCGGCGGTGTCTGCGTCGTCCTCGGGATCGATGCCGTCCACCGCGGCGAGGCGGGTCACGGTCCCGTGGCTGTCGGCCTCGATCCACGCGGCCCGATGGGCGAGCCCGAGGTGCGGTAGACCCGGTAGGAGCAGGCAGCCAGAGGCCGTCTCGTACTCGGGCAACGACGCCACGGTGCTCGAGGGTGGGTGCAGCACGGCAAGGCCCGGGGGCAGTGGGTCGGCGAACTGGCCGGGCCGCAGGGGGTGCTCACCGACGAACTGGCCCTCGGCGAGGACGAGCCCGACTGAGTGCTCGGGGGCCTTGTCGGGGATGTCCTCGACGACGCGGAACACGGTGCTGCCGTTCGGAAGCATGTGCGGGACCGCAGCCATCCGAACCGCCAGCAGGAGGAAGTGCGTCCACTCCACGGTGTCCTCGGGCCAGCGCCCGACGATGATGAACCCTTTGAGGGCGCCTCCCGACTGGATCGGTGCAACCTCGACCTTGGGCTCGTGCCCTTCGTCCATCTGGCCCTCCCTCCACACCTCTGAAGCGGCGACCTTGCTCACTCTCAGGATGCCACCATGAGGGCCGGACGGCACGGGAGATCAGTGGCGAGTCGCGGCGTGCCCCTCTTCGTCGACTGTGCACTTCGTGCCGGGCGCTTGCTGCACACTCGACCAAGGCTGAGGGGCGGCTGGGCCCGTTCTGGTCGAGTGTGCACTTCGTGCCGGGCGCTTGCTGCACACTCGACCAAGGCTGAGGGGGTGGCTGGGCGGCGATGTATTGCAGGCCTACCGGTCAGGGGCGGGTCGCGGCGATGACGCGGGTCAGGGCGGCATGCAACGACGTCAGGTCGTCGAGGTCCATCCCCAGGCGCTCGACGACCTGGGGCGGCACCTGGAGAGCGCGCTCGCGCAGGTCGCGGCCCTCGTCGGTCAGCGTCACGGCGAGGGCGCGCTCGTCTGCGGGGTGGCGGTCACGCCGGATGAGGCCGGCCCGCTCCAGACGCTTGAGCAGCGGGGAGAGGGTCGCCGGGTCAAGGCTGAGGAGCTGGCCGATCTGCTTGACGGTCAAGGAATCCCGCTCCCACAGGGTGAGCATGACGAGATACTGCGGATGGGTCAGGCCCAGCGGCTCGAGCACGGGTCGGTAGAGCGCGACGACGTTGCGGGATGCCACCGAGAGCGCGAAACACACCTGCCGGTCGAGTCTGAGCAGGTCGTCGGGAGCCGCGCCACTGAGCAGGGCGGTCGAGCGGTCGACCCTCGCATCGTGGACGTCCGTCATCGGCAACCCCTCCAGCCCGTACACTAATGATTAGCACACGAACTATATCCGGAAGTGAGCACCATGGCTGGCAAGGGCGACAACGAAGGCCTGTCGATCGGATACCGCATCGGCTTCCAGCTGAGGAAGCTCGGCCTGACGTTCTTCGGTCCGGCACAGCTCGGCGAGACGAGCGACCCCACGGCGCAGCTGAGGGCCGAGCGAGCCGCCAAGGTGGCGAAGGCCAAGCGAGCGCGCGAGCAGCGCGAGGCGGCGGAAGCGGATCGCCGCCGCGCCGCCTGAGGCTCGGCCCCGCCGACCGCCGCGATGCCCGAACGCTGTTGGGCAGCGGTAGTTTCGGGTACCTTCGAGGAGACGGATCAATCCACACCGGCATCCAGGAGTGGTCATGGGTGATCGAGTTGGTCTCATCTTCATGCTCGGGATGGTCGTCCTGCTGGTCGTCGGGCTGATCATGCTGAACCCTCGCCGCGGGACGAAGGAGCAGGGCCTCCCCCCGGAGACGCTCAACCGCCACGTGGAGGACACGACGCAGGCCCGCGCCGACCACCCGGAGGGAGCCGAGCGTTCTCACCTCGTTGGCAACCCGCCCGTTGACAGCGTGACGACGGAGGGCTGGGGTGTGGCGACTCCTGGGGAGGGCACGCTCGAGGAGCTGCCCGTGGATGTTCACCCGGAGCTGCACGACAGCGACCGCAAGCGGCGCCGCCAGTGACGTCACCTCAGGCCGTATGCCGCTGAGCCGGCTTCCCGGCCACGTGCCCGTGGAGGGTGGCCGGGAAGCCAGCTCAGCGGCATACGGCCGTTCTCTTGACGCCCGGCGAGTGGGCCCTCCGCCCGGCAGTGCGGGTGATGGGTAGCCTCACTGGACATGGGCGTTCCGCAGCAGGTGGTCATCGTCGGTGGCGGGATCGGCGGCGTCAGCACCGCCGCGGCCCTGCGGTCCGGGGGCTTCTCGGGAGAGATCACCCTCGTTGACGATGCGCAGCACCCGCTCGACCGGCCGCCCCTCAGCAAGGAGTATCTCGCCGGCACCCGGGGACTGACGGACATCGCGCTCGAGCAGCCCGAGTGGTACGAGGACCACGACGTGCGCGTGCTCACGCGCACCCGGGCGGCGGCGCTGCGCCCGGGTGAGGGCGTCGTCGAGACCGAGGACGGCAGGACGCTGGCGGCCTCGCGCGTCGTCATCGCCACGGGCGGTCGAGCCGCGCGGCCGGCGATACCGGGGTCCGACAGCGAGCGCGTCCACGTGCTCCGATCGGTCGACGACGCGGATCGGCTCCGTGCGGCTGCGAGCCCGGGTGCTCACTTCCTTGTCGTCGGCGCCGGACTGATCGGCGCAGAGGTCAGCTCCACGCTGACCGGACTCGGCGCTGAAGTGACGCTCGTCGACGTCGTCTCTCCGCCGCTCTCCCAGGTCGTCGGAGAGCCCGTCGCACAATGGCTGCACGAAGTCCACCGGACGCACGGGGTCACAGTGCGACAGTGCGGCGTCGAGCGGTTCGAACCGACCGGAGCGGGGCCCGATGCCCGGCTCACGGCGCACCTCACGCACGGCCAGGGAAGCCTCGTCGTCGACCGGGCCGTCCTGGCGCTCGGCATGGTTCCGGAGACGCAGCTGGCACAGGCGGCAGGTCTGGCCATGGGACGGGGTGTCATCATCGATCGCCGCCACGTGACGTCGAACCCGGCGGTCCTCGCGATCGGCGACGCGACCGAGGTGCGGGTCGATGGCGCCGTCCTGCCCCGTGCCGAGCACTGGGAGGCGGCCCGGCTCGACGGCGAGCGTGCCGCGGCCACCATCCTCGGCAACCCCCCGCCCCCGCCCACCGCGAGCTGGTTCTGGACCGACCGCCACGGCCTCCACGTCGAGGTCGTCGGGGACCTCGGGGCCGGGCAGGTTGTCATGCGCGGGACCCTTGGCGCGCCGCCCTTCTCGGCCTTTGCGATCCGCGCCGGGGTCGTCGTCGGTGCCGTGGCGATCGACGACTCCAAGGCCGTGCGAGCCGCGAGGCGACTCATCGACCGCGCCATCCCGGTCGATCCGGAGGCCGTAGGGGACCCGTCAACCGACCTGCGGCGCCTCGTGCGCGGCTGACCTCGCTTCATGGGGACTCGTGTCCTGCTCTGCGAATCGAGGTGAGTCGGAGCAGCTGCGCAGCGATCAGCTGTGCACGTCGAAGACCGTAACGATCAGACCGACGAGCAGGAAAGCCCAACCCCCGGTCAGTCGGTGACCGGGACGGCGGGGTGCCGGCCTGCCGGGCAGGGGGTCGGACCCAACGGCGAAGAGGGGCAGCGCGACAACCACGAGGGGGCTGATGAACGCCCAGAACCAGGCCCAGCGCGTCGCCCAGCGCGGCTCAGGCCCGGTGGCCAGCAGGAGCACGGCCACGACCCAGAGCCAAGGCGACACCTGGCCCATCCAGGCCGGCAGGTACCAGCCAGCCATGGGTGCGCGATCCATCGGGCCCTCAGTCTCGGTGACCACGCTCAGCGACGACTGCTTGTCCCAGACGCCCAACTGGTGGCGAAGGTCGCCGAGGACGTGGTCGAGGTCGGAGCGCTCGTGCGGGGGACCCTGGGAGCCATCGCTCAGGTGCCGCACGGTGGTGACGCGCGTGATCGGGCCGTCCTGCCAGACGATGTGGGCCGTGCGTGACCCCGTTGCACCGGGCGGGAGGGCGCCGATCACGCTCACCTGCTCGACGCGGCCGGCCTCGAGAGCACCCTGGAGCTCGGCGAGGGACGCCGTTCGGCTCCCCACGAACGGTACCGTGGCCGCGAAGGCGAGCACCGCCAAGAGCAGTGCGAGGCGCAGGTGCCCGTACCAGACGAGCCAGCGTGCCTTCAGGTTGGCGGCCGGCGTCGCCATCGTCACGGCGCCAACCTAGCGTGACCAACCGGGCGCGTCTCGACAGAGCCGGTCAGGCTTCGGGTAGGAGTGGTGCATGGGTGTGGACGAGCAGATGCAGGACGAGTTCGGGACGATGGCGGCCTGGACTCGGCAGGCCGTCAGCGACCTCGGGCCGGACCACGCGATGCCGGCTGCCTGCCGGGGTAGCGGCCGTCCTTCGGGCCTCGACTGGCTCCTCACCCGACTCGGGCCGCAACCGGCGGGCCGTCTCCTCGACGTGGGGGCGGGGCTCGGCGGGCCGGCCGCCTACGCCAAGATGCACTCGGCATTGCGTCCGGTGTGTGTCGAGCCGATGCGTCAGGCAGCTGCAGGGGCAGCGTCCCTCTTCGGCCTCCCGGCCCTGATGGGGGATGGTGCACGGCTTCCCTTCGCCTCAGGATCGTTTCGCCTTGCCTGGTCGCTCGGCACGCTCTGCACCACAGACGAGAAAGGGCTCTGGCTTTCGGAGCTGAGGCGCGTGCTGCGGCCGAAGGGCCGGCTCGGGCTCCTCGTCGTCATGGCGACCGGTGACTCGTTCGACGTGCCCTGGGGCAATGCCTTCCCGTCCGAGGAGGAGCTGACCTGGCTGCTCAGCGCCGCCGGCTTCATGGTGCTCGACGCGGTCTGGTCGGATGACCTTGCTCCGGCTGACGCGACCTGGCAGCGGCTCGAGGACGAGGTGGAAGGAGCGGTCCGTGACGCCCATGGGGCGGACGAACGGTACGCCACGGTCAAGGAGCAGGAGCGCAACCTGGGCGAGCTGCTTGATTCCGGCCGGGTCCGCGGACGCCTTCTCGTGGCGGCCGGAGCCTGAGCGCCTTGGAGTCGAGCACTGTCCCCGATGCGATGGCCGGTGTCTTCCGAGACGCTTTCGCCGTGGAGCCTGTCGGTGTCTGGTCCGCCCCCGGCCGGGTCAACCTCATCGGTGAGCACACGGACTACAACCGCGGGCTCTGCCTGCCCGTGGCGATCCCGCGTCGGACCTACGTCGCGGCCGCCCGCCGAGACGACCGGCTCGTCCGAATCCTCTCGCGGCAGGTGCCGGGCGAGCGGACGATCCGGCTCGACGGCCTCCTCCAGGGGAGCCGCGGGGGCTGGGCGGCGTACGCAGTCGGGGTCCTGTGGGCGCTGGAGCAGGCGGGTCACCGGATCGGCGGCCTCGATGTCCTCGTCGACGGCCGAGTGCCCCTGGGGTCGGGGCTGTCCAGCTCGGCTGCGCTCGAGTGCGCCGTGGCCGTGGCGGCGGTCGAGCTCTTCGGCCTCGAGGGTTTCGAGGGCGATGAGGGGCGGCGCGCCCTGGCCCAGGTGTGCGTCCGTGCCGAGAACGACGTGGCCGGCGCCCCGACCGGCGGAATGGACCAGGCCGCCTCGCTGCTGGCCCGCCGCGACACCGCTCTTCTGCTCGACTTCGCCGGCGACGAGGCGCCCCGGCACGTGCCGTTCGACCTCGCCGCGCATGGGCTGTCCCTCCTCGTCATGAACACGCGTGCTGTGCACTCCCTCGACGACGGTCAGTACGGCAACCGGCGCGAGGAGTGCGCCGCGGCCGCAGCCGAGCTGGGCTTGGCGTCACTGCGTGACGTGGCGCTCGCGGACCTCGATCTGGCGCTGCGCCGCCTGTCCAGCGACCTGTTGCGTCGACGGGTCCGCCACGTCGTGACGGAGATCGACCGCGTGACCCGCACGGTCGCCGCGCTCGAGGCGGACAACTTCGGAGCGCTCTCGAAGCTCTTCGCGCGTTCGCACGCGTCCATGCGCGACGACTTCGAGATCTCGTCCGCCGAGCTCGACACCGCGGTCGAGACCGCCATCAGCGCCGGGGCGCTCGCGGCGCGGATGACTGGCGGCGGCTTCGGCGGGTCGGCCATCGCCATCGCTCCCTCGTCAGGTGTCGACGACATCAGCAGTGCAGTCGCAAACGCCTTTTCTGCCAAGGGATTCCGCGAGCCCGAACTGTTCCCAGTCCGTGCGGACGGCCCTGCGAGGCGTGAGCGCTGAGCCTGTGAGCCGACCCACCACCCGAGGGCAGGTCCGTCGGGAGCGAGCTCAGCGGCATACGGCAAGAAGCCTGTGACGGTAGCTAGAAGTCCCCGGCGCTGTGACGGAGTCGGGTCAGGACGTCGACGAGGGTGCGCTGGTCCCGCGGCGAGAGGACAGGCTGCTCGAAGACCTCGGCGTTGAGGGCCTTCGTGGACCGCTCGACGAGCTCGCGACCGGAGGGGGTGAGCGCAACGAGGTAGGCCCGGCGGTCGTCGGGGTGCGTGGACCGGGCGACCAGCCCAGCGTCCTCCAGCCGGTCGACGGCGTTGGTGACGCTCGTCGGGTGCACCTGGAGACGGGAGCCGATGACCTTCATCGGGAGCGAGCCGCGCTTGCTGAACCACAGCAGCATGAGCACCTCGTAGCGGGCGAACGTCAGCCCGAGGGGCCGAAGGGACGCCTCCACGCGGGCGAGAACGATCTGGTGGGCGCGCATGAGAGAGGTGATCGCGGCCATGCCGTCGGCGGCGTCGGACCATCCGGCCTCGACCCACTGTGAACGCGCGCGCTCGATCGGGTCGAAGTCGAGACTCCCGCCTGCCGTCAACGGTCATGCGCACATGGTAGGGCGGAGGACGCGTTGACGTCCATTAGTAGGAAGTCCTAGTATTTTCGAGTCAGCGCTGAAACGCCACACCGCCGCATCCTGCCCGGAGGCCCCTCGTGAGCAACCAGAAGCCCAAGCTGCACCAGCCGGCTCACCACGTCCGCATCGTCACGGCTTCGAGCCTCTTCGACGGCCACGACGCGTCGATCAACATCATGCGGCGCATCATGCAGAGCCAGGGCGCCGAGGTGGTCCACCTCGGGCACAACCGCTCGGTCCAGGAGGTCGTCGACGCCGCGATCGAGGAGGACGTGCAGGGCGTCGCCGTCTCGTCCTACCAGGGCGGCCACGTCGAGTACTTCGAGTACCTCGTGGAGCTGCTCAACGAGAACGGCGCCGGGCACATCAAGGTCGTCGGCGGCGGTGGCGGCGTCATCGTTCCCGACGAGATCGCCCGGCTGCGCAGCTCCGGCGTCACGATCTTCAGCCCCGAGGACGGCCAGCGCCTCGGGCTCGCCGGGATGATCAACACCGTCATCAAGGACTGCGACTTCGACCCGTGGGACGTCAAGGCGGCGACCGTCGACGCCGTGCTCTCCGGTGAACGCGCCGCCATCGCCCGCGCCATCACCGGCGCGCAGGAGGGCGACCTCGACGCGGCGACCCTGGACGCCATCCGCGAGGCCGCCACCCGCCGCCAGGTCCCGATCCTCGGCATCACCGGCACCGGCGGCTCCGGCAAGAGCTCGCTCACCGACGAGCTGCTGCGCCGCCTCCGACTCGACCAGCAGGACAAGCTGCGCGTTGCCATCCTCGCGATCGACCCGACGCGCAGCCGTGGCGGCGGCGCCCTGCTCGGCGACCGCATCCGGATGTCGTCGCTCGACGGCGACCGCGCGTTCTTCCGCAGCCTCGCGACGCGCGGGCACAGCCAGGTGCCGGCCAACCTCGAGGACGTCATCGCGATCACGAAGTCCGGCGGCTTCGACCTCGTCATCCTCGAGACGCCCGGCATCGGTCAGGGCGATGCGGCCATCGTCGACTACGCCGACGTGTCCCTCTATGTCATGACGCCGGAGTTCGGCGCGAGCAGCCAGCTCGAGAAGATCGACATGCTCGATCGGGCCGACGTCATCGCCATCAACAAGTTCGAGCGCCGCGGTGCCGAGGACGCCCTGCGCGACGTGGGCCGGCAGATGGTCCGCAACAGGGAGGCCTTCGGCAAGGGTCCGGCCGACATGCCGGTCTACGGGACGAGCGCCGCGACGTTCAACGACGACGGCGTCACGGCCCTCTACCAGGAGCTGCGGGGCCTGCTCGCCGAGAAGGGCATGCCGGTCGAGGAGGGTGCGCTGCCGGCCGTCTCGACGAAGCAGTCGACCAAGATCGCCACCGTCGTGCCGTCCTCGCGGGTGCGCTACCTCGCCGAGATCAGCGAGACCGTCCGCGACTACCACGCAATGACGAAGGACCATGCGGCCCAGGCAGCACGCGTGCAGCGCCTCGAGGCCGTGAGCGCGGAGCTCGCCGACGCCGGCTCCGACGCCACGGGGGTCGACGCACTGCTCGAGGGAGCTCGCCGTGACCTGCCCAGCGAGGTGGCGGACCAGCTGGCCACCTGGCCCAAGATCGTCGAGTCGTACTCCGGCGACGAGCAGGTCGTCACGATCCGCGACAAGGAGATCCGCAACGTTCTGACGCGAGAGTCCCTGTCGGGCAACAAGATCCCGCGCGTCGCCCTGCCGCGGTACCAGGACCACGGCGAGCTCGTGTCCTTCCTGCGCCGGGAGAACCTGCCCGGCTACTTCCCCTACACGGCTGGCGTCTTCCCCTTCAAGCGGGAGGGCGAGGACCCGGCGCGGATGTTCGCGGGGGAGGGCGACCCGTTCCGGACGAACCGTCGGTTCAAGCTGCTCTCCGAGGGCCAGCCGGCGACGCGCCTCTCGACGGCGTTCGACTCGGTGACCCTCTACGGACGCGACCCCGACCCGCGGCCGGACGTCTACGGCAAGGTCGGCACGTCCGGCGTCTCCATCGCGACGCTCGACGACATGAAGGCGCTCTACGACGGCTTCGACCTCGTCTCGCCGACGACGAGCGTGTCGATGACGATCAACGGGCCGGCCCCGACGATCCTCGCCTTCTTCCTCAACACGGCCATCGACCAGCAGCTCGAACGGTTCCGTGAGCGTGAGGGCCGCGAGCCGAGCGGGGCCGAGGCCGAGGAGATTCGCGAGTTCGCGCTCGCCAACGTCCGCGGCACGGTCCAGGCCGACATCCTCAAGGAGGACCAGGGCCAGAACACCTGCATCTTCAGCACCGAGTTCTCGCTGAAGATGATGGCCGACATCCAGCAGTGGTTCATCGAGCACAAGGTTCGCAACTTCTACTCGGTCTCGATCTCCGGCTATCACATTGCCGAGGCCGGGGCTAACCCGATCAGCCAGCTCGCCTTCACCTTGGCCAACGGGTTCACCTACGTCGAGAGCTATCTCGCGCGGGGAATGGGCGTCGACGACTTCGCGCCGAACCTGTCGTTCTTCTTCAGCAACGGCATGGACCCGGAGTACACCGTCCTCGGCCGCGTCGCCCGCCGCATCTGGGCGGTCGCCATGAAGGAGAAGTACGGCGCCAACGACCGCTCGCAGAAGCTGAAGTACCACGTCCAGACGTCGGGCCGCTCGCTGCACGCGCAGGAGATGCAGTTCAACGACATCCGCACGACGCTGCAGGCGCTCTGCGCGATCTACGACAACGCCAACTCGCTGCACACCAACGCCTTCGACGAGGCAGTGACGACCCCGACCGCCGACTCGGTGCGCCGAGCCCTCGCCATCCAGCTCATCATCAACCGGGAGTGGGGCCTGGCCGTCAACGAGAACCCGCTCCAGGGCTCGTTCATCGTCGACGAGCTGACCGACCTGGTCGAGGAGGCCGTGCTGCGCGAGTTCGACAAGATCACCGAGCGCGGCGGCGTCCTCGGCGCGATGGAGACCGGCTACCAGCGTGGCCGGATCCAGGACGAGTCGATGCTCTACGAGCACCGCAAGCACGACGGCTCGCTGCCCATCATCGGCGTCAACACCTTCCGACACCCACATGCAGACGAGGAGGAGCCGAAGACGATCGAGCTGGCCCGCGGCACCGAGGAGGAGAAGCAGAGCCAGCTGTCCCGTGTGCGCGCGTTCCAGAAGGAGCACGAGGTCGAGGCGAAGTCCGCTCTCGAGGAGCTCCGGAAGGTCGCCATCGAGGGTGGCAACGTCTTCGACGTCCTCATGCGCGCGGCTCGCGTGTGCTCCCTCCAGCAGGTGACCGAGGCGTTCTTCGAGGTCGGTGGCCAGTACCGCCGCAACGTCTAGTCCCGTCGTGGTCGAGATCGTCGACGACCTGGGGTATGCCGCTGAGCTCGCTCCCAGCCCAAGGCGAGTCGTGTCGCTGGTGCCGTCCCTGACCGAGGCCATCGCTGCGACCTGTCCCGACCGGTTGGTCGGCGCGACGGACTGGTGCACGCACCCGGCCGATCTTGACGTGGCACGTGTGCGGGGGACGAAGAACCCGAACCTCGACGCCATTCGCGCGCTCCGGCCTGACCTCGTCGTCGCCAACAAGGAGGAGAACCGCGAGCTCGACGTCCGACGGCTGCGCGACAGCGGCGTCCCGGTCTGGGTGACGGACATCGAGACGGTTCCCCAGGCGCTGCGCTCGATGCGCCGGCTCTTCCTCGAGGCCATGGACGTCGGCGTGCCCGACTGGCTCCGGGCGGCGGAGGAGGAGTGGCTCGGGGCGGTGCCCGAACCGAGCGTGCGAGTCGCCATCGCGATCTGGCGCGACCCCTGGATGGTCGTGGGCTCCTCGACCTTCACCGGTGACCTGGTCGCGCGACTGGGCTGGCACAACGTGTTCGACGGCCACCGCGAGCGGTACCCGCATGTCGCGCTCGCCGAGCTCGACCGACCGGACATCGACGTCGTGCTACTGCCCGACGAGCCGTATGTCTTCACCGCCGATGACGGTCCGGAGGCGTTCACCCAGGCGCGGACCGCGCTGTGCAGCGGGCGCCTGCTCACCTGGTACGGCCCGGCGATGGTCGGCGCCAAGGCCGCCCTGACCGAGGTCGTCACTCAGAACTCCTGACCTCGCACCCCCTCGCCCCGATCTGGTCGAGTGTGCAGTAGATGCCGGGCGCGAAGTGCGCACTCGACGGGGAGCCGGCCCAGCGGCATACGGCATGGGAGAAGTGACGGGACAAGACCCCTGTGCCAGCTCGGCCGCCGCACGCGTCAGGAAACCCGTCCCGTCACTTGTCCCACCGCTGAGTCGACTGTGCAGTAAATGCCGGGCGCGAAGTGCGCACTCGAGGAGATGGTCAGGTCAGGTGGTCGTAGTCCCCGCGCACCCAGGCCGCATGGCGGTCGGCAGAGTAGCGGATGACGGCCTTCGCGTCGGAGGGGACCACCGCGCCGAAGTTGTTGTAGAGCCGGTCGAAGTGCAGGCCCTCCACCTGGGCAGCGATCCGCTGGACGACGTTGCCCGACAAGGGCAGGCGGTTCGGGTAGCTCCGCAAGAAGCTGACCGTCTTGCGGTCCGGGTTGGTGAAGATGGCGTCGCCGGCAAGCAGCACACCGCGCCCCTCGTTGCCGGTGGCCCACTCAACCACGGTCTGTCCGGCGAAATGACCCCCGACCCGGTGGAGGGTCAGGCCGGGAGCCACCTCACGGAGCTCGTCGTAGAACTCGACGAGATCGGGCCGCCGAACCCATTCGCGGTCGCGATCCGAGAGGATCACGGGTGCGCCGAGGCTCTTGGCCCACTCGGTCTGGACGCCGTACATGTGCGGGTGGCTCGCGGCGACGGCGAGCGTCGGGCCGAGCCCGCGGACGAACTCGACCGCAGCGTCGTCCACGTAGCCGACACAGTCGAACAGCAGCGTCCCCTCCGGCGTCCGGATGAGCATCATCTGTTGTCCGATGCCGACCGCGGGCTCCGCACGCAGTCCCCAGAGGCCGGGCTCGACCTCGGTGATGACGACGCGGGTCCCCCTGTCCCGCAAGGCTTCGAGGGTGGTCCACTGCTGTCCCTCAGCGGGTACCCACTGCCTCTCGTCCTCGCAGATCGCGCACGTCAGGGGCGGGCTCGCGCTGTCCGCGGTCTCCACCCCACACGTTGCACAGATCCAGACCATGGGTCCACCTTGGCAAATCGGACGGCCGGGAGGCAGGTCCATTTCGAGCCAAGTGGACCGGTCCCCACCGGGCCAGAGACCTGTTGCAGTATGCCGCTGGGCTGGGTACGAGCGTCTGCGACCCCGAGCACCGAGCATGGATTCGCCGACCCAGCGCGGTCGGGCTGATCGTGCGCGCGATGTATCCCGCGTGTGGTGCAGAAACCCGCGCGGCGTGGGCCGGCGTGCGCTCGGTACCCTCCCACCCGATCGAGTGAACAGCTTTTGGGCCCAAAAGCTCCCCACTCGATCGGGTGGGGTTGGCGTAGACCGACACAATGAGGACGTGATCCTCCACCTGCGAGCCGCCGTGCAGCAGCTCTACGCCGCCCCTCCGAACCGGTTCACACCGCTCCGCGGGGAGCTGGTGGCCGAGGCCAGGGAGGCCGGCGACGCGGACCTCGCGAAGCAGATCGGCGCGCTCCGCAAACCGACCATCGCCGCGTGGGCGATGAACCACTTCGTGCGCACGCGCCCCGATGACCTCGCCGAGTTCCGGAACTTCGCCGAGCTGCTTCGGGAGGCCCAGCGCACCCTCGACGCCGACCAGCTCCGGGCCCTCGGCCGCGAACGCGCCAAGCGCATCGATGCACTCGGGCTCGAGATCGCGGCGGCCGCGAAAGACGCCGGGCAGTCCGTCGGTGCCGGTGCCCTGGCCGAGGTGCACGAGACCCTCGTCGCGCTCATCGGTGACGAGGAGGCAGAGAAGAAGGTCCTCACCGGCGCCCTGGTCAAGGCCATCAGCTACTCCGGGTTCGGCTCGGTCGACATCGAGAGTGCCGTCGCGATCGACGACGACGAGCCGGCACTCACCGTCATCGAGGGGGAGGGTGGCCGAGCCGCCGGGGAGGAGACGTCAACCATCGACTTCGAGGAGCGGCGTCGGGCCAAGCGCGAGGCCCAGCGCAACCGACTCGTCGCAGCCCTCCACGTCGCGAGGGACGCGACCCGAGAGGCCGACCGCCAGGTCGCCGTGCTCTCCGCGCGCCAGGAGGAGGTCACGGAGGGGATCGCCGACCTGGAGCGTCGGTTGGCGACGGCCCGCGAGCGACTGGCCAAGGTCACCGCCGAGCTCGACCAGGCCACTGCGGAGCGAAACCGTCGTGAGACCGCGGAGGGCGCCGCCGAGCGCGCGCTCGCCGACCACGACGCGGACTCCTGAAACAGCGGGAGCCGGCTCAGCGGCATACGGCGTGGGCTCAGGAGCGGCGCCCGAGGAGGCGACGAAGGCGGCTGCGTGTGTCGTCGGGCTCCTCTGGTGCGTCCACCGCCTCTCGCTCACCGGGCTGCAGCTCCGCGAGGTCAGGAACCAGCTCGTACTTGTGCGAGTAGACGTCGAACAACGCGAGGAGCAGCGCGGTCACCGGAACCGCGACGAAGGCGCCACCGACCCCGAAGAGGGAAGCACCGAAGAGGACGGCGCTGAAGGACACGGCGGGATGCACGTCGACGGCCGACGCCGAGATCCGCGGCTCGAGGGTGACGTTCTCGATCTGCTGGTAGACGACCGCGAAGGCGAGCACGGCCAGGCCCTGCCAGGGGTTCTCGCCGATGAGCCCGATGATGACGGGCAGGGCGATGGCGATGTAGGTGCCAACCGTCGGCACGAACTGCGCGACGATGCCGGTCCAGATCCCCAGCGCGAGCCAGTAGGGCATCCCGATGATGAGCATGAAGAGGGCGGTCAGGCTGCCGCAGATCGCCGCGAGCACGATGCGGGCCGTCACGTAGCCGCCGGTCTTGCGCACCGCCAGCTCCCACGCGAGGACGAACACCTCCTGCTGCCGCTGTGGCACGAGCTGGGCGATCCAGCGTCGCAGCCGGGGCCCGTCCGCAGAGAAGTAGTAGGTGAAGAAGGCGAAGGTCAGGGTGCTGAAGGCGGCCGCCACGACCGAGGCGACGAAGCCGAGGACGCCGCCCGCGAGGTTCTGCGCGATCGCCGTCAGCGTCGAGGTGCCGACCCCGAGCTTGTCGAGCATGGTCTGGTAGTCCAGCTCGACGCCGAAACGCTCGGCGGCCCACGTCGTCAGGTCCTCGAGGAGCTGGGGGACCGACTGGGCGAAGGTGCCGATCTGGTCGGACAGCAACCGGCCGAAGACGAAGAGAAAGGCGCCGAACGCGACGATGCTGCCGAACATGACGATCGCCGTCGCGAACCCGCGCTTCATCGACGTGCTCAGCTTGGCGACCGCGGGCTCCATGGCGACCGACGCGAGGAACGCGAGGATGAGCGAGAAGATCACGCCACCGGCGTCCGAGAGGACGAACCTGGCCAGGGCGACCAGTGCGACCACGGCCACGACCACCCACGCCGCCCGCCAGACGCTGTAGCGGTCGAGGTGGATCTGGACGTTGGTCGCGTCGTCGGGCGTGCGGGACCGGCGGTTGTCACCCTCGTCCGGGCGGGCGTCGTCCGCCGGCTTTGAACCGACGGAGGCCTCCGGATCGTCGCTCATGGACGCATCCTTGCAGCGGCGGGCCGTGCGCGCACCGATGGCACGCACGGCCCCTCCCGATTTCGTGTCCGCCCGGTCGACCGTGTAGTCTCACCGTCGCACAACAGGTCAGCCCACCGCCTCGCGCACGGGCTGGCCGTGCCCCAATAGCTCAGTCGGCAGAGCGTTTCCATGGTAAGGAAAAGGTCTAGGGTTCGATTCCCTATTGGGGCTCTGGTCGGTCGGCATGGCCCTCGCGGGCTCCCCGGCAGCCCATGGCGGGGTAGCTCAGCTGGTTAGAGCGCACGACTCATAATCGTGAGGTCGCGGGATCGAGTCCCGCTCCCGCTACCACGACGAGGACCCGGGCGATTTCAGTAAACGCCCGGGTCTCGCGTATTCTTGGTCGTCGCGTGCGCGCTCGCGAGCGTGCGACTCCAGGATTTGACTCCAAGACCCGATTCACCCCGAAGCGCTTCCGAGAGCAGGTTGTTGTGGCCAGCAAGAGCACAGACGTCCGTCCCAAGATCACCATGGCGTGTGCCAACTGCAAGCACCGCAACTACATCACGAAGAAGAACCGCCGCAACAACCCGGACCGGCTTTCCTTCAACAAGTTCTGCCCGAACTGCGGGCATCACACCGAGCACCGCGAAACGCGCTGACCGCGTCCCATCGCACGAAAGCTCCTTCGGCCACGTGGCCGGGGGAGCTTTTCTCTGCCGTATGCCGCTGAGCTCGCTGGGCGGGCACGTGCACCAGGCGCCGGGCGGGCTGCCGCTAGGCTGCGGGCCATGCCGGTGAACGCTGACTTCCAGGGACGCACGTACCCGCCGACGGAGCCCTACCGCGTGGGCGCGGCGAAGATCCGTGAGTTCGCCGAGGCGGTCGGATCCGACGACCCCGTCCACACGGATGTCGAGGTCGCCCGGGCGCGTGGCTACGCGGACGTCATCGCGCCACCCACCTTCGCGGTCCTCATCGCCCAGCAGTGCGACGCGCAGCTGATCCGCGACCCCGAGGCAGGCATCGACTTCTCCCGGGTCGTCCACGGCGAGCAGAAGTTCGTCCACCACCGTCCGCTCACGGCAGGCGATGTCGTCATCGGCAGGCTCCACGTCGACACGGTCCGCGAGGCGGGCGGTCACGCGATGGTGACGACCCGCACGGAGCTCGCGACCGAGGCCGGAGAGCCGGTCTGCACGGCAACGTCGACCATCATCATCCGAGGAGGCGAGTGATGAGCGAGCCCACCGCAGCAACGACCGTGCGTCGGGTGGAGGAGGTCGCCGTCGGCAACCAGCTACCGAGCAAGACGATCCACGTCGACCGTGCGCGGCTCGTCCAGTACGCCGGGGCCTCCCTCGACCGCAACCGAATCCACTGGGACGAGCGCTTCGCCACGTCGGTCGGACTGCCCGACGTCATTGCGCATGGCATGTTCACCATGGGGTCGGCCGTGACCGTCGTCAGCGACTGGGTGGGCGATGCGGGCCGGGTCGTCGAGTACGGCGCGCGCTTCACGAACATGGTCGTGGTGCCCTACGAGGGTGGTGCCGACATCGAGGTGTCGGGTGTCGTCAAGGCGGTCGACCCGGAGACGAAGCGGGTCACCGTGGAGCTGACCGCGACGGCTGCCGGCCAGAAAGCGCTGGGCCGCGCCCTCGCCGTCGTCCGGCTCGACTGACCGGGCGGCGGCGCGTGCGAGAGGAACACGACGTCCCCCTGTCGTCGCTGACGACGATGCGGGTCGGCGGGCCGGCGGCGCGACTCATCACCGTCGAGACGACGGACGAGCTCGTCGACGCGGTCCGCGAGGTCGACGACGCGGAAGAGCCGCTGCTGGTGCTCTCCGGAGGATCCAACCTCGTCGTGGCGGACCAAGGGTTTCCCGGCACCGTGGTGCGGGTCGCCACCATGGGCGTCACCCGGGAGTCCGTCGACTCCTGCGGCGGGGTCGTCGTCCGGGTCGCGGCGGGAGAGGACTGGGATGGCCTGGTGGCCGGTGCCGTGGAGCAGGGCTGGACGGGGATCGAGGCGCTGAGCGGCATCCCGGGCCTGACGGGGGCCACCCCCATCCAGAATGTCGGCGCCTACGGGCAGGAGGTCGCGCAGACCATCGCGCAGGTGCGCACGTGGGACCGTGCGGAGCAGGCGGTGAGGACGTTCTTCAACGCCGACTGCCGGTTCAGCTACCGCAACTCGCGCTTCAAGGGCACCGACCGCTTCGTCGTCCTCGACGTGCTCTACCAGCTCGAGGTGGCTGACCTGAGTCGTCCCATCGCCTACGCGGCCCTCGCAGATGGCCTCGGTGTCCCACTGGGCACCCGGGTGCCGCTCGCCGACACTCGCGCAGCGGTGCTCGAGCAGCGGCGCAAGCGCGGCATGGTGCTCGATGCGGCCGACCACGACACGTGGTCGTGCGGGTCCTTCTTCACCAACCCGATCCTCACCAAGGCGGAGTTCGACGAGTTCGCGGAGCGCGCGGCCGAGCGGCTGGGCTTCGAGGCGCCTGTACCACCCCGGTTCGCCGAGCCCGACGGTCGCGTCAAGACGAGCGCTGCGTGGCTCATCGAGAAGGCCGGCTTCGCCAAGGGCTTCGGCCTGCCGGCGCCAGCCGCCCTCTCGACCAAGCACACGCTGGCCGTGACCAACCGGGGAGGGGCGACCGCGTCCGACGTCCTGGCCGTGGCCAGGCAGGTCCGCGACGGCGTGGAGGACGCGTTCGGCATCCGCCTCGTCAACGAGCCGGTTCTCGTCGGCGAGCAGCTCTGACGGCGGCCGGCATGGACGGCACCGCCCTGGGTCACTTCGTCAGGGCCGCCTGAAGGACCAGTGCCTTGATCGCCTTGTCGGTGGTCGACACCTGGTAGGCCGGCCGGTGGAACATGAGCCCGAGGGGGCTGGCACCCTTGTCGATCTTGTAGATGAGCCAGCCGCTCCGGGTCTCGCCGCGCTTGGCCGCCTTGATGGGCTTGGCGAAGTCAGGGCCGAACTCGGTCGTCGGCCGGGCGTACGAGTTGCCGTACTTCAGGGTCACGTACTGGGGCGGCAGCTCGGCCGTGTAGCGGTCTCCGGCTGCGAACTTGACGTTCACGCCGACGATCTCGAAGGCCTCGGCCGCCACCGGGTGCCCCTTGGGCCAGCGCATGTTGCGCACCACCTCGGTCGCCGTGACCGTGTGGCCGAGCACCGGGTCCTTCAGCGTCACCTTGACGGGGAGCTTGGTGGGCTCCGCGACCACCGGGGTGGTCGTGGTCCCGGTCGCGTCTGGCGTCGCGCTGCCAGTCGTGGCCGGTGGCGTCGTGCCCGTCGAGGCGGGTGTCTGGGTCCGGATCGGATCGGCCGTCACGGGGGCTTCGCTGCTGCACGCCCCGAGCACGAGGATCGGGGCGCACGGCGACCGTGGCCCCGAGTCGGCGGAGGCGGTTCTTTCGGGCCGTGCGAGGGCTCGCCGGGGGGCTGCTTTTCTGTCGTCATATCCGCTCCAGCATGAACGCCAGACCGAAGATCGAGCAAACTGGCACCGTACCCCGGAGGACGTCAAACCGGCAAAGCGGACTTCTCCGGCTCGTCGGCGAGCCATCCGTCGATGTCCCGCAGAGCCGTGGAGCGGACCGGCTCAGGCGCCCGGCTGGCCAGGATGGAGCCGCGAGCCAGGTCGGCCAGAACGGGGTCCGGGCAGCCCAGGTCGCGGGCCATCTCGTACTGGTGGGTGAGCCGGTTGCCGAAGAGGAGCGGGTCGTCGGCCCCGAGGGCCACCCGGATGCCGGCGTCGAGGATCTGGGTGAGGGGGACGTCACCGGTCTCCGCGTAGACCCCGAGGGCGATGTTGCTCCCGGGACACACCTCGAGCGCCACTCCCGCCTCGGCCACGGCGTCGAGCACCTGCGGGTCCTCGACCGCGCGCACCCCGTGTCCGATTCGGTCGGGGTCCAGGTACTCCAGGGTCTCCATCACCGACTGTGCCCCCAGCAGCTCGCCACCGTGCGGGACGAGGGCGAGGCCGGCTCGACGGGCGATCACGAAGGCGGGCGCGAAGTCGGCGACGAGGCCGCGGCGCTCGTCGTTGGACAGCCCGAAGCCCACCACCTCGCCCGCTCCAGTGCCGGCGTGCCGAACGGCCAGCCGGGCCAGGGTGCGGGCCTCGAGCGGGTGCCGCATCCGACTGGCGGCCACGATGATGCCGACCCCGATCCGGCCCTCCACCGACACCGCACGCGCCTCGTCGAGCACGATCTCGATGGCGGGGGTGATCCCGCCGACGAACGGAGCGTAGGACGTGGGGTCGATCTGCAGCTCGAGCCACCGGGACCCCTCGGCAGCATCGTCCTCGGCCGCCTCCCGCACGATCCGGCGCATGTCGTGCCTCCCCGCGCACGCAGGCCCGCGCCGTGTCGTACAGGCGCTGGAAGCGGAACCAGCCACGCTCGTCCGTGGCCTTGGCCAGGCGAGGCGGCCAGTCGCCCAGCAGGGCGTCGGGCAGTCGGCATGCCGTGCTTGCGGCAAGGTCGCGCACGGTGGCGATGCGCATGGACCCGGTGAAATGGAGGTGGAGGTGCGCCTTGGGCAGCACCTCCACCGATCGGGCCTCCTGAGAGCCTCTCGTCACTCGCGGGACGTCTTCGTTGCTCGTCCCGTCGATGATGTGCATCGCAGCCTCCTCCGCGGATGCCGCGGCACCGTCGATGCCGACGTCGCGGGCCCACAGCTCCTTCTCGGTGTCCTCGTGGGTGCCCTCATCGTCCGAGACGAGCCGGCCGGCACGTCGGTCGCCCACCTCGCTGTCGCCGACCCAGTCGTCCTCGGCATCGATCGAGTCGGGATCGTCACCGCCGATGCGGTCATCGTCGTCGAGGCCGCTCTCGTTGTGCGGCGCGCCGTAGGCGGAGTTGGGGTCGGGCTCCTCCTGGAGAATGCGCTGGTCGATCGTCTCCTCGAGGGACTGCTCGTAGGCGGTGGTGCCGAAGGCGTTCGAGCCACGCGCGGTGTCCGGCGGCGAGTAGCCGCGGTCCAGGGGATCCTCGACGCCATCGCTGATCAAGGTGTCCTCCGGCTGGAGCTGGTCCTCGTCGTCGACGCTGTAGGTCGTCAGGTCGTCGGAGATGTTCTCGTTGGGCTCCGTGCCGCTCATCTTGGGTTTCCTTCCTCGTTCAGCGCGTCATCAAGCGCTCTGTGCCGTACCCGCCCGCACGCCGCGATCAGCGGATACCTTCTCTGCTGCGGCCAGCGCGACGCACGTCGCCACGCCGGCCATGGCGGTGCGAACCTCGTCGAGCGTCGGGAAGCTGGGGGCGAGGCGGATGTTGCGGTCCCGGGGGTCATTGCCGTGGGGGAAGGCGGCACCAGCAGGCGTGAGGGCGATGCCTGCCTCCCTCGCAAGAGAGATGACGCGGGACGCGGTGCCGTCGATGACGTCGAGATTGACGAAGTAGCCGCCCGTGGGGTGGCTCCACTCGGCGATGCCGCGGCCGGTGAGCTCGTGCGTCCAGGGCTTCGTCGACCGCGGCGAACTTCGGGGCGAGGATGTCCCGGTGCTTGGCCATGTGGTCCCGGACCCCCTGCGCCGACCCGAAGAACTCGGCATGCCGGAGCTGGTTGACCTTGTCAGGTCCGATGGAGCCCATGGACAGGTGCCTCACGTACCAGGCGATGTTCGCCTCGCTCGCAGCGAGCGCGGCGACGCCGGCGCCGGCGAAGGTGATCTTGGAGGTGGACGCGAAGACGATGGGCCGGTTCGGATGCCCGGAGGCGGCGGCGAGCGACAGGATGTCGGCGCTCTTGGCCTCGTCCTGGGTGAGGTGGTGGAACGCATAGGCGTTGTCCCAGAAGATGGTGAAGTCCGGCGCCGCCGTCGGCATCGCCGCCAGTCGTGCCGCGATCTCCTGGGAGACGATGGCACCGGTCGGGTTCGAGTAGGTCGGCACGATCCAGATGCCCTTGACGGTCGGATCGTCCTTGACGAGCGCCTCGACCGCCGCCATGTCCGGCCCGTCCGCGCGCATCTCGACGGTGACCATCTCGATTCCGAAGGACCCGACGAGAGAGAAGTGACGGTCGTAGCCGGGGACGGGGCAGATGAACCTGACTCGCTCCTCCTGTGACCAGCGGCGAGGTGAGTCGACGCCGCCGTGGAGCAGGAAGTCGACGATCGTCGTGTGCATCATGCTCAGGCTCGAGTTGCCGCCGACGATGACCTGGGACGGGTTCGTCCCCAGCAGCTCGGCGAAGATCTCGCGCAGCTCGCCGAGCCCCTCGAGGCCGCCGTAGTTGCGCACGTCCGTGCCGGAGCGGTCCCTCGTCGACGTCGGCAGTCGCAGCAGTGTCATCGGACAGGTCGAGCTGGTCCGCCGCAGGCTTGCCCGCGGGTGAGATCGAGCCGGAGGCCAGCGGCCCTGAGCTGCCTCGTAGGCGTTCTGCTGGTCCTGCAGGTAGCCTGCGAGCTCGTCGTCGGAGAGATCTGCCAGGGGCACGTGCGTGGTCACGAATCGATCCTCCCACCAATGGTCATCGGGTCGCCGGTCCGGTCCGAATCCCGGTGGTCTGCCGGGTGGTGACGTCCGTGTCCGCCGGTTAGCCATGACCGGCTCCGTCCCGTATGATCGACCTTCGGACGGCGCCGCTGGCCATGCTGACGCCTGCCGTCCCGCCGGGAATCCCCCAACGAGACTCGGTGAAGGGCAATAGCTCAATTGGTAGAGCACTGGTCTCCAAAACCAGCGGTTGGGGGTTCGAGTCCCTCTTGCCCTGCGTTCCACGAAGTGGTCGTCGTGCGTGGCGGCACGCGGCTTATCGCCCCGCCAGCTGGCCGGGGTGCTGTCGCGGGCCCGACCCAAGGCAGAAAGTAGGAATCGTGACGGAGACAAAGCGCCAAGCGTGGGTCCGGCCGGGCCGACAAGGCTACGGGTGGCAACCCGGTCTCGCGTCTCTTCGGCGCGATCGGCCTCTTCGTGCGGCAGATCCTCGACGAGCTGCGCAAGGTCGTGCGGCCGACGGGCCCCGAGCTCGTGCGCTACACGACCGTGGTCGTCGTCTTCGTGCTGGTCATCATGGCGATCGTGTCCGCGCTCGACTTCGGCTGGAGCAAGCTCGTCTCGTGGGCCTTCGTCGGGCGGTTGAGGCCTCCGCGCCGTCCGGAGCCCGACCAGCCGAACCACCAGCAAGGAAGTAGGTCAGCAGCGTGTCCGACCAGTTCGCCCAGCAGGGCGCTGACACCGAGTACGCCGAGAGCGACGTCCAGGCCACCGAGGCCGACCCGTCGACCGCGGGCTCGACGCTGTCGTGGACGCTCAGACCGACGGCGCCATGGTTGACGAGACGGTCGATGAGTCCGTCGATCGAGTCCGTCGATGAGTCCGTCGACGCGACCGATGAGCCCGTGGACGCGACCGACGAGGTCGAGGTGGCCCAGGCCGCTGAGCAGTCCGACGAGGACCCGGTCGCCGCGTTCAAGGCCGACCTGCGCTCGCGCTTCGGCGACTGGTTCGTCGTGCACTCCTACGCCGGCTACGAGAACCGGGTCAAGGCCAACCTCGAGACGCGCATCCAGACCCTCAACATGGAGGACTTCATCTTCGAGATCGAGGTCCCCATGGAGGAGGTCACCGAGATCAAGAACGGCCAGAAGAAGCTCGTCCGCCGCGTCCGGATGCCCGGCTACGTCCTCGTCCGGATGGACCTCACCGACGAGAGCTGGGGCGCCGTGCGCCACACGCCCGGCGTGACCGGCTTCGTCGGCAACGCCCACCAGCCGGTGCCGCTGTCGATCGACGAGGTCTTCACGATGCTCGCGCCCGAGCCTCGAGGTCCGCTGCCGACGCCGGCGGCGGCCGCCGCCCAGGCCGCGGCTCCGAAGCACGTCGCGCGTCGTCGACTTCGAGGTCGGCGAGTCCGTCACCGTCATGGAGGGGCCCTTCGAGACCCTTCCCGCGACGATCTCCGAGATCAACCCCGACACCCAGAAGCTCAAGGTGCTCGTCTCGATCTTCGGCCGGGAGACCCCGGTCGAGCTGTCCTTCGGCCAGGTCGCCAAGATCTGAACCCACGGGGCTCACGGGCGGCCCCTGCGCCCCGAGTCCCCGAAAGCCCGCGTGGTTCCGCCGTCGCGTCGACATGAAGACAGACCGCCACGAAGGCTTCGCCTCCGTGACATGCAACCGGGTCATCGCCCACGGCGTCGGCCCACAACACAGAAGGTAGGCATCCATGCCCCCCAAGAAGAAGGTCTCCGGCTTCATCAAGCTGCAGATCCAGGCCGGCGCAGGCCACGCCCGCGCCGCCCGTCGGCCCGGCCCTCGGCCAGCACGGCGTCAACATCATGGAGTTCGTCAAGGCGTACAACGCCGCGACGGAGTCCCAGCGCGGCAACGTCATCCCGGTCGAGATCACGGTCTACGAGGACCGCTCGTTCACCTTCGTCACCAAGACGCCCGCCGGCCGCCGAGCTGATCAAGAAGGCCGCCGGCGTGCGCCAAGGGCTCCGGCGAGCCGCACAAGACGAAGGTCGCCAAGCTCTCGCGCGACCAGGTCCTCGAGATCGCCCGCCAGAAGATGGAAGACCTCAACGCCAACGACGAGGAGATGGCGGCGCGCATCATCGCCGGCACCGCTCGCTCGATGGGCATCGACACCCAGCTCTGAGCACGACGGCACCCCTGGGAGCCCGCCCTCGCGTGAGGGCGGGTGCCTCGGGAAGCAGGCCCGGCGGCATACGACATGCCGTTGGGCAGTGGGAGGGCCAGCGCTGGCCCGCACCACGACTCCACCGCACCAACCAAGGAGCAGCCATGAAGCGCAGCAAGAACTACCGCGCAGCCGCCGAGCTCGATCACGCCCGGCAAGGTCTACGCCCCCCTCGAGGCCGTCCGCGTCGCCAAGCAGACCGCCAAGGCCAAGTACGACGAGACCGTCGAGGTCGCCTTCCGCCTCGGCGTCGACCCGCGCAAGGCCGACCAGGCCGTCCGCGGCACGGTCAACCTGCCGCACGGCACGGGCAAGACCGCCCGCGTCCTCGTCTTCGCCAACGGCGACAAGGCCGAGGCCGCTCGTGAGGCCGGCGCCGACTACGTCGGCTCGGACGACATGATCGAGAAGGTCCAGGGCGGCTGGCTCGACTTCGACGCCGTCGTCGCGACGCCCGACCTGATGGGCAAGGTCGGCCGCCTCGGCAAGGTCCTCGGTCCGCGTGGCCTCATGCCGAACCCGAAGACCGGCACCGTGACGATGGACGTCGCCAAGGCCGTCACCGACATCAAGGGCGGCAAGATCGAGTTCCGCGTCGACAAGCACGCGAACCTCCACTTCATCATCGGCAAGGCGTCCTTCGACGAGAAGTCGCTCGTCGAGAACTACGCCGCCGCGCTCGACGAGATCCTCCGTCTCAAGCCGGCGAGCTCGAAGGGCCGCTACATCGAGAAGGCCACCGTCAGCACGACGATGGGCCCGGGCATCCCGCTCGACTTCAGCAAGACGCGCAACCTCCTCGTCGAGGAGGAGGCCCAGGCCTGAGCCTGAGCGAGTCAGTCAGCGAGAGCCCGTCACCCCCGTGGGTGGCGGGCTCTCGCCTTTGCTGCCGTATGCCGCTGAGCTCGCTTCGCCGCACACCGTGCGTCCCGCTCGGGCGGGCTCTCGAAGGGCCGATGGGTCAGGCGTTGACGTGGAGGTCGGCCTCGATCGCCGCCGCCGTCTCAAGGAGCACGGGCAGCAGCTCGGTGAGGACGTCCTGCGGCGTGCCCCGCCTGGCGTCGGTCGAGGTGTTCATGGCGGCGACCGTCTGGCCTGATGAGGCGTGGATCGGCACGGCGAGGGAGCGCAGGCCGATCTCGAGCTCCTGGTCGACGAGGGCATAACCGTCCGCGCGGACGCGCGCGAGGACCGCCGCCAGGTCGGACGGCGTGGCGACGGTCTGGGGCGTGGCCTGGACCAGCTCGATCCGGGCGAGGTAGTCGTGGAGCCAGTCCTGGGGCGCATGCGCGAGCAGGACCCGGCCCATCGACGTCGAGTAGGCCGGCAGGCGGGTTCCGATGGTGATGGCGACGCGCATGATCCGCTTCGCCTCGACCCGGGCGATGTAGACGATGTCGTCACCGTCGAGCACGGAGATGGACGTCGACTCGTGGACCCGGGCGGTGTAGTGCTCCATGTGCGGCTGAGCCACCTCGGGGAGGGTCTGCCCGGACAGGTAGGCGTAGCCGAGCTCGAGGACGCGCGGCCGCAGCGAGAAGAGGCAGCACAGCGATGCGTC
>CAVWGJ010000032.1:0-213296 GCA_963754395.1 uncultured Actinomycetota bacterium | reverse complement strand
CCGCTTCGCGGTATGAGTACAACCACCAAGCACACGCAGCACTGAATCAAAATCAAGCTGACAACGAATCGGCTGCTCTTCACTTCGGCCTTTTGAAATAATAGACCGGATCCTGTGGATTGCCGGCCACTGACACCACTCCCGACCTTCAGCCCCGAGCTTGTCGAGGTGCTGTTCAAGCACAAACGCCTCACGTCCAAAACCACCTTCCGACTTTCTCATTTTCGAATTGCCAGATGGGCTGAAGTTTGTAGTGCCTGGACCAGCCACGGCCAGGTATTCCCACTTCGGTCCGTATCCGGCTGATCACCGCTGGGTTTTCCGGCAGAGCTTCCTCACAAGACCCAATGCCACAAGGATAAGCAATATCACAAGGAGAGCTGTGCGTTGGATTGTGTGTGTGCTCCTCTACTCCATTGTTAACGAAATGCGTTGAACTCGTTCACGCTGAAGTGTTCGTATTGGTTCCCAAAACACCAAAGCAGTAGGCAGGTCCATTAATGGTGACCTCACCGCCTACCGCCTACCGCCCTGCCTACTGCCTTCTATTTCTTGACTGGTTTCTTGAAGACCTCATCGGGAATCACAAGGTCCCACTTCACATCTTTCACTCGCACCACAATGTCGCCGTTAGCGATATTGCTCGATACCACTTTGAACGGAATCATCACACCTTCGACCATTCGATAATCGCTGAATGTTTGTGTTTGAGGTAGTTCGACGCCTGACGTTTCGCTGGAAATCACGCTCTCGCGTTTGAGGACGAGAAAAGTTTTGGCCGATACGTAATCGGTTATCGGTGTTCCGCGCTCAACTTTTCGCTCGACGACATAACACTCTTCGTCGCCAACCTTCCCCATGCGTTTCACCTCAATTGTCTTGTAGTTCTTCTTCCATTGAGAACATCATAAAAGTCAGAACCTGTTCGAACGTCTTCGAGTCGTTTGCCTGTGTAGTCTCTTCCGGTCCAGAAGCTGACGACTTCACCGCCGCTCGTCCCGTCGAATAGCTGACTATCGTGCCAATCTGACGACCGAGCGCCTTCAAACGCATGTCGGTCATTGTAAGGTTTGGTGCACGCGCACTGATCTCACCTTCGGCCTGCACACCCTGGCTCTCCGATATCAACTTCAACCTTGGTTAGCGATGACGTGTGTTTTCGAAGGTTCGCTTCGCCACCATACGCGGCAATCATCTTTGCGATTAAATCGTCGGCGCTAATCAGGGTGTTATTGACAACGCGATGAAAAGTAAACGACCCTCAGGCTGGTTCAGTACGATGCCCGAAACTTTGCCGGATTCGTCGCACGAAACATCTATCCAATACGCTTCAGGCAGTCCCGGACTCCGCAGTTTGTTCTTTTCACTTTCAACCAACGGATATGGTGGCTGACCGGTTACGACTAGAGAGACTTTTCCGTCTCTGACAGCGATCTCAATTACCTGTTTGGACGATTCGCTTCGTATGACCCGACAAATGGCGCCAGCGGACCGACTGCAACCTCGACGGAGGCTACCAGTGGTTTCTCAGTACTCGACTCCCGCGGAAGAATGAGGTTGCCTTGGGGCTGTTGAGAATCGTTTCTTCTTTGCCTTTGATTGGTCGGAACGTTGCATAAAAACCTGCGGTGCCGGGTCAGCAAGTTTGCGACCAATGCCCCCAGATTCTCGACGCAGCGGCTGCTGACGGAAGGATTAAAGCGTTGTATCGTTTCAGGATCGGCATTTTCACAAGCCGCAAGCGACACAAAAAAAAAAAAACCTTGTGAAGGGTTTGCGGCTGACGCTCAAATACAACATCGGTGCGTTGACCGACAAGGATTCTGTTGCCGGAAAGGGAATCTATACCGAGCAATATCCCAAAGTGCGTCCGGATGTGGCGCCGCGTTTCCATGGCGCACCACGGCTGAATATGGATCCGGAAACGCACGACACGCTCTGCATCGCCTGTAACCTCTGCGCGCTTGCTTGTCCGGAAGATTGCATCGATGTGCTGGCAATGGACGTCGAGAATCATGGTCGCGGGCAAGCCGCGCAAGAAGAAAGTGCTGGACGAGTTTATCTTTGATACTTCGCGCTGCATGTTCTGCGCGCTTGTGCCAGGAAGCCTGCCCGACATCCTGTTTGGAATTGACTCAGGACTTCGAGTTCGCTACCTATTCGCGCGCCGGCTTTGTCTGGAACCGCGAAATGCTTGAGCAAGGACGCGAGACAGTGAAGTACACCAGTAAATGATGAATTCTGAATGATGAACGATGAACAACGAAAGCGGATCCGCTGCCGGGTTCAGAAATTATGAACTGACGATTGCGGACGCGTGCCTTCGCTCTGCAGAATCATTCGGCTTTACACCGCTTTGCCGAATACAGCTGAGGCTCAAGTTATAGGAAAACAACTACTGCGAAGTGGGACTTCAGTTGGCGCTCACTATCATGAGGCAACGAGAGTGAGATCAGAGTGCCGAATTCATAGCAAGATGAGGTCGGGATTGCAAGAACTGCGAAGAGTGCTATTATTGGCTAAAACTGTTAATCGATTGCGGTATTGCACGAAAAGAAGCTGTCGCGGACTTGCCGAGAAGCCGACGAGTTGGCGGCAATTCTTTGTGACGAGTCAGTTAAAACAGTCAAAACGGCGACGTTAGAGATTCAATCGGTCAGCGTTCATCATTCATCATTATGGTGTTTTCCGGCTGGGAAGCAGTCTTCTTCTGGGTTTTCTCTATCGCGGCCATCTTCGCGGGGCTCTTGACCGTGATGGCCCGCAACGCCATTCACAGCGCACTCTTTCTGATTTCTTCGCTCGCTTTCAGTGGCCGCCCTCTTCATTCTGCTGCGGGCAGAATTTATCGCCGGCGTACAGATTCTGGTCTATGTCGGCGGCGTGATGGTGCTGTTTCTCTTCGTGATCATGCTGGTTAACGTTGGCGCGGAAGAACGCGGCAGCGAAGAGATTTTCAATCGTAGCCGCGCCAGGTGACCACCAGCGTGATCTTTTGTGCGTTGCTGGTGGCCGGACTGCTCTTATGCAATCAACGTTGGCTACGAAGGCTTGCAAAAACGCGATGAGACAGCGAAGATCTCAAGCCGGCAGCGCAGCTGCAGCGAACAGGATCTGCCGCAGCGCAGGCGACCGGAACCGCACGAATCACGAACGAAACTGAACGCGTCGGCAACGGTCTTTATCGTTATGGCTCGCTGCCGTTTGAGATTGCCAGCGTGCTTTTGCTGGTCGCGATCATCGGCTCGGTTATGCTGGCGCGGACGCTGAAACAGGAAGCCGCCGTAGACGATCACGCGCCTGAAGTGCTGCAGAGCGAAGCGGCTCACGATCCGGAGATTGCAGAAGCTTCACAACGATCTCTTAAGTCATCGACGATGCAACTTCTTACTGCTCAAACTTTTTAAGCCCGGCGTTCGGCCTGTCTATTCCAGGAAGCCACGCAATGGCGCGCTATGGGCGTATGCCTGGGCAAAGAGCGCAACACCCCGACCTCTCAAAGTTTCTGGTCATCGGCGCCTTGCTGTTCGTCATCGGCGTCGCCGGCGTGCTGACGCGCCGCAACATCATCGTCATCTTCATGTCGATCGAGTTGATTCTGAACGCAGCGAATCTCAACTTCATCGCCATGTCCCGTTACCTGCAGGACACGGGAAACGTGAACGCCGTTGCCGGGCAGATCTTTGCGGTTTTTGTGATTGTTGTTGCAGCCGCTGAAGCAGCGATCGGTCTGGGAATTGTGATTGCGCTTTATCGGAACAAAGAAACGATCTGGGTCGATGAGATTGATATCCTGAAATGGTAGACTGGCAGTTTCGAGTTTCGGGTTTCGAGTTAGTCGAAAGCACGAACACAGCGAACTCAAAACTCGGAACTCGAAACTCGAAACTCGAAACTGATGCATCGTTACATCTGGCTAGTTCCACTTCTTCCCCTCGCCGGCGCGGCCATCAACGGCCTGCTGCGGCCGGAAGTTTCGTTTTTCTGAAAAGCTGGTTGGCGGCATTGCGGTCGGCTCGATCGCACTATCTTTCCTCATCACGTCTCGCAGCCGTTTACTCCTACGGTTTCAGCAACAATGCGATCTGGCCGCAAGCCTTACGTGACGAGCCAGGATGGCGCTTTCAGTTTCACCTGGATTCCCGGCGGAGCGGTGCAGCATTGACGCAGGGCTCGGCGAACGGGCTGTCAGCAGCTTCGACGCAGAAGCTGCAACGAAACGTGCAGCTACCTGCCGGAACAGAGATCAGCCCGCCATTGATGGCCCTGCAGGTCGACGCAGAGCAGCGCGGTTCGCTTCTCAATGTTGAATGGAGCTATCAGCTCGATGCGCTGTCGTCGATCTTCATGCTGATCGTGACCGGAGTCGGCTTTGCATCTTTGTTTTCGCCACCGGCTACATGCATGGCGATCCGGGCTTCTATCGCTTCTTCGCCTACATGGGCCTGTTCATGTTTTCGATGCTCGTGCTGGTGATGGGCTCAAACTTCCTGATGATGTTTGTCGGTTGGGAAGGCGTCGGACTTTGTTCCTACCTGCTGATTGGTTACTACTTCGATCGCCAGGAAGCAGCGAACGCTTCGCGCAAGGCGTTCATCACGAATCGCATCGGCGACTTTGGTTTCGCCCTCGCGATCTTCGGCGTGATCGCGACCTTCGGCACCACGCAATACACGGATGTGTTTGCCCAGGCCGCAGAGCTACCCGCTCGAACCGATGGGTCACTGGGGCCTGCTTTCCTGGATTGCGCTCGGCCTTTTCATTGGCGCCTGCGGCAAGTCGGCCCAACTCCCGCTGCACGTTTGGCTGCCGGATGCGATGGCTGGACCAACTCCCGTCTCGGCGCTGATTCATGCGGCGACGATGGTGACTGCCGGCCTCTACATGGTTACGCGCACCAACGTCATCTTCCAGCATTCGCAAACGATGATGATGGTGGTCGCTCTGTCGGCGCCGCGACGGCGATTGTTCGCGGCCACGATTGGCATCACGCAAAACGACATCAAGAAAGTCCTCGCTTATTCGACCGTTTCGCAGTTGGGTTTCATGTTCATGGCCTGCGGCGTCGGCGCGTTTGTGATCGGAATCTTTCATGTGATGACTCACGCGTTTTTCAAGGCGTTGATGTTTCTCGGCGCCGGCAGCGTGATTCATGGCATGCATCACGAGCAGGACATGCGGCGCATGGGCGGCCTGAGGAAGTACATGCCCTACACCTATCTGACCTTCCTGGCCGGCTGGCTGGCGATCTGCGGCATCATTCCGTTCAGCGGCTTCTGGTCCAAAGATGAAATTCTTTGGAACGCCGCGTCGACGACTGTCATTCCGGTTGGCTGGATTGTCTGGATCGTCGGCACAATCGCCGCAACCTGCACTGCGTTTTACATGACTCGTCTGGTGGCAATGACGTTTTGGGGCAAGGAAAAGTTTCTCAACGGCCATGCACCATAGGCTGAGCATGAAGTACATAATGAGATCACGACACGCCCGGGCATCACAAACGCGTATCCCACACGAGTCGCCGGCTTCGATGTGGGTGCCGCTCGCAGTGCTCGCTGTGCTGGCGACGGTTGGCGGCTTCGTCGGAATCAGCACGGCGTTCATCTTTGACCGGCGGCCAGCAATCCGGCGGACGCATGAATATCGTTAACTTTCTCGACCCGATCATCTGGAATCCGGCGACAGGGGAATTTGGTAAGTCTCACGCCATGGAGCACCGGAGCACCAACCTCAGTCCACAGGCGGCAGCAACGGAGCATGCTCCCGGAGAGGGGTTGCCTCACCGGAGCCGCGATCTCGCCCACGCGGCGGAGCAAGCGCTCGGCAGTCACACGGCCGCCGAGTGGTTGTTCATCGTGATTTCACTTGTTGTCGCGACCTTCGGAATCGGCTGGGAATGTTGTTCTATGTCAGGCGCCCTGAGTTGCCGGACATTTGGGCTCGCAGACTGAAACCGCTTTACCAAGCGAGTTACAACAAATACTGGGTTGATGATTTCTTTGGCTGGGCCGTTACACGACGCGTGATGGATGCCGCGCGGGGAGTGTTCGCTTTCGACTCGAAGGTAGTCGATGGCGCTGTAAATGGGACCGCCTGGTTGACCAGACTTTCAAGTCGGATCACGGGCGGCACTGACCAGTATTTTGTCGATGGCATGGTTAACGCAATCGCTGCTTTTATCGTGCGCTTGATGTCGCCTTTGCTGCGCGCGGCGCAGACAGGCTTTACGCAGAATTATGCGCTGGTGATGGTTTTGGGTTTGGTAGCCGCGGTTGCACTCTTCTTTGCGGGCGACATTTTGAGTGCAGTGAAGAGCATTTTTGCGTCGGTTTGGGTCTTTAGTTTTTGGTCTTAGGTCTTTGCTCTTGGGCCCTAGTAAATAAAAACTCTAGAGGTTGAGGGGCAAGGCCGATCGCACGGCCAAGAACACCCCACCACCAAGTTGGCGCTCACCGCCGTCAAGCGCATCGCCACCATCGACTTCTTGGTCAAGGAGAATTTCATCGTGGTCTATCAGCCACGCGGACCAGGAGCGATCGCATCCGGCGGGTCCATGCCGAGCGTCGCCGTCAAGGGCGCCGCGTCACCTCGTGGGGGTGGACTGGGTTCTCGTGCAGGCCGGCGCGTGATTCGGCCAAGTAGGCGAGGCGACGCAGGGTTTCGGCGTCGCGCCAGTGCAGGACGGTCTTGACGGCGGCATGCGGAAGGATGTGCACGGGACCTTCGACGCTCTCTTCACGCATCACCAGGAGGCAGCCGTCGGGGCGGGTGGTGGTGACGAACTCGACCCGGCCGGCGCCGGCCGGCCAGACGCGGACCTTGATCACCAACCGGTGGTCGGTTTACTTCTTGACCGTGGTCACGTCGTTCACCATGAACGGCCAGACACCGACCGAGTGGTGAAGACTGGTCCCGGGCGCCGGGAACCCTTGGTCGACCGAGCGGACCCGCGGCGCCGACCACCCACCCGGCGTACGACCACCCGTCGCCCAGCACAGCGTACACATCCGCGCTCGATGCACTACCGGCGACACGTAATCTAACCAGCAGACCAGCAGAACCATCGCCCGGCCGCCGCCGCCCCCAGCCACCCTGCTGACCACCCTGCTGACCACCCTGCTGACCACCCTGTTGACCACCTTGTTGACCACCTTGGGGCGCGCCGGCCGGCTGTCCCCAGCCACCCTGCTGGCCACCCTGGCCACCGCCGGCACCGGTCGCCCACGGGTCGTCACCGCCCTGCTGCTGGCCGCCACCGCTCCAGCCGCCGGCCTGCTGGCCGCCGAAGCCGCCACCGCCGCCACGCTGGGTCTTGTTGACCTTGGCCGTCGCGTTGCGCAGGGACGGGCCGATCTCGTCGACATCCAGCTCGACGACGGTGCGCTTCTCGCCTTCCTTCGTCTCGTAGGACCGAGACTTCAGACGGCCGGCCACGATGACCCTCATGCCGCGCTGGAGCGACTCGGCGACGTTCTCGGCCGCGTCGCGCCACACCGAGCAGCGCATGAACAGCGTCTCGCCGTCCTTCCACTCGTTGCTCTGGCGGTCGAACATCCGCGGCGTCGAGGCCACGGTGAAGTTCGCGACCGCCGCACCGGACGGCGTGAAGCGCAGCTCGGGGTCGGCGGTCAGGTTGCCGATGATCGTGATGACGGTGTCGCCTGCCATGCGTGGCTCCGTTCAGTCCTTCGTTGGGTGATCGGTGATCGAGTGGAGCGGGATCTCAGGCGCCGGGACGGAGCAGCTTGGTCCGCATGATCGACTCGCTGAGGTTCAGCTGGCGGTCGAGCTCCTGAGCCGTGGCCGGCTCGGCGGTGAAGTTCACGACGGCGTAGATGCCCTCGTTCTTCTTCCTGATGTCGTAGGCGAGCCGGCGACGGCCCCAGATGTCGACGTTGTCGACGGTGCCACCATCCTTCTTCACCACGCTGAGGAACTTGTCCATCGTGGTGCCGACGGTGCGCTCGTCGGTCTCGGGGTCGATGATGACCATGAGTTCGTACTGACGCATGCTTCTAACCCACCTCCTTTGGTCTTGGCGGTCACGGGTCTCTCCCGTGACAGGAGGGTTGCAAACGTCCCGCCGCGTCCCAGCCTTGCAGATCCAGCCGACACTGCTGCGGCCTTCTCCACAAGCGCACCCAAGGGCGGTAGGGCACACGGCGAACGCGGCAAGACTACCGGGCCCAGCGGCATACGCCGAAATCGGGTCTGCCCACGCCTGGTCAGGTGAAGCGGACGATGACGCGGTCCTCCGCGTCGGCCATCGGGCCGGCCAGGTCGTCGGGCTCGGGCTCGGAGCGGCCCCAGCGTTCGCGGGCCTGCAACCACACCATCGCGACGAGCCAGAGGACGGCGATGACGCGCAGCATCGAGAAGAAGGCGTACCAGGGGTTCGGCAGCCCACGGTCGGGGACCTTGCCCGCGGCGATCGTCAGCCACACGGCGACGAAGTTCATCGCCTCGGCGGCAGCCCAGATGAGGTGGTCACGCCACTGGACGAGGCTCCAGGCGATGAGCGGGACGAGCCACAGGGAGCTCTGCACCGTGAAGGACTTGCCGGTCACCAGGACGATGCCCACCATGACGAGGGAGACCTCGGCGAGGGTTGGCCGACGCGCGCTCGACAACGCGAGGACAGCCCCGACGATGATCGCGATGACCCAGCCGAGGACGGCGAGCGCGGTGACCGCCCAGGTGGGCAGGGGGTGTCCGGCGAGCTGCGGGAGCAGCCACGGTGAGCCATAGCCCGCCCCTGCGGCGACCCAGCCCTGATAGGCGGAGACGGCGGCTTCCGGGTGGAGCAGCCACAGCGCGCCCAGCACGCCGAGGAAGGCGGCCACCGCATGGCTGGCGGTGCGGGCGAACTGGCGGAGCCGGCCGGACCGCAGGGCGAGCAGGCCGATGGCGACGAGGATGAGCACGGGGTAGGACCGCGCTGAGATGGCCAGCCCGAGCAGGACGCCTGCCGCCGCGGGGCGTCGCCGCCCCCAGGCCCACATTCCGGCGCTCGCGAGTGCCACGCCGAGCAGGTCGGCGGAGACGAAACCGACGAGGGCGACCACGGGGGCGAGGGCGACGTGGGCAGCAGTCCACGGCCTGCGGGACGACGAGGCGACGAGCCAGATCACCGCGAGGAGCAGCAGCGTCAGGAGCACGGCCCAGAGCGCGAAGTACCAGGCGATCCGGGTGCCCTCGCGATCCGCGGAGGGGACGAGGCTCGCGACCGCGGTCAGCAGGAGGCCGGTCAGCGGTGGCTGCCCCGTCGTCGGGGCACCCTCGGCGCCCCGGAGGAAGGCGGCCAGCCCGGCGTCGAGGTTGCCGTCCCGGTAGGCGTTCGGCAGGTCGGAGTAGCACGCGTTCCAGAACTGCCCGTCGCCCGCCCAGTGGGTCCGCAGGCAGGGGATCCGCAGCGCGATCCCGAAGCCGGCCGGGATCGCGGCGAGCGCCGAGAGCACGGCAGCAGTGAACATCCAGGGGAGCTCGCGGGCGGCATAACGTCCGCGGGGACCCCCGATGACCTCGCTTGCGGCCGCCGCGACGGGGTCGGTCGTCGTCCTGCGGCCGGACGCGGTCATCCGCCCCCGCCGCCGGGCTTGGGGGGCTTGGTGGTGGTCGTCGTCGGAGGCGGCTCCACCGTGACCGAGAACGTCGGTTCTTGCGTCGTGGTGGTCGCCTTCGGCTTGCCCGGCGGGCTCTTGGTCGGCTGCGCCGGCTCGGACGTCGTCGGAGGTGGCTCGCTGGTCGTGGTCGGCGGCCCTCCGTCGTCGTGGGCGGCGCCTCGGTCCGAGTGGGCGTCTCCGTCGGCACGTCCTCGTCACCAACGCCGTCACGCTCCGGGAACGGCAGCACCTCGACGCCCTCGAACGTGGGCTTCATGAAGTCCAGCCAGATGTTGGCCGGGATGGTCGACCCGTCGGGCGCCTCCGACTCCTCCTTCGAGAGTGACACGCTCGAACTGCCGTCCTTGGTCGGCTTGTACGTCCCGACCGACACGGCCATCTGGGGCACGAAGCCGCTGAACCACTTCGAGAGGTTCTCCTCGGACGTACCCGTCTTGGCGGCGACCGGCCGATCGAACTCGCGGCCGATCTTCGTCGCCGTGCCCTCCGGCTTCGTCGTGTACGTCATTGCGTCGGTCACATCAGCCGTGACCTCCTTGGCGAAGGCGCGACGGGTCTTGGGCTTGGCGGTGTAGGTGTAGCTGCCGTCCGCTGTCGTGACCTTGGCGATGAGGTACGGCGTGGCCCGGACCCCCTGTGCGGCGATCGTCGAGTAGGCGGAGGCCATGTCGATGACACGCGGGGACGCGGTGCCGAGAACGTTGCCGAGGTCATTCTCGAGACCGATCGTCCCCTGCGGCATCCCGGCGTCGATGGCGGCCTGACGGGTCTTGTCCGGCCCGATCTGCTCGTTGAGCTCGACGAACGCCGTGTTGATCGACCTGCCGATCATCCTGCGCATGTCGACCTTGCCGTAGTCGCGGTCGTCGTAGTTGTTGACCGGGTGCGGGTAGGCGTCGAACTCCTTCGGGCTGTTGCCATCGAACTTCGTCTTCGTCGAGATTCCCTCGCGGACCGCGGCGAGCACGGTGAACGGCTTGAAGTTCGAGCCGCCCTGCATGATGGCCTGGGTGGCGTTGTTGAGCTGCCGCTTGGAGTAGTCCGACCCGCCGTACATCGCGATGACCGCACCATCGCCGGGCTTGATCGCGACGAGGCCGCCCTGCACGCCCTTGGGCAGGTTCTTGCCCATGGACTTGACCGCGTTGGACTGGGCCTTGCGGTCGATCGTCGTCACGATACGCAGGCCGCCCTTGGCGACGTCCTGGTCGGTGAGGCCGATGCGGACGAGCTCCTTCTTCACCTCGGACGTGATGTAGCCGTTGGTGCCCCGGGAGAGACGGGCGCCCTTGTACTCCTTGATCTTCGGCAGCTCGGTGAACTTGGCGCGCTCCGCGGCCGACAGCCAGCCCTCCTCGACCATGCCGTCGAGGACGTAGGCGTAGCGCCGCTCGAGGTTGGCGGCGGCCTTCTCCCCCTCGGCGGGGTCGTAGAGGGACGGCGCGTTGATGACCGAGGCGAGGACGGCGCCCTCCGCCACGGTCAGCTTCTCGGCCGGCTTGCCGAAGTACGCCTGGGCGGCGGTCTGGATGCCATAGGCGCCGCGACCGTAGTAGATGGTGTTGAGGTAATCGCCGAGGATCTGGTCCTTGGACTTCTCACCGTCGATCTTCATCGCGATGAGGATCTCCTTGGCCTTGCGCTCGATGGTGCGGTCCTGGCTGAGGAAGTAGTTCTTGACGTACTGCTGGGTGATCGTGGAGCCACCGACCTGGGTCTCGCCGGTGATGGTCGTCTTGACGGCTCGGAAGATGCCGCCGGCGGAGATGCCGTTGTTGACGTAGAAGGAGCGGTCCTCGGCGGCGATGTGCGCCTTCTGGACGTGGTCGGGCACCTTGGCCAGCTCGACCATCTGGCGGTTGCCCTCGTCCTGGACGATGCGGTCGATCTCGGTCTTGCCGTCGGAGTAGTAGATGATCGACACCTGCCGGCCCGCGAACTCGTTGGGCTGCGGCACGGTCGTCTGGGAGTAGGCGAACCAGATCCCGGCGATGCCGAGGATGAACAGGACCAGCCCGGCCAGCGAGCCCCACTTGAGGGTGGGGATGACCCAGCGGCGCCAGCCGGTCCGGCCGTCGCCTCCATCGCCTCCGTCACGTCCTCCGCGCCGGCCGCGTCCTCCGTGCCCACCGGCCCGGAACTCGAGGGCGTCGCCGTCATCCGTCGGCTCCCCCAGCCCCGAGTCGGGTCGCTTGTTGCCAGCTCGCCGGGTGCGCTTCTCCTCGGCCACCTGGGCGGCACGGATCTCGCGCCTGCTCTGTGTCACTCCACCACTTCCGTTTCGTGCGCAGGCTCGAGAATCCTCTCGAGCCGCCCATCAGTATGACCCGTTGACGCGCCACACGCCGAAATGAACCCCGCCGTCCACAGTGGGCACACAGGCACCAGAGTCAGCTCAGCGTCCTACCGCACAAACGGCTTCCGTAGGCCGCTGAGTTCCCTCCCGCACGCACGTGCAATTCCCGGCGAGCACCCCCTTCGTCGAGTGTGCAGTTCGCGTCAGACTGGGTCTCGCCGAGCGGCGCCAAGTGCACACTCGACGCGGGAACCAGCCCAGCGGCATACCGCACAAACGGATTCCGTATACCGCTGAGTTCCCTTCCCGGGTGAGGCAACCTTTGCGTGGGGCCGGGTGGTCCCCAAGGATGTGACGACGCTGATGCAACGCAGGGAGGCGGGGGTGACCGTGGGCCTGAAGGCTTTCGACGGGTTCGTCGCGGCGCGCTCGACGGCCCTGCTGCGAACCGCCTACCTGCTCACCCACGACCGGGCGCTGGCCGAGGACCTCCTGCAGACCGCGCTGACGAAGGCGTGGTTCTCCTGGGAGCGGATCGAGGGCCGGCCCGAGGCCTACGTCCGCAAGATCCTGGTCAACACGTACGCGACGTGGTGGCGCCGGAAATGGAACGGCGAGGAGCCGAGCGACGCGCTCCCCGAGACCGGTGAGGGCGTGAGGACGACCGAGGCCACCCGGGCCGACGACCGGACCGACCTGTGGCACGCACTCGGGCGACTGCCGAAGCGGCAGCGCGCCGTGGTCGTGCTCCGCTTCTACGAGGACCTGTCCGAGGCCGAGACCGCCGAGATCCTCGGCTGCTCGGTCGGCACCGTCAAGAGCCAGGCGAGCAAGGCGCTCGCGAAGCTGCGGCTCGACCCCCGACTCACCACGTCCCCCAAGGCATCCGCGAAGGAGGCCCAGCGATGAACCTCACCGACCTGCGCGACGAGCTCGACCTGCACGTCAGCGGCCTCGAGGCCGACACATCTGCCATCTCGGCCGGGATCGCCCGCAAGGTCCGCTCGACGAAGCGCCGCCGGGCCGCTGGTGCCGTTGGCGGCCTGTGCGCAGCTGTCCTTGCCGCGGGCCTCGTCCTCACCAACCAGCCGGGCCGCGCCGTCGTCCCGGCCCCTGCGGTCACGAGCCCAAGCGTGACGGTGGGCGCCGACGGGATGCCGGAACGAACGATCCCCGACGCGCCGGGCGATGTCGTCAAGGACGGCCTGCGGTTCCGCGCGAAGGCCGCCGACGACACGCTGGCGGCGGCATTCATCGGTGACCCGGGCCAGAGCCAGGCGACGCTCTCCTGGGAGCCCACGACTGATCTCGTATCGGTAACTGCCCAGTGCCACCTGCCCGGCGTAGACAAGAATGCGGCGGGCAAGACCCTGCTGCGTGTCGGCCTCGAGGGGACCAAGCCGCTCTTCGAGGGACCGTGCCAGGTGGGCTCGGCGCCGGTCGGCGACCTGCCGACCGGCGGGGTGACGCCCGGCGAGCCCGGGCAGGGCTGGGACGCGCTGACCGTTGGCCTTACGGCGCGGTTGCGGGTGCAGCTGGTCGACACTGCCGGGAAGCCGGTCGCGTTCGACTCGGCACGCGTGGCGGCTGCGGTCTACGAGCTGGGCCCGCAGCGTGCGGTATTGGACAAGACGGGGCGCACGGTGCAGGTGCTGCCCGAGGTCGTCGAGCACCAGGGCTACCGCTACCGCCTCGACGAGCTCGGCGCCGGTATCGTCCGAGGAGGCGCCTTGCCGGTGGGCTCGGCGCCGATCATCGCCTCGACGCCGAAGGACGTGCCGTTCCTCGTGAGCTTCGGATCGGTGGGAACGGGGACGGCATCGTCCAACTGTGGGCAGGTCAAGACGCGATCAGCGTATTGCCCCGCCGAAGGCTCGCTCCAGCTGGTCGGCCTCGACGCGCCCGCCAGCCTCCTCGGAGGGGACGTCTCGACAACCGTCGCACAGCCGGCCCGTGGGGCCGGGACGGTGAGCATCGAGGACGCCCCGGGCGGCCCTCCGCTGACGACGGGTACCGCCTACCTCGCCATCTACACGCTGGCCCGCTGACTCGGCGGAACGGCGATGTATCGCCGCGATATATCTGGGTATAGACTGGGCGCGTGCCCAGATCCACGCGTCCCCCGAGCCGGCGTGCCGCGCTGCTCGAGTTCGCGATCCTCGGCTTGCTGCACGACGGTGCCCTGCACGGCTATGAGCTGCGCAAGCGGCTCACCACCGCACTAGGAATCTTCCGGGCCCTGTCGTACGGCTCGCTCTACCCGGCGCTCCGCTCGCTCGTCGAGGTAGGTCACATCACGGAGACCACAGAGACGCCGGTGCAGGGAAGGCGCCCACGGATCACGTACGAGCTGACGGCCGAGGGCAAGGAGCACTTCCAGGACCTCGTCACGGCCAGCGGTCCGGACGCGTGGGACGACGACGACTTCGACGTCCGTTTCGCCTTCTTCTCACGGACCCAACGGGAGGTGCGCCTGCGCATCCTCGAGGGACGACGCTCCCGGCTCGAGGAGCGCCTCGCCAACATCCGCGACGCGAGCGTGCGCAACAGGGAGCGCCTGGACGGCTACACCATGGCCCTCCAGCAGCACGGCGAGGAGGGGGCCGAGCGCGAGGTCCGCTGGCTTGAAGAGCTCATCAGCGCGGAACGCCGCGCTGCGCTGGACCCCGGCCCAGCGGCATACGACACCGTCGGCGAGCCCCGCCCAAGCAGCACGACACCTGTCAACAAGACCCAGCCAAGAAACAAGGAGTGATCCATGGGATCCGTACGCGTCGCCATCGTCGGCGTCGGCAACTGCGCGAGCTCGCTCGTCCAGGGTGTCGAGTACTACAAGGACGCTGACCCGGCCGGTACCGTGCCGGGCCTCATGCACGTCCAGCTCGGCCCGTACCACGTCCGCGACGTCGAGTTCGTCGCCGCGTTCGATGTGGACGACAAGAAGGTCGGCAAGGACCTGGCCGAGGCGATCAACGCCTCGGAGAACAACACCATCAAGATTTCCGAGGTCCCCACGACGGGCATCACGGTCCAGCGGGGCCACACGCTCGACGGGCTCGGCAAGTACTACCGGATGACGATCGACGAGTCGGCGGCTGAGCCGGTGGACGTCGTCCAGGCGCTGCGCGACGCGAAGGTGGACGTCCTCGTGTCCTACCTGCCGGTGGGCTCCGAGGAGGCCGACAAGTTCTACGCGCAGTGCGCGATCGACGCGGGCGTGGCCTTCGTCAACGCGCTGCCGGTGTTCATCGCGTCGGACCCCGAGTGGGCCGCGAAGTTCGAGGCGGCCGGCGTGCCCATCATCGGCGACGACATCAAGAGCCAGGTCGGCGCGACGATCACGCACCGGGTCATGGCCAAGCTCTTCGAGGACCGTGGCGTCGCGCTCGACCGGACGTTCCAGCTCAATGTCGGCGGCAACATGGATTTCAAGAACATGCTCGAGCGCGAGCGCCTCGAGTCCAAGAAGGTCTCGAAGACGCAGTCCGTCACCTCGAACCTCACCGGCAGCCTCGCCGGCAAGATCGACGACAAGAACGTCCACATCGGCCCGTCGGACTACGTCCAGTGGCTCGACGACCGCAAGTGGGCCTACGTGCGGCTCGAGGGGCGCGCCTTCGGTGACGCGCCGCTGAACCTCGAGTACAAGCTCGAGGTCTGGGACTCCCCGAACTCGGCCGGCATCATCATCGACGCCATCCGCGCGGCGAAGATCGCCAAGGACCGCGGCATCGGCGGCGCCCTGCTGTCCGCGTCGTCCTACCTGATGAAGTCCCCGCCGGAGCAGCGTGAGGACAACGAGGGTCGCGCTCGCCTCGAGGCCTTCATCCGCGGCGAGGAGTCGCGCTGACCGCACCGATCGGCTGAGTTACTTTCAGTCCGTATGCCGCTGGGCCCGCTTCCACGTGGAGGCGGGCCCTTGCGCATGCCGGCGACGTGCTACTTGAGGGCCGTGCCGGTGGTCGTGCCCGACGGCGCCTCGATGACGCAGGTGACGGTGCGGTCACCGCGCCACGTGAACGAGTCCGGATAGAAGAACGCCGGCTCGAGGTTCTCATAGGCCCGGTCGGTCAGGAGCGGGTCGGCCTTGTCGGTGCAACCCTTCTCGGCGGCGTCGATGACCTCGTCCTCGCCGGGGTAGGGCCCATCGGGCAGCTCAAAGGTGATGACGACCTGGGCCTCGTGCGGCGAGGCGCACGGAACGACTGACACGAGGTCGACCTCGTCTCCCTTGCCACCGCTGTACGAGAAGCAGTCGCCGGCCCGGAGATTGTCGACGAAGGTCCCCGACTGCCGGGTGACCGCACCGGACGGGTCAGGGGTGGGCTGGTCGACGGAGGCGGCGAAGATGAGAGCTGCGGTCCAGCCGACGAGCCAGAGACCACCGAGGACGATGCCCGCGATGGCCATACCCCTACCTCTCTGGATCCTCCGCTGCAGCTGGCTGAGTGCGACGATGCCCAGCACGATCGCAGCGATCGCCGCCAGCGGGAAGATCCCAAGGAGCCCGCAACAGAGGGCTGCGATGGCCAAGCCGTTGCTCCCGGGCGTTGGGATCCGGTCTGGCGGCACCGGCGGCCCGGGCGCGGTCGGCCCAGGCGCGGTCGGCACGGGCACCGTCCAGGCGTTGGTCGGCAGCTGTGTGGCCCCAGCGGTCTCGGCGGGCGCGCGTGGCCCATCCGTGCTGTCGGGCGGGACGGGTCCCGGCCGCGGCGGGCCGCTCGGTGGCGGGAGTTCAGCGGCCATGCGGGTGAGGATGACAGTGCGAGCGTTGCACGGTGTCCGAACGGGAAGATCGCCGCCGGATCGTTACGCTCCAGAAGACTGTGGATGGCCCCAACCCAATCGAATGAACAGCATTCGGGCCAAAACGTGTTCAGTCGATTACGTCTCTAGGGGACGACTGGTTTCGATGTGTCCACGAGGATGGCCGTCGCCGCGAATCGGTCTCCCGAGCGGTCGAGGGCCCGAATCGTGTAGCGGTGCGTGCCCGTGAGAGGACCGTCGTCGCGCCACCGTGGCGACCGCGTCGTCCCCAGCAGGTCGCCGTCCCGGAACACCTGCCACTGGTCGACCGGGCTCCAGATCGACGGTGAGTCCCAGACGAGGGTGACCGGAGAGGTATCGACGACCTGGACATTGCTCGGGGCGGCGACGGGCGTGACGGTCGTGACAACGCCCAGGACCAGGGCGTAGGCCAGGAACGCGGCGAGCAGCCACGCGGCAACCCGGGGCCGTCCGGACTCTTTGAAGAACCATCGATGCAACCGGCCTCTGAGCCGAACGGACGCCTCGGCCGACTCGACTGAAGCTCTTCCAGCCGCGCTCACCGCCGCGACCGAGTAGGTGTAGACCCCAAGCGCGCCCGGCGTGTCGGTGAAGCTGGGCTGGTAGACGACGTTCTGCGGAATGCCGCTGCGCGAAACCCGCCATTCCGTGACCGTCACACCCGGCACGGGCGGCTGGTGCCATCCCAGGTGGACGGTCTCACCACGCGCCTGCGCCGTGACGATGGTGGGCGCCGCTGGATCCGGGAGAGCTGGCGGCGGAGGTGGAGGCGGCGGCTCATCCTTCCTGTTGAACAGTCGGCTCCCCTCCGGACGCAGGTAGAGCACCGGCGTCGACCACTCGGCGGGGCTGGCAGTGAGAATCGCCTGGCGTGCCAATGTCACGGCAAGGTCGATCCCCGCACCGGCCGTCACGTGCTCGTAGAGCACGCCACTGAATGCCGTCGCGGCGACGTCGCTGATCTCGAACTGCATGGCGACGACGGCCGGGATGCCGTGCTCGACGAGGGTCAGCGCCGACGAGCCATAGGGATCGACCGCGGTGACCCGGCCCCCCTCGCACGAGTTGAGGACGGCGAGCTCGATGGGAGAGTTGCCGAGAAGGTCGGCGACGTGGCTGCACGGCTCCAGCTGCGCGCGTCCCGTGGGGCCACCGAAGGCCAGCAGCCCCTCCCCGGACTCCGGGTCGACGCCTCCGTGCCCGATGAAGTGGAAGACGTGGAACTCTCCGTCGGTCGCCGCGATGCGCAGCGCCTCGAGGGTGGCCTGGTCGAGGCGCTCGAGCTCGAGCCGACCAGTGTCGGTCAACGGCGCGAGCGTCGTCGTGAGCCGCCGCCACTCCGCCTCGACGTCCAGTTGAGGCAGGTCGATCGGGCTGCTGATGGCGACGAGCATGCGGATCGGCCCGGACAACGTCAGCGGGGCGATCGGCTCCGGTACGTCAACCACCCGGACGGTCGGGAAGTCATCCTGCCGACAGGGGAAGCGCCGCCGCACCGGGTCGTAGAGGAGCTCCCAGGGCAGGCTGGTGAGGTCGGGCGTCGCGGCGAACTGCAGCCGGAGCCGCAGCCCTTCGTTGTGCTTGGCCGAGACGTGCAGGCTGCTGCGCAGGGCTGACTCGACCCCGCCCGTGAAGAGGGCCTCGAAGAGCTTGGTGCCGAAAGCCTTGATGGCCGCGGACGGCAGCGCGGCAGCGATCGGCACCTCGGGGTGCGCGGGTGTGATCCGCCGGAGATCCCTCATCCCCTGAACGAGATCCGTCACACCGGCGACGTCTGGGGGGACGAACTCCTCCGGACCCGTGGGGCCGACCGGCGAGTCGACGACGCGGCTCACGAAGCCGTCCCCGCGGGGCTCGAGCAGGACGTCGAAGTCGGCATACCGCTGCTTCACTCGACCACCTCCTGCCGAGGTCGTCACAACCTGATTCAACGATAGACCGCGCGTGGTTCGAGGTGGAATCCGACACTCAGGCGTCAGGCGGTCGGTCGGCGTCTCCCCGTTTGAGGATCGGTCGCCCATCCACCGCGTTGGCAACCGCGATCTGGTGCAGCGCCGCCCATGCCTGACGCGGTTTCTCGTTGCTCCAGGCCATCCGCGCAGCGACGAGACCGGCGACGAGCGGGGTTGCGAACGAGGTGCCGCTCCAGCTCGCCAGGCCGTTCTTGAACACGACGTGCCCGGGCTGGTCGCCGGGGGTGTCCGGGTCGATGTCCGCATAGTCGTAGCGGCCGTTGGGGTAGCCGTTGACGAGGTCGGTCCCGCGCGCCCAGACGTCGACCCAGTCGCCGTAGTTGCTGTATCCGGCGCGGGTGGCGTTGTCGGGGTCGAGGGCACCGACGGCGACGATCTCGGGATGGTCGAGCCCGGCCGGGTAGAACCCCTCGTCCTGGGCATCGTTGCCCGCCGCACAGACGAGCAGGGTGTCGGTGGTGGCGAGGTACTCGCGGAACACCTCAAGACCGAGGAGCGCGCTGGCGGGGTCCTCGCCCGGGGCGAGGGTCGTGCCCGCCGAGAGGCTGATGATGTCCGGCCCCGTCTGGAGGGCCGCGTCGAGGACCGGGCCGAGGTCGCTCGCAATCTGACCGCCCGAGGTCAAGAGCGCCGGGTAGACGTGGACGTCGGCCTCGGGAGCCATGGTCGCGACCACCCCGGCGACGAAGGTCCCGTGGCCCCGATAGTGGCCCTCGGCCCTGGGGCCTCCCGGTTTCCCCGAGACGTTCTGCAGCCAGGCGTGCTGCCTCGCCACGGACTGGTGGAAGTCGGTGTCGATGACGGCGACGGTGACCTTGCGGTCGGCCGGGTGCGTGGACCAGTCGGCGACAGCGGGCACGGGGCCGCTCTCGGCGATGACGGGCTCAGTCGCCGGGCACGCCGACGCCGACGGGCAGATGTGCAGGACAAGGTCGTTGCTCGCGTCAATGTCGCGGGCGCGCAGGTCGGCGACGACAGCGTTGGTGTCGGCACTCGCCGGCAGGACGATCGTCGCGACGCCGCGCTGCGCCCGCCCGCCCACCGCGTCCTCGACCTGGGCGCCGTCGCCCACGGTTTCGCGGAGGACGTCGAGAACGCGGGTGACGTCACGATCGCGGACGAGGACAGCCCCGCGCCGGTACAGGTAGTCGACGTCGTCGCCGGTGCCCGCCTCCTCGATGACGACGTTGCGGGCGACGTTTCCAGGCGCGCTCTGGAGGCCATCGACGATCCGGTTGAGCTGTACCCGGAGGCGACCGCGCTGGCGACCGTTGGGTACGCCATCTTGCCACCACGGTGGGAGGTTCGGCTGGTTGCTCATGAGGTTGCTGCCATCATGTGGAGGGTCACGGGGTGCGTGTCAGTCATTGCAGCTCTCCAGTCGAGCGAAGGATGTTGTCTGTGAAGCCGGAGTCGCGGAGGGAGCGACCTGATACACGAGCGGCAGAGGCGCCTCGTGGATCCACGACCGCCGCTGCCGTCGATCCGGCCTCGTTGCTCCCCCTCGCAATATCGCGGCCGCAGTCGGCTCTCGCAACTTCTATGCAGATCATCGACACGTCCGGGGATGCAGCGACGCTCTCGTTCGCCCACCAGGCGGCGGCGATCGTCCATCGGGACGCGGGGCGCACGGAGGAGTCGCTGCGGCACGGGTTCGCCGCGCTGCGCCTCGCTCGGGGCGTCAGCCGACTCCGGCAGGCAGACGTCATGGCGACCCTCGGCGTCGTGCTCGCCTATGCGGGCCGAACCAGAGATGGCCTGCGCCAGTTCGACGCAGCCAAGGAACTGACCCAGCCGGTGGACCTCCCCCGGCTGCTGCTGCGCCGCGCGCACGTCCTGGCCCTCGTCGGCCGCGACCGGGAGGCGCGCGCCGACCTCACCCAGGCGATCACGGGCAGCCGCGCCCTGGGGGACAAGCTGTGGGAAGCGCGCGCACTGAACAACCGGGTCGTCGTGAGCATCGCGCTCGGCCTGGTCGACGACGCCGACGAGGACGCCCGGCTCGCCGAGCAGCTCTTCGACTCCCTCGGCCAGGAGTTCGAGGCCACCGAGGTCCTGCACAACCGTGCGGCCACTGCGATGCTCCGCGGCGACCTGCCGCGCGCCCTGGAGCTGTTCGATCGGGCCGCCGACCGTTATGCCGCGCTCGGCAGGAGCAATCCCGGGCTCGACCTCGACCGGGTCGAGGCCCTCCTCACTGCCGGTCTCTACGACGAGGCCGAGACGGTGGCTCGCGAGGGACTGTCCCGCCCGGATCTCGCACCGGTGAAGCGGGCCGAGCTGATGCTCGCCCAGGCCCGGGCTGCCCTCGCCACAGGCAAGGCGGCGGTGGCCAGCGAGCGAGCGAGCGAGGCAGCGGTCCTGTTCACCGAGCAGCTGCGCGACGCGTGGGTCGACCGGGCCCGGCTCCTGCGCCTGCGGGCCGAGCACCTGGCCGACCACCCCGAGCTCCAGGCGTGGACGCTCGACGAGCGCCAGGCGCCAGAGCGCGGCCCCCGATCCCGTGCCGCGCGGGGCAAGCGGTTGCTCGGCGAGGCGGACGACCTGGTGTCCTCGATGCGCGCCTCCCGATCCCTTGACCTCCCCGTCGCGCTCGTGTTGCACGGTCGCATCGCCAGCGAAGCCGGCCGCGCCGACGTGTCCCGCGCGAGCCTGATGGCCGCCGCTGCTGCGCGCCGCTCCGGGTCGCCGCTGTCCCGATCCGCCGGCTGGCTCGCCGCCGCGCTCCTCGCCGACCAGGCGAATGACCGGAGGGCGCTCTACGCGGCATGCCGACAGGGACTCGACGCCGTCGACGAGCACCGTGCCATCCTCGGCGACCTCGAGCTCCGCGCTCTCGCCAGCGGCCATGGCATCGAGTTCGCTCGACTGGCGGTGTCATCCGCTGTGCGGGCACGCCGACCCCGGGACCTGTGGTGGTGGGCGGAGCGGTGGCGGGCAGCCGCTCTCAACGGCACGATCACGCGCCCCGATGACCCCGACCTCGGCCGAGCGATCGTCGCGCTGCGTGACGTGACACGTCGTCTCGATGCTCCGGCCGAGGGGGACGACGCGGCGCTGCCCGGCCTCCGGGCGGAACGGACGCGGCTCGAGTCGTCGATCCGCCGCGCCCACCACCGGATGCGGGCCAACCCGAACAGCGACTTCGGGCATCCGCTCGGGCTCGACCTGGCCACCGTCATCGGCGAGCTCGGCCGGGCCGTCCTGATGACGTTCGTCAACGACCGGGGAGCCCTGCACCTCGTCACGGTCTGCGACGGCCGGGTGCGCCACCACGAGATCGGCAGCCGAGCCGCGGCCGATCGAGAGGCCGAGTTCGCCCGCTTCGCGCTGCGACGCGCCGCCTCCGGCCGCGTCGTGGACCTCGGCGCCACGGCCGCGCGCCTGGAGTCGGCCCTCTTGGGACCACACGCGAGCACGCTACGGCGGCTCGTTCACGAGGTGGACCGTCCCGTGGTCGTCGTGCCTCCCGCGGAACTGCTGACCGCCCCCTGGGGGTTACTGCCCCTGCTGGCCCGGGTCCCCCTGACGGTCAGCCCGTCGGTGACCCAATGGCTCAAGGCGCGACGCGCTCGCTGCAAGAGCGGTCCAGGCCAGGTCGCCCTCATCACCGGGCCCGACCTCAGCACGCGCGAGGCGGAGGTCACGAGCCTCAGTCCGGTGCACCTCGCTGCCCGCGTGCTGCCGGCGGAGAAGGCCACGGTGTCAGCCGCACTCGAGATCCTGGACGGGGCCGGTCTCGCCCACATCGCGGCGCATGGCACCTTCCGGGCCGATGCACCGCTGTTCTCGTCGCTCCAACTGGCCGACGGTCCACTCACGGTGCATGACCTCGAGCAGCTGCATCACACGCCGCGCTCGATCATCCTGTCCGCGTGCGACTCCGGCGGTGCTGCACCGATCGGCCCCCACGAAGCTCTCGGGCTCGTCTCGGCGCTGCTCGGCATGGGGACCTCCGACGTCCTGGCCAGCGTCGTGTCCGTCAACGACCACGCCACGCTCGACGTCATGGCCGACGTCCATGCGGTCGCGGGCCGGGGCGGCACGCTGGCCGAAGGGTGGCTTGCGGCGCGAACCGCCGCTCAGGGCGATGTCCTGCGCGTCGCCACCGCTGCCTCGTTCACCGCCTGGGGTGGTTGACGCCCCAGCAAACTCGTCAGCCGACCTCGAACCAGGTCGTCGACATGACCCGCTCGCCAGACCTCTCCAGGGCGATCCGCGCCAGCCCGAGCGGCACCCGCTCGAAGGTGAACCGCTCGTCCTCGAGGTCGACCGTGCGCGTCGAGGAGGGCGTCTCGAGGACGATGCTGGTCTCCTCGCCCGGGGTCCCCGCTTCATCGATCACGACCCCGATGATGCGTCCGAAGTCTCCCCGCACGGTGACGTCCAGCTCGATGGACACCCCACCGTGCTCGAAGACGAGCAGCTGGGAGGCGCCGCGCGCACTGTCGGTGGAGCGCAGACCCGCAACCGACATGGCGTCGGTGGACATCGTCATGAGCGCGGTGTCGGCGTGGTGGAGCGCAAAGGCAGCCCTGCCGAGCTCCATCACTTCGGGCGGCACCGGATCGAGCTGCCCAGCAATGGCGCCGAGGCGCTCGAGCAGCTCGATGTCGTCGGGGTGCAGGTCACGGGTGGACATCACTGTCGACCCCCTCCGCTCTCAAAGGCGTAGCCGGTGTCAGTAACCAGGGATCGCAGCGTCGACAGACAACGCATGCGCGTCGGACCGATGGAGCCGACCGGCATCCCGAGCGAGGCGGACACCTCGGCGTAGTTCGGCCGGTCGCAGACCATGAGCACGCGGAGCAGCCGCTGGCACCGCTCCGACAGCTGGGTGAAGCAGGTCCAGAGCTGAACGTCCCTCTCGTCCTCGAGCAGGGCCGCGTCGAGCGACGCGGCCTCCTCGTCGACGAGCATGGGTCCCAGGTCGTCGTCGCGGACCAGGACGTCACGCCCCCTCCGTCGCAGCAACGACAGGCACTCGTGCCTGGCCGTCGTCGCCAGCCACCCGGGGAGGGCTTCTGGCTGCTGAATCCGGTCGAGGTGGTCGAGCAGCCGGAGCCAGGTGTTCTGTACGACGTCCGCGGCGTCCTCCATGGAGAGCCGATGCGCTCGTCCGACGGACCAGAGGAGGCTCGAGAACCGCTCCACGATCGCGTTCCACGCCTCGGGGTCTCCGTTTGCCGCGGCGGTCACGAGTTCTGTGAGACCGCTGGGTTCATGCATGACACGCCTCTCTCTCAGCGTGTTCATCGTAGGTCTCACGAACTGCAGATGCGCCACGAACCAGCCAGATACACACAGAACGTCACACCGCTGGAAGGTCAGGTTGGCTGGGAACGAGCCCAGCGGCATACGGGATATGCCGTATGCCGCTGGGCTGGGTCCGCCACGTACGCGCGCACCGACGCGCGGAGGTCACTTCAGCAGGGATCCGGTCATCTCGCCGTCGACCGCGACGACGACGCAGCCGGCCGTGGGGTCGCCGGCCCAGGCCAAGGGCGAGTCGGAGTAGAGAAAGAACAGGTCGAGCTGCTCACCCACGCCCGAGGAGATCCGGCCCTCCACGTCGGCGAGGCACGCCTCCTCGGCTTGGTCACGAGCCGCATCGGCACCGGGGAAGGGTCCGTCGTCCAGAGCGACCGTGGCCACGAGCTGCGCCTCGTGGGGCGTGGTGCAGGGATGGATGGTCACGCTGCCCGGCGTGCCCTCCTCCACCCCGCTGAAGCAGTCCCCGGGTCGGAGCATCTCCACGGAGGCCACTCCCGAGGTCACGTGGGAACCGTCCTCGTCACGGTCCGGAGTCATCGTGAAGGCCCTCAGCGTGAACGCCGCCCAAGCGAGAATGACGAGCGATCCCAGGACGATTCCGGCCACGGCGCGGCGCCTGCCACGCTGACTGACCTCTCTGAGCTGCCGTAGGGCGATGAGGCCGAAGACGACCGCCAGGATGGCAGCAAGCGGAATGAAGGCGAGCAGACCGCACACCAGGGCCGCGGTGGCGAAGCCGTTGGTGCCGGGGGCATCGAACCACCTGACGTCCTCGGCAGTCCCGCGCGTCGGCTGGGCGTTGTCGGAGTCGAGATCGGTCACGGCGCCGAGCGTCGCACGCACCGACGCGCTCCGGCGGACTCACCGCCGGGTCTGGCCCGTACACATCGAAAGGTGGCCGCTCCTCCCCTGTGGAGCGACCACCTTCGGTTCCTGACCGGCCACAGGTCATGGCCCCGGGATTGTGTGCTGACGTCAGCTGCCGGAAGCCGACTTCTGCGTCTCGGCGTTGGTCTTGGCCTTCCGGCCCATCTCGTTCAGCTTGTCGCCGGCCGCGGAGACGACCTGGCGCTGGCCGTTCCAGTCGGACTGGAACTGCTCGGCGTCCTGGCCGCCCCAGTTGCTCTTGATGGTCTGGACGGCGCCGTTGACGGCCTCGACGATGCCGTCGAGCTCGCCCTTGTAGCCGACGAGCTTGTCGCCGGAGGCGGACACGGCGTCTGCGTCCATGCCCTTCTTGTAGACAGCCATGGTCAATGTCCCTTCAGAGGTTCGCTGGGTGGTGGAGTGGTGGCGGTACGTCGGCCGCGATCAGTACTGCGCGGACGTTTCGCGCTGCTGCTGGACCTCGCGGTCGATCGTCGCCTTCATCTCGGTGAGCAGCTTCTGGGCCTTCTGCAGCTCGGGGCGGTGCGTGCCGGTCCACTCCTGCTCGAACTGCCGCGAGTCGTCGCCCTGCCAGTTCTGCTTCAGTGACTCGACCTCCTGGTCGACCTTGGTGATCAGCTGCTGGATCGCCTCCGCCTGCTGCTGCAGGACGTTGCCCTGGGCGTTGACCTCGTCGTCGTTCATGCCAAGCCAAGCCATGACCTTCTCCTTGCTCGTCTCCCCCGACTGAAGGGGGACTGGTTCCGGACCGCGCAGTGGGCGCCAGTCCCTTTCACACCCTCTCGGCTGGTTGGACCCGGTTTGGGTCCTGCGCCGACGAGGACGAATCTAAGGGGACCTCCGAGGGGTGTCGATGGGGAGGACTCCCCATCGCCTACGCTGCGGAGCGGTCACGGGCGGGCGACCTGGAGCAGCTCGAACCTGCCCCGCTCGATGACGAAGCCCCGCCCCGGCGGCAGCTCGGCACGGTTGAGCGTCGGCAGGCTCGCCTTGAAAACGGCCAGCCCCTCGTTGCCGTCCGGGTGCAGGGCCAGCCCGGACCGTGAGGTCTTGAGGAGGGCGGGCAGCCCGAAGTTCGAGGTGAAGAAGGACGACTCGCCCTCGGCGACGACGAACTGGTCGTTGTCGAGGCACGCCTTGACCAGGGTCGTCAGGGAGGTCTCGGCCCCAGCCGGTGCGAGGTCGTCGATCCGCTCGATGAAGACCGCGACCGGACGGGTGATCCGGCCCGCCTCGATGTCCGCGGCCAGCCGGCTGGCCAGCTGCCCCGCGGCGTCGCCGCCGACGGCCGTCTCGGCCCAGATGTCCAGCTCGAGCAGCTCCGACGAGCGCCGGGGCGTCATGAGGTGGAGCGCACTGTGCGAGCTGAAACGGAACAGGCCCGCCGCGGTCGTGGCCACCGCCGTCGTCCGACCCGACCCCGAGGGTCCGGTGATGATGAACGTCCCCTTGGGGTCGAAGCCGTGCGGCTCGAGGCTCGATGACGCGACGCCGACAACCGGGCGACCACCGGACTCCGGTGGCAGGTCGCCGAGCGGGATGAGGTCCGCGAGGCTCTCGATCGGCGGCGCCTCGCTCACGCCGGCGTTGCGGGTGGCCTCGCCGAAGGCCGCGACTGCGGCGGCCTGGGCGGTGACGTCCGTCGAGCCGCCGAGGACGGCGACCTGGACCTCGGAGCCGTTCATCAGCCCTCGGCCGGGTGGTGAGGCCATGGTGAGCACGTCGCCCGGCACGCCGAAGACCGAGTAGTCGTCGGCGCTCGCCATCCGGAGGATGATCCGCCCCTGGACGGCCGCCGCAAGGTTGGTGGGCAGGCCGGTGCGCTGGTCGGAGGCGATGATGAAGTGGACGCCCACTGGCCGGCCGTCCGCGGCGAGGCCGGCGAGGTGGTCGAGCCACTGGAAGCGGCCACCCACCTCGTAGGCCTGCCGGAACGCCGTCATCCCGTCGATGAGCACGATGATCCGCGGCTCGTCCGGACGTCCGGCGAGGCGGCGGTAGTCGGTGATCGTCGCGGCGCTCACCGCCGAGTAGCGGGCCGCCCGGTCGTCGATGGTCGCCCGGAGTGTCCGGAGCAGGCGGGTCACGCGCTCGTGGTCACCGCCCGGGATGATCGAGCCGACGTGGGGCAGCGACTCGAGCATGGCCAGTCCGCGGTTGCCGAAGTCGAGACCGTAGACGTGACAGGGCCCGCCCCGCACCGTGTAGCCGGCGGCGACGGCAATGGTGCGCAGGAACGCCGACTTGCCCGATCCCGACGTCCCGTAGACCGCGATGTTGCCCTCCTTGTCGGGGCGGAAGGCGACCTCGGGCTGGGCCTGGTTGTCCGGGTCGTCGGCCACCCCGAAGACGAGCTCGTCGTCACGACGCTGGGTGGGCAGGGCGGCGAGGTCGTAGACCGGTCGCATGTCGGGGAGCCACGGCTTGCGTGGCGCAGGCAGCTCCGCCCGTCTTGCGGCCCGCCCGAGGCTGGTCACGAGGCGCTGGATGTCGGTGGGGCCCAGGTCACCACCCGCATCCGCTTGCTCGGCGGCGTCATCCTCCCGCGGCTCCCACTCGACCCCCGCCCCGAAGGTCAGCGTCTCGACCCGCATGTCCGGGGTCGGCGGTACGTCGGACGTCCAGCCGCCGGCATAGCCGGTCTGGAACGGCACGAGCCGACCGGGACCGGTCTTGGACATCGCGCGCCCCGGCAGGGCGGGGTCGAAGTACGCGGCCTCCTTGCTGCCGAGCACGTCCTCGGAGTCGGTCTCGTCGGCCATGCGCAGGGCCATCCGAAGGTTGGTGTTCGCCCTCAGGTTGTCCTTGATGACGCCCGCCGGCCGCTGGGTCGCGAGGATGAGGTGCAGTCCGAGCGAGCGCCCGCGCTGGGCGACGTTGACGACGCCGTCGACGAACTCGGGCACCTCCTGGACGAGCGCCGCGAACTCGTCGACGACGATGATGAGCGACGGAGGAGCCTCGACCTCACCCCGGCGCTCGAGCTCGACGAGGTCCTTGGCCTTGAACCGGGCCAGCAGGTGCTCGCGGTAGCGCAGCTCGGCCGACAGCGACGCGAGGGCGCGCCGGACGAGGTGGGGCGAGAGGTCGGTGACCAGGCCCACCGTGTGCGGCAGCTTCACGCAGTCGCGGAAGGCCGAGCCGCCCTTGTAGTCGACGAGCAGGAAGGTGACCCGCTGCGGTGAGTGCGCGGCCGCCATGCCGAGGATCCAGGCCTGGAGCAGCTCCGACTTGCCGGCGCCGGTCGTCCCGCCGACGAGCGCGTGCGGACCGTCGGCGCGCAGGTCGAGCGAGAAGGTGCCTTGGCTCGACTGTCCCACGACGGCGCGGAGGGTACCCGGCTTCCGCGGCAGCACGGCTGGCGCATAGGGCCCGCTGAGGATCGAGCGCGACTCGGACCACCGCTCGACGACTGCCTCGTCCGAGCGCGCCAGCTCGGTGCCTGTCAGGGTGAGCAGCGACACCGCACGGGGCAGGTCGCTCGCGTCCTCGACCGGCACGCCGGCGTCGACGACCGGCGCGAGCTGTCTGGCGCACGCCATCGCCTCGGCGTAGTCGATCCGGTCGACGGAGAGTGGCTGGACCTCCTCGCCGTGGTGGACGAAGCCGGCGAGCGAGTCGGAGCCGACGTGGTCGCCGCCGACGACGAGGAAGGTGTGGCAGGCCGCCGGCAGCAGCGTCTGGGCCTCGGCGACCCACACAACGACGATCCCCTTGCGGTGCCCGCGCTCGGCGATGGAGACGAGGCGGCTGCGGTCGATCGGCGCATCGCTCTCGACGAGGACGAGAACCGTCGGGCGCTCCGGGCCCCCCGACCCAGCGGCGGCGGGGGCATCGGCCTGGCCCGGCACCCGGCCACCGGCCTTCCCCGCGACGAGGTCCTCGAGCGCATCCGCGAGCGCCGAACAGCCCGGCGCGGTCTGCGCGAGGTGCCCGGCGTCGACCGGGCTGTGCGGGGAGCTGGTGTGCGGCAGCCACTTGAGGAAGTCCCAGTCCCGCGACGTGCTCGAGGAGGCGAAGGCGCACACGGCGACCTCGGCGGGCGAGTGGAGGGCGACGGCCTGGACGACGAGGGACCGGGCGGCCTCGAGAGCGTGGCCACGTGGGCCGCAGACGCCGATCGCGCCCGCGTCGAGGGGCGCGGCGACGACGGGGACGTCGGGGACGACCTCGAGCCCCTTGAGCTGCTGCGACACCTCGAGCCAGGCCTCGGCCTTGGACCGGCCGACCGCCGGCATCGTGATCTCGGAGCGCGACGGCAGGGTGCCGAGGCCGAGTCGCAGCTCGCCGAAGCCGTTGCCGTCCCGCCGCCGCGTCCACAGCAAGGCGTTCCGGTCACGGACGGCGAGCAGGCAGTCCTCCCCGCTCGGGTGCTCCCGTCGGCGGACGTCCCCCTCGACGTCGAGCGACTCGCGGATCTGCTCCGACAGGACGCCCAGGTCCTCGCGGAACGCCTCCATCGCGGCGGCGAACTCCTTCCGCTGCTGTCGCCGGTACTCCCAGAAGGTGCCCGCCATCATGAGCGGCATCATCAGCATGAAGACGATCGAGAAGGGACTGCGCGTCATCGCGAAGAGGACGATGCCCATGAGCAGCGGCACCATCATCGCCACCCAGGGCAGCGGGCTGCCCTTGCCGCGCTCGGGCAGGTCGGGGACCTGGAAGCTCTGCCCCTCGTAGAGCGGCGCCACCCGGGGCGACCGGGAGAACGACACCGTCCCCGCATCACCGGAGAGCACCCCGCTGCCGGGTCGGGTCAGCGAGCCCTCGCCGAGGAGGTGCACCTCGAGCTCGGTGTCACCGAGCCGGATGAGGTCACCGCTCTTGAGGTGGGCCCGGGCGACCTGCTGGCCTCCAGCGGTGATGCCGTTGGCCGAGCCGAGGTCGACGACCTCGACCACCTCGGCGACGACGAGCTTGGCGTGCCGGCGCGAGACGGACTCGTCGTTCAGCTGGACCTCGCAGCCACGTCCTCGCCCCACGTAGGCGGTGCCCCGCGCCAGCGGGAACTCCCGGCCCGCGTCCGGGCCGCTGCGGATCACCGCGACCGCAGCGGGCCGCCCACGGTCGACGAAGCCCTCGCCCGCCCGCGTGACGGAGACCCGTATGCCCGACTGGAGGCCGCTCTCGGCGACGGTGGCGCGCGGGTCGAGCGCCCGCAGCTCGTGGTCGACGAGCGCGAGCGTCATCGGCTGGTCGACCCCGAGGACGGCCGAGCGGTGGGGGTCCGCCTTGGCGAGGTAGGCGGCCAGGTCCCCGACCGTGGTCGCCGAGTCGGTCGTCGCCACGAGGTCGGTCTCGCGGTCGCCGGACCGCAGGACGAACTTCAGCTTCATCGAGTTCCCTTACGCTTCAAACGATTTGCCCGTATGCCGCTGAGCTGGTGGCCGTCCGACCGGGACGTCCGCTTGCGGCTGGGTCCCAGGCCGTGCCCCGTCGGCAGGTGCGTGCGGAAGGTCTGGAGGGACAGGTCGGCGCGGATCCGCTTCCAGAGGCCGTGCTCGGAGCGCAGTGCCCGGCGCGCGGTGACCACGTCGGCCCAGAATGCGTCGACCTCCTCGCTCGTCGGCTCTGAGACGTCGAAGACGTGGTCATTGGCCGTAGCGGCGAGTGGGACCAGCCCGAGCGCTGACGGCGCGGAGTGCACACTCGACGAGAAGGTCGGCCCCCCATCGGTCGAGTGTGCAGTAGGTGCCGGCGCGGAGTGCACACTCGACGAGGAGGTAGGCACCCCGTTGGTCGAGTGTGCAGAACGAGCCGCCCTGCTGACCGGGATGGGGGCGCCGATGACGGCCCCGTCCACGATCGGGCTCGGCTTCGCGGGTGGTGGACCGGACACGTGCACCTCGAGAGCACGCGCCTGCTCCAGACGAGTTCCCTTGACCGGCAGGGGCATCCGGAGGTCGCGCGCGGTGTCGACCACCTCGCGCCAGCCGCCCGTCACTCGTGCAGACGGTCCCCCCGCGCGGCGGCGTCGGCGTCGGCGGACCGCCTTGGCCAGCCGGATGCCGCCATGGACGAGCAGCGCCAGCAAGAGCGGGATGGCGACGAAGAAGACGAGGTAACGGAGCCAGTCCGGCCAGGTGTCCGGGTCGAGCGGGCTGTCCTCGTCCTTGGGCGGGGTGCGCAGCTGGGTGGCGTTCTGGGCCTGGTCCGGCCCCTGGAGGACGCTCGGCGGGTTGTTCGCCGCTGGGGGCGGGACCTGGGCGCCCGTCTTCTGCTGCTCGGACTTCTGGATGAGCGGCTCCGGCTTCTTGTTCCGGTCGGGCAGGAACTGCGAGGGCATGATGGCCTGCCACTCGCCGTCGGCCCGCCGGATCTCCACCCAGGCGTGGACGTCCTTGCCCTTGACCGCGCCGGTCGCGTCGGGAACCGCGCCGAGGACGACCCGGGCCGGCACGCCGAGGCGGTTGGTCGCCAGAGCCAGCGCCGAGGCGTACTGCTCGTCGTTGCCGGCGAGCTGCGTGGCCTTCATGAACTGGGTCATCCGGCGCAGGCTGTGGCCCGGGAGGAAGACGTTCTGGACCGCGTCGCCGGCGGCGCCGCCGTCGGTGTAGGCGCCGCTCTGCAGGGCCTTGGCCATGGCGGTGACCTTCTGCCACGGGCTGTCCACCCGGCCGCTCCACGAATCGACCCGGTCGTCGAGGAAGGTCAGCGCCTGGGTGTCCACGACCGACCCGCTGTCGAGGTCGACGTGCTCGGGGAGCTTCTCGGGCACGGGCGTGACCCGAGCGGTGATCGTGTACTGGTCCGCAGCGGCCAGCCTCGTCGGAAGGACGCCGGTGCCGGTGTCGGTGTTGAAGCGCAGGTCGTCGGAGAGTGCGTCGGCGCGATCTCCCCGAAGGACAGGCCGGTCACCGTCCCGACGGTCGGCAGCCACACGTCGGCATAGCCGTCCGCCGGGACCGTCACAGTGGCCGTGACCTCCTCGCCCGGGCCCTCCGAGGCGATGTGGCTGCCGACCTTCCGGAAGCTGGCACCTCCGGCATCCGGACCGTCGCCGAGGTTGGCGAGGTTGCCCGCTCCCCAGACGAACGAGTCGTAGGAGTCGAGAGCGGCGAAGCGCAGCGGCACCCCGGGCGGCAGGCCCTCGACAGTGAGCAGCGTCCGGTCGAAGAGCTTGGCCGGGTTGGGCTCGGTGTACTGACGGAAGCCGGCGAGCGGGCTCGGGTACTGCGTCACGTCGTAGGGCGGGATGAGCGAGGTGCGCAGCACGGTGCGGCGGGTGTCATCGCCGCCCGGCAGGTGAGGTCCGACGAGGAACCCACCGGCAGTCGCCACGGCGAGCAGGACTGCCGTGGTGACGGCTCGGGTCGTGCGGCCGGCGCCGTTCTGGAGCGATGGGCGGTTGCGGTTGCTCCGCAGCGCGGCCCAACCGATGGCGACGAGGGCGAAGACGGCGCCCTGGACGGCGACAGCCGCGGGCGTCAGCGTGCCGAGGACGATCGAGGCGACGAGCAGGCCCACGGGGGCCACCAGAGCAGCAAGCGCACCCGCCCAGCGGCGGGCGACGCCGTACGTCAGGGCGCCTCCGACGAGGCCGAAGAGGAAGGGCAAGGCGAGGTACGGGCCCTCCGAGTCCACCGGCGGCAGGGCGGTGAGCAGCTCCTTCCACCCGGGCACCGCGGCGTGGGCCAGCGTCGCCAGCGCCTCACCCGAGGGCAGCACGCCGGCGATGAGGTCCTCCCGCACGGCCGCTGGGCCCGCCAGCACGAAGTAGGCCGCCGCGAGAGCCAGGGCGGTGCCGAGGCCGTACCACCGATAGGTCGCCCCCACGTGGCTCACGAGCAGGCCGACGAGCAGTCCCGCCAGGCCGACCCAGAGCCAGCCCAGCCCGTGGAAGGTCGTCCGGAAGCCGATGAGCGCGATGCCCACCAGCACCACGGCGAAGGCGGTGTCGACGAGGGCGACCCGATCGGGCACCAGGCGTGCCAGCAGTCCGGCGGCACGTTGGCCGGCGCCCGGCGCCTGACGCAGGGCAGACGGCGGAGGGCCCGCGAGGCCGCCGGCGATCGAGCTGCTCATGGGCCTGCTCATCGGGCCACCCCGGAGACGAGGAGGACACGGAGGTCCTCGAGCCGCGAGAGCGTGAGGATGACGAGCCCGCCGCCGTGCCGCACCCCGTGGTCCGCATGCGGGTCCACCACGACGACGACCCGGCTCACCTCGGGAGGGAACTGCCCGGCAGTGCGTTGGAGGTCGATGAAGGCCCGGTGCGGTCCCGTGACGATGAAGACGGTGCTCGTGTCGGGCGCGAGGTCGGTGCCATCGAGCGCCAGGCCGAGCAGGTCGACCGGGCCTGGCTCGATCCGGGCCATCGCGTCGAGTCCCAGCTGGGGACCGGACCTGCTGACCCGCTGGTTGGCGCAGATGACGGTCCAGTCCTGCTCGTCCAGCGCCGCGCGCACCATGATCGAGCTGCCGACGGAGATCGCCGTCTCGACGTCCGTCTCGCCGGACCGGTACTGCTCGGGGTCGGTGTCGATGAGCACGGTGACGTGCGAGCGCCGCGTGTCGAGGAACTGGCGGACCAGCAACCTGCCCGCCTTGGCCGAGCTGCGCCAGTGGATGTAGCGACGGTCGTCGCCCGGCTGGTACTCGCGCAACGCGTGGAAGGCGAGGTCGCTCATCGAGATGTCCTCGGTCGTCGACCCCTCGAGGTCACGCAGCAGGCCAGCGCCCAGGGGCTCGAGGGCGACGGTGTGCGGGTGGACGAACAGCTCGGTCCGCTCCGTCCACGTCAGCGTGCGGCGCATCAACCCCAATGGATCGCCCTGGACCGTCGTCGCGGGGCCGACCTGGATGACCCCGCGTCGCGACGTCGGCACGACGAAGAGCTCCTCGTGCGCGTGCCCGGGCGCCAGCGCCGGCAGCACGAACCGCGCCGCGGACTGCCCCACCGGCAGCTCGACGAGGATCGGCAGCATCGGTGCCCGCGCCTCGTTCGTCACGGCGATCCGTCCGGTGGCCGGCTCCCCGACGACGACCCTGCGCGGCTCGACCTCGGCGTCGACGCGGACCTTGGTGCGACCCAGGGCCAGCACGAAGCACACGACGAAGAGGACGAGCGCCGCAGCGGCCACCATGAGCAGCTCGGTCCACCCCCACCGCGCGCCGGCGAACCAGGACGTGAGGCCGAGCGCGAGGATCGCCCATCCCAGCGGGGAGACCCACCCCACCACGCGCCACGCCGGCCGGGCCCACGGAGGCACCCCGACGCGACCGGCCACCCAGCCACGCGCGGTGTGGACACGGGCACTGAGCGAGCTCAGCGGCATACGGAATCGGCGTTTGTCGCGGGCCTGCTCACGAAGCTCGCGTCGCGACAACGTCTGGCTCACGCCGACGCACGCTCCGCGGGCGGGGCGATGTCGCCGAGGATCTGGTCGATGACATGCTCGACCGTCGCGCCCGCGAACTGCGCCTCGGCACTGAGCAGCAGGCGGTGCGAGAGCACCGGCTCGGCGAGAATCTTGATGTCGTCGGGGATGACATAGGTGCGTCCCTGCGAGGCCGCCCACGTCTTGGCGCAGCGGACGTAGGCGAGGCAGCCGCGGACCGACAGGCCGAGCTTGAGCGACGGATGGCGGCGCGACTCCTCCGCGATCCGGCTGACGTAGCCGAGGATCGCCGGGTCGACGTGGATCTCGTCGGCGAGGCGGGCCATGTCCACGATGACGTTGCTCGCGATGAGCGGCTGGAGCTGCTTGGCCCGGTCGCGGGTCTTGGCGTCGGCGAGCACGGCAATCGTCGCCTCGTGGTCGGGGTAGCCGACGCTCGACTTCATCAGGAACCGGTCGAGCTGGGCCTCGGGGAGGCGGTAGGTGCCGGCCTGCTCGATGGGGTTCTGCGTCGCGATGACCATGAACGGCTCGCCGACCGAGTGCGGCGTGCCGTCGATGGTGACCCGACCCTCCTCCATGACCTCGAGGAGCGCCGACTGCGTTTTCGGCGAGGCGCGGTTGATCTCGTCGGCGAGCACGATCGTCGCGAAGATCGGGCCGGGGTGGAACTCGAACGCCTGCTTGGTCGGCTCGTAGATCGTCACGCCGGTGACGTCGCTCGGGAGCAGGTCGGGGGTGAACTGGATGCGGCTGTGGCTGCCCTGGACCGTCGCCGAGAGGGCGCGGGCGAGCTGCGTCTTGCCCGTGCCGGGGAAGTCCTCGAGGAGCATGTGCCCCTCCGACAGGAGGCAGGTCAGGGCGAGTCGCGTGACGTGCTGCTTGCCCAGCACGGCCCGCTCGATGTTGCCGACGAGCTGGTCGAAGGTGTGGGCGAACCAGGTCACCTGGTCCTGAGTGACGCTCATGGGTTCCGTTCTCCTGTGGTGCAGTTGGTCGATGTGGTCGTATGCCGCTGAGCTCGCTCCGCGGTTACGCTGCGTCGGGCGCTGGGTCGGGTCACGTCATTGCCACGGGTTGCGGGTGAACGAGTCGGAGCCGTTCGACCCGTAGCAGGTGACCTTCACCCACCCGTTCGGGAAGCCGAAGTACTTGCCCGAATCGTTGGTGCCGTTGACCGGTCGGATCGTGCCGTTGATGCCGTCGTCCCAGTTGTAGGGCCACGTTCCGTCGCTGCTGTCGAAGGTGCACCGGATGCTTCCCTGGAAGTTGCTCAGGTCGTACCTGAGCTTCGCGCATGTGCTGCTCCCGCAGTCCGGGCGCGAGACGGAGGATCCCGGCGCGAGCCAGTTGACCTTGGGGGCCGGTGGTGGCGGGGCGGCGTTGGTCGTGCCGGACCTGGGCCCAGCCGTGGGACCGTCGCCGGAGCGGTCGGCGAACGGCGTCACCGTGATGGTGCGCGTCGTCGAGTAGCCGAGGCCGCTGAACGTGTAGGAGGTCTGGTTCGGGCCGAGGGTCGTGTTGACGTCGCCCCTGATCCGGTAGCCCTGGATCGCATTGCCGTTGTCGGCCGGCTTGCTCCACGAGAAGGTGATGGAGTTGTCCGTGTGCGACTCGCTGATGCCTCCGACGCCCTTGGTCGGGCCGTACGGGTTGAAGGTGACGTCGTTGGACCAGGCCGAGCAGATCCCCGCGGTGTTGCAGGCGCGGATCTCCAGGGCCTTCTGGTTGATCCCGACATTGCCGGTCGTGCCGCCGGAGCTCGGCGCCGGCCAGGTGCCTTGGTAGGTGCCGTCGGTCGTGCGCCACTCGACGCGGTCGTAGCCGGTCGAGCGGTGGCTGCCGAGCGAGTAGCTGGCGACGGCCCGGTAGTCGGCGTTCGGCGTCCCGACTGCGGACAAGGTGGGGGTCTGCGGCATGCCGTCCGCCTTGTACGACGAGAAGTTCGTCCGCTCGGACGTCGCCGAGCCGCCGTTGGTGGCCGACACGGTGTACTGCACCGTCTGGCCGCCGTAGGGGATCGTGTCGGTGGCGACCCGCTGGGCGCCACCGGAGACGCTCGCGACGGGGACCCAGGCGCCCGTCGACCCGGTGCGGCGGTAGACGTCGTACTGGGTGATCGGCGGTCCGTTGGGGTCCGTCGTCGGCCAGGTGATGGTCACCTGGGCGTTGTCCTGGTCGGGCGCCGGGGAGCGGGGGGCCAGGCTCGGCGCAGCCACCGGAGCCGGCTTGCCGAAGGACTGGCCCGTGACCTCGGGCCCGTAGGGTCCCCAGCCCAGGTCGTTGCGGGCCTGGACGCGGATCTTGTAGGCGTCATTGTTGACGAGACCGCTGACGACCGTTGAGAGCTCGGGCGCCTGGACCACCTTGGTGCCGGTCTGCCCCGCGTTGCCCCCGACGTTGACCCACTGCACCTGGTACTGAGTGATCTCGGAGCCCTCGTTGACCGGAGAGGTCCACGAGACGGTCAGCTGCCGGTCGCCGGGGACGACGTTGCTGATCGCGGTGGCCCTGGGCAAGGTGTCCGGGCGGACCGGGGGCGATGAGGCGTCCGACGGGTCCGACCAGCCGACGGCGTTGCGGGACCGGACGGTGAACGTGTAGTCCTCGCCGTTCGTCAGGCCGGTGATGGTGCACGGCGACGCCTGGCAGGTCTGGTCCGTGCCACCGGGGCCGTTGACCCCGACCTCGTACTCGAGGATCGGCAGGCCGCCGTCGTAGGCCGGCGGGCGCCAGTCGACGCGGGCCGTGCCTCCGAGGACCCGGTCGGCGACGGCCACCGGGGCGTCGGTCGGGTCCGGCTTGCTGCGCACGGTGACGGTGACCTCGCCGACGGCGGGCGGCCGACCGGGCGCGTCGGTGACTCGGACCTCGATCCGGGCATCACCGCGAGCCTGCTCCGACGCTGCGACGGTGAGCTGGCAGCCGGCCGCTGTTGCCGTCACCCCGGTGCCCGCGCGCATGGTGGCCGCGGTGATCTCGCACTGCGGCGATCCGAGGGGGCTGTCCAGGTGCTGGGCCAGGTTGACCTGCTGCTTGGTCCCTGCGATGAGCCCCTCGATGCGCGCGGGCCGCAGCGTGGCGTTGGGCGGCTGGGCCGTCACACGGACCCGGAGCGTGAAGCGCTCGGCTCCGCCCTTGGCCCCGATCGTCACGGTGCCGGTCGAGCCGGCCTGCGCGGCGGGCCCCGCCTGGAGGACGACCGTTCGTCCGCCCTGCCCGGTCTGGGTGAGGTCGACCCGGTCGACCGCCTGGTCCCAGACGGCCTCGTAGCGGACCCGCGACTGGTCGAGGGTGTTGGGCAGCCACGCCCGACAGAGCCGCGGGATGTCGACGATGCGGGACGGGCCGTCGGCGACGAGCCGGACCTCGTGGTCCGGGCAGCGCAGGACCGGGACGTCGGGACCGATCTGGACCGGGATGGTGACGTAGGCGGTTTGTGCCGACTTGTCCTGTGGGCCAGTGGCATTGGTGACCTCGAGCATGAGGGCGGCTGGGCCGACGTAGCCGTTCGTCGAGGTGAGGGTGAGCTCCGTGGAGGACGTCGCCGCGTGCTGGAGGTGCTCGGCGGGCGAGGTCGAGATGGTGTCCGGTGAGGTCAGCGAGACGGTGCCGCCGCGTGGGTCCATGACGTAGTCGGCCAGCCTCACCTTCGTCGTCGCGTCCGCGTCCATCCGGATCGTCTTGCCCGAGGCGACGTAGGGCTGGCCGTTGTTCCCTGCGGGGACGTAGATCAGGGCCATGGCGACCGCGCCGTCGGCGTCCTCGATGGTGTAGGGCACGACGCGCGCCTCGGGCCGCAGCTGGATGTGGACCTTGCGGCCCTCGATCGTCGCGCCGTCACCGATGACCTTGGTGATGGTGAGCGACTGCTGGTCACCGTCGACATCGCGGTCGTTGGACAGGGCGTCGACGAGGATGCTCGTATCGCCGTCCTTGGCGACGCCGGTGTCGTCGACCGCGATCGGCGGGTTGTTGAAGTCCTTCTGGCCCCGCACCGTCAGCGTGGAGCGCGACGGGTCGAACATGCGGTTCGTGATGCCGTAGGCGAGAACCTTGGCCGGGCCCTCCTCCGGCGCGACGACCTTGACCGAGTCGTCCTGCTGGCGTTTGAAGTCCTTGAGGACGTCGGCGTCGTTGAGCCTGGCGAAGTCCTCGAGCTCGACGGCATCGCCGCTGGCGATGAGGTCGTTGGCGAGCAGGTCGGCGTGGACCGTGCGCCCGGGGGCGGCGACGATGTCGTCCTCGACCGCGACCGGCGGCTGCGGGTCGCCCGGCTGGACCACACCGACGCGGATGAAGCCCTCGCTGGTCAGGCCGAAGCGGTCGCGCAGCTGGTAGCGGATCACCTCGGTGCCCGCGCTGCGCGGGTAGGCCTCGTAGCGGATCGTGGCGGCGCCGAAGCCGAGCACGCGCCCGAGCCGCAGGTCCACCGCATCACCGGTCTCCCCGACGATGCCTCCGACGAAGGCGAGGTCGCCGTCCGGGTCCACCCCGGAGGTCGGGACCGTGATGGAGAGGGTGTCGCCCGCGGTGACGCTGGCCGAGAAGCTGCGCGCCGTCGGCGGGCGGTTGGGCCGCGTCTCGCCCGGCAGCGGGTTGATCGTCACCGTCACCCGGCCGGTGGCGGATCGCGCGCGCAGGCCCTCGGGATGGGCGATGTACTCCAGGACCGCGGTCCGGGGAGCGGTGGCCTTGGCGTCCGGCTCGGGGACGTAGCGGAGCACGCTGCCCGACGCGAAGGCCTGGCCACCGCCGCTGCGGACCCGGACGCCGAGCGGGTCCAGCTTGAGCGGGATGCCCTCGGACATCGAGTCGTTGTCGAGCACCGGGATCGTCACGGCGTCGCCGACCCGCACGGCTGCCGTGTCGTCGAGGACGTTCGGGAGGATCGGCTCGTCCGGCGCCGGCTTCTGCACCACGGAGAGCTGGCCGACGGCCGACTGCGTGCCGTCACTGACGGTGTAGGCGACCGTCCCGCGACGCTCCTTGTCCCCGTCGAGCGGCGCCGTCGCCTCGACGCGCACCCAGCGGCCCTGGACCACACTGACCCGCAGCCATGCGTTGTCCGTCACGACCCGCTGGACGACGAGCACGTCGCTGCGCGGGCTGTAGTCGTTGGACAGCACGTCCGCGATGACGGGGGTCTGCCCACGGACCACCGCCGAGTCGGGTGAGGCGACGGGCGGCAGCTCCTTGTCGGGGTCGGGCAGGATGTCCACCCGCACGCGACCGACGCTGACCCCGGAACCAGACTGAGCGGCATACGTGATGGTTGACGTTCCCGGCGTCGCCCCGGTCACGGTGAGGACGCCGGTGTCGGTGTTCGTGTCGATGGTCAGCTGCCCCGGGCCCTTGACCTCGGAGGCGAGGCGCAGGCGGGCCTCCGGGTCGGTCGGGTCGGCGCCCGGGATGTCGTTGCCGAGGGGCTGCAGCTGCACCGGCTTGCCGACGACACCGCGCAGGACGTCCGGCTGGGTTCGTGGGGCCACGGCTCGGTCATCGTCGCCGAGCACCTGGACGGTGGCCGCTGACGTGGTCACGCCGCCGTTGCTGTCGCTGACCTCGTACTCGACCTCCTGGTCCCCCTTCTTGCCGAGGGCCCGCACGATGAGGGCCCCGGCCCCGTCGACCCCGGTTGCGGCCGGGTCGACCGGCGAGACCTGGAGCGGGTCGTTCTCGGCATCGCGCCAGTCGGCGATGACCCCGACCTTCACGGTCGCGTTTCGGGCAACCGGATAACTGGCCTTGGCGAGCTTGGCACTGCCGCCGCGCAGCTTCGGCGCGGTGTTCTCGTCCGGGCCGACGATCGTGACGGTGACCTTGGCCGTGGCCCGTCCGTTCTTGGCGGTCGTGCCGTTGTTGACGGTGTATTCGAAGGTGAACCGGTCGGCCGCCGGTTCCTCGGGCACGGTGACCTGCACGGTCTGGCCGTCGGCAGAGGCGCTCGTCGTGACGTCCGCGATGGACGGGGTTCCGACGTCGCCGGGGCTGATCGCAAGGATCGAGCCCTGCGAGTCGGTGTCGTTGTCGAGGACGTGCAGGGTCGAGGTGCGGCCGGGGCGCACCTTCAGCTGGTCCGGCTGGGCCTTCGGCGGGGTCTTGTCGACCTCGTCGTCGATGAGGTTCTCGTCCTTCTTCTTGTTCTTGTCGTCAACCTGCGGCGGAGGGATGACCGAGTTCCAGTTGTCGATCTTGACCCGGTCGCGGTCGATGTCCCAGACGTCACCGGAGTCGAGGTCGTTGAGGACGATGAGCCCGCGGTTGACCCGCAGCTTGACGCCGTCGACCCGGACCCCGTTCTTCATGGCGCCGAGGCCGACCGTCTGGGTGTCCTGGGGCGAGCCGCAGTTGCGGCCGTAGAAGGCGTTGGAGGCCCCCGCCCATGCGGCGTGGACGCACGAGCCGAGGCGGACCGGCGCGGAGAGGAAGAGCTCGGAGGGGCTGTCGGCGCCCGGACCGGCCTGGGCTAGCTTGACTCCCGGGCCCGCTGGTTCACCGGTGAGCGGCACCTGGACGAGCTGTGACTCGTCCTGGACGAGCACGGCGGCGCTGTCCGGTCCCGGCTGCTGCAGCGCTGCATAGACCGGCTTGCCGGGCTCAGCACGGCCCACCGACACCTGCTGCGGCTGCTCGAGCAGGTCGGAGTAGGCCAGGCCGGTGCCGGAGTCGAAGACGACCCAGTGCGAGCCGACGGCGGTCACCTGGGCGCTCTTCGTCTCGAAGCCGAGCTTGACGAGGACCGGTTTGGCGAACGTGGGGCCGGAAGGCTTGAGGATCGCGAGGACGCCCTTGGCGCCCGACAGGGCGTAGACGGTCCCGTCGACACCGACCGCCACTGTTGCGTTCGCTCCCACGGTGACGAGAGGCTTGGCCTGCGTCTGCAGCTGGTCCAGCCCGGCGATCCCGCTGCGGTTGTCGACGCGCTGGGCGCGCAGCTCTCCCTTGGCCGGGTCGATCATCGCGATCGTGCCGCCGCGCAGGTCCACCGGCTCGGTCTCGAAGACTCGGTTACCCGTTGCCGGAGCCCCCTTGGGCAGGACGATCGAGTGCGCGGTGGCGAGCGTGCCCTCGGCGGGATTGATCGGCACCAGCTGGTTGCCGGCCTTCGACAGCCCGACGACGGCCGCGCCGTCCTGGAAGACGTCGAGGCCCGACCCGGGCGTCCCGTCGGAGAGCACCCCGGCGTCGAGCTGCCCCGCGGCCTTGTTGATCCGGCCGAACCGCGCCTGGTCAGCGTTGGTGACCCAGATCCCGCCATCGTTGAGGTCCGCCTTGCGCACGACCTCCCCGTCCGATCGCGTGGCGACCCACACGAGCAGCCCGGCAACGAGGGCCACGACAACTGTCGAGATGACTCCGATCCGTCGCTTGGTTGCGGCGGTGCTCATGCCTTCCCCCGATCGGCCGCTCCGGCAGCCTCCAACGTGACGTCCGACGTGGCGTCCTGGCCGATGAGCCCGAGGTCCTCCTCCACGACGAGCTTGGTGGAGAGTGCGTGCTCGACGAGCCGGGCCTTGCGATTCGAGGCGACGCGGCCGACGCCACCGTGCAGGCCGCGCGTGCCGGCGTCGGCCAGCTTCTGGCAGACGTTGTCGAGCTTGCGGTTGAAGCGGGTCACCGTCCACCCGAGCCGCTCGGCCGCGGCGGCGGACGACGGGATCTGCGTCGTGCCGGCCTCGCGCCGCCGCAGGAACGGCTCGCAGAGCGACACGATGAGCAGCTTCTGGTCCGGCGTCAGGCTGACTCGCCCGACCGTCGCCTCCCCGACCTCGTCTCCCGGGGTCGATGTGGTCGGCTCCGCCTCGACCGACTTGAACACCGGGCTCGCGACGCGGATCTCGAAGTCGTAGGTCGTCGGGCCAGCGGTGAACCAGACGATGAGCCGGCGCATGGCCAACGGGATCCGGGCACCCGGGTTGAGGAACGCCTGGAAGAGGCCCTGCTCGTCCGCGACCGTCGCGGTGAGGGTCGAGCCGGTGTTGGTGAGCCACCAGAAGCCCGCATCGTGTGAGATCCGCAGAAAGGTGCGGTGCAGGTAGGGGTTGTCGTCGATCTCGACGTCCCCGGACCGCCCGATCGTCAGTCCCGCGTCGGGCGAGACCGGGTACGTCTCTCCGCAGAAGTCGACGGTCACCTTGCTGTGGATCACCCTTCGAGGCCCCCTGACCCTGTCCCTGTGTCTCGTGTCATTCGAACGTCTTGTGTCGACGAGGTGGTGCTTCGTCCCGGATCATCCAAGCGTTTTGGCGGATATTGTCCAGATCTATCGCGCAGTCTCGCACTCGACCTGAGACCGAGGTGACTCACGTCCACTCCGGTTCACCGTGACGACGGCGCAGAGCTGCAGGCCCTCGGGCACCTTGCTCGGTGAGGGTCGTCTCCTTGACGACTCGTGGGGCCGCCTTGACCACCTCGTTCTGGATGGGCGCGACGAACACGCGATAGCTGTCGCCCACGGCGGGCTGCGGGTAGGACCACCGGAAGGTGACCGAGCCTTCACCCGACTCCGCGACGACGGTCGGCGCGTCAAAGACCGCGTCGAGCACGGCGTTGTCGTCGCCGGGCATCGACACGGTGGGGCTGGGCCGTGCTGCGGTGTCGGCGTCGGCTTCCGAGCCCTCCGGCCGGAGCACGAGGAAGGCCACCACGCCGAGGAGGACGACCAGCCCACCGACGAGTCCCCAGAGCAGGGCGGGGCCAGGACGGGCACCTTCCTCGCGCGGAGCTGTCGGCCGCGGCCCCGGCTGGGGCCGCGTGGGTGGCGTGCTCACCGCTCGCCGCACCGTGGGCCCGTCGCCGCCGTCGCCGTCGTCACTGCCGTCACGAACGAGGGGCGCCGTGCGACTGCTCGACATCGGGTCGGTCACTGCCGCGGGACGCACCGGTGCGGAGGCACTACGTGCCGAGGTGGGCGCGAGACCGCCTCCGGATGGGGTGAAGGGCGCTGATGGGGTGCGCCCGCTGGGGCGCTTGCGCGTGTCCGCGTCGAGCGACACGGACGGCGCGTCCGGCTGGGCGATCACGGTCTGGGGTGTCTTGATCCGGGTTCGGTCATCGTCCGGGCTCTCCGGCCCCGCCGGTGATCCCTGGACCTGGCTGACCAGCGTCGTGTGACCCTGCTCGTCGAGCACGACGATCGGAGTCCGGGCCAGGCGCTGCTGCTGCTCGACCGCCTGCAGCGCCCTGGCGAGGTCGAGGGCCGCCGCCGGTCGCCGGGAGGGGTCCTTGGCCAGCGCCTGGGCGAGCAGCCGCTCGAGGCCCGGCGGGACATCGGGGCGGCCCGTCGGCGGTGGTGGTGCGCTGCGGATCCGGGGCATCAACGCATAGGCCGAGTTGTCGCCGCCAGGCACCTCGAAGGGCGACCGGCCCACGAGCAGGTGCCACAGCGTTGCCGCGAGGGAGTAGACGTCGGACCGCTCGTCGCCGTTGCTCTGCCCATAGAGCACCTCCGGCGCCGCCCACGGGACGGAGACGCCCACGTCATCGGTCGACTCGGGCGCGTCGTCGTCACGGCCGTCACGCCCGCCCCGGCCGGCAATGCCGAAGTCGGTCAGGCCGGGCGCCCCGTAGGCGCTGATGAGGACGTTGGCGGGCTTGATGTCGCGGTGGGTGATGTGAGCCCGATGCGCCGTCTCGACGGCGCTCGCGAGCTGGATACCGGTGCGGAGCACCTCCTCGACCGTGAAGCGCTCCGCCCTCGCCCGCATCGCGAGGTTGGGCGGCGGGTAGTACTTCATGACGAGGTAGGGCCGGCCGTCGTCGGCCGCGCCCGACCGGAAGACCTGGACGATGTAGGGATGGTCGCCGAGCTGGGCCATCGTGTCGGCCTCTTCGACGAACTGTGCCCGCAATGCGTCGGTCAGCCCCTCGGACTTGAGCACCTTCACCGCCACCGGCATGCGAGGGCTCTGCTGCTCGTAGAGGTAGACGTCGGCATACCCTCCGGACCCGAGAGGCTGGACGAAGACGAGACCCGGGATCTGGGGTGGAGCACCCCTCCGCGGCTGATTGGCAGCCTGTCGCATGCTGGCCATGTCAGCTCGTCCCGGGGTCGAAGACGAAGGACACCTCGTCGGCCATGGCCACGACGGAGCCCGGCTCGAGGACCTGCTGGTCGTTGGCCCGGAGCCGGACCGGCTGCCCGCCCGGCAGGGCAACGGTCGTCCCGTTCGTCGTGCCGAGGTCGCGGATGAGCACGTGCCAGCCCTCGAGCACCACCTCGACGTGGTTCCGTGACACGTCCCGCTCAGGGCTGGGCACCTTCACGACGTGCGGGCGGTCCGTGGCTGCGAGGTCGACACCGAGCGTCGGCGACCGACCCATGAGCACGCTGCGGTCCAGGGTGACGACGTCGCCAGTGGAGAGCCGAAGCGAACCGAGCGGGGGCCTGGGCATGGTGAAGGGGTCCTGCGGTGGGATTCCGCTGCCGCAGATGCGACAGGAGTCACCGTGCGGCGGCGTGGGATGGCCCTCTGAGCAGAGCACCGCGGCAACGCTCGGCCCTGAGGCGCCGGACTGGGCGGCAAAGCGCGCGTCGATGAGGGCACTGCGGTCGACGGTCAGCTCGTCGGCGTCCTCGAGCCCTTGCGTGGGAGGGTCCTCCACAACGGGGGCGACCGGCGGCGCGACTGGTGGTGGCAGCAGGCTCGGCGCCGGCGGGGGTGTGTGTCGTCCGGAGAACGATGGGACCTCTGGTCGCGGCTCGGGCGTCGCCCCATGGTCGGGGTCGGCCGAGGCGGCGCCCGATGCCCACGGGACGGAGGAGATCAGCCCGCCACCGGTCGGCGGGGTCGGGCTCGAGGCAGTAGTCGTCGGAGGAGTCGCTGGAGGCACAGGCGCCAACGACGTGGCGGGTGACGGTGGCGACGAAGGAGCTGGCGCCTCAGGTAGATCCGGCTCGTCATCCTCTGCCACCACCACGTCGGCAAGAAGCTGCCGGTGCTCGTCGACGGTGACGGTGTGACCGAAGAGGTAGTCGTAGCTGGGACCGGCACCCTCATCGGGATCCTGGCGTGCGTTGCTCGACTTCTGTGGGCGTGGGCTTGACCGCCCAGGTCGACTCCACATCAACCGGCCCGGTGCGCGCGACCGGGGGGTCAGGCACCGCGGGAGCCGCATCGTGCGTTGGCGTTGGTGCTTCAGTCGCCACCGGTGGAGCTGCGGCGCGACGCGGCAGCACGGCCGGACCCGGACCCCACGATGGCAGCCCAGCCGCGCCTTCACTCTCAGTCTCTGGCCGGGCTTCCGTCGAGTGTGCAGCACGCGCCGGCGCAGACTGCACAATCGACTGAGTCGCGGGCTCGGGCGGAGCTGCCCAGGAGAGACCCCAGGGGGACGGTGCGGCCTCCGCGGACTCGGCCGGTCGGGCGCCGAAGGTGGGGAGTGCCCGGGTTGGCGGCGGCATTTTCTGCACACTCGACGGTGATGACGCGGAGTGGTGGACTCAGCGGGAGTGAGGGGCTCAGCGGGAGTGAGGGACTCAGCGGTAGTGGGGGGCTCGGGCGCGTTCTGCACACTCGACTGAGTGGGGGGCTCAGGCGGCCTCACCTCCGCCGAGAAGATCGCCACGCCGCCGGGACCGCCGACCAGCGTCTGGGCAGGAGCCGGCTCGCTCTTTTCCTTGTCCTCCAGGACGCGGAGCTCGACATGCGCTGGGTGCGTGTCGAGGACGAGGTCGGTCCAGACCCGAGGGTTCAGGGCACGGACCTGGTGCTCCGTGCCGTCCGACATCGTCAGCCTGGCTGACACCGGCCCGAACGCGACGACCCGGGTCTGCGGCCTCCAGTGGACGCCGACGAAGTGGTGCGCCTTGCGCGGCCCGCCCAGGGTCAGCACGTCGATGACGTCGTCGAGCTGCCCTCCGTCCGCAGCATCGCTCGCGGACAGGGTGCGGTCGTCGTCCTCCTCAAGACCGATGAGCAGATGCATGCCGGGCCCGCCGATGTGGGTCCAGCCGTCGGGAGCACGTTGCACGACGACGGACGGATCAGTCACACGAACGACCTGCTCTCCCCTGTCGGTCCGTCACCTGCAGGCGGCTCGCGTCGGGGACGACCGATCGCATCGCGCGGAGTGGTGTCCTCGTCGACGTCGGCCCCGGACTCCTGCCCCTGCAGCCTGACGACGATGGCGGTGACGTTGTCGCGGCCTCCGGCCTCCACCGCCCGGCGCACCAGCTCGTCCGCCGCCTCCTGCGCGTCGTCGACGTCGTGGAGGACGGACTCGATCTCCGCCGAGCCCAACTCGTTGGTGAGCCCGTCCGTGCAGATGACGAAGGCCTCTCCCGGATAGGGGGGGAAGACCCAGTGGTCGACCTGACCCATGGGGTCCCGGCCCAACGAGCGGGTGATGACGTTGCGGCCGGGATGGTGCTGGGCCTGCTCGGCCGTGATGACCCCGCGGTCGACGAGCTCCTGGACCTCCGAGTGGTCGACGGTCACCTGCGAGAGCCGCCCATCCATCAACCGGTAGACACGGGAGTCGCCGATGTTGAAGACGACCCAGTGCTGCGAGCCGCCGCCCGAGACGAGGGCGAGCCCCGCGACGGTGGTTCCCATCCCGGTCTGCTCCGGGTGGCGAGCGGCCGACTCCAGGATCCGCCGGTTCGCCTCAGCGACCTGCTCGACGATGTCGCGGGCCTGCAGGACCGGCCGCTCGGTCAGTTCCATCAGCGCGTCGGTGGCGATCCCGCTCGCCACCTCGCCGGCGGCATGTCCGCCCATGCCGTCCGCGACGACGAAGATCGTCCCGGCGACGCGGACGCTGTCCTCGTTGTGCTGGCGCACTTGGCCCACATCGGTTGCGACACCGTGCGAGATCGCCGACTGGTCCATGGTCATGCGACCGGGTTCCCTTCGGCCTCGACAGGCGCGGGTGTCCACGCGCGCACCCGGACAGACGCGAGGACCGAGCGGATCAGTTCGTAGTCCTGCTCGGCGGAGGGCCCGCCGACTGACCCACTCAGCTGGACGACCCAGGCGGCGGCGCCATCACGCTCGGGTCGGACGACGTGGAAGAGGTTGGCCTGAAGGATTGTCTCGACGTCCGCGTCCGGCCAGGTGGCATCACAGCCCACGAAGCGAGCGTGACCCAGCTCAGCGGCATACGGCTCACTCGTGACCCCACCACGTGACTGAGCCAGCGCTTCGATGCGGCGGAGCGATTCCGCCTCGGTCAGGTCGGCGCCGCACTGCTCGATGCTGACGACGACGTTGGGGTCGAAGGCGCCCTCTCGGGGCAGCTTGGCGGCGAGTGCAGTGCCCTGCGCGTGCACGGGAATCCAGCCCTCGGGGACGTCGACGGCCACGGACGGCGGGCCGGGGAAGTCCCGGCTCGGGTAGGCCAAGGTGCTCATCGAAGTCCTTTCATCGCTCCGTTGGCGGGGCCTGGGTCCCATGCCGGATGGCCGGAGCGCGGCAAGTCAATCAAACGCGCGCCAAATGTGACAGATCAGGGCTCACGGGAAGAACCCACCGATGGTGCCGATGGGATCCTTGACCGCTGCTCCGATCCCGTCAGCGACGTCGCCCAGACCGGTGTCCTCGAGGAACTCCTTCGGGTTGACGTCGACACCGAAGCTGACCCCGCCGCCGATGCCGATCGCCGCTCCGACATCGACCTTGACCTTGACGCTCTCGGCACTGAAGTTGGCGTCGATGTTGGCGTGCGCTCCGATCCCGGCGTAGACCTCGCCGCCGACCGTGCCGCCCACTCCGGCGATGTTGCCCCCGACCTCTCCTCCGGCCTTCACCCCGGCGAAGGCCTCGGCGCCGGCGCTGGTCCGGATCCCATCCTTGCCGATCGCGACGGAGGCGTCGGCCTTGGCCTCGACACCGGCCATCGCGTTGGCGCTGGCGTGCGCCGCCAGCGGACCGTTGTCGTAGGCGACACCCGCCTCCCCCTTGACGCCGGCCATGACCGAGGCATCGGCCTTGGCAACCAACCCGTCCTTGCCGAGCGCGACGGAGGCATCGGCCTTGCCCTCGGCGCCGACGAAGCCGCTGGCGTTGTACGTGCCGTGGTTGCCGAGGTTGCCCTCGACGCCACCCCTGAGCAGGTAGGCACCAGCCGTCCCGCCAAGTCCCGCGGCGAGCGCCCCCTCCTTGATGCCGAACTCGTGGTAGCCCTTGGCCTCCGTGCCCATGCCGCCGCCGTAGGACATCCGGACGGCGTGCTCCTTGTCCGTGACGTTGCCGTCGGCGTCGTAGTACACCGGCTCGTAGTCGGTGTGGCCCTCGTGGTCGGTCCGCTCCATCCAGTTGACGCCCTCGATCCCGCGGTCGATCGCCTTGTCGGCGTTCGGATGACGGTTCGCGAAGGCGTGCTTGTCCTCGGAGTCGTCGGTCGGCAGCCACGGCCGGTCGACCTTGCGCTCCGTCTCGCTGCGCCACCCGGACTCGTGCTCGAGCTGACGGTCGCGGTAGTCGCCGGCATGCGTGTACCGGTCGTAGCGAACCCGGCCGTCGTCGCCCTCCTTGGCGTTCTCGTAGCTGTGCCGGCCGTCCTGCGTCGTGTGGCGGTAGCTCGTCCCGGACTCGTCACCCATGCTGTCCGGCTGCTTGTCCGGATCGAGCTGGAACTTCTTGCCCTCGGTCTTCGTGACGTCGTTCAGCCCGCCACCGCCAGCGCCACCCGACCCGCCCGTTCCGCCCGAGCTACCCGATCCACCGGAGCCGCCCAGGCCGGATGCCGAGCGCTGGGTAGCGACGTTCTCGTCGAGCCGCCGCGCCATCGCGTCGAAGACGCCCGAACAGGCCTGCAGACCCGGAACGGCGGTCGCGTTGAAGTGCCGGACCAGAGCCCGGAGGTTGTCGCCGCCCCAGCTGGTCTCGATGGAGCGCATGGCACCTCGGGACGTCGCCTCGATCCGGGTCAGCTCTGCCTGCATCCCCTTGATGATCCGGGCGGACCGTGCGAGCGCCTCGACGTCGGCGCCCTTGGCGTACGTCGTCATCGGGCCGCCTCGTCGTCGAGGAGCGGCGTGGTCCCCGGAGCAGGCGTCACGCGCAGTCGGCCGATCACGGCGCCGAGCTGGGCGTAGTCCTCGCGATGGTTGGTCGAGGCGATCGTGCCCGTCACCGTGATGCGGACGAGCCCGCCGTCGACGTCGCGTCGCACGAAGCCGAAGAGGTTGCGCACGAGAAGCGTCCCCGCAGCCGCGTCGACGTAGCTGAGGTCGCGCCCGAAGAACGTGACACCCCCGACGTTGTGGCCATAGACCTTGCCTGCCTCGCCCTGGAGGCGCTCGCTGGCGAGCCGTTCGACTCCGTCGAGGTCGTAGCGCACCGTGTGGTCGGCGGGCACCTCGTCGATCGTCACGAGCACGTTGGGCCGGAACTGCCCCTCGGGGGTGGGCCGCATCGCCACGAGCGCCGCGCCGGCGACGGTGCCGACGGCTGGCACGGCCTCCCAGCCGTCGGGCAGGTCGAGTTGCAGGGCGGGTCGCCCCGGGAACGTGGCGCTCGGATAGGTCAGTGTCGGCATGCGGCCCCCTTCGTCAGGGGCAGGCTAGGGGGTGTGGCCGCACAGGGCGATGGGGAGCACTCCCCACCGTCACCCGCGTTGAGGTCACGACGGCAACCTCGGGGTTGCCGAACTCACCTCAACGCAAGGTGTGCGAGCGCTCGGCCCACCAGGCGAGCAGCTTCTCGCGGGCCGCGTCCTTGCCGATGAGTCCGTCGTCGAGCCGCACCGAGAGCAGGTACTTGTAGGCCTCGCCCAGCACCGGCCCCGGCTTGATGCCCAGGACCTCGGCGATCTCGTTGCCGTTGAGCTCGGGGCGGACTGCGGCGAGCTCCTCCTCCGCGGCGAGCCGCTCGATCCGCTGCTCAAGGTCGTCGTAGGCCAGGGACAGCCGCTGGGCCTTGCGGACGTTGCGGGTCGTGCTGTCCGAGCGAGTGAGGCGGTGCAGTCGCTGCAGGAGCGGCCCGGCGTCAGTGACATACCGCCGCACCGCCGAGTCGGTCCACTGCCCCTCGCCGTAGCCGTGGAACCGCAGGTGGAGCTCGACGAGCCGCGCGACGGCCTTGACCACGGCCTTGTCGTAGCGCAGCGCCTTGAGCCGCTTGCTCGCCATCCGCGCCCCGACCAGCTCGTGGTGGTGGAACGAGACTCCGCCGCCCGGTTCGAAGCGTCGCGTGGCCGGCTTGCCGATGTCATGCAGGAGCGCGGCGAGGCGCAGGACAAGGTCAGGGGCGGGCACCGACTCCTCGGGCCCGTCCGCCGGACCCTCGAGCGCGATGGCCTGCTCGAGGACGGTCAGGGAGTGCTCGTAGACGTCCTTGTGGCGGTGGTGCTCGTCGACCTCGAGCTTCAGCGCCGGCAACTCGGGGATGAAATGGTCGGCCAGGCCGGTCTCCACAACGAGGGCGAGACCGGGTCGCGGGGACGGCGCGCAGATCAGCTTGGTGAACTCGTCGCGGATCCGCTCGGCCGAGACGATCTCGAGGGTGGCCGCGCGTTCGCTCATCGCGGTCCGCACCGCCGGGGCCACGTCGAAGCCGAGCTGGGCCGCGAAACGGGCCGCCCGCATCATCCGCAGCGGGTCGTCGGCGAAGGACTCCTCCGGCGGCGCGGGCGTCATCAGTCGCCGGGCGGCCAGGTCGGCGAGACCGCCGTGGAGGTCGACGAACTCGAGGCTCGGCAGCCGGATCGCCATCGCGTTGACGGTGAAGTCGCGGCGCACGAGGTCACCGTCGAGGCTGTCGCCGAACATGACCTCGGGCTTGCGGCTCGTGCGGTCGTACGTGTCGGCGCGGTAGGTGGTGATCTCGATGTGGTGCTGGTCCCTGCGCAGGCCGATGGTGCCGAACTCACGCCCGATGTCCCAGTGCGTGTCGGCCCACCCCTCGACGGTGGCGAGGATCTCATCCGGGCTCGCATCGGTCGTGAAGTCGAGGTCCGGCGATGTCCGCCCGAGGAACGCGTCGCGCACCGGTCCGCCGACGAGTGCGATCTCGTGCCCACGCTGCTCGAACCGCTTGCCGAGCTCCTGGAGGAGCGGGAGCACGGGCGCGAGGTGGGAGACGGCGCCACGCAACAGCGGCAGGTGCGCGGGGTCGGGAGGTGGCGTGGCGGGGCGGTCAGGCACGGTGGACAGCCTAGGTGAGCGCACAGGTGCCCTTCCGCACGCACGGATCATGCCGTATGCCGCTGAGCCCCTCCCCGACGACAGTGACCTCCCAGCCCTCCGCTCCTCCGACGGTCGTCCCGACCTCCGACAATCCAGCCGCGGCGTCATTGTCGGCACCGATTTGGCGGGGTGAAGCCGAGCCAGAAGGAGCCCTCTGGTCGATATTTGTCGTTCCGGGAGCGGGAACTGATCGCGGTGTGGCGCGCGCAGAAGGCCGGCGTGCGGGAGATCGCTCGTCGGCTCGGGCGTGACCCGGGTTCGATCAGCCGCGAGCTGAATCGCAACGGCCGCCGCCGCCCCCGCAGGCTGGCGGGGGGAATGAGCGTGCGGCACCTGCCGTACCTGGCCTCGGTCGCCCAGGACCGGGCCGACCGGGCAGCGGAGCGCCCCAAGGAACGCAAGCTGGCCAGCAACCCTGGCCTGGCCACCATCGTGCAGAGGAAGCTGGAGAGGAACTGGAGCCCGGAGCAGATCAGTGCGTGGCTCGCCAGGCGGTACCCGCACGATAGGGCCATGCAGATCAGCCACGAGACGATCTACCAGTCGTTGTACGTGCAGGGACGCGGCGGGCTCAAGCGTGAGCTGGTCAAGGCACTGCGCACCGGCCGCGGGCTCCGCAGGCCACGCCGGCAGGGCGACCAGCGTCGGGCCCGGGTCCCCGAAGAGCTGTTGATCAGCGAACGGCCAGCCGAGGTGGACGACCGGGCCGTGCCCGGGCACTGGGAGGGCGACCTGATCATCGGCAAGGACGGCCTGTCCGCGATCGGCACCCTGGTCGAGCGGACCAGCCGGTTCACCATGCTGCTGCACCTGCCCGCCGCGCACGACGCGGTCGCCGTTCGTGACGCGATGGGCCGGGTCATCCCGACGCTGCCGCGGCAGCTGTGGCGCTCCCTCACCTGGGACCAAGGCTCTGAGATGGTCGGGGCACACCTGCAGATCAGGGTCCAGGACGGGCTGCCGATCTACTTCTGCGACCCTCACTCGCCGTGGCAACGCGGAACGAACGAGAACACCAACGGGCTGCTACGCCAGTACTTCCCCAAGGGCACGGACCTGTCCACCCACTCGGCGAACCACCTGCTCGACGTCGCGGCCGAGCTCAACGAGAGACCACGCAAGACCCTGGGCTGGGACACGCCGGCCGAGGCGCTGGCCAAGCTACTCTCAGGCTCAGAACCAACACGTGTTGCAACGACCCCCTGAACCGAAGGGGCTTCGGGGCGCCGACAATCGGGCCACGGCTGGGTTGTCCGAGGATCCTGGTCGTGTGCTCAGTGGAACGCAGCGCCGGTGACGCGCGTTGATGGGGCGGAAGGAGGGGAGGGCACGTGGTGCGCGGGCGAGCACAGCGGCATACGGAATGGTCTTGACAGGAGTGCTGTGCCTGGCGTCTGACGTTGGGGCGAGAAACAGGTCGCTTGGTTATGGTGGCGGCATGACCGCGCAGACCGCCCCGACCCCCAACGGGGGTCGGCGGTTGCCCGCGGTGGAAGAGCGCTCTGCCGGCGGCATCGTCGTCGACATCCAGGACGGCTGCGCCCTCATCGCGATCATCGCGAGACGCAACCGGGCCGGGCGCATCGAGTGGTGTCTCCCGAAGGGACATGTCGAGCCGGGCGAGACGCTCGTCGAGACTGCGGCCCGAGAGGTCGCGGAGGAGACCGGGATCGTCGGACGGGTGCTCGTCGAGCTGGGGACCATCGACTACTGGTTCGCCACCTCGACGAAGCGGGTGCACAAGTTCGTCCACCACTACCTGCTCGAAGCCCTCAGTGGCGAGCTGACCATCGAGAACGACCCCGATCGTGAGGCGATCGACGTCGCCTGGATGCGCCTCGACGAGGTGCACCGCCGGCTCACCTTCCCCAACGAGCGTCGCATCGCGCAGGCGGCGTGGAGCCGGCTGGCAGGCACGGCGTGACCCGGGCCCGACCAGCCCGACCATGGCGGGCCGCCCTCCGAACGGTCGTCCTGGCGACGTTCGTTGCCCTGACGACCCTTCCCGGAGCACCGGTCTCCCACGCGAGCCATGCGGGTCCGTCGCCCGTCAGTGAGACGGACGGGCCAGAAGTGCAAGCCCCGTCGGTGACGCCCGACGACGTGAAGGCGATCGTCACCCTGACGTCGGTGTCCCCGACCGTCGTGGACGGGCGCGGGACGACGCGAATCGCGGGCACCGTCACCGCGCCGACCTCCGGCCCGCTCGTCGGAACGAGCATCGACGTCTTCCTCGGCTCCCGGCCCATGACCGTGCGAGGCGACATCGACCGGTGGGTCAAGGGGACCGGGAAGGCGTCCGGACGGCTCGTTGGGGAGGTGGCGGAGCCGCCGTCCGAGGTTCCGTCCGGTCAGACCGTGCCCTTTGCCATCGACCTCGAGGAGTGGCGGGTCCAGACCGGCGACGCCTTCGCCGCGCTGCCGATCGCGATCGAGGTCTACCAACGCGGAGCCTCGACGCCGGTCGGAACGACCCGGACGTTCCTCGCGTGGAACTCACGCGTGGAGTTCGTCCCGCTCCAGCTGGCCGTGGCGATCCCGGTGACACTCGACCCCGAGCTGAAGCTGTTCGAGCGCGACGACAAGGTTCGTCGGCAGGCGTGGGCCGGAGCCATCGGGCCCGGATCGCGCGTCGATCGAATCATCGAGGGGACCGCGGGCTCGTCCGCCACGTTGGCCGTGGATCCCTCCGTGCTCATGGCCGCACCCGGCGAGACAGCCGCAGAGCGCACGCCTCCGACGGCGCCCACGAGCACGCCGACCGGCTCGCCGACGACGGGGACGACGGGCGCGGCGGGCGGCGAGGCCTCCCCACTCGTCGACCGGCTCGTCTCCGACCTGCGGGGACGGAGCCTCGTCGCGCTCCCCTATGCCGACGCTGACGTCGCCGCCACCAGCGACATCGATCCGGACAACCCGGTCGCTCGCGCCCTCGTGTCACGCGCCGCCGCGGTCGGCACGCGCATCGGACAGACCGTGCGGGGGGACATCGCCTGGCCCGTGGACGGACTGCTGCCCCCCGGCCGGGATGCCGCCATCCAGTCGCTGTACTCGACCTCCCCGACCGGGAAGGCCGCCGGGATCATCGTCGACCAACGGGCCATCACCGCGGACTCCCCCTACACCCCGACGGCGCGCCGCGTGTCTGACAAGGGCAGCCGTCTCGTCGGCTACGACGCGCGACTCTCAGCGCTGCTGCCCAAGCGGTCCGACCCGACGCCGGTCGTGGCCACCCAGCGATTCCTCGCCGAGACGCTCGTGCTGCTCGGGGAGCTGCCGGGCAGGGCCAGGTCCGTCCTCGTCGCCGCGCCCCGGAGCTACGACCCTGATCCCGCGGGTCTGGCGGCCTTCCTGCGCGCGACAACCGACTCCATCCCCTGGCTCGACACCGTGGCCCTCGATGCATTGGTCCGGGACGACGGGACGGAGAGTGCGCGCCCCGAGGAGCGGCCGGCGAAGGCGCCGCCATCGGCAGCCCCCAGGCGGACCTTGAACGAGTTCCGGCTCCGGCAGCTCGCGGAGCAGCGCGAAGAGGTCAACGCCGTGGCCACCGTGGTCGAGGACGGCGTGGCGTTCGAGCAGACCTACGGCGCGCTCCTCGACGAGCTGACGAGTACCCGTTGGCGCTACCAACCGGGCGCCTGGTCCCAGCTGCACAACTCCGTCAGCGCCGACGTCCGCAACGCGACGTCAGCGATCAGGGTCGTGCCGCGTCGCATCAACTTCCTCGCCGAGAACGGAACGCTGCGCATCACGCTCGAGAACGGGCTGGGCTACGCCGTCGAGGACCTGCGCCTCGTCCTCTCCCCGATGAACCCCCGGATGCAGGTCCTGGAGCAGCCCGGCCCGGTGAGCATTGCGGCCGGACCCGACGCCCGGAGCAACGTCAATGTGCCGGTCCACGCCGTCGCCGCTGGCCGGGCCGACCTCCTCGCCTACCTCACCACCGCTGATGGGACGCGGATCGGGTCGGAGGCAATCATCCCCGTCTCGGCCAACCCGCTCGACACCACCTTCTACTGGATCGGTGGCGTGCTGGCGGGACTCGTGCTCCTCGCCGGGGTGGTCCGTGCCGTGCTCAAGGGCACCTCGCGCATCGACGAGATCGGCGACCTGGACACGATCGCCGAGCGTGACGAAGCCGCACAGAGCAGGAAGAACGACTGAGTCGCCCTAGTATGAAGCAGGGCCGCGCTCCGGATCGCAGGTGCGGACGTGGTCACCGCACAGGTTCCCATGCCCTCGCGCTCGCCGCGGTGCAGCACAGAAAGGGGTGACACAGGTGCACGGCATTGGACCGGGAACGGTGCTCGGAGGACGCTATGCCGTCACCCTACGCACCTCCGAAGGGCCCCATCACGAGCGGTGGCGAGCCACCGACAACACCTTGGACCGCGAGGTCGTCCTCGTCTGCTTCCCCGTCTCTGCGTCCGTCGCCTCGGCGACGCTCGATGCAGCCCGCCGCGCTGCCGGCATCGAGGATCCCCGACTCGTCCGGGTCCTCGACGTGGGCACCGACGTGGACATCGCCTTCGTCGTCGAGGAACCGCTGACCGGCGCCATGCCCCTGTCGCACATCCTCCACGCGGGCGGACTGCCTGCGGAGGAGGTCCGCCGGATCGTCGGCGAGGCTGCGAGCGCCCTCGAGAAGGCGCGTCACCGGGGGCTGCACCACCTCACGCTCACCCCCTCGTCGATCCTGCGCATGCCCGACGGGGACGTTAAGGTGCGTGGCCTCGCGACCGATGCGGCGCTCGTCGACGCCGAGCAGTCCTCCGACGAGCAGGCGTCCCGGATCGATGCCGTCGGTCTGGTCAAGCTCATCTATGCGGGCCTCACCGGCCGCTGGCCCGCGGGCCCGGCAGGGGCGAGCCGCGCACGTCCGGTCGGGCTCGAGCCCGCGCCGACGATGATCGGCGGTGTTGCCGCGCCGTCCGAGATCGCGGTCGGGATCCCCAACGACCTCGACCTGATCTGCCGGATGACCCTCAACGAGGACCGCGGCCCGGTGTCCCCCGGCGACCTCGCCCTCCAGATCGCTCCGTGGCCATCCGAGCCGCTCACGAGCGACGGCGCCACCGGGATCCGGCTGCCGGCCCAGCCCTCCGACATCACCCCGACGGGCGGGTCGCCTGCGTTGGCCCCGAGATACGGACCCGCCGACGCGGGGACGAGCGGCGATCTCTATGCCCGCCTGGCCGGCCGCCGAGGGATCCAGGGAGCGGGCGCAGACACCGGAGGCGCGGCGAACGGAGCGGGCGCCGCCGCGAGCAGCGCGGGCGGTGCCGGTGTCGCGGCTGGCGCCGCAGCCGCGGCTGGCGCGGGTGTCGCCAGTGGCGGCGCGTCAGCAGGTGAATCCCTCAAGCCCGCCGGTGCGGCCGCCGGCGTCGCGAGCGCGATGGGGGAACGGGTCGGCTCCTTCGCCCGAGCAACTGCCGACAAGGCAGCGGCACGAGCCGCCGAACGCCGGATCGGACGACACGACCAGCCCTTCGATGGCGAGGACATCGCGATCGACCAAGCCCTCGAGGAACCTCCTACGGCGGAGATCGCCTCGCCCCTGGTCTTCGGGGGGACGCCCGAGCGACCCACCGGGGCCCAGTCGCGCATCGCGCTCGCCATCGTCGGCGCTCTCGTCCTGGTCGCGCTCGTCATCGGCATCAACAACGTCGCGAAGATCGGCGAGTCGGACGGCCCGGCCGAGGCCCGGCCGACCGTCACGGTCACCCGGACGCGGGCGACGCCAGCCCCGTCGGCAACCACGCAACAGGGGCCGGCACCGACGACCCCCAGCGAGACGCAGTCTCCGGATGGCCAGCCAGTGAGCATCGTCGGCGGCTCCAGCTTCGATCCGCAGGACGACGGCGAGGAGAGCCCGAACCAGGTCCCGCTTGCCTTCGACGGTGACTCTGGCACGGCCTGGAAGTCGCGATGGTACGGCAGCGACACCTACAACCGGAGCAAGGAGGGGGTCGGCCTGGTGCTCGACCTCAGCGCCCCCACGAAGGTCCGCGAGATCGAGCTCATCTTGCCGGCCGCACAGGACGTGTCGGTCTTCCTCGCCGACGAGGCCTCCCTCGATCAGACCCAGGAGATCGGCAAGGTCCGGGACACGAGCGGGACCGTGACCATCAAGGCGCCCTCGGACATCAAGGCCGGCACGAAGGTCATCGTGTGGGTCACTCGGCCGGCACCTGACGAGGCACCCAACCACTACCGGGCCCAGATCGCCGAAGTGGTGGTGCGCTGAGTCGTGGGTCCTGCCGCCCTCGTCCCCCTCGCTGAGGCCAGCGATCGGGACCTGCTCGAGCGCCATGTAGCGGGAGATGATCACGCCTTCGGGGAGCTGTTCCGACGGCACAAGGACCGGATGTGGGCCGTCGCCCTGCGCACCTGCCGCGACCCGGAGATCGCTGCCGACGCCGTCCAGGACGGCTTCATCTCTGCGTTCCGAAGGGCCGGCTCCTTCCGTGGCGAGTCCGCCGTGACCACGTGGCTGCATCGGATCATCGTCAATGCCTGCCTCGACCGCCTGCGTCGGCTTCGCCCGACCGCCGAGCTGCCCGAGTACGAGCTCCCTGACAGCCGGGATCAGCACGCGTCGACCGAGGTCCGGCTCGACATCGAGGAAGCGCTCGCCACGCTCCCCGAGGGCCAGCGCGCCGCCCTCGTCCTCGTCGACATGCACGCCGTCCCCGTCGCCGAGGCGGCCGTGATCCTCGGGGTGGCCGAGGGGACGATCAAGTCACGGTGCGCCCGCGGCCGCGCTGCGCTCGCCCAGCAGCTGGGCCTGACGACCGAGCCGCCCACTCGGGGTAGGTGAACTGTGCCACGATCTCGTGAAGATGGGTCCTGACCCGTTCGACAGAGAGGAACTGTGATGAAGATCAGCGACAACGGTCCCCGGCCCAACGCGTTCGACATCGAGACCGCCACCCGGGAGAACGAGAACTACCGAACCGTCGCCTGGACCGGCACGTATTTCCAGGTCACCCTCATGTCCATCCCGGTCGGCGAGTCGATCGGCCTCGAGGTCCACCCGGACACCGACCAGTTCCTGCGTCTCGATGCCGGTCGGGGCACGTGCGTCATGGGGCCGGCGAAGGACCAGCTCGACTTCGAGCAGGAGGTCTCGGACGGGTGGTCGATCCAGGTCCCCGCAGGCAGCTGGCACGACGTGGTCAACACCGGTGATGAGCCGCTCCGCCTCTACGCGATCTATGCCCCGGTCCACCACGCAGCGGGCATCGTCCAGCGGTCGAGCGAGGACGCCGAGCGCGATGAGTCGGCTGGCGTCGACGAACCACCGGCCTGGAGCCTCCAGCCCGAGGGCGGTGCCGCGGACCAGCACGCCGACTGACCTGCTGGGAGATCCGCGGCAAGGGAACCTTGTTGCGCCGCTGCGCGTCGAAGCACGAGGTCGGTCCCCTGACCGCGGCAGCGCTGGGACGGCCTCCCGTCAAGCACCAGCCGAAGGAACATCGTGGACCAACCCGGGCGCACGCCTGAGGCCGCCGCCGAGCTCGATCCTGCCGTCGAGGCACGGGTCCGTGAGCTGCTCGCTGCTGCGCCGGACCCCGGCCCCATGCCGGAGCACGTGACGCAGCGCATCGAGTCGCTCCTGAGCGACGAGGTGGCCCTCCGGGTCGACCCCGGCCCGCTCACCCACTCCGACCCGGACCAAGCGGTCATCGCCCCGCTCATCCGCCAGCGCCAGCGTCCGCGCCCCCTCCTCGCCGTCGCGGCGGTCGCCGCGGCAGCCGCCGTCGTTGCGGTCGGGGGTTCGGCGCTGCACCTCAACAAGCGGGCCAACGGCACGGCATCGGTCGGCAACCCCAGCACAGCCGTGACCACCCCGACCGTCTCGTCCGATCCCACCGGGCCGATCGCGGCGCCCGTCGGTCCCTCAAGGCCCAACTTCCACCTCCAGCTCTCGGAGACGGACTACACCGCGGCCGACCTGGCGGAGCAGGCCAGGGCGATGCTGAACCACCCGGGAGCGCCCATCCAGGTCCTCGCCGCCGAATCCCCCACGCTCGGCCCCATCGCGACGGAGGTCGGTCTCGCGTCCTGCCTGACCGCCCACTCCCTGCCGACCGACGTCCCCGTGAACGTCGACCTCGCCACCTACGAGGGCCGTCCGGCGGCAATCATCGTCGTGACCGAGGACGGACGCAGCACCGTGCGCGTCGTGGAGCGCACGTGCACAGCTGGCCGACCGGCGCCGCTCACCGAGCCCACACCCGTCCCGTGAGTCCCAAGACCTCCATGCCGTATGCCGCTGAGCTCGCCCCGTGCCCACCGCAGGCTTCGTGACGTCCCCCACCATGGGAATGTCGAGCGCCTAGGATCGGTTGAGCCGAGCAGCATTCCCCTTCCTAGGAGCATCGCCACATGTCGGAAGACGTCCGCAACGTCATCATCATCGGTTCGGGACCGGCTGGGTACACGGCCGCCGTCTATGCGGCTCGAGCCAACCTCAAGCCGCTCGTCTTCGAGGGCGCCGTCACCGCTGGTGGTGCCCTGATGAACACGACCGAGGTGGAGAACTTCCCCGGCTTCAAGGACGGCATCATGGGTCCGGAGCTGATGGAGCAGATGCGTGCCCAGGCCGAGCGCTTCGGGGCCGAGCTCGTCACCGACGACGTCATCGCGGTCGACCTGAGCCGTGAGGTCAAGACGGTCACCGATGGTGCCGGCAAGACGTACTGGGCAAGGGCGGTCATCCTCGCGATGGGCTCTGCCTACCGCGAGCTCGGCCTGCCCAACGAGAAGGAACTGTCCGGTCACGGCGTCTCCTGGTGCGCCACGTGTGATGGCTTCTTCTTCCGTGACCAGGACATTGCCGTGATCGGCGGCGGCGACTCGGCCATCGAGGAGGCGACCTTCCTGACGAAGTTCGCCAGGTCCGTGACGATCGTGCACCGCCGTGACGCGCTGCGGGCCTCCAAGATCATGGCGGATCGAGCGTTCGCCAACGACAAGATCGCCTTCGCCTGGAACAGCGAGGTCGCCGAGATCCACGGCGACGGCAAGCTGACCGGTCTCACCCTCCGTGACACGCGGACCGGCGAGCTCCGCGAGCTCCCCGTCACCGGCATGTTCGTCGCCATCGGCCACGACCCGCGCAACGGGCTGCTCAAGTCAGACGGCAAGGCAGACAGCAGCGGCGACGTCGCCCTCGATGACGCCGGCTACGTCCTGGTCGACGCCCCGTCCACGCGCACCAACGTCACCGGCGTGTTCGCGTGCGGCGACCTCGTCGACCACACCTACCGCCAGGCCATCACGGCCGCCGGCACCGGATGCTCCGCCGCGCTCGATGCCGAGCACTACCTCACGGCTCTCGAGGACACAGCCTCTCCCGAGCAGGCCGCTCACCAGGCCGCGCTCATCGACGAGATCGCCTCCGGCCCCATCCCGACGTCCTCCGTCGGGGCGAACGCCTAGCCTGAAACGCCACCACCCGCCCACCCCGCCGCGACCCGGCAAGCAAGCCCAGCGGCATACCCGAGGGAGAGACCCAGCATGGCACTGAAGGAAACGACCGACGCCACGTTCGCTGATGACGTCCTGATGAGCGACAAGCCGGTGCTCGTCGATTTCTGGGCGGAGTGGTGCGGTCCCTGCCGCAAGGTGGCCCCGATCCTCGAGGAGATCCACGAGCAGTACGGCGACAAGGTCGAGATCGTCAAGCTCGACACCGACGCCAACATGGACACCGCGGCCCGCTACGGCGTCGTGTCGATTCCGACGCTCAACGTCTATGTCAAGGGTCAGGTGGTCAAGTCGATCGTCGGCGCCCACCCCAAGCCCAAGCTGCTGCGCGAGCTCGAGGAGTTCATCGCCTGACCCTCCTGACCATGGCTCGCCCGTGCGGTGGGCTCGACCTGTTGGGGTGGTCCGCTCGCGGCGGTGCCACCCCATCGGCGTACTACAGTGCACAGGTCCCCGTCCCCGAAGGAGGCCCGTGACCGCGCACCAAGTTGTCGTGCTCCGTCGCGGAGACCGTGGACTCGGCGTTGCCGACGTCTGCGACCGGCTCGTCATCACCGGTGACCTGCCTGCCGAATGGGCCGCCAGCGCCGGGCCACGCGACAGCGTCGAGTTCGGCGAGGACGTCGAGCGGGCCGTCAAGTCCTTCCAGCAGCGGCGCGGCCTGCTCGTCGACGGGATCGTCGGCCGGTCGACGTACTCCGTGCTCGACGGCGCCCGGTGGTCGCTCGGGGACCGCGTCCTGCGGTACCTGCCCGGTCACCCCCTCGAGGGCGACGACGTGGCCCACCTCCAGGCCCGCCTTGCCGAGCTCGGTTTCAGCCCCGGCAAGATCGACGGGATCCACGCCGTCGCAACGGACACCGCCCTCCGCCGCTTCCAGGCGGGGGTGGGCCTTGACGCCGACGGGACGCTCGGCCCGGAGACGATGCGCGCCTTCGCGGCTCTGCGCCGGTCCGTGACGGGCGGCTCGGCCATCGCGCTGCAGGAGCGTGAGCAGATCCGGCGCGGCGGCTACAGCCTGAGCGGGCGCACCATCGTCCTCGACCCCGGGCATGGCGGCGACGACACCGGGACCACCGGTTTCAGCCTCATCGAGTCAGAGCTCGCCCTCGACCTGGCGCACCGCATCGAGGGTCGCCTCACCGCCCACGGCGTGGAGGTCGTGTTCACCCGGACCAGCGGGCCGGGTGGCGAGGAGGTGGAGCGGGCGGCGCTCGCCAACTCCATCGACGCCGATCTGCTCCTGTCCATCCATACCGACCACACCGATCACAGTGACCACTCGGCTGGCATCGCGGCCCATGGCGCGGCCACGTTCTTCTACGGACAGGCCGAGCAGCGCGGCTGGTCGGTCATCGGCGAGCGGTTCGCGGACCTGCTCCTGCGCGAGGTCGTGGCCCGGAGTGGCCTCACCGACTGCCGCACCCATCCTCGGAGCTGGACCCTGCTGCGCCGGACCCGGATGCCGGCGGTCCGGCTCGACATCGGCTACCTCAGCCATCCGTCCGACGTGGCGGTGCTGTCCAACTCACACACGCTCGACCGCATCGCCGAGGGCGTCGTGGTGGCGCTGCAGCGCCTCTACCTGGGCGAAGCGGACACCGGCCACACCGGCATGCTCAGACTTGCCGACCTGCGCCGCCACCTCGAGTCGATCGGTATCGCTGACCGGTGACCCCACCTGCTGCCGATCGAGTGAACAAACTCTCGGGCACCTGTGTTGTTCAATCGATTGCTCGGGTGACCCTCGCTCGAGTGGCGCCGTCTGGAGGCGTCTCCGGGACGGGGTGGACGCCGGGCACCTTGGCGAGCGCCTTGCGCACCGCCGCTGCCGCCCCCTCGCGGATCGTCACGATCGTGCGCAGGTCCAGGCGCAGGCGCGGGTAGACGGGGTGCTCCCTCGCCACCCGGAAGCCGAGGTTCTCGACGAAGGTGCTCTCGAGGACACAGGGGTGCTTGCCCACCGCCTGGGGGCGAGCTGCGATGACCTCGATGGACCGCTCCCGGTGGCGCAGGGCCTCCTTGACCGCCGCCTGGACGAGGACCTTGCGCAGGCCCCGACCGTGCTCGTCGGCGTTGATGCGCACCGTGACGAGCATCAGCGTCGCCGGATCGGACGGCGTGGTCGGGAAGGCGGCCAGGCGTGGTACATAGCGGGCCGGCACGAGGAGGACGTGGCCGACCGGTCGGTCGTCGACGTAGGCGATGCGCCCGGGTGCGCCCCAGTTCACGGTCACCTCCCCCACCCAGTCGGTCAGCAGGTCGAGCGGCTCCCTCGGGAGGATGTCACCGTTGCGGGGCACGGTCTGCCAGAAGGTGCACAGCGCCGAGTCACCAGCGAGGTCGGCGACGCGATCGACCGTCAACGGGCGCAGGTCACGCACGGCGCAGCTCCTGCCGTCCGAGGTCCATGTCCCCATTCTGTCCCCAGCTGGAGGAACGCGCGTGCCCGGCCTTCGCCGGGGACGTGACGCGACCACCGCGCAACGTGACCGGCGCGTGGAAGCTGGCCCAGCGGCATACGGAACCTATGGTTGGGACATGACAGAGCAGGGCACCTACGTCGAGTCGAGCTACCAGCGGGACACGCGGTACATCACCACTCGGATCACCGCGGACGGTCGTGAGGACTACCCGGTGGAGCCGGGGCGCTACCGTCTCGTCGTGGCGCGGGCGTGCCCGTGGGCCAACCGGGCGATCATCGTGCGCCGACTGCTCGGCCTCGAGGACGCGCTGTCAATGGGGATCTGCGGCCCCGTGCACGACAAGAGAAGCTGGACCTTCGACCTCGACCCCGGAGGAGTCGACCCGGTTCTCGGCATTCCACGGATCCAGGACGCCTACGTCAAACGCGACCCCAACTACCCGCGCGGGATCACCGTCCCGGCCATTGTCGACATCCCCTCGGGCGCCGTCGTCACCAACGACTTCGCCCAGATCACGCTGGACCTCTCGACGGAGTGGAGCGCCTACCACCGCGACGGGGCGCCCGACCTCTACCCCGAGCGGCTGCGCGACGAGATCGACGACATGGCGCAGGTCAACTACACCGAGGTCAACAACGGGGTCTACCGGTGTGGGTTCGCGGGGACCCAAGAGGCGTATGACGACGCCTACGACCGGCTCTGGCGCCGCCTCGACTGGCTCGAGGAGCACCTGGCCACGCGGCGCTACCTCGTCGGCGAGCACCTCACGGAGGCCGACGTGCGCCTCTTCACCACGCTGGTCCGCTTCGACCCCGTCTACCACGGCCACTTCAAGTGCAACCGGGTCAAGCTCGTCGAGCTGCCGAACCTGTGGGGTTATGCCCGCGACCTCTTCCAGACGCCGGGTTTCGGCGACACCATCGACTTCACCCACATCAAGGCCCACTACTACGTCGTGCACCGTGACATCAACCCGACCGGGGTGATCCCCGGAGGGCCGGATCTGTCCGTATGGGCGTCGGAGCACGACCGGGCGGGATTGGGCGGGTCGCCCTTCGGTGACGGGACACCCCCCGGGCCGCCGCGCGAGGTGGTCCCGCCCGAGCACAACCCTGCGTTGGCGCTCCTTGGATGATGTCGTATGCCGCTGAGTTTCCTTGCGCTGCAAGTAGACTCGCGTGGGTGGCGCGGAGGGTGCTCAGCTGGTTGCTCGACGGATGAAGTCGGCGATGACCGGCGCGAGGGTCGCCGCGGGGACCTCGTGGAATCCGCCCTCGAGCTCCTGGTACTCGCCCTTGGGCAGGCCCTCGGCCACCGCTCGGGCAGCCGCCGGAAGGAAGGGCATGGCGGTGCCGGTGCTGCTGACGGCGAGGACTGGGGCCTCGATGCTGGCGAGCAGCTCGTTCGGCATGACGGGCCTGGGGCCCATGCACAGGCCGTCGTAGCGGACCGTGTAGGTCAGGGCGAGCATGGCGTCCCACATCGGCGTGCCGCGCATCCCGTCGAGCATCTCCTCGGGGAGGCCGACGGTGCGGGTGTGGAAGTAGCGGAGGATCCCTTCGCGGTCGCCATTGGCCTCGAGCTCCTCGAGCGTCTCGATGTAGCGCTCCGGCCACGGCGGGGCACCCTCGACCTTGTAGGGCGGCTCGAGGACCGAGGCGGTTGCGACAGGGGCGCCTGCGGCAATGGCCTCCAGGACGAGCCCTCCGCCGGAGGAGATCCCGTGGGCGTGGGCGGGCTGACTCGCGGCCGCACCGTCGCCCGCCGCGCTGATGACGGCAGTGAGGTCCTCGATCTCGCGCTGGACGGCGTAGGGCTTGGTGTCGCCGCTGTCCCCCCGACCCCGGCGGTCGTAGGCAACCCCGGTGAGTCCGTGCGTCGCGACGGCCTGGGCGAGCTCACGACCGGCGTTGCGGTCGTTGAAGGCGCCTCCGACGACGACCACGACGGGCCCCGTGCCGTAGGTCTCGTAGGCGATCGGTGTCCCATCCGCCGAGTGCGTGATCGAGTGGGTCATCTGGCTGCTGGTCATGTCTGCTCCTTTGAATCGAGTGGGGTGTCGGTCCGGTCCCCGACACCCCTGAGTCGACTGACGCCCTCGGTCCTCGACATGTCGAATCTCGAAATTTGCTCAGCGCTTGGTCGAGAAGACGGTCCGCCGCTCGTCCTCCGGAACTGTTCCGATGTACTCGATGACGGCTTCGCTGATGGCTGGCCAGGACTTGTGCTGTTCGACCGGGACGACCGTGCCCACGACGTCGTCTGCGTGGACCTCGATGAGGTTCCAGGACTGGGGGCCGTCGACGCCCACGAGCAGCTCGCGGGGCGCGCCTGCGTCGTCGACATAGCTCACGCCGCCTGCGACGAAGACGGGGATGTGGCCCAGCGCCCCGAAGCTCGTCACGTGGAGGTGGCCACTGAGGATGGCGCGAACATCGGTGCCCTCGAGGGCAGCGCGCAGCCTGATCACGTCCTCGAAGTCGAGCAGCTGCATCATCGGTGAGCGGTATCTGATCGGCGGATGGTGCATGACGATGATCGTGCCGTGCTCGGCTGGTTGTGCGAGTTGCTTTGACAGCCAATCGTATTGCTCGTCGGAGAAGCCGCCGTGATGGAAACCTGGAAGGGCCGAGTCCATCGTGATGATGCGCAGCCCATGCACCATGGTCACCGCGTCCTGCGGCTCGTCGGTGTCGGCGCCGTAGAGACCCAGGGCGAGTGCTCGGCGCTCGTCATGGTTCCCGCCCGTCAGGATCACGGGGGCGCCGAGCCGTTCCGCGACGGGATCGACGATCTCGCGGAGGAGTGTGTAGGCCTCCGGCTGTCCCTGGTCGGTGAGATCGCCTGACAGGACCAGTGCGTCGAAGCGCTGAGCCGACTGTTCAACGCGCGCGAGCGTCTTGCGCAGTTGCGACACGGTGTCGATGTGTCCGTGCAGGAGGGCGTGCCCGGCGATGAGGTGCGGGTCGCTCAGGTGCGCCAGGACGTGGGTCGGCGCAGGCATGCTTCCGGCAGGGACCATGGAGAGAGAGTATGCCGCGGGAGTAGCGTCCTGGCGCGGACGACGGTGATGACGTGCCGGTGACGCGCCCGGGTCAGTGCTTGTCAGTGCTTGTCAACGTTTGTCAGCGTTTGCGGCGACGCTGGCAGCCGGGGCACCAGAAGAGGGTTCGGCCTCCGAGGACCTGCTCTCGGACTCGCCGGCCGCACCGGTCGCACGGCTCCCCCGTGCGCTGGTAGGTGTGAAAGCGTCGCTCGAAGTGGTCACCGAGGCGCTCGCCGGTGAGCCCCTCGGTGATCGCGAGGGCTGATCCATCCGCGACCAGCTCGGCGGCGACCTCCACCTGGTCCTGCATCGTGAGGATCTGCGAGAAGGCCGCTCCGAGCGGGAGCAGCGCGACGAGGTCATCCCAGAGCGTGTCCCAGAGGCGGCGTCCGAGCTCGCGCCCCGGGGTGAGGGGATCGATGCGGTGCCGGAACAGCACCTCACATCGGTACACGTTGCCCACGCCGGCGAGAACGGACTGGTCGAGAAGGAGCTCGGCAATGGCCTTGCGGCTCCGGGTGATTCGCGCCCAGGCTCGACCGGCGCCGTCCGCGAGCACGTCTGGTTCATGGAGCGGGTCCGGGCCGAGCTTGTCGAGGATCATCTGGCGAGACGGCTCGTCGATGAGGGCACAGATCATGGGCCCGCGGAGCTCGGCGACGTGATGCCGACCCTCCAGCCGAAGCCGCGCCGGTGACGCAGCTGCGCCCTCCTCCGCTCGTTGTTTCACGTGAAACGAGCCGATGAGGCCAAGGTGGACATGGAGGGTCAGGTCCGCGAGGTCGTCGAAGTCAATGAAGAGGTGCTTGCCCCGGGCCGAGGCGTGGTCGAGGATGCGACCGTCGATCAGTGCGGCGTCGGCGGCGAACCGGCCTTGCGGACTCGAGACGTCGACCTGCTGGCCGCCCAGCGTTCGGTTGAGCCGAGCGGCGAGGGCGTGGATCGTATGGCCCTCCGGCACGTCAGAGGGTTGGCTCGAAGCCCATGATGCCGAGGATTCGCCTCAGGTCCTCCATCGAGGCGAACTCCACGGTGATCTTGCCCTTGCGCTGACCCAGCGCAATGTTGACGCGCGTCTCGAGGTGGTCGGACAGACCCGCGGTGAACTGGTCCAGCTGCGGGTGGCGGCCGCCGGCCCGGGGGCGTCGCGGCTTCGGAGCGGCGTCACCGTCACCGATGGCGACCAGCTCCTCGACGTTCCGGACCGAGAGCCCCTCGGCGACGATGCGCTGCGCCATGCGCTCCATGGCAGCGCCGTCCGGCAAGCCGAGGAGAGCTCGCGCGTGCCCCGCACTGAGCACGCCTGCGGCGACGCGTCGTTGCACGAGGGGAGGCAGCTTCAGAAGACGGAGTGTGTTGGAGATCTGTGGGCGCGAGCGACCGATGCGCTGGGCGAGCTCTTCATGAGAGCAGCCGAAGTCGTCGAGCAGCTGCTGGTAGGCCGCCGCCTCCTCGAGCGCGTTGAGCTGGCTGCGATGGAGGTTCTCGAGGAGCGCGTCGCGCAGGAGCGCGTCGTCGTCGGTGTCCTTGATGATGGTGGGGATCGTTGCGAGATCGGCCGCCTCGGTCGCCCGCCAGCGCCGCTCCCCCATGATGAGCTCGTACTGCTTGCCGTCGGCGTCGGCGAGCTGGTCCGCGGGAATCCGACGCACGACGATCGGCTGGAGCACACCGATCTCGCGGATCGAGTGGACGAGCTCCGCCATGTGGTCCTCATCGAAGACGGACCGGGGCTGCTTGGGATTCGGGCGGATCAGCCCGAGCTCGATCTCCGCGAACTGTGCGCCGGGGACCGGCTTCAGACCGCTCTCTGTTGGGCCGTCCTGGTCGCGTGGGCCGCCCTCGCCGAGGGCCGGCGACTGGCCGTTGGCCGAGCCAGATGCGGTGGCGTCACGCGGCGTGACGCCGGTCGAGGGGAAAGCCTCGCTCCCCGACTTCTGTTCCGGGAAGAACACGTCGACCGGACGGCCGGATCCGCTCGTCGGGGCACTCGGGATGAGCGCCCCCAGTCCCCGACCCAGTGCCCGCCGCTTCTCCGCCATGTCCATCCCCTCAACAACGTCGTCGCGACTCTCGCGCGGCCCAAGTCTAGGTGAGGCTCCCAGCTGTTCCGGTGAGGCCTCCCATGACCCGTGCTTGTGTCCTGGCCGATGTTTCACGTGAAACCTGGTTTGGGGCAGCGCCAGGCCGCCGGATTTCCGCACCTCGGCCGGTACCCTTCGGCGCCCGCGCCGTTTCACGTGAAACAGCACGACACTCCCGAGTCCTGTCCCCTGTGGCGACCGTCGCCCGGTCGATCAGATGTTGCCGGCTGCTCCCCGGTCGGCGATCTCGCCGGCAGCCTCGAGATACGCCAGAGCGCCGCTGCTGGTCGGGTCGTAGGTCAGGACCGTCTCACCGAAGCTTGGCGCTTCGGATACCCGGACGGATCTCGGCACTGTCGTCCGGAGCACCTCGGCGGGGAAGTGCTCGCGCACCTCGTCGGCGACCTGGGCCGAGAGGCGAGTCCGGCCGTCATACATCGTCAGCAGGATGGTCGAGACGTGCAGCTGCGGGTTGAGATGCGCCTTGACCAGCTCGATGTTCTTGAGCAGCTGGGAGAGGCCCTCGAGGGCGTAGTACTCGCACTGGATCGGAATGAAGACCTCCGACGCCGCGACCATCGCATTGACGGTGAGCAGCCCGAGGCTGGGTGGGCAGTCGATGAAGACATAGTCGTAGTCGTGCCCCAGCTCAGGGGCGGCTCGGATCGCCTTCTGCAACCGGGTCTCCCGGGCCACGAGCGACACGAGCTCGATCTCGGCGCCGGCCAGGTCGATCGTCGCGGGAGCGCAGAAGAGGCCCTCGACGGTCGTGCACGGCTGCACCACCTCGAGCAGCGGTGCACCATCGACGAGGACGTCATAGATGGAGGGCACTTCGGCATGGTGGTCGATGCCCAGTGCGGTGCTGGCATTCCCCTGCGGATCGAGATCGATGACGAGAATCTGGAGGCCGGACTGTGCCATCGCTGCCGCGACGTTCACCGTCGTCGTCGTCTTGCCGACTCCACCCTTCTGGTTCGCGACCGTCATCACCCGCGGCTGAGCCGGCTTGGGGAACGGTCGGCCCGTGAGCTGGATCCGGCGCCTGACGTTCTCGGCGACGGCGTGTTCGTCCTCGAGGGAACCCATTCCATCGGCGTGTTCGACCCGGTCGGTTTCACGTGAAACGGCGGTGCCAGCTGCGCTCAAGGCCAGTTCTTCCACATGGTTTTCCCCAACGTCCTGGGTCGCTACTTCGTGCGTGATCGGCCCATTCGTGAGGTTGATGTCCACATCCTTGTCCACAGGGCTCACCACGCCGCTTCGGAGAACCGGTTCTGACCCAAGCGGCACGTCCCGGCCCTCCTCGGTCGGAGGCGACACACCGTCGTGGACCGCCCCACCCCGCCCGAGGCTCGGCGCCGAGTCAACCGCCCCGACGCTGTCTCCGGCAACGGTCACTCTGCCATCGGCGCCAGCGGCGGCACCAGCCACCATCGCCGAAGGGATGGCGGGAGACGGCTCGACCTGGTGGTCGTCAGCCGCCGACGACGTGAAGTAGATGTTCGCCCCGATCGCACGCCCGTCCGGGGACCGTGCCTCGGAATGGGGTCCACTCCGAAGCGCCGCGCCGAATCCTGCCGACCTCCACGGCCCGGCCGCAGTGGATCCTTCCGCAGTGGATCCTTCCGCAGTGGCCGCGCCCCCGCCGAGCGGCTCCCCTCCCGGACTGCCGGCAGCGCCCTCGGCTGCCCCCGAGTCACCGCGCTCCTGAGCGCCGGGATCAGGTCCGAGCGACGTCGACTGCAGGGACTCCGACTCGGCCGGGCGTGACTCGGTGGGAACTGACTCCGCCGTCGTGGAGGCGGATTCAGGGGCGTGCGGCGCTTGCCCCTCCGCTGCCTCCGAGCCTTCCGCGCCGCCCTCCTCGACCGTTTCACGTGAAACCGCTGCCGGGGCGTCGACCCAACCGAGCCGTCGGTGCTCTGCGGTCGGCTCTGGAGCGGCGGTGGGCCAGCCAAGATTGCTCACGGGGTCGTTACCTCCAGAGGTGTCACGGCGCTCGTCCTTCCGGAACAGGCTCCGCCAACGGGATGGTCTCTTCTCGATCATCGGGTACGTCGGCGCTGATCGCGAGGCGACGAGCCGGACGAGCGCCCACCTCGAGGGCGATCCGTCCGGCGCCGGGCCGAGCCGGCGCTACTCGACGCCACGTTGCGGAAGAGCCGACGATCGACGGCATCGCCGATGGTCGCACGAAGGACGATAGTCGGATCGGTCACCATCCCTTCGCCGATCGACTCAATGTCTGCCTGGACCACTCCGAGGCGTTGCAGCGCAGCTCTGTGCTCGGCCAGCTCACCAGCGGCGCGGCTGCCCTTCAGGGCGAGCAGGGAACCCCGTGGAGTCAGGAGCGGAAGGGTCCAATGCGCGAGCTGGACGATGCCGGAGACCGCGCGTGCCGTCACCCACGGCGCCGTGAGCCGGTCCCACATCGCCTCTGCGCGCGCCGTGTGGATCACCACGTTGTCCAACTCGAGCTGTGCGGCCACTCCAGAGAGCCAGCCGGTTCGTCGGGTCAACGGCTCGACCAGGTGCAGCTCGAGGTCCGGTCGAGCTATGGCGAGCGCCACGCCCGGCAGACCCGCTCCGGATCCGATGTCGATGACCCGTTGCCCGCGCGCAGCGGACGGGATGAGGAAGTGCACCAAGGCGCAGTTGAGGACGTGGCGGTCCCAGAGCCTCGGAGCCTCTCGCGGGCCGATGAGGCCGTGGCTGATGCCCGTGTCAGCCAGCACCCGGACGAACTCCTCGGCGCGCGGGAGGTGCTCACCGAAGACGGTTGCCGCGGCGTCCGGGGTCGGCGGCACCCCATCGATGAGGCCCGCCAGCGGATCGGTCGGCGGATCGGTCGGCAGAGGCGGCTTCGGCGTGCCTTCTGGATCTGTCACCCCGACCGACGCTTGCCTCAGAGTCGGACACGCCGTCTCCACCATCCTCGAGTTCGTGGCGGCGGTTACCGCCAGAGCCGGCCATCCTCGGCGTGTTTCACGTGAAACCTCAGGGAAACGATCAGTCCGGAAGGATGACCACGTGCCGGTTTGGGTCGACGCCGTCGGACTCCGAGACGAGTCCCGCCGCCGCGACGACGTCGTGCACGATCTTCCGCTCGAAGGCCGTCATCGGCTCGAGCTCTTTCTTGACGCCAGAGGACTGAACCTCCGCAACCACCTGCTCCGCCAGCGAGACCAGCGTAGCCCGTCGGTCAGCCCGGTATCCCGCCACGTCGAGCATGAGTCGGCTCCGCTCGCCCGTCTCGACCTGAACGGCCAGACGGGTCAGCTCCTGCAAGGCCTCGAGAACGCGGCCGCCGTCACCCACGAGTCGCCTCGGGACGCGACCCTCCTCCGAGTCGACGATCGCCACAGCCGCACGGTCGCCATCAACGTCCACGTCCAGATCACCGTCGAGGTCTGCGATGTCCAGCAAGGTTTCCAGGAAGTCAGCGGCGATCTCGCCCTCTCGCTCCAGCTGACGAAGTCGGGTCGGCCGGCCGGCCGGCTCGTCTCCAGCCGGCGAGGGAATGGCCTCGGGGCTGGCTTCGCGGCCATCTGCTGCACTCGTCGACTCGCCGGTTTCGACGTCTGAGTCGGCGCTCGGGTCAACGCTCGGGTCAACGCTCGGGTCAACGCTCGGGTCAACGCCCAAGTCAACGCTGGGGATCGGAAGGGCCTCGGGATCGGTCTGCGGCGTCACGTCGCTCATGGAGAAGTTGCTCCTTTATTCACAAAGTTCCCACAACCTGTGGATAACCGTGGATCCGCGGTTGTGTGTTCACGTCTGGATGGGTTCCTGCCGGGACGTCTCGCTCGAATGCGGCGCCACCACACTGGAGGGCTCGCGCGCTAAGTGCGGTCCTTCGCCGATGAGGGCTTCTTCGGATTCTGCTGCTTCTTCCCGGGTTGGGAACCTCCGCCGGCTCCTGCCTTCGAAGGCCCGGCCTTCGCAGCACCGGTTCCGCCGGACGCAGGCCGCGGCCCACCTCCAGAGCCCTTCGCGCGCTTCTTGCCCTTGGGCTGCTGCCGCTGGCCGGACTTGGGCGCCTCCGCCTCGGGCTCCGCGTCCGTCTCGAGTCCGGGCACCGTGACGTGCTTGGTCTTGCGGCCCTTGCGGCGGTCGCGCTCCTCCATCGCCTGGTACGCGAGCGAACCGGGCGCGGGCATGTTGCGGATGACGTAGAACTGCTGCCCCATGGTCCAGACGTTCGTGGTGGTCCAGTAGATCAGGACGCCGATGGGGAAGTTGATGCCGGAGACCGCGAAGAAGATCGGCATGAGGTAGAGCAGGACCTTCTGCTGCTTCGCAAAGGGGTTGTCGAGCGCCGCGGCCGGCATGTTCTTGCGCATCAGCTGGTACTGCGTCGTGAACGTCGTCGCCGACATCGCCACGATGAGCACGGCCGCGAGAATCTTGGGGCTGAGCGTCGTCGACGTCACGAAGGAGTCCGAGAGGCGAGCACCGAAGATCGTCGAGTTCTCGATCGTCTGGGCGACCTCTTGGGTGATCGGCCCGATGCCTGGTGCCTTGCCCTCCGCCTGCGCGCGCAAGTTGTTGAGCAGCTGGAAGAGGGCGAAGAAGAACGGCGACTGGAGCAGGATCGGCAGACACGAGCTGAACGGGTTGGTGCCCGTGCGCCGGTAGAGATCCATGATCTCCTGCTGCTGCGCCTTCTGGCTCTCGGGATCGCGCGGCTTGCCCTTGTACTTCTTCTGGATCTTCTGCATCTCGGGCTGGATGAGCTGCATCTTCCGAGACGAGTGGATCTGCCGCACGAAGAGCGGGATCAGCAGGATGCGCACGACGACGGTCAGGCCGACGATGGAGAACGCCCACGCCCAACCGGCCAGGTCACCGCTCAGCCCAAGCTTCTCGAAGACCCAGTGGAAGGCCCACATGACCCAGGCTTCACCCAGCTTGATCGGGTAGAGCAGGGTCTGCAAGAAGTCCATCAACGTTTTGTCCTCTGTGTCAGGCGGTGGATGTCGCTACCGCTCAGCGCTGGTCGGCAATCATGCCGGATGGTCAATTCGATGCGTCGTGCCGGGCGTCTGTTCCGGTCCGCCCTCGTCAACCGGTGGCCGGTAGTCCTCGGGCTTCCAGGAGTTCCGCTCCGCCCACGTCATCGGGACGGGGTCGACACCACCCGGCGTCCAGGGGTGGCAGCGACCCAGCCGCCGGATCGCCAGCCAGCCACCCCCCAGCGGGCCGAACCGCTCGAGCGCCTCCACTGCATAGGCGGAACAGCTCGGGTGGAAGCGACAGGTTTGCGGCCGCATGGGCGAGACAAGGCGCTGGTACAGCCGAACGATCCAGATCAACGGCAGGGCCAGCGCTCGCCCGAGCGAGCCGGCGGAACCCGTCCCCCCACCCGTGGTCACGACGACGCCTTGGAAAGTGAGCGGCATACGCGATCCACTTGCAGCGCAAGGGAGTCCGCGAGCTCGTGGTAGGTCGCGCGGGCGGCGGCCGGGTTGGCGCGGACGACAACGTCAACCCCATGCGGTATGCCGCTGAGCTGGGTCCCCATGATCCCCCGCAGTCGTCGTTTGGTCAGGTTTCGCGTCACAGCGTTCCCCACGGCCTTGGACACAACAAAACCGACGCGCGGCGGAAGGTCCGCCCGCGCATCGGTCCGGTTGGCATGCACGACGAGGAGTGGCCCGCCCGCTCTGCTGGCACCTGGTCCCCGCACTGCCGACGTGAAGTCCGCCCGATCGCGCAGGCGGTGACGTGCCGGCAGCACGTCGGCCCTCAGGCCGAGAGCTCGGAGCGGCCCTTGCGACGACGGGCGGTGATGATGGCGCGGCCAGCGCGAGTGCGCATGCGCAGGCGGAAGCCGTGCGTCTTGGCGCGGCGACGGTTGTTCGGCTGGAAGGTGCGCTTGCTCACGAGGTTCTCCGTTGCTTGCGGGACGGACGGCATGCGCCGACCCGATCCCGGGTCCAATCGAGTGGTTCAACTGCAGATTGCTGCTGCTGGCGACCGCAATCGGCAAGCCCATGGATCGACGCCACCGCATCCAGGCGCGCGCCACGGGCATGCGAAAGAGGTCGCCGACACGCTCGATCAACGATACGGGAGCGGCGGAAGGGGGGTCAAACCGGCTCGATGGCGAACCGATTCCGAGCCCGTTGCCAACCCGCAAAGTCCCCATCTTCGGCTATAGCAGCACACGCGCAAGTCGACACGCCGAGGGACCGTGGCTTTCGCAAGCGGGGCAGTTGTCAGGCGCATCCCGGAGTTGTTAGGTTGCGGTTCGCACGATTCCCGCCGCAGTGCCCCCTCCGCCGTCATGCACAGGGTGTGGACGATCGTGTGGAAAACGTCCGCATCCGGGGCGGTGAGATGACAGGCTGGATACCGGTCTGTGCTCCAGAGCATGTCGGACACCACGCAGGGCGGGCAACAGAGCAGTCAGGACAGGGTGAGGCAGTGACGGGCGGAGACGTTGACTACGGCCAGGTCTGGCAGCAGACCCTCGCCTCGCTCGGCTCTGCGGGAGTCACCGCACAGGAGCGTGCCTTCGTCCGCCTGTGCCGGCTCGTCGGGGTGCTCGATCAGACCGCTCTCGTGAAGGTGCCCAACGCCTACACGAAGGACTTCCTCGAGACCCGGCTCCAGGGCCAGGTCGTCGCTGCGCTCTCGGCGCATCTCGGCCACCCGGTCCACCTTGCGGTCAGCGTCGACGAGTCCCTCGACCAGGACGACTTCGGGCTCATCACGGACGAGCCGACCGGCCAACCGGCGCTGTCCGACGTCGGTCGGGCCGCGCACGCCTTCGGGACACGCGACCCACGACTGGATCCGATCGCACCGCTCGTCGTCAGCGGGGACCCGCTCAAGGACCTCGAGGCGAGCGCACCCGACCTGTTGGCGGCCGATCTCGACTCGGCGACGACCCCCACGGCGTTCGCACCGCCGACGATTCCCAACGGTTTGGGCCCAGATCACCGACCCGCCGAGCACCTGCAGCCCGGCCAGTTCCACCACGGTCAGTTCCACCACGGTCAGCTGCCCGGTGGGGAGAGCGGCCCGCTGCGACAGCAACGACCCGAGCCGGCGGCGCAGGCGAGCGACACGCGGCTCAACCCGAAATACACCTTCGACACCTTCGTCATCGGTGCGAGCAACCGCTTCGCGCACGCCGCCGCCGTCGCCGTCGCGGAGGCACCGGCGAAGGCCTACAACCCGCTGTTCGTGTACGGCGAGTCGGGGCTGGGCAAGACCCACCTGCTCCACGCGATCGGGCACTACGCGCGGACGATGTTCCCCAATGTGCGGGTCCGCTACGTGAACTCCGAGGAGTTCACCAACGACTTCATCAACAGCATCCGCGACGACAAGGCCAGCGCCTTCCAGTCCCGCTACCGCAGCGTCGACGTCCTGCTCATCGACGACATCCAGTTCCTCCAGGGCAAGCTCCAGACCCAGGAGGAGTTCTTCCACACGTTCAACACGCTCCACAACGCGAACAAGCAGATCATCATCACGAGCGACCTGCCGCCCAAGGAGCTGTCCGGCTTCGAGGACCGGATGCGGACACGGTTCGAGTCCGGCCTCCTCACCGACGTCCAGCCGCCCGACCTCGAGACCCGCATCGCGATCCTGCGCAAGAAGGCGATCCAGGAGCGGATGTCGGTGCCGGACGACGTGCTCGAGTACATCGCGAGCAACTTCAGCACCAACATCCGCGAGCTCGAGGGTGCGCTGATCCGGGTCACCGCCTTCAGCAACCTCAACCGCCAGCAGATCGACCTGCCCCTGGCCGAGATCGTCCTCAAGGACGTCCTCCCCAACGAGACGCCCAACCAGGTGACGGCCGCGACGATCATGGCCGTCACGTCTGCCTACTACGCCGTGACGATCGAGGACCTGTGTGGCTCGTCGCGGTCCCGGCAGCTCGTCACCGCGCGACAGATCGCCATGTACCTGTGCCGCGAGATGACAGACCTGTCCCTGCCGAAGATCGGGCAGCACTTCGGTGGCCGGGACCACACGACGGTGATGCACGCCGACCGCAAGATCCGCGAGCTGATGAGCGAGCGCCGCGCCATCTACAACCAGGTGACCGAGCTGACCAACCGGATCCGTCAGCAGTCCACCTGAGCTCCTACGACGTCAGCCGTATGCCGCTCAGTCCTGTCGCGATGCGACGGTGACCTTGAGCGCGTCCTCCCACGGCGTGGGCTCGAGCCCGAAGGTCCGCTCGGTGAGCCCGCTGTCGAGGATGAAGGGGCGCTCGAACTGGTGCCGCGTCTCGCGCAGCTCGCGCATGAACGGCACGACAACTCCCGCCGCGGTCCCGAGCGCCCGGGGCAGCACCCAGAGCCGTCGCCGCCGGACACCGGCGATTCGGGCCACGTCGTCCGCTGCCTCGTCGAAGGATCGCGGCGCCGAGGTCGGCACGTGCCAGGCCCGACCCCAGGCCATGTCCCCCATGTCCCCCATGTCCCCCATGTCCCCTGCGGCAACCCGTGCGACGAGCCGGCCCACATCCGGCACGTAGGTCCATGAGTGGGGCGCGTCGCGGCGACCCAGGGGGACGAACGGAGGACGCCCGGCGAGCAGGGAGTCGATGATGACGTCGTTGAGATAGCTCGTCATCCGCGTCGTGCCCGGACCGAAGTAGTCGCTGGAGCGCAGCTCGGTCGCGCGGATCCGCCCGGCGTCGTGCAGGGCGAGGGCGTCGGCCCACATCCGGGCACGGAGCCGGCCCTTGTGCCCGGCCGGCCGCATCGGCTGGTCCTCTGTCATCGGGCCATCGACGCGACCATAACCGTACAGGTTGCCGATGATGACGAGTCCGGCGCCGGAGGTCTCGGCGGCCGAGAGAACCGCCGCTGCCACCGGCGGCCAGTCGGTGTCCCAGGTCGTGTAGCTCGGCGGGTTGAGGGCGTTGACGATGGTCGTGGCCCCCCGCGCGAGGGAGGTGAGACGGCTCTCGTCCCTGGCGTCCGCCGCGACGACCTGCACGGCATCCGGATCGGTGGTCTCCCAGGAGCGGTCCGTGACCCGGCCAGAGCGGGACACGAGGGTGACGGTGTGGCCGAGCGTGACGAGCTCGGCGGTGGTGGCCCGACCGACGCCGCCGGCGCCGAGGACGAGGTGGTGAGACATGGTTTGAGCCTTTCAATAAGTGAGCGCTGCTCTCGAATCCAGTATGGCGCGGAGTCCTGGACAAATCAAGAGCGGTGCTCACATTTATCCCGGGACTGTGGCAGGCTGGCGCCATGGGAGTACGTCAGGAGCGCCGGGCCGCCATCGAGGCAGACATCATCCGGGTCGCCCGCGAGCACTTGGCGAAGTACGGCGCACCCGGGCTCAGTCTCCGTTCGGTCGCCAAGGAGCTCGGAATGGTCTCCTCCGGCATCTATCGGTATGTCGCGAGCCGCGACGACCTGCTGACGCGCCTCATCGTGCGGGCCTTCATGTCGTTGGCTGATGCGGCCGCCTCAGCCCACTCAGCCGTTCCGGCCGACGACCTCGACGGTCGATGGAACGCGATCGGTCGCGCCATGCGCGAGTGGGCGCTGGCCAACCCGCACGACTTCGCCCTGATCTACGGCTCGCCGGTGCCCGACTACGCCGCACCCGGAGAGCTCACCGTCGGACCCGGCACCGCGGTCCAGGCCATCCTCATCCAGCTGCTCGACGATGCCCTGCGCGCTGGACGCATGCCCGACCCACCCCGCGCCGACGACCTCTCCAGCCGCGCAGTCGGCGACCTCCTCGCCGACGACCTGTTCGCCGGGCTCGACGTCGATGCCCATGCGTTGGCGCGAGGGCTCTCCGCCTGGACCCTGCTCCTGGGCGCGGTGACGAGCGAGCTCTTCCACCAGCTCGGTCCGCTCGAGGACCCCGAGGCGCTGTTCGAGTGGCAGCTGGCTCGAGCCAAGGACCTCTTCCTCACGGCCAGCGAAGACCGGACCTGACGATCCACAGTCCCGTCCACAGCTGTGTACACAACGAGACCATCCGGTGACCCTGTTGCCGAGTAGCCCGAGACCCGTTGTCCACCGCTGTGGATAACTCTGTGGAGGACTGGTCCCGACTTTCTCCACAGCAGCAATGTGGACAAAGTGGATGGAAACGCCAGCCCACTCCATTTGTCCACACCAGCCTGTGGACAACTGTGGACGAAGACGTAAACCCTGCGGAAAACAGGCACCCGTCCTGTGATCTGACTGTGTACCGCCGCTGGGCCGTCCACAGCCGAGCCGGAGCAGACGCGTCGTCACCCACAGCTGCCACACACCGCGCCACGCGACCCGAACTGCGCTGACGTCCGTTGTCCACATCGTCCACAGCACCTACGACTATGACGAGACCCCAGACAAGGAAGGGAGCCCCGAGTACAACGGTTCCGACCGCCCGGCCAGGTGTGCGGACGAGTGTGCAGAGCGCGCACCCACCGTCAGCCCTGTGGTGCACAATCACCTGCACGGGCTAGTGTCTGAGCCCCACCGTTGTGCGCAACCCCCATGTCCATCGTCGCGAAGTGAGTCCGTCGTGAAGTTCCGCGTTGAGCGAGACGTCCTGGCCGAGGCAGTGACCTGGGTTGCCCGGGGCCTCCCTGCCCGGCCACCTGTGCCGGTGCTGGCGGGCGTCATGCTCGAGGCGTTCGACGACGGCACCCTCACGCTGTCCGCCTTCGACTACGAGGTGTCGGCCCGCATCACCGTGCCGGCCGACGTCGCGGAGCCGGGTCAGGTGCTCGTCCTCGGACGCCTCCTCGCCGACATCTCCCGCAGCCTTCCGGCCAAGCCCGTCGACGTCAGCACCGACGGCACGAAGGTCAACGTGACGTGCGGCTCCTCGCGGTTCAGCCTCCGCGAGATGCCGGTCAGCGACTACCCGACCCTGCCAGCCGCGCCGGAGGCGAGCGGGACCATTGCCGGAGACGTGTTCACCCAGGCTGTCGCTCAAGTGGCGATCGCCGCCGACCGCGGCGACACCCTGCCCATCCTCACCGGGGTGCGCATGGAGATCGACGGCGACAAGGTCGTGCTGCTCGCCACGGACCGCTACCGCCTCGCGATGCGGGAACTGACGTGGACGCCCGCGACCCCGGATGCCAACCACGTGGCCCTGATCCCGGCGAGGCAGCTCTCCGAGACCGCCAAGGCCCTGGGGGCGGCCGGCTCGGTCGAGCTCGCCCTCGGAGGCGGCGGGGACGGACTCATCGGCTTCGAGGCCGGGCAACGACAGTCCACGACCCGCCTGCTCGATGGCGAGTACCCCAAGGTCACCTCGATCTTCCCCACCTCGGTGGACACCGAGGCGATCATCGAGACGGCCGCGCTCGAGGAGGCGGTCAAACGCGTCGCACTCGTGGCCGAGCGGAGCACCCCGGTCCTGCTCAAGTTCACCGACGGTCAGGTCGCCATCGAGGCCGGCACCGGCGATGACGCCCAGGCGAGCGAAGCCGTCGAGGCGATCCTGCACGGCCCCGAGATCCAGATCGCGTTCAACCCGCAGTACCTCCTGGACGGACTGCACGCGGTGGGCCAGCCCTGGAGCCGTCTCTCCTTCACCCAGCCGAGCAGGCCGGCCGTCCTCACCGGGCAGCCCGAGGCCGACAGTGAGACCAATTCGTCGTACCGCTATGTCCTCATGCCGGTGCGCTTCGCCAGCTGACCCAGGCGCCGCGGACTGCTGCCGGCGTCGGGAGCGAGCCCAGCGGCATACGGCACAAGGCGTGTTTGGGTAGGTGACCCGGGAACGACAGCTGACGGTGGCGACGACTACCCTCACAGCATCAGGCCCAGGACGGAAGGCACTCGACATGCAGCTCGGTCTCATCGGTCTCGGCAGGATGGGCGGCAACATGCGTGAGCGGCTTCGTGCTGCCGGCCACGAGGTCATCGGCTACGACCGCAACCCCGACGTGTCCGACGTCCCGGACCTCAAGGCAATGGTCGAGGCCCTGACCGCCCCCCGCGTCATCTGGGTCATGGTGCCGTCCGGCGACCCGACGCGAGACACCGTCGCCCGGCTCGCGGAGCTGCTCGAGGCGGACGACCTCGTCATCGATGGCGGCAACTCGAGGTTCACCGACGACTTCGAGAATGCCAAGCTGCTCGGTGACAAGGGGATCGGCTACGTCGACTGCGGCGTCTCCGGCGGTGTCTGGGGGCTGGAGAACGGCTACGGGCTCATGTGCGGCGGCGATGTGCAGTGGGTGGAGCGCGCCATGCCGGTCTTCGACGCGCTGCGCCCCGAGGGACCCCGGGAGGAGAGCTTCGTCCACGCCGGCGAGGTGGGGGCAGGGCACTACGCGAAGATGGTCCACAACGGCATCGAGTACGGCCTCATGCACGCCTACGCCGAAGGCTATGAGCTCCTCGAGACCAAGGACATCGTCAAGGACGTGCCGGGCACCTTCAGGGCATGGAGCCGAGGGACCGTCGTGCGCTCGTGGCTGCTCGACCTCATGGTCGATGCCCTCGAGGAGGACCCCCACCTCGGCAACGTGTCCGACTACACCCAGGACTCCGGCGAGGGCCGGTGGACCGTCGAGGAGGCAATCGCCCTCGGCGTCCCGATGCCGGTCATCTCGGCGTCCCTCTTCGCCCGCTTCACATCCCGACAGAAGACGTCGCCCACGATGCAGGCCGTTGCCGCGCTGCGTGGCCAGTTCGGCGGACACCAGGTCATGACGACCGCCGAGGGTGACGCGCTCCGCGAGGGTAGAGCGCCGCAGGAGCCGTCCAAGCGGGACAAGGTGGCGCACGACATGCGCTCCTTCGAGGCCAAGGGCGATGCGAGCTCGCGGGCCTACGACAAGGCCTCGCAGGCCAACGTCGAGGCGGCCCAGGATGCCGTCGAGGCGGGTGCCCCGCCCGCCACGGAGCCGACGGACCAGGCCCACACGGCGCTCGGCACGGAGCGCTCGAAGCGCGCCGACTGAGCAAGGCGTGCACGTCAGACACCTGACCCTGAAGGACTTCCGGAGCTATCCCAGCGCCGATGTCGCACTGTCCCCCGGAGTCACGACGCTCATCGGGCCCAACGGCCAGGGCAAGACGAACCTCGTCGAGGCAATCGGCTACCTGGCGACGCTCGGGTCGCACCGGGTCGCGACCGACCAGCCACTCGTCCGGTTCGGTGCCAGCCAGGCCATCATTCGCGGTGCGATCGTGCGAGACGGGCGCGAGACGATGGTCGAGCTCGAGATCACGCCGGGTCGATCGAACCGAGCGCGTCTCGGTCGCGCACCGGTCGCCCGGCCCCGCGACGTGCTCGGCACCGTGCGCACTGTCCTCTTCGCTCCCGAGGACCTGGCCCTGGTCAAGGGCGACCCTTCCGAGCGACGGCGCTTCCTCGACGACCTGCTCGTGCAGCGCCAGCCTCGCTGGGCGGGCGTCCGGTCCGACTACGACAAGATCCTCCGGCAACGCAATGCCCTGCTGAAGTCCGCGGCACCGGTGCTGCGCCGAGGTGGCCGGGGGGCAGGGCGCCCGCGCCCGGGCGAGCCACCGCTCGAGGAGGCGCGTGACTCGGCACTGCACACCCTCGACGTGTGGAGCGAGCACCTCTCGACGGTCGGTGCCCAGCTGCTCTATGCCCGCCTCCGACTGCTGCGCGACCTGCTGCCCGACGTGGGGGCGAGCTACGACGCGGTGTCGGCGAGCAAGGCCCGGGCGACGGCGCGGTACAAGAGCTCGCTCCACGAGGAGGTCTCAGAGCGGATGGCCGAGCGCATCGCCGCTGGCGAGGTGCCGGAGATGGACGCGCTCCGGCAGGCCATGCTCGACAGCCTCGCCGCGGTCCGTGCGACGGAGATCGAGCGGGGGGTGAGTCTCGTCGGCCCCCACCGTGACGACGTCGTCCTCACGCTCGGCGACCTCCCGGCCAAGGGCTATGCCAGCCATGGTGAGTCGTGGAGCTTCGCGCTCGGGCTCAAGCTCGCGGCCTACCGCCTGCTGGCCCGCGACCTCGGCGACGACCCCGTGCTCGTCCTCGACGACGTCTTCGCAGAGCTGGACTCCGGTCGCCGCGAGCGGCTGGCCGTGCTCATCGGCGACTGCGAGCAGGTGATCATCACGGCGGCGGTGGGTGCCGACGTGCCCGACCGGCTGCGCCAGCACGGGCAGACCTTCGAGGTCGAGCTCGGGCAGGTGCTGCCCACGTCGGCGTCGTCGGAGGAGGATGATGTGAGCAATGCCTGACGAGCTCGACCCGACCGAGCCACTCGGCGACGACAGCCGCATCGCCGACGCGGCCTCCGCGGCGCTGGCCCGGGCCCGGGCGGCCGCGCGCGACCGTGGGCTGCGCCCCGGGATGAAGCCACGCCGTCGACCGCGTCCGGACAACACGGACCAGCTGCGGTCGGGCGCCGGCCGAGACGGCCGGGATCCCACTCTGCTCGGCGAGCAGCTCGACCGGCTGCTGGTCGAGCGTGGCTGGAAGGTCGACGTCGCGGTCGGGTCCGTCATGGGGCGGTGGGCCGAGATCGTCGGGCCGGACATCGCGGCCCACGTGGAGCCGGTGACCTTCACCGAGGGCGTGCTCACCGTCCGCGCCGACTCCACGGCCTGGGCCACCCAGATGAAGCTGCTCGCATCATCGGTTCTTGCCCGCGTCGAGGAGGAGATCGGGGCGGGTGCGGTCAGCAAGCTCAAGGTGCTCGGCCCGGCCGCACCCACGTGGTCCCGGGGCCGGCACCGCTCACCGGACTCCCGGGGCCCGCGCGACACCTACGGCTGACCCTGCAACACACCGGCGAAAGCTGGTGGCTCGGCAGGCCGCTGTCGGTGATTCGGCGCAGGATGTGCCCATGGACCACGCGACCCGGTGCTCGATCGTCCCGCCGTTCATGCTCGAGGCCCTGGCGCAGAGCGACGACCCCGTCGTCGCCGAGTCGGCCAGCCAGGCCCTGGCCCATGACGAGCACTTCCGCTACTCCCGCCGGGCCGGTGGACGGCTGGCCGCGCCGAGGATCGACGTCAGCGAGCCCGGCCCACCCCTCCCCGCCCCGCCGACCGAGCCCGGGCCCACAGAGCCGGGCCCCCCAGCCCCTGCCGGCCCGAAACGGACCATCGGCGATGCCAAGGGCCGGCGCACCACCCCGGGTGAGAGGGTTCGCGCCGAGGGCGACCCGGCCACGGGCGATCCCGCAGTGGACGAGGCCTACGACGGACTCGGCGCAACCTGGGAACTGTGGTCAGCGGCATACGACAGAAACTCTCTGGACGGCAAGGGCATGCCGCTCCTGGCCACCGTCCACTACGGCGACCGGTACGACAACGCGTTCTGGGACGGACGGCAGATGGTCTTCGGCGACGGTGACGGGGTCGTCTTCGACCGGTTCACCAGGTCCCTCGACGTCATCGGCCACGAGCTCGCGCACGGCGTCACCGAGCACACCGCGGGGCTGCTCTACCAGGGTCAGCCGGGCGCGCTCAACGAGTCGATCTCGGACGTCTTCGGCGTGCTCGTCAAGCAGTACGCCCTCGGCCAGACGGCGGCAGAGGCGGACTGGCTGGTCGGCGCTGAGCTGCTCCTGCCCGGTGTCCACGGTCGGGCGCTGCGCGACATGCACAACCCCGGCACGGCCTACGACGACCCCAACCTGGGCAAGGATCCGCAGCCCGCGCACATGGACGACTACGTCGTGACGGACAGCGACTCCGGCGGCGTGCACATCAACTCGGGCATCCCCAACCGCGCGTTCGTCCTCGCGGCACTCGCCATCGGTGGTCACGCCTGGGAGGACGCCGGCGCGATCTGGCATGCGGCGCTCACCGGCGACGGCATCCGCGCGGACTGCGACTTCGCCACCTTCGCCGGGCTCACCATCGCGGCGGCAGCGGACCAGCACGGGTACGGCTCCGTCCAGCACTCCGCTGTCCGCTCCGCCTGGGACGAGGTCGGCGCGGCTGTGTCAGGCGAGGAGCCCACGCCGGCTCAGGAGGAGGCCTACGGCCCGCCCAGCGGCCCGGCGCACGGTGAGGTTCCGGGGGTGGACGCGGAGCTGCGCGTCCGTCGCACCGGTGGCTTTGCGGGGCTGGTCCGCGAGCGGCGGGTCGTGATCGGCGACCTGCCCGAGCGCGATGCGCGCGACTGGCAGCACCTCCTTGCCGCGCCCACGCTCCAACAGATCGCCGCGATCCCGAGTGGTGACCACCCCGATGCGTTCTGCTACGACGTCGTGTGCGCGCAGGTTGACGTGGACGTCACCGTCCCCGAGCCACACCTGCCGGAGGCGATCCACCAACTCTTCGAGCGCACTCTCTCCGACGGCTGAAACCCAGTTCATTCCGTATGCCGCTGAGCTCGCCGGGTGCCGCCGGCGGGCTCAGCGGGGTGGCTCAGTTGTCGGACAGGACGTACGGCGGGAGGTCGCTAGGGTCGTACGGCCCCGGATTCGGCGAGACGGCCGGTGCGACGACCTCGCACGATCCTTCGAGCGTGCAGGTGGACAGCGCCGACTTGTCCTGGCCGGCGGAGTGCTGCACGGTGACCTTGCCGCTCGATCCGTCCATCGCGAACGACTGGCCGGACGCGACCTGGAGCACTACCGCCGCGTCGTCGGTCCGAATCACGACGACGGGTTCGTAGAAGAACGTGCCGTCCGGCTTGGTCCACTCGTGGCCCAGCCCGTCCACGTGTCCGTGGGCCAGCAGGTATGAGCCGTCTCCCGAGAAGGTCGTGATGCGGAGCGGGTGGCACAGGCGCCACACCGGACGCAACGTCCGCAGGTCCCAGAGTTCCTGGCACTGCTGCTCCGACTCCTTCAGTCCCGACGGTGTGACCAACCCGATCTGGCGCGCCGCGTTGACGGCCGTGATCCTCGCGTCGACGTCTGTCGTGGTGGTGCCCGTGACGTCCCACGTCACCGAGGCGAACTGGTTGTTCCGCTCGGCTGCATAGGCCGTCGTCCCGATGAGGCCCACAGCCTCGTAGCCGCCGACCGCGCCGTCGACCGCGCAGTCGCAGCTCTCGGAGGACAGGTGGTTGAGCTGCTTGCCGGTGACGTCGTAGTAGCCCAGGTCTCCGGCCTCGTTCGAGGCGAGGAAGTGGCTGCCATCGTCCGAGACGACCGCCCTGGAAACCGCGGCGAGACGGTTGATCTCCGTGCCGTCGGCGTCGAACACGAAGAGCACCGATTGGAAGTCGACCTGGCCCCCCACGAGGATGCCGCCGTCGGCAACGCGTGCAACGAACGTCGCCGTACCCACGTCAGGAAGGCGAACCGTGCGGCTGCCATCACGAAACTCACCATCGACGAGATAGGCGATCGGGCTGCTTCCCGTCACCCGCCCACCGGTCGGATTGACGATGACGGAGCCGTCTGCGCCTCTTGCGGTGATCGTCGGAGTCGTCTGCGGCTTGGGTGAGCCGGTCGTCAGCGACGGGGTCGGAACCGGCCCAGTGGAAACGACCGTAGGGCTCGGGTTCGCGGGGACTTGGCTGCGGTTCGATCCGATGAGGTTCCACCCGATCGGTACGGCGACGGCAACAGCCAGCGCTCCGGCCGCAACGGCGGTCGTCAGCTGCCGGCGGCGGTTGGCCCGGTCGCGGGCGATGGCACGCTCGGCGAGGTCCCCGGTGACATGCACGCCCTGTCCGCGTTCGTCGAGCAGATCCTTGAGCCTGGGGTCCGGGCTGTTCATGCTGGGGCCTCGCTCATCCTCAGGCGCATTGCCGCCAGGGCGCGGCTGGTGTGGCTCTTGACGGTTCCGAGTGAGCAGCCGAGGATCTCCGCGGTCTGCGCCTCGGTCAGGTCCTCGTAGTAGCGCAGCACGAGCACCGCCCGCTGCTGCCGCGGCAGGGCCTGCACGTGCCGCCACAGATCGAGCGACTCGGCGGGGTCGACCGCCGCGGGTGGCGCCGGTGGTTCGTGCACCTCGAGGACATGGCTGCCGGCCGACTCCTTGCGGCGCACCATGCGCCGCCAGCGGCTGTTGCGTTCGTTGACCAGGATCCGGCGCACATAGGCATCCGGCTGCTCCACGCCGCGCACGCGCTCCCAGTTGCGATAGCACTTGGCGAGCGCGTTCTGGAGGAGGTCCTCGGCCGCATCCCGGTCTCCGGTGAGGAGATAGGCGAGGCGCGCCAAGGTCTGCTCGCGGGCTTTGACGTAGTCCGTGAAGTCGGCCCTTCGAGCCGCGTCGTCCATGAGCGCTCCCCTGTCCTCGCGCGCCACGGTTGTGGAGATCACACCCCTTTCAACCCCGCGAGGTGGTCCACAGGTTGTCACGCAGCCCAGCCGGTGTCGCCCGAGTTCTGCCCCTGCCCGCAACACACCCGGCCATCACCTGCTCACCCCTGCTGCAACAGGGGCGAGCACTCGATAGGCGGGTGTGTTGCGGGGTCTGAGGGATCGCCGTGGGGGCGCTGAGGGAGCCGGTCGTGATCCTCCCCCCGGAATCCGGGGTCTTCGGGCGGGAAAATGCCCGTCCCGGGCCGCTGAGGGGCATTTTCCGCTTCCGGGGACCGTTAGAATATTGGGGTAGCGGCTCGGCGTGGACGTCGGGCCGCCCGCATGAGGTTCTACGAGGAGAGACGTGTCAGACGCCGCGGAGACGACGACAGCCGAGAGCATCAACCACCCACTCGTCGACAATCGTCCCAACGGAGTCGACTATGACGCCAGCGCGATCACCGTGCTCGAGGGACTCGAGGCCGTGCGCAAGCGTCCCGGCATGTACATCGGCTCGACCAGTGAGCGGGGCCTGCACCACCTCGTCTACGAGATTGTCGACAACTCCGTCGACGAGGCGCTCGCCGGATACGCCGACACGATCGACGTGACGCTCCTCGCCGACGGCGGGGTCCGGGTGAAGGACAACGGTCGCGGCATCCCGACCGACATCCACCCGGTGGAGAAGATCAGCGCCGTCGAGCTCGTGCTGACCCAGCTGCACGCCGGAGGGAAGTTTGGCGGCGGCGGCTACAAGGTCTCCGGTGGCCTGCACGGCGTCGGGTCCTCGGTCGTCAACGCCCTGTCGAAGACCCTCAAGGTCGGGGTGCGGCAGAAGGGTTACGTCCACCGGATGAGCTTCACCATGGGCGTGGCCGATGGTCCGCTCCGCCAGGAGGAGGCGACCGACGAGACCGGCACGACGATCACCTACTGGGCCAACCCCGACATCTTCGACAGCGTCAACTACGACTTCGAGACGCTGCGGGCGCGGTTCCAGCAGATGGCCTTCCTCAACAAGGGCCTGACGATCAACCTCGTCGACGAGCGCGTCGAGCAGCGCGCCGAGGGCGACAGCGAGGTCGACCTCGACGAGATCGACAGTGACCTCGCCCAGGTCGTCGAGGAGGGCGACAACGGTCACGACGTGCCGGAGAGCGAGAAGCGGACGGTCACGGCGAAGAAGGTGACCTACCGCTACGACGGCGGGCTGGTCGACTACGTCAACCACCTCAACAGCTCCAAGCGCAGCGAGCCCGTGCATCCTGAGGTCATCTCGATCGAGGCCGAGGACACGGCACGGTCGATGTCCCTCGAGCTCGCCATGCAGTGGACCAATGCCTACAGCGAGTCCGTGCACACCTACGCCAACACGATCAACACGCACGAGGGCGGTACCCACGAGGAAGGGTTCCGCGCGGCGATGACCAAGCTCATCAACGACTTCGCCCGGCGGCAGAACCTGCTCAAGGACAAGGACGAGAACCTCACCGGCGACGACGTCCGCGAGGGCCTCACGGCGGTCATCTCGGTCAAGCTCGGCGAGCCCCAGTTCGAGGGCCAGACCAAGACCAAGCTCGGCAACTCGAAGGTGAAGGGCTTCGTCCAGCGTGCCGTGACGGAGGAGTTCGGCGACTGGCTCGAGCGGCACCCCAACGAGGGCAAGGACATCGTCCGCAAGTCGATCCAGGCCTCGGCCGCGCGCATGGCGGCCCGCAAGGCTCGCGAGGCGACCAGGCGCAAGGGCCTGCTCGAGTCCGGCGGCCTGCCCGGCAAGCTCAAGGACTGCCAGAGCAAGGATCCGAGCATCTCCGAGGTGTTCATCGTCGAGGGCGACTCGGCCGGCGGCTCGGCGACCCAGGCGCGCAACCCCTACACCCAGGCGATCCTGCCGATCCGCGGCAAGATCCTCAACGTCGAGAAGGCCCGGATCGACAAGATCCTCGCGAACCAGGAGGTCCAGGCCCTCATCTCGGCGTTCGGCACGGGCATCGGCGAGGACTTCGACCTCAGCAAGGCCCGGTACCACAAGATCATCCTGATGGCCGACGCCGACGTCGACGGCATGCACATCCGCACGCTGCTGCTGACGCTGCTGTTCCGGTTCATGCGCCCGCTCATCGAGGCCGGCTATGTCTACCTGGCCCAGCCGCCCCTGTTCCGGCTCCGGTGGAGCAACGCACCGCACCAGTTCGCCTACTCGGACCGGGAGCGCGACGGGCTCAGGGCGATCGGTGAGGGCAAGGGCTGGCGCCTGCCGAAGGACAACCCGATTCAGCGCTACAAGGGTCTCGGCGAGATGAACTACGACGAGCTCGGTACCACCACGATGGACCCTGAGACGCGGACCCTCCTGCAGGTGACCCTCGACGACGCGGCCAAGGCCGACGAGGTCTTCGCGGTGCTCATGGGTGAGGACGTCGAGTCCCGCCGCACCTTCATCCAGAAGAACGCCCGTGACGTGAGCTTCCTCGACATCTGAGCCGTCGAGTGTGCAGTTCGTGCCAGTCCGATGTGACTCAGCACCCGAGCGACAGTGGCACGAACTGCACACTCGACGGAGAGCCCGCGTGGCTGGGACTCAGGTCCTGACGGGGAGCGAGCCCAGCGGCATACGGCATCTGCATTGTTTGAAACTGACCGAAGGACAAGGGAACTGACGTGAGCGAGCAGCCGCCCACCAACGGCGACGACGTCAACGAGACGCCAGACGAGACACCAGAGTCGATGGACGACATCCTCGACACGAGTGACCTCGGCGGCGGGGGCGACGACGAGCCGGACACCAGCCACGAGCAGACCTCCGAGGTCGCCCGGGAGCCCGGGCAGCACGACCGGGTCGAGCCGATCGACCTCAACACCGAGATGCAGCGCTCGTACATCGAGTACGCCATGTCGGTCATCGTCTCGCGTGCGCTGCCCGACGTCCGGGACGGCCTCAAACCGGTGCACCGGCGCATCGTCTATGCGATGTACGACGGCGGCTACCGTCCCGACCGCGGCTACAACAAGTGCGCCCGCGTCGTCGGTGACGTCATGGGTCACTACCACCCGCACGGCGACTCGGCGATCTACGACGCGCTCGTGCGCCTCGTGCAGGACTGGTCGATGCGCTACCCGCTCGTCGACGGGCAGGGCAACTTCGGCTCCCGCGGCAACGACGGCGCGGCCGCGGCGCGGTACACCGAGTGCCGGATGGCCACCATCGCCATGGAGATGGTGCGGGACATCGAGCAGGACACGGTCGACTTCGTCCCGAACTACGACGGCAAGACGATGCAGCCCTCCGTCCTGCCGGCGCGGTTCCCGAACCTGCTCGTCAACGGCTCCGCCGGCATCGCTGTCGGCATGGCCACGCAGATCCCGCCACACAACCTGCGTGAGGTCGCCGAGGGGGCCCAGTACTACCTCCGCAATCCCGAGATCACGCGCGAGGAGCTGCTCGAGGCCCTGCTCGGCATCATCAAGGGACCGGACTTCCCGACCGCTGCGCTCATCATGGGCCACCGCGGGATCGAGGACGCCTACCGGACGGGCCGCGGCTCGATCATCATGCGGGCCGTCGTCGAGGTCGAGGAGATCAAGGGTCGGCAGGCCCTCGTCGTCACCGAGCTGCCCTACCAGGTCAACCCCGACCAGCTCGCGATGAAGATCGCCGACCTCGTCAAGGACGGCCGGGTCGCCGGCATCGCCGACATCAACGACGAGACCTCGGGCCGCACCGGTCAGCGGCTCGTCATCACGCTCAAGCGCGACGCTGTCGCCAAGGTCGTCCTCAACAACCTCTACAAGCACACTCAGCTGCAGACCACCTTCGGCGCCAACATGCTCGCGCTCGTCGATGAAGTGCCGCGCACGTTGCCGCTCGACGGCTTCATCCGCCACTGGGTCGACCACCAGATCGAGGTCATCCGGCGGCGCACCGAGTTCCGGCTGCGCAAGGCCGAGGCAGAGATCCACCTGTTGCGTGGTTATCTCAAGGCTCTCGACACGCTCGACGAGGTCATCGCGCTCATCCGCGGGTCGCGCACCGTCGAGGAGGCCCGCGACGGCCTGATCGGGCTGCTCGACATCGACGAGACGCAGGCCCAGGCCATCCTCAACATGCAGCTGCGCCGGCTCGCCGCCCTCGAGCGCGAGCGGATCCAGCAGGCACACGACGAGCTCCAGGAGCTCATCGACGAGTACAACGCGATCCTCGCCTCCGAGGAAAGGCAGCGCGAGATCGTCTCCGAGGAGCTGCAGGGCATCGTCGACAAGTATGGCGACGAGCGGCGCACGGAGATCGTCCCGTTCGACGGCGACATGTCGATGGAGGACCTCATCCCCGAGGAGGACGTCGTCGTGACGATCACCCGGGGTGGCTACGCCAAGCGGACACGGACCGACCTCTACCGGTCCCAGCGACGCGGCGGCAAGGGCGTCAAGGGCGCGCAGCTGCGCGGGGAGGACGTCGTCGAGCACTTCTTCACGACGACGACACACCACTGGCTGCTCTTCTTCACCAACCTCGGCCGGGTCTACCGGGCCAAGGCGTACGAGCTGCCCGAGAGCGGGCGGGACAGCAAGGGCCAGCACGTCGCGAACCTGCTCGCGTTCCAGCCGGGCGAGCAGATCGCGCAGGTCCTCGCGATCCATGACTACGAGGCTGCCGACTACCTCGTGCTCGCGACCCGTGCGGGCCTGGTCAAGAAGACGCGCCTGCGCGACTACGACTCGAACCGCTCTGGAGGACTGATCGCGATCAACCTCCGCGATGGTGACGAGCTCGTCGGGGCCCGGCTCGTGGCACCCCAGGACGACCTGCTGCTCGTGTCGCGCAAGGGCATGTCGGTCCGCTTCACGGCAACCGACAGCGCCTTGCGGCCGATGGGGCGCTCGACCTCGGGCGTGACAGGCATGAAGTTCAAGGGCGACGACACCCTCCTGTCGATGTCACGCGTGCCGGATGGTCTCGAGATCGACGTCTTCGTCGTCTTCGAGAACGGCCTGGCCAAGCGCACCCACGTCTCCGAGTACCGCATCCAGGGGCGCGGCGGCTATGGCATCCAGGTGGCCCGGCTCTCCGCGAAGGGCGGTGACCTTGTGGGGGCCCTCACCGTCACCCCGAACGACGAGGTCATGGTCGTCATGGAGAAGGGCAAGATCGTCCGCTCGCGCGTCGACGAGGTCCGCCACACGAGCCGAAGCACCCAGGGCGTGAAGTTCGCGACGCCCGACCCGGGCGACACCATCGTGGCCGTGGCACGCAACGCGGAGTCGGTGACCGAGGAGGAGCTGGAGGAAGTCGGCGACCTCGAGGGCACCGCACCGACGGCGCCGATCACTACGGTTCCGAGCACCGATGGCGTACCGTCGGACAAAAGCGAACAGGCGACGACCCCGTCGTCGGACGGCGACAGCGGAGGTGACGAATGAGCACGCCCAGCTCTGAGGGCTACGGGACGAGCGGATATGGCGGCTCGGGCCCCGCGGGGACGTCGACCGACTCGGGAGCCTCGAGTGGGTACTCGAGTGACTACTACGGCCCGTCGTCTGGCTACGGCTCGGGCTCGTCGTCGGGCGCGGGGGAGGCGACGCTGTCGCGAGGGGCGATCACCTCTCGCACCCAGCCGACCCGTCCGGTGGGCGCCCAGCCCACCGCAAGGTCGACGCCTGCCCCAAACTCTGCCCCAGCACAGACCTCCGCAGCGCGGACCGAGAAGGGGAACCGCAAGTCGAAGGGCCCGCGCCGGGTCCGGCTGGCCGTTGCGCGGGTCGATCCGTGGTCGGTCATGAAGATGAGCTTCCTGCTCTCCGTTGCCATCGGTATCGCCGGGGTCATTCTCACCGCGGTGCTGTGGATGATCCTGTCGACGATGAACGTCTTCGCCGACATCGAGGGCGTCCTCCAGTCGCTCCAGACGGCCGGGGCCGCCGACAACTTCTCGATCCTCGACTACGTCGGCTTCGGTCGCGTCGTGTCCCTGTCGATCGTCATCGGCGTCATCGACGTCATCCTCATGACGGCCATCGCCACGGTCATGGCCTTCCTCTACAACATCTGTTCCGCGCTCGTCGGCGGCATCCAACTGACCCTCACGGACGACTGAGCCGCGCTGGCCGCGGGAGGCGTGCATGGGTGCCGGCTCGGCGGCATACGGCGTGGGGTGGGTCGTTTTGGAGGTCCCGCAGGGCATCCGGTAACGTTTCCCCTCGCGTCAGGGATTCGGACTCCGCGTGCGACCCTGTCTGCATGAGGGTGACGATGGGCCTATAGCTCAGACGGTTAGAGCGCTTCCCTGATAAGGAAGAGGTCGGAGGTTCAAGTCCTCCTAGGCCCACCATCACCAGCCGTCACGAGAGGAACACAGCATGCTCAAGCGTCTTGCCCTCATCGCCGCAGCCGTCGCCGGCGTCGTCTTCCTCCGCAACAAGGTCCGCCAGCAGCAGGCCGAGCAGGACCTGTGGAACCAGGCCACCGATGACGTCAAGGCCGAGGCTCCCGCAACGCCTGCTCCCGCGCCCGCCGCACCTGCTCCGGCTCCGGCCGCTGACCAGGACACGCCGGCGGCAACGTCCTGACACTCCCGCGGGCCCTCGTGCCCCCACGGGGCCATGGCGCAATTGGTAGCGCACCTGCTTTGCAAGCAGGGGGTTAGGGGTTCGAGTCCCCTTGGCTCCACCACAGGTCAGAGGCCCTTTTCCGCTTTCCGTGAGGGCCTCTTTCATGCCCGTACTCCCAGAAAAGTACTGCATTGGGGTCATCCGAAGGCCTCATCGAGCCGCTTGAGGACCTATCTCGTGGACGTCGAGGAAACCTGAGAGTAGATGTCCATCGTCACGGCGATCTTGCTGTGACGCAGTATCGCCATGGCCATATGCGGTGGACGTCGAGGGCGACCAGGAGGCTCGCGCAGGTGCGGCGGGTGGCGTGAACGGGGATAACGGGGACCCCAGCCTTGCCCGCGCGCGTCTTTCTTAAAGGCGCGATGTTGGAAGTTACGAGGTCGATGGGGTCGCCAAACGCGACGGGTTGGGATTACGCCTTGGCGCTGGAGGGGTAGCCGGGCGCCTGCCGTCGCTGCGTCCAGCTCGCGCCCCAGTGGCCGACGTCGAGCAGCCCGGCCAGAACCACCCAGAACCAGTCCCACCCGCTGAGGCCGTTCGCGGTCCACAGGATCACGTACATCAGGGTCGCGAATGGGAAGAAGATGAGGCCGAGGAGTGGCCAGATCCACGAGTCGAACGCTGCATCGACCATCTTTGGTCGGGCTATCCAGATGATGAACAAGGCGAGACGGGGGAAGATCCCAGCGAACAACGCGAAGAGACATCCCATGATCGCTCCTCTCTCGTGGACTCTGGCGGGAGTCTGCTCCGGCGCGGGCGGCACTGGCTTCACCCGCGGCGGATGACTCTGCCAGATGCACGGCCCAATGCCCACGCGCGCACCGTGCGGCTCCGCCAAAGCCCTTCCGGCCCCGGCCCACACCCACGTCGGACCTTGAGCGTGAACGTCCGATATGGGCCGTTCGTGATCCGAGACGGTGTCGAGTGTTCAGCCTTTGGCACTTTCCTCCGCTGGCGAGCCGTGTCTGTAGTGGTGCCTAGGCCTCCCGGGGCCGACGCGGAACGGGGAGTCTTCGCCGATGGCCTGTCGCCAGCGTGCCGGTGCCAGGGCGCCTGGGCGAGATGCAGCAAACCCCGCCGTGGTTGCGGCGGGGCTCGATACGACCGGGTGGATCAGTGGGTGGCGAGCTCGACCGGCTTGGCAGAGCCGACGTCGATGGCAAGGTCGCCGAGGTAGTTCTCGCGGAGCGAGAAACGGTCTCGACTGTTGGTCTTCACCCAGTCAGCGGCCTTGGCGGTGGCCGCGTTGGCCTGCTCGTGGGTTTCCCACGTGCTGAGCGAGACGAAAGACGCCTTGTCGATCTGGGCAACCCCGTAGGACACGAAGCCGGTGCTCTTCTGGAACAGCGGCAACATCCCGACCTTGGCCTGGCTGATGACCTCGTCGAAGGAGCCGGACTTGATGTCGTAGAGCGCGATGCGGGTGCAGCGCATGATGTGCCTTCCTGGTGGTGAAGCGGCCTGCGTAGTCCGTAGGCCGGTTCCACTGACGACAGTACGCTGGATCCAGAAAACTAGCAAATATGTTCCTGGATCTGCGGTTCAGGTATCATTCTTCGTCATGCCTTGGGGTTTCCTGACCAACCACGCTCAGGCGCTGCTGTGCATCGCCCGCGACCCCGGCGTGCGCCTACGCGAGATTGCCGCCACCCTCGGCATCACCGAGCGCGCCGCATTCGGCATCGTCACCGATCTGGTGGAAGCGGGCTACGTGCTCAAGGACAAGGACGGCCGACGCAACCGCTACCGGATCCAAGGCGATCGGCCCCTGCCCGAGGCCCTGCTCCGGCAGCGAACGGTCGGCCAGCTGCTCAATCTCCTCGCCCAGACCGACGCGGGCAGCCGCGATCACGCCTAAGGCGCCCCAGCCGGATGCGACGGCAGCGCATCCCAGGAGCGGCCGAGACGGAAGCATCCCGGGTCTTATGCAGCTCGGGTGCGCCAAACCCGCGATGCTCACCGGGACCGAGTCTGCTTGGCCAGCAGGCCAATCGCCGCAGATCCTGACCTTCGCTTGGGACCCACCCGCGGGGTCGCCCTCGGCCGGGCCGTTCGGGTCGTGCCCCGGTTTCGCGCGTCTGGGTTGGGTGGCCCCGCCCCGTTCGGCGGTTGTCCAGAACTCATCCGCGTCTCGCTCAGATGGCACCGCCGTCGCCGTCACCAGGACTAGGCCGGCAGCACGTAGAAGTACATGAGCAGGTAGTGCAGCAGCGCTGCCACGACCACCAGCAGGTGCCAGAGCTCGTGGAAACCGAACACGCCGGGCCACGGATTCGGCCTCTCGATCACGAAGATCGCGAAGCCCGCGCTGTAGACCAGCCCTCCTGCTCCCATCAGCACCAAGGCCCCCAGTGGCAGCGAGACGTCGGCGCCGACCAGCAGGACCGTCATCCATCCCAGGGCGATGTAGAGGGTGTTCGTCACGTACTTCGGCACCTGCCGCCACACCGAGCGCAGCACGATCCCCAGCACCGCGATGGCCCACACCGCGCCGAACACCGTCCAGCCATACGTGGTGGGGAAGAGCACCAGCACGAGCGGCGTCACGGTGCCCGCGATCAGGAAGAAGACCGAGTCGTAGTCGAGGGTGCGCAGCACCTCGTTGACCCGTGGGCTCCTGTCGAGGCCGTGGTGAAGGGTGCTGGACACGAACAGCGACACGAGGGACACGCCGTAGACGCTCACCCCGACGATCTTCCATGGCTCGCCCCGCGCGGCCGCCTGCGAAATGAGCAGCGCAGCCCCCACGAGGGCGAAACAGGTGCCGAACAGGTGGGAGACGGTGTTGAACCGCTCATCGGTCACATGGATGCTGCCGTCCCTGCTTCTTGGAGGTGTTTCCACAGAGCCGCTTTCCCGCGATGTCGCGCGCTCAACCGTCAGGCCAGGGAGGCACGCAGGTGCCGAACATCGCGGAGTCTACCGATCCTCGCCGATCGAGCACTGCCCAGACCGCCATCGCAGCCGCGGTCCCGCGACAGCAGAATGCCGTGATCGTCAGCGGACAACCCGCGATCCTGAGGCGCCGCCCACGGCGCCACCCTTTCGGCCCTCCTCGCCGTGGAGGTGACTGCGGCACAACCGAATCCGCCCGACATGGGACGGAGCTCCGTTCATGAGCTGGGGCGAGGCGAGGCTGCGAGCGGCAGGGCGAGAGATCAGTCCAGCCCATGCCGAGATGATTCAGGGGCCGGTGACAAGGCCACCTACAGCCGGCGGAGCTGCCGCCGTCGGCGGGTCGATCGTGCCAATGTCCGTGCACGCGTTGTCTCACACGTCCATGACACAGCGGAAGCCGATGTGGGTCGTTGACGTGTCGACCGACTGGGGCGAGCGAGCCGGCGGCCGGTAGCGCAGGCAGTACTCGGGCGCGCATAGGTGCGAACCGCCTTTGAGCGCCTTGCGGACGGTTGGGTCGATGGCCGAGGCGGCCGCCGGTGCAGAGGGCGCACAGCAGGCGCGCGTGACGATGTGGCGGGCGGCATACGTCGTCGTCGTCCACTCCCAGACGTTCCCGATCATGTCCACGAGGCCGTGGTGGTTCGGCGGGAACGATCCGACGGGCGACGTCCCGACCCAGCCGTCGGCCCCCGTGTTGCGGTAGGGGAAGCGCCCCTGCCACGTGTTGGCCATGAGCCGGCCTCCCGGCCGAGCCTCGTCACCCCACGCGTAGGTCGTGCCCCGGCCGCCTCCGGCGGCGTGCTCCCACTCGGCCTCAGTCGGCAGGCGCCGACCGGCCCAGGCCGCGTATGCGGCCGCGTCCTCGTACGCCACTTGGACGACCGGGTGGTCGCCGTTGAGGTCGATCGAGCTGCCCGCACCGAAGGGTTGGCGCCAGGTGGCTCCGGGCACCCACGTCCACCACTGCCGCCAGTCGCCGAGGTCGACCGGTCCGGGTGTCGGGCGGAACACGAGCGCCCCGGGGGCGAGGTCCGCGGGTGCGACGCCCTGGTACAGCTTCGGGTCAAGCGGACGCTCGGCGACGGTGACATGGCCGGTCTCGGCGACGAACTGCGCGAACTGCGCGTTGGTCACGGGATGCCGCTCGACGGCGAGCGCGCTGACGGTCTCCTCATGGATCGGCCCCTCGTCGGGGTAGAACCGGTCGGATCCCATCGCGAACCTGCCGCCCGGCACGTCGACCAGCTCGGTGAGCGCCGGCTGCTGAACCATGTCCCGCACGCTACCCGTGCGCGCCTGTGTGCCAGACCCGGCTGCGGCGGGTGATCCATTCAGAGGGGGGTGGGAGCATCTGGGTCGGACCCCTGCGCACTTCAAGTGAAGCTACCCGCGTGCGGGGAAGGGCGGCGTCACCCGTCCTCTGGGCATCGCGGACACTACTGCACCGGGCGCACCGGACGCGTGAACAGAATCACGATGCTCACCAGCAGAACCCAAGCGGGAAAGACCAGCTGGGTCCATTCACGCGTGCCGGCCGCGAGCAGCATGATCAACGCGCTCACGTAGCCGAGGTAGGCGACCCAGCGCGGCAAGGCGGAGGTCCGCAGTCCCAGGGTGCTCACCGAAAGGGTGAACACGGCCGCCATGCGCATCGCGTATACCGAGACCAGGACGACGGTGCTCGTGCGGCCATACTCCCAGAGGTCCGCGTCGACGTTCGCTCCGGCGAGCATTTCCAACAGGCTGGTCGACGTCACGGCGCCCACGAACAGCATTGCCAGGAAGAGGAGCCCGCTGCCCAGGAACACGGTCGAGAACAGGCGGTCCTCGATGTCGCCGAGCTGCTCACGGACGACGCCGATGAACCAGAGGAAGGCGATCCCGGCGAAGGGCACCAGGTTCAGGCTCCACCGGATCAGTGTGCGGCGCTGGGCATCGGACTGGAGCGACTGGAGACTGCCCACCGTGAGGGCGAGGCGCAGCATCACCATCGCTGTCAGAAGCAGGACGCCGAAGAGGATGCCAGCGATCGCGGCTGAGCGCCGGCTTCGCCAGAACCGTGCGGTCAGCACCGGAGTTCCGGTGGTCATCCGGCCTGAGCCTCCCGTCTCGCTGCTGGAGGCGATGTTCCGTGGCGTCGCAGCGGCTCCACGGCCTGCGCCGACTCGACAGGCGGTCGGGTTTGGCTCGCCCATGCCCCGTAGCGCTGCGCCCACGGCGACGCGGTGAGGCCGTGCGCGAGCACGCTCAGGACGACCGTCGTTGCGATGACACTGAGGACCGTGGCGATGGCGGGTTCCTCATGCAATGACTCGAAGGCGATGAGCGCGAAGATGATCGAGGCCAGCCCTCGCGGCCCGAACCACCCCACGAAGATCACCGTCTGGAGCCGCAGGCCCGACCCCAGGAGCGAGAGGGCGACCGGAACCATCCGCAGGACGGTCAGTGAAAGCACCGCGAAAACGACGTTCTGCCAACTGAGGAGCGACTGCAGTCCGGCGACCACGACGACACCGAACAGCATCCAGACCCCGTAGCTGAGGAAAGTCGAGAGGAGGCCGGTCAGCCGCGCATCCTCGTGCACAGCTGTCACTGTCGCCTGGCTCCCCGCGAAGGCTATACCGGCCACGAAGGCCGCGATGAAGCCGTTGCCGTTGACCTCCTGGGCGCCGTAGTAGCACAGCAGGGGGACCGTTAGCGTGGCGATCGGGAGCAGCTCACCTTCCGCCCAGCCGCGGGCTCGGGCCCGCTCGATGAGGCGCCCGGGCAGGTATCCGGCGACGACGCCAACCAAGGCACCGATGACGAGTTCCAGCAGAGCCTCGACCAGCCCGTGGTCAGCCGGGTCATGCGCGGCCCCGGCCGCCGCGGCCACGGCGAAAAGGACGACGGGAGTCGCGAGGCCGTCGTTGAGACCGCTCTCAACATTGAGGATGCGACGCACCCGGGCAGGGACCACGGGGTTGAGCACGGTTGCGGCGCCGAGGCCAGCATCAGTCGGAGCGAGAGCCGCGCCCAGCAGCAGCGCGAGCCACACACCGACCTCCGGAAACAGGCCCCGGGTCAAGAGGAACCCAGCACCGATCGTCAACGGGAGGCCCAGGAGCAGCAGGCGTCCAGTGAAGGCCGCGTCGGTGCGCAGATCCCGCGGCTGAAGTTCCGCCGCGTCGTGAAACAAGACCAGCACGAGCGTCACCTCGGCAATGGTCCGGATGGCAGCGCCTTCAGACTGCGCGTCAATGAGTGTGCGACCGACCACGCCGCCGGCGAGCAGGAAGACGATCGGACCGTTCAGGTAGGCACGCTCGAAACGCGCCGACGCGCTCACGAACAGGATCACCAATAGCGAGAAGACAGCGATCGCTCCGGCCATGCCGCCAAGCCCCGTCAAGCTCTATTGCCGGGCCATGGCGATGCGCAGCCGCTCTTCGGGGTCGATGAAGTGGTCGTTGTCATCGGTCCCGACGTCGATCTGCACCCAGTTGATCCTGCCCGTGAACCGGCTGGTCTTGGCCGAGTAGTCGGGGGTGACGGTGGTGCCGGACTCGTAGCCGATGTCAGTGGTCTCATCGGCGGAGAAGATCATCGGTTGCGTGGCGCCCACTCTCCCAGTGCCAACCGCTGTCCCGTCGTAGTACAGGGTGACGTTGCCACCCTTGGCCAGCCCACCGCCGTCGTAGGCAAACTCCATCCGCACCTGATGCGTGCCGGGGGGAATCGGATCCTCGGCCTGGGTGGCGAACTCGTGGATCCCGAGGACGTTGTAGACGAACTTGGCTCTGCCGTTCTTGACGTAAACGACCCAGCCACCGAACCGGCCGCCCTGGGCGATGATGACGCCCTCCACGCCGCCGTCGGGGGCGACGACCTCGGCGGTGACCGAGAACGACTTGTTCTTGATGCTGACCACGCTGTTCTCCGACAGGCGTCCCATGCTGGGATAGAACAGCTGGGTGTTGCCGCGGATCAAGGTCGGCCGGCCGGCCAGCGATGGCTCCAGCCGCTCGGCGCCCCGGTCATCCATCGGCAGAACGTTGTACTTGGTCGCCTCGATCAGCCAGAGGCGTTGCAGCTTGGCCAGCATCTCAGGGTTGTCGGTGGCGAGGTTGCGGCCCTGGCTGTAGTCACGGCTGCCGTCGTACAGCTCCCACACGTCGTCGTCGAACGGCGGCAGCTCGCCGACCAGCACCCACGGCGTGCGGTGCTTGGTGACCGCACTCCAGCCGCGGTGGTAGATGCCGCGGTTGCCGAACATCTCGAAGTACTGCAGGTCATGGCGCTCCGGACTAGTCGCGTCCTTGAAGGCGTACAGCATGCTGGTGCCCTCCATCGGCGACTGCTGTACACCGTTGACCATGGTCGGTTCGGGCAGCCCGGCCGCCTGCAGAATGGTGGGAGCCACGTCGATCACATGGGTGAACTGCGACCGCAGTCCACCGCGCTCATCGATCCCGTTGGGCCAGTGGACGATGGTGCCGTTGCGAGTGCCACCCCAGTGGGAGGCCACCTGCTTGGTCCATTGGAACGGGGCGCACATCGCCCACGCCCAACCCACCGCGTAGTGGTTGTATGAAGTGGGTGAACCGAGCTCGTCCATCTTGCTGCGCAGGAACTCCGGCGTCTCCAGGGCCGCCATCCCGTTGAAGTTGGCCATCTCGTTGAAGGCGCCGTTCAGCGTTCCCTCGGCGGACGCACCGTTGTCACCGATGATGTAGTACACGATGGTGTCGGCGAGAACCCCGAGGTCGTCGATCGCGTCGATCAGCCGCCCGACGTGGTGGTCGGTGTGCTCGAGGAACCCGGCGTACACCTCCATCTCCCGGGCCAGGACCGGCTTCAGCTCATCCGGCATGTCCGCCCACGCAGGGATCTCGGCGTGGCGCGCTGTCAGCTCCGTTTCCGGCGGGACGACGCCCAACTCCTTCTGCCGAGCCAGAGTCTGCTCCCGATGCACATCCCAGCCGTCATCGAAAGCGCCCGCGTACTTGTCTGCCCACTCCTTGGGAACGTGGTGCGGGGCGTGGGTCGCGCCAGGGGCGAAGTACACGAAGAACGGCTTTTCGGGCATCAGCGCCTTCTGCTGCCGGATCCAGGACACCGCCCGGTCGGTCAGGTCCTCCGTCAGGTGATATCCCTCCTCGGGAGTGGCCGGCGGCTCGACCGGGGTCGTGCCGTCATACAGGGCCGGGTCCCACTGGTTGTTCTCCCCACCAATGAAACCGTAGAACGTCTCGAAGCCGCCCCCACCGGACGGCCAGGAGTCGAACGGTCCCATTGGCGAGGACTGCCACACGGGCACCTCGTGGCACTTGCCGAACTGTGCCGTCGAGTACCCGTTCAGCTTCAACGTCAGGGCCAACGGCGCCTTGGTGTTCGGGCGCACCGAACTGTTGCCAGGAGCCGATGTCGCGGTCTCGGTGATGCTGCCCATTCCGACCGAATGATGGTTGCGCCCTGACAGCAAGGCGGCCCGGGTTGGGGCACACAGCGCCGTCGTGTGGAACCGATTGAACCTCAAACCGCCCCCCGCCAGCCGGTCGGCCGTCGGCGTGCGGCACGGCCCCCCGAACGCGCTCGCCGCCCCGAAGCCGACATCATCGAGCAGCACAATGAGCACGTTCGGCGCACCCGCGGGCGGCAGCAACGGCTCAATGGGAGGAAACGCCGTGTCCGGGTCCTTCGCGTCATAGGCCGTGAACCCGGGCGAAGGACGGTCCGGGATGGGCAACATCGCGCGCGCATGGCGGTCGGGTGAGGTGGTCATCGCGCGTCTCCATCTCAGTGGCGCAAAGGCGGTCGTCACCCATGCTGGAGGTACGTGGCAAACGTGCGCCTCACCTATCCGGGGTGACCCCACCGCCCGCCTGGGGCGTGGTCAACACCGCGATCTGTTGATGGATGTCGCCCGAGGCCTCGACGGACGGCGCCTGCTTGGGTGCCAGGAAGAGGTTCGCCAGATATCAGGTGAAGGTGCCGAAGATGCCGACACCGATCACGATGATCACCGCGACCAGCGTTCGCCCCGCGTTCGTCACCGGGAACTGGTCGCCGTACCTGACGGTCGAGATGGTCTCCACCACGTACCACAACGCGTCCGATGCGGAGGTGATGTTCGCGCCTGGCGCGTGCTGTTCCACGCGCAAGATCCCAAGGCTCCCGAACTCGAGCACCAAGATCCCCAGGAGCAGCAACGTCACCAGTGCGCTCCCAGCCCGGTCTGCCAGCAGACTGCGCGCAATGTTCTTGGCGCCGTAGTCCGCAAGGAGACGGAGGACGCGCAGCAGCATCACCCCATTGGGGTGGGGTACTCGTGCCCGTTGCACCGGCCGGGATGTCCGGCCGCCTGGCCGGCGAGAACGCGAATTTTGCAGTGCTGCCTGCCATCACGATGAGACGGACCTCAGCATCTCGGCCAATAGACTGCCCAGACCGATCCCCGGCCGAGGAGGACCCGCGATGAGCCAGCACTCTGCCTGGCCGGAGTTGCCGATCGACAGCTGGGAGCCGACCCGCGACACCCTCACTCTCTGGCTGCAGGTCGTCGGCAAGATCCGGATGGCACGCACACCCCTGCTCAACCACTGGTGGAACGCCACGCTCTTCGTCTCCTCCCGAGGGCTCACCACGTCGCTCATGCCCGACCGGCCCGGACGGAGCTTCTCGATCGACCTCGACTTCCTCGAGCACCGACTCGACGTCACCACCACACGCGGCCAGGCCCGTTCCATGGAGCTCGCACCAAAGTCGGTGAGCGAGTTCTACACCGAGCTCACCGGAATCCTGGACGCCTTGGACTTGGCCACCGAGATCCGGCCCGTGCCGGTCGAGGTCACGGACGGCATCCCCTTCCCCGACGACGTCAGCCACACCTCCTACGATCCCGAGGCCGTCACCGCGTTCTGGCGGACGCTCGTGGAGGTCCATCGCGTCTTCACCGTGTTCAGAGGCCGATTCGTTGGCAAGTCCAGCCCGGTCCACCTCTTCTGGGGCGCCCTCGACCTGGCGACAACGAGGTTCTCGGGCCGGCCTGCTCCGCCACACCCGGGCGGCCTGCCCAATGAGGGCCCCAAGGTCATGCACGAGGCCTATTCGCACGAGGTGAGCAGCGCCGGCTACTGGCCCGGCGGCGAGGGAGAGGGGATCTTCTACTCCTATGCCTACCCCGAGCCGCCGAACTACCGCGCCCTGCCCGCCGGGCCACCCGACGCGAGGTTCGACGAGGCGCTCGGCGAGTTCGTGCTCCCCTACACCGCCGTCCGGACCGCGCCGGACCCCGACGTCGTGTTGCTGGACTTCCTGCAACGGACCTACGAAGCCGCAGCCACGGCCGCCACGTGGGATCGCGCCTCCCTGGAGCGCTCCCACTAGCCAAGACGTGGCCGTATGCCGCTGAGCTCGCTCGGGTGCCCCCACTCGGTGCGCCGCGTGCTCGCCTTTACGACACCCGTGGCTGGCCGGGCGAGACAGGACCGTCAGACGGTGATGACCACCTTGCCCCTTGCGTGGTGCCGGAGCACGTGCTCGACGGCGTCGCCGGCGTGCTCCAGGGGGTAGGTCCGGTCGATGACCACGCGGACCCCACCGGACTCGAGCAAGTCGGCCAGCGCCGTGAGGTTCTCGCGGTTCACCTCCAGCCGAACGGTCTTGACCGTGGTGGCGCCAAGGCCCAACACCCCGGCAGACGCGATTCGTGGGAGTCCCGCCAGCAGGCCGCCCGAGTTCCCGATGCTGTTGGGGATGAGGACGCCGCCCGGCGCGAGCGCTCGAGCCGTTGCCCACGGCGAACGGTTCATCACGTTGTCGAGGATCACGTCATGCCGTCGCCGACCGCCGGCGTAGTCCTCTTTCGTGTAGTCGATGACCTGGTGCGCTCCGAGCGACCGTACGAGATCGACGTTTCGGCTGCTGCACACCGCGGTGACGTCGGCGCCGAGCGACGCGGCGAACTGGACTGCCATGGTGCCAACGCCCCCCGAGGACCCGTTCACGAGGACCCGCGTACCAGACCTCACTCGGCCAACGTCGCTCATCGCGATGTGGGCCGTCAGGCCGGTCATGACCGATGCGGCGGCCTCCGCGAAGCTGAGGCCCGCCGGCTTGCGCACCAGCTGAGACGCCGGCACGACGGTGTACTCGGCGAACGTTCCCGCCCGGGCTCCGATGGTGCTGTCCCACACGGACCCGAAGACCTCGTCACCGGGATGGAGGTCGGCAACGTCGTGACCCACTTCTTCCACCACTCCGGCGACGTCGCTGCCCCGGACCGGGTGCGACGGTCGCCGCAGGCCGGACTTCAGACGAAGCACGTACGGCACTCCGGCGACAGTGATCCAGTCGGGGGTGTTCACGCTCGTCGCCCGCACCTGGACCAACACCTCGCGGGGACCCACCGGAGGCCTGGCAATGCGATCGGGCCGAAGCACGCGCTGGGGCGCTCCGTAGCCGTCCTGGACGATCGCGCGCATCGTCTCCATCTTGGTCGTCGGCATGCTCTGCTCCCCTGATGACAAATGATGGTGGCAATCGATCCTTACGCCGTAAGGCTATGGCTTACGGTGTAAGGACGCAAGGGCCTCGCGAGGGGAGTTCTGGCATCGGCCGGGACTTGACCCACGTCAAGGACTGCGAGCACTCGCGGTGGTCGAATAGGAGCAACGGCGGGATGCACCCGCCCGAAGGTTGGAGAGCATCATGACCACCACTGCACTCGAGCGCGACGAGGCCGCCGCCAACGCGATCCGGCGTCACCACGAGCACCTCGTGACCGAACTGGAGCAACTCGTTGCTGCCATGGCCGAGGCGGTGGAGCAGTCGTCCGGGTTCGAGCGGCCCAAGGCGAACATCGTCACCTGGGCTCGGGCCGTCCTGGCCCCGCATGCCGCCGGCGAGGAGAGGACTCTCTACCGCGCCGCCGCGGAGACCGAGGCCGGCCGCCTCCTCATCTCCGGCATGGTTGCCGAGCACGGTGTCATCCTCGGCATCGTCGACGAGCTCGAGGCAAGCACCGATCCGGCCGTAGCGGCCACGTGGGCCGAGGCGCTGCGCCGGGTGTTCACGAGCCACGCGGCCAAGGAGAATGACCTGGTCCTGCCCCTGCTTGTTGCCGAGCCGTCGATCGACCTGGCCAAGCTGCTCGACGAGCTTCACGAGGAAGCGCATTGAGAATGGCATCAGCGACTGCAACGTTGCAGCACCGCGGCGGGCAGGGGGACATGATCGTCGACATCGCCTTCGACCTCACGGCCGCCCAGGCGCGCACCGCCTGAGGTGCCCGGCAGGCACATGATGCAACCACTACAGACCGCAATTCGAGACACTCATATAGATCAGCATCTGGGTCGGGGCCGTCAAGGGCGCCCGGATCGCCCTGCTGGACTGAGCGAATGAGCAAGAGGGCCGGTGCTCGTGGATCCACGAGCACCGGCCCCTTGGCTTTGGTGTCAAACGACAAAGGCGATGCCGTATGCCGCTGGGCTCGGCGGGTGCCCACCCGCGGTTGCGCTCTGCCGCGCCCACCACCTGACGTCAGCGTCGTCTGGGACCGAGCTCAGCGGCATACGGCATGGTGCTTGTGATGGCTGCTCAGAACTTGCCGGCGATGAGGCTCTCGAGAAGGAAGACGAACGTCCGGTGCGCCTCGATCTGCGTCCAGTGCCCGCACTTGGGGATGATGTGCAGCGTCGCGTTGGGCATGGTCCTGGCCAGGTACGTGCTCGACTCGACCGGCACGATGATGTCGTCGCGGCCGTGCACGCAGAGGGTCGTGTGCGGCAGTGAGGTCAGCTCCTCGTCGGTGAAGGCCGGCGGACCAGCCTTCGGGTCGAACATCGCCGCGTGCGACCGCTTGACGTCGGCCCGCTCGACGTAGGGCATCCGCTCGGTGACGACGCGGTCGACGACGCCGGTCAGCGTGTCCATGTCGTAGACGAACGACTCGAGCAGGGCGCGCAGCGAGTCCGGCGTCGGGTCCGCGTAGAACGTGCGCAGGTGCTGCAGTCCCGGGGTGATCGGCAGGTCAGGTGCGCCGCCGGAGCCCATGAGCAGCATCGTCTCGACGCGCTCCGGCTGCGAAAGGGCCATGCGGATGGAGATCATGCCGCCCATCGAGTTGCCGACGAGGTGGACCTTGTCGACGCCGAGCTTGTCGAGCAGCTCCCACAGCGTCTCGGCCTGGAGCAGGTTGAAGGCCTTCATGCCCGACGGCGGGTGCTCCGGGTGCTCGGAGTCGCCGAAGCCGATCATGTCGGGGGCGAGACAGTAGTACCGGTCGCCGAGCTCCTCGATGACGGCCTTCCAGTTCGACGTCCCGGTGGCGCCCGGGCCCGAGCCGTGCAGGAAGAGCAGCGCCGTCGGGCTGGCCTCCCCGGTCGCGTGGACGCGGTAGGTGACGTCGTTCAGGGTGACGTCGGTGCTGTTGACGGTGGCCATGTGGCACTACCTCTCTCATGCAGGTTGGTTGAGTCAACTCTGAAACAACCACTACACGATAGGCAGGTCGCTTTCGGGAGAGCAAGCGTAAGGCCACCCAGTGGACGCGGGTTGAAACCGGTGTTCCCGTTAGGCCATCCTCTGTTGCAACCGCTACAGAGAGATGAGTTTGCGGGGTATCGACGCGAAGGGATCAACGATGATCAGGGAGCTTGCCTACATCGGCGTCGCCTCTCCACGCCATGAGGAGTGGCTGACCTACGGGACCGAGGTCCTCGGCTGCGGACTGGCGCCCCGGGGTGAGGACGGCGCGGTCCGGTTGCGGGTCGATGATGCGGTCCATCGCATCACCATCCGCCCGGGAGAGCGGGACCGGCTGCTCTACACCGGGTGGGCCTTCACCAACGAGGTCGAGCTCGCGGCCTATCTGGACCGGCTTCGGCTCGCCGGCGTCGACGTGACAGCGGGGACGGCCGAGGAGTGTCGGGACCGTGGCGTGGCCCAGCTGGCCTGGGTGACGGATCCCTGGGGCGCGCGTCACGAGTTCGTCTCGGGGCAGCACCGCCGGCCGGGGACCTTCTGGCCGGGCCGGCCCCTGTCGGGCTTCGTGGCCGATGACTTCGGGCTCGGGCATGTCGTCCTGATCGTCCCGGATCTGGCCGAGGCGGATGCCTTCTACGGAGACATCCTCGGCTTCTCCCTGTCCGACCGGGTGGACGAGGAGTTCATGAAGGTCCGCTTCTACCACTGCAACGGTCGACACCACTCGCTGGCGGTCGCGCAGGTGCCGGGGAAGGTCGGGTTCAACCACCTCATGCTCGAGGTCAAGAGCCTCGACGATGTCGGCACCGGGCTGGACCTCGCCAAGCGAGCGGGCGTCCCGGTGCTCCGCGGGCTGGGGCGCCACACGAACGACCTGATGACCTCCTTCTACATGCTCACGCCGTCGTCCTTCCAGATCGAGTACGGCTTCGGCGGGATCGTCGTGGACGACCTGACGTGGGTGGCAGCGACCAACGACCGGCCCTCCCTCTGGGGCCACGAGCTCACCGAGGCTGGTCGAACGACGGCTCCCGGCATCCTGCACGACGTCGCAGCGGTGACCGTATGAGGTTCGCGAACCGTGGCGGCCGGGCCTTCGTGCTGAAGGAAGAGTCGGCCGGCTGGGACCTGGAGAAGGAGAGCAGCGGTCGGTTCTCGTGCGACCCGATGCAGATGTGGGCCCGGCACGAGGAGATCCGCTCCTGGGTGACTGGTCTCGACGACGCGACGGCCGAGCCGGTCCGTCCCGAGGACCTCGATGCGCCGGTGCCGGTACCCCCGGCCATCATCGCGATCGGCCTCAACTACGCCGAGCACGCCCGCGAGACCGGCTTCGAGCCGCCGACCGAGCTGCCGCCGGTCTTCGCGAAGTTCCCCTCGTCGATCACCGGGGCGCACGGAGAGGTGGAGCTCCCTGAGGGCGGGACGGTCGACTGGGAGGTCGAGGTCGTCGCCGTGGTCGGCGCGGAGATGCACCACGTCGCCGAGGAGAACGTCTTCGCCCACCTCGCCGGGCTGACGATCGGTCAGGACCTGTCAGAGCGGACCCGCCAGTTCTCCGGGCCCGCACCGCAGTTCGGGCTCGCGAAGTCCTATCCCGGGTTCGCGCCGATCGGGCCGTGGGTCGTCTCCCTCGACGAGTTCGCCGACCCGGACGACCTGGGTCTCGGGTGCAGCATCGACGGCGAGGTCGTGCAGTCCGGCACGACGGCTGGACTCATCTTCTCGATCTCCCGATCGATCGCCGAGCTGTCCCGAGTGCTCGTCCTGCGACCGGGCGACCTCGTCTTCACGGGCACCCCGGACGGCGTCGGGATGGGCCTCCAGCCGCCGCGATTCCTGCAGCGCGGCGAGGTTCTCGAAACCTGGGTCGAGGGCATCGGTCGGATGTCCCACCGCTTGGTGTGACCCGTAGCGACCACTACACGAAACGATTCGTTCAAACTCTTGCGCGACGGAGTAGGGTCTGCTTCCCTGTAGCAATCACTACATACCGAGGCGGCATCCAGGCCGCAGCGGACAGAGCCGCCGAAATGGCAGGACACAGCACGGCAAAGGAGCCGCACACATGTCTCGTTCCCTCACCCGCTCCCGTCGCGTACGGGCGCTCGCGGCGACCGCTCTCGCCGTCTCCCTGATCGGCGCCTGCGGCGCCGGTGAGCGGGAGACCCCCGCAGACCCTGCAGCAAGCGCCGCCAGCGGCACCGGCGTGCAGGAGGCCAAGGACGCAATGGCCGGTTGGGCATCGGCACCCGAGTGGCCCGAGGTCACCAAGATCTCGAGCCCCGTCGACCTCAAGGGCAAGAAGTTCACCTACGTCGCCCTCGGCGACCAGATCCCCGTCATCCATGGCGTCGGCGTGGGTGTCCAGGAGGCGCTTGCCGCGGCCGGCGCCGAGGTCAAGATCTGCGACGGCAAGTTCAACCCGACCGCCGTCGCCGACTGCCTCAAGTCCGCCGGCGACGAGCAGGTCGACGGTGTCATCAGCTCGTTCGTCGACTACCAGATGGCCGGGCCCGCGTTCGATGCCCTCGCAGCGAAGGGCGTCAAGGTCATCGTCGGCGGAGTCGCGCCCTCGGGTGGCCGGGAGGCCGACGCCAACCTGGCCTTCTACGACAACACCCCGCGCGTCTTCGCGCTGCACGAGGCGATGTCGCAGCGCTGCGATCGCTGAAGGCGGCGCGGACACCAACGTGCTCTGGGTCCGGCTCATGGACTCGACCACCACGACCGGCGCCAGCGCCAGAAGGGCGTCGCCAAGTTCAAGGAGCTGTGCCCCGAGCTGCGGAATCGCCGAGACCGAGTTCACGACCGCCAACATCGACAAGCTGGCCACGTCCGTCAGCGCCGCCCTCGTCTCGCACCCGGACACGAACGCGATCATTGTTCCGGTCGACAGCTACGTGCCGCCGGTGCTCCAGGGCATCCAGAGCGCCAAGTTCGCCGGCAAGGTCAAGGTCCACTCGTCGAGCTCGGACCTGGCCGGGCTGCAGCGGATCAAGGATGGTCAGCAGGTCACGGACCTCGGCACGCCCGTCCTCTTCGAGGGCTGGAAGTTCGCGAACGCCATGGTGCAGCTGCTCGCCGGCCAGGAGGTCGAGAAGGGCGACGAGTTCGTGACGCGAGCCTTCACCAAGGACAACGTCGGTGGGCTGACCCTCGACGACAAGACCTACCTCACCGACGACTGGTTCGGCGGCGGCGCCTACAAGAAGTCGTTCCTCACCGCCTGGGGTGTTGAGTAAAGATGTCCCCGACGATGAGGCTGGAGGCCCGGAAGGTCTCGAAGACGTTCGGCTCGACGACGGTCCTCCGAGACGCCGACCTCGAGGTCGCTCCAGGTGAGATCCACGCCCTCATCGGCCAGAACGGCTCCGGCAAGTCGACGCTCGTCAAGATCCTCACGGGCTACCACGCTCCCGGACGCCGGTGCGACTCTCTTCGGTGGACGGGCAGGTCCTCGACCTGCCCGTCCGCTGGAGCGAGGCTCAGGAGGCGGGCTTCTCGGTCGTGCACCAGGACCTCGGCCTGCTCGACCACCTGTCCGTCGTCGGAGAACATCGGCATCGGCGGCTTCGTCCACCACCGGCTCTCGCGGAAGATCGACTGGGAGGCGCAGGACGCCATCGCTCGGCGGGTCCTCGATCGGCTCGACGTGCCGGTCGACCCGCGGACCCCGGTCGGCTCGCTCAACGCCATGCGCCGGGCCGAGGTGGCCATCGCTCGGGCGCTGCGTGACCAACGTCCAGGCGAGGGTCTGGTCATCCTCGACGAGGCGACCCGAGCGCTGCCTCGCGAGGAACTGAGCCGGTTCCACGGGCTGCTGCGCAAGGTCGTGGACGAGGGGACGTCGATCCTCATGGTGAGCCACAACCTCGAGGAGGTGCTCCAGCTGGCCGACCGCGTCACCGTGCTCCGCGATGGGGTGGTCGCCGCGGCCGGGCTGCCCACCGCAGGGATGAGCGAGCAGGACCTGGCTCGTCACATGCTCGGCAAGGCGGTGGAGGCCGTGGGCCGGGGCGAGCGCCGCTCAGGACATGACCGCCCTGGCGGCGCGAGTCGAGGGCCTGCGCGCCGACGCGATCGAGAGCATCTCGTTCGAGGTCGGGCGGGGCGAAGTCGTCGGGCTCACGGGCCTGCCGGGGTCCGGCTTCGAGGCGGTTGCCCAGCTCGTCACCGGAGGACGTCAGCCGCAGGCCGGCACGCTGACCACGGCCAACGGCTCGGTTGACCTGGCCCGTGCCGACGTGGCCACGTGCATGGCTCTGGGCGCCGCCCTCGTCCCCGAGAAGCGGATCCTCGAGGGGCTCGCCGTGGAGCTGAGCATCCGCGACAACATCGCCATTCCGAGCATCCGGCGGCGTGGCAGGGCATGGCACGTCGGGCGGCGGTGGCAGGACGACCAGGCTCGATCATCCATCCGCGGGCTGGGGATCCGGACCCGCTCGCCGCACATGCTCATCAAGGAGCTCTCGGGCGGGAACCAGCAGAAGGTGCTCTTCGCCAAGTGGCTCTCAGTCGAGCCCGATCTGCTCGTCCTCCACGAGCCGACCCAGGCGGTCGATGTCGGCGCCCGCGTCGACATCCTGCGAGCCATCGCCGACACGGCCAGCCGCGGTGTGGGAGTCCTGCTCGTGAGCATGGAGCCCTCCGACCTCGCGGAGGTCTGTGACCGAATCCTCGTCCAGGGACACGGGGGAACCCTGCGGGAGATCCGCACCGAGGACCCGGACGAGGTCCTGCACGCCATCTACTCCGAGTCCGCGCTGACCGCGGGAGGACAGACCCATGACTGACAGCCAGACCAAGAGCTCCGCCGAGCGGCTGAGCGAGCAGACCGGCCTGACCGAGCGCATCCTCAGCGACAGCGGCGAGCCCGAGCAGCAGGCCCCACGGCCGCGTCGCGTCACGCTGCGCAGCCAGTTCGAGCCGGCGTGGCTGCACACGATCACGAGCAAGTACGCCCTCGTCCTCGTCTGGGCCGCAATGGCGCTCGGGTACTACATCCTCATGCCGACCCGATTCGGGTCCTGGGGTGCCTTCTCCTCGATCTTCGGCAGCCAGCAGGTCCTCGTGTTCCTCGCCATGTCGGCGATGATCACCCTCGTCGTCGGCGAGTTCGACCTCTCCATCGCCTCCGTCATGGGCATCGCTGCCACCCTGGTGCCGGTCCTCGCGGGCGTGCACGGCTGGAACGTGTGGCTCGCCTGCCTCGTGGCCGTCGGCGTGTGCCTGCTCGCCGGAGCCGTCAACGCGTTCTTCGTCGTCGTCATGGACGTCTCGAGCTTCGTCGTCACGCTCGGAACCGGCACCCTGCTCATCGGGCTGGCCCAGATGGTGTCCGGGTCCAACATCGTGTCCGTCAACAGCCCGGCCCTGAGCAAGATCGCCACGCAGGAGGTGCTCGGCATGCCCGTCTCGTTCTACTACGGGATCCTGCTGGCCGTCGCCATCGCGTACATCCTCGGCTGGACGCCCCTCGGGCGCAGCATGATCTTCGTCGGAGCCAACCCGGAGGTCGCCCGCCTCGCCGGCATCCGCGTCCAGCGGATCCGGGCGGGCGCCTACCTGGCTGGGTCCCTCCTCGCGGGCCTGGCCGGAGTGATCATGGTCGCCACCGTCGGGGGCTTCGACTCCTCGACCTCCGCGACGTACCTGCTCCCAGCGCTCGCCGCCGTGTTCCTCGGGACCGCCGTCGTCCAGCCCGGGATGTTCAACCCCATCGGCACGATCATCGCCATCTACTTCCTCACGACCGGCATCTTCGGACTGCAGCTGCTGGGCTTCTCCGGATGGATCCAGAACGTCTTCTACGGGGCCGGTCTCGTCGTCGCCGTGACGCTCGCCAAGGTCGTCCGCGACCGGTCCAAGACCGACTGAGGACGCCCGGACCGTCGCAGGCGGCTCACGGACGCCCGCAGAACCAGTACATCGACTCGCACCACCGACCACCCACGAGAGGGGGCGACCTCACCATGCACGAGGCGACCCGATACATCCTCGACCACGCCGAGGAACTGCGCGCCGAGGCCGCTCCGAGCGATGAGCTCGGCCGGATCACCGACCGCACCGTTGAGATCCTGCGCGCCTCGGGCGGCATGAGGCTGCTCCAGGCCAAGGACTCCGGCGGCTACGAGGCGCACCCGAACGACTTCATGGACTGGGTCATGGCCGTCGGCATGAACCACCCCTCCGCCGGGTGGATCGCCGGCGTTGTCGGGATCCACCCGTGGGAGATCGCCATCGCCGACCCACGCCTCCAGAAGGAGGTCTTCGGCGCCGACCCCGAGACGTGGGTCGCCTCGCCCTATGCTCCGTTCGGTCGGGCTACGCCGGTCGACGGGGGCTACCTCTTCACCGGTCAGTGGCCGTACTCGACCGGGACGGACCACTCCGACTGGGTCATCCTCGGCGGGATGGTCACGGACGCCGACGGCAAGCCAGTCATGCCACCGGACGTCCGGCACTTCGTCCTCCCTCGTGCGGACTACGAGATCGTCGAGGACAGCTGGAACGTCATGGGTCTGGCCGGCACCGGCTCGAAGGACGTGCGCATGACTGACACGTTCGTGCCCGACTACCGCGTCCTCGACGGCATCCTCGTGCGCGACAACACCTACAGCGACCGGTGGCGCGCTGGCGCCCCGCTCTACGCCATGCGCTTCGGCGTGATGTTCCCCTTTGCCATCTCAGCCGGGACGTTCGGGATCGCGCGTGGCGCGGTCCGGGCCGCCTGGGAACACATCGAGGCTCGGGTCTCCTCCCAGGGGAGCGTCTCGAAGGCAGACCCCTTCGTCCTCACGGCACTGGCCCGCGCAGAGTCGGACGTGGAGGCGAGCATCAACCACGTCCAGTCGATCATCGCCCGCTTCTACGACACGGTGGCGGGTGGCGGCGACATCACGGTCAAGGACCGGCTCCGATTCCGGGTCGACCAGGTGCGGGCGACGGACCGGGCCATCGAAGCGGTCAACGAGCTCTACCGCCTGATGGGCTCGTCGTCCATCCAGAAGGGCTCCCCGCTCGAGCGTTACTGGCGTGACCTCCAGGTCGCCTCGACCCACGTGTGCAACAGCCGCGAGCCCTGCTACGTGGCATGGGGTTTGGATTCTTTCGGCGGCGAGATCCCACCGTCCGCCCAGTACTGAACGGCTCCGGTCAACCAGCCGGCGGTCCAGGCGCGGACCACCGTCAGACGCGGCACACTCTCGCGGTCGTGTTCGCGGCCTTCGGTCTCTCGGTCTCGCCCTCTGCTCAGAACCGCTGCCGTTCATCATCGCTCGGGCCGTGCAGGGCGCGGGTGCAGCACTCCTGCTGAGCACGGCTGCGGCGATCGTCGCGGTGAGCCACGCCGTCGATCGGCGACGAGGGGCCATTGCCATCTATCTGGCCGGCTTCTCCATCGCCCAGGTGTCCGGGCCGATGATCGTGACAGCGGCATGCTTTCATCCCTCGTCTGAGGGAGAGGGTCAGCGCCGCGTCAGGCGTCGAGGCGGCGAATGGCGTTCTCGCAGGCTGAGGTCAAGTGATCGGTGAGCAAGGCCGCCGCGGCCTCACCATCGCCGGCCTCGATCGCCGCAAGGATCACCGTGTGCTCCCGGTGCGCCGCGCGGGCACGCTCGGGGTCGGTCGCGGAGCGGGCGCGCGCCAAGTGGATCCGTGAATGAACATCGCGGATCGTGCTGTCAAACGCGGGGTTCTGCGCCAGCGCCACGAGTTGACTGTGGATCTCGACATCGGCGGGATATGCCTGGTCGGATCCGCTGTCGAGGATCTCCTTGGTGTGCTCGAGGTCCCTGCGCAGGTGGTCGAGCTGCTCTTCGGTCGCGCGCGTCACCCCCAGCCGCACCGCAGCGCTCTCGATAGCAATCCGGAGCTCGTAGAGGTGGCGCAGCTGCTCCGTGCTGATCGCGGGCACAAAGGCGCCCCTATGCGTGATCACACTGAGCAGTCCCTCGGCGGTCAGACGCTGGATGGCCTCGCGGAGGGGGCCGCGGCTGATGCCGAGCGACTCGGCGATGAGGACCTCGTTGAGTCGCTCGCCGGGCTTGATCTCGCCGTCGAGGATCATCTGCCGTAGCTCACGCACGGCGAGGCTAGCCATCGTCGCGCGCTCACCCCCGATGCGGTGGCTCGCTGGTGCGGCGTCGGTGGTCGGCATGAAGCCCAACGATAGGGGATCGCCCAGCGAAAAGGGGTTTTGTCGACCGAAAAATGTGAACTGTTGACAGTAGACCGACGACATGTGAAGGTTCATTCTGACCGCCTCGGGCCGAGCCGCCCCAGGACCCGCGTTTGGGCACCGCCGCCCAGAGGAGCACCCGCCGTGATCCCCGTCGACAAGTTGCACAACATAGGTGTCGTCGTAACCGACCTCGAGATCGCAATGGCCCACTACGGCGAGATGTTCGGCATCGACGTCTGGGATGTCGCCGAGCTCACCGAGGACCGGCTCACCGAGGTCGTAACACACGGACGGGCGACGACCGGCGCCTTCCGCAGCGCGCGGGGCGCGACCACCCCGCCACGCGACGACCGGGGTCGCGCCGAGGGCCGGGTCATGAACGGCGAGCTCGACATCCCCGTGCATTTCGAGCTGATCCAGCCGATCTCGGGCGAGAGCCCGTTTCAGGAGCACCTCCTCGTCAAGGGCCCCGGCATCACCCACCTGACCCTCGCGGTGAGTACGCCCGAGGAGTTCCCCGCGCTGGCCGCTGAGCTCGCCGCCGCCGGCCTGCCGCTCGCCGCCTCCTTCACTGTCGACAGCGCCGTGGAGCGGCACTTCGTGGACACCCGCGATGCCCTCGGCGGCTACCTCGTCGAGATCCTCGTGCCTCGCACTGGAAGCCTGCCCGCGGCATACGGAGAGCGAGTCTCCGTCGCCGGGAACTACACCCGCCCCGAGGGAGTCAATCCGCTCGCCGTTCGCTCGGTCGCGCACTTCGGCATCGTCGTCAACGACGCGATGGAGGCGGTCCGTGAGTACCACCGGATCCTGGGCGTCCCGTCCTTCAACATGCGCGAGTGGCGCACCGAGCCCGGCCGCCTCGAGGATCCCTACTTCCGGGGAGAGCCGGTCACCCACGCGTATTTCACCGGCATCACGCCCTTCAAGGACTTCGGGCTCGAGATCATCCAGCCGACCCATGGGCCGAGCCACTACAACCGGCTCTTCCGCGACCTGCGCGGCCCTGGCGTCCACCACATGCTGCTCCAGGTGACCTCCAACGAGGACGAGTGGGACGCCGTCGAGGAATGGCTGGCCGGCGCCGGGATGCCCCGGATCATGGGCGCCGAGCTCATGCGGGGCGCGATGTGCTTCTGCTACTACGACACCTTCGACCGGCTCGGCGGCTACCTCATCGAGGGCGTGCTCTCCCGCCGGCCCGCCGACGAGGACGTGCGCCGGCCGGACTTCTTCGTCGACTTCGCTGCCCTCGCGCCCGGTCGGTGATCCGCGAACCGGGCCACCCGGCATACCCACGCGTCGTCAGATCCACCGACGCCAAGACGAACGGCAAAGGAGCCCCATGGACCCCGTCTTCGACGACCTGCTCGACCTCGACAACGGCACCATTTCCGGCGCGATCTTCACCGACGAGGAGATCTACCAGGAGGAGCTCGCGCAGGTCTTCGCCCGCTCGTGGCTCTTCCTCGCTCACGACACAATGATCCCCAAGGCCGGCGACTTCCTCCAGCAATACATGGGTGAGGACCCAGTTGTCGTCGTGCGCCAGAAGGACGGATCGATCGCGGCGTTCCTCAATCAGTGCACCCACCGCGGAATGCGGATCTGCCGGGCCGACAAGGGCAACGCCAAGGCCTTCATGTGCTCCTTTCACGGGTGGGGTTACGACCTGTCCGGGAATCTCACCCACGTCCCCCACGAGGACGTCGCCTACCCCGTAGGCACCCTCGACAAGAGCCAGTGGGGTGCCCGCAGGGTGCCGCGGATCACCAACTACAAGGGCTTCATCTTCGGAACTTGGGATCTCGAGGCGCCGGAGTTCGTCGACTACCTCGGTGAGATGGCGTGGTACTTCGACGGCTACATCGACCGCTACGAGGGCGGCATGGAGGCCATCGCCGTCCACAAGTGGGTCATCCCCGCGAACTGGAAGTTCAACGCCGAGCAGCCCGCGAGCGACATGTACCACGCGGAGGTCTCGCACGCCTCGGCCATGCAGGTCATGAACCGCAACGTCCAGCAGAAGATGGGCGATAACGAGTTCAACCGCGAGGGGCTGTACGAGGTGAGCCCGGGTCAGCAATTCACCTCTCCGCTCGGCCATGGCAGCGGCTGGTTCGACCGGCGGATCGGCTCGCTCAGCCTCAACCCGGAGATCGCCGATTGGGAGAACTCCCGCCGCGACGAAACCCTCGAGCGGCTGGGCGAGCGCCGTGCCCTGTCGGTGCGCGGGCACGGCAATATCTTCCCGAACTTCATGTTCCTCATGAACAACACCTTCCGCGTCACCCACCCGCGAGGCCCGGGCGAGATGGAGATCTGGGCCTGGACCTTGGTTCCCAAGGCCGCCCCGGACGAGGTCAAGGAGCAGTACCGGATCAACGTGCTGCGAACCTTCAGCCCCGGCGGCATGTTCGAGCAGGACGACGCCGAGAACTGGCTCGAAATCCAGCGGATCCTGCGCGGCCACGTGGCGCGCAAGGGCCGGCTCAACTACCGGATGCAGCTTGGCGCGACCGCCCGCGATGTCGACGACCTGCCCGGCCTGACCACTCCGCACTGCTACTCCGACGCTGGTGCCCGCGGCCTCTACCGGCACTGGGCTCGGCTGCTCTCGGGCATGACCTGGGCCGAGATCATGCGTCTCGCCGACGAGGCCGAGGGGCTCGACCACGAGCCGACGGCCGCCGATGCGCTGGGCCAGTTGCACGCGGCAAGGGAGGAGTCCCGTGGCTGAGGCAATGACCGCGTCGACCACCACCGAGCACATCGTGAATGTCGACGCCGCGACCGAGCGGGCCATCGAGCGCTTCCTCTACGAGGAGGCCCACCTGTTGGACACCTGGCAGTTCACCACGTGGCTCGAGCTGCTCGCCGCGGATATCTCGTATGCCGCGCCGGTCCGGGAAAACCGCACGTACCGCGAGCGCAAGCACGAGATCGCCCCGCCCGGCACCTCGGCCTACTTCGAGGAAGACCTCGACCTCCTCAAGGAGCGGGTCGACCGCCTTCAGACGCATATGGCCTGGGCCGAGGAGCCGCCGAGCCGGACCCGCCACCTCGTCACAAATGTCATCGTCGACCGCACCGACGACGCCGAGGTCTTCGCGGTGCGCTCCAACCTCTGCGTCTACCGCACCCGCAGCGAGCGTGACGAGGACATCATCTACGGCCGCCGCGTCGACGTGATCCGGCGCAGCGACTCACCCTGGGGCTTCGAGCTGGTCCGCCGCACGGTCATCTTCGACCAGGCGACCCTCCTCGTGAAGAACCTCAGCTCCTTCTACTGAGCCCGCATGCCGGCCGCTCACCTCCTAGGTGCCGGCCCGGCCCACGCCGCCTCGCTCACCCCACGCCGACCCCGACCACCGCCCCGAGAGGAGTGACCATGGCCGTCCGTTTCATCGCCCGCGTCCCCGACGAGATCCTGCGCGAGGACGCCCGCCGCTCCGCGCTCGCCCATCTGTGTGGCGAGCTCGTCACAGGCGCCAGCTGGCTCGAGGCGGACCTGTTCGTGAGCCTCGTCGATACCGACCTCGCAGTCGTCGCCGGCCTGCTCCCCGACGAGGGCGCACTCACGCCGGCCCTCGACCTGCTCCGTGCTGGGCTCGGTCCAGAGCCGCACGGCACCGGGTTCGAGCTCTACCCGCAGATGCGGTTCACCCATGCCGACGGGGTCTGGCAACCCGACCCGGCGCATCACGTCCCGTCGGTGGTCGGCGGCCCGCACGGCGGACGGCGCGTCCGGATCCTCATCCAAAGTGCCTTCGAGGGCACCGACGAGGTGCACGAACGCCTGGTCGCCGACACCCTGCGCACACGAGCCGAGCACGGCTGCGTGGAATACGCCTGGGCCCAGAGCGACCTTCACTCGCAGCACCACGCGCTCGTGGAGCTGTGGGCGAGCCCTCAGCACTACGACGCCCACTGGGCGCTGCGGCTCTCCTCCGGCGTCGCCGGCCAACGCAACGCGGGCCAGTCCGTGGCCCGGGCGAGCGGCAGTGACGCCGTGGAGTTCTACCGCCACACGGCATACCGAGAGATGTACGGCCGGGCCCTCCCGGCCGACGCCGATCAACAGGCGACCACCATCCGGTGGCCCCTGACCTGATCGGGACCACCCCCGTCCGACGGCCACGAGGGCAGCAGGACATCACCACCCGGCGGGCACCTTGCCCGCCGCACCACCGGAAGGAACACCATGCGTCAGGTCGTGAAGCGAGGCAGCTCGCGCACGTTTGCCGTCGGTCTCGCCGTCGCGGTCCTCGGTCTCGCCGCCTGCGGGGACGGGGGCAGCAGCAGCAGCGCTGCCAAGGGCGACACGGAGCTGGTCATCGGCAGCATCTTCGCCACCAGCGGCGCGGCCACCCAGCCGGCCTATGTCAACGGCGTGAAGATGGCCGTCCAGGAGATCAACGACGCTGGCGGCATCGACGGGACCAAAGTCGTGCTCAAGGAGTACGACGACGCCCTCGACGCGCAGAAGGCTGTCTCCGCGGCCCGGCTCGCCGTCAAGGACAAGGTCGATGTCATCATCGGCTCGGCCACCGTCGTCCAGACCAACGCCATCGCCGACATCTTCAAGAAGGCCGGCATTCCCTACATCAACATGAGCTCCTCGACCCCGGTCGCCCTCGACGAGAGCCTCGGCAGCGAGACCACCTTCCGGATGGTCACCGCGCAGCCGGAGCAGATCCACGGCGCTGTGCAATGGATCCAGGACGAGCTCAAGCCGACCAATGTCGGCCTCATGGGCCTGGCCGCGGACTTCGGCAAGGACGCCCTCCCGCGCTTCAAGGCTCCGCTGGAGAAGGGCGGCGTCAAGATCGTCAACGAGCGTCTCTACCCGCAGGGCACCGCGGATCTCACCAATGAGATGCTCGCGATGAAAGGCAGCGACCTCGTCGTCAACTGGGCCTACCCGCCGGACCTTGCGCTCGCGCTCAAGACGGCCGTGCAGATGGACCTCGGCGAGGTGCCGCTGCTCAGCGCCGGGTCGGCCTCGCTCGTCAACTCGATGAAGCTGGTCGACGTCGCGCTCCAGAAGAACCTCTACGGCACCGCGGCGTGCGACCCCGTCTCGGACGACCGCGCCCACGTCCAGGCCTGGGCCGCGAAGTTCAAGGGCGAGTTCAACGCGCTGGCGGACTACGCCTCCGCGGTCGCCTACGACGCGGTCAACCTCGCCGTCGCGGCTGGCAACGAGGGCGGTGGCCATGACTCGAAGTCGATCGCCGAGGGCCTCAAGACGGTGACCTTCAACGACAACACCATGTGCGCCACCGAGTACAAGTCCGACGACCGGCACGAGCTCATGCACGAGGCCGTCATCGTCAACTTCGAGGGCGGCAACCCGAAGCTCGTCGCGAAGTACACCGCGGACAAGCTCATGGGCCAGGGCTCGAAGCAGGGCTGATCACCTCCTCATGGATACCTTCATCACCCTGCTGTTCAGCGGCCTGACGCTGGGGGCCATCTACACCTTGGTCTCCCTGGGGATCGTGGTTCTCCAGAAGGCCACTGGTGTCATCAACGCCGCACAGTTCGGGCTGGTCGCACTGGGCGCCTATCTGGCGTTCTGGGCGAGCACGGACCTGGGACTGCCTTTGGTCCTGGCGTCCGTGCTCGCCATCGCGATCCTTGCGGTCATCGGTGTGGTGCTCGAGCGCCTCACCTATGCTCCGTTGCGGTCCAAGCCGATCGACTCGGTCTTCCTCGCCACGCTGGCGGGTGGTTTCGCCATGGTCGGTCTCATCGTCCTCTGGTACAACGCGGACCCTCGTGGTCTGCACAGCCCCTTGGGTTATGGCACGGTCTCCATCCTCGGCGGCACGGTGCCCAAGCACTCGCTGCTCGTGCTCGCCGTCTCGCTGCTTGCGGTCCTCGGCCTGTCGCTCGCGTTCAACCGGACGTCCTTCGGCCGTCAGGTGCGGGCGCTGGCCGCGGACCGCAACACGGCCCGCCTCTACGGCGTGGCTGCCAACAAGCTGTCGATCGCGGCCTTCGCGCTCGCCAGCGCCATGGCCGGACTGGCCGGGGTGCTCCTCGGTCCGATCGCGGCGCTGACTCCGGAGATGGGCCTGGCTCCGATGCTCTTCGCGTTCGGCGCGGCGATCATCGCCGGGTTCGGACGGCTCTGGGGCGTCGTCGGCGGGGCCATGCTTCTGGGTTTGGTCGAGCAGCTCGCGGCGGGGTACATCGCGCCGGACTTCCGGCAGGCCTACCCCTTCGTCGCGATCCTCCTCATCCTCGCACTGCGACCCGAGGGCCTGTTCGGGGGTGAATCCAGTGTCCGTCTCTGAAGTGACCTCCCCCTCGTCTCCATCCACGTCGACATCCTGGCCGGAGCCGTCCGCGGGAGCTCCGCGCTCCTGGCTGCAGCGGCTCACCGCCCGATCCGGTCTGCTCGGCGTCATCGGGGCGGCTGTCATCCTCCTCATCCTCGGCATGTGGGCCGGAGACGATGCGTACAACCTCTCGGTGCTCACCGCCTCACTCGTCTATGGCATCGCAGCGCTCGGTCTCTACTACGCCTACTCGGTCGGCGGCATGTTCGCCTTCGGGCAGGCGGCGATGATGGGCCTGGGCGCATACATCACCGCCAAGGTCTGCGAGTCGATCGGCTTCGTCGGGGGCGTGTTGCTCGCCATGGTGGTCACGGCCGGTGTCGGGGCGCTGCTTGCGCTGGTGCTGCGCAAGGCCCAGCACATGTACTTCGCTGTCGGCACTCTGGCCTTCGCCGAGCTGTGCGTCATCCTCTTCCACCATTGGGACTTCCTAGGTGGCGAGCGGTCCGGCAACATCTACGGGATTCCAGGGCCAGGCATCGGAGAGACCGAGCTTGACATGGCCGGCATCTACTGGCTGATCGCGGGCATCACCCTCGCCGTGGTCATCGTGGCTACCTTGGTCAACGCCTCGCCTATGCGCCGTAGCGCGCTCGCCGTGAAGAACAACCCGACCGTCGCTCAGGCCAACGGCATCCCGGTCACCGCCACGAAGGTCCGCATCCTCGTCTTCGCGTCGGTCCTCGGTGGCCTCGCCGGCGCCCTGCACGCGCACACGATGAGCTCGATCGCCCCGGAGTCCTACGGCGTCGGCGTCGCGATCGACCTCTTCCTCATGGTGCTCATCGGCGGTCCCGGCACGATGTGGGGAGCCCTGCTCGGCGCCTTCGTGTTGCGTTGGCTGCCTGAGTTCCTCCGGCCGATCCAGCAGTACGAGACGGTCGCCTACTCCTTCCTTCTCCTCGCGACGATCGTGCTGCTGCCGCAGGGAATCCTCGGCGGCGTCTCGCGTCTGTTTCGAAAGGTGGTGGGCCGGCGTGTTCGTGGCTGAGAACATCACGGTGCGCTTCGGTGGCGTGGTGGCCGTCGACGATGTGAGCATGCGGGTCGAGCCGGGATCGGTCGTCGGCCTCGTCGGGCCGAACGGCTCCGGCAAGACGACTTTCCTCAATGCGACGACAGGTGTCGTCCCGGCGATGGGCAAGCTCCGGATCAAGGAGCAGGAGATCCCGCTCGGTGATTCAGGCAGGACTCGCCGAGCCGGCGTCGGGCGGACCTTCCAGACCCCCCAGTCGTTCGCCGAGCTCACCGTGCTCGAAAACGTGCTGCTCGGGTCGAGTGACCGTCGCCGCGCCGGCTTCTGGGCCTCGACCCTCGGACGGCCTGCGATGACCAAGCTCGACCGGGAGCGTCACGACAAAGCCATGGCGGCTCTGGACCTGGTCGGTCTCGTCCACCACGCTGACACCGAGGTCGAGACGCTCTCCTACGGTCAGTCCCGCTATGTGGAGTTCGCCCGGGTCATGGCGGGCGACCCCGAGGTCCTCCTCATGGACGAGCCCTCGGCCGGCCTGAACACCGAGGAGACGAGTGACCTCGCCGACTTCGTCCTGCGCGCCCGGAACCGTGGCCACGCCGTCATCGTCGTCGACCACAAGATCGAGTACCTCTCGCGGGTCTGCGACCGGATCGACGTGCTCCAGACGGGGCGCCTCATCGCTTCCGGAGCCCCCCACCAGGTGTTCAACGATCCCGTGGTCGTCGACGCCTACCTCGGAGTGTGACCTGATGCTGACTATCGAGAACCTCCACGTCCACTACGGCACGACGCACGCCGTCCGCGGGGTCAGCCTGACCGTGCTGGACGCCCACACCGTCGCGCTGCTCGGGCCAAACTCCGCCGGTAAGAGCTCGATCCTCAACGCGATCTCCGGCCTCAACCCCTATGAGGGCACGATCACCTTCGACGGCACGGATCTCACCGGAATGCCGCCGGAGAAGCGTGCTCGCGCGGGCCTCATCCAGGTCCCCGAGGGGCGCCGGATGATCGGCACACTCACGGTCCACGAGAACCTCCTCCTCGGCATGACCGCCCAGGCGGGCCGCACGCCGGTCTTCGGTCTCGACGACGTCTACGCCCTCTTCCCGATGCTCGCGGAAATGACCAAGCGTCCGTCCTGGACGCTCTCCGGTGGCCAGCAGCAGATGGTCGCGGTCGGCCGGGCCCTCGTCGCGGCGCCGCGTCTGCTCATGCTCGACGAGCCCTCGCTGGGCCTGTCGCCGCTGGTGGCCAAGGAGGTTTTCAACGCGCTGCGCAAGATCTCCGCGGAGGTGCCGCTGCTCCTCGTCGAGCAGAACTCCAATGCCGCCCTCGACCTGTGCTCGTCGGTGACGGTGATCCGCACCGGACGCACCGTCTTCCAGGGCACCCCGCAGCAGGCTCGCGGCGGTGATGTCCTGCACCGCGCCTACCTCGGACATGACCGGGAAGACCACAACGCCCCCGACGCGCACACAGCAGCGACCACCAACGACAGGGGCAGCGCCGATGTCTGATGACCAGGTTGACCAGGTGTGGATCGACGCCGCTGGGGTCGACGAGCTCGACGACGGCGACGTCAAGAGGGTCGAGACGGTGCCGCCGGTGGCGCTCTACCGCGTCGGTGACGAGTTCTTCGCGACGGCCGATACGTGCACGCACATGGAGTTCGCACTCAGCGACGGCTACCTCGACGAGGACCGCATCGAATGCGCCCTCCACATGGCCGAGTTCGACATCCGAACCGGCAAGGCGCTCTCCCTCCCCGCGACCAGGTCCCTCGACACCTATCCGGTTGAGGTCGTCGGCGAAAGGGTGCGCATCGACGTCGGCACCAAGGTCCTCGTCCCCCGGGCGCTCGTCGTCGCCGGGGAGGGCTGAGGATGGCCACCGCACACCCTTCCGGGACAGGGCTAGATGCGCGAGTCGTCGTTGTCGGCGGCGGCATCGCCGCGCTCGCCTGCGTGTCGGCTCTGCGCTCCGGCGGCCACACCGGCCCGCTCACCATCATCGACCCCGACGGCATGCCGTACGACCGACCGCCACTGAGCAAGGAGTACCTCTCGGGGGCCATGGACGCCGCTGGACTCCTTCTCCAGCAACCTGATTGGTATGCCCAGGAGCACGTGAGCGTCCGGCACGCCTCCGCGCGTGACCTGATCCTCAGGCCCGAGCGCCTTGCCGTCGCCCTCGACGACGGCAAGGCGGTCGAGGGCGATGTCGTCGTTCTCGCCACCGGCGGGACTGCGGCGGTGCCTCCGCTGCCCGGGGTCCACGACCCGGGCGTCCATGTGCTTCGCACCCGGGCGGACGCGGATCGGCTACGCGCCGCACTTGTCCCAGACGCTCGGCTGCTCGTCGTCGGGGCCGGGCTCATCGGGGCCGAGGCCGCCGCGACGGCTCTCGCGCTCGGCTGTGCCGTCACGGTCGTCGACCCGGTCGACCCACCCCTGGCCGCAGCAGTCGGCGAGGAACTCGCGGCCTGGCTGCACGCCGAGCATGACCGGCACGGCGCGACGGCCCGCACCGACACAGTCACCGCGCTCGCTACCGGTGACTCCGGGCTCCGCGCGACCTTCGCCTCGGGCGTCGTGGCTGAGTTCGACGCCGTACTCCTCGCCGTCGGGATGCGCCCGGCCACCGCGCTCGCGGAGGCCGCCGGGCTGGACGTCGCCCGCGGCATCCTCGTCGACGACGCGCAGCGCACGAGCGACCGCAGGGTCCTCGCCATCGGTGACTGCGCGGAGCGCGCCGGTCAAGGTCACACCGAGCACTGGGAGGCGGCGCAGGTCAGCGGCCGGCGGGCCGCGACGACGATCCTCGGAGCGGACGCCACCGCCGAGGCGTCCTCCTCGTGGTGGTGGAGTGACCGGCATGGCCGGCACGTCGAGGCGGTCGGCGAGCCGACCACACCCGGGGCGATCAGCGCCGTCCGCGGCGGGCCGGAGCCGCCGATCGCGCACTTCGTCATCGTCCCTGAGGGTGACAGGCAGCGCCTCATCGGGGCGGTCGCCATCGACGACCCGATCGCGATCCGCGTCGCTCGCCGCCTCATCGACCGCGGTCACCTCGTCGACGCCGACGAGCTCACCGACCCGAGCACCAACCTGAGGACCCTGCTCCGTCGCTGAACGCCGACTACTCGCGGCCCGCCTTGACCCTGGGTCGCTCTCGTCATCTCGCATGAAAGGCTCGTCATGACCAACCCCCACAACCTCGGTGACCTCTACCTGGCCCCGGTCGCCCTGCGCGTCGACGCCGAGCTGGCCCGACTCGGGGCCCTGTCGGCTGACGACCTCCTCTTCCAGCTCGTCGTTGACACCAACCGCGAGCCGGTCTCAGCGGCCGACCGCCAGCACGTGCTCATCGAGCACCTCACCCGGACTCTCGAGCTGCACGGCTGGCAACTGGCGTGGGGCGAGCGCGGGCTCGTCGTCAGCCACGGTGACAATGACCTGACACTCGGCATCTCCGGAGTCATGCGCGGCTATCTCGACGGCGGGGCGGCCTGACCAATGGCCGCCATCGACGTCGCCTCGGGTGGGATCGAGGCCCGCCTCGCCGGGGTAGCCGTCGGCGAGAGATCTTGGTCTGCGCGCGCCCAGGAGCTCGCGAGGATGGCGATTGACGACACCTTGGCGATCGGCATCGGCGGCACCATGAGCCGGCAGGCCGCGCTCGTCCGCGCAACTCTCCTTCCTCATCGAGAGGTCAGCGGTGCTGGCGGCTCGATGCCCAGCCACTCGGGGGCGGAGGCCACGGTGCCGCTCGCGCCGCTGTGGAACGACCCGGCGCACTTCTCGGTCATCGACGCAGCCCTCTTCGCTGGGACGGCGACGCACGGCCTCGACTGGGACGACTACATGCATCCCATGCACGGTCACGTCAGCGCCGTGCTCCTCGGGACGATCTGGCCGCTGGCCGAAGCCCTCGAGGCCTCCTGCGACGCGCTCATCGACGCCTTTCTCGCCGGCTACCAGGTCGACTGGCTGACCAGCCTCGCGCTCTCCCACGCGCACTACCGCCGCGGCTGGCACGCGACGAGCACGGTCGGCAGCATCGGTGCCGCAGCTGCCGCCGCCCGGCTCCTCGGTCTCGACGCGTCGCAGGCCGGCGTCGCCCTCGGCATCGCCTCGACGATGGCGAGCGGGCTGCGGGCCCACTTCGGGACGACCACCAAGGCGCTGCACGGCGGGCTGGCCGCCCGCAACGGCGTCCACGCCGCCCTCCTCGCACGGGCCGGCGCGACGGCCGGATCGTCCTGGCTGCTCGGTCCGTCGGGGATGGTGCGCACCATGGGGGCCGAGCATGAGCCCGAGCAGGCTGCGACGGAGATCCTCGACGGGCTGGCCGCCGGTCGCCACGGGATCGAGACCGACTGGGGCCTGGTGCAGAAGCCCTACGCGTGTTGCGGCTCGATCCACAGCGCCGTCGACGCACTGCTCGAGGTTCTCGACCGTGAGGACATCGCCACCGCGGACATCCGCTCGGTGACCGCGCACGTCGACCCGCTCGTCCTGGGAATCATGCGGCACCAGCGACCCTCCGACGAGCAGCAGGCGCGCTACTCCCCGACCTGGGTGATGGCTGCCGCCACGCTCGACCGCGCCGCCGGGCCCGCACAGTTCAGCGCCGAGGCGGTTGAACGGTCAGAGATCCACGACTTCCGGGAGTCGCGAGTGCGAGTCGTCGACGACCTCATGGCCGGCGACCATGATCGCTACGCCGGCCGGGTCGAGGTGGAGCTGGCCGACCGGACCGTCGAGGCCTATGTGCCGCACGCCTCCGGGCACCCGCTCAACCCCATGAGCGCGGCTCAGCGCCGGGCCAAGCAGCGGGCGGCTCTCGCCCTAGTTATGGCCGACGTCGCCCCGGATCGTCTCATCGACGATCTCGACGCATGCCAGAGCACTCCCGTGCGCATGCTTGGGGACCTCATCCGCGCTGGGCTTTCCGTGGAGTGAGCAGTGCAATGTCAAGCGTGGCGGTTGGTAATCAGATTCGTTGGATGGAGACATCAACATGGTCGATTTGCGTGAGCTCGCCGGCGTGGGCCCGGGGCCGACGGCCTCGTCGCGGCGCGCCGACTTCCGGGCCGCGCTCGCCGCAGGCACCCTCGTACTCCCTGGCGCGACAGACGCGATGGGGAATCGGCTTGCCGAGGCGGCCGGTTTCGCCGCCGTCTACGCGACCGGAGTCGGCCTGGCCAACGCGCAGTACGGCATACCCGATATCGGCCTCATCTCGGCGACCGTGGTCGCGGCCGACACGACGGCGATGCTCAAGCAGGTCTTCACCGCGGCCGGCAAGCTCGGCGCTCGTCCTGGGCGCCGATGTCGAGCGGATCCTCCACGACGGCAGCCGTGCCACCGGCGTGCGGGTTACATACAGCGAAAGTCCACACCATCCTGGCTGATGCGGTCGTCATCGGCACCGGCGGCTTCTCCCCCGGGACCGCGGCTTGCTCGAGCGCTTCATGACCGGCACGTCGATCGGGAAGTCGGCGATCTTCTGCCGGATCGCCGGCACCGCCGCCGCGGCGGAGGAGAGCGAGCTGGAGTGGTGAACCTCTTCGACCTCACCGGGCAGGTCGCCCTCGTCATCGGCGCTGGCGCCGGAGGGCTCGGCGAGCGAGCCGCCCGGGCGTTCGCCGATCACTGCGTGGCACGCGCAACCGCCCGCCGGGCACCTCGCGCTGAGCGTCCTGGGGCTGGTCCTGATCCTTTGACTGCGACGCCCGCGACAGCTCCATGGAGCGTCCAGAACACCAAATGCGATCATCCTCTTGTGCGATTGAGGCTCGGCACGTACATTCTGTGTAGCGACTACTACAGACCGCGAAGATCCAAGGAAGGATCGAGCCGCACCGCTCAGGAGAGGCAGCAATGGCGCTGACGTTCGAGGAAACCAGCCGTACCGTCGACACGGGCACGGGGACCATCCACTACAACGAGGCGGGCGACCCCTCGTCCCCGGCGGTCGTTCTGTTGCACGGGTCGGGCCCGGGCGCGACCGGCTGGAGCAACTTCAAGACCAACATCGAGACTCTTGCGCAGCACTTCCGTGTCATCGCGCCGGACATGCCCGGCTGGGGCAGGTCGGACGCCGTCACCCGGGACGAGATGGACCACGCCAAGGCGGCCGTCCAGCTGCTCGACGCCCTGGGCATCGAGAAGGCCGCGTTCGTCGGCAACTCGATGGGCGGGATCACGACGTTGCGGCTGGCCACCGAGTACCCCGAGAGAGTCAGCCATGTCATCACCATGGGGCCGGGGTCCGGACCGCAGCCCAAGCTCTTCAGCCCGGCCGGAGGTCTTTCCGAAGGGATGAAGACGCTTGTGGCCGCCTACCGCGAGCCGTCGGTCGAGTCGATGACGCGACTGACCGAGGTGATGACCTACGACAGCGCTCGCTTCGCCACACCCGAGCTCGCCGCGGAGCGGGCCAAGAACGCCAAGGCGCACCCGCAGCACCTCGCGAACTACCTCGACGGCTTCGCCAAGGGCGGACCGATCGCCAAGTGGTTCCGCCTCGAGGACCTGCCCCGCGTGGACGTCCCCACCCTGCTCATCCACGGTCGTGACGACCGCGTCGTCCACTACGAGAGCACCCTTTTGCTCCTCGCCCACATCCCCAACTCGCGCGCCGTCCTGCTCAACCGCTGTGGTCACTGGGCGCAGGTCGAGCACGCTGACGAGTTCAACCGCCTCGTCATCGACTTCGTCACGAACAACTGACACCCACCAAGACCTGGCAGGAAAGGACCCACCATGACCGACGTGCTCGGAAACATCAGGGAGAACGTCTCCGTCCTCAAGGACGAGGCCAAGCCCAGCGACGACCTCGGAGCGCTCACCGAGCGCACCGTCCAGGTCCTGCGGGACAGCGGGGTGATCCGCATGTTCCAGCCGACGCAGTGGAGCGGTTACGAGGCGCACCCCGTCGAGTTCATGGAGGCTGCCATGACCGTGGGCGCCGCCTCCCCATCGGCCGGCTGGGTCACCGGAGTGGTCGGTGTCCACCCGTGGGAGATCGCGATGATGGACCCGCGGCTCCAGCAGGAGATCTGGGGCGAGGACCCGGACACGTGGACGGCATCGCCGTACGCGCCGTTCGGCCGCGCGAAGCGGGTCGATGGAGGGTACCTGTTCACCGGCCAGTGGCCGTACTCGACCGGGACTGACCACTCCGACTGGGTCATCCTCGGGGGCATGGTCGTCGGCGACGACGGACAGCCGACGATGCCACCGGACATCCGGCACTTCGTCATCCCGCGCAAGGAGTACGAGATCGTCGAGGACTCATGGAACGTCCTCGGGCTCAAGGGAACCGGCTCAAAGGACGTCCGCATGACGGACGTGTTCGTGCCCGAGTACCGGGTCGTCGAGGCGATGCGGATGAGCAATGGCGGCTATGAGGACCGCCAGCCCGGCAAGGCGCTCTACCAGCTGAAGTTCCCGGTCGTGTTCTCGGCAGCGATCAACTCCGGCACCCTGGGCATCGCGCAGGGCGCCCTCGACACCTACCGCTCCTACATGGAGCAGCGGGTGTCGGCAGATGGTCGAGTGGCCAAGAACGACCCGATCCAGCTCAACGTCTATGCCGAGGCGGCTGCCGACGTGGCGGCCTCTCGGACGGTGCTGCTCAACGACATGAAGGAGCTCTTCGACCACGTCGCCAAGGGTGGCGAGGTGTCCTGGACGCAGCGGCTCACGAATCGCCGCAACGGCGTTCGCGCCGTGCACCGGGCGGTCGACGCGGTCGACCGGCTCTACAAGATGAGCGGCGCCCAGGGCATCCACGAGCGGTACGCCAACGAGCGGTACTGGCGTGACATGCAGTCCGGCCTGAGCCACATCTGCAACGTCTCCGAGGCGGTCGCCGTCGAGTGGGCCATCAACGACCTCGGTGGCGAGGCGTCCGTTCCCCCCGTCTTCGCCTGAGTCCCCAGACCAACGACTCCACCATCAACGACAAGGAAGTTCAGCGATGATCACGTCACTTGCCTACCTGGGCATCACCTCCCCGAACAAGGACGAGTGGCCCGAGATGGCCACGAAGTTCTGGGGCGCCATGGTGACCGACCCCGGCCCGGACGGCTCGGTCCGGCTCAAGTTCGACGACGCCCAGTGGCGGCTCCAGATCCATCCCGGGGAGCAGGACGAGACCGCCTACATCGGCTGGGGCGTCGACTACGAGGAGGACCTCGACCGGGTCGAGAAGGCGCTCGCCGACCTCGGTGTCAGCAGCGAACGGGGCGACACGGAGCTCGCGGAGGCCCGAGCCGTGAATCGGATCCTCGTCTTCACCGACCCGTGGGGTTTCCGCCACGAGGTGACCTGGGGCCAGAGCCACGTCCGATCCTCCTTCGTGCCAGGCCGGGCCATCTCCGGTTTCGTCACCGGCCAGCAGGGACTGGGCCACGTGCTCCTGCTCATGCCGGACATCGAGGCGGGCCACGAGTTCTTCACCAAGCTCGGCTTCCGGCTCTCGGACAAGATCATCGTTCCGGGTCGCCTCAACGCCCGGTTCTACCACTGCAACGCGCGGCACCACACGCTGGCCCTCGGGCAGTGCCCGCCCGGAGTGGCGGGCCTCAACCACCTGATGATCCAGGTGAACTCGATCGATGACGTCGGCACCGGCTACGAGATCGCCCAGGAGCTGGGCGTGCCGATCACGCTGACCATCGGCCGGCACTCGAACGACCAGCAGTTCAGCTTCTACCACTCGACGCCCAGCTCGTTCCATGTCGAGTACGGCTACGGCGGCCTCGAGGTCGACGAGGAGACGTGGATCCCGCGGGTCTACGACCGGACCGCGGTCTGGGGCCACCAGCCGCACCCGGACGGACAGGGCCGCCCGCCCGGCATCATGCACCCGCTCGCGGACCCGGGCCTGCCCCCTGCCGAGGAGGCCTGAGCACATCGTGTCTGCTGTCCCGGCGCCCTTCGAGGCCGCCGAGGCGCTCGTGGGGGTCGGCCCGGGGCCGACCCCCACGGAGCGTCGCGAGCGCCTCCGATCCCTCCTGTCCGAGGGCACCCTCGTGCTACCCGGCGCCACGGACGCCCTCGGCGTGCGCCTCATCGAGAGCGCCGGATTCGACGCGGCCTACGCCACGGGCGCGGGACTGGCCAATGCGCAGTACGGCGTTCCCGACATCGGCCTGATCTCGCTCGGGGAGGTGTCCGACCACGTCGACCGGATGGCGTCGGCGACGACACTGCCCCTCGTCGTCGATGCCGACACAGGCTTCGGCAACCCCGTCATGGCGATGCGGACAGCGCGCCGTCTCGAGCGGGCGGGCGCCGCTGCCCTCCAGCTCGAGGACCAGGAGATGCCGAAGCGGTGTGGTCACTTCGACCACCACGCGCTGATCCCCCGTGAGCACATGCAGGCCAAGCTCGTCGCGGTGCGGCAGGCACTGGAGGACCCGGCAACCGTCGTCATCGCGAGGACGGATGCTCGCAGCGTCCACGACATCGACGAGGCGATCCGTCGTGGCCACGCCTACGTCGCGGCCGGGGCGGATGTCATCTTCGTCGAGGCGCCACGCACCGTGGACGAGCTCGAACGAGTCGGGCGAGAGCTGCGCGGCGTCCCGCTGGTCGTCAACGTCGTCGAGGGCGGCAAGACTCCCCAGCTCAGCCTCGCGGAGTACCGCGAGCTCGGCTTCGGCGTCGTCCTCTTCGCGAACTTCCTCATGCGGGCGGTGATCCGAGCCGGGGCGGAGGCGCTGGGCCATCTCCGGGCCACTGGTGAGACGGCCTCGTACTCCGACCGCATCGCGACGTGGCACGAGCGTCAGTCACTGTTCAACCTGCCGGAGTTCTCCGCCGCCGAGGCCCATTTCGACGCCCCGGGAGAGCGGTCATGAGGGAGGAGCCGGGCATCCCACCGGCCGGACTGCCGGTGGACTCCGACCTACCGGATCGGGTCGGCGTCCTCGTTCTCGGTGGTGGACTCGCTGGCGCCGCAGCGCTGCTCGCCGCCGCGGAAGCCGGCCAGTACGCGGTGCTCCTCGAGAAGACGGAGGCCTTCGGTGGGTCGACGGTGCGCTCTGCCGGGCTGTCGGCGTTCGTGGGCACCGATGAGCAGCACGAACAGGGCATCGCCGACTCCGTCGAGCTCCTGCGCAAGGACCTCGTTGAGACGGGCGGCCACGTCAATGACGAGGCCCTGGTCGACCTCTACTGCGAGCGACAGCTGGACACGTATCGCTGGCTCAAGGACCACGGGGTCCGCTACGGGCACATCCACGCGGCCTCGGGACAGTCCGCGCCGCGGTCACACCCGACCGACACGACGGCGATGCTGCGCGCCCTCTTCGCGGCCGCAGGGCGGCTCGGCGGGCGCCTCGTCGTCGGCGCCGACGTCAAGCGGATCCTCCACGACGGCTCGCGCGTGACAGGCGTGCTCGTCAACCATGACGGCGAGACCAGAGAGGTGCTGGCGGATGCCGTCGTCCTCGCGACCGGCGGCTTCTCCCGGGATCGGGCGATGCTCGAGCGGTTCGCTCCGCAGATGGCCCAGGCCCTCCTGGCCGGTGGTGAGGGGAACCACGGCGACGGCCTGCTGATGGCCATGAAGCTCGGGGCCGGCCTGCGTGACCTGCCCTACGTCAAGGGCACCTACGGCATCTTCCACGAGCCGCATCCCGGCGAGGACGGCACCGGTATCCTCGCCGTCTACAAGGGTGCGATCGCGGTCAACCGGCACGGTCGCCGGTTCGTCGACGAGTCCATCCCCTACAAGGCGCTGGGCGACGCCAGCCTGGCGCAGCCGACCGCGCGCACGTGGCAGGTCTTCGACGCCAAGGTCATGGCGGCCTCGAACGACGAGGTCCCGATCTACGACTTCGGTGGCCGGGAGCGAGCCGGCATGCTCGAGAGGGCCGACAGCATCGAGGAGCTCGCCACACGGCTCGGCACCGACCCCGGTGTGCTCGAGGCCACCGTCGCCGACTACAACGCCCACATCGCCGCGGGTGAGCCGGATCCCTTGGGCCGCGTGCATCTCGTGGGCGGAGTCGGCGAACGTGCGCCGATCGACTCGCCGCCCTTCTACGCCCAGCTCTCCGGGACCGTGGTCCTCGCGACGTACTGCGGCGTCACGGCCGACACGTCGATGCGCGTGCTCGACGTCTACGGCGACCCGATCCCGAGGCTCTACGCCGCGGGTGAGCTCGTCGGCGGGTTCCACGGTGCCGGCTACATGACCGGCACGTCGATCGGCAAGTCCGCCATCTTCGGACGCGTCGCAGGCACCCAGGCCGCGGCGGAGGAGAGTGAGCTCGAGTGGTGAACGGACTCTTCGATCTCGACCGGCCGGGTGGCCGTGGTCATCGGGGCCGCCGCCGGCGGCCTCGGCGAGCGAGCCGCCACGGCCCTTGCCGCGCAGGGCGCCACCGTCGCGGCCGCGGACCTCGACTCCCAGGCGGAGAAGGTCGCCGAGACCGCCGCCCGGTGTGGCGACCCGGCATCGACGCACGTCGTGGACGTGACGAGCGAGGACTCCGTTCGTGCCCTTGCCGATTGCGTTGTGGCTCGGCACGGCCGAGTCGACGTCGTGGTCAACGCGGCCGGGATCATGCTGCGCCGCGAGGTGGCGCAGACCTCGCTCGAGGAGTTCGAGCGGGTCATGCGGGTCAACGTGTCGGGGTGCTGGCTGGTCGGGCGCGAGTTCGGCCCGCGCCTTGCGGCGTCCGGCTGGGGACGCATCGTCAACGTCACCACGGTCTACGCCGAACGGGTCGGCCCCATCCCGGAGAGCGCGTACTACGCGTCCAAGGCCGCCGTCGTCAATGTCACCCGGTCGCTCGCGAGCGAGCTCGGCCGCACCGGCGTCACGGTCAACGCATTGGCGCCCGCAGTGTTCTACCCGACCGCCATGACGGCACCGTTGGGCAACGACCCCGAGCGTCTGGAGTGGTTCGCCGACCGGACGATGCTCGGCCGGCTCGGCGACCCGGAGACTGACCTCGCCGGCCCCCTCATCCTGCTCGCCTCACCTGCCTCGTCCTACATGACCGGCCAGGTCGTCTACGTCGACGGCGGCTGGTCCGCCTGGTGAACCCCGCAAACCCGTTGTCTGTCAAGGAGATGAACCCGATGTCCACGAATACCGCGCTGCTCATGCTCGACTACCAGGTGGCCCTGGCCCAGGAGGGCGAGCTGTGCCTGGCCCCGCCGCTGGCGGCCCAGGTCCGGGAGCGCGACGTGCTCTCCACGGCCAAGCGGGTCCTCGAGGCGGCCCGCGCTACCGGCGTCAAGGTCTTCCACGTCCGGCTCGCGTTCGACCCGACCTACGGCCTGCGCACGAACCGGCTCGCGCGGTTCGACGGCTACCCGGCGAACCAGAAGATGAAGCGGGGCAACCCGGAGGCCGAGTTCGTCGCGGACCTGGCACCGCTCGAGCACGAGCCGGTCATCGACAAGGGCGCGGTCAACGCCTTCATCGGCACCCCGTTGCGAGACGTGCTGGCCGCCGAAGATGTCTCGCACGTGGTGCTCGGGGGCATCGCCACCCACCTGGTCGTCGAGTCCACGGCCCGGCACGCGTCGGACAGTGGACTCCAGGTGAGCATCGTCGAGGACCTGTGCGCCGCACCGGACCCGGCCGTCCACGAGTTCGCCTTCGCCAACACGCTGCCGCTCTTCGGCACCGTCACCACGGCTGATGAGGTCATCGGGAGCTGGTCATGACCACGATCCAGGACGCCACCACGCGCGCGGCCGGCCGGGTCGTCGACGACTACGACGTGGTCGTGGTCGGCGGCGGCATCGCCGGACTGTCCGCGGCACTGTCGGCCACCGAGAACGGCGCCCGCGTCGCCCTGCTCGACCGAGCGACCGAGCAGGAGACGGGCGGCAACACCCGATACACCGAGGCGTACCTGCGGATGAAGTCGCTCGACGAGCCGTCCGATGGCCTGGCCGACACCCTCGTCGACGACTTCATGGGCCATCCGGACCCGGGCATCACCGCGGACTCCGGCCTCGACTGGGGCCGGCGCAACCCGTTGCTGCGCGCCCACCAGGTCGTCGACCTCGACTACGTCGCGGCGTTCGAGGACAACGCCGGGCCGACGCTGCGCTGGCTCGAGGGCCACGGGATCAGCTTCGGGCAGCTGCCGACCCTGTTCCTCACCGTCTCGACGACGCGGATGGCTCCGGTGGGCGGTGGCCTGGCACTGGTCGAGACCCTCGGCGCCAAGGCAGGCTCCCTCGGCGTCGACTTCCACTTCCAGACCACGGCCCGCTCGCTGGTCGTGGACGACTCGGGAGCGGTGACCGGCGTCGAGGCCGTCGACGCCCAGGGGGCGCGCCGCACCTTCACCGGCACGGTGGTCCTCGCCAGTGGCGGATACCAGGGCAACGCCGAGCTGATGACCCGCTACCACGGACCCCTCGGCATGCTCGCCCGCCCCGTCGCACGCGGCGGCAACTACAACAAGGGCGAGGGCATCGAGATGGCGATGGCCATCGGAGCCGCCACCGCCGGCAACTTCGCGCTCTTCCACGCCGAGCCCGTGGACCCCCGCTCGCCGGACCCCGAGGCGGCGATCATGGCCTTCACCTACGGCATCCTCGTCAACGTCGACGGCGAGCGCTTCGTCGACGAGGCCCGCGGCCCGATCGACGCCTGGTACGAGCGGACCACCCGCGACATCCAGGCCCAACCGCGCGGCATCGCGTGGATGATCCTCGACGCCGAGGGCCAGGCGATCCCCAACCTCAAGACGGCGATCCGCACGGAGGAGTCGCCCGTCCGCGCCGACACGATCGCCGAGCTGGCCGCCAGGCTCGAGGTCGACCCGGACACGCTCGAGGCCACGGTCACCGCCTACAACGCTGCCTGCCCCGATGGGGAGTGGGACCCGACGCGACCCGACGGGCTCGCGACCGATGGCGTCACGCCACCGAAGTCCAACTGGGCCAAGCCGGTCCGGACCGGCCCGTTCATCGCCTACCCGGTCATGTGCGCGAACGTGTTCACCTTCGGCGGACTCAAGGTCGACGCGACGTCCCGGGTCATCGACCGCGACGGACGCGCCATCCCAGGCCTCTACGCGGCGGGTGAGATGACCGGCCTCTACTACTCGAACTACACCGGCTCGACCTCGGTGCTGCGCGGCGCCACCTTCGGCCGGATCGCCGGCGCGGACGCCGCCATCCTGGCCACCAAGGAGCGCGCATGAAGATCTGGCACCAGAGCTTCACCGTCCTCGACGACGTCCCGCACTACCGGGATGCGCTCCAACGCCACCTGAACAAGGTGGCCGCCCCGGACACCGAGATCCACCTGCACGGGATGAAGCCCGGTACCTACCCGAGCGACTACCCGGGCACCCACATCAAGTACGCCTACCTCTCGGGGCTGCACAAGGAGCAGTTCGTCCATGCCGCCCTCCGCGCGCAGGACGAGGGGTATGACGCCTTCCTCATCGCGACGATCCCCGACACCGCCTACGAGGAGTGCCGTTCCGTCGTCGACATCCCGGTCCTCGCCTTCGGGCACACCTCGGTGCTCATGGCGGCCACGCTGGGTTCCACGGTCGGCATCGTCAACTTCATCGGCGCCCTCGAGCCGCAGCTGCGACGCAACCTGCGGATCTATGGGCTCGACCAGCTGGTCGGGCCGATCCGGCAGGTGGCTGCAGAGTTCACCGACGTCATGCGCGCCTACGCCAAACCCGAGGGACTGCTCGAGGCGTTCCGCGCCGCGGCCCGCGAGACCATCAGCGCCGGTGCGACGGTCATCGTCCCGGGCGAGGGACCACTCAACGTCTTCCTCGCCGACCACGGGATCACCAGGGTCGATGACGTCCCCGTCGTCGACTCGCTCGGCACACTCCTTCAGGTCGCCGAGCTGCGCGGCCGCCAGTACCGCTCCTCCGGCCTCATCCCCTCCCGACGCGGCTTCCACCATGAGCAGCCCCCGCGCGAGCTGCTCGACCGGGCTCGCGACTTCTACGGCCTCACCGCCGCGCTCGACCACTGAGACCCCGACCACGCCCGAAGGAGCTGAAACAGTGCGAGAGGACATCGAGGTCGACGTCGTCGTCGCCGGAGCCGGTGCCTGCGGCGTCATGGCCGCACTTCGTGCCTCAGAGAACCCCGACGTCGTCGTCGCGGTCCTGGAGAAGAGCATGACCGAGGGGTGCAACGCCGGCGTGTCCAGCGGCAGCCTCGCTGCGGGAGGGACCCGCTTCCAGGCCGCAGCAGGCATCGAGGACTCAGCCCAGCGGCATACGGCAGACATCCTGGCCAACTCAGGGGACGAGCGGCACCGCGACCTCGTCACGGCGCTCTGCACGGTCGCCCCCGACTACGTGCACTGGATCGCCGACGACCTCGGCTACCCCATGGACGTCGGCATCGACATGGCCCGCAAGGGCATGTCGGTGCCGCGCCTGCACGCGGACCCCGCGCGCGCCGGCGGCGGTCCGCTGATCACCCACATGCGCAAGGTCCTCGCTGACCGACCCAACGTCGCGCTGCTCGACGAGGCCCCCGTCACCGGGCTGCGCGTCGAGAACGGCACCGTCGTCGGCGTCACCGCGAGCCAGGGCAGCCACGACCTCGTCGTCCAGGCCGGCGTCACCGTGCTGGCCACCGACGGCTTCGCCGGCAACCACGCCCTCATGCAGGAGTACTGCGCCGAGCTCGGCGATCCCTTCCACGGCGGGGTCAGCACGGCCACCGGCGACTCCATCGGCTGGCTCAGCCCATTGGGCGCCGAGTTCCGCAACATGAGCGCGTGCCTGCGCCACGGACAGGTCACCCTGCGCGGGACGCGGGTCAACCCGGCCCTCCCCTGGCTCGGCGCCATCCTGGTCAACCGGCACGGTGAGCGCTTCGTCGACGAGCAGGCCCACGGCTACTCCGGCCTCGCCGGCGTCATCCAGGCCCAGCCCGACGAGCGGGCCGTGATGATCTGGGACGCGGAGGCGCAGCAGACGGCCCAGCACTCCGAGATGATGCGCGAGTCGGAACGGGCCGGGGCCCTCCTCGAGGCCCCCGACGTCGCCAGCCTCGCCGAAGCCCTCCGGCTCGACCCGAAGGCGCTCGCGTTGGCGCTCAAGCCGCTGCCTGGCCGACGGGCCCTCGTCGGCCCCTTCCACTACGCGTGGCTGACCCACGGCGTCCTGACCACCCAGGGCGGCGCGGCCATCGACACGACCGGGCGGGTACTGCGCACCGATGGCACCACCATCCCCGGGCTGCGTGCCGGAGGTGGCGCGGCCGTGGGCCTGGCCGGCAAGCACTCAGCCGGGTACAGCTCGGGCAACGGGCTGCTGTCGGCCTTCGGGATGGGGTGGATCGTCGGCAACGAGATCGCTGCCGGCGTCGGCCTGGGGCGGTCGACCCACCGCTGACCGCGCGGTTCCAGCCCTACCGCAACCGCAGCGGAATCTCACATCATGAAGTCGCCGGGCATCGCGTGGAGATAGGCGGCGTACTCGTCACGGCCCTCAGAACGGAGCCGTCGGGACACTGCGGCCGCCGCATCCTGGAGGGTCGCCACCCACTCGCGCACGGCGGGTGCGTCCAGACCGCGCGGAAGCTGGCTCGCCCTGAGGCACAACGTGACTCGTCCGCTCTCCTCGAGCACCGGGACGACGATCGCTCCCAGGTCGTACGTCGCGCCGTCCTCGATGATCGAACGTCTCGAAGAGCGTCGACGACTCGGCGATCACCCTGAGGACGGCCCGCTCGCGGGCAGGGGTGAGCTCGCCGGCCGCATACTCGCGCATGGCATTCCTGAGGTCTGCATAGCTGGGCAGCGTGTCGTCCCGCTGCCGGGACACGGCGAAGCCGCGCTCCTTGACGGCCGCCAGACGGCGTCGGTACTTGTCGATGACCTCCGGATCCTGGCTCGAGGCGCGTCCGAGCCAAGCCTCGATGACTGGCTCATCGCACCATGCCAGGTACGCCTCGCCGAGCGGTGGCATGAGGGGGACGCGCGAGCCGAGCGGCTCGAGCACCTGCGCGTTGCCGCCGTAGGCGCTGACGGCCGTCGTGAGCTCATGGTCGTTCGCGGCCACGAGCACGGCCGCCTCGCAGCCGAGCGAGCGCGCGACCTGCTCGACCTGTGGCCGGGCGACGTCGGCCAGCCGTACTGCCTCGATGAGGTCGGCGTCGCCCTTGGCGCTCATGCCCCGCGTGTTGAAGCCGCCGTAGCCGCCCTGGAAGAAGAGGAGCGGCGTGGCCGGGCGGTTCACCTCCATCGCCTGCACCTCGCAGAGCACGATGTAGTGATCGCCGGCCGGGATGACGTCATGCGGGCGACAGTGGATGTGCGCGACGGCCTCCTCGAGCACGGGGGCGCCATACGTCGACGGTGCCCACGCGACGTCGTCGAACTTCCCCGGACGGGGCACCGCCATGAGGCGGCACACGTCGAGCTGGTCATGGGCCAGAACGTTGATGCAGTATGCCGCTGAGTCCCTCATCAGCGCATACGTCCCTGAGGACGTGGTGGGCATGAAGGCCACGAGTGGCGGGTCGAGGGAGACCGCCGTGAAGGTTCCGACGACCATGCCGATCGGTTGGCCGTCCGTGGACATGCCCGTCACGACCGTGACTCCGGTCGGGTAATGACCCATGACCTCCCGGTACTGTGCCGGGTCCAGGGCCTGTAGCTCGCCAGTCGATGCGTCCGCAGCCACGGTTCTCACCTTCGCTTTCTGCTACTACTCTGTAGCATGCACTACAGTGACGGTAGGCCAAGACGAGCTGATCGGCAAGATTCCCGGTCGCAGTTCGAGATTTTGACCTAGTCGTTGCAGCAACGCGGGCCACCCGGTGACTATTGTTGCGCTACAGAGAGCGGTGTTGTGAACGACGCGTAGGGGTTGCGTGCGGACCGTCGGAGCGGCGAGTCGGAGGAGCGAGGGAATGGCACGGAAGACGGACCGCCGGCATCGCCAGGGCGACGAGTCGCGGCACGCGATTCTCGAGGCGACCTTGGCGATCGCGGCAGAGCGAGGGTATGACGGCACGACCGTCGCCCTCGTCCAGCAGGCAACCGGGCTGCCGGCCAGCTCGATCTACTGGCACTTCGGGAGCAAGGACCAGCTGCTTGCCGCAACACTCGAGCACTCCTACCGTTCCTGGCGTGCGACCGCGCCGACGTGGGTTGCGGCCGCCGAGCCCGACGACTTATCCGAGCGGATCGAGAGGCGGTTCCAACGCGCCGCCCAGGTCCTGACCACGTCGCCACAGTTCTGGTCGCTCGGCCTGCTCCTGACGCTCCAGCAGCGGGTCAAGGAGCCGGCCGCGCGGCGCCTCTACGCGGAGGTGCGCAGGGACACCGAGGTGGCGGTCCGCGACTGGTGGGCCACGGTGCTCTCGCCAGAGGCGGTCGAGGCCGATCCCGGGCTGACCACTCGTCTGGCCCGCTTCTACATGATGCTCATGGACGGATTGTTCCTCCAGGTCCGCTCGTCGACGAGCAAGGACATCAAGCGACTCGTCTCCCTCATGTCCCGGGGACTGGGCCGGCACCTCGAGTCGATGGGAGTCGCGTCATGACGACTCACCAGACGGAATCCACACAGACGAGCCGCAAGGTCACGGCGGGCGTGCCTGAGCGGTCCCGGGACCGCATCATGGCCGCGGCGTCCGAGCTGGCGAAGGAGCGGGGGATCGCCGGCGCCACGATCGCCCGGGTCTGTCAACGGTCGGGGCTGCCGGTGAGCTCGGTGTACTGGTATTTCGAGGACAAGGACCACCTCTTCGCGGAGGTCATCCGGTCCAGCTTCGCCAAGTGGCTCGTGTCCGTGCCACGGTGGGACGTCAGCGCCGACACGACCATCGCCGAGGGCCTGCGCCGAATCCTCGGCCAAGCGACGACCACCTTCGCCGAGATGCCCGCCTTCCTGCGCATCGGTATGCAGGTGGTGCTGGAGACGGGCGAGCAGAACGCAAAGACGCGCGAGGCGTACATCGATGTGCGGGACCAGTCCCGCCTGATGATCTCGGCATGGCTCAGGGCGTTCCTCCCGGACGACGCCGGTGCCGACCTGGCTGAGGACCTCGCCAGCCTCGTCGTGGCGCTGGCCGATGGCATGATCGTCGGCTCGCAGGTCTATCCCGAGTGGGAGCCAGGCCAGCACGTCGACCTCCTCGCCGGCATGATCGCCGCCATCGCCGACTCCGCGCGCTGACCTCGGGCGAGGTCAGCGGTCACAGCGATCCGCTCGGGGCCAGCTCTCGGTCGAGTGTGCAGTTGGCGCCGCCCCCTCGCCGGCAGGAACAGCGCACTCGACGTCGTGCTGGGCCTGCACCGGACGTCCAACTCCGATCCTGCTCCGCCAAGCGGAGCAGGATGCGAGTCGGTCGCCGGTCATTGGCCGCGCACACCCGCTGCGCCCGCCTGCCGACTGGCCTCGAGCTCGGCGATGAGCGTCTGGGCGTCGTACGGCCCCACGTGGCGGCGCTCACCCACGAAGAACGTCGGCGTCCCTCGCGCGCCACTGCACTCGGCGCTCATCACGTCCTCTCGGATCCGCTCGGCGTGCACGTCCTCGTCGAGGTCGCGCAGGAAGCGCTCGACGTCGAGCCCCAGGTTGCCGGCATAGCCAGCCAGGTCCTCCGTCTCGAGCTCGTCCTGGTGCTCGAAGAGCAGGTCGTGCATCTCCCAGAACCGCCCCTGCGCCCCCGCCGCCTCAGCAGCGGCGGCCGCGAGCTCGGCGTGGGGATGGACGTCGGGCAGCGGCAGGTGCCGCATCACGTAGCGCACCTCGTCGCCGAAGTGGGCACGAACCTCAGCGACCATGCCCGTTGCGCGTCCGCAGAACGGGCACTCGAAGTCCGAGTACTCGAGCAGCGTCAGCGGCGCGGTCGCCGAGCCGCGGATGTGGTCGCGGGCGGGGTCCACCGACCGGTCGAGCACCGTGGGCAACCCCGCAGACGTCTCCCCGTGGAAGACGGCGGCCAGCTTGAAGACCAGCCATCCCAACAGCGTGGCGAGGACGAGCGAGAGGAGCACACCGACAGTCGCCTCATCCTGCAGTTCCGGCCCGAAGGCCAACCCGAGGATGAGCAGCGACACCGTGAAGCCGATGCCGGACAGGGCTGCCCCGCCGAGGATCTGGCCCGGGCCGACGCCCTGCGGGAGCGCGCCCACGCCGAGCCGAGCACCGAGCAGCGACACTCCCCCGATTCCCACGAACTTGCCGACGACGAGACCGAGCACGATGCCCCACGTCACCGGTGAGCGCAGCGCCTCCCCGAGAACGCCACCGCGCAGGTCCACCCCGGCGTTCGCGAGCGCGAAGACCGGGACGATGACATAGCTGGTCCAGGGGTGCAGCACGATCTGCATCCGCTCGTTGACCGGCACCGCGCGCACGAGCGCCGCCTGGGCCGACCGCCCCACATCGGCAAGCGGCGACTGCCGGAACGCGTGGAACCGACGGGCCGCGTGCTCGACGGCCTGCCGGTGTGGTGTGTACGAGGGGACGAGGAGGCCGGCCACCATGCCGGCGACGGAAGCGTGCAGCCCCGAGTCGACGGTCGCGAGCCAGAGCACGAGGATCGTGATGGCGTAGGGCCAGATCCGCCACACCTTCGATCGGCCCAGCCCGACGAGCACGGCCACGGCCCCGAGGGCGACAGCGAGGGCGGCACCGTTGAGGCTGTCCGAGTACACGAGGCCGATGACGGATACCGCGACGATGTCATCGACCACGGTCAACGTCAGCAGGAACACGCGCAGCTGGGTTGACGTCGTCGGCCCGACGAGCGCGAGCGTGCCGAGGAGGAAGGCGGTGTCCGTGCCGATGACGATGCCCCAGCCGCTGGCCGCCTCCCCCGACGGGTTGACGAGCAGGTAGAGGAGCGCAGGCACCACCATGCCGCCCACGCCCGCGAGGAGGGGCAGCCGCAGCTTCCGCCGGTCGGTCAGCTCGCCGACAGACAGGTCACGGCGCACCTCGAGGCCGATGACGAGGAAGAACACCGCCATGAGGCCGTCGTTGATCCAGTGGCCGAGGTCCATCCGGAGCGTCCAGTCGGCGAGCTGCACGGCGAACTCGGTCGCCCAGACCCGCGAGTAGGCCTCCGACCAGGGCGAGTTCGCCCACACCAGTGCGACCGATGTGGCGATGACGAGCAGGGCGGCGCCACCCGACTCGGTGGCGAGATAACGCCGGAGCGGCGCGGACAGCTGACCAGCAAGCTGGTACCGGCGCGTCGCTGCGGTCGTCGTGGTCACGCACTGATCCTGCCCTGACGGAATGTTCAAAGCACTCCAAACGAGGAGGCCGTATGCCGCTGAGCTCGCCGCGTGCCCAAAGAAACCTTCCGTGGGCATGTCGAAAGTGTGACGACGGCTTCGTCGTCGCAGATGCCCGGCACCCACAACGGGTGCCACCACAGCGAGAGGCACGACGATGAGCACCGAGACCACGAACCAGGACGACTCCACCGAGGATGTCGCCGAGGACGTCACCTTCGACTTCCCACCGACACCCGACCCGTCGCCGGAGCTGCGCGCCCTGGACCGCCTCGTCGGCACGTGGGCGGTGACCGGGGGTGCCGAGGGAACCGTCACCTACGAGTGGATGGAGGGAGGCTACTTCCTGATCCAGCGCGTTCACCTCGAGCAGTTCGGCCAGCAGATCGAAGGATTCGAGGTGGTCGGCAACCTCCGCCCCTTCGGCGAGATGCCGGGCCCGGAGGTGCACTCACGCTTCTATGACAATACCGGCAACACCCTCGACTACGCCTACGAGCTCGACGGCGACACCCTGCGCATCTGGGCCGGCGAGAAGGGATCACCGGCTCACTACTCGGGCACGTTCGACGACGGCGATCACTCCCTTTCCGGCTCGTGGGTGTACCCGGGGGGCGGGGGCTACGAGTCCACCATGACCCGCATCAACGCCTGACTGCCTACACTTCCAGCAGAAGGGGGCTGGCCTGAAGTACATGCTGCTGGGCTACACGAACGCGCAGACCTGGGACGAGCAGACGGTCACGGCCGAGGAGATCCAACGGATCTGCGACTTCTATGAGCGGTTCGAGCAGGAGCTGCGCTCCTCGGGCGAATGGGTCGGTTCGGAAGGCCTGGCCGACCCCTCGCACACGACCACGTCCAGCGGGTCGACGGGGTGCCCGTCGCGACCGACGGTCCGTTTGCGGGGCTGAAGGAGACGCTCGTCAGCTTCTCAATCGTCGATGTCACCTCGCACGACCGCGCGGTCGAGATCGCGGCCCGAGTAGTCAAGGCCACTGGTGAGCCGGTCGAGGTTCGGCCGGTCATGGACGGGCCCACACCAGACGGCTGACCGAGTGCCGCCCGACACGTGTACGGAGGCCTGCTGCGACGGGAGGCGCCGCAGGTCCTCGGTGCGCTGGTGCGACGGTACGGTCACTTCGACCTGGCGGAGGATGCCGTCCAGGAAGCCCTGCTGCGGGCGGTGAGCCAGTGGGAGCAGGACGGCCTTCCCGACCGCCCGAGGGCCTGGCTCATCCAGGTCGCCTCACGGGTGCTGACCGACCTGCTCCGCCGGGAGATCGCTCGTCAGAGCCGCGAGGAGCGGCTGGCCAGGGCTGTGCCGCTCGATGGTTACACGACGGCCGGTCCAGGCGACGAGCGCCAGCCCGAGGGCGACGACAGTCTCGTCCTCTTCTTCCTCTGCTGCCATCCCGCCAACTCGCCGCCTTCGCAGGTGGCCCTCATGCTTCGGGCCGTCGGGGGCCTCACGACCGAGGAGATCGCCCGGGCGTACCTCGTCCCGTCAGCCACGATGGGCCAGCGCATCGGCCGCGCCAAGTCGGCGATCGAGGCAGCGGGCGCCCGCTTCCTCATCCCGACCTCACTTGAGCGTCACGACCGTCTGCCCGCCGTTCTCCATGCCCTCTACCTCGTCTTCAACGAGGGCTACACCGCAACGTCGGGCGAGCAGCTGGTCCGAGTCGACCTCAGCTCGGAGGCGATCCGGCTGACCCGAATGCTCCGCGCCGCCCTGCCCTCCGAGCCCGGAGTGGCTGGACTGCTCGCCCTCATGCTGCTGACGGAGGCACGGCGTCCGGCCAGGATCGACCTCAGGGGCGACGCCGTCCCGCTTCCTGAGCAGGATCGGTCTCTTTGGAACCGGGACCTGATCGTCGAAGGAACAGCCCTGGTGATCGAGGCGATGTCGCTCGGCCCCTTGGGCCCCTACCAGCTGCAGGCCGCGATCGCCGCCCTGCATGACGAGGCCACGACGGACGAGACGACGGACTGGCCCCAGATCCTCGCGCTCTACACGCTGCTCCAGCGGTACGACGACAGTCCGGTTGTCGCTTTGAGCAGGCTCGTCGCCCTCGCCGAGGTCCAAGGGGCGGCGACGGCGCTCGAGGAGTTCGCCGCCATTGCGGACGAGCCGCGTCTTCGCGGCAACCACCGGGTCCCCGCGGTCCACGCCCATCTCCTTGAGCGCATCGGAGACGCCGACGGGGCACGCCAAGCTTACGAAAGAGCAGCCGCGCTGACCCGGTCGGAGCCGGAACGGCGGTACCTCACCCGGCGGGCCGCCCGCCTTGGCGGTCCATGAGGGCCGCCAAGAACACGAGCGCGATGAGGGCGACGACGAGAATTGCCATGCCCTGCGCGTCATAGCCGTTGCGTCCCAAGTAGGTCCAGTCGGACAGGGGCTGGGCCAGTGCGGCCACGGCCCAGCCGGCGAGGAAGGACCGGGCGAGAGCCGGCGGGCGGGCGCTGACTGCGATTGCTCCGACGGCCAGCCAGGTGACGGCCCAGACCATGGTGATCGCGCTGTACGGTGAGTCGCCTTCCGGACCGGCCAAGTAGGCGGCGTAGGCGACGAGGGTTCCACAGCCGACGACGACGAGCGCGAGGATGGCCAGGCGCGGAGTGCCCAGGTGGCTCGGCCATGCCAGACCGAGTCCACCCGCTCGCAGCACGGAGACGAGACGGCCGAGGCCGGCCGCAACGATGAGGATGTGCCCCAGGAGGCCGAACAGCCAGCCGAGCCCCAGTTCCACGCCTCCCGCACGCGCCATGATCCCAACGGCTGTCAGGATCGCGTTCGCCGCCACGACCGAGACGCCCAGAACGAGCCCGGTCGACACTTGGCCCGTCTGGTCCACGACAACGGCGATGCCCGCAACGATCGCAGCGATTCCCACGATGAAGATGCCGACGGTGAAACCGGGTCCCATCGCGTAGAGCATGTTGGTGTCCGTCCACGGGGCCGCATAGCTTGCGAGGACGAGCAGCCCGCCGAAGGCCGACGCGACGGAGACGAACCCCCGGCTCCGTCCAGAGAGCGGCGCGACGGGACCTGGAGAAGGTGCGGTCGACCGCTCCTGGGCATTCGACTGCTGTGAGGGGCGTGCGATCGATGCCGGCTGTGCCGATGGTGTGATGCGGCGCTCAACAAGCTCAGGCTCGACGACCACCGGTGCCTCCTCGTCGCTTGGGACATGCGCCGTGACCGGCGCGACGAGGGATCCGAGGGGGCTGGTGATCGTGACCTGCCCCTTGAACGACTCGTGAACCGGCAACAGCGTCACGGTGACCCGGCCGCCCTCCTCGACGACCGCCTCGAGCGGCGCCTCCGACTGGACCGTGACCGCACGCGCCAGGGCTGGTCCCTGGACCTCGACCGTCCGGCTCTGCGGGCCCGCCCCGACAGCCACCTCGCCGAAGTCGACCGACGAGGGCACCACCGCCATGGTCGCCGAGGCAATCGCGGCCTCGGCATCGTCGGCCACGGACTTCGTGTCGGTGCGCACGACCTCGCGCAGAGCCTCCAGTGCCCCCAGTGCGGCGCCCGGGTCCTCGTGCCGGAGCCGGTCGCGCAGCTCGCTGATGGCTCCACGTCGGAACGTCGGGTTGGGCTCCTTCAGCGCTGCGGCGATCGCCTCCGGGATCGGCTGCGGCCGCAGGCGTCGGCGACGGCTGTGCGCGAGGTATACGTCGCCCGACATCTCGACGTCGCGGCCGGGCGTCTGCTTCGGGTTTTCGGCCCGGACGCGGTCGAAGACGTAGTCATAGAGCTCGTCCAGCGACACGAGCCCGTCCTCGTCACGGTCGGCCTCACCGGTGCGCAGCCCCTCGACCACCGCCGACGTGAAGACCGATGGTTTGGCGCGCTCGTCGGCGGCCAGCGCGGTGCCCTCGAAGGCGTACTCGATCGCGCTCGACGCACTGATCACGGCTCTGCCCCGTCCACCGCCGAGGCGGCCCGCGGGGAAGCTGTCCATGACGTTGACCGGGCCAGCGGCCCGCACAACAACTCCCTGTCCGAATGCTCCGCCGTAGCAGCAGTCGAGGAACAGCACGATGCTGCGCGCTCGGGACGTCTTCATGCACCGCTGGATGAAATCCGCCGACACAGCGGTCGACGCGAGCCGGTCCGGCCGGGTGTTGCGCGCAGCCACGAAGAGCTCGCCGGTGTCGCTCTTGACGCCGTGCCCCGAGAAGTGCAGCAGGAGCAGGTCGTCAGGTTGGCTGTCGGCGAACACGTCCTCGATCCGGGTCTGCACGTCGTACGAGGGCTCGTTGTGCACGACCGCGACGGTGAAACCGCCGATCTCAGGGTCACCGAGCACGTCGGCCAACGCCGCCGCATCCGCAGCCGGCGCTCGCAGCTGCGCGAAGCTCGCGTGGTCGTAGGTGTCGTTCGCGACGATGAGCGCTCGACGGGTGCCGCTCATGCTGGCTCCTCGATGCCGTGGCGGCCGAGGAAGTTCCGCAGCAGCTCGGCCCGTTCGGCAGCGTCGGCGTCCTCGAGGACGATGACGTCACCGTCGATCTCGAGGCGGACGGTTCGCGCGGCCGCATGGCCACGGCGAAGCCAGTCACGCAGCGACGCCAGCAGCGCCGTCATCCCGCCCGATCCGAGGATCGCCACCGAGAGGGCGCTGATCTCGGCGGGACCGAGCCCCCGGGTGCCGTCCGGCGGCGTTGACACCGTTGGACTCGCCAGCGAGGCCACGTCCAGGTCGTCGACCTGACGCAGTTCCTCACGGGCCTGCCGGTGCAGCACCTCGAGGCGCACGGGATCGGCACCCCGCTCGCCCAACGACACCGTCACCGTCGTGTCCATCGCCCACCTCGAGGTGGTACAAACCCCTGCACCGAAGATGCTACTCGTGGTGAGGACGCTCGCCTCGGCGATCGTGATACGACGGCCCAGCGGCATACGACAATGTGTGCCGTATGCCGCTGGGCTCGCCGGGTGCGGCCGGTGCGGGAGGCTCCTCCCGCCCTCTCAGGCGCCCGGAGGCAGCTGCATCACGATCGACGCCGACTCGCCGACCCCGAGGGTGACCGGCCGCGCGTCATCGATGCCTGTGGCTCCGTCGAACCACACCACCTGACCGGTCTCGGCGCTCTCGAGCTTGATCAGGAAGGAGCCCGCCGGCAGTGCGGGCGTCGTTGCACGGTGGCTGCTCCAGATGTCGAAGTCCGCGACGTGCCGTCCTGTCGGGGAGACCACCTCACCGATCCAGCTGCGCTGCGTCGGCGAACCGTCCGCCTCGAGCACTTCGACTGTGATCCGACTCGCAGGCGCGAGCTGGACCGAGAACGCGCCGGCCTTCCCGGGCTTGAGGGTGATCGGGCTGGCCGTCTCGAACGAGGTGGCGCCACCCGACCATGCGGGTGCCAAGGGCTGGTCCCACGGCGCGTAGGCCACCGGCCGATATGTCCCCGACGCCAGCACCGGGACGGTGTAGCGACCATCGGAGTCCGTGATGGCGCAGTCGTAGCACTCCCCCGAGCGGTCGGGAAGGTCACCACGCGGGTTGACCCTCGCACCTTCGATGGGGTTCCCACTGGGGTCGGTGATCCGTCCCGTGAGTGACGACGGCGACGGCACCTTGACGTTGCGGATCGTTCTGGACTCGCCGAGGCGCACCGTCACGAGGTCCGCGCTTGACTGTGAGTCCGCCTTGAATGCCCACGTCGTGCTCGCGGGCCCGGCTCCGTTGTCACCCAGAACAAAGTTGAGCGCGTAGGAGTCGGGGCGAAGGCCGGAGACGTGCCACCGGCCCTGCGCGTCGCTGCACTGCCTGACCTGTCCCCGGGCGCGGTTCCCCTCGTGGCCCACGTAGGCCGCCGGGCAGACGCCGGCGACGGGAGTGCCGAGCTTGGCATCGGTCGCGATCCCGGAGATCGTGGCGCCCGGCGCGAGTGAGGCGTCGATGACGGTTGGCACGTCTGTGCTGACAGTGAAGGGTTGTGCGGCCTCCGCCTCGACGGCATCACCGTGGTACTCGCTGATGTAGCGTCCCCCGCCCTCTGGGTCCGAGAACTCGGCGGTGTAGGTGCCCGCACGGTCGAGAGCTGCCGTGTACCTTCCCTCCTCATCGGTGCAGGCGTAGGCGACGTCGTACGCATAGACGGCGATCGGGTACTCGTAGATGTGCACGCACGCCCCAGCGATCGGGGTGCCGTCGAGGTCGCTGACGATGGTTCCCGCCACGTTGGCTCCTGGGAGGAAGCGATCCGACGCGTCGACGGTCTGGCCGGCGGCGACGCGGAAGACCCTGGCCGACTCACGGCTCGTCTGGCCGATCGCCCACTGGCTGCTGCCTTCATTGCCTTGGAACTGGACGATGTAGTCGCCTGGCCGCACGGTGGCACTCCATTGGCCACCGTCCCACGTGAAGGCGGTTGCGACGGTGGCGCCGTCCACGGTCTCGATCGAGGCCATGACATCGTCCTGCGGTTGGCCGTCTGCTCCGAGCATGACTCCCGAGAGCGTTCCACCGCGCTCGAGCGCGATGTCGATGGTGGCCGGCCCGACGTAGCTTGCGGCGTCCTCGAACGTGGCTGCGTTCGGTGCCCACGCACTGACATGACTGCCGCCCCAGGTCAAGACCTCGAACTTGTACTCCGTGCCGGCCGCAAGGCTCGTCATCACCCACCGGCCCGGCTCGTCAAACGTCGTGCAGGTGCTCCCCGCCCAGTCCTGGGTGCTGGAGACGAATGCGGTGACGCACGCATCGAGGGGCTCGCCCGTATCCGCTGCTGTGATGAACCCCGAGAAGACCGTCTCCTCGGTTGCGGGAAGCACGTCGTCGACGCGGGTGGTCTCGCCGACGACGGCCGTGATCGGGTCTGCCTCCTCGGCGGTCGCCTTGCCGAACGCCCACTGCCGGGTCGCGCCTGCTGCGAACTCCACCAGGTAGGTTCCCGAACGCACGTGCACCTGCCACGCCCCATCCACCAGCCCGGTCGAGGTGACGTAGTCCCCGTCAGGGGTCCACACGGTGGCGGATGCGTCCCCGGGGACGGGGTCACCATCGGCAACGGTCAGCGTGCCGGCCAGGGTCCCTCCGGCCGCGAGCGAGATGTCGACGGTGGCCGGCGCCACGACGGGGGAGGCCTCTTCGGAAGACGTCGCGCCCTCGAACCACTCATCGAGGTGCACCCCGTCGTTGGGGCTGACGTGCACGCGATACGAGGTGCCGGCGTCCAACCAGTCGATGGTCCAGTCGCCCGGCGAGGCCTCGTCGGCTCCTTCTCGATGAAACGCGCCTTTGCATCGTCACTCGAAGGCCCGGCGGGACCGGGCGAGCAAAACGTAGCAGTCCGTCCCGATTCCCGCTCGCTGAAAGGAGGCCTCCCGAAACCCACAGGAACTTCGGGTGGCGCCGGCCCGCTGCCGGTGCGAGACTGGGCGAGGCCCTCCAGCGTCTGGCCGACCTGCCACGAGGCAGCGTCGCTCGGGAAAGGACGTGATTGCAGGCACACTCTGGTAGAAGTTTCCACGAGCCTCTCGCCAGAACGTCCAGTACGTGGTTACACTGGACGCAGCGAAGGGTTGGGCCCGCACGAACCGCGCCCAGCCCTTCTGCATGTGCTGGCTCGCGCTGTCCCCCTGTCTGTGCGAGCCAGCTCAAGCGGAGACGGACCCGGTGCCCAGGCACCGGGTCCGTCTGCTTTGTCCCATCAGGTTTGTCGGCTCAGGTCTTCGGCCGCTTCGGCTTGACGGACTCGCTCGGCAGCGTGCCGGCGGACGCGTCAATGGCGTCGGAGCCGAGCGTCGCGTCGATCGCGGTCACCTGACCAGTCTCAGGACGCAGTTCATCGAGCGCCTCGTCGGCGCGAGCGGACGCCGACTCCATCTCGCCCTCCGTCACGCTGTCCTTGCGGTCGGCCATCGCGGTCTGGCCCTTGGCCGCCAGGTCCGTCGCCTTGTCCTTCGCCTTGGCGGCAGCTTCGGTCACCGCTTCCTTCGCATGTCCGACCTTCTCGGCTGCCTTGTCCTTCATCGAGCCGCCCGTGTCGAAGCCCGTCGTTCCAGTCGTGCTCCCCATCGTGCTGTCGGCGGGGGTGGCCCACGGGTCGTTGTTGGCCTGCTGCTTCCGATAGGCCGCGACGGCCGCAATGGTGGCAGCGCCGAGCCCGATGACGAAGAGCCACTTCCTGCGACCGCGCTTGACGGGTTTGGCCACGGCCTCGCCGCTCAGGACGCGGTAGGCGTCACGCAGCCGATCGCTGCTCACCCGAGCGAAATCGCCCGCGGACTCGCGAGCTTGCTGGACCTGCGGCTCGTAGTCGCGCATGAGGTCCTTGGCTTCGTGGGCGCCCTGAGCGACGGCCGCCGATGCGACACCGAGGGCCGCTCCCACCTTTGGCAGGACCGAGTCCACGAGCGTCGACTCGGCCGCCTCGATCCTGGGTCGGGCCCGATCGGCGAGGTCGGACGCCACCGGAGCCGCGCGCACCCGCGCCTCGTCAAAGGCCTCTTTCAGGCGCTCGGCCGCAGCGGTCGCCTTCGGCGCCGCTTGGTCGCGCGCCTCCACGACCTGCGCCATGAGCTTCTCGGTCGGGGTCTGTTTCGTTCGGAACATGCAGTCCTCCTAGGTCGATATGGCTCTTACCCACACTCCTCGGTTGGATCACCAGCTCCCCGAGCCCGAGGCGCCGGGCACGTCGGGTGCGTCGGGCTCGAGCGGCAGGTCGTCGATAGGCTCCCCCGACTCGTCGTAGGCGCGCTGAGGACGCGCCCCCGCCAGTCCAACTGCTGCTTCCGGGGGAGCGTCGAGGGGCGCCTCCGGATCGAGGTCGGTCGACAGAACCTCCTCCGCGACCTCCTCCTCGTCGATGAGCGGATCGAAGCCACCTTCTGCCTCGGCGCCGGCAGCCGATCCAGCGGCGGCCCCGCCAGCTGCCGCCGCGCTGCCCCACGTCGTGCCGGATCCGCCCGTTGCGGCGGGCCCGGTGCCGGGCGCCCGGGAACTGCCCTCGGCGATCTTGTCGACGCCCTTGGTCACCTGTTCCTTGGCCTTGGCGATCTTGTCGGCGTACTTGCCCTCGGTCTTCTCGTCGATCTTGGCGCCGGCCTTGTCGAGCGCACCCTCGACCCGCTCGCGGTTCTCGACCGCAAGGTCTCCGGCCTTCTCCTTGGCCTGCCCGGCCACCTTCTTCGCCTCGTCGACCAGGTGGGAGGTCTTCTCCCTGAGACCCAGCTCGTCCGCCTGGTGCTTGAGCTTGTCGATGAATGACACGGCTGCTGCTCCTTCGGTCGCGGTTCCTGTCTCGATCCTTCACCCGACGGGCCGCCGGGTCCACCCTGCGCGTACCCAGATGACGAAGGATCGGCCCAGTGTGGGAGCAGGGCGGCCGCCGCGCCGTGCGAGGATTGGGCGCATGAAGGCAACCCTGCACACCAACTATGGGGACATCGTCGCCGAGCTGTTCCCCCATCACGCGCCCAAGACCGTGGCGAACTTCGTCGGTCTGGCCAAGGGTGACAAGGAGTACACCGACGACGCGGGTCGCACGAGCCCGACCCCGTTCTACAACGGCCTGACCATCCACCGGGTCATCCCGAGCTTCATGATCCAGGGAGGCTGCCCCAGCGGCACCGGCATGGGGGGGCCGGGCTACACGTTCGACGACGAGATCCACCCGGAGAAGAACTTCAACCAGCCCTACATGCTCGCGATGGCGAATGCGGGCAAGCGGATGGGCAAGGGGACCAACGGGTCCCAGTTCTTCATCACCACGGGAGCGACGTCGTGGCTGCAGGGCAAGCACACGATCTTCGGCGAGGTTGTCGACGGCCCGTCCCGCGAGGTGGTCGACAGGATCGGCAGCGTCGCGACCGGCGCCAACGACAAGCCTCGCGAGGACGTCGTCATCAACTCGGTCACCATCGAGGACTGAGGCACGTTGTCGGACAGCGGATTCGGTCCCCAGCCCCCGGTTGAGCCGGGGGCTGGGCAACAGCCGGCCGGACCGTCGGTGTGTCCTCGGCACCCCGACCGTGAGGCCTACGTCAGGTGCCAGCGCTGCGGTCGACCGGCCTGTCCCGAGTGCCAGCGTCCGGCCCCTGTCGGAATCCAGTGCGTCGACTGCGTCCGGGAGGCGGCCCAGACGGTGCCACGGACTCGCACCGTCCTCGGTGGCCGCGCCACCGATGGCCGGCCCGTCGTGACGTACTCGCTCATCGGGCTGTGCGTCGCCGTCTTCCTCGCCCAGTGGGCCTCCCCCGAGACGACCGTGGACTACGCGTTCATCCCCATCGCGGGGTGGACGGAGCCGTGGCGGTTCGTCACCGCGATGTTCCTGCATGCGCCGCAGTCGCTGCTGCACATCGGGTTCAACATGTACGCGCTCTACATCCTCGGCACCTACCTCGAGCCATTACTGGGGCGCGCCCGGTTCCTCGCGTTGTACCTGATCAGCGGCATCGGCGGCCAAGTGGCCGTCCTCCTCTTCGCCGGCAACCCCACCATCCAGGGCCTCTTCGCCGGTACGGACCAGGCCTGGGTCACGCCCGTCGTCGGGGCCTCGGGCGCGATCTTCGGCCTCTTCGGCGCCATGATCGTGCTCAATCGGCACCTCAACCGGTCGGTCGCGGGGATCTACACCATCCTGGTCATCAACGCGGTCCTCGGCTTCGTCGTGGCCGGCATCTCGTGGCAGGCGCACCTCGGCGGTTTCCTCACCGGGCTCGCCAGTGCAGGGGCCATCGTGCTCTTCCGGCGGCAGCGGGTCCGGCACCTGACGTGGGTCGCGCTCGGGGCCGTGCTTGCGTTCTTGGTGGTCGTCACCGTGGCCAAGTACCTCACCGTGCCGGTCGACATCCGGGAGCTCAACCTCCCCGTGCGTCGCTGAAATCCACAGAGCAGTTGTCCACCGCTGTGGACAACCTTGTGGAGGAGTTACACCGGTGTCATTCGTCCCCAGCTGTGGACAAGTTGTGGACGGTGCGGGGGTGGCGCAGCCGATCAGCGCCAGCGCATGGTCATGATGAACCCGGACATGAGCAGGACGAAGCCCACAGCAAGGTTCCACACGCCGATCGCCTCGATCGGGTACTTGTACTCGGTCATGTAGTAGATGACGATCCACAGCAGGCCCAGGACGAGCAGGGTGACGAAGACGGGCGCCCACCACGTCGGGTTGGGCTCTCTGGCCGTGGACTTGGGCGGTGGTGTATATGTCGCGGCCTTGCGGTCGCGTCCCTTGGACTCGGGCACTGCTGGCTCCTCAGATCAGAGCGTGGGTCAGAATAGGTCTGCAACAGCCTAGTTGAGAGGGAGCCCGGAGTGCTCAGCGACATCGACCCGGAGCGCGACCCCGAGGGTCCGCGCCCGCCGGAGGACCTCGATGTCGCAGCGCCCGAGACGGTGCCGGCCATATCGCGACTGCGGCTCGGCTGGCGAGTTCTCGTCCCACTCGTCACCGCGGCAGCGGGCCTCATGTTCGCGCTGAGCTTCCGGGCGGCGCAGGGCGAAGATCTTCGCGCGGACCGGGACCTGCCGTCGCTCATCATGGCGGGCGACTCCCGCAACGAGGCGAAGGCGAAGGAGTACGACGTGCTCCTCCAGGAGGTCGAGGCGCTCACCCGCGCCAACGAGCCGAAGGACGCCAGGCTCCAGACCCTCAACCGCCAGTCCGAGCGCATCGCGGCGGCCGCTGCGGCGACCAAGGTCGAGGGTCCTGTCGTCGAGGTCGTCCTCGACGACTCCAAGCGCAGTCTCGACTCACTCCCGGACCGGTACACGCCCGACGACATCGTGGTCCACCAGCAGGACGTCCAAGCGGTGGTCAACGCCCTCTGGGCCTCCGGGGCGGAGGCGATGATGATCCAGGACCAGCGGGTCATCTCGACCAGCGCCGTCCGCTGTGTCGGCAACACCCTCATCCTCCAGGGCAGGGTCTACGCGCCCCCGTACCGGATCCAGGCCATCGGCGCCGTGGACTCGATGTTGAAGGGTCTGGACGCCGACCCGACCGTCCAGAACTATCTCGACTACGTCCCGGCGGTCGGACTGGGCTGGCAGGTCCACACCAACCCGTCGGTCGAGTTCCCGGCCTACTCCGGAGCCGTCGACCTCGTCCACGCCACCCCGATCCGCTGACCGGAGACCCCGATGCCTCGCCTGACCGCCGCCCCTCGCGTGCTCGTCGTCGACAACTACGACAGCTTCGTCTACACCATCGTCGGCTACCTCGAGCAGCTCGGCGCCGAGTGCCGGGTGGTGCGCAATGACGCCGTCGAGGCGTCGGCGGCGTCAACCTACGACGGCGTGCTCGTCTCTCCCGGGCCCGGCACTCCAGAGGACGCCGGCATCTCCATGGCGATCATCGAGGAGTGCGCCCGAACCCGGACCCCGATGTTCGGCGTCTGCCTCGGTCACCAGGCCCTCGGCGTTGTCTTCGGCGCGACCGTCGACCGGGCGCCGGAGCTGCTCCATGGCAAGACGTCGCTCGTCCACCATGACGGCACCGGGGTGCTCCAGGGCCTGACGACCCCCTTCACCGCCACCCGCTACCACTCGCTGACGATCGAGCCAGCGACGTTGACCGGCGAGCTCATCGCGACGGCACACACCGACACCGGAGTCATCATGGCGGTCCGACACCGGGAGCTGCCCCTCCACGGCGTCCAGTTCCACCCGGAGAGCGTGCTCACCGAGGGCGGCCACCGGATGCTCGCGAACTTCCTCGCGGAGTGCGGTGACGACGGAGCCGTCCAGCGTTCGGTCGGCCTGAGCCCCCTCGTCACCGCCGCGGTCTGAGCGCGGCTCAGTTCCCGTTGCCTCCCCCGCCGCCCGGCGGTTCAGTCGTCGTCGTCGTCGGTTCGGTCGTCGCCGACTGGGTCACGGTCTTGGTCTGCGTGACGGTCTCGGTCGTCGGTGGCTCCTTGGGCGCCTTGGCGACCTCGACCTTGATCTCGCTGCCGACGTCGACCCGCCGACCCTCCTTCTCCACGGAGATCACGGTCCCGGGGGTCTCCTGCGACTCGACGTCCACGCGCTTCGGGTTGAGGCCCGCCCGCGCGAGCTCGTTGGACGCGAGGGACCAGTCACGTCCGACCTGGCCCTCCGGCACCTGGACCTTCCCGCTGGCCACGACGACGGTGATCTTCGTGTCCTTGTCCTGAGAACTTCCGATCGCAGGGTCGGTCTCGATGACCTTGTCCTTGCCCGTATCGGGGTCGTCGCGCTCCTCGAAGGCGATGTTGGTGAAGCCCGCCTGCTTCAGCTCCTGCTCGGCGTCCTTCCGGTCGAAGTTGCGGATGTCGGGGATCGCGATGCTCCCGGGACCGGTCGAGACGGTGTAGCGCACGACCGACCCCTCGTTGACCTTGAGGCCGGGTTCCGGACTCTGCTCGAAGACCTTGCCGGCCTCCATCTCGTTGGACGCCTGGCTGCGCTCCCCCCGGAGCTTGTTCGTCGTGAGCGCGCGCTCGACGGCGGTCTCGTCCATGCCACGGAGGTTGGGCACCGTCGTCGTCGCCACGGGTGGGTCCTGGTTGCTGAACAACGTCACCGCCCCCCACCCGGCGAGACCGAGCAGGGCCAGCACGAGCAGGGAAATGAGCACGGCCCGCCCGGCTCCGCCACGCTTCTCGTCCTCGTCGTCCAGGTCGTGGCCGACCGCTGGGAGCCCGGCAGTGTTCTCGTAGCGCTGCCGGCGCGAGGTGATGACCGGCTGGACCGCAGTCGGCGTGCCCGCCGCGGAGTAGGGCGCGGGCATGGTCTGGGTGGCCGCGGCGCCCACCGCGATCCCGGCCCCGAGCGCGGCAGCGCTGATCGGGCGGCCGAGGCGGATGTTCTCGAGGTCCTCGCGGAAGGACTCGGCGTCCTGGTAGCGCGCGTCCCGGTCCTTCGCCAGCGCGTGCAGGGTCACCGCGTCGAGGTCGCCGCCGACAGCAGGGTTGTAGACGCTCGGTGGCTGCGGAGTCTCGCCGACGTGCTGGTAGGCGATCGCGACGGGTGAGTCGCCCTGGAAGGGAGGCCGGCCGGCCAGCAGCTCGAAGAGCAGGCACCCCGTCGAGTAGAGGTCGCTGCGCGCGTCGACGGTCTGGCCCTGGGCCTGCTCGGGCGAGAGGTACTGCGCAGTGCCCACGACGGACTGGGTCTGCGTCATCGTCGCCGCCGTGTCCGCGATCGCCCGGGCAATGCCGAAGTCCATGACCTTGACGTGACCGTTCGAGGTGATCATCACGTTGGCCGGCTTGATGTCGCGGTGGACGATGCCCATCCGGTGGCTGTAGGCCAGCGCGTCGAGGATGCCCTCGGTGATCCAGATGGCCTCCGACGGGTCCAGCTGCTCGTGCGCGGACAGGTTCTGGCGGAGGGTCTGTCCGTCGACGTACTCCATGACGATGTAGGGCAGGGTCGTGTGGCTGCCGCCCGGCCCTTCCACGACGCTGTCGTCCTCCCCCGAGTCGAAGATCGCGACGATGGCCGGATGGTTGAGCCCGGCGGCCGACTGCGCCTCGCGCCGGAAGCGCATGAGGAAGTTGGCGTCACGGGCGAGCTCGGATCGCAGCATCTTGATCGCGACCTGTCGCCCGAGCCGGGTGTCGTGCCCCAGGTGGACGTCGGCCATGCCGCCGCGGCCGATGAGCTCACCGACCTCGTAGCGTCCCCCCAGGACGCGGGGTGTGGTCGTCACGGCTTCTGCCTCTCGTTCGTGCCATGCTTCGTCATTTGTTGTTGCCCTTCCCCCTGCCGAGCCCCTTGCCGGGGTGAGTCCGCGTCTGGGTCGGTTCCGCCGTCCTCGTTGGCTCCGGCTCCGACGTGCCGGCAATCGCCTGCGTATCAGTGGGTTTGGTCTCACTGGGGCTCGACGTGGTGGCGGCGGTGGTCGGGTTGGCCTCCGTCATCACGGCCTGGGCGGGGGTCTGCGTCGGGGTGCCGACGAGCGCGGGAGTGGTGAGCCGGGGTTGGGGGGTGGCCGTCGTCGGCTCCTCAGTGCCCAGGACCGAGCCGAGCGCGAAGGCGCCCCAGATGAGCAGCGCCACGAGCGGCACGGCCAGCCACGCGACCGAACGCCTGCGGCGCTGTGCCGTATGCCGCTGGGCTCGCTTCCGCAGCTCCGCGCGCCTCATGCTCGGGGCTGGGTCCACCGCCGGCGCCGGCGCTGGGAGGACGGTGAGCGCCCGAGTGGGGGACGGCTGGGAGGAGGCGGGGGCCGGGAGCGAGCTCAGCGGCATACCGCCCAGTGGTTCGAGGAGCGCGTCGGCGAGCGCACGCGCGTCGGCGGGACGCTCCTCGGGAGACTTCGCCAGGCACGCCTCGACGACCGAACGGAGGTCGTCCGGCACGGTGGGCGGCAACGGAGGTGGCTCCTCACTGACCTGGGCCACCGCGGTGGCCACCGGCGTGCCGGCGTCGAAGGGCTTGGACCCGGTGAGCATCTCATGGGCGATGACGCCCAACGCGTAGAGGTCGCTGGCCTCGGTTGCGGTCTCTCCCAGGGCCTGCTCCGGGCTGAGGTACTCGGGGGTTCCGAGCACCTCGCCGGTCAGCGTGTGGCCCTTGCCGTTCGCGGGGCGGGCGATGCCGAAGTCAGTGAGCTTCGCCTGGCCGTCCGGTGTGACGATGATGTTGGCCGGCTTGACGTCCCGGTGGACCACCCCGGACTCGTGCGCGGCGGCGAGGGCCAGGGCCGCCTGGCCCGCGATGGAGCGGACCACGTCCGGCTCGAGGCCGTCGCCGCCGGTCGTCTCGATGAGGGCAGAGAGCGGCTGGCCGGGCACGAGCTCCATGACGAGGTACGGGGCCTCGTGGTTGTCGCCGTAGTCGAAGACCGCCGCGATGTTGGGGTGGTGGAGCGCTGCGCTGTGCCGGGCCTCGTCGCGGAACCGGTCCCGGTAGCCGTCGTCCGACGATGCGCGGATCAGCTTGACGGCGACATCGCGTCCGAGGATGTCGTCAGTCGCCGCCCAGACCTCGCCCATGCCTCCGGAGGCAATCGGTGAGACGAGGCTGTAGCGGGCGCCGAGCACCTGACCGGCTCGGTAGGTCAGCGTGGCCGTGCTCATCGGCTGCTCATCGGCTGCTCATCGGCTGCTCATCGGCTGCTCATCGGTTGATCACCGCTTCCATGACGTCCTTCGCGATCGGGGCCGCGACCCGTGCGCCACCCACCTCGTTGCCCGTCACGCCGCTCTCCTCGACGACGACGGCCACGGCGACCTGCGGGTCGTCGGCCGGGGCGAAGCTGATGAACCACGCGTGCGGGTTCTTCTTGAGATCGTGCTGGGCCGTGCCTGTCTTGCCGCCCACCGCGACCCCGGCGATCTGGGCGCGGCGTCCGCTGCCGTTGTCGACGACGGAGACCATCATCTTCTTGAGGATGTCGGCGGTGCGCGGCGAGACGGCCTGCGAGAGCTCCTCCGGGTCGGGTGCGGATTCGATGACATCGAGGTCTGCGGTGCGGATCGACTGGATCAGATAGGGAGTCATGACGCGGCCCTGGTTGGCGATGGCGCCAGCGATCATAGCCATCTGAAGCGGGGTCGTGCGCACCTCGTACTGGCCGATGGCCGACTGGGCCGCCTGCGGAGCGTTGATCTCGGCGGGCATGGTGCTCGGGGAGACGCGCATGGGGATCTGGATGGAGTCGCCGAAGCCGAACTTGGCGGCCTGCGCGCGGAGCTGTTCACCGCCGAGCTCGAGGCCGAGGGAGCCGAAGGCCGTGTTGCACGAGATCTCGAGGGCGTGGATGAGCGTCGTCTTGTTGCCCGGACCGCAGGCCCGCCGGTCCTCGTTGGGCAGGTTGGTCTGGGTCAGCGGCAGGTCCAGCTCGGCCGGTCCGGGCACCTCGGAGTTCTCGTCCTCGACGAGGCCCTGCTCGAGGGCAGCCGCGGCGGTGACGACCTTGAAGACGGAGCCCGGCGGGTAGAGGTCACCGGTGATGGCCCGGTTGATGAACGGCTTGGCCTTGTCGTTCGACAGCTTCTTCCAGGCTGCCTCGGACTTGGCCAGGTCGTGGCTCGAGAGCGGGTTGGGGTCGTACTGCGGGTGGCTCACCATCGCGAGGATGGCGCCGGTGCGGGGATCGAGCGCGACGACCGCCCCACGGTTCTTGCCCAGTCCCTCCGATGCCACCTTCTGTGCCTTGGCGTTGAGGGTCAGCTCGATCGTCGCGCCGACCGTGTCGCGCCCGGTGAGCAGGTCGGTGACCCGGCGGACGAAGAGCCGGTCCGCCTTGCCGGACAGCAGCTCGTCGGCGGCGTTCTCGAGACCGAACGGGTTGCCGACCGAGTAGCCGTAGAAGCCGGTGATCTGCGAGTAGAGCCGCCCCTCCGGATAGGTGCGCAACCAGGCGAACTGGTCGTCGACCGGCACCGACTTGGCGATGGCCTGGCCTCCGACGAGGATCGAGCCGCGCTCGCGGGAGTAGTTGTCGAGCAGGGTGCGCTTGTTGGCGGCCATGACGTTCAGCGACTGCGCCTGGGCGAACTGGATGATGGTCGAGGCGACGAGCAGGGCGCCGAAGAGGGCGGCGATGAGAACCGATAGCCGGCGGATCGGGGTGTTCACAGCTTCACCACCTGAGTGGTCTCGGCGGCAACGGGGTCGGCATCGACACCGACCGGTAGCTCCGGCACGGGCCGTCTGGCCTGGTCGGAGATGCGCAGGAGCAGGGACATGATGATCCAGTTGGCGAGGAGTGAGGAGCCGCCGAGCGACAGGAAGGGCGTCGTGAGGCCCGTGAGCGGGATGACCCGGGTGACGCCACCGATGACGATGAACAGCTGGAACGCCACCGAGAAGGTCAGGCCGATCGCGAGCAGCTTGCCGAAGCCGTCCCGCACCCCCAGCGCGGTGCGGATCCCGCGCTGGACGAAGACGAGGTAGAGCATCAGGATCGCGACCGAGCCGAACAGGCCCAGCTCCTCGGCCAGGCTGCTGAAGATGAAGTCGCTCTCGGCGAACGACGTGAGCCAGGGCCGGCCCGCGCCGAGGCCGGTGCCGGTGAGACCACCCGCCGCCATCCCCCAGAGGCCGTTGGCGAGCTGGTTCGAGCGCTCGAGATTGTCCGGGGAGAAGGGCTCGAGCCAGAGGTCGACGCGCTTCTGGAAGTGCGCGAACGCCGACAGGGCGAATGCGACGGCGACACCGAAGAGGAGCAGCCCGATGGCGATCCAGGAGACCCGCTCCGTCGCGACGTAGAGCATCGCGACGAAGACCCCGAAGAACAGCAGCGCCGAGCCGAGGTCCTTCTCGAAGACGAGGATGAGCAGCGCGAGCACCCAGGCGACGAGGATGGGGCCGAGGTCGCGGCCGCGGGGGAAGGTGAAGCCGAGGATCCGCTTGCCGGCGAGGCTGAGCACGTCCCGGGTCTGGACGAGGTAGCCGGCGAAGAAGATCGCGAGCGCGATCTTGGCGAACTCCCCCGGCTGGAAGTTGAACGGTCCGACGGCGATCCAGATCCTGGAGCCGTTGACCTCCCGGCCGATGCCCGGCAGCAGGGGAAGCAGGAGCAGGATGAATCCCACGGCAAGCGAGACGTAGGTGTAGCGGCGGAGCAGCCGGTGGTCGGGCAGCGCCCAGATGACCGCGACGGTGAGCGCGACGGCAAGAGTGGTCCAGATGATCTGCTGGTTCGCGCTGCCATCCGCCCCGAGACGACCCGCGGCGAGGTCGAGGCGATGGATCATGACGAGCCCCAGCCCGTTGAGGGCCGTGGTGATCGGCAGGAGCACCGGATCGGCGTAGGGCGCCTTCCACCGCAGCACCAGGTGGACGACCGCCGCGAGGACGACGAGGCCACCGGCCACGGGGATGATGTTGGCGGGCACGCTGCCGTTGCGGTTGAGGTCGACCGTCACCCAGGCGAGCAGGACGATGGCGATCGCGACGACGAGCAGGACGAGCTCGACCCCGCGGCGGGTCCGTGGGGTGAGCGGCTCGACGGTGGTCCTCATCGGGCCACCCCCGAGGCCGGAACGGTGGTCGGCGCAGTGGTGGGCGGGGTCGTGGGCGCAGTGGTGGGCGGGATGGTGGACAGCGTGGCGGGCGGGGTGGTGGGCGTCGCGACCGGAGTGTTGCCACACGGCATGCCGTTGGCGGCGAGCGCGCGACAGCGCACCGCCTCGGCACGAAGCCGGTCGACCTTGGCCTGCGCGTCGGCAAGGTCAGCCGCCGGGATGGTCCGCGAGACCGACCCCTGGACGTCGACGGGGAGCTCGGCCACGGTGACGTCACTTCGCTGCTCGAGCCCGGAGAGGTCCACGGGGCCGATGTCACTGGCGACGCCGTGGAAGATCGCCACGTGTCCGTCGTCTGCCCCGACGAAGAACTGCTGCTGCGACCACGACCACGCCGCATACCCGCCGCCGACGAGGATGACGAGCACGACGAGGCTCAGCAGTCCCCGTCGCAGGCGCTTCGACCGGAGCGAGCGCTTGGGGTCGTCGGCGAGCTCCGGCGTGTCGGTCCGGTTGTCGCTGTCGTCGCGGTCGTCTCGGCGTCCAGTCGCCTCGCGGGACAGGGCGGCCGCCTTCTCGGCCGGCGTCGTCGGGATCGCCTTGGTCTTGTCGCGCAGACGCCGCGCCGCCGCGCCCACCACCTGGGGCACCGTGGTGGGCAGGTCGTCGCCATCCGGGTCGACGACGTCGGCGACGATCACGGTCACGTTGTCGCGAGTGTGTGCCTTGAGGGCGACCTCGACGCACCGGTCCGCCGCCTCCTCGGGCGTCGCGGCCGCGACGAGGATCTCCTCGATGACGTCGGCGCCGACGAAGTCGGACAGACCGTCCGAGCAGAGCAGGAACCGGTCCCCGACCCGGGCTTCGCGCAGCGACGTGTCCGGCTCGTCGTCGGGCTGGCCGGTCATGACCCTGGTCACCACCGAGCGTTGCGGGTGGCTGCCCGCCTCCTCCTTGGAGATGCGGCCCTCGTCGACGAGCTGCTGGACGAAGGAGTGGTCCTTGGTGATCTGGCTGAACGTGCGGTCTCGGAGCATGAAAGCCCGCGAGTCCCCGATGTGGGCCATGGCGAGCTTGGTGCCCGTGCGGAGCATGACGATTGTCGTCGACCCCATCCCGGCGAGGTCGGAGTTCTCGCGCATGGCCTTGGTCAGCTTGGCGTTGGCCGATTTCAGTGAGTGCTCGAGCAGCTTGATCGCCTGGTCGGCGCCGACGTCCTCGTCGTCGAGTGGGGCCAGCTCTCCCACGATCATCGAGCTCGCCACGTCACCGGCGGCGTGACCGCCCATGCCATCTGCGAGGACGAGCAGGTTCGGTCCGGCGTATCCGGAGTCCTCGTTGCGGGACTTGGGGCCGAGCCCCAGGTCGGAGCGCGCGGCATAGCGCAGTGCGATGGCCATGGCTCAGTCCCGGAACTCGAGGACGGTCTTGCCGATGCGCAGGGTCGTGCCGACCTCGACCGGCTGCGGCGACGTGAGCTTCTCCCGCCCGATGAAGGTGCCGTTGGTGGAGCCGAGGTCCTCGACGAGCCAACCCTCCCGCCCGGAAGCGTCCTGATAGATGCGGCAGTGACGTCCGGAGGCGTAGTCGTCGTCGAGGACCAGTGCACACTCCGGGTTGCGGCCGATGAGGATGGCTTGTCCCCGCAGCGGCAGGGAGGTGCCCGTCAAGGGGCCCTCCGTCACGACGAGCAGCTGGGGCACCCGCTTCGAACGCCCTCGCCCGAACCGTGCGCGAGCCGGTGCCGGCGCCGGCGCGGCGGCCGGGGCAGGAGCGCGCTGGGCCTCCTTGACGGCACGGCGCTCCTGCCGCTCCTGCTCGCGCACTGCCTTGCGCTGGGATCGGCGTGACACCGACGTCCCATACAGGTCGGTCCGAAGGACGCCGACCACGCTGAAGATGAAGATCCACAGCAGCGCAAGGAGCCCCAGCCGCAGCAGGGTCAGGGTCAGTTCGCTCATGCGGCTCCAGTCATCGCGAGCAGCGCCTCATCGGCGGCCCGCCCGGAACGTGGCCGACGTCCGGCCGAGCGTGAGCCGGTCGCCGTCCTCGAGACGCTGGCTCGTGATGCGCTCGCCGTTGACGAAGGTCCCGTTCGTCGAGTTCAGGTCTCGGATCGAGGTGACGAGGTGCGGCCCGTCAGTCGTCACCCGGATCTCGCTGTGGCGGCGGGAGACTCCCGGGTCATCGACGACGACGTCGGCGGACTCGTCCCGGCCGAGGGTCGTCAGGCTCCCGAGGAGCGGGTACCGGTCGCCATTGATGTCCAGCCACGGCCGGGCTGAGGGGTTGACGCGTCCCGGCCGCGCCGGGGGCTGCTCGTCGACGGCGGTGCCGTCGGGCGCCTGCTGCCGATATGCGGCGTGCTGCGGCGGTGGTGCCTCGGAGCCGGCCCTCTTCGCCGTCGCCGGCCGGACGCGGAAGACGCCGGTCTCCAGGCCCTCACCCTCGATGAGGACGACCTCGAGTGGGCCGCCGGGCTGGTAGCCCTGGGAGTCGGCGTGCTCCTGGGCTGCCGCGACGAGGTCGTCGGAGAGCTCGTCCTCGTAGTCGCCGAGCCGATCGAAGTCCGTCGAGCTGAGCTCGATCGTGTACAGGTTGGGCACCATGGCTCGCCCGTGACCGAGGAGCGCGGCCCGGTCGTCCATGGCCCGTCGGATGGCCGAGGCGATCTCCACCGGCTGGACCTCGGACTTGAAGGCCCTGGCGAAGGCGCCGTGGACAGCCTTGGCGAGCCCGTGCTCCACCCGGTTGATGATTCCCACGCCGTCTCCTTGTCTTCCCGCCTTCGCTCCCGGGCGTCTCATGGTAACCGGCAAGCATGGACGGCGCCCCATCCGGAGACGGCTGCCAGCCTTCCATTACAGGTGGCGGGAGGTCGCGAACCGGTGTTCGTCTGGTAACGATTGGGTTTGCCGTGGCGCGGAAGCATGGGACTATCGACGCGCGTGCCTGCACGGGCATGTGCATGTGCTAGGCCAGCGAGGAGTGCTCGATGAGCAACGAAGACGGCGGCAAGGTCGAGGATCAGGGGATCCCCGGCTACTCCGCAAACAACACCATTCCCGGTGGGTTCGCCCTGCCACTCCCCACGGCAACCAACTCCAGCGACCCCGAGCCCGAGGCCGAGGCCGACGAGACAGCAGACCCCTGGTCATCGACCTGGGACGACACGTCCTGGCAGTTGCCCGACTCGGACTCGAGCGAGAGCCTCTACTCCTCCGAGGAGCTCGCCAACTACGCGGGTGGCACCACGTCCCGCTCCGACTGGGGCGACTCCCACGACCACGGGGGGGAGCAGGCGACCGGGGGCGGGGCCGTTGAGACGGCGAGCGGGTGGGAGGCCTGGGAGCCGACAGGCGCGTTGGGCTACGACCCCGACACCGGCCGCTGGTCCGACCTGCAGCACAACGCCGAGACCGACGCCCAGTCGACGGAGGAGTACTCCGGATGGGTCCCTGCCGGATCGGACCGAACCAACGGCGCGCACTACTCGGGTGACCACTCCGCCGCCGAGCGCGCGTACGCGGCGAGGCCAGCCATCGATCCCGACGTGGCCGCAGCGGCAGCCGAGCGGGGGCTGGATCCCAGCTCAGCGGCATACGGCACTCCTGTTGCACATGCCGGGTCCGAGCGGCCGAGCGCCGACGACCTCATCACGGTCCGCTCCAAGGGGGAGCGGCAGAAGATCAAGGCCAACTCCGGGCTGCGACGGGCGTTCGGGCTGGGGCCGGGGCTCAAGGAGCTGCTCGAGCGGGACCGCATCGACCGGATCGCGCGGCCGCTGTCGGGTCGCAAGACGCTCATGGTCATCAACACCAAGGGCGGTGGCGGCAAGACCCTCGTCACCCTCATGCTCGCGAGCTACCTCGGGCGGTACCGGTCGGGGTCTGTCCTGGCGTGGGACAACAACGAGACCGAGGGCACGCTCGGCATGCGAGCGCCGTCGCAGAGCCACCACCGCACCGTCATTGACCTCCTCGGTGCGCTGCCGCAGATCGCGGCCGACCCCAACGCCGGCACCTCCGAACTCGAGCACTGGGTGCGTGAGCAGCGCGGCCTGTCCTTCGACGTGCTCGCGTCTGCGGACGACGACGAGGCGATGCGGGTCATCGGCGAGCAGGAGTTCGAGGACCTGCACACGCAGCTGTCGCGGTTCTACCGCATGATCGTCATCGACACCGGAAACAACCGGTTGTCCCCGAACTGGCTGGCGGCTGCGTCCCACGCCGACCTGCTCGTCTTCGCCACGTCGCTCAAGGACGACACGTCCGTCGTCGCGGCCAAGAACCTCGACGCGCTCGTGGCCATGGGCCGGGGCGACCTCGTCAAGAACGCGGTCTGCGTGATCTCCCACACCACCGCCAAGGGCAACGACGTCGGCGCCGGTGTCCACACGCGTGAGCACTTCGAGCAGTGGGTGCGTGCCGTCGTCGACATCCCCTACGACCCGGCCCTCACGCCGGGCCTGCACCTGGACCCGCTCAAGATCAGCAGGAAGACGCACGAGTCCTGCATGGAGATGGCGGCGGTCGTCGTCGACGGTCTCTGACCGGCTCGCTCACGTCTCGTGAGATGCGATGACTCCTCGTTCGTGCCCGTAGACGACGGCTTGGACCGGCTGGCACGGGACGAGCTCCTCGGGCGCTGCGGACTTGAGGAGGAAGCCGCTGGCTCCTGCTCGCAGGGCGTCGTACACATACGAGTCGACGTCGAACGTGGTCAGCACGACGACCCTCGTCGTGGGCGTGCCCACGCCGGTTCGGCCAAAGCCACCCAGTAGGTGTCGTGGGGGCTGCTGCGGGGACTCGGTTTGGCGTTCCACGCGGTCATGCAGCACACTGTCTGCTTGTCACGCGCGAGTGGCGGAACGGCAGACGCGCTGTCTTCAGGTGGCAGTGTCCTTATGGGCGTGGGGGTTCAAATCCCCCCTCGCGCACGCATGGGATGTTCCGAATGTCGGGGCATCCTTTCTCGAAGGTCCCCGGTCAGAGTCTTCTGGCCGGGGACTTCGTCGTTCGTGGAGCCGACACCCGGTCGTCAGGGGGCTGTAGTTCGAAACGTAGGGCGGCCCTTACCGAGTGGCCGCAACCCCGATGCAGTGATCGCCCTGCCCGGCGGTTGGGCATCGCGCCCAGCATCGTGCTCGGCAGGGCGCAGCGAGTGACGAAGGACTACGCGTGGGGTCACGCGATGAAGCGAAAGTTCGAGTGGGCTCCACGCGCATCACAGATCTGAAGAGCCCTGAATCACGCGGCAGCAGGCTATGGCGGGCAACGGCCCCCGCCGCGGCGGCGCCCATTGCGGTGCTTTCGGACTCGCCGCCGCTCAAGGGGCCAATCCGACACCCACACCGATAGATTCGGGCCAAGGTTCAAGGAGGATGCCGTGTCCGCATCAGCTGATGAGCAACCCATCCGGCCGGCCTTGCGCCGACCGGCCCCCATCGTCGCGATCTCCGCAACCTACGGTGCCGGTGGCGCCCAGGTCGGGGAACACGTCGCGCGGGTCCTCGGTGTTCCGTTCCTCGCGCACACGTTCTCGTCCGAGGAGATGGTCCGGGCCCGTCAGGCGCGCGGGGAGCAGCCGCAGGCTTCCGCCTACCTGCGCCACCGGGCCCGTGGCGACATGGCCTGGGACGACAGCGCGGCCCGGGAGATCGTGACTGAGCTGGAGAGCAGGTCGTTCTTCGACGAGAGCGACGCCGAGGTCCTGGCCCTCCTCGAGACCGGCGGCGTCGTCGTCGGACGGGCCGGTCCCTATGTCCTGCGCGACGAACCCGGGGTGCTGCACGCGCTCCTCGACGGCCCGCGCGAGGCTCGGATCGCGGCGGGCGCAGCCCTCGAGGGCGTCGACCGCGAGGAGGCCGTCCGCCGTCAGCTCGCCCACGACGCATCGCGCATCGGCATCGCGCGGCTGCATTACGGGGTCGATCCCAACGAGGTGCGGTTCTACCAGATGCAGCTCGACTCGACCGCGCTCGGACTCGAGGCCGTCGTCGAGATCCTCGTCATCGCCGCCCGTGCCTGCCACGCCGCGGCGGTGGCCGACCCGGGCGCCGACTCATGAGAGTCACGACTCACCCGCTCCCACTCCCTTCAGGCAAGGAGGTCTGACGATGGAGTGGCTGCACATCGTCATCGTCGTGCTCGGCATCGGGTTGATGCTGTGGCTGAACATCAAGTTCAACGTCAACGCGATGCTGGCCCTGCTGGCCGCGGCGTTGCTCATCGGGTTCCTCGAGATGGTCGGCATCGCGGTCGGATGGTTGCCTTCACCGGAGGAGCCACTGACCGCGGCGACGCTGCTCGACACGATCCAAGGGGGCTTCGGCAGCACCTTGGGCTCGCTCGCGATCATCGTCGTCTTCGGTGCGGTCATCGGCAAGCTCATGGTCGACTCCGGGGCGGCCAACCAGATCGCCGAGACCCTCATCGCGAAGTTCGGCGTCCGGTACGTCAAGATCGCGATGGTCATCGCCGGCACGGTCTTCGGGCTCGCGATGTTCTACGAGGTCGCCTTCATCATCATGGCGCCGCTCATCGTCGCCGTCGCGGTCCAGGCCGGGATCCCGTTCATGAAGATTGCCATCCCGGCGATCGCCGCGACGACGACGGCGCACTCCCTGTTCGTCCCGCAGCCCGGCCCGGTGGCCCTCGTCGACATCTACAACGCCGACACGGGCATGGTCTACATCTACGGGATCATGGTCGCCATCCCAACGGTGGCCATCACGGGCTGGGTGCTGCCGAGGTTCCTCGGCAACCTCGACTTCCCGGTCCCGAAACTGCTCCAGGCCGAGCAGGAGGTGCCGCCGGAGGAACGGCCGCCCTTCGGGATCGCCATGTTCGTGCCGCTCATCCCGGCGATCATCATGATCGGTGCGACCATCGCGAACATCTGGCTCGAGGAGGGATCGACCACCCACACCTGGGTCAACTTCTTCGGCTCGCCGATCATCGCGATCTCGCTCGCCATGCTCGCGGCGTTCTACTTCTTCGGCACGCGTTCCGGGCACGACGTCGAGTGGGTCATGGACACATTCGGGTCGGCGGTCAAGGCGATCGCCATGGTCGTGCTCATCATCGGTGCGGGCGGCGCCCTGAAGCAGATGATCATCGACACCGGCATCGGCGACTACATCGGCTCGCTCATGTCGGGGTCCTCGGCGAACCCCTACGTCATGGCATGGCTCATCACGGTCCTCATTCGGCTCGCCACGGGTCAGGGGGTCGTCAGTGCCATGACGGCTGCCGGCATCATCGGCTCCGCCGTCATCGACCCCGCGACCGGCGTCATGGTCGCTGGTGTCGACCCCGCCCTTCTCGTCCTGGCAACCGCCGCCGGATCCAACACGCTGACGCACATCAACGACGCATCGTTCTGGCTCTTCAAGGGCTACTTCGACCTGTCCGTCAAGGACACGCTGAGGACGTGGGGGTTGCTCGAGCTGTGCAACTCGATCGTAGGGCTGGGTGTCGTCCTCCTCATTGACGTGTTCGTCTAGCCGGAGACCTGACACACGGACCCTGCCGCAAAAAACGGGACAGGGCCCGAGTCATCGGGGATAGTTGAGGCGGACACCACTCCAGGAGCAGCAAATTGGTCGTGGGACCGGATCCTCCCCAACGTGACGGTCCACGACCAGCTGTGATCACGCTGCGGACGGTGCCAACCACGACCGGCGGCCACCCTCGGCTCCCTCCATGCCGAGCCAGTTCCCACCAGGTCGCCAGTTGGGTTGGGCGGGCTCACGATCCGCGCTAAGGCAGATCGTGAGCCTGTTCCGTGTCTCCGGGGCGGTGCGGCGATCGGCTCCGCTATGCAGGGCTGGTCCGGTGCGCAGGCAGCAGGCCCGCGTGATCGGTCAACTCCAGCACCAGGACGACGGCGATCGAGCCCATGAAGACCGCCAGGAGCACCTCTGCGAACGCCGCCTCGGCGAACACCAGGGCGACGACGCCCAGGGCCAGCGCCACGAGCGCCACGACGTTCTCCAACAGGCCAACCCCGTCGTGGGCGTTGCCGCTCCGGATGATCAGGTACGCGGCGACACCGAGGAACAAGCCGATTGCCGACATGCCGCGCGCGTCCTCCACGAACGGCATCCCCCCGTTGATGAGGTAGCCGATGTACGGCACCGCAATTGCGACGACGAGGAGAGTTGCCACCAAGTCTCGAAGTCTCAGTTTCATCTTCACACCTCCTCCCCAATGCCACGGTCCGCTTTCCTGCGTGGGCGCAACAGGGTCGAACGTCCCGCTCTCCACTCAGCGGGGCTGGGTGCCGACGTGACGCTGGTTGCCAGCTCAGCGGCATACGGGCATTGTCCGTATGCCGCTGAGCTGGCTTGCGCTCTCACGCGGGGTCACGAAGTCATCCCAGTTTTGACGCCTGTGCGAATCGTGCCGCACCCGGCCGCGGGCTCCTACGCTCCCGGGGACCGGGCTGCGCGCGGCATGGTGGTCAGCTGGACGGCAGGTCGTTCGATCCTCTACCGGCGTACGGACCTCGCAGTCTCGGTGCTGGACGGGACGGTCGCCCAACCAGCTCGGGGGCTGGCGCGAGTGATCCCGGCCCCGCGGTCTGGCCCGGCCTCGGCGGTCCGGGTCCCGAGCACCGGCTGACCCTAGCGGCCGCCCGCCGCCGGGTGGCCCGCAGGTCGAAGGACGTTTGCCACAGATGCGAATCATGGCGCCCCGACAGGGTGTGAGGCAGAGTGGTTCGCGACACCGCTCACGCGCGACAGGCCGGCGGTGGGGCCGCAAACCCTCCTCCTTGTGGCGGTCCCACTCTCCTGGACCTGACGTCGTGATGACGGTGACGAACACCGCTGGTGATCTCGGCTCGGCTCCCTCCATGTCGACCGAGTCCACCCGGTCACCGGTTGGTGCCAGGCGGGCCCACGATCTCCCGGAAACGCGGGAACGTGGGCCCGCCGCAGCGCCCAAGTTGAACGCTTGCGCCCTTCGCCTCCCGGCGGGCCAGGTGTAGCGGCGCCCCGGGGCGTCCGCGTCCCGCCGGGTGGTCGTTGACATGGGGGTGCGGAGCAAGGTCAGCACGGCAGCCCGGCCGCGGCCGAGCAGGGCACCGAGATAGTCGTCCTCGCGCAGCGTCTCGTCGAGGCCCTCCCAGACGCGGCCGACGCCGCGAGCACCATGGGTGAGCTGCGCGAATCCGCCCGGCTCGTCGGAGATGGGCAACACCGGCCAGATGAAGATGGAGGGGACGAGGTCAAGGTGAGCCGTCGCCTCGCACGAGCAGCTGGCATGGTGCGGCTTGTCCAGCGAAGGGTGCCCTCCTCGATGGAGATCACCGGGTGGAGGTCAGCGAGCAGCTCGAACAGCCCGCCCTGCATGACCTGTGTCGCACGGTGCGCCACGTCCGCTTCGAGCACGCCACACATCCGGCTCCAGTAGGGGCAATGGCCACCTCCCAGTACTGCCAGATGGCGTCGGCGATGAGCTGCGGTCCGCTCGAGCCTGCTGCGATCATGTCCCGGGCCGCTCGCGGCAGCTCGCGGCCCTCCAGACCATCACCATCTCGTCCCGGATGTACTCCGGTGGCATGTGAAGCAGGTCGTGCAGCTGGTCCTCAATGGTCGTCGATGTCGAGCTTGCCTGAGGGTAGAGGAAAGAACACATGCAGGCTCGAGATGGTCTCTGCCAGAGGCGAGAACGCGAACCGCGCGTTGCTCATGACCTCCACGTTGAGTTTGAAGTTGATCACGACACCGCCCTCCTCATGCGGGCCGTGCCCCCACTGCCCGACTGAAAGTAATTCTGCCCCGAAGTAATGCCCGAAGTCAGGTCCATTTACGGACTGCAAAGCGGGGGTCTGGGTGGACCCAACAAGGGGTCAACACCACTCTTGCCGTATGCCGCTGGGCTCGCTCCTCAGTCACAACCACCTCCGCGGGTGGCCCGGTTGCGGGCCCTGACGGCACCACACCAGGCCTACGCTGGAGGGTGGCTTCACTGCCGCTCTTCCCTCTCGGCACCGTGCTCCTTCCGGGTGCACGCCTCCCTCTGCAGGTGTTCGAGCCCCGATATGTGGCGCTCCTGCGCGACCTCATCGAAGGACAGGAAGAGCGTCCTCCGGTCTTGGGCATCATCGCGATCCGCGAGGGCAACGAGGTGGGTGAGGGCGCGGTCCGGGCGCTGCACGACATCGGCTGCGCCGCGGTGCTCACGCACGTGGCGGTTCTGGGCGGCCAGCGGTTCTTCGTCATCGTGCAGGGCACTGACCGGTTCCGCGTCGGCCAGATCGACCGACTTGCGGGGACGCCCTATACAACGGCGCAGGTGCACTGGCTCGACGAACCGGACGGGGACGCGGCTGCCATCGAGCCGTTGGCCGACCGGCTGCGGGCGGAGCTCACCGCGTTCCGCGAGGTAACCGGTGACGACGAGCAGGAGATACCCGACCGTGCCCGTGCGCTGTCCTACGCCGTGCCGCTCGTCGTCTCGCTGGATCTCGCGGATCGGCAGCACCTTCTCGAGTGCCCGGACACGGAGTCGAGGCTCAGGTTGGGCCTCGAGCTGGCCCACCGTGAACGGGAGCTGGCGACAGCCCTCGGCACAGTGCTGAAGGCTCCCGGGTCACCGTTCGACCTCAGCTAGACGACCAACCCTCATCCGCCACTGTTCAGAAGGGTGGGGGTTCGTCCTCGGTGCTGGTCTCGGGTGCGGCGGGCTCGTCGTGGAGGCTCTCGCGCCAGTTCTTCGGGTAGGTGACGTAGTCCCGCCCGGCCAGGGTGGTCCATGCCAGCGCGCCGTCCGGGCGGGGCGTGCTGGTCCAGAGCCCGGCGGTCTTGGGTGTTGTGGCAGCGCTCCAGCTCCGTCAAACCACACTCGTGCGGTGCCATCCCCTTTGTGGCCTCTCATCCAGTGCCCCAACCACATTCGACCACCCAGCACCGACAGTGGGGCGACCGCTTGGATCCTTCGAGAGGACAATTCGATGGTGCGATCCATGCCCGCGGACCAGCATGGTTGGGGTGGTGAGGAGTCCGAGGTTGCCCCCTCAGGGCGGACTACCGCCGGTCGCTGTGGTCGGCGGCGTCGTCGTGGAGATCGCCTGCGACGAATCCGGGTTCTCGGGGACCAACTTGCTCGATGCGAGTACTCCGGTGTTCACGCACGCGAGTGTGGACCTGCGCATGGATGAGGCAGCCCTGCTCATCCGGATGCTGCGGACCGGGTTCCGATGGCCGCTCAACGAATTCAAGTCCGGACACCTTCTCCGCGGCTCACGAGCAGCTCAAGCATCGGAGAGGTTCCTGACCGCACTGAGTGGTCGAGCGTATGTCCATGTCGTCGACAAGGAGTACTTCCTCGCCACCCGGATCGTCGACCTGTTCCTGGCCAAGCCGTCCTATGCCGCCGGCACTCGCCTGACGCAGGAACACCGTCCCGCGGCACTGGCGCTGTATCGCGGCGGGCAATCGGGTGGTCGCGACTGGAGTGACTTCCTCGCGGCCTTCGTGGAGCTGGTCCGGACCAAGAGGCGGGTTCAGACGGAGCGCGGTCTTGTGGACGCGTTCATCCAAGCCCGCGATTCGCTGGCGCGAGCCCGGCGCGGTTCTGAAGCGGAAGGCGTCCTCGATGGGCTGAGCCGCACGCGGGTTCGGGACGTCCTGTCCCGACTGCCACACGACCGGTCGATCCCGCCACCGCTGGAGCCCATGCTGCCAGCGCTGGCCGAGACCGTCCTGTTCTGGAGCGGTGGAGAGCGGCGTGTGCTGGTCATCCACGACGAGCAGAGCGCCCTCACGCCCAGTCGGTTGACCCGTCTGCAGCAGGTTCTGGCCAACGGCGCCGGGACGGCCTCTCACCTCTCACCGTTGGCGGGACTGGTGACAGTCGACTCCCGGGATGATCCGCGGGTTCAGGTGGCTGACCTCCTCGCCGGGATCGCCCGACGCATCGTGGACACCCCCGATGAACAGCTGCTCGCACCGTTCGTCTCGCCGACCTCGCTGCGAGCTCCCAAGCGATGACGCGCAAAGTCATGGTGAATCGCTCGCCACCGCCCGGTCCGAGCTCAGCGAAGGGCGGAGAGAACCTCCGTTGCCACGAGCCAGGTGGCCGCGGCGCACACGATGGCGAAGCTGAGGTTCCAGACGATCCGCGGCACGTGGGTGAGTGACGCGAGGACTCCGGGGTCGCTCGACCGATCAGGGGAGGCCGCCACCGCAGCCAGGTGCCGCCAGGCGCCGATCACGAGGACGATCCCCGTGCCGATGAGTACCTGTGCCTGGAGGACGTCGTCGCGCCACCACCACAGGGCGCCGGTTGCGGCGAGGGCCACCAGCATGACCAACAGGGTGAGGGCCGAGCGGACTCGGATGAGGGCGATGAGCAGAATGACGAGGACGCCGCCGATGAAACCGGCGGCCCATCCACGACCGGCGACCCAGGCCATGGCGGCACCAACCACTGCAGGCGCCGGATAACCCGCCCAGGTGGACACCACGCGACCCGCGCCGCGCGCCCGACCCACGGTCACCGCGTGGCCAGACATGTCACCCCGAAGGACGAAACCGGTGAACCGACGGCCCATCGCCATTCCGACGACCGCGTGGCCCAGCTCGTGCACGAGCGTCACGGCGATCCGGAGGACCCGCCACAACGGTTCGACGACCACGACGAGGAGCGAGCCCGCGAGCACCGTCCACACAGCCGCCGCGGTCAGGCTCACGTCGCCCGTCGCGGGCTCGAGCCTCCTGACAACCTCGTCCCACCACTCCATGGCCGCCGAACCTAGCCGACGGGTCGACGCAGCCCCGCACCGGCACCCGGAACGGGTGGCCCTGCCGCGACTCACAGGCCGCGCCGGCGTCCCTACTGGATCGGGGCGGCGGCCTTGCGTCGGATGTAAAGCTGCTTGCGGACCCGGGCCACGAGCGTGCCATCCGCGGCGAGGACCTCAGTCTCGAACCAGCGCAGCGTCTTCCCCTTCTTGTCCGTCTCCGCCCGCAGCTCCTGGAGCATGTCGTCCGTCACGACGAACTCCGCCGTCACGGCGGACCGGCCGGGGGCGACGAACTCGATCTCGGCAGCCTTGTCCCAGACGACGTAGTCGCGCTCACCGAGGTTGCGCAGGACCATGACCATCCAGAACGGATCGGTCATCGCGAAGAGGGAGCCGCCGAACTGGGTGCCCACATAGTTCCGGTTCAGTGGGTTGAAACCGAGTCGTACCTTGGCTCGCCGGAAGTCGGGGCTGAGGTGCTCGACGCGGACCCCGGCGAAGGCCAAGGGCGGCCAGATGTTGAGGAACCTGCGTATCATTCCCGCGCTGCCGCCGAACTCCTGCCAGCGGGGGAAGCGGAGGAGCCGGCCGGACGACTGCGATCGCGTCATCGTGGATCCCTTCTCGATCCATAACAGTGTTATAGGGTGACGCTAGCAGCGCGCACGCGGCAAGGACGAATGAATTTGACGACCAACCCCAAGGCGACCAAGGACGACCTCGTCGTCGCGGCAGCCCGCCTGCTCGCGACGCACGGGTACCGCGGGCTCACCGCGCGCAGCCTGGCCAGGGCGGTCAACGCCTCGACCATGGCCGTCTACACCCACTTCGGCAGCATGCCCGCAGTGGTTCACGCCGTCATCGCCGAGGCCTTCGCGCGGCTCGACGACCACCTCGCTCGCTGCCTTGCTGACCTGCCCGCCGAACCGGCCGACTCCGCCGACCCTTTTCGCGACCTCCGTGCCATGGCCCTCGCCTACCGCGACAACGCGCTCGCGAACCCGCACCTCTACGCCGTCATGTTCGGCGGACCGCAAGCCATCGGGACGGAGCTCACCGACGAGGACCTGGCGAACGCCGAGTCATCCCTGCGAACGGTGGCGGACGCGACGGCGCGGGCTCGCGACGCCGGACAGCTCGTCGATCTCGACAAGTGGGAGCTGGCCCGACGCTTGTGGGCGGCCGCCCACGGCGCCGTGCTCCTCGAGCTCGGCGGCTACCTGGGAAACCCGATGCGCGCGCGCGAGATCTTCGTCGCGGTCACTGACGCTGTGCTTGCGGGGATGGCGCCCTCCGCCGCCGATCCCGGCTCACGCTGAGCGCGCGGCGAGCCGTTCGTCCAGCCACTGGACAATGTCATCCATGACCTCGTCGCGGTTCGTCTCGTTGAGGATCTCGTGCCGGGCGCCCGGGTAGAAGATCGACGTCACGTCCTTGACGCCAAGGCGCCGGTACTGCTCCTCAACCCGGCGCACGCCCTTCGACTTCTCGCCGACCGGGTCCAGCTCACCGGACACGAGCAGGATGGGCAGGCCCTTCGGCACCCGCGACACCTCTCCGTCGGTGTTGATCCGCGCCAGCCCACCGAGCAGGTCCGAGTAGAAGCCCGCCGTGAAGATGTTGCCGCACTCGTTGTCGGCGATGTACTTGTCCACCTCGTCCGGATCACGCGACAGCCAGTCGAACTTCGTCCGGGTCGGCTTGAACGCCGCGTTGTACTGCCCGAAGGTCAGCCGGTCCATGAGCCCACTGGGATGGCGCCGCCCCCGCACCCGGGCCTGGGCCAGCGCGACGGCCCGCCCGATCCGGCCGAGGGCCCCGGGATCGCCGGCAGTGCCCGAGAGGACGAGCCCCGCGAGGTCGTGTCCCCACCTGATCGCGTAGGCGCGAGACAGGAACGACCCCATGCTGTGCCCGAACAGGAAGATCGGCAGGTCCGACTGCTCAGCACTCGCATGCTCCGTGACGCACTTGAGGTCGGCGACGACGGTGTCGAAACCCTCCGTGTCGGCGAAGTAGCCGTGGTCCGATGTCGCCGACCCAGCCGTCTGCCCGTGGCCGCGGTGGTCGCCGGCATAGGCGGCGTAGCCCGCCTCCGTGAGGCGCTCCGCGAACCGCGCGTAGCGGGCAGAGTGCTCGGCCATCCCGTGCGCGATCTGGACCACCGCCTTGGGCGGTCCGTCGGGTAGCCAGTGGTGGACGAAGAGCGGGGTGCCGTCGGTGGCGGCGACGGTGTGGGTGCTCGTCTGCATGGCCCCGACGGTAGCGCCCGGAGGGCGCCGCGCCTACGTGTCCCCAGCAACAGACCTATGCCGTATGCCGCTGGGTCCCGGCCCAGCGGCATACGGCCTCAAGTGGGTGGTCGAGTCAGAGGGAACAGGTGTCCAGCAGATCGCCCGACGGTCGCGGGACGGTGCGGTCCGCTGGCGGCTCGGCGCCGGTCTCGACCCAGGCGACGAGCGCGTCGAACCCGGTGCGGGCGCACGGCAGCATCGGACGGAGCTGCTCCGGGAAGAGGCCGTAGAGGGCATCGGTGTGCGTACCGTCGGTGATGCGGTAGTAGCGGTGCAGGTCGCCGTGGCCGACGGAGTCGATGAGCGCGTCATACGGGTCGCCGCTCGTGCTGATCGGCAGGAGCGTGTCGAGGGTGCCCTGGACGGTGATGAGCGGCTTGCCGATGCGTCCGGTGTTCTCGACCGAGGCAACCGCAGCCTTGACCTCGTCCGGGCGTGACGCGTAGTCGTAGTCGGCGTCGCAGTTCGGCGTGCCGCTCGCGCAGTATGGGATGCCGGCGTTGAGGTCGCCGTCCCACGTCGGGTCGAAGGACTCGCGATAGATCCGCTGCGTCAGGTCCCAGTAGACCGCGTGGTGGAACGGCCAGAGGAACTCCGAGCCGGGCTCGAAGCCGGCCTCGATGATCGCGTCGTGCGCCGCCTGGTCACCGGTGGCGGCATAGGCCGGGTAGTGCTTGAGCGCGGTCGGCAGGTAGGTCATGACGTTCGGGCCCTCGGATCGGAAGAAGGTGCCCTCCCAGTCGAGGCCGCCGTCGTAGAGCTCGGGGCGGTTCTCCAACTGCCACCGGACGAGGTAGCCGCCGTTGGAGATCCCGAACAGGTAGGTACGCTTCGGCGCCTTGGCGCGGACCTTGCGGACCACCTCCTGGGCTGCCACGGTCAACTCGGTGACGCGCTGAGTTCCACTCCCGCTCAGCGCCGCCCGGCTCCCCGTCTGTTCCGTTCCCGCGGTAGAAGTCCAAGCCGGTGTTGCCCTTGTCCGTCGCGGCGAAGGCATAGCCCTTGGCGAGCACCCAGTCGCTGATGATGAAGTCGTTGGCGTAGGTCGCCCGGTTGCCCGGCGAACCGCTGACGACGAGGCCGCCGTTCCAGTTGTCGGGGATGCGGATGACGAACTGGGAGTCGTGGTTCCAGCCGTGGTTCGTGTTGGTGGTGCTCGTGTCGGGGAAGTAACCGTCGACCTGGATGCCCGGGACGCCGGTGGGGTTCGTCGTGCCGGCTGCGTTGAGGCCGGCCCAGTTGGCGGGGATCGTGTGTCCGCTCGCGCCGGTCCCGGCCGTCGTGAGGTCATCGAGGCAGGCGACCTCTTGGTGCTCGGCGCCCGGGACCTTCACCTTGTCGATGCGGGCGCAGTGGCCGCCGCCGGGCTTGTTGGTCTCCCGGTCGGCGCTGGCGGTGGGCGCGATGAACGCGCCGACGAGGATCACGGCCGTCGTCGTGGCGAGCGCGATCCGGGCACGGGACGTCGATGTCGTATTCCGTGTCGTGTCCATCCGCTGACCATGGGGTCTCGCGCCGTTGCGCTCAATATGCGCAGCCCACACAGCAGGGGCGCCGCGTGTGGACCCGACCTCCACGCCGGACCGGGGCGGGCTCAGCCCGCCAGCGCCCCGAGGATCGGTGGGCGCGGGCGGGCTGAGCGGCATACGGCCCGAGGCCGGTGACCTCAGGTCACGGTCACCGTGAAGGAGGCGATGACGTCGGAACGGGAGTCGGACGCCAGCACGTGGACCGTGTACGTCCCCGCCTTGGCCCAGGTGTGGGACCCGTTGATCGTCGCGGTGCCGTCCGCGCCGATCGCGGAGACCGCGGCGTCCTCGGTGACCGTCCCGTCCCCCCACTGCACGCGGGCGGAATAGCCCTCCGCGCCATCGTCGGGGATGCCGCCCCCGATGGTCCCGAGGTCGAGCTCCGTCGGCGTCCCGGCCGGGGCCGTCTGAGAGGCCGGCGGCTCGATCGTCAGCGCGGCGCCGTTGTCCGCGATGGCGAAGACGTGGATGCGTCCTGCGCTCCCCGGGTCACCGGTCTGGGTGGGTAGGGTGACCGACTCGACGGTCTTGCCGGCCGGGATCGTCAGCGGTGCGGTGGCGAAGAGCTTCGCGTGGCACCCGTCCGTCCCGGTCCCGTTGAGCCGGTACGTCATCTCGAGGGCGACGACGTTGCCGAACTTGGCCGGACCGCACCAGTCGCCGTACTGGATCGGGTAGTCGACTGAGGTGCCGTCGGTGAAGTTCACCCGGCCGATGGTGTCCTGGTCCCGTTGGGTGGCGGTCCCGATGAGCGACAGCCCGGTGGCACCCGGAGCCAGGGTCACGTCGAGCGTCTGCCCGGCGCCGGTCGCGTTGTCGTTCTCGCCCGGCGGGATCGCCGGGATCGAGTAGCGCAGGTCTGTTCCAGGCACCGTGATCACCCGGCCGGGCACTCCGCCAGCCTCAGTCAGCGCTTGGCGTGAAAGACCCGCTTGATCGGCGTCGCAGGCCACCTCCTCGCCGACCTCGCCGATGCAGACGGAGTCGAACGCCGCGGCGTACGCCGGGACGGACGCTTGGTGCACGGTGACGCCGCCGAAGGCGCTTCCGCTTCCCGTCCGCATCGTCACCGTCACGCGCGGCTGGTAATAGCCGGGTTCGGACCAGGTATGAGTTCCCTTGACCGAGAAGGCACCCAGGTCTCCCGCGACGACCGTCCCGGTGGAGGACGACCCGTCTCCCCACGCGATGGTGGCGGTGACCTCGGAGGCCGGGTAGCCGACTCCGCCGGAGAATGTCGCAACGGTGCCGGTCCACTCGACGTCTTCGGTGATCTCGAACTCGGGCGCGGCGGTGACCTTGAGTCCAGTCGTCTGGGCGTGCGACCCGTCCGTGAGCAGCTCCAGCTCGGACAGGTTGGCGTTGGCCGCTCCGGTGGTCGCGGTCACGACGAGGCGGTAGGACGTGTAGGTCTCCGGCTCGGTGATCCGGAACGGTCGCGTCTGCACCCGCCACGGGAACTGCTCGCCCGACCGGGTGTCGAGGGTCGTCCAGGTGGCTCCGCCGTCCCGCGAGCCCTCGAGTCGCCAGGCCGACGGGTCTCCCGCGCCGGGGCCGGAGGTGACCGTGTACCACGTCGCCCGCTGGCCGACGCCCGAGAGCGCGAAGGTCATGCTTGGCGTCGCGGTGGTGAAGGTCGCCGACGTCCGCGAGGTGTTGTCGAAGAGGGCCTTGGCATCACTGCCCCCGGCGAGTCCGGTGGCGCTGGCCGTGCCACGACCGGGACCGGTTGAGTCCCGCAGCGGCTTCGGAGCCTCGGTTCCTTGGGTCAGGGACGGCGGGGCGTCCTGCGTGCGCGCGCCGAAGTCCGACGGACGCGCCCCCATCGCGAAGTCGACCCGGGCACCCCCGGCCAAGGCCGCCTGGTTGATCGAGACGCCTTGGTGCTTCTTGCCGTTCACGGTGACGCCCTGGACGTAGATGTTCGTCTCGGAGTTGCCGGGAGCAGTGACGACGAGGTCGCCCTGGGTACGGTGCACCGTCATGCGCTCGAACTTCGGCGACCCGATCGCCCACTCCGGCGACCCGACCTGCAGGGGGTAGATTCCGAGCGCCGACAGGACGTACCACGCCGACATCTCGCCGTTGTCCTCGTCGCCGGGGTAGCCCTGGCCGATGTCCGACCCGACGTAGAGGCGACGCATGATCTCGCGGACCTTCTCGGCCGTCTTCCACTGCTGCCCGGTCCAGACGTACATGTACGGGATGTGGTGGCTGACCTGGTTGCTCTGGCCGAGCTGGCCCATTCGCACGTCGCGCGCCTCGAGCATCTCGTGGATGGTGCCGCCGTACGAGCCCGGCTTGGTGGCCGTCTCCGGCGTCGCGAAGAACTCGTCGAGCTTGTCGGCGAGGGCCGCGCGACCGCCGTAGAGGTTCGCCAGGCCGTTGCCGTCCTGGGGTGCATGGAAGGCGAAGTTCCAGCCGTTCGTCTCGGTGAAGTCGCCGCCCCAGGCCTCAGGGTCGAAGGTCGCAGGGAAGCTGCCGTTGGCGGCGCGGCCCTGGAAGAAGCCGACCTTGTCGTTGAAGACGTTGACGTAGTTCGTCGCCCGGCGCAGGAAGTACTGCGACTCCTCGGTGAGCTGGGCTCGTCGCGCCTCCGGGGTCGCGGGGTCCTTGGCGAGCTGTGCGGCCATGGTCCCGATCCCGAAGTCGTTGACCAGTCCCTCGAGGCCCCACGACACGCTCTCGTGCGTGCTCGTGCTCGTGTAGCCGAGGAAGATCGACGTGTCGAGCCCCTTGCGGCCAACCGCGCTCGACGTCGGCAGGACCGTCGCGTTCTTGAGCGCCGCGTCGTACGTGCCGAGCGGGTCGGGCAGCGGCACGCCCTTGACGTAGGCGTCGGCGAAGGACACGTCGGAGCTCGTCCCGGTCATGAGGTCGGCGTAGCCCGGCGACGACCATCTTGCGACCCAGCCACCGTCCCGGTACTGCTGGACGAAGCCGTCGGCGATCTCCGCCGCGACCTCCGGATAGAGCAGCGAGTACGCCGGCCAGACGGTGCGGTAGGTGTCCCAGAACCCGTTGTTGACGTAGATCTTGCCGTCCTTGACGGCGGCGTTCGTCTGCGTCGGGGTCGCAGCACCCGACTTTGGGCTCACCGGGCTCGCGTACTGGTACCGCGGCTCGGCAGCCGATGCCGGTGTTCTCGAACTGGCTGTTGGGATAGAGGTTGAGGCGGTAGAGGTTCGAGTAGAGCGTCATCCGATCGCTGTCGTTGGCTCCCTCGACGTCCACCACTCCGAGCCGCTCGTTCCACGCCAGGTTCGCCGCGGCTCGGACCGCGTCGAAGTCGCGCCCGTCGAGCTCGAGGGCGTGGTTGCGACGAGCCTGGTCGAGCGAGATGAACGACGTCGCCAGCGTGAGGACCACCTGGCGGTCGCTGCTCACGTCGAAGGTGGCGTAGCGGGTCCCTGTGTGCCCGGCGGGCGCCGTGCCCGCGGCCGTGACGGGCCGGTCGAAGGTGCCGTAGACGAACATACGGCTCCGCCCCGCCGACAGGCCGCTGCCGTTGTCGACCCAGCCGGTGAGCTCGTTCGAGCCCGCCGACACGGTGAACGCGCCGCTGTTGTCGACGGTGTCGACCACGAGATGGCCGGCGGCGGCCGACTCGGGGAAGGTGAACCGGAAGACACCGCCGTGGTCGGCCGGAGCGGTCTCGGCGCGGATGCCTCCGTTGGCCGCACCGCCCGCCAGCTCGACCTTGTAGTAGTCGGGGCGGGCGACCTCGGTCGCATGGTCGAAGGCGAGTCCGCGACCGGATGCCGAGCCTGTCGGGACGCCCGCGGCGACGGACGGCATGACGGACAGCTGGTTGCGGTCGCCCATCCACGGGCTCGGCTCGTGCGAGATGGCGAGCCCTTGCAGCACAGGCAGGTTCGCCCCGTTGTTCTGCGCCTGGTAGTGGTACTCCCAGGAGCGGGAGTTCGCGTCCGTCGCCGGTGTGAAGAATGTGAACCCGTTGGGGACGGCGCTGATCGGCAGGTTGTTGCCGCGCGAGAAGGACCCGGACGAGTTCGTGCCACGGCGGACGTCGACGTAGCTGGTCAGGTCGGAGCCGTCGATGGCCGCCGGCTGCGGGACGATGGACAGGTCGTCGATCCAGCCGCCGAACCGCGTCTCCTCCGTCGCTTCCGGGTTGTCGTAGCCGATGAGGATCCGGTCGATGGTCTTGCCGGCGGCGACACGTCCCACGTCCAGCGTGACCGAGTTCCACTGGTGCGCATAGAGGATCTTGCCCCGACCCTGGCCGGCCGGACTCGCCGCGACTTCGTGGACGTCACGGGCGCCGAGGTCGCTCAGATAGGTGCCGTCGGTGAAGCGCAGGTCGATCGCGCTGTGGGTCGAGGGGTAGGTCAGGTCTCCGGAGACCATGTCGGGGAAGATCTTGTACGCGACCTGGGTCGTCTCCGTCACGGGGACGTCGACGTCGAAGAGCCGGTTCCAGGCGTACCCTCGCCCGGCGGCGGTGTGGCCGCCGGAGTACCGCAGCGCCTTGACGCCGGTCCAGCCCACGAGCGGCTTGATGTTGAAGCCGGAGATGGGCCCGGCTCCCACGCTGGTCACCATCGGCGTCGGGTCGCCGTTGCCGGTCGAGCCGTCATTGAGGTCCCAGCCGGCCAGCTGGATGATGCCGCCGCTGTGGACCGCAGTCACGTTCAGGCGGTAGTAGCCGTATGCCGCTGGGCTCGTCACGTCGAACGTGAGCGTCGCGAACCGGCCGGGGAAGTCGATGTTCGTCCGGGTGTCGAGCGTGGTCCACGTCGTGCCGTCGTTCGACCCCTCGAGCCGGAAGTCCTTCGGGTCACGCTCCGGCGCGTCGTTGGCCGACGTGAGGGAGTAGCGGACCGCCTTGGCGGGCGATGCGAGCTGGTAGCGCACCCACCCGGTCGAGGCGAAGGCCAGCCACTTCGTGTCGGGATTGGCGTCGGCGAGGTTGGCCGCGACCTCTCCGGGGGCGTTCTGGGCGCTGGCAGTGACGCCGGTGACCGACCCGAGCAGGCTGCCACCCACGTTGAAGGTCCCGGTGACGTTGCGTTGGCGGGGCCCGTCCGGCCCCACCTCGACCGTCGACACCTCGGGCTGCGGCTGCCCGTCCTCGAACGAGGTGACGAAGTCGGGTGCCGGCGCGGCCGACACGAGTTCAGGCGGCGGGGCCGAGGCCGCGGCAGAGGGCGACTCAGCGGTCACCCCGAGTGTCGAGGTGGCCACGAGCGTCATGGCCACCGTCCCTTTCAGCAGTGCAGCAGTCACGCCCATGGTTCCTCCGTGCTCATCGGTGCTCGTCGTTGAGCCTGCGCGGGTGGCTGGGACGGTCGGTTTGCGCGCAAACGCGCCGATCGTCCGGCAGGGAGCCGTTGAGCCTGAGACTCCTAGTGCCGACCAGACGCGTCAACGTTCGGCGGCCGCCTTGTCCACTTCGGACAAGGCATCGGACAGAGAGGCGTCATCCGATCACGAGCAGGTCACATCTCGTTGCCCGGATGCCGCCGCTCTGCTGTCATCAGGACATGACAACGGAGTCACGTGATCGGACGACGAGCCGGCCGACAATGGCCGACATCGCCGCCGAGGCCCACGTGTCCGTCAAGACCGTCTCCCGGGTCGTCAACCACGAGCCGGGAGTGCGACCGGACACGGCCGAGCGGGTCCGTGCCGTCATCGAGCGGGTCGGCTTCCGCCGCGGCGACAGTGCCGCGACCCTCCGCCAGGGCCGGACGTTCACCATCGGCCTCGTCGTCGAGGATCTGGCCGACCCGTTCTACTCGCACATCGGTGCTGCAGTGGAGCGGGAGGCGCGGATCCACCGGTACCTGCTCGTGACCGCCTCCGCCGAGGGTTCCCCGACCCGCGAGCGCTCCGTCCTCAAGGGCCTCGTCGCCCGGCGCGTCGACGGGCTCATCGTCGTCCCGGCGGGCGAGACACCGGTCGCCGATCCCACGGTGATCGCGAGCCGCACGCCTGTCGTCTACCTCGACCGCCCCGTGCGGAGCGAGACACCGGTCGACACGGTCCTGTCGGACAATCTCGGCGGCATCCGCAGCGCGGTCGAGCACCTCGTCGCCCACGGGCACCGGCGGATCGGCTTCCTCGGCGACTCGGCCGACGTCTGGACGGCGCGCCAGCGACGCGAGGGCTTCATGACGACCCACCGGGACCTCCGGCTGCCCGGCACCCCGCTCGTCTCCATGGGCCCCCACTCCCCAGAGACGGTGCGAACCGCCCTGTCCAGGTGGACGGCCGGTGCCGACCCGGTGACCGCCATCATCACCGGCAACACCCGCGTCACGATCCCGGCACTCACGTCGCTGCACGACTGGGCGACGCCGCTGTCCTTTGTCGCGTATGACGACTTCGAGCTCTCCGACGTCGTCGAGCCGCCGGTCACCGTCGTCCTCCAGGACCCGGCTGCGATGGGACAGAAGGCCGCCCAGCAGCTCTTCGCCCGGCTCCTCGGTGACGAGGGATCGGCCCAGACCTTCGTCCTGCCCACCAGGCTCGTCGTCCGGGCGTCCGGCGTGCCTCGGCGACCGGGCCGGGACGTGAGGAACGTGAGCGCCTCGTGACGACCACCTCCTCGACCAGCCGCACGCCCGCACCTGCCGCGCTGCAGCTCAACACGCCGAATCGGTTCTACCGCGGTGGCGAGCGGATCCTCGCCTTCCGCGGCCTGCCGGTTCCGGACGACTTCGACGGCCACCGGCCCGAGGACTGGCTCGCCTCGACCACCCACCTGTTCGCCGAGGGCGGAGGCGGGGTCACCGAGCTCGACGACGGCACGACGCTGCCGGCTGCGCTCGCGGCCGACGCGAAGGGCTGGCTCGGCGCAGCGCACGTCGCACAGTTCGGCGTCGAGCCGCAGCTGCTGACCAAGCTGCTCGACAGCGGTGAGCGGCTCCCGGTCCACTCGCCACCCCGACCGCGCCTTCGCCGCCCGGCACCTCGACTGCGACCACGGCAAGACCGAGGCCTGGCTCATCCTCGACGCCGAGCCGGGTGCCACCGTCTGGGTCGGCTTCCGGGACGGCCTGGAGACCGACGAGCTCGCGGCCCTCGTCGACGCCCAGGACGAGCGACTCCTCGCGTCGCTCAACCCGATCGAGGTCTCCCGTGGCGACGCGATCCTCGTGCCCGGCCGGGCAGCCCCACGCGATCGGCGCGGGCGTCCTGCTCGTCGAGCTGCAGGAGCCGACCGACTTCTCGGTCATGCTCGAGCACGAGCGCTTCGGCCTCGAGCAGGCGCACGCCTTCCTCGGGCTGCCGCGGGCCACCGCTCTGGAGAGCGTCGATCCGCGACGCCCTCCCGCCCGCTGGGATCGCCGCCCTGCGGCGTCGTTGGACCGAGGCTCGGGGCGCCGGTCCGGCCCTCCCGTCCGAGGCGGAGGAGTTCTTCCGGGCGCAGGTCGTCCGGCTCGCGGACGGTGACGATTCCGTCGTCGTCGATCGGGGCTTTCGCCGTCACCGTCGTCGTCGAGGGCCGGGGCACCCTCACGACGGAGGATGACGGCTCGTCGCTCGACATCGCCGCAGGCGATGTCCTGCTCATTCCCCACGGTGCGGGCGACCTCCGCATCGCGGGCGACGTCACGGTCCTCCGCTGCCTGCCCCCCACGCCCGTGGGACGGCCGACGGTGCCGAGCGACCCACCGCCCATGGACCGCGCGAGCGGACCCAGCTGAAACACCAGCCCGGCTCTCGGGCACACCACAGGCCGCCGGCCATGAGGCACAGGCGGCAATAACGAGGAGGATCAATGCGCAACAGGTTTGTTGCAACGGTGGCCGTCGCGGCGGTCGCCGCACTCGGCTTGGCCGCATGCGGCTCCGGGACGACCCCGGAGGAGCCCGCTGCTGCTCCCAACACGTCCCTGGCGACGACAGCCGGGCGGGGCCGGTGGCGAGGTGGGTGTCTTCACCTGGTGGGCCGCCGGCTCCGAGAAGGAGGGCCTCGACGCCCTCGAGAAGCTCTTCAAGCGAGAAGTACCCGAACAACACCTTCGTCAACCTGGCCGTGGCCGGCGGCGCCGGCTCGAACGCCAAGGCCAAGCTGGCCTCCGACCTGCAGAACAACCAGCCGCCGGACTCGTTCCAGGGTCACGCCGGCGCCGAGCTGCTCGACTACATCGATGCCGAGCAGATCGAGCCGGTCAACGACGTCATCACCGCGCTCGGTGGCGACAGCGTCTTCCCGAAGAACCTGCTCGACCGCATCACCGTCGACGGCAAGCATCTACTCGGTGCCGTCGAACATCCACCGGGCCAACGTCGTGTGGGCCAACACCGAGGTGCTCAAGAAGGCCGGCGTCAACGCCGTCCCGAAGGACATCGCGAGCTGGATGGCCGACATGGACAAGGTCAAGGCCGCCGGCGTATCGACGCCGCTGTCGGTCTCTGGCACGTGGACCCAGGTCCAGCTCTTCGAGACCGTCCTCATCGCCGACCTCGGCGTCGAGAAGTACAACGGCCTCTTCGACGGCAAGACCGCGTGGGACTCGGCCGAGGTCAAGCAGGCAGCGGCCGACTACAAGAAGCTGCTGACCTACACCAACACGGCTTCCGACGGTGACGACTGGCCGGTCGCGACCGACATGGTCATCGACGGCAAGGCCGCCTACAACGTCATGGGCGACTGGGCCGTGGCGCAGTTCGCCGCGAAGGGCAAGAAGGAGCAGACCGACTACCAGTACTTCGCGGTGCCCGGGACGGACGGCGTCTTCGACTTCCTCGCCGACTCGTTCACCCTGCCCAAGGGCGCGAAGAACCCCGGCGGCGCCAAGGACTGGCTCAGTCTCGTCGGCTCCGCCGAGGGCCAGAAGGCGTTCAACCTGGCCAAGGGCTCGATCCCGGCTCGCACCGACGTGCCGCCGACCGACTTCCCGCCGTACCAGCAGTCCGCGATGGAGGCGTTCAAGACGAACCAGATCGTCTCGTCGATCGCGCACGGCGCGGCCGTCTCACTCGCGTGGAACGCTGACATCAGCCAGGCGATCAGCAAGTTCTACACGACCAAGGACGACGCGTCGCTGGTTGCCGACCTGACGGCAGCCGCCAAGAAGAACCTCGGCTGAGTTCGCTCAACCACAAGGGAAGTGAGCCGTATGCTGCTGAGTCAGCTCAGCGGCATACGGCACCTTCCGCTCCTTCCGAACTGCCAAGGAGGCGCACATGCGCAAGGGCACCAGGGCTCGTGACTGGCTCCCCGGCTTCCTGCTGGTACTGCCGTCGATCATCCTCGTGGGGATCTTCGTCTACTGGTTCATCCTCCAGAACGTCATCACGTCGCTCGACCGCACGGTGACCCGCGCCACCAAGCGGGTGACCAACCCCGGCGGGCTCGAGAACTACACGAACCTGCTCGGCAGCGACGACTACCAACACGCCCTGTTCAACCTGCTCGTCCTCACGGTCGCCTTCGTCGCGGGCACGATGGTCTTCGGTCTGCTGTGGGCCGTGCTGCTCGAGAAGGGCGTCTCGGGCGAGGGCATCTTCCGGTCGGTGTACCTGCTGCCCATGGCGATCTCCTTCATCGCGGCCGGCGTCGTCTGGCGCTGGCTCCTCTCGCCGGGCAAGGGTGACCAGGCCGTCGGGCTCAACCAGCTTCTCGCGATGATGGGGCTCGAGCGGTTCCAGAGCGCCTGGTGGCAGTCGCCCAGCGCGTTCTCCATGGCCGCGATGGCCCTGCCCGCGATCTGGCAGCTGTCCGGCTATGTCATGGCGCTGTTCCTCGCCGGCTTCCGGGGGATCTCGGAGGACCAGCGTGAGGCGGCGCGCATCGACGGCGCGAGCGAACGACAGGTCTACCGGCACGTGCTCTTCCCGCAGCTGTCGCCGATCGCGCTCTCCGCGCTCATCATCATCGGCCACATGTCGATGAAGATGTTCGACCTCATCTACGCGATCGCCGGCCAGAACTCCTACAAGGCCTCGGTGCCCGCCACGCTGATGTGGACGCAGATGTTCCAGCAGAACAACCCCACGGCCGCAGCGGTCAACGCGACGATCCTGCTGGTGCTCATCGCCGTCGTCGTCGTGCCGTACCTCGTCTACACGAACAAGACCGAGAAGGAGTCGCGCGGATGACCACGGCAACGGCACAGACAGCGCCGGTGGCGCCGGGCACCGACGCCATCGGGCCCCGGGTCATGACCGGCAAGGCGCCGGGGACCGAGGGCACCCGCGTGGCGCGGACCATCAAGTTTGCCCTGCTCCTCCTCTTCATCATCCTCATCCTCATCCCGCTCTACGTCCTGTTCGTCACGAGCTTCAAGCAGAGCGCCGACGTCACCGCGAGCGAGGCCTGGACGATCCCGTCCGTCTGGTCCATCGAGGGCTGGCGGGCTGCATGGGACTCGCTCTCGCCGGCGCTCTTCCGGTCGGTCGTCCTCGCGACGACCGTGGCCGTGCTCTCTGCGGTCCTCGGGTCGCTCAACGGGTTCGTCTTCGCGAAATGGCAGTTCCCGGGGGCGACGCTGATCTTCACGCTCTTCCTCTTCGGGATGTTCATCCCCTACCAGGCCATCATGATCCCGCTGCAGGGCATGCTCCTCGACATCCAGGCGACCCCCGGATTCTCGTGGTTCGACGGGATCGCCAAGCTCATCGCCGTCCACCTCATCTTCGGCATCCCGATCTGCACGCTGATCTTCCGCAACTACTACGCGACCGCGGTCCCCAACGAGATCCTCGAGGCGGCCAAGGTCGACGGGGCCGGAACGCTGCGGACCTACATCTCCATCGTCCTGCCGATCTCGGCGCCGGCCTTCGTGGTGACCATGATCTGGCAGTTCACGTCGGCCTGGAACGACTTCCTCTTCGCGCTGTTCCTGACCAACCGCAACAACGGGCCGGTCACCTACGCGCTCAACGAGCTCGCCGGCGGCCAGAACCCGGACTATCCGTCGATCATGGCCGGCGTGCTGCTCGCCTCGCTGCCGACCCTGCTCGTCTACATCCTGCTCGGGCGGTACTTCATCGGCGGCCTGATGAGCGGCTCCGTCAAGTAGGTCGGTCACGTAGGTCGGTCACGTAGGTCCGTCACGTAGCCGCTGGGCTCGTCCCTTTTCGTCGAGTGTGCAGTACGTGCCGGGCGCGAACTGCACACTCGACCATGTTGAGTCGAGTGTGCACGTCGCGTCTCGCGCTCAGCTGGTGGTGGGACGGCGGGAGGCTAGTCGCCACAGCGCGATCGCGGCCGCGAGCAGGCCGACGTCGCGCAGCGCCACGTCGTAGTAGCCGGGCAGCGTGAGCAGGTTGATGATGATGCCGAGCAGCCAGGCGGCGACGACGAGCCCGCCGATCCGGGGGCGAAGGGCCACGACGATGCCGGCGACGATCTCGACGACACCGACGAGGTACATCGCCTGCTGAGCCGTCCCGGGGACGATGTTGTCGATCCACGGGGCGAGGTACTGCGGCCAGTCGGTGAGGACATTGGCGAACTTGTCGAGCCCGAAGACGATCGGGGCGACGGTGAAGGCCGTTCTCAGGACGAGGAAGGCCTGGTCGACCGGGTCCGCGCTGAGCCGAGACGACGTTCGACCTGTTCGTGGGGTGGACGTGGTGCTCATGTCCATGCTCCTTTCTATAGTCAGGATACTTCGACTTTAGAAGGTCTTGACCCTTTGCGTCAATGGATCTTGGCTTTAGAATGTGACCATGTCGGATCAGCCCAATGCCGCTTCTGCTGACCTCAATGCCGTCGCTGCACTCGCGGAGCCGACCCGCCGCCGGGTCTATGAGGTCGTCGTCGGGGCGCGCCGGGGTCTCACTCGTGACGAGGTCGCCGAGACCGTCGGCTTGCCACGCAACACCGTGGCGTTCCACCTCGATCGGCTCACCGAAGAGGGACTGCTGACGGCCACCTTCGAGCGCCGGACGGGACGCTCGGGTCCCGGGGCCGGGCGTCCGGCGAAGATCTACGAGCGTGCCATGCAGGACGTCGCCGTCTCGCTGCCGCCCCGCCATTACGACATCGCGGGTGAGCTGCTCGCGGGTGCGGTCGAGGAGTCGGAGCGGACAGGCGAGCCGGTGCGCGAGTGCCTTGCCCGGCAGGCGTGGGAGCGCGGGCATGACCTGGCTGAAGGCGGCCTTGCCGCGGCGCTGGCCCGGTCGGGCTACGAGCCGTTCGAGGAGGACGGCGCCCTGGTGCTGGCCAACTGCCCCTTCCACGAGCTGTCCACGCGTCACACCGAGCTCGTCTGCGGGATGAACCTCCGGCTGATGGAGGGCCTCCTCGACGCAGTGGGCGAGGAGGGCATGCGAGCCCGGCTCGATCCGAGCCCAGGTCGCTGTTGTGTCCGTCTCGAGCCCGTAGGCGAGTGACGTTCGGTGCGCATCTTCGGGTTCGAGCGGTACGGGGGTCCCGAGGTCCAGCAGTTCTTCGAGGTTCCGCCGCCCGAGCGCAGGGACGGGACCGTGCTCGTCGCGATGCGGGCCGCCGGCGTGAACCCAGCCGACCTCAAGGTCCGCAACGGGCAGCGTCAGGGGAGGGTGCCGGTCGACTTCCCGATGGCGATGGGCCGAGAGGCGTGCGGCATCGTCCTCTCGGCTGACGTAGCGTCCGGGCTGAGGCCGGGCCACCTCGTGTTCGGATCGTGCGCGAGTGGGTCTGGCGCCTTGGCAGACCTCGTCCTTCTCGACGCGAAGCAGGCCGTCGCCGTTCCCCCGCAGGTGACTGCGGTCGAGGCGGCTTGCATCCCCGTGGCGATCGGCACCGCGTGGGACGCCCTCGATGAGCTCGACCTGGAGGCCGGCGACACGCTGCTCGTCCTGGGTGCCGGTGGTGGGGTCGGAAGTCACGCGGTCCAGCTCGGCCGGCTTCGCAACCTGCGCGTCATCGGCGTGGCCAGCCCTGGCAAACGGCAACTGGTCCTCGACCTGGGAGCGGTCCACGTCGCGGCGGGACCGGGCTGGACGGAGCGGGTCCGGGCCGTTGCTCCCGAGGGGGTGCACGGGCTGATCGACACCGTCGGCGGGGAGACCCTGCGCCAGTCGTCAGTGGTGCTCCGGCCAGCCGGGGCGGTCCGCAGCACTGCCTCGCCGGCCTTGGCTGTCGAGCTCGGCGGCTCCGGCGTGACCCGTCGCCGCACTGCGGACACCTATGCCGAGGTGGCAGCGCTCGTCGCAGCCGGGGCGCTGGCTCCGGTCATTGGCGCTACCTTCGACTTCGCGGACTGCGCCGACGCGGTTGCCCTCGTCGAGACCGGTCACGCCACTGGCCGGACTGTCGTCACGAACGACCGATGAACGGCCGATAATGGGCTCTACTGACGTTTCCGTTGGTGGTTGAGCGCCTGACTGAGAGCACACGGGCGGGCGGGGAAGTGCGCAGTCGACGGGGGACGGGGCCCGCTGGGACTGAGCGGGCGCGTGGGGCCGAGCTCAGCGGCATACGGCGTGATTCCACTCGTCTCGTGCCCCCGCCTCCGACAATCCCGCCGGGGCTGGGAAGTCGGCGGGGTTCCGGCCGAAAGCGCGTCGACAACCGCACCGCGGCCCGATTGTCGGAGGCCGACCACCACCCCTACGTCGAGTGTGCTCAGTTGGTGACAAACCCTTGCGGGCGGTGGGAAGGCGGGTTCCCCCGTGAGCGGGTGGCCACCGGAAAGTGCTCACGCGCGTCACAACGCCCGCCATCCTTCGATGTTGCTCATCTGCGCCGCTGGGGGTCGCCCGGCGGTGTCATGGGCGCCATGCTGGGCCCATGACTGACGCTGACCCCAAACTCGCCATCGATCTGCTCGTCGACGGCTTCGGCAGGATCCACGAAGGCGTCCCGCCGGTCGTCGCCGGCCTCGGCACGGAAGAGCTGCTCTGGCGGCCGGACCGCGATGCGAACCACATCGCGTGGCTGGTCTGGCACCTCGCGCGCCAGCAGGACGAGCAGATGGCCCAGATCGGCGACACCACCTCCGCGTGGCGGTCCGGCGAGTGGTCCCGGCGCTTCAACCTGCCCTACAGGCCGAACGCCCACGGCTATGGCATGACGTCCGAGGAGGTCGGCGCCTTCACCGTCTCGGACTCGTCCCTCCTGCTCGGCTACCACGAGGCGGTCCACGAGCTGACGGTCGGTGTCGTCCGCGGGCTCGGCACCGCGGAGTTCACGACGGTGATCGACCCCAACTGGGACCCGCCCGTCACGGTGGCGGTCCGAATCGTCTCCGTGCTGGACGACGCGGCCAAGCACCTCGGGCAGGCCGAGTACGTCCGGGGTCTGCTGGAGCGTCGGCGCTGATCTGGGGTCGACCGGCACCGGCGGGGCCTCAGTGACCCATGAGGCCACGACACGCCGGCAACGTCCCAAATCGCGGCTCGATTGGGTAATCCACAGGTATGCGTGCGACCCTCGACGCGATGACCGCCACAGCCGCCCCCGCCCGAATCGCCACGTCACGGCGCCGTCCGGGGCTGTGGGCGACGGTCGCGGTGGTCCTCGTGCTGGTCGGCCTCAACGTCGCCAACCACGTGTACGGCTGGGGCTCGATCTGGCTCGGACCGATCGGGGCCGCGGGACTGCTCGGCTTCGCCCGCTTCTCCGGCCTCAGCTGGCGGCAGCTCGGCCTGAGCCGTCGCACCCACGCGGCCGGCCTGCGCTGGGGTGCCGCGATCATCGGCGTCGTCGCACTCGTCTACCTCGTCGGGGTGCTGCTCCCTCCGACCCGCACCGCCTTCCTCGACGCGCGCTACCACCTGCCTCCGGCCAGTGCCCTGCTCACCGCCTTCGTCATCATCCCGGTGGGCACGATCCTGCTCGAGGAGGTTGCCTTCCGGTCCGTGCTGTGGGGTTTCCTGTCCCGACACGCTCGCGTCTGGCAGGTCGCGCTCGGCTCCTCGCTGCTCTTCGGGCTCTGGCACCTCCTTCCCGCCAACGCTGCGGTGGCCGCGAACCCGGCGCTCGGCGCGATGATGGTCGGCCTCGGCGCCTGGCAGCACGTGGCGAGCGTCGCCGGCACGGTCCTGTTCACCGCTGCCGGCGGCCTCGTGGCCGGAGAGCTCCGCCGGCGCAGCGGCAGCCTGCTCGCCAGTGTCGGCATGCACTGGGCGACCAACGCCCTCGGCGTCCTCTTCGGCGTCGTGGCCTGGCGTCTCGTCTGACCCGCTCTGACCGGTGCGAGTCAGACCGGACGGATGCCCTGCGACCGCAGCAAGGCTCGGGCCCGACCGAAGGCCCGGTCGTCGGAGAAGACCTGCCAGTCGCTCCACAGGTCGAGCTCGTCGACCGTCCGACGGAAACGTGCGATCGCGCCCCTGCCCTTGATCGCCACCGAGAGGATGCCGCCGAGCCGGTCTGGCGCCGTCGCTGCGAAGGCGGCCATGTCCGCGTACGCGGCCGACGCGTCGTGGTCGACGTAGATCCAGAGGTTGTCGTCCTCGTCCCGGGAGTGGTCGGCGGTCAGATCCTCCATCCCGTGGTGCAGGAACGCGTGCACGACCTCACCCGTATCGAGGTGCAGGTAGCCGCCGGGGTCCTCACCACCGTTTGCCATGACCTCGGCCAGCTCCTCGATGTCCACGCTCAAGGTGCGGCCGCGCCGCTCGGAGCCGCTGAGCAGGGCGCCGATCTCCTCCGCCAGGACGTCGTCGCCCTCCCAGCCGCGGTGACCGAGCAGGGTCTCGATCTCGCGCAGGGCGCCCACGAGACGCGCTTGGTCGGCTGCTCCGGCGGATCGGTAGGCCCGCATGAGCGCATCGCCGACCTGCTGGAGGGCCGCACCGAGGTCCCGTCCCTCGACGGCGGACAGGAGCGTTGCGACGTCGTCCGCGCGCGAGGCCTCCCGCACGACCGCGAGGTCGAGCGGCCTCGCCGTGCCGCGGTGACGCCTTGCGGTTGGGCGAGGCGGGGCCACGTCCTGGTCCTCGGCGGTCTGCCGACCGAACTGGTCCGGGATCGTCCCCCAACCGAGGATCGGCACCGGGATCGGTGCCTGGCCAACTGTCTCCCGTCTGGCGACGAGCTCCTCGACGACGCACTCGTGCACCCACTTCTCGTCGTCATCGAAGAGGTACTCGAAACGCGTCCCCCTGGGCATTGATCCGTGCACGATCCGTTCGGGCGGCAGGTCCCCCTTGGCGGACCCGGGTCGCTCGTGGCGCCCATGCCAGCCGGCGCGGAAGGAGCGCCGCCGGGTCACGTCCCAGCGTCCGAAAGCGAGATCGACACCAAGCCCGAAGTCAGAAAACGTGGCCGTGGGCGGCACGAGCATGACCCGTCCTGGCGACGGCCGGAGGGTGTCCCCACGCCCGGACACCAGGTGGACCCGAATCTTCAGCCATCGTTGTGCCACTCGCCCAACTCTGCCAGCAAAGCCATGGGACAGCACGTTCGACCCGAGCTGCGCTCGTTTGCCCCAGTCCGAGCGGCGCTATCCGTACGATCGCTCATGGTGCGCCAAGGCGCGCGTCAGGCAGGAGACACCCATGAACGACGCAGCCGCGGGACGTCGCGCGCCTCGGGTCAGTCGGCGCGCCATCCTTGGCCTGGGCGCCGCCGCCGGAGCCCTCGCGGCGTGCACGGCTGCCGACTCAGGACCGGTGGGCGTCACCGGGACAACGCAGCGCAGGCCGGTGATCGACCAGTGGTACCACGCCTACTCCGAGGCCGGCGCTCGTGAAGCGGTCGACCGCTACGCCGCCGCCTACTCCAAGGCAACGGTCACGGTGGCCTGGAAGGCCGGCGACTACGACTCCACCACTGCGGCCGCGGTCCGTTCTGGGAAGGGACCCGATGTCTTCGAGTACCCCAATGGACCGACGATCGACATGATCCGTGGTGGGCACGTCGTCGACCTCACCGAGACGCTCGGCGCAGCGGAAGTGGAGTTCCAGCAGAGCATCCTCGGCCGGATGACGCATGAAGGGCGGATCTGGGCGATCCCCCAGGTCGTCGACACGCAGGTGCTCGTCTACCGCAGGTCCATGCTCGACGACGCGGGGCTGTCTCCGCCCCGGACGATGGACGAGCTGCTCGACGCCGCCCGGGCGCTCACCACCGAGGACGTGAAGGGCATCTATCTCGGCAACCGCGGAGGGGCCACACATCTGGGCGGACCGACGCTCTGGTCGGCTGGTCTCGACTACCTGACCGACGACAACAAGGTCGGATTCGACGATCCCCGCGCGGCCCAGGCGCTCGGCAAATACGCAGAGCTGCACGAGTCGGGCGCGGTCCTCACGCAGGCGCCCAAGGACTGGTTCGAGCCGGCCGCGCTCATCGACGGACTGACGGCCATGCAGTTCACCGGCCTCTGGACCTTCCCCGAGCTCACCGAGCGGCTCGGGGACGACGTCGGCGTTCTGCCGTGGCCGGCTCTGGACGAGATGGGCAACCCGTCCGTGCCACTCGGGGCGTACGGCGCCTGCGTCAGCGCGTCGGCGGCGGAGGTCGAGGCCGCCAAGGACTTCGTGCGATGGCTCTGGGTCGAGCAGGCGGACCTCCAGCTGGACTTCGCCACCGCGTACGGCCTGCACATTCCCTCGCGGACGAGCCTCATCGACCAGGCCGCCGACCTCAAGTCGGGTCCCGGCGCGGAGGCTGCGGCCATCGCCCTCGACTACGGCATGCCGCAGAGCAAGCTGCTCTGGACGAGGACGTGCGTCGGTGCCTTCGAGGCGATGATGGACGCCATCATCGGCGGCGCCGACCCCGCGTCGGAGATCAAGGACCTCGCACGCGTCGTCACCGCGGAGCTGAGGCGCGTCGCCTGACCCTCGCCTGACCCTCGCCTGACCCTCGCCTGACCATCGCGAGCGTCAGCGCAGGTCCTGCACGTCCGCCCGCCGTGCGATCGTCGCCGTGGCCCGCCGACAGGCGGTCACGGGAACCCGCGGCACGATGTCGTCGAGGAAGGCGTAGCGCCGTCGGAGCGACCGGTGGTAGGCGTCCTCGGACGTGTCCGAGCGCACCGCGGTCCACCAGTCCGCGATGTCGCCCCAGCCGGGCGCTGCCAGTGACCCGCCGTACTGCTGCAGCGACAGCGATGCAGCCAGGCTCGCGAACGACATCCGGTGCTCGAGTGGCCATTCTGCGAGCGTGCCGACGAGCATGGCGGCCGCGAAGACGTCACCGGCCCCGGTCGCGTCGACCTCCCGGACCCGGAGTGACGGCACCCGAGCCTCCTCGCCGGTCCTCGTGTCGATGCCGACCGCACCCTCGATCCCGATCGTCACGACGGCGATCGAGACGCGGTCGGCCAGTGCGAAGAGGGCATCGTGCGGGGAGCTCGTGCCGGTGTAGGCCATCGCCTCGACGGCATTCGGCAGGAAAGCGTCACAGTGCGACAGCCGGTCGAGCACGGCGCGGTCCCAGCGCTCCTCGGGGTCCCAGCCGACGTCGGCAAAGACGAGCGCGCCCCGGCGTCGCGCGGCGTCGACCCAGCTCTCACCCGGCCGGTCACCGCAGCCACGTGGTTCCCACGGTCCTGGCTCGGCGAGATCGACCATCACCGCTCGCGACCGGGGCGGGTCGCCGATGAGATCGACGGACGGCACGGGCGATGGATGGCCGTGCGAGACCATGGTCCGGTCTCCCCCGAAGGTCATCGACACCGTCACCGGGCTGTGCCACTCGGGGAACTGCCGACTTCGGCTGAGGTCGATCCCCTCCTGCTCCTCCAGCGTGCGCCAGCAGAAGTCGCCGTAGTCGTCGTCACTGAACGCAGCGGCCAGCGAGGTGCGAAGGCCGAGCCGTCGAGTGGCGACGGCGAGGTTGGCGATCCCGCCCGGGCACGACGCCAACCCCTCGGACCACACCTCCGTGCCCGGCTTCGGGGCGCTGGACAGCCCGGCGAAGACGAGGTCGAGGAAGACGGTTCCCCAGACGAAGACGTCAACCTCTGGCGCGTCGGGCGCCCGACGCGCACTGAGCGGGTCGAACGAGTGCGGCATCTCTCTCATGATGGCGCATGGCGGGGACAGTGGCCCGTGGTTTATCGGCCGCAGCCCGCCCGCTTGGTACCGTCGCAGGCGTGGTGCCGTCATGAAGCTCACCATCCTCGGAGGAGGGGGTTTCCGGGTTCCCCTTGTGTATGCCGCTGTGCTTGGTCAACGGCCCGCGCGCGGTATTCGTGAGGTGACCCTTCACGACACCGACGAGAGCCGGCTACGTGCGATCGGGCACGTGCTCGCGGAGCAAGCCCAGCGGCATACGGCCGCAGCTGAAGGCCCGCCACCCGCGAAGGTCACGACGACGACGTCCCTCGACGAGGCACTGGACGGGGCCGACTTCGTCTTCTCGGCGATCCGGGTCGGCGGCCTCGAGGGCCGGGTCGTCGACGAGCGGCTCGCCCTCGACCTCGGCCTGCTCGGCCAGGAGACCACGGGCCCGGGCGGGGTCGGCTACGGGCTGCGGACCGTGCCCGTGGCGCTCGCGATCGCGGAGCGGGTGGGCCTGCTCGCACCCGATGCCTGGGTCATCAACTTCACCAACCCGGCGGGCCTCGTCACCCAGGCGATGCAGAGCGTCCTCGGGGACCGCGTCGTCGGCATCTGCGACTCCCCCCTCGGGCTCGCCAAGCGGGCGGCCGGGGCGCTCGGGCTGAGGCTCCCCGAGGTCGTCATCGACTACGCCGGCACGAACCACCTCGGCTGGCTGCACGGCCTCAGCGCCGACGGTCGGGACGTGCTGCCCGAGCTGCTCGCGGACCGGGAGCGGCTGGAGTCCTTCGAGGAGGGCCGCCTCTTCGGGGCCGACTGGCTGCAGGCGATCAGGGCGATCCCCAACGAGTACCTCTGGTACTACGACTTCACGCGGGACTCGATCGCGCAGATCCGCGAGGCCGGGCAGACGCGCGGAGAGTACCTCCTCGGGCAGCAGGCCGACTTCTACGCGGCAGTGCGCAGGTCGCCCGGCCGGGCGTGGGAGACCTGGGACGGCGTGCGCCGCGAGCGCAACGCCACCTACATGGCCGAGACCCGTGCGGACGAGGGCCAGCAGCGGACGGCCGAGGACGTGGAGGGCGGCGGCTATGAGGGGGTGGCGCTCGCGCTGATGGCGGCGATCGCCTTCGACGACCCGGCGACGCTCATCCTCAACGTCCGCAACCGTGGCACCCTGCCGGGTCTCCCCGATGACGCGGTCGTCGAGGTGCCCTGCCTCGTCACCGGGGCCGGGCCCGCGACGCTACCGGTGAGCCCCTTGCAAGGGCGTGAGCTCGGCCTCGTCCAGCAGGTCAAGGCCGTCGACGAGCTCGTCATCCGCGCTTGCCGCGAGCGGTCGGCCGCGGTGGCGATCCAGGCGCTCGCATCGCATCCGCTCGTCGACTCCGTGACCGTCGCGAGGCAGCTGTGGAGCGGCTACCGGGAGCGGCTCGCCCCGTTCTACGCCGCTTTCCGCTGACAGCGCCCCTGGCATTCCGAGCGGCGGCGAATAATCGCTGGTGCCACCACGGTATTTGACATTAACGTCATTAACATGAATTCTGAGGCGGCCACCGCACGCCCCTACGTGATGCGCGACCGCGCGCGGACCACGGCCGAGACCGGCGAGCGGATCCTCGAGGCGACGACCCAGCTGTTCGTCGAGGGGCCGTTCTCCCAGCTCACCCTGGCAGCGGTGGCGAAGCGGGCCGGGGTGACCGCGCAGACGGTCATTCGCCGGTTCGGGGACAAGGAGGGCCTCGTCGCGGCTACGGCCCAGCGGGGTCATGCCGCAATCCTCGCCCAGCGCGACCGAGCGTCGATCGGCGACGTGCCCGCCATCGTCGAGACCCTCGTCGACCACTACGAGGCGGCCGGCGACCTCGCCCTGCGCCTCCTCGCGGAGGAAGGAAACTCGGCCCAGATCGCCGCCATCACGAGCGAAGGCAAGCGCTACCACCGCGAGTGGTGCGCCCGCGTCTTCGCACCGGCTCTCGACGGCCTGACCGGCGTTGTCCGACAGCGCAGACACGCTCAACTCGTCGCCGTGTGCGACGTCTACACGTGGAAGCTGCTCCGCCGGGACGCCGGACTCGCCCGGCGCGAGGTGGCCATCGCGCTGCAGGAGCTGCTCGCACCACTCACCTCCACCACCACAGCGCCTCCGGCCGCTGACCCCAGGGAAGGCACCACCCCATGACCACGATCCTTGCCTACACGTCGCCCGCCATCGGGCACCTCTTCCCGATGATGCCGCTGCTCCTCGAGCTGCGCGCTCGCGGGCATGACGTCCACGTCCGAACCCTCGGCGCCCACGTCGACGCCGTCCAAGCGACGGGGCTCTGCGCCGCGCCCATCGATCCGGCCATCGGACAGATCGTGCACCCGGACTGGGAGGCAAAAAACCCTGTGCAGGGCCTCAGGCTCGCCGTTCGCACCTTCAGCGATCGGGCCCGACTTGACGGGCCCGACCTCGAGCGCGCCATCGCGGAGGTACGACCCGACGGCGTCATCGTCGATACGAACTCCTGGGGCGCCCAGCTCGCGGCGCAGGCGTGGGGCGGCCCATGGGCGACGTTCAGCCCGTACACGCCGCCGATCTCCTCCAAGGGCACCCCGCCGTTCGGCCCCGGCCTGGCGCCGATGGCCGGACCGCTCGGCCGGTTGCGCGACGCGATCGCGCGACCCGTCGTCATCGGCGCGGCCGAGCGGGTCCTCCGGCCCACGGTGAACCCGCTGCGAGCCGAGCGCGGGCTCTCGCCGATCCGCACGGGGGACGAGTTCTACCGCCAGGCGCCACTCGTCCTCGTCACGACCGCGGAGCCGTTCGAGTACCCGCACCCGGACTGGGGCGACCAGATCCGCATGATCGGGGCGCTCTCCTGGGAACCGCCGACGCAGACACCAGCCTGGCTCGACGAGATCGAGGGTCCGCTGGTCCTCGTCACGACGTCGTCCGAGTACCAGGCGGACGAGGCCTTGGTGCGTGCCGCCGTGGTGGGGCTGGCGGGCGAGCCCTACACCGTGGTCGCGACGATGCCGGCAGGCGTGAGTGACGTCGGCCCGCTGCCGTCGAACGTCCGAGTCGTCGACTTCGTGCCGCACGGCCAGGTCCTCGACCGGGCGATCGCCGCGGTGACCCATGGTGGGATGGGCGCGACCCAGAAGGCGCTCTCCCGTGGCGTGCCGGTCTGCGTGGTGCCGTTCGGCCGGGACCAGCTCGAGGTCGCCGCCCGGGTCGTCCACGCCGGTGCGGGGACCCGGCTGGCGCCGAAGAAGCTCAGCCCGACCGCACTGCGCGACAAGGTGCGCGAGGCCGTCGCGTCCAAGGCGGGTGCCGAGCGCGTGGCCGCCGGATACCGCGCCGCTGGAGGAGCTGCCGCCGGCGCGAGTGCCGTCGAGGCGCTGCTCGACCGCGTGTCCGCCAAGGGGTGACACCACCACCGGGCCGTATGCCGCTGAGCTTGGCTCGTGCCCCAGCCCGGCTGGGTGGTCGGCTGGGCTGGGAGTGAGCTCAGCGGCATACGGCTCAATCGGCGGTGAGAAGGCCGACCCCGAGCGTGGCGAGGCTGAGGGCGAGGAGGACGGCGCCGGCGAAGACGAGCACGATGAGGCGGTTGGGTCTCTCGCGTCCCGCTCCCATGGACGAGAAGAAGAACCCACCCGGCATGAGCAGCGCAGCCACAGCGACGCCGGCCCTGGCCAGCCACTCCCAGGCGCCGGGCAGGTCCGTCTGGTCGACGAAGAGCTGGCAGACGAGGGCGAGGACGAGCAGGACGCCGGCGTGGGCGTGGCCGGCGCGGGCGAACTTCTCCTGGAAGGGTGTGGTGCCGGCCCGCCCGGTGACGACGCGGACGAGATAGAGGCCGCCGGTCTCCACGGTGACGAGCGACAGGAAGAGGATCCCGGCGAGGACTCGCGAGCTGTCCGAGAGCAGGGCCTGGTCCATGTCGTCTCCTCTGATTGGATAGTGGTACTCACCAATATTGGATAGCAGTGCTATCCAATGTCAACCGCGTTTCGGTGCGCTCTGTCGCGGCCGATAGCGTGGCCGCATGCCGGACCGCAGCAACGAGATCAGCATCCAGGACCGCCTCTTTCCCGACATGACCTGCTTCGGCTGCGGGCCGGCCAACCCGAGAGGTCTGCGGCTCAAGAGCTATCCGGGGGACGAGGTGGTGACCGCGCAGTTCGAGCCATGGCCGGAGCACGACAACGGCCTCGGCTTCCTCAACGGCGGGATCATCTCCACCGTGCTCGACTGCCACAGCGCAGCCGCCGTGCTCCACGAGGCGGACCAGCGCGGCTGGGGTCAGCTGCCGGGCGCACAGCTGCCCTACGTGACGGCGGGACTCGACGTGCGGTACCTGCGGCCCGCGCCGCTTCGCGAGCCCGTCGAGCTGCGCGCGGTGCTGCGGTCCGCTGACGAGGCGGAGATGTCGGTGGGCGTCGAGCTCCGGTGGGACGGGAAGGTCCGGGCCTCTGCTGACACCCTGTGGAAGCGGTGGCGACCACGCACCCCCTGACCGCCCCACCTGCCGCCCCCTGATCTCGTGGGCAACCCCCGGGGCTTCTGGGCAGCGCGACGGCATGATCCCCAGCGCCCTCGGCTCAGGCGACGTATGGTCGTTGGTGTGCGGAGCGGGCCGGTCCGGAAGTGGCGAACCCCCTTGGCCATGGGGGGCGTTCTCGTCATGCTCAGCGGCGTCGTGGGTGCCCCGACCATGTCCGCGGCCGAGGGCACGCCGACGCCCTCGCCCGGTGCCACCGTCCAGGACGAGTCGGCCACTCCCGCGGGTCCCGTGGGTCCCGCCCTGGGAGCGAGTGCCGGCGAGTCACTGCTACGGCTCTACGACGTGGTCAAGGTGACGGCCGGCTACATCGCGGCCACCCAGCTCCAGCCCGGTGGAGGTTCGGTGGCGCCGGGCGGAGACTCCGGCTGGAAGCCGCGCGCCGCCATCAAGGCCCCGCCCGTCTCACCGGTCCCTGCTGCGGTGCCGGCCCGGGAGCCGACGAAGTACGACATCCTCGGCGAGGCGTACCGCAAGGCGTCGGACTCGCTCAGCGACCGGTGCCACCTGCCGTTCGCCCTGCTCATGGCCATTGGAGAGGTCGAGTCGAGCTCGCTGCGCGGCCGGAAGCTAGACGCGGGGCACAACGTGGTCCCGCCGGTCCTCGGCCCGCAGCTGTCGGGCGGAGGGTTCGCCGCCATCGGGGACAGCGACGGTGGTCGCCTCGACGGTGACCCGGTCTGGGATCGCGCGGTCGGTCCCATGCAGTTCATCCCCGGCACGTGGCGGCTCTGGGGGGCCGACGGGAACGGCGACGGGGTCGCGGATCCGCAGAATGTCGAGGACGCCGCGCTCGCCGCCGGGCGCTATCTGTGCGCGGGAGGGAGGGACCTGTCGCGTCAGGAGGACCTCGAGGCGGCGATCCTCTCCTACAACCACTCGCACCGGTACCTCGCCACCGTGCTCGACCTCTACGACTCCGTCATGAGCGGCCTCGTCGCCGGGCCTTGACCGGGCCCTGACTGGTTCCTGCCCTGCCGAGCGGCCGGGGCCGATTCCCACCCCGGCGATGGGATTGGCCCGGATCATGGACGGCCCTAGGGATGGATAAGCGGCGGTTATACATTTCATTACATGACCGTCACTGAGACTCGTGCCGCGGCTCCCACTCGTCCGGCTACCCGGCCGCCACGCACCGACCGCTCCAACGGTCAGTGGAAGGTCGACGGGGCGGCCCCACTGAACGCGAACGAGGTGTGGAAGCAGGAGGAGGGCGGTCTTGCCGTCCGCGAGCGCATCGAGACGATCTACGCCAGGCAGGGCTTCGACTCGATCCCGGCGCAGGACCTGACCGGCCGCTTCCGATGGTGGGGGCTCTACACCCAGCGCAAGCCCGGCATCGACGGCGGCCGCACCGCCCAGCTGAGCGACGACGAGCTGAGCGACCGGTACTTCATGCTGCGAGTCCGGACCGACGGCCAGGCACTCTCACCCGAGGCCTTGCGGGTGCTCGGCGGGATCTCCACCGAGTTCGCCCGTGGGAGCGCCGACATCAGCGACCGGCAGAACATCCAGTACCACTGGATCGAGATCGAGGACGTGCCCGAGATCTGGCGGCGGCTCGAGTCGGTCGGCCTGGAGACGACGACCGCCTGCGGGGACACGCCCCGCGGCTTCCTGGGCAGCCCCGTCGCCGGCATCGCGGCCGACGAGATCATCGACCCGACTCCCGTCATCCTCGAGATCAAGCGCCGCTGGATCGGCGACCCGGAGCTCGCCAACCTGCCCCGCAAGTTCAAGACGGCGATCACCGGGCACCCGAGTCTCGACGTCGTGCACGAGATCAACGACGTCTCGCTCGTCGGGGTGGTCCACCCGGAGCTCGGCCCCGGATATGACCTGTGGGTCGGCGGCGGGCTCTCCACCGCGCCGCGCCTCGCCGAGCGGATCGGTGTCTTCGTCCGCGAGGAGGAGGCGGCCGACGGTCTGGCACGCCGTCATCGAGATCTTCCGGGACTACGGTTTCCGGCGGCTGCGCAACAAGGCCCGCCTGAAGTTCCTCCTCGCCGAGTGGGGGCGGGAGAAGTTCCGCCAGGTCCTCGAGACCGAGTACCTCGGCCACGCCTTGCCGGACGGCCCCGCTCCCGCGCCGGCGACCGGGCCGGGCGACCACGTCGGCATCCACCTGCAGAAGGACGGCCGGTACTACGTCGGCGCGGCGCCCACCGTGGGCCGCGTCGGTGGCACCGTCCTCAGCGGGCTGGCCGACCTCATCGAGGAGGTCGGCGCCGGACGCGTGCGGCTGACCGCGCACCAGAAGCTCGTCGTCCTCGACGTTCCCGAGTCCGGCCTGGACCGACTCGTGGAGGGCCTCGAGGAGCTCGGCCTCACGGCACGGCCGAGTCCGTTCCGCCGCACGACGATGGCGTGCACCGGCATCGAGTTCTGCAAGCTGGCCATCGTCGACACGAAGGACACCGCGGCGTCGGCGATCACCGAGCTGGAGCGGCGCCTCGCCGATGTCGTCGCGGACGGCTCGCTCGACACCCCCATCCAGCTCAACCTCAACGGGTGCCCCAACTCGTGCGCGCGCATCCAGACGGCGGACATCGGGCTCAAGGGCCAGATCGTCACCGTCGACGGGCCGGACGGGCCGGTCCAGCAACCGGGCTTCCAGGTCCACCTCGGCGGTGGGCTCGCCACGCTCGACCGAGACGAGGCCGGGCTGGGGCGGACGGTGCGCGGGCTCAAGGTCACGGCTGCGGAGCTGCCCGACTACGTCGAGCGGGTCGTGCGCACGTTCCTGGCACAGCGCTCGGACGGCGAGACCTTCGCCGGGTGGGCGCTGCGAGCGGAGGACGGTGACCTCCTGTGAGCGCGGTCTCGCTCGAGACGCCGGTCGTGCCGCGGCGGCGCCGGTCGGACGAGGAGCTCAAGGCGCTCGTCGAGGAGTTCAACGCCCGGCTGGCGTCGCGTCGGGTCGCCGATCCCGAGGACGAGCCCACCGCGGACGAGGTTGCCGCCTGGGCTGCGGAGCACTTCACCGGGTCGCTCGCGGTCGCGTGCTCGATGGCAGACGCGGTGCTCCCGCAGGTCGTCGCCAAGCATGCGCCGGGGGTCGACGTCCTCTTCCTGGACACGGGATATCACTTCTCGGACACCCTCGTGACGCGCGACATCGTCGCCGAGGACCTGCCGATCAACCTCGTCAACGTCACGCCGGAGCAGACCGTTGCGGAGCAGGACGCGCAGTACGGACCGCGCCTCTACGAGCGCGACCCCGCCCTTTGCTGCCAGCTGCGCAAGGTGGCGCCGTTGGCCCGGACGCTGCCGCTCTACGAGGCGTGGGTGACCGGCGTGCGCCGGGACGAGGCCCCGACCCGGACCGACACTCCTTTCGTCACGTGGGACGAGAAGAACGGCCTGGTCAAGATCAACCCGCTCGCTTCCTGGACCTTCGACGAGCTGCAGGCGTATGCCGTCGACAACAACGTCGAGGTGAACTCGCTGCTGTCGGACGGTTTCCTCTCCATCGGCTGCGAGCCGTGCACGCGCCGGGTGGCGCCCGGCGAGGACCCGCGCGCCGGACGATGGGCCGGCTTCACCAAGACCGAGTGCGGCCTGCACACCTGACCGCAATCACCCTCCTCACCCTGGAGCAGCCATGAAGTCCGCCCTCCCTCTCGTCCTCGACCTGGCCGGCCGACTCGTCGTCGCCGTCGGAGGCGGCCCGGTGTCCGCCCGGCGCGTCCGCGCGCTCGCCGATGAGGGAGCCGTCGTGCGCGTCATCTCCCCATGGGTCTGTGAGGACCTCATGGAGCTCAGCCTGGGGGGCAGGGTGGAGTGGCAGGCCCGCGAGTACGCCGGCGCCGCAGACCTCGCCGGGGCCTGGCTGGTGCACACGGCGGCGGGGGACGCCGTCGTCGATCGTCAGGTGGCGCACGACGCCGAAGACCAGCGGATCTGGTGCATCGACGCGACAGATGCCCTCGCCACGGCTGCCAGCTTCCCGGCCCGCGCGGACGTGACCACCCCCGGGGGCCGGGTCACCATCAGCACGTATGCCGCTGGGGACCCTGGTCTTGCGACCTCCCTTCGCGACGGGGTGGCGGACGCGGTCGCACGGGGTGAGCTCGACCTGCGGCGAACCCGGAAGCGTGGCTCGGCGGGCTGGGTCGCCCTCGTCGGGGGTGGGCCGGGTATCGATGGCCTGCTCACCACGCGGGGTCACGAGTTGCTGCGCTCCGCAGATGTCGTCGTCGTCGATCGGTTGGCTCCGCGCTCGGTCGTCGACCGGTTGCCCGAGACCGTGCGCGTGATCGACGTCGGCAAGACGCCCGGCCACCACGCCGTGCCGCAGTGGCGGATCAACGAGATCCTCGTCGAGGAGGCGTCCCGCGGACTCGGGGTCGTCCGTCTCAAGGGCGGTGACCCCTACGTTCTCGGCCGCGGCGGCGAGGAGCGCCAGGCCTGCGAGGCGGCCGGGCTGTCCGTCGAGGTCGTGCCCGGCGTGACGAGCGCGGTGTCGGTCCCCGCCGCGGCCGGGATCCCCGTGACCCATCGTGGAGTCGCCCGCGGTTTCACCGTGGTCACGGGACACGAGGCGATCCCGGGTCTGCCCACCGGGACGGACCACACGCTCGTCCTGTTGATGGGCGTGACGCAGCTGCCGCAGACGGTCGAGCTGCTGGTCGCCCAGGGCCGCCTGGCCGACTGCCCGGTCGCCATCGTGGAGCGGGGGTTCTCGCCGACGCAGCGCACGACGGTCGGGACGCTGGCGACGATCGCCCAGCTGGCGCTGGCCCGCTCGGTCGAGTCACCGGCCGTCATCGTCGTCGGCGACGTGGTCCGCCTGAGCCCCGAGTGGGGGACGGACGCCGAGTGACGCCGCACCGGCTATGGTCAAGGAGTGGCGGTGCGCGTGGGACGCGTCTACGACGAGCCTGCTCCTGACGACGGGTTGCGGGTGCTCGTCGACCGGCTGTGGCCGCGCGGCATGCGCAAGGATGAGGCCCGGATCGACCTGTGGGCCAAGGATGTTGCGCCCTCGACGGAGTTGCGGCGCTGGTACGCCCACGACCCGGCGAAGTCTGCCGAGTTCGCGATGCGCTACCGCAAGGAGCTCGAGTCCGAGCCAGCAGCCGCCGCTCTCGAAGACCTCGTCGCCAGGGCAAGGGATGGCGACGTCGAGCTCCTGACGGCCACCAAGGACCTCGAGCTCAGCCAGGCTCACGTGCTGGGCGACCTCATCGCCGACTCCATCTCCTGAACCACCGATCGAGTGAAGAAGGTCTGGGACCAACAGTCGTTCACTCGTTTGCGGCGAGGATGCGGTCGATGCGGTCGAGTGTCACCGGATCCTCCGGCGTCTCACGGAACCACGCCTCGAGCCGGTCGCGCTCGGCTGGGTCTTTTTCCCCGAGCCATCGGGCGCACGCGTACGAAGCGATGTGCGCCTGCTGGGCAACGAGCATGCTGAAGTGGCCGCGCCGACTGACTCGTCCAGGGCCGCCCGCCTCGACGTAGGCGGCGTGCAGTTCACGCGCTCGCTCCGGATCGCCGTCCCCGAACTCGAAGAGCACCATGGCGAGCTCCTGCGACGGATCGGCGGGCCCCAGGTTCTCGAAGTCGATGACGCAGACCCGCCCGTCAGCACTCGCCAGGACGTTGTCGGCCCACAGGTCACGGTGGCACAACCGCGGACTCTCGTGCGGCTCGATGATCGCCTCGACGGCAATGAGGTCGGGGAGCAACGTCTCCAGCGCATCGGCGAACGGCGCATCGGCCTCGACGAGCCGACGGTGCGTGTCGTGCCATGCCCGGGCGCCCATCCCGGTCCTGAACCAGTTGCTGATCCGTTCGGACGTTGGAGCGCCAGCGTGATGCAGCCGGGCGACCGTCCGCCCCACTTCGGTCGGGTCGAGCCGCCTGCTGCGCTGGGCGAGGTCGACCCACTCGAGCACGCGGACCGACGTGCCCTCGACCTCGGCGATGACCGTCCCCCAGACCGACAATCGCGACCGGGGCGTGAAGACGCCGGCCGCGAGGGCCGCCTCCGAGAACTCCAGGTTCGCCTCGACTGCGGCACCGTCGGGCGACGCGAACCACTCCTTGACCGCCCAGGAGGTGCCGTCCACGTCGAGGCGCCAGATCTGGCCGAGCTGGCCGCGCGCGACGGGGCCGGCCAGTCGTCCCCCAGCGCCGAGACCGAACGAGGCTGCGACCACCGGACCGTCCGCTTCGGACAGCATCCGGGGCGCCGCAGCGGTCATGCGGACAGGTGCCAGGGGCTCATCTGATATCTGGGGCGGAGACCCCGTCCTTCAGGGCGGGGAGGAAGCCCCTCCAAGTCCGGTCGTTGCTGTCCACGGATGTACTCCTTGACGATTCCCAACGGGGCACCGCCGCGGGACGCGGCGAGACAGGACGGCGACCACAGGCGCCCACGGGGCCGCCACCCCCCTCGTCGAGTGTGCAGGACGCGTCGGAGGAGGGGGCGCTTACTGCACACTCGACCGAACCTGGGCGGGCGTGACGTGCACACTCGACTGCCGGATGGGCGCGGACTGCACACTCGACGAAGGGTGGACGGGTGGGCGGCCAGATCTACTCGCGCGATGCGGCACGCTGCTCGTCGTCGAAGGCGATGAGTTTCGCAGCTTGCTCGGCCGTTGCGCCGGCCGCCATGGCCGCCCGGGTTCGTCCAATATTGCGAGACGTCGCCGCCATGACGGCCGCAACCTTGCCGCGGCTGTAGGTCATCGAGTTCGCCGCTGCCACACCGATGCTGGAGCCGACCTCGATGGCGTCCTGGTCGGCGCCCAAGTAGAGGAACTGCCACCCGTAGGTCTTCGTCTGCTGCCCGATGAGCGCCTTGACCGCCGGGTGGGTCCACTCGCGAGAGGCATTCTCGTGACCATCGGTCATGATGCCGACGATGACGATGCCTGGGACGCTCGTCCTCGGGCAGCGCAGCCAGACGCTCCGCCGGTCGACGTCGACGAGTCGCCCGATCGAGTCGAGCAGCGCCGTCGACGCCGCGCGGAACGAGGTGAGCGCGCGGACCTCGGCGAGCGGGAGGTCCCGATAGACCTCCTCGTACTCGTTGTCGAACTGGGCGAGGGTGACGCGACACTCGCCCGGCTGCTGGCGCTGCTCGGCGATGAAGGCGTTGAAGCCGCCCTCGGTGTCGTCCTTGATCGACTGCATCGAGCCGCTGCGGTCGAGCAGGAAGGCGATGTGCGTGAGGTTCGAGTTGGTCATGGTCCCTCCTTGGGTGGACGAGCCCGTCTGGCGCAGGGCTCAGGTGTCCCGACGGGCTCGGAAGCGCATCGGTCGTGGTGCAGTGTCAGGGTCGGCCTGTCGGTGGCGGCCCTCCTCGAGGTCGTACCGGGCCCGTTCGACGCCGGATGCGGTGACGCGACCGCCGTCCGGTGCCGCGTAGGCCGAGAGCGAGCTCGTCCGGGCCAGGCGCGGCCCCACGGCGTTCTCCGAGAGCCCGGCGAGCACTCCGGCGGTCCGGATCGTGCTGCCCTCGGCGAGGACGGTGGCCGCCATCGCCTCGTCGATCGCCCGGGTGAGGTGGTCCTGTGCCTCCCTCAGGTGGGGCAGCGCGGCACTCGGCTGGTCGGGGTCGACGTGACGGAGCGCCTCCTCGGTCGCCGCGACGGCCAAGCCAACTGGGTTCGGCGACTTCTTCAGAGCCATGGACCCAGCCTACCGCAGTAAGTGCGGCACCACAACAAGCACGGCACCGCAGTCATCTAGGCATCAACAAACCCGCGAGCGCTTCGCCCCCACAAGGCGATCGCCGACTGCTACTGTCCCCGCGGCGCGGAGGTCGCGCCACCTTCAACCAGGAGAAGACCCCAATGGAGTGGTACCTGAAGGTACTGAAGAACTACGTCGGTTTCAGCGGGCGCGCCCGCCGCACGGAGTTCTGGATGTTCACCCTGTTCAACTTCGTCGCCAGCATCATCACCACGATCGTTGACCGCATCTTCGGCTGGGATGACTGGTCTGCCTTTGCCGGCCCGATCACGACGCTGTACTACCTGGCCGTCCTCCTGCCGAGCCTCGCGGTGGCCGTCCGTCGGCTGCACGACACGAACCGGTCCGGCTGGTGGATCCTGCTCGGCCTCGTTCCGCTCGTCGGGTTCATCGTGCTGATCGTCTTCTACGCGCAGGCGGGCAACGTCGGCACCAACAAGCATGGAGCGGACCCCAAGGACTCCGAGAGCTACACGGGCGCCGGGGCGCCCGCCACGGCCTGAACGAGGCGAACCGTCGCAGGCGCCCGACCCTTCGGGGGGTCGGGCGCCTCAGTCGTGTGCCAACAGTCTGCGCAAGGCCATGCCGTATGCCGCTCGGCTCGCCTTCGCGGTCAGCCACCCGAGCGCACGGGGGACGCCCCAGACGGCGATCTCCTGGTCCCACTCGACGCGTGAACCGACCGGCTGCGGAGTGACCCGGAGCTCGATGGAACCGCGGATGACCGTGCCGTGCTTCCGGATCCGGGCACGTCCTGCAGAGTCGCCCGACGGTCGGACCAGCCCTTCGACAACCATCGGGTCGTCGAAACCGAGTGGTCCCAGCCCGGTCCGGGCCACAAAGGCCGACCCGGAGCCCAGCTCAGCCGCGGGCACCTTGCCACTCGTGATTCGCGTGAACGGGATCAGGCGGTCGTGCAGCCGCAGGTCGAGCACTCGGTTCCACGCCTCGTCGGCGCGGCGGGGCGTGTCGATACGGACCTGGAAGTGCGCCATGTCCGGACCTTACGACGGCCCGCAGGCTTGACCCAGCCACCTGAGCGGACCCAGCCCCCGCAAGAGGGAGGTGGGGCGCGGAGCGAGCTCAGCGGCATACGACAGCATGTGTTGAAGCGACGTGTCGAAAGCGGTAGGCGGCGTTCGACGGGACCGTGACAGGGTGGGAACGGCCCAGCCCGTCACGAAGGAGACCGACATGCGATACCTCATGATTCACAAGCTGGACGAGAGCCTTCCGGAGGCCTGGAACCCGAGCCAGGAGTTCATCGAGAAGATGGGCGCCTTCATGGGCGAGTTCCAGGCGTCCGGCGTCCTGCTCGCCGCCGAGGGTGTCCACCAGAGCAGCGAGGGCGCGATCATCCGCAAGGACGCCAAGGGTCTCTCGGTCACCGACGGCCCGTTCGCCGAGGCCCGCGAGGTCATTGGCGGCTTCGCCCTCGTCAAGGTGGCCGACAAGGCCGAGGCGATCGAGCTGGGGCGGCGCTTCGCGGACCTCTTCCCCGAGGTCAGCGTCGAGGTCCGCCGCGTCTTCGAGGACGAGGACTTCGGCGAGCAGCCGGCATGACGGCAGGCTGCGGCAATCCGTGACGTCCACCCCACCGGCCCCTAGGGTCGGTGGGGTGAACATCATCTTCGTCGAGCCGGCCTTCCCCGCGAACCAGCGCCGTTTCGTCCACGCGCTGGCGTCGGTCGGGGCGAACGTCTACGGCATCGGCGAGTCCGACGAGGCCCAGCTGGGTGACGACCTCCACGGGGCGCTCGGGGGCTACTACCGGGTCGGCTCGGTGACGAACGTCCAGCAGCTCATCGACGCCGTCCGCTTCTTCCAGGACAAGGTGTGGATCGACGCGCTCGAGGCGACGGTCGAGGCGCACACCATGCCCGCCGCCCAGGTCGCGCGAGGCGACGAGCATCCCCGGCACGAGCGTCCGGACCACCTGGCTGTGCCGCGACAAGCCGTCGATGAAGGACGCGCTCCGCGCCGCCGGCGTGCCCACGGCCGCGTCCGCTGCGATCGACTCCTCGGCTGACGCCGAAGGAGTTCGCGGACCGCGTCGGCTACCCGCTCATCGTCAAGCCCCGCGCGGGCGCCGGCGCCTCGGGCACGGTGCGCGTCGACAGCGACGACGACCTCGCGCGGGCGCTGCAGCGCTTCGGTGAGGAGGGCGCGACCTCGCTCGCGATCGAGGAGTTCGTCCAGGGGCACGAGGGCTTCTACGACACGATCACCCTCGACGGCCGGGTCGCGCACGACTGGGTGACCCACTACTACCCCAACGTCCTCGAGGCGATGCGGCACCGGTGGATCTCGCCGCAGTTCATCACGACGAACCGGGTCGAGGGCACTCCTTCTATCAGGAGGTGCGCGAGCTGGGGCGCCGCGTCATCGATGCCCTCGGCATCGAGACGTCGGCGACGCACATGGAGTGGTTCTACGGCCCGAAGGGCCTGAAGTTCTCCGAGATCGGCTGCCGCCCGCCGGGCGTCGGCGCGTGGGACCTCTACTCCGCGGCCAACGAGGTCGACGTCTACCGCGAGTGGGCGCACGTCATCACCCACCGTCGCCCGGAGCAACCGATGAAGCGGTCGTATGCCGCTGGGCTCGTCGCGCTCCGACCTGACCGTGACGGGGTGGTGACGGGCTACAACGGGATCGACGAGATCCAGGGTCGATACGGGGAGTGGATCATCGACGGGCACTTCCCTCCGGTCGGGCAGGGGACCCAGCCGGTCGAGGCCGGTTACATGGCCAACGCCTATGTCCGGCTGCGCCACCCGGACTATGACACCGCCCGGGCGATGCTCGACGACATCGGTCGCACCATCAAGGTCCACGCCGGCTGAGCTGCCTGGACGAACTGGTGACGACGATTCTGCTCGGGCCGCAACGGTTCACGACAACGGTGCAGGCGACGCTGCGCAGCCTGGACTGCGAGGGGCCCGTGGCGATGGTCAACTCCGGGTGGGAGGAGCGCGAGGCCGAGGACGCCGAGCTGCGCGGGGTGTTCGACGATCGCGGGGTCAACGTCAGCCTCTACAGTCGGGCCGTCGAGACGCTCGCCAGCGACCGGGACCTTCGCGTCGCCATCCTCGAGCACCGCACCCGCCACGCCGAGCTGCGGGCGTTCTACGGCATCCGGCTCCAGGCCGCGTGGGACACCGTCTTCGCCGTGATGCGCCGGTCGTCGAAGGACGACGTTGCCGAGGGTGCGCGGCGGTCCGCCGTACAGGCGCTGCGTGACGTCGACGACTGGTATGCCTCAACGGTGGATGGTGAGGCGGCGGCGGCGGCGGCGGCGGCGGCGGCGGCGGCGGCGAGGCGGCGGCGGCGGCGGCGGCGGCGGCGGCGGCGGCGGCGGGCGGCGGCGTGGTGAGGCAGGGTGAGTGATTGGTGGAGGATTGGTTCGGGGG
>CAVWGJ010000031.1:0-279131 GCA_963754395.1 uncultured Actinomycetota bacterium | reverse complement strand
GCCATCGCCGGACGTCGCGTACTCCGGAGTCCAAGACCACACCGGCCACGCCGCGGGCCTGGAGCATGCTGGCGATGATCTCGCCCACCATGCCCACGGCCACCGGCGCCAGATTGCCCACGACCAGGACGTCCCCGGGCCTGCATAGCTCGAGGGCGGCGAGCAGCATCAGGTTGTCACCGGGCTGGTTGAGGCAGGTTACGGCTGGTCCTGCCACTCGTGAGCCTTCGGTCAGGGGGCGGACCCGGGGGTCCATGAGGCCACTCCGTCCCTGGGACTCGTGCACGGTCGCCACTCCCAGGGCCGCGAACTCTTGGCTCAGAGGGGCAACTCGTCGGTCGATTTCGGTGTAGATGGTGGGCGTCGAAGGCCTGGCGCTCACGAGAACAGCTCTCCTGCCCTCGGCAGGAATGACTCGTAAGCCTCGGCGTGGGTCACGGGCTTCCGGAGGATGAGGCCGGCCATGATCGCCCGGTACCGCGCCCGCTGCTCGTAGGTCTCAATCATGAAATCCTGGACCGAGGAGCAGCGCATCATCTCGAGCTTCTGCTCGGCGACGTCGGAGATGTCGAGGTATGTGTCGGCTCGGAAGTCGCAGAACTCAGGGAACTCGGGCTCGAACCCGTAGATCTCTGGGACGACCGTCCGCGCCAGCTCCGGTAGCCGGCCGTGGGCGCGGGCCCAGATGGCCGCGCCCTCCACGAGGGACGCGGTGGCGACGTGATCGGGGTTGTTCGGGTCCTTGCGGCCGTGTGTGAGCACGACGTCGGGCCGGAGCTCCCGCAGCAGCCGGACCATCTCCAGCTTGCTGTCGTCGTCGATGCGCATCGGGTAGTCACCCCAGTCGTAGACACGAAGGTCGACTCCGGCGATGGCCGCGGCCTTCTCGGCCTCCTCCAGCCGCAGTTCCCGGACCCGCTCCACGGTCTGGCCTGGCGTGGCCCAGGCGGGACCGGACTCCCCTCGCTCTCCCATCGAGAGCGCGACGACGGTGACTTCCGCGCCGGATCGCACGTACTTGAGGATCGCGCCGCCGGAGCGCCAGACCCAGTCCAACCCGTGCGCGCTGACAACCATGAGTCGAGTCATTTCAGTGTTCCAATCTGTTCGACGATGGCCGGCCGGGTGGCCGCGCCAGGAGCCGCATCACTTCGCAATGCAGCATCACGACCCGCTTCGAATCCGAAGACGAGAGCCGGGCCGATGGTGGCGCCGGCGGCCCAGTCGCCTTGGCCCGACGGCGAGGCCGCGGCGTTACCGGCGGCGTATAGGCCCGGCACCGGAGCGCCGTCCGCACCGAGCACGCGTCCGACCGGGTCGGTCCGGGGGCCGCCCTTGGTGTCCAACGTCCCGAGCCCGAGCAGCACGGCGTGGTACGGGCCCCTGCCCAGCGGGGCCATCGTGGGGTTCGGGCCGCTGCCGGGGCGAGCCGCGCCGGTGAAGAACCGCCCGATCTCCTGGCTGCCCCTCTGGAAGTCAGGGTCGACGCCGGTGAGCGCGTGGTGGTTGTACCGGTCGACGGTCTGGACGAGATTCGAGAGGAACTGCGGCGCGAGCGCCGCCCCTTCGACCAGGTCTCCGAGTCGTTCCAGACGCTGCGCCAGGGCCTGCGCGAGATCGGCCCAAGTGTCGGCCGAGATGAGGTGGTCGGCGTTCTGAGTGTCCTCGGCTGCGATTGGGTACGCGAATGCCTCCTGGGAGAACATCTTGCGGGAACGCTCGTCCAGGAGCAGGATCAGGACCTTTGGTGCGCCCGGTCCGTGGTGCACCATGGCTCGGGTGTTGTAGTCGGCCTTCTCGTCGACAACTCGGCGCCCGTTGAGGTCGACGATGAGTGACGAGTCCCCCGGAGCAACCCACACCCCGGCCCTGGTCTCGGTGGACCCGCCTAGCGTGTGCTCGATGGCGACCTGGTCCCACCAGGCGCAATCCATGTTGTCCAGCGGGACGCCTAGTGCTTCAAGCGACGGCAGGATGTCGCCCGTGTTGCCGCCTGCGGCGCAACCTCCCCAGGTGTGGGCGGGGAGGTGGGCGGCCCGTCGCTCCGCGTTGTGCGTGAACCCGCCGCTGGCCAGGACGACGCCCCTCGACGCGCTCACCAGGACTTCGCGCCCCGCGCGGCGAGCGAGCACGCCCCGGGCGTGTCCTTCGTGGACAGCGAGGTCGACAAACTCGGTCTCGGTCAGGATGCGCACCCCGAACCGCTCGGCTGCCGTGGCCAGCTGGTCGATGATGTCCCTGCCGGTGCCCGGTGTTCCATCAACCTTGAGCGCGGTGAGGGCTCGCCCGCGGATGCCTCCCTGCTCGGGCAGCTCGGAGCGATAGTCGGGGAAGTGCTGCCCGGCCTCCACCGTCGCGCGGAGGGCGTCGATGTCGGCGAGTGCCGCGAGGACCTTCGGCGACCTGTCGAGGTAGGCAGAGATGGTGGTGTGTTCCCACGCGGTGAGACCGAGGAGAGGCGAGGTCGCCGCATAGCGGTCGGGGGCGCTCACGCGCGCCATGTAGCGCAGAGCCAGGTCCCGGTCCTCGTGCAGGCCACGCTCCGCCATCAGGTGGTTGCCCGGCACCCAGAAGACCCCGCCTGACTTGGCCGTGGTGCCACCGAGGCTGCTGGACTTCTCGAGCACGACCACCGAGGCTCCGGCTACGGCCGCGGAGACCGCGGCCGCGAGCCCGGCGGCACCGGATCCTATGACGACGACATCGGTCAGCATGGCGTTGTGTGCGTCCAGCGCCCGGCCGGTGCTGACGGCGATCAGCGAGTCGGTCATGAGGCGTCTGCCATTACGACTCTGGTCATTGCCACTGATCGGCGTTTGAAGCGCCACCCGGTCGGGGTACGCACGAGGTCGTCGACGTACCGGCCCGTGCCGATCAGGGTCGCTCCCGCGCCAGCGGTGTGGAACAGCAGCAGGCTGCACCGCTGGACCGCCGAGTCAGCGTGGATGTCGATCTCCGAGTCGGTGCTCAGGTGGTGGTAGCTGCCGGCCCGGCCTTCGCAGAAGGAGGCGAGCTCGCTGCGTCCGGCGTAGATCTGGTTCCCGTCGACGACCAGTGCGCCGTCCTCGGTGAAGGTCGCAAGCCAGGCATCGGTGTCCCCGGAGTCGAATGCTCGGTTGTAGGAGGCCGTGAGCGATCTGATGGCCTCATTCGTCGTCGCGTGCTGGTCGGTCAGGGGCTCAGACATTGCGCATCTCGTCCTCGGTGGCATCGCGCCAGTCCACGTCGGGACCGACGATGAAGGCGATCCCTGAGCTCGCCTTCAACCCCGTCCCGATGTCTGCGCCGAGTGGGGAGGTGCCAGGCGTGTGGTTGCGAACAGCCTCGAGGAGCAGGCGCCGGGTGCGGACGACCGCGAGGTCGCTGCTGCCGAGACGCTCCTTCGAGCGATTGACGATCGATCCCTGGCTCTCTTGAATGGCGACGTCCTCGAGGATGAGATTCTCGATCCCGCTGAAGTGGCCGGATGCCATGGCCTCGCGGTCCTGCCCCCACATCGCCTTGCCCCGCAGGAGGGCGGTGAAGTCGTCGGGCTCGCGGGTGAGGGGCTCATACCACGCGTGGGTGTCGGTGTCCTCAGTGAGCGGGTGGGACGCATTCCACCGGATGAACCATTGCCGCGAGTTGTGGTCGTCGATGGGAGTGCCGATGATCGCCACGCAGTCCTCGTCACCTGTGGGGATGAGCGCTGTCCAGGGCATCACGAACTCGGTCACCCGGACGTACTGGTTGCCGTCTTCCAGCGACCGGAGGGCGGCGAACCGGATGCCGTAGTCCTGGACGTCGAACTCGTAGCGCGGTGAGGTGTCAACGGCCGCCTTCTGGATGTTGCCCTTGGACTGTCCGAGCCACGCCTGGTGCAGGATCGACACGTGGGACGAGTCGAGGGTCCCCTCGATGGCTTGCAGCCAGTTGCAGGAGGTCTCGGCAGCGAGGGGCCGGACTTGGTCCTCCGGGAGTCCGACGAAGGGGAAGCTCGGGAAATCCGGAGGTTGCGGCCGACTGCCGAGATAGACCCAGACCACACCACCGGCCTCGTACGTCGCCGCGGCGGTGGTACGGACGCGGGCGGCGAAGTCCTCTGCTCGGTCGGGTGGTTCTGAGGGAGTCTCGACCGCTTGGCCATCGGCACGGAACTTCCATCCGTGGTAGATGCAGCGCAGTTCGCAGCCCTCTACTCGACCGAGCGCGAGCGAGGCCCCACGGTGTGGGCATGCTTCTGCGAGGAAGCCGACGTTCCCGTCTTCGCCTCGGAAGGCGACGAAGTTCTCCCCGAAGAGCCGTACCTTGGCGGGCGCACCGCCGGCGACCAGTCGAGCCGACCTGATCGCCGGGGTCCAGTATTCCTTGAGGGCCTCTCCCATGGGAGCTCCCTCAACTCTTGTCAGTAGGTCGTTGTCTTGAACCGAAAGCATGCTGAATGGTCCTCTCTGGCATGACATGGCCGCGGTGAGCGCCTTCCCGTCACCGACCGGGACGGTTCCTCTTACGATTGACAGGCTAACCCGCCCTCCGCTGTACTAGCAAGGGTTAGCCTTACATTCGTAAGGAACTCATTCAGTAGCGGCTCAGCACCAGGAGATGCACATGAAGATTGCCGAATCCGTTGCGGTTGTCACCGGCGCCGGACAGGGGTTGGGGCGCGCCACCGCCGAACTGCTTCGCGGGCGGGGGGCCAGGGTGGTGGAGACAGATCTTCGATTCCCGGCGATCCTCGGTAGTGGTCGGACGATTATCGAGGCAGACATCACCGATGCGCTCGAGATGGAGCGAGTGATGGCCGAGGCGGTGGCGAGGTTCGGGCGTCTCGATGCCGTCGTCCACTGTGCGGGGATCGCGGCAGGCTTCAGGCTGATCGACGATCACGGTGCGGCTGATCCGGCCCGCTTCCGGGCCGTGGTCGAGGTGAATCTGGTCGGCACGTTCAACGTGGCACGAGCCGCCGCGATGGTCATGCGGGACAACGAGCCGGACGCCGCCGGCGGACGAGGAGTGCTGGTGATGACGTCCAGCGTCGCTGCCTTCGAGGGCCAGCGTGGTCAGGTTGCCTACGCCGCGGCCAAGGCCGGCGTGGTGGGTATGACCCTGCCGCTGGCGCGGGATCTGTCGACGTACGGCGTCAGGTGCGTGACGATCGCGCCCGGCGCGTTCGACACCACCCTCACGACGGATTTAGACCCCCGGTTGCAGGAGAAGCTGGTGTCCTACGCAGCCCACCCGCGGCGGCTGGGACGTCCCGAGGAGTTCGCTGGGCTGGCATGTGCGGTGCTGGAGAACGACTTCATCAACGCCGAGGTGATCCGGATCGATGGGGGAACTCGTCTGCCTGCGCTGTGACAGGTCCTTGGTCAGTTCAGGAGCGAGCCCGGGCGCGCGGGCGGGGCCGCAAACCGTCCAACCAGAGATCGACCTGCTTGTCCACGATGTCCAACAGAGGGCCGTGCTGCTCCTCGTGGTACCAGAACGCCGTCCAGCTCATGGCGCCGACCATCATGTGCGCGACGATCTCGACGTCGACTTTGCGGATGATCCGCTTGCGCACGCAAGTCTGGAGCTGCTCCACGAAGTGGCGCTCGTACTGGTCCCTGATCCCGAGCTGACGACTTCCCAGATCAGTCGACATCGGCGCCCACAATTGCATGAAACTCACCAGCACAGGTGAGGAGATATTCATTGCGCAGTGCTGCGCATGGAATTTGAGACAGCTCCTTCAGTTTCTTGTCAGCGGGCAGATCCGCGCGTTCGCTGATCTGGGTCAGTTCTTCAACGGCGACTTCCGTGAACCTGTCCTGGATAAGTTCGGCCAGTTGCTTCTTCGAGGAGAAGTAATTGATCACGCTGCCCTTCTTGATACCGACTGCGTCCGCGATGTCCTGAACGCTCGTTCCCTCGATGCCCTTCTGACGGACTAGAGCGATCGCCGCGTCGAGAACTTCAGCATGTCGTCGGGGGTCTTTCTTGGGCGGCACTCGATTCCTCTCGTCCGGCGGGTTTCAGAGCAGGAGTTTACCTACCCACCGACCGCAGCCCGCGCAGCCGACCCCACCTCCTGGGCCCGCAGCCAGGGCACCACGTCCTTGCCGTAGGACTCCAGGGCCTGCAGCACCGCATCGCGCGGGGCATAGGGGTGGTAGAGCCGGAATGAAAGGTGACAGTCGTCGCGACCTGCGAACTCGTGCGCGTACGGCAGAAGTGCCTCCGAGACCTGGTCCGCGGACCCGAGCAGATTGTAGGCCCGCAGCTCCGCGTCGGGGACGGGGGGTGCGTCCTTCACGGCCCCGCCGGCCAGCTCGGCGGCCCAGCCAGCGTGGACTCCGAGGGTGTATCGCATGCCACGTGAGGCTAGGTGGAAGGCCTGCTCAGCGTCCTCAGCGATGAACCCGGACCTCATCTGTCCGAAGGCGAACGGTCGCGTGGCGTGAGGGGGGCGAGCCTCCAGGGCCGCCCGCCATCCGGACATCGCGCCCTCGAACGGCATCCCAACGCCGAAGTGACCGTCACCTATTCTGCCGGCTCGGGCAAGCGCCTTGGGCCCGGTCCCCCCGAGCCAGATCGGAGGCCCGCCCTCGGTGAACGGTCGGGGCCGCACTAGGACGTCCCGGAAGTCGTACACCTTGCCGCGGTGGTCAAACCGCTCCCCTGTCCAAGCCGCGCGCAGGATGGATACGGACTCCTCCAGCGCAAGTCCCCGCCGCCGCGGATCGAGTCCGAAACTGCGGAACTCGCGTTCTCGCCAGCCGGTCCCGTGCCCAGGATGAAGCGGCCGCCCGATAGTTGGTCGATAACCGCAACATCTTCCGCGAGCCTGATCGGGTTGTGGAAGGGCGCCAGCATCACTGCCGTTCCCACGACGAGTCGCTCTGTCGCAGTCAGGATCGCCGCGGCAAGGGGCAGCAGTGAGGGCAGGTAGCCGTCCTCGGCACCATGGTGCTCCGAGAGCCACAGGGAGTCGATGCCAAGGCGTTCGGCCAGTTGTGCCTGCTCGACGATGAAGCGGTACTCGTCTCGTGTTGTGTGCTCCGCGTCGGCGGGCACCTGTCCGGTGTAGAGGCCAATCCCCCACTTCATGGCTGTCTCATTCTGTTGGTGGGTCGGTGCGATGTCATGTCGAAGGGGGGAGGGTCAGCCACCCGCCGCCGTGCACGCTGATCTCCGCCCCGCTGACATACGAGGCGTCGGAGCTGCAGAGGAACGCGATGGCGGCCGCGACCTCATCGGGACGGCCGGGACGTCCCGGCGCGGACATGGCGATGTTCATCCGCAGCACTTCCGGGTCGACGTGCGAGACCAAGTCCGTCTCAATGGTGCCCGGCAAGACCGCGTTCGACGTGATCCCCCGACGAGCTGTCTCCAGCGCCAGGCTCTTCGACATCCCCAGCAGGGCTGCTTTCGTGCTGCTGTAGGCAGTGTCCCCTGGACCACCGGTGGCTCCCAGTGTCGAGCTTACGAATACGACACGCCCCCAGCCCTGCTCATACATGGAAGGAAGCGCAGCACGAGTCACCGACCACGCTCCTTGGACGTTCGTGCGCCACATCCGCTCCCAGTCCTCGTCGGACAGTCGACGCATCGATTGCGACCGCTGGACTCCGGCATTGTTGATCACGACCAAGGGAGGACCCAGGGCCTTCGCGACGCCGGCCAGGGAGCTCCGCCGCGACCTGTGGGATGGACACGTCGGCTTGGAACATCTCAGCCACGCCGCCGTCCGCTCGGATCTTCTGGACGACGTCGGAGGCACGGTCCTCCGCGCTGGAGAAGGCCACGGCCACTGCATAGCCCTGGCCGGCGAGCCGGGTGGCGGTGGCTGCGCCGATGCCGCGCGAGCCGCCGGTGATCAGGGCGACACGGTGTTTCATCGACCTCCCTCTCGGCGCCGCGCCAATAGGGCGCCCGCAGACTTCGCTTGTCGAACTTCCCGGCGCCGGTACGTGGCAGGTTGTTGTGGAATTCGTACGAGCGAGGCACCTTGTAGCCGGCAATCAGGGCACGGCAGTGCACGTCCAGCTCTCCCTCGTCGATTGCGGCGTCGGCCCGGAGGGCTACAGCCGCGTGCACCGACTCACCCCAACGCTCCGACGGCACGGCGAAGACTGCCGCCTCCCTGACTTCGGGATGGCTGTCGAGCGCAGCCTCGACCTCCGCCGCGTACACGTTCTCGCCGCCGGAGATGATGACGTCGCCGGCTCTGCCGACTATGTACAGATAGCCATGCACGTCGCGGTGGGCAAGGTCTCCCGACCAGTACCACCCCTGTTGGAAGCGCTCGCGGGTCACGTCGGGCTGGTTCCAGTAGCCCACGGCGATGTTGGGCCCGCGGGCGGCGACCTCGCCCACCTCCCCGGGCGCACACTCCGACCCGTCGGGGCGGAAGACGCGCACATCCGCACCGACAACAGGCTGCCCCGCGGAACCCAGCGTCTCCGAGCCCAGGCGTTTTTCCTCCTCCGCAAGGAAACTGAGGATCGGGCCAGCTTCGGTCATCCCATAGCTCTGGGTGAACGAACACCCGAGCGCGTCCAGGGCGCGTCGGAGCAATGAGCTGGATATCGGGGCACCGCCGTGTACAACCAGCCGGAGCGAGGAGAGATCCGGATGCTCCGATCTCGCGGCGAGGTGCTCGATCAGCAGCGTCAGCATGGTCGGGACGAGGAAGAGGCAGGTGACGCGTTCGGTGGCGATCGCCTCGACCACGGCTTCGGGGTCGAACCGGGGGATGACCACGTGGCGGCCGCCGACCCACGTCATGGGATAGAGGGACATCCCATCCCCCAAGTGGAACATCGGTGCACAGTGCAGATACACGTCACGGGACTCGTACCGAAGGCCAGCGACCATGTGCAGCGCGTTGACCGCGAGGTTCTCGTGGGTGAGCATCACGCCCTTCGCGCGCCCACTCGTGCCACCGGTGTAGAAGATTGCCGCGAGATCAGCCCCGCGCCGCTTGACCAGTTCGGCTGCGTGCCCGTCAAACTCGGCACCCAGCAGGCTATCGAACGTCGCAACGTTCGCTCCGCAGGCCTCTCCCAGCCGCACCGCCACGTCGTAGTGGGCCACATCGGTCAGGAGCAGGGTCGGCGCGCAGTCCGCAACCTGATCGATGAGCTCCGGTTCCTGAAGTCGGTAGTTCAGCGGGACGAAGACCATACCGGCTACCGGGATCGCGAAATACGAGGCGAGAAAGGCCGCTGAGTTGTCACCGAGCACCGCGACCCGGTCTCCCTCCCGGACGCCGTGTGCTCGGAAGCCCGAGGCGAGCTGCTGGACCCAATCCCAGAGATCGGTATAAGAAAGCCGCGTGCGCCCGTCCACCACGGCCTCCGCCTCACCGTAGAGGCGGACCGCGCGGTCTATCGGCTCGAAGAGGTCATGACCAACCGGGGCACTCGCTGTAGTGTGCATCTCCGCCCCTCTCAGGCAACGTACTCGAAGAAGCCGCGTCCGGACTTCACACCGCACAGGCCAGCATCCACCATCCGCACGAGCAGAGCCGGCGGGCGATACTGCGGCTCGCGCAACGCGGCGTACATCGCCTCTGAGGCCGCGACCAGCGTGTCGAGGCCAACCATGTCTGACAGGCGTAGCGGTCCGATGGGGTGGGCGCAGCCCTCCACCATTCCCATGTCGATCTCCTCAGCCGTAGAAGCGCCTTCCTCGAGAAGCCTGATCGCCGACAGCAGGAACGGAGTGAGGAGCGCGTTGACCAGGAAGCCCGGTCTGTCGTTGGTTCTCACCACCTTCCCCTCCAGGGTCCCCTCGACGAACGCCTGCACCCCGTCGCCGATACTGCGGTCAGTGAGCTGAGCGTCAATGACCTCGACCAGTCGGCGGACAGGTGCCGGGTTAAAGAAGTGCAGGCCCAGAAAACGCTCCGGTCTCGACATGTTGGCGGCGAGGCGCGTAACCGAGAGAGCCGAGGTGTTGGTGGCGACGACAACATCTGGCCTGACAACCTTGTCGAGCCGTTGGAGGACCTCCGACTTCACAGCCGCGTCCTCCGCGACTGCCTCGATCACAAGGTCACACTCCGCAAGTTGGTCGATGTCAACGGTCCAGGTGACCCTTTCTAGAAGCGCACCGCGCCCGTGTGGTGTCATCTTCTGCCGGGCCACGGCTTTAGCCGTCGAAGATCCCAACCTCTGTCGGGAAGTCTCAAGCGCGTCCTCGTTCACGTCGGCGACGAGCACCGGGAGATCCGCCCTGGAGACGACCTCGGCGATACCCGTTCCCATCGCTCCTCCACCTATGACGCCAATCCGCTCGAAATGCACAGCACTTCCCTTCTCGGACGTCCTGCACCGCAGAGCCGCCGTCTGCCTTACGCTCGTATGACTAACATCTTCTACGCAGTTAACCGTGCATCAGGATCCGAGTCAAGGAATCGATCCAAGGCCATCGTGATGTAGTCCTGCCGCACACATGTTCACCTTACGTCCGTATGAGTATCGTCACAGTCGGAGACGTATCAATAAGTGCTCGCGCCGTAGAGACTGGTCAGCCACACGGCCACTACCAGTACCGAGGTCTCCCGATGCCGCGAAGCCTGATCCCACCGGTCGTCACCGAAGGCGCCCGACTGACCGAGCTGCGCCTCGAGGTGCGCGAGTTCCTCCGGCGGGCCATCGCCGACGGCCGGTTCGTGCCCGCATGTCGACACGTGGCTCACCCGCTGGGACCGCGATTTCACCCGAGAGCTCGGCCGGCGAGGCTGGCTGGGCATGGTCATCCCGAAGAAGTACGGCGGCCAGGGGCGCGGCTTCCTCGAGCGGTTCGTCGTCACCGAGGAGCTGCTCGTCGTCGGCGCCCCGGTCGCGGCCCACTGGGTCGCCGAGCGCCAGATCGGCCCGTCACTGCTGCGGTTCGGCACGGAGGAGCAGAAGCAGGCGTTCCTGCCCGGGATCAGCTGCGGCGAGGTCGTCTTCGGGATCGGCATGAGCGAACCGGACTCGGGCTCGGACCTCGCCAGCGTGCGCACGCGCGCCGAGCGGGTCGACGGCGGGTGGCGGCTCACGGGCACCAAGGTCTGGACGTCCGGCGCCCATGAGGCGGACGCTTTCTTCGTGCTCGCCCGGTCGGCTCCGCTCGACCCCGCCCACCGCCACGACGGCCTGAGCCAGTTCATCGTGGACCTGCGCGCGCCCGGCGTCGAGATCCGGCCGATCATCTCCATGGGCGGCGACCACCACTTCAACGAGGTGCACCTCGCCGGGGTCTTCATCCCGGACGACCGCGTCCTCGGCGCAGTCGGCGAGGGGTGGCGACAAGTCACCTCCGAGCTCGGCTTCGAGCGCAGCGGCCCCGAGCGGGTCCTCTCCACCTTCCAGCTGCTGGCCGCCGCGGCGTCAGGCATGGCCGACGGACGGCTGCCCCTCGATGCGGGGCTGGGCCGGCACGTGGCCCGGGTTGCCGCCCTGCACCAGATGTCGTTCGCTGTGTCGACGGCGCTGCAGGAGCACTCGAAGGACGCCGACACGGCCGCGGCGGTCGTCAAGGTCCTGGGCACCACGGGCGAGGGCGACGTCGCGGACTACGTCGACACGCTGACTGCGACCGGCTGGGTGGAGGACGAGGAGCTCTACACGCTCCTGCACGCCGCGATCATCCAGCGACCCGGCTTCACCCTGCGCGGCGGGACCAACGAGATCTTGCGCGGGGTCATCGCCCGCGGATTGGGGCTGCGCTGATGTCCGACCGGACCAACCTGCCCGACGCCAACGCCCTCGGCGAGCTGGCTCTGCACTCGCCGCGCCGACGCCGACGTCGTCGCCGCCTCACCGAGCTCTTCGACGACTACCGGGCCTCTAGGCAGGCGCCCGGAGCCGAGCTCGAGCTCGACCGGGCCCTCTGGGACCGGCTCGACGACCTCGGCCTCACCCGCCTGAGCGCGTCCGAGGAGAGCGGCGGCAGCGGCGCCACCTGGTCGGAGGCCGCCGCCCTGCTCGGGCATCGCGGCGGCGCGGCCGCTGCACCGATCCCGGTCGCCGAGCACGACGTGCTCGGCGGCCTGGCTGCTCGAGTCGGCCGGCCTGCCCAACGACGGCGCCCTGCGCACCGTGTGCCGTCCGGACCCGAGCGGCATCGCCCTCAACGTGACGTGGGCGCGCGAGGCAGCTGCCGTCGTCGCGCTCTGGGAGGACGGCGAGCAGTGGCGGGTCGCCGACGTCCCGGCTCGACAGCGTCACGATCACCGAGAGCCGCAACCTCGCGGGCGAGCCGAGCGACAAGGTGGAGTTCGACCTCGCCGACCTCGAGGCTGGCGCCGCTCGTCGCGCGCGAGATCGGCGAGCAGTTCCACCTCCGCGGGGCCCTGGCCCGATGTGCCCAGGTCTCCGGCGCCATGGACCGCGTCGTCGAGCTCGTCCTGACCCACGTGAACGAACGCGAGCAGTTCGGGCGCCCGATCGGCCGCTTCCAGGCCGTCCAGCACCTCGTGGCCGACATCGCCATGGAGGCCGCGCTGGCCCGCGCCGCCACCGACACGGCCGTCGCCAGGGCCGCGGCATCCGACTGGAAGGACCCCGGCATGCTCTTCGCCGTCGGGGTCGCCAAGTCCTGCGCCGGACACGCGGCCTCGGTTGTCGTCCGCAACGCCCACCAGGTCCTCGGCGCCATCGGCACCACCCTCGAGCACGAGCTGCACACCCTGACCAAGCCGATCCTCGTGCGCCGCAGCGAGTTCGGCTCGGTCCACGAGTGGGACGAGACCCTCGCCGACCTCGCCACCTCCGCCGGCCGCGACCGGTTCTGGCCCCTCATCCTCACGGGCCGCGCCAGCTCACCCCAATCGACCAGCCCGTGACCCCACGCACCACCGCCGCCGCCAACGGCCGGCTCGACAGCCTCTTGTCGAACAAGGAGATCCCCGTGCCACAAGTGACCTATGCCGTCTCGGACGGCGTCGCCACCATCACCCTCGACGCCCCCGACCGGCGCAACGCCCTCTCGGTCGAGATGTCCCGTGAGTTGATCGACGCGGCGCGAACCGCCGAGGCCGACGCGGCAGTCGGCGCGGTTGTCGTGACCGGTGGCAAGCACTTCTGTGCGGGCGCTGTCCGGGCGGTGCTCGCCGACGCCGGACGCGACCCCGTCGAGGACGAGGCCTACCGCAACCTCGAGACCGTCTATCGCGCGTTCACCACGATCGGCGAGGCCGCCGTGCCCACCGTCGCCGCCGTCCGCGGCGCCGCCGTCGGCGCCGGGCTCAACCTCGCCCTCGCCACCGACCTGCGGATCGTCTCCCGCACCGCGCGACTCCTCCCCGGCTTCGCCCAGATCGGGATCCACCCCGGAGGCGGCCACTTCACCCTCCTCAACCGCGTCGCCGGCCGCGAGGCCGCCGCAGCGATGGGCCTGTTCGGCGAGGAGGTCGACGGCGAACGCGCCGTCGCCTCGGCCTGGCTTGGGCCGCCGACGACGACGCCGATGTCGAGGCGCGGGGCCCACGCCATCGCCGCCCGGGTCGCGGCCGACCCCGAGCTGGCCCGGCGGGCCGTCCGCAGCTCCGCCGCGAACCGTCCCCGGCGGCGTGCCCGTGGGACGTCGCCGTCGAGGTCGAGCGCTGCGCCGCAGATGTGGTCGCTGCGCCGCAAGCACGGCTCGGCGATGGGTGCCGCGGACCCTCGGAGGCCAATGGGTCGTCGGTGAGGCGCCCCGACGTGCCGGTTTGGCTCGGCCCACGCCCACCGACTTGCGCCCCGGGCATGACCGACCAATCTCCGCCCACCAGACCGGCTACCGCTGCCTTGGCAGGCCAACCGCTCGCATCCGACACGAGCGAGTCCCGTCGACCTCAAGGAAGCCCGGCCACTCCACCATGCGCTGTCGTTCAGCGCTCTAAGCACACCGTCGAGGGCTGTGACGCCTAGATCGTCGCCGCCCGCTCTAGGTTGGCAGAGAGCGAGAGGACGCCAGTACTTCATTCGTTCCGACACGCGAATCAATGGCATGCCAGATCGAAGGTACATCGCAAAAGGCGTCTGAGCAGCAGCAGTTCGTCTCTGAAAATCAGAATGTCGGCGGTTCGAGGCCGCCCAGGCAAGCGCAAACACTGCTGGGGACCGGCGATCCGTCGTGAATCAATCGAACGGATGATGTCTGCGCGTGGTATGCGAACAGGCCGTTCCATAGCGTCATTGATGACACATCAAGCGCTTCAACGGAAGGCCTTCACAATGCTCACGCTGCTCTACCGCGCTGCCGCCACCTGGACAGCGATCGGGCTGGCGAGCGGGCTGTTCTACCGCGAGTTCACCAAGCTCAACGGTGTCCCCGGCGGCACGCAGCTGGCTGTGGTTCACACGCACGCTCTGGTCCTCGGAACGGTCACCTCCCTCGTCCTGCTCGCACTCGTTGGCGTGTGGCGTGACCTCGGATCGAGCCGGCCCTTCCGCGCCGGCGTCTGGGTCTGGCAGGCCGGACTGGCCGTGACAACCGGCGGCATGCTCGTGAAGGGTTGTCTGCAGGTGCTCGGCAACGACTCCGCGAACAGCCCCGCGCTCGCGGGGGTGTCAGGTTCGGGGCACATCGCGCTGACGGTCGCGTTCATCCTGCTATTCGTCGCTCTCAGAAGGACTGTCCGCAGTGCGGGCGCTACTGCCGGGCCCACCGCGTCGACCTCCGCCCCGGACGCCTCGGCCGCCTCGACCCTCTCGGCCGCCTCGGTCGAGGGCTGACGCGGCATGACCGACACGGCACGCCGAGCCGCCCGGACGCCTGAGCACAACCCCGTACTCGGCCATCGTCTGACCAGCCGCCGCGGGGCGTGGATCACCCTCGTCCTCGGACTGGTCGCCAGCATGCTCGTCCTCGGTGCCCCCAAGGCCGACGATCCCCAGACCAATATTGGCCGTGCGCCGGCCACCAGCGAATCCGCCCGGGCCGCAGCAGTGCTCGCAACGTTGCCCGACCACGAAATCCAGCCCGTGCTGCTCGTGGCCACCCGCGAGGACGGCGCGATGCTGACCGACGCGGACGTGGCCGCCATGACCCAGCTCGGGGCCGCGCTGCCGACGCCCGCTGGCCACCCCGCATCACCGGCCACTCGCTCCGAAGACGGGATGGCGGCCATCGTGCAGCTGCCCACGACGGCCACCGAGTCGAACACCGCCAACGCCGACACGATCACCGACCTGCGCCACCGCATCGCCGAAGCAGCGCCGCCCGGGATCACGGTGCTCCTCACGGGTGGACCGGCGTTCGGCGCCGACATCGCCAAGGCCTTCGACGGCGCCAACACCACCTTGCTGCTCGTCACGATCGGCATCGTGGCGCTCCTGCTGCTGGTGACCTACCGCTCCCCGATCCTGTGGCTCCTCCCGTTGGCGGTCGTCGGCATCGCCGACCAGGTCGCTGCCGTCGTCGCCGCCCGGCTCGGCGCTGCCTTCGACCTCCAGTTCGACGCCGGGATCGTCAGCGTCCTCGTGTTCGGAGCGGGCACCAACTATGCCCTGCTGCTCGTCTCGCGCTACCGCGAGGAGCTCCACGGCCACGAGAACCACCGGGATGCGCTCGCCGAGGCTCGGAAGCGCACCGTCCCGGCCATCGTCGCGAGCAACCTGACCGTCGTCCTGGCACTCGGCAGCCTCGTGCTCGCATCCATCCCCGCGACGCGCGGTCTGGGTGTCGCGGCCGCCGCTGGCCTGCTCGTCGCGCTCGCCATCGTGCTCACGCTTCTGCCTGCCGCCCTGGCCGTGACCGGGCGCCGCATCTTCTGGCCGTTCATCCCCAGAGCCGGGACGCCACGCGAGCCGCGGTCCGGGATCTTCGGGCGCGTCGCGACAGCCGTGATCCATCGGCCCGCTGCCGTCGCCGTCGCCGGCGTCGCGCTCCTCGCCGTCCTGGGGTCCGGACTGCTCGACACGACAGTGGGCCTGAGCCAGACCGAGCGGTTCCGCAGCCCCTCCCAATCAGCGGCCGGCCTCGAAGTCCTCGGTGCCCACTTCCCCGCCGGAAGCGCCCAGCCGATCCTCGTGGTGACCGACCGGCAGCACGCCGATGCGGTGGCTCGAGCCGCGGCAACGGTCAGCGGGGTCACGAAAATGGGTGGCGCCCCCACCGGAGCCCCCACGCGAGCCGCCGCCCCAGCCCCCACCGGAGCCCCCACCGGGCCCCACCCAGCCGCTGCCGACGCCCCAACCGTCGTCGCCCTCGTCAGCCAGGCCTCACCCGGCACGCCGGAAGCCCGGCAGGCCATCGACGACATCCGCTCCGCGGTTCACCAGGTCCCTGGCGCACAGGCGCTCGTCGGCGGCGCCGAGGCCACCGACGTCGATGCCCACACAGGCAACGCGGCCGACCTGCGCCTCGTCGTCCCGGTCGTCCTCGCGATCAGCGCACTGGTCCTGTTCGCCCTCCTCCGTTCAGTCCTTGCCCCGCTCCTGCTGCTGCCGCTCAATGCCCTGAGTGCCGTCGCCGCCATCGGCGCGGGATCGTGGGTGGGACGGCACCTGCTCGACTGGCCGGCGCTGGACGTGCAGGTCCCGCTCCTGGCGTTCCTGTTCCTCGTGGCCCTCGGTATCGACTACACGATCTTCCTCGTGCACCGCGCTCGCGCCGAGGCCAGCGCCCATGGCACCACGGACGGCATAGTCCGCGCCGTCGGCGCGACGGGAACCGTCATCACGAGCGCCGGCGTCGTCCTGGCTGCCGTCTTCGCTGCTCTCGGCGTCCTGCCGCTCGTCACGCTCGGCCAGCTCGGCCTCATCGTCGGCCTCGGTGTCCTGCTCGACACCGTGCTGGTACGGACCCTGCTCGTGCCCGCCCTCGTCGCCCTCGTCGGCGACCGGCTCTGGTGGCCGCATCGTTTGACGCGACGACGCAGTCTCTCGATGACGTAGGTTCGACCCCGTGGAGTCGGCGCTACGGTCCCTGACCGCCTTCCAGCACGTGCTCCTCGTGGCGCTCACGGGGGTGGGACTCATCCGCGCGGTCACGCTCGGCGAGCCCCTCCCCGTGGTGATCGGTCTGACGTTGGCATTTCTCGCCTGGTACGCCGCCGGCGTCCTCGCCTCCCGCCGTCACACCGCCCACTCCACCGGCGCTACCGCCGGCCGAGCCATGACCCCCGCCCGCGCCATGACCCCCGCCCGCGCCCATCTCGTCTGGTGGCTGCTCGGGCTGACCACCCTGTGGCTCGCCCTCGTCGCCGTGTCGCCGGAGTTCGTCTGGGTGGCCTTCAGCCTCTGGCTCCTCGGCGGCCACTTCCTCCCCTGGCGGTGGGCGGTCCCCTACGCCGCCGTGATCCTCGCCGTCGTGGTCGCAGCCCCTTGGCGCGTCGCGGGCGCGCTCTCCCCGGCACAGGTCATCGGTCCGGCGATCGGTGCCGTCTTCGCGCTCATCGTGTCCCGCGGCCAGGTCCGGCTCGTCCGCGACGCGTTCGAACGCGAGCGCCTCGTCGCCTCCTTGGTCGAGGCGCACGCCGAGGCAGAGTCACTGCACACGCAGCTCGCAGCGAGCCAACGAGAGTCCGGCATCCTCAGCGAGAGAACGCGGCTCGCCCGCGACATCCACGACACGATCGCCCAGGGTTTCTCCTCCATCGTGCTGCTGGCTCGCTCGGGCGAGGTCACGAGCGGCGAGCCCGCCCTGAAGGACCTCCTACACCACATCGAGGGCATCGCCTCGACCAACCTGGACGAGGCTCGCCGGATCGTCGGCGCCCTGTCCCCGCAGGAGCTGGAGGGCGCAAGCCTCCCCGTCAGCGTGCAACGCCTGCTCGAGGCCTTCACCGAGCAGACCGGGACAGCCGCGGAGCTGCGCGTCGACGGCGACCTGGACGGCCTGCCGACACCCGTCGAGGTCGCACTCGTGCGCACCACCCAGGGGGCCCTGGCCAACGTGCGCCGCCACGCCCGTGCCTCCCGCGTCGTCGTGTCGCTCTCAGAAATCGGGGACTCGGTGCGGCTGGACATCGTCGACGACGGCATCGGTTTCGATCCCGCCGCCGTCAGTGCCCGACCAACTGCGCCCGAATCCGGAGGGTACGGCCTGCGATCCACACGAGCCCGGCTCCGCGAGCTCGGCGGCGGCCTGGACATCGAGTCCGGCCCGGGCGAAGGAACCGCCCTGACGGCCCACGTCCCCCTCCGCGGCGCCACCGCCTCATGAGACCGATCCGAGTCCTTATTGTCGACGACCACCCAGTGGTCCGAGCCGGACTGCACACGCTCCTGAACGCCCGCCCCGAGCTCGAGGTCGTCGGCCAGTCCAGCGACGGCCCGTCGGCGTTGACCGCAGCTGCAGAGCATCACCCGGACGTCGTCCTGTGCGACCTGCGCCTCGGTCCGGGCATGGACGGTGTCGCCATCACCCGCGCCCTCGCATCAGGACCCGAACCCACACCGGCCATCCTCATCCTGACCACCTACGACCACGACGCCGACATCGTGAGAGCAGTCGAGGCCGGCGCAGCGGGCTACCTGCTCAAAGACGTTGCGGTCGACGAGCTGGCCGCGGCGGTCGTCGCCGCTGCCGCTGGCGAGACCGTGCTGAGTCCCTCGGTGACGGAACGGATGATCGCGACCCTCCGGACCCGCAAGGCGGGGCTCAGCGACCGCGAGCTCGACGTGCTTCGCCTCGTGGCAGATGGGCTGTCCAACAAGCAGGTCGCGAAGGAGCTCTTCGTCAGCGAGGCGACAGTCAAGACTCATCTCAACCACGCGTTCAGCAAGCTCGGCGTCGATAGCCGAACAGCCGCCGTCGCGGCCGCACGTTCCGCCGGGTTGGTGGAGTAGCGCCCGGCCTGCGGGGGCACCCCCGACACGTGGGCGCGCAAGCGAGCCCAGCGGCATACGGCCGCGTTGTGCTTTGCCGTATGCCGCTGAGCCGGGTTTCGGCGGCCACCGCCGTTCCCGTCTGGCTGCGTCTGGTCAGGCGACCACACCGTTGGTGCGGAGCGTTGCCACCTCCTCGACGGACAGGTGGAGCTCGTCCACGAGGATCGCCTCGGAGTCGGCGCCGGGTGCACGTCCGGTACCCCGGATGCGCCCGGGTGTTCGGCCCATCCGCCACATGACGTTCTGCATCCTGATCGGCCCCAGGTCCTCGTCCTCGACGGTGGTCACGAGCTCCAGGGCCTTCACCTGGGGGTCGTCCAGCAGCTCGCTCGGCTTGTAGACCGGGGCGACGGCCGCTCCCGCCTCCTCGAAGGCGGCGATGACCTCCTCGCGCGTGCGTGCCCCGATCCACTCGCCCACGTAGCCATCCAGCAGATCAGCGTGCTGGGCTCGCGTGCGTCCGTGCGCGAACCACGGTTCGTCGATCACTTCTGGGTGTCCGACGAGTCGCAGCACCCGCTCGGCGATCGGGTTCGCGCTGGTGGAGATCGCGAGCCAGTGGTCGTCTCGCGTCCGGTAGGTGTTCCGTGGCGCGTTGTTGAGGGATCGGTTGCCCGTGCGGTCCTGGTCGATGCCGAGCTGGTCGGCGTAGATGATGCCGGGGCCAACCGCCGTCATGATCGGCGACAGGAGGTCCAGGTCGATCTCCTGACCCTTGCCGTCCTTCGTCCCGCTGGTACAGCGCCATGGACACCGCGGCCGCTCCTGCGACGCCGGCAATGGAGTCGGCGAGGCCGAAGGCAGGCAGCGTCGGCGGCCCGTCCGGCTGTCCCGTGAGGTGGGCGAAGCCACTCATCGCCTCGACGAGGGTGCCGAAGGCTGGGCGCGCGGCATAGGGGCCGCGCTGCCCGAAGCCGGTGACCCGCAGCAGGATCAGGCCGGGGTTGTCAGCGGAGAGGACGTCGTAGCCGAGCCCCCAGCGTTCCAGGGTGCCGGGGCGGAAGTTCTCGACGATGACGTCCGCCGTCCGAGCGAGCTGCTTGAAGATCCGCGCGCCGTCCGGGTCGCCGAGGTAGAGGCCGAGGGTTCGCTTGTTGCGGCTGATCATCTTCCACCACAGGGGTTGGCCGTCCTTGTCGAGGCCGTGGCCCCGCATCCCGTCGCCACGCGATGGGTGCTCGATCTTGATGACGTCGGCGCCGAAGTCGCCGAGGATCTGCGCTGCCAGCGGGCCGGCGAGGATCGTCGAGAGGTCGAGGACCCGAAGGCCGCTGAGCGGCCCGTCGGCAGAGCTGGAGTTCACGCCTCCCCCTTGACCGGCCCCCCCTGCGCAGGAACTCGCCGCGAGGCTCCCCGACCACCTTGCCGCCCTCGAGGACCCGCATCCCACGGACCCAGGTGTCCGTCACCTTGGCCGTCAGCTCGAAGCCCTCGAACGGGGTGTACTCCTGGCTGGACTCGGAGTCCTCCGCGTGGATGGTCCACGTGGCGGCCGGGTCGACGAGGCAGAAGTCGGCATCGTAGCCGACGGAGATGCGACCCTTGCGGTCGCCGAGGCCGTAACGCTGTGCCGGGTTGAGCGACGTCAGCTCGGCAATCCTCTTGTAGGACAGGCCGCGTCGTGAGCCTTCACTCACCAGGGCCGGCAGGAGGTACTCCGTGCCACCGAAGCCTGACTTCGCGGCGAAGACATCCTCCTTGTCCTTCCCGAACTTCATCTCCTCCTTGCAGCAGGCGTGGTCGCTGACGACCCAGTCGATGTCGCCGGCGAGGAGGTGCTCCCACAGGCTCTCGACGTCCTCGCGCGCACGGAGCGGCGGGTTCACCTTGCCGCCGATGCCCGAGGCGGTGTCGAAGTCTGCCACCAGGTGCCCGATGGTCACCTCACGACGGAAGTTGACGTGGGGGAAGGTCTGCTGCATGAGCATGGCCGCCTTGAGGGCCTTCGCTGAGGTGAGGTGGAGCAGGTTGATGTTCGGCAGCTGCGTCTCGTCGGCCAGGTAGGACGCGATGGTGATCGCGAGGCCCTCGGAGTGAGGTGGCCGGGATGCGCTGTAGGCGGCGAGACCGGTGAGCTCGCCCGCCTCCTCGACCAGCTTGGTGTAGGCGGTCATGATCTCCGCGGTCTCGCAGTGCAGCGACAGGGAGATCTGGTCGGCGAGTTCCGGCAGCTCCTCGCGTGCCTTCTGGATGCCCCGCATGACGAACTCGAAGTGCGCGAGGTCGTAGCGCTCCCCCGGCGGGATCATGAGGAAGTCGCTCTGGTCCTGCGACCTGCCATGCAGGCCGTGGCTGCCGTAGAACATGAAGATCTTGAACGACGGGACGCCGAACTCGGTGATGATGGAGGGGATCTCGTCGATGTGCTCCCGCATCATCGGCGCCAGGTGGAAGGCGTAGTCCACGAAGGACCGGCCCTCTGCGGCCCCGAGCACCTTGGGGAAGAACTCCCGGTAGGGGCCGCTCTGGTTCAGGTAGTACTGGCCCGTGCGCATGTAGGTGATCCCGGTCGTGACGCCGCCCTGCGCGCTGGCCCGGCTCTCCGTGACCGTGTCCTCCTCCAGCGGGTTGTAGATGCCCCAGTGCTGGTGGGCGTCGACGACCCCGGGGAAGGCAAGGAGGCCCCGACCGTCGACGACCTCGGTCGCGTCCTCCGGAGGGATGTCCGCCTCAACCCGGGCGAACTTCCCGTCAACGATCCCGAGATCCAGCCGCTGTCCCGCGTCGGGAGCGCCGTCCTCGGTGGTGACGACGGTGACGTTCTTGATCAGCAGGTCGAGCATTGGTCCTCCTTCAGGACGTGGTGGGGGTCGCGAGTCGTTCGTGGACGGCCGCGACGTGTTCTGCCGCGAGGAACGCGAGGCCGAGCGCGGGCAGCAGGCCGTTACCCGCGAGGTAGCCCGCGGCCCCGTGCCCGGAGATTCCCTCGGCTGCACCGCCGGAGGCGTAGAGGCCGCGGATCGCCGTTCCGTCCGGGCGCAGCACCTGGGCGTGCTCGTCGACGACGAGACCGCCCTGGGTGTGGAACAGGGCCGGCACGACCTTCACGGCCGCGAAGGGTGGAGCGAGCGGGGCCTCCACACTCACCCGGCCGAACCGGTCCTCCCCCGCGCCGTCGGCAACCGTGGCCAGGCTCGCAGCCTCCTCCGTCAGGGCAGCGGAGCTGACTCCGATGGACTGGGCCAGGGCGTCGAGTGAATCGCCCCACACGAGCGCCCCGCTCTCCACGGTCTGTCGGAAGTCAGTGAACGCCAGACACGCGTCGTGGACCCGCTGGTCGAGGATGATCCAGCCCTCGGCCCCCTCCTGTGCCGCGAGCTGCGCGGCGTACTCGGAGTACCCGGTCGTCTCGTCGCCGAACCGCCGACCGTCGGAGTTCACCATGAAGCCGCCGTGCATGATGGTCGCCCAGCCGACCAGCGTTGCGCCACGCTTCGCCAGGGCAGCGTGCCCCTGATACGCGTCGAGGAACGCCGTTGCCGCGCCGAGCCGCTCGCCGATCCGGAGCGCGTCACCACGGGAGGTCTCGCTGCCGTGGTAGACCGCACCGGCGATCTCTGGGAGATACCGCTCGACGAGCGACCGGTCACCGCCGTAGCCGTTGGTGGCGAGGAGCACGGCCCCCGCCTCCACGCGCAGCTCGGTGCCGTCGGGCTGCTCGATGACCGCGATGCACCCGTCCTCCCCGAGCTCCACATCGACGAGGCGAGCAGGCACGAGCATCGTGATCCGGTCGTCGTTCTCCTTGGCCTTCCTGATGAGATGGTCGAGCAGGACCGACCCGTGACGCCCCTCGACGGTGAGGCAGCGGTCGACGCTGTGGCCCGGGTAGTGGAAGTCGGTCACGAGCTGGAGTGGGATGCCGAGGTGGTCGGCCAGCCACTCCGCGAAACGCGCGGACACCTCGCCCAGCGCACCGGCCACCCGCTCGTCGCCCTGGCCCTTCGTCTTGGCCCGGACGTCCGCGACGAACTGCTCGGGAGAGTCCTCCAGTCCCGCTTCCCGCTGCCACCGGGAACCCGCTGACGGGATCATCGCCGTCGACATGGACGTGTTGTTGCCGCGGCGGAAGTGGGCCGAGGCCTCGACGACGAGCACGTCCAGGCCCAGCTCAGCAGCTCGGAGCGCACCGACGAGCCCGCCGCCGGCACCGGCGACGACCAGGTCCGGCCGCTCATCGCTCATCGCACGCCACCCGCGACGAGGAGTCGGAGGGCGAGGGCCGTGGGGTCGACCACCGAGATGCGGCGGTCATCCTTGACCTCGACGGCGGAGCACCCGTTGATCACGGTCGAGACGCCTCTCCCCGAACCTGTCCAGAGCCGCCTCGAGGCCGGCGGTCCACTGGTCGTGGTCCGCGATGGCCTCGACACCCAGACCGAGGACCTGCACTCCGTCAACGTGCTCGCTCCAGCCGTAGACCGCGGCGCGGGCCCTCAGCTCGTCCGCAATGGCGTCGTTGCGGGCCACGAGACCAACTCGACGGCCCCGGATGACCTGCCAGCCCAGGCTCAGCTGCAGGATGCCGACGATCGGCAGCTCGCCGGCCAGGTCCGCGACGCCCGGGTCGAGGACGCAGTCGGGCAGGAGGACGTCGTAGCCCGTGGGTGCGGCCCGCAACGCAGCCATGACGGCAGCCTCGCTCGCGCGCACGTCGTCATCGGTGTCCAGTGCCTTGGGCGCTTCGGGCCCGATGTCGACGAGGTCGAGAGTGACCCCGTCGGGGACGAGCGAGCGGTAGCGGCGCCTGTCGTCGCGCGAGCTCGTCGGGGCCGACGTGGATGGGGGTGACGGAGTAGATGCGCATGGGCTGAGACCTTCAGGACGGGGTTGAAGGCGAGCGGCGAGGCCGCGTGGATGTCACGGTCCTCGATGTCAAGGCGATGGCAGCGGCGAGGACGTCGAGGACCGAGGCGGTCTCCGCCAGCGAAGAGTCCGTCGACCACCCGCACGACCCGGTCCACCGGAGCCGTGCCGCCAAAGAGGTCTGCGAGCATGGCGCGGAGGGCCGGCTCGTCAAACGGGTGGAAGTCGCTGTCCCCCACTGGGTTCGGGCGTTCCTCGATGACGTGCTCCCCGCCCGCCGAGATCGTGACTCGCACCGGCCGCTCCCCTGGCAGCCTCGCGTCGAGGTCTGGCGCGAGCCTGACATGGACGCGCCGAGCCAGGGCAAGCACGGCTGGATCGCGTAGGGCGCGCTCGTCGGAAGCCTCCGGTCCGAGGGTGCCGTGGACCAGCGCCGCAGCGACCACGAAGGGAATCGAGAACATCGCCGAGAGCCGGTTGTCCCACGCCTGGCGATCGAGGCCCACGGCCAGGGAGTGGGTCTCCACCGTGACCGCGTCGATCGCCGTCAGGTCGGGCACGCGACCGGACTCCCGCAGCGCCAGCACCGCGTCGGCCGCCGGGTGGGTGAAGGAGCACGCTGCGTGCCGCTTGAAGTAGCCGTGCTCGACATCCCAGCGGGTCCCCAGCCCAGACGTCGTCTCCTGCGGGTCAAAGGCTCCAAGAAGCTGCCCGAGGGACAGCGCGGCCGTCCCGGTGTTCGACGCCAACCCGGCTGCCGCGAGGCGAGCCGCGTTGAGGCCCGAGACGTTGGACGCACCCATCCACGCATCGCGCACCCTGTTGCCGTCGAGCGCGCTGGAGAAGTGGCCCGCGATCGGCATCCCGGCCGCGGCGTCGATCGCTCCGGCCGTGGCCTCGCCGTCCAACCGGAGCAGGCGGGCGCATCCAGCAGCGGCACCAACGACGCCCCAGGAGCCGTGCGGGTGCATCCCCTCCCGAAGCCGGGTTGCGCGGCCGTACCGTGCAGCCACCTCATAGGCCACCAGGAGCGAGACGAGCAGGTCGGCCGATTCGGCCTGCTGCGCCGCGGCGAGCGCCAGGACCGCGGGGAACCCGTGCGCGGCGGGATGCCCCTTCGCGTACTTGTTGCCCTCGTCGAGCTCGAGCCGGACGAGCGCGGTCGCGTTGAGCCAGGCGGCAGCCTCGACGCTGGCGTGGACGCCGGCACCGAAGACGGGAGCCGGTCCCGGGCCAAGCGACCAGGCATCGACGAACCGCTGCTGCGCGGGGTCCGCCGCACCCAGGCAGGCCACGCCCAGGACGTCGAGCAGCACGAGGCGGAGCCGCCGCTGCACGTGGTCCGGAACCTCCTCCCAGCGCAGACCAGCAACCCAGTCGCCCAGGGTTGCGGTCGCCGAAGCCGTCTCGACATCCATGCTTCACAGACCCAGGTAAGCCGTGCGGACCCGGTCGTCCTCGGGCCAGCTCGGGGCCGGGGCCCTCGAGGACGACGCTGCCGCTCTCGAGGACATAGGCCCGGTCGGCCATCGCCAGGGCCTGGCTGGCATTCTGCTCGACGAGCAGCACGGCGACGCCCGTGTCGCGGATGTGCTTGATGGCGTCGAGCACGGCCCACGTCAGCTTGGGCGAGAGACCCGTGGACGGCTCGTCCAGCATGAGCAGCTTCGGCCTGGCCATGAGCGCGCGCCCGATGGCCAGCATCTGTTGCTGGCCGCCGCTGAAGGTCTCGGCGACCTGAGCTCGCCGCTCGCTGAAGAATCGGGAAGAGCTCGAACACCTCGCCCAGGGAACTGGTGAGGTCCGCCCGGTCTCGGGACCAGCCACCCATCCGGAGGTTCTCCTCGACGGTCAGGGTCCCGAAGAGCGCGCGACCCTCGGGGACGAGGACGAGGCCGTCGTGCACCAGGTCGCTCGGCCTGCGTCCACCAGCGGGCTTGCCGGCGAAGGTGATCGAGCCAGACGTCGGCTTGACCAGACCCGCGATGGTGTTGAGCGTCGTCGTCTTGCCGGCGCCGTTCGCGCCGACGATGGCGACGATCTCGCCGTCCTTCACCTCAATAGAGATCTCGTGGAGGATCTGGAGCCGGTGGTACCCAGCCGTGACCTTCTCAAGAGTCAGCACGGGTCGGCTCCTCCCCGAGGTAGGCCTCGATGACCCGGGGGTCCTTGGTGACCTCGTCGGGCCGGCCGGTGGTCAGGACCTTTCCCAGGTGGAGGACGAGGACCGAGTCCGACAGTCGCATCACCGCCGCCATGATGTGCTCGACGAAGACGAGTGTGACTCCCTCATCGGTTCGCAGGCGTTCGAGCAGGTCGAGCACCGGAGCCCGCTCGGCGGGCACCAGACCCGCCAGCACCTCGTCGAGGAGCAGCACCTTGGGCCGCAGGGCCAGCGTCCTTGCGAGCTCGAGCCTCTTGAGTGCGGCCGTGGGCAGGCCCTCGGTGGGCGAGTCGCGCCACGCGCCGAGGCCGACGGTCTCGATGATCGTCGCGGCATCGTCGCGCGCGGTGCGCCGGCTCCCGGTGCCGGCGAGCACCGCGATGGCGACGTTGTCCAGCACGCTCATCGAGTAGAACGGGCGCATGAGCTGGAAGGTGCGGACCATTCCCGCTCGAGCAATGGCGTGCGGGGGTTTTCCGGTGATCTCCGCGCCCTCGAGGAAGGTCCGGCCGGAGTCGGCCGAGATCGCCCCCGCGATGAGGTTGAACACCGTGGTCTTGCCAGCGCCGTTGGGCCCGATGATGCCGAGGATGCTCCCCTCGTCGACCTCGAAGCTGACGTCGTCGACCGCCGTCACGCCACTGAACCGCTTGGTGAGGCCCTCGACCCGAAGGATGCTCATGAGCGGAACCACCTGTCCCGGATGGCGCTGTAGAGACCCTGCGGAAGCACCAGGATGATGACGATGAGGAGCAGGCCGTAGATCATGACGTCCAGTCCCGCCCGACCTGCGAGGAAGGCCAGGAACTCCGGAGGGTTGCGCAGGAGGGTCGCGGTGAAGTCGGACAGGGGCCCGAGGATGACCGCTCCGATGACCGGTCCCCAGATCGTTCCGACACCCCCGATGACTGCAGGCAGGATCGCCTGGATCGAGACCGCTGATCCGAAGGCGAGGTCGGGGTCGATGAACAGGTAGTACTGGACGTAGAAGCCCCCGGCCACTGCAGTGATCGCGGCAGACAGGGCCATCGTCGTGAGCCGGTAGCGGATCACGTGGATGCCGAGGGAGGCGGCGGCATCCTGGTCGTCGCGCACGGCCAAGGCGAACTGGCCCGTCCGGGAGCGGAGGAACAGGACGCTGATGACGAGCGCCAGCGCGAGGAACCCCAGCCCGATCCAGAAGTAGTTCGGTGAGTCCGGGGCGAACTGCATCCACCACCACGACTCCTCGACCAGGAGCGGGACGTGATACCCCTCGGCCCGGTTGACGACGTCGCTGTTGGTGGCGAGCAGACGGAACATCTCCGCGAAGGCGAACGTCGCCAGCGCGAAGTACGCGCCCTTGAGTCGGTAGCGCAGGGCGAGGAACCCGGACACCACGGCGAAGACCGCGGCGACGATCACGCCCACGACCAGTCCGATCCACGGGGAGACCTCCCGTTCCACCAGCAACCACGCCGTCGCGTAGGCGCCGAGCCCGAAGTAGGCAGCGTGGCCGAAGGAGAAGAGGCCCCCGAACCCGCTCATGATGTTCCAGCCCACCGACATCAGGGCGAGGATCAGGACCCTGATGGCGATCGCCTGCTGCGATGGCGGCAGGACCAGCGGCACCGGGACCATGAGGACGCACAGGACCGCGATGGCCATCAGGTGCCGGTTCCACGGCTTGCGCGGGAGCGGCTTCGACTCGACCCGATCGGTCGTCGCGGTCTGCGTCATGACGACCTCCCGAGAAGTCCCTGCGGCCGGAGGAACAGCACGAGCACGAAGACGATGAAGACGGACAGGAGTGGGCTCTGACCCGGCAGGAAGATGGTGCCGAGCTGCTCGGTCAGCCCGATGATGAGTCCTCCGATGAGCGCGCCGACGACATTGCCCATACCGCCGATCACGACGACGACGAAGGCGATGATGTTGAACAGGGCTCCGGTGCTCGGCTCGATCGTGACGAGTGGCGCCACGAGCGTCCCGGCAGCGCCTGCGCAGGCCGTGCCGATGGCGAAGGTCAGGGCATGGATGCCTCGCGTGTCGATGCCGACGAGCTGAGCGCCCTTGGCGTTGGCGGCCACTGCTCGGATCGCGGTGCCGAGCCGGGTTCGCTGCAGCACCACGAACAGCAGCCCGGCCAGGAGGAGAGCGCCGACGAAGGCAATGATCCTCGAGAGATCCGCCACGGCGCCGAAGATGCCGATCGCGCGATCCCCAGGCAGCGAAACGGACTTGGGGTTCGCACCGAAGATGAGCAGCAGGGCGTTCTCCAGCACGAGTGCGATGCCCAAGGTGATCAGCAGCTGGTTCTCCAAGGGTTTGCCCATCGCGCCGGACAGGATGCCTCGCTGGACGGCATACCCGAGGGCGAACATCACCGGTGCGGTGACGAGCATCGTGACGTAGGGATGCAGGCCGGAGTTGCTGACGAGCCACCAGGTCACGAAGAGAGCGACGGCAAGGAAGGCGCCATGGGCGAAGTTGACGATGTCGAGGACACCGAAGATCAGGGTCAGTCCCATGGCTACCAAGCCGTACACGCCACCGATGAGCAGGCCGGTCACGATCGCCTGCGTGGCAATGACCGGGCTGTCGGCTCGGACATAGGCCAGCACGACGGCTGCCGCCATGACGACCGCGAGGACGACCCTGCTGCGCGTCATCGCGACTGCTGGTCGCCGCCCGTGGCCGGCACTCGCGGTCGAGGCGGGGGAGGTGTCCTCCTCAAGATCCGTCCTTGAGGAGGACGCCTCGGACTGGTGCTCCGACATGGGAGTCGTCAGCCGGCGGTCGCCGGGTACTTCGGCTCGGCCTGGGCGAGCTCCTTGGGCCACACCTGGTTGACCACACCGTCCTGCACCTGCATGAGGATGGGGATGGCGCCCTTGTTCTCGCCCTTTTCGTCGAAGGCGATCGGGCCGCTCTGCGCCATGAGGGACTCGAGGTTCGTCTGGGCGACCGCGTCACGGATCTGGGCGGGCTCGGTGCTCTTGGCACGCTCGATGGCGTCCGCCAGCACTCGGACGGAGTCATATGACAGGACGGCGCCGGTGCGAATGTCGTCGTTGTACCGCTCCTTGTAGAGATCCGCGAACTCCTTCGTCGTCGTCCTTCGTGAAGTCCGGGTGGTAGTTCGCGTCGAAGTAGCCCTCAGCGGCAGCGCCCGCATCCTTGGGGAACTGAGGAAGGTCGAAGGCGCCGTTGGCGACGCCATAGACGGCGTTGATCGGAGGCTTGACCGCGGCCACCGCCTTGGAGACCAGCACACCGTCCCGGTAGTAGCCGGCAACCGCGAGAACGTCCGCGCCCGATGCCTTGACCTGGGTCACGGCCGTCGTGAGGTCGGCGACACTGGCCGCGTCGTAGCTGATCGCAGGGCTGACCTCGAAGCCGAGCTCTGTCGCGCGCCTGGTGAACGCGTCTCGCACACCGGAACCGAACGGGCCCTGCTCATGGAGGAAGGCGACCTTCTTGACGGGCGTGCCGGCCGCCGTCGACATGTCGAAGAGGTACTGCGCACCCTCCTCGCCGATGACGGTCGCGCTGGGCTGCACCCGGAAGGTGAACTTGTAACCCTGGTTGAGGATCGAGTCGGCCACCGAGATGTCGATGATGAAGGGCACCTTGTTCCGCTCTGCCACCGTGGCAACGTTCGCGCTGACGGCGCTCTGGTAAGTCCCGACGATGCCGACCGCTCCCTCCTGGATCAGCCGTTGGGCCTCGCTCTGGCCCACCTCGGGCTTGCCCTGCGAGTCCGCGGACACCAGCTCGAGCTTCGCGCCGCCGAGCGACTTGATGCCGCCGGCGGCATTGATCGCCTCGACGGCAAGCTTGGCCCCGTTGTCCATCTGCTGCCCGTCGGCAGCCGAAGCGCCGCTCAGGGGGTGCAACGACCGCGATCTTGATCGTTTCTGCGGCAGCGCCCCCGGTCGAGCCGGGATCCCCGTCCGTGCCCGCGCCGCCGCAGGCGCTGAGCGCGAGGGGGATCACCATCGACACCCCGATGAACCAGGCCTTCTTCATGGGTCACTCCTGAGTCCCAGGACGTTCCGTTAGTCGGAACAGTCGCCTTGTCTGGAAAGAGTGACAGGCCGCCAAAGCCACGGTCAAGGGTTCGTTACAGATTCGCGACAGCCCCAAGTGGTCAGCGTCTTCGTCGCTGCGCATGCCCTTGCGACCGCGAGAACCGCCCTGACATACTCTGTTCCACTCACAGGAACGCAGATCTGCCTGCGAGCGAGAACTGACCGGATGGTCCGCCACCGGCGCCGTGTCCGACGGAGGAGCCCCACATCGTGGCGACGGAGCGCAAGGGAACCGAGACGGCGACGAGGGTCGCGGACGTCCTCATGCTCTTCACGGACGGCCCCGACTCCCTTGGCGTCACGGCGATTGCGCGTGCACTGGGCCTCTCGAAGACGGTGGTCCACCGGACCCTGTCCAGCCTGGTGGAGCGTGGGTTCCTCGTGAGCGAGCCCCGAACGAGGGAGTACGCACTCGGCCCCTCGCTTGCCTCGCTGGGCGCGCGGGCCCTGCGCGAGTCGAGCCTTCGGTCGGCCGCCCTACCGGTCATGCGAGGCACTCCAGGCGGCCACCGGGGAGACCGTGACCATCTCGGCGCGAGTGCCCGGTGGGCGCGTCTATCTGGACCAGATCGAGAGCACGCGGGAGATCAAGATGACCGTCGAGCTCGGCCGGCGCTTCCCCCTCCACGCCGGCTCCTCGAGCAGGTCCATCCTCGCCTTCCTCCCGGACACCGAACGCCGTGAGTTCCTCGCTCGACCACGAGCTGGAAGCCCTCACCCCGAAGACCATCACGGATCGGAGCGACCTCGCGGTCCGGCTCGAGGACGTCCGGGCCACCGGGGCCGCGCAGTCGGACGGTGAACGGCAGCACGGTGCGGGCAGCGTCGCCTCGCCGATCTTCGGGTTCGACGGCCAGGTCGTCGGCGCGATCTCGGTGTGCGGACCGGCCTACCGGATGTCCGCCGAGGTCCGGAGCTCCACCCTCCCACTCGTGCGAGACGCCGCCGACCAGATCTCGCGGGCCCTCGGGTGGCGAGGTGGCCTCCCCGTCGAGGAGACACGGGATGCGTCGTGAACGACCTCGTCCGAACGTGGCTCTACGTGCCGGCCCACCACCCCGACCGCGCGCAGAAGGCCCTGGTATCTGGAGCGGATGCGGTGGTCCTCGACCTCGAGGACTCGGTACCGGCCGAGCGCAAGGACGAGGCGCGGGAGGCGGCGCTCGCACTCCTGCACGATCTGCCCAGCGAGCGACCACGGGTGTGGGTGCGGATGAACCCGCTGAGCTCGCCATGGGGTGCCGCAGACCTGGCCGCACTCGCAGGCGTGGACGCCGACGGTGTCCGACTGCCACGCACCCAGGAGCCGGATGAGGTCAGGCAGGTGGCTGACGCACTCGACTGCCCGTTGCAGCTCCTCCTGGAGACGGCGCGCGGACTCATGGCGGCGCGGCAGCTCGTGGCCGCCCACCCCTCGGTAGCCGGTATCGCGCTCGGCGAGGCCGACCTCGCCGCCGACCTGCGGGTGGCTCCGACTGGCCTGGACTGGGCTCGGGGGTGGGTGGTCGCGGTCGCGCGTGCGGCCGGCCTCCCGTCGCCCGTCCAGAGCGTCTACACCGACGTCCGCGACCTGGCTGGCCTCAGGACCACCACGGCCGCCGGCCGGGACCACGGGTTCTTCGGCCGTTCCGTCGTCCACCCCCAGCAGATCGAGCCCGTCCACGAGGTCTACCGGCCGACCGAGGACGAGGTCAGCCGTGCCCAAGAAGTCGTCAACGCCTACGACCGCGCACTGCGAGCGTGGCGAGGCGGCAGCCCTGACCCCCGACGGCCGCTTTGTCGACCCCGCGGTGGTCGCGGGTGCGCAGCTCACCCTCCGGCTCACTGCCCTCGACCGACCCAGCTCGAGCACCACGAGCAGCACCAGCACCAGCAGCACCGAGGAGAACCGATGACCACCGAGGCGCCCACCCCGAAGGCCACGACGCGAGCACTGATCGACGCCATCCGCGGCACCCGCACGGTCGAGCTGGGCCATCCCCACTTCACGGGCATGCCGTGCTCTCCCAACCATCCGGGCTTCCGCATGACCCTGATCCGGCGGCACGGTGACATGGTCCGCCCCGACGGTGGCTCGGCGTCGAACGAGATCATCGTCACCGGCGGGCACGTGGGCACGCACGTCGATGCCCTCTCCCACGTCAGTCACGACGGGTTGCTCCACGGCGGCGTCGACGCCGCCGAGGCCCAGCGCGGAGGGAGCTTCTCGGCGTTGGGAGCCGAGCACACCCCGTTCCTGATCACGCGAGGAGTCCTCCTCGACGTGGCCGCCACCAAGGATGTGGAGAACCTTCCCCCCGGGTACGGCGTGACGGCCGCGGACCTCGAGGCGAGCGCAGAGCGAGCGGACGTCGAGGTCCAGCCCGGCGACGTCGTGCTCGTCCGGACGGGCTGGGCGCGCCACTTCGACGACCCGGCCACCTACCTCGGCCAGACGGACGGGGTCCCGGGCCCCACGGTGGAGGCTGCGGAGTGGCTGGCAGCGAAAGGGATCCTGACCACGGGAGCCGACACAACGGCATACGAACAAATTCGTCCGGGGAAGGGGCACTCCATCCTCCCCGTCCACCGCGTCCTGCTCGTCGACGCGGGCATCCACATCATCGAGCACCTGAACCTCGAGGAGGCGTCCCGGCAAGCCCTGACCGAGTTCGTCTTCGTCATGGCGCCGCTCCGCATCGCAGGCGGCACCGGCTCGCCCATCCGTCCGGTCGCGGTCGTGGCGGCGTGACCGTGCCGACCGTCGCCCAGCAGACCGTCGCCCAGCGCCTCGCCTCCCTCGCGGCCGACGTGCGGCGCGACGGCCTGTCCGACGCGCTCCGGACGGACGTCTCCAGGCGCGTCCTGGACGTCCTCGGCAACTCGATCGCCGCCGCCGACCAGCCAGCCGCGAGAGCGGTCACCACGGTCGCCACCGCGTGGGGCGGCGACGGGCAGGCCACCGCGATCGGAGCCGGCACGCGCCTGCCCGCACCCGCTGCCGCCCTCGTCAACGGCACCCTCGCGCACTCCCTGGACTTCGACGACACCCACCTGCCTTCCGTCCTGCACCCCTCCTCCTCCGTCGTCCCGGCTGCGCTCGCGGTCGCTGAGGCGACCGGCGCGAGCGGCCAGCAGCTCCTCGACGCCGCAGGAGTCGGCATCGAGGTGGCGGTGCGACTCGGCATGGGTGGCTACGACCGGGAGCTCGGCAACTCGGTCTTCTTCGACCGCGGCCAGCACGCCACGTCCATCTGCGGTGCGGTCGGCGCGGCGGTCAGCGCTGCCATGCTGCTGGGCCTGGAGCGGAAGGGCATCACCGACACCATCGGCATCGCCGCGAGCATGGGCGCGGGACTGCTCGAGGCGAACCGAACCGGAGGCACGGTCAAGCGGATGCACTGCGGGTGGGCTGCCCACTCCGGCGTGGTGGCAGCGGAGCTCGCCAGGCACGGGCTCACCGGACCGCCGACTGTCATCGAGGGCCGGTTCGGCTTCCTCCACGCCTTCTGCGGGGACCGAGCCGACGTCGAGGCCGTCGTGGACCGCCTGGGTGAGCACTGGGAGCTGCCCGGCATCTTCTTCAAGCCCTACCCCTGCAACCACTTCACGCACGCCGGCATCGACGCCGCCCTGCAGCTGCGCGCGGGAGGGGTCAGCCCGGACGACATCGTCGACATCGAGCTCGGCGCGCCGACCGCCGTGCTGCGCACCATCGCCGAGCCACCGGAGGCCAAGGCCCGACCGGAGTCGGGCTACCACGCGGCCTTCAGCGGTCCTTACACGGTCGCTGCCGCGCTCATCGGCGGTGGGGGCCTTGGTGTCGGTCACGACGACTTCACCGACGAGGCGGCCCATGACGAGAGCCGGCTCGCCCTGGCCGCCAAGGTCCGGTGCGTCCCGGACGCTCGCTGTGACGAGATCTTCCCCAACCAGTTCCCGGCGGTCGTTCGGGCGACGCTGAGGGACGGCAGCAAGCGCGAGGTCCGGGTCGACGTCAACCGCGGTGGCCCCGGCAACCCGCTCTCCGCCGCCGAGCTCGCGCTGAAGTTCCGGATCAACGCCAGCCATCGCCTCACGGAGGACGCAGCAGCGCGAGTCGCCGAGGCGACCTACGACCTGCCCCGTGCGGCCTCGACGACGGATTTGATGGGTCTGGTCAAATGATGCCGGACGCCGGCGCGGGTCTCGACAAACAGACGGGCGTGGCCCAGGACCATCTCGACCGGCTCGCGGCCGCTGCAGCCACCATGTCGTATGCCGCTGTGCCCGCACTCGTGCGCGAGCGCGTGCGTGATCTCGTCGTCGACACGCTCGCAGTCACGGCGTGGGGAAGTCGCCGGGACGAGCTCGTCGCGCTCAGGGCGGTGTGCGGACACGAGCAGCCAGGCGGCTCAACGGTCCTCGGCACGCCGCATGCCCATCCAGCAGCGCTCGCCTGCTCGCTCAACGGCGCGGCAGCCGCCGCCGACCAGCTCCAGGACGGCCACCGGACGGCACGTGGCCATCCCGCCGCTCATGTGGTGCTCGCTGCCTTCGCCCTGGCGGAGGCACACGACCGCTCGACCGAGTCGATGCTCTCCGCCGTCCTCGCGGGGTACGAGGTCGGCACCAGGGTCGGCATCGCCATGGGCGGAACTCCCCAGGGCGTCCATGACATCGGAACCTGGGGAACCGTCGCGACAGCGGTGGCGACGACCCACCTGCTCACCGAGGGTGACGCCGCCGCGATCGCACGCGCCATCGGGCTCGCGGCGTCGAGCCTGCTGCTGAGTGACGCGCACACCATCTTCAGTGGCTACCCAGGTGGCCATGCCTACCTCGGCGCGTCGATCAGCCACGGCCTGTGGTTGGGACAGGCGGCAGCCGCAGGTCTCGCAGCCGCCCCCGGCGCCCTCGAACGCTTCCTCGGCCCCCACGCGGCCGCGCGCTGGGCCGGCCTGCCGCCCGAGGGCCCCGAGGACTCGCACGACTATGAAGTCCTCCGCGGCTACATCAAGCTGCACCCCGCCTGCGCGCACCTCCACGGCGTCCTCGACGCCCTCGACGACATCAGGGCGGCCCACCCCGACGCGGCCCTGCCCGACGATGTACTGCGCGTCCGCGTGCGGACCTACGCCGCGGCCAGCGCCTTCGAGACGCAGAGCCCGAAACGAGCTCGAGGCCCGCTTCAGCATCCCCACGGCTGTCGCCCTGTCGTTGCTGCACGGCCGCTTCGACGATGACGTCCTCACGGACGAGGAGGTCGTCAGCGAGCCAGTGCGCCGGCTTGCAGCGAGAGTCGACGTCGAGCATGCACCAGACCTTGACGCGGGATACCCAGCCGGTCGCCCAACCATCGTCGAGATTCTGCTCGCGGACGGTCGAGTCCTCACCGCGACGAGCACCCGCCCGAGAGGAGACGCAGACGGGGACGCCTCACGGGAAGCCGTTCGGGCCAAGGCAACTCGACTGCTCGAGCGGGCCTTCGGCCCAAACGCCGAGCAGCTTCTCAAAGTCCTGGACGAGTGGCCCGACCGGCACACCCCTCGCGAGCTCGGCCACCACTTCAGACGGGCCGCAGTCTCCAAAGCGCAACCCAACGCATGACCCCCGACAAGGGAGGAGCCACATGCCCGAGATCTCCCTGAACGATGCCCAGGAAGCGGCCCGACGCTTCGTGCTCGACGAGGCGGGGTTCGCCCAGCTGACCACCATCGACGCACGCGGGTACCCCGTGACGCGGACCATGACGGCGTTCCTCCAGGAGGACTGGTCCGTCGCAACCGTGCAGCGCCGGCTGCACCGCCGCCTCGACCAGTGGCGCCGAAATCCACGCACCGAGGTGGTCTGGATCGGAACGCCCAGGCCCGGCGCGACCAACGAGCGGCCGCACGTCTTCGACCTGAACCTCCTGCCCCCACGACTCGTCGCCGTGCGGGGCGTCGCGCAGTTCATGGAGCCGGACTGGACCGAGGGCATCTACCGCGCCGCGGTCACCGCCCAGCGGGCCGCGGGCCACGACCGAGCCCCGCTTCGCTCGGCGGACGAGGTGGCCACGCAACTCGCCGGCGTCCTCATCCGACCCGTCCTGGTGCGCCTCGAGGGCTTCGCCGAGGAAGCGAAGTCCTTCCTCTTCAGGCCACAACCACTCGCACAAGGAGGGCAGTGATGTTCAAGACGATCCTCGGCTACGACATCGAGGACGGGGTGACGGAGGACGAGTACGAGCGCTGGCTCTTCGAGGTGCACGCGCCCGACCTGCTGGCCAACCCGCACCTCGACCGGATCATCTTCAACAAGGTCGAGGGGCAGGTGACGTCAGCCTCCGGAGGCACCGCAGACATCCCACAGGGGCAGTCGTTCTACCGCATCGCGGAGATGCACTTCGCCGACGAAGCAGCTTATCGGGCGTACCGCGAGTGGTTCGCAGACCACCCGATCCCGTTGGAACGCGGGCCTGCCGGTCGCACTCGCTTCACGTTCTACGTCACCGCGACGCCCACGGAGGTGACGCGCGAGACCCTCGCTGGGCAGGCGACGTGAGCGCACACGCGAACCAAGCCCAGCGGCATACGGACAAGATCTTTGCCGTATGCCGCTGGGCTCGGTCCCAGCCCGCCGCGCGTTCCGCATGGGCCCCTGCCGTCAACACAACGGTCAGAGCCGTCAGCCGAAGATGCCGCTGTAGGCGTTCAGCGCCGGCTGACCCCCGAGGTGCGCGTAGAGGACGGTGGAGTCCTTGGCGATCACACCTTGGCTGACCAGGTCGATGAGGCCGGCCATCGACTTCCCCTCGTAGACGGGGTCGATGATCATGCCCTCAAGACGCCCGGACAGCTTGATGGCCTCGATCGTCGACTCGACGGGGATGCCGTAGAGGTCGCCCGCCCAGCCCTCGAGGACGGTGATCTCGTCGTCGCGCAGGTCGCGCTCGACGCCGATGAGCTTGGCCGTGCTGCGGGCGATCCGGCCGACCTGCTCGCGGGTCTTGTCCAGTGTGGCGGAGGCGTCGATGCCGATGACGCGACGCGGGCGCCCGCCGGCGTCCTCGAGGGCCGCGAACCCGGCGATCATCCCGGCATGCGTGGACCCGGTCACCGTGCAGACGACGATGGTGTCGAAGAAGGTGCCGAGCTCCTTCTCCTGCTCGACCACCTCGTAGGCCCAGTTCGCGAAGCCGAGACCACCGAGCTTGTGCTCGGACGCGCCGGCCGGGATGGCATACGGCTTGCCGCCGGACGCCTCGACCTCGGCGATGGCGTCCTCCCACGACTGGCGGATCCCGATGTCGAAGCCGTGCGGGTCGAGCCGGACGTCCGCACCCATGATCCGTGACAGCAGGATGTTGCCGACCTTGTCGTTGACCGGGTCGTCCCAGTCGACCCACTTCTCCTGGACGAGCAGGCACTTGAGGCCGAGCTTGGCCGCGACGGCCGCGACCTGGCGGGTGTGGTTGCTCTGGTAGCCACCGATCGACACGAGCGTGTCGGCCCCCGCGGCGAGCGCGTCGGGGACGATGTACTCCAGCTTTCGGGTCTTGTTCCCGCCGAAGGCGAGGCCGGAGTTGACGTCCTCGCGCTTGGCCCACACCTGGGCGCCGCCGAGGTGCCGGCTGAGGCGGTCGAGGTGGTGGACCGGGCTCGGCCCGAAGGTCAACGGGTAACGCTCGAAGTCGGTGATGGCCATGGCTGGCTCCCTTGTTGCTCTGGCACGGGACACCCGCGCCTCCTTCCGAGCAATATATTGCACGTTGCAGCCTTCAGCAAGTGTCTCTGCACTTCGCCCGCAGTACTCGAGCGAACGCTCCAGCGCGATATATTACGAATATGCCGATCCCCACCGTCCAGGGTGTGCACAAGCGCGCACTCCTTCGCGACCACGCCTATGAGTCGCTACGCGACGCCATCGTCGACGGCACGCTCACACCCGGCGAGCGGCTCCGCGACGCGGAGCTCGAGTCGTGGCTCGGGGTCAGTCGCACACCGATCCGCGAGGCCCTCCTTCGGTTGGAGCGCGCCCGCCTCGTCGTCGCCAAGCCCGGCAAGTCGACGACCGTGGCCCCCGTCGACCTCGAGTCGACCATCGGGTCCCAGCAGGTGGCCGCCTCGATGCACGAGCTCGCCGCCCGGCTGGCGACTCCGAGCCTCAGCCAGGTCGACCTGGCCCGGCTTGAGGAGGCCAACGCTCGATTCGCGGAAGCCCTTGAGCTGCAAGATGTCCCAGCCGCAATCCAGGCGGACGACGACTTCCATGGCATCTTCGTCACCCGCAGCGCGAACCCGATCATCCCGGAAGTGCTCGAGCGCGTCGTCCCCGTGCTCCGGCGGGTCGAGCGGATGCGCTTCGCATCCTTCGGCAGCCGCACGTCCGTGGCCCAGCACCGACTCATCATCGAGCAGGCCAAGGCGGGCGACGCCGAAGCAGCCGCCCTCGCCAGCAGGGAGAACTGGCTCTCGCTGCGCTACACCTTCGAGGACTGACTCATGGAGCACAAGGCGAAACCGACACAGGACGCAAACCCGTCGGCTTGCCTGATCAGTCGAGCAACAGCGTGAGCCCAGCCCCGACGAGCCACACGTCCTTGGCGAGGGCCGTGCCCGCCTGAGTCGGACGGATACTGCCCTCCTGTCGCATCCCCGGAGTGCGCAGATAAAGACTCAGCAGCCCCCCGCCGAAGGCGGTCAGCGCCGCACCGGCCAGGCGCGACGGCACGAACGGCGTCAGGAGCGCGACCCCAAGGGCTATCTCGGCGCGGGACAACAGCTGCGCAAACTCGGTCGCGTCCATCTCGCGCAGCGGGCCAGGCAACGTCACGGAGGCCATGCCATGCAGCCCCTCGGCCGCCTCACCCTGGAGACCACGCTTGCCGAGACCGGAGTTGAGGATGAAGGCGCCCGTCGCCAAGCGCAAGGGCAAGTGGCTGAGTTTCATGACCTCATCATTGACCCACCCCCCGCCCAGCGCATCCCCTGAGGTGACCCTTGGGGCGGGAATCGAGGTCGCATGCCGCTGAGCGCGCTGCCAGCGAACACTCGCTGGGGAAGGGCGCCGTCAGCCAGCCCAGCGGCGTACGGCACCTTCAGGTAGTGCGGTCTTACGCTGCAGCGCAGCGAGCCGCCGGGGACTGAGCCACGCGCACGCCCTGGACCCTCCCAGCCACGGTGGGTCGGCACCTCAGGCGGCCAAGCGAGCTCAGCGGCATACGGCAGGTGATGCGACTGCGCGGAGTGAAGTCGATCAGTGGCCATCAGCCCAGGGGCCCATCCCGCGGACTCTCGTGGGCGTGACACGGATGGTGAATCCCGCGGGCGGGTTGGGCATCGGGGGGAACTCCGTTCCCGGTCCGATGTACCGCTGGGCGAGCTCGTGGAGCAGCTCGGGCGCTCCGCCGTCGTCGACGCGCGCCCTGCCCTCGACGACGAGATAGTGCTGCATCCCATGGCTGCTGCCCTCGGCCTCGATGGACAGCGAGACCCGTGGGTCGCGCTCGATGTTGCGCACCTTCTGGTCGACCATGAGCTTGCCGATCACGATGTCATCGCCGTCGAGCCCGACCCAGACCACGGTCACCTGGGGGCTGCCGTCCGCGTTCACGGTGACGAAGTGCGCCAGCCTTCCCGACTCGATGACCGCACGCGCCTCTGCCGGCATCTGCACCATGCATCGACGCTAGGTTCCCCGCCCCACCCTTGTCGAGGCCGGCAGCGCCACTTCACTTGGCAGCGAGGTCGGGTTAGCCTCTCGTTGCTACTGCGCGTAGGGGGCCAACCATGCCGCGTCTCGACCTGACCGTTCTCGCCATCCCGGGATTCATCGGAGCGATGGGGGCGGAGTACGCCTGGCAGCGCCGCCATCCTGCCGCCCCCGGCGAGACCCGGGCGGGCGACTACGAGCTCAACGACACCATCGCGAGCCTGGCCATGGGGGTCGGCAGCCTCATCGCCCCGTTCGTCGCCAAGCGGGTGCTGGACCCGCTGACGCCGGGCACCGGCCGGTGGGGCAAGGCGCTCCTCGGGACCGCCCTCGTCGCTGGCACCGCCACCGCCGTCGGAGACATCGTGCGCCGTCACCGGGCGGGCGGCCTCCCCGAGGCCGGCACCCTCCCCGACCCAAACACGAACACCGTCAACCTCATCCCCGTCCGCTCCCGCATCGACGCCCTCAGCCAGGTCACCGGCCCCGCCGCCGTCGCCGCCGTCGGGTCGGCGGCACTCACCGTCGCCACGACCTGGGCCGCCCAGACGAGCGGCCGCCGGCTCTTCGGCCTCACTCGCTTCGACCGAGGCACCGGCGCGACAGCGACGGCCCTGGCCATCCTCGGTTGGGACGCGATCTACTACTGGAACCACCGCCTCTCCCACGAGTCCCGCTGGCTCTGGGCGGTCCACGTCGTGCACCACTCGAGCGAGCGCTACAACCTGTCGACCGCGCTCCGCCAGCCGGTGGCCGAGGGCGTGACCCTCACCGTCCCCTACGGACTGCTCGCCCTCGCCGGCATTCGGCCGTCGGTCATCGAGAACGCCCGCGCGCTCAACCTCATCTACCAGTTCTGGATCCACACCGAGGCGGTCCGCTCCATCGGCTGGCTCGAGAAGGTGCTCAACACCCCGAGCCACCACCGTGTCCACCACGGCACGAACCGGCAGTACCTCGATCGCAACCATGGCTCGATCCTCATCCTCTGGGACAAGCTCTTCGGCACCTTCGAGCCGGAGGGCGAGCGCGTCGTCTACGGGCTGACGACCAACATCGACACCTTCAACCCGGCGCGCATCGCCACCCACGAGTGGCGCGACCTGGCCCGGGACATCGCGGCCGCGACGACGTGGCGCGACCGGTTCGGCTTCCTGCTCCGCGGGCCGGGCTGGGCGTCCGAGCGCCGCAAGCAGCTCACCACCGCCTGAGCGACCCGCAGGCTCAGCGGGCGGGTGCAGAACCAGCCCAGCGGCATACGGAAAACGCTTGTTCCGTATGCCGCTGAGCTCAGTTGCGGGACAACGTGTCCCGACGCGTGGGTTGGGTCGCGCTCAGCGCGTCTCGTAGACCGCGTTGCGGATGGTCTCGAGGTCGCCGCGCGGCCGCCCCCCTTTGTCGAGTGTGCAGTTCGCGTCACCGAACGGTTCTCGCCGAGCGGCGCTTACTGCACACTCGACGCAGAAGCGCCCGCTGAGGTCAAGCGCTGTGCTGGGCGGTGGGCTCAGGCCGGGACTTGGTCGAGGAACCCGCGGACGTCAGCGACGCGGCCGTCCTCGTCGAGCACGACGACGTCCGAGCCGACGACCACGGGCTCGGCGCCCTCGGGCCCGAGGCCCCACTGGAACCGCACCTGCCGGTGGTGCCCGTCCGCCTCGCCCACCGACCGGAAGACGAAGCCAGGGAACCGCTCGTGGACGCCAGCCACGAGCTCATCGAGGTCGTCATGGCCGGCCACCTCGGCGAGCGGGTCCGTGTAGGTGGCCTCAGGGCTCCAGTGCCGGCGCAGCAGCGCCTGTCGCTCGCTGGGGTCGGTGGCGTTCCAGGTCGCCAGGTAGGCGGTGGCCACGGCGGTGGCGTCGGTGTTGTGCATGAGGGTCTCCTCTGTGGGTGGTGTTCTGTCCGATGTGCTGTGTCGTGCTGTCTGATGCTGTCTGGCGGGATCCGCCGACACCGGAAGGTTCACCCGCAGGGGTGCGGGCCGTCGATGACCTCGGAGGTCATGGCAGCCGTGACTGCCCGCCTGCGACACTCGGGCGCATGACAGCGACTGCCCAGGTCCGACCTGACGTCGGCTTGCTCCTTCGCACCTGGCGCGAGCGTCGCCGGCTGAGCCAGCTCGAGCTGTCGAGTCGAGCCCGGGTCAGCACCCGGCACCTCAGCTACGTCGAGACCGGGCGGTCGCGGCCCACGCCCGAGCTGATCGACCGCATCGCCGAGTCACTCGACGTCCCGCTCCGGTCACGGGACGAGCTGCTGCTCGCCGGTGGGTACGCGCCCCGACATGGCGGTCGAGGCCTCGACGACACCGACCTCGGCGTGGTCCTGGACGGGTTGCGTCACCTGCTCGACGCCCACGAGCCGAACCCGGCCCTGCTGCTCGATCAGCACTGGGACGTCATCGACGCCAACGCCGCCACGGGCCTCCTGCTCGCCGGGTGCGCGCCCGAACTGGTGGAGCCGCCGGTCAACGCGATCCGGGTGAGCCTGCACCCGGACGGTCTCGCCCCGCGCATCCGCAACCTCCAGCAGTGGGCAGCCCACCTCGTCCACCAGGTGCGCGCCCGCGCCGAGGTCACCCACGACCCGGTGCTGGCCGACCTCGCGGACGAGGCGGTGTCCTACGTCGACCTCGATCCCCGGACGCCCACTCCGGCCGGGCCCGTGCTGGCTCTCGAGCTCGAGTACGCGAGCGCCGTGCTGCGGTTCTTCAGCGTCAGCGCCAGACTCGAGACCGCGACCGATGCAACCCTCGACGAGCTGCGCCTGGAGACCTTCCTGCCTGCGGACCAGGCCACCCAGTCCGCGCTCCGGCCCCGAGACGATCGGCCGGACTGAGCTCGGCGCTGCTGACACGCGTCCGGCCCGCCCCGAGTGGACCTGTTCAGTCGCGGACCACGCGGTAGCGCAGGTGGGTGACACCGACGCCGTCGCGATCGCCTCCTTGACCCCGCCCGTCACAAACGTGAAGGGGTTGCCGTCGTTGGCCCACTCGGTCGGGACCTCGTGGGTGAGGACGACGACCGGGACGCCGAGCGGGTGCCGGCCGCCCCAGCCCTTCGCCAGGTCGAAGGTGCGCCGCCCCGACACGATCGCGCCGAGCTCGGTCGAGCGCGACTGCTGGGTCTCCTCCCCGTGCTCGGTCAGCTCCATGTCGTCGAGGGGCGTGTTCTGTTCGACGGCTCCGACCATCCACGCGTAGAGGGCGCTGATGTCGTCCTTCTCGTCGGCCACGAATCCGTCCAACGAGACGGCGAATCCTGCATCGACAGTTCCCATCGCGGGTCTCCTCCCGTCCTGCCGCGCAGCGGTTGCGCGGCGTTGCGCAGCAACGCTAGGTCGCCGGCAGGCGGGGTCTTCACGCTGTCTGGGACGGTGGCCGGACGTACGCCACCTTCGACAACGGCACCTTCAACGCCGTCGACTGCGTCCCGGGTGCCTGCTACGCCGCCGGCGCCCAAGGCCGTATGGCGAGGCTGCTTGTCGAACGCTGAGTCTTACTGCACCACAATCAAACTCAGCCGTATGCCGCTGAGCTGGCTCAGCGGCATACGGCACGTTCTGCCTCCTGCCGCATCTCAACTCGCGTGGTGCCGCACACCGGGCCCGCCCGAACGCCCTGGTGGACCCACCAGTACGATCGCCGGGACGGAGAGGAGCGGGCAATGGCCGACTACGACGTGCGCATGATCGTCCTGTCGACGGATGACTTGGACGAGTCGATCGCGTTCTACACCGAGACTCTGGGGTTCACCCTGAAGTTCCGTGACGGGACGCACTTCGCGGCCCTGGACGGCGGTTCGGTGACCTTGGCGCTGGCGACCGCAGTGGATCATCCCATCCCCGGCAAGGTCGCGGTCGGCATCAAGACCACAGACGTCGATGCCGCGGCCAAGGCCGTGGAGGAGAACGGCGGAGCAATCCTTCGGGCGCCGTACGACGACGCGCACGAGCGCCGGGCCGTCGTCTACGACCACATGGGGAACGGGCTGGTCTTCTACAGCCCCCTGCCTCGGTCCTGAACCTCCCAGATGTGAACCACTCTTCGTCGAGTGTGCAGTCGGCGTCAGAGAGGGTTCTCGCCGAGCGGCACTTGCTGCACACTCGCGTGGAAGTCAGCGCTTGGTGCCGGCCACGGCCAGGAGGCCGCCGATCATGGCGAGGTTCTTGAGGAACTGGCACGCGCTGCGTCTTCCGCATGACGGGGTCGTCGATCTTCCAGAAGGCATGCCCCGCAAGGGAGGTCGGGACCATCGACCCAGCAAGTACCGTGGCCGAGAGCCTCGGCATGATCCCCAACGCGAGGAGCGCGCCAGCGGCCGCTTGCGCGCCACCGTTGGCACGGACCACGGCCTCGTCGTCGTCGGGAATCGGCAGGATGTTGCGCAGTGCGGCGAGGGTCTCTGATGCCTGGTCCACGCGGCCGCCCGGCTCACGCCAGGCGTCGTATCCGAGCACGGCGTAGGTCGCGCCCATGAGCAGGCGTCCCGTCATCTGGAGCATGCACGTCCTCGATCCTCTCGACTCTGTGGGACCACTCTTGCATCGAGGGTCACCATGCGTCGAGAGCAACGGCTGACACCGGGATGGGTGCGTCAACCGCTCGTGACGGCACCTCGTCCAGCCTCGTGGCGAGCCGGCTCCGCCGGTCGAATGTACTGCAGCAGCAGTGTTCCGCCGACGATGATGCACACCACCTCCGCGGTCGCAGCGGTCCAGACCCAGCCACCCGCCCACTCGCTGTGGATGCCGAGCAGGCCCACCGTCGCCGAGATGATGAACGCGCCGAGCGTCGCGGCCCCGAAGCCGAGGGTGAGGAAGGCCGGGAGCCAGTGCCGCCACCGGATGAGCATCACGGCGATGACGACGCCCGCCACAACGTTGACGAGGAACATGGGGCCGACGGTCTGCTCGCGCACGCCGTCGAACCAGAGATAGAGGTGCACCGCGGCGGAGACGAGCAGCGCGGCCGCTCCGACGAGTCGCAGGGTCATGGGGACTCTCCCTTCCATTGCCGCCTCGCGATCGCGACCCCGCGATCTCCGACGGCGGACACACCCCTGACGACGAACAAGGGGCGTCGACGGTTCACGGGCCGGAGCTGAAAGCGGTCAGGAAGCGGTCGCGGACCTCGTCCATGCGCCACACCGGCGCCTGCGGCGTGGGCCGCAGGCCGTCGCCCCAGCCCCAGCCGGAGATGTGGCCCATGACGGAGCGGTCCCGGGTGATGAGGCTGACTGGTACGTCGTGGCTCGCGTCGTCCCCGGAGACCAGGGAGATCGGCTGGTGGTCACCGAGCATGAGCACCACGAGGTTGTCGTCGCGCGCGTGCTCGAGGAACGACACGAGGCTGTCCAGGGAGTAGGCGATGGATTGCGCATAGGCTGCGCGCACGCCCTGCTCGGTCCGCCACACGGTGTCCTGGGTGGGCGCCTTGCCCGCCATCGACCAATAGACGGAGCCGTCCCCGATCGAGGCCCAGTCGACGAGCCGCGGGAGCGGCGCCCACGGGACGTGGCTCGTGACGAGGTCGACCTCGGCCATGACCGGGCGGCGGGCCGCCCTCGCGAGCTCGAGGTGGTCGAGGGCGGAGAGGGTGTACTGGTCGGGCATCGGGGCATAGCCCCATCCGGGACCGGCATAGCCGAGAGTTCGCGCGTCGTAGACGGTGTCGTAGCCGTAGTAAGACGACCCCTCGGGCCAGTCGTGGCGGTTCGCCGGGACGACGGCGACGGTCCGCCAACCGGCGTTCGCGAAGGCGCGGCTCAGCGTGAGGCGGTCGGTCGACATGAGCTGGTCGTGGCGCTGCTGGGTGTTGACCCAGAGACCCGACTGGAGGCTGGCGTGGGCGAGCCAGCTGAAGCCTCCGAAGGTGGACGAGGTCAGCCAAGCGCTCCGGCTCGAGAAGCCTTGGGCGCGAAGTCGGTTCGTGGCCGATGCGAGGGTCTCGTCCACGAGGCTCGACCCGTCCACGGCCACTCTCCCGTAGCTCTCGACGAAGACGATGAGGACGTCCTTGCCCTGTAGCGCCGGAAGTAGGTCGCTTCCCTTGGCGTGCCTGAAGTTGTCCACGGCGATGTCCTTGGCGAAGACACTCTGGTCCCGCACGTCAGCGACCGCCTTGACGCCCTGCTCGGAGGCGAGCGCCGCGGTGCTCCACGACGCCACGGGAACACCGGGGGCGAGGGCGACGCCCAGCGCGGACAGGACCACCCAGCCGACGGCGAGCAGCGCCACGCCGCGAGCCGAGCCGGACCGGTGCCGGTCGATGACACCAGCAAGCCGGCGGAGTGCCAGCGGAACGGCGACGAAGAGGCCGCCGACGAGCAAGACGATTCCCGCCGCCGCGGCGATTGCGACGGTGGGGCCGGCGGCATCACGGAGCAGCTCGAAGCCCGAGTCGGCGTAGCGCCAGTCGCTCATCAGGTTGTAGGGCCGGTAGAAGAAGGACCGGAAGCCCCAGTCGAGGACCCGGATCAGCAGCAGCAGGGCGAGCAGCACACCCATGGGCGCGAGCACCCAACGGCGGACTCGTGGGGGCAGCACGAGCGCGACGGCCACGAGGACGAGTCCCTCGAGCGGGATGCGGACCAGGGCGAGTGGGGTCAGGAGCGCGGTGGCCTCCGGGGCGACGAGCGCGACCCACACGAGCGCGCCGGCAAGGACCGTCAGGGTTGTCCTGCGCATCACTCGAGGACCGACCCGATGCAGGAGGGCACCGGCTCCCCGACAGCGTGGGGCCGGAGGCGCCACACCGACTGGACCTCGGTCCCGAACGAGACAGCGAGGGCCGACAGCCCCGCGAGGACGAGGCCGGCCGCCACCGCAGATGGCAGGACCTCCGCGGTCGCGGCCGTCAGGGCGATGCCCTGATACGCCGCGACCGCCTTGCGCCACCGACTCGGTGGGAGCTCGATGCGCAGCCACGGGACGAGCTGCTGCGCCACGAGGAGGACGTAGCGAGCAGCGCCGATGGTGGCCACCCACCAGCCGAGCTCTCGGGCGACGTGCAGGCTGAGCACAGCGATGAGGAACGCATCGACCTCCAGGTCGAAGCGGGCCCCGAACGCGCTCACCGTGCCGGTGCGGCGAGCCACCCAGCCGTCGACAGCGTCGAGCACGAGCGCCACGGATGCCAGACCGACGAGAAGGCCGAGGGCGCCCTCCGCGGGATGCGCCTCCGGACCACCGAGGGCAGCGGCTGCGGCGAGACCCGCGACGGCGCAGGCGAGGACCGCGCGAGCCAGGGTGACGCGATCGGCCGGGCCGAACCTCGTCAGGTCCTCGGGGACCACCCGCATCGCGACACCTCCCGCCTCAGCCCAGCGACACCAAGGACGCCGCCGGGTCCGCCCACGTTCACCGGCCCCTCGTTACGCTGGCGCCGTGGCGACCGACGAACGCGCGTTCTGGCTGGTCGAGCCGGGCCGGGGAGAGATCCGACCGGTGCGCCTGCCCGAGCCGGGGGACGACGAGGTCCTCGTCCGCACGCTCTGCACAGGCGTGAGCCGGGGCACCGAGACGCTCGTCTTCCGTGGCGAGGTGCCGGCCAGCCAGTGGGACGCGATGCGGGCGCCCTATCAGGAGGGGGACTTCCCGGCGCCGGTCAAGTACGGCTACCTCAATGTCGGCGTCGTCGAACAGGGCGGCGATGACACCGCCGACCTCGTCGGTCGCACTGTCTTCTGCCTCTACCCCCACCAGACGGCCTACGTCGTCCCCGCGACCGCAGTTGTCGTCGTCCCCGACGACGTGCCTCCCGAGAGGGCAGTGCTGGCCGGCACCGTCGAGACAGCGGTCAACGCGCTGTGGGACGCCGCGCCGCTCGTCGGTGACCGGGTCGCAGTGGTCGGGGCAGGCATGGTCGGCTGCAGCGTCGCTCGCCTGCTGGGCCGCTTCCCTGGCGTCGACGTGACGCTCGTCGACGTCGATCCGACGCGCGCCGACGTGGCACGACGCCTCGGCGTCGGTTTCGCCCGACCGGATGAGAGCGACGAACTGCCCCTCGGGGACTGCGACCTCGTCGTCCACGCGAGCGCCACCTCGGCCGGGCTCCAGACCTCGCTCGACCTCCTGCGGGCCGAGGGCACGGTCATCGAGCTGAGCTGGTACGGCGACTCCACCGTCCAGCTCTCGCTCGGCGGCACCTTCCACTCGGGGCGCCTCGGCATCCGCGCGAGCCAAGTGGGGACGGTCTCCCCGGCTCGCCGCGGCCGCTCCACCTTCTCCCAGCGGCTCGAGCTCGCCCTCGAGCTGCTCCGCGACCCGGGCTTCGACGCCCTCATCACCGGCCGGTCCCCCTTCGACGACCTGCCCGAGGTCCTCGCCGACCTCGCAAACGGAAGCCGGTCCGCCATCTGCCACTCCATCACCTACACGGCCACCGAGCCAGCCATCGAGACAGCGGGGTAGAGCCATGTTCAGCGTCACCGTGCGGGACCACATGATGATCGCCCACAGCTTCGAGGGCGAGCGCTTCGGCCCGGCCCAGCAGCTCCACGGCGCCACCTTCGTCGTCGACGCGACGTTCCGGGTCCGGAGCTCGACGACAGCGGCATCCTCCTCGACATCGGCCTCGCGACGGAGCAGGTCCACGAGGTCGTCGGCGCGCTGAGCTACCGCAACCTCGACGACGACCCCTCCCTTGGCCGCAACACCTCGACCGAGGTGCTCGCCCGCCTCGTCGCCGACCGGCTCGCAGACCGACTCGCGGAAGGGTCGCTGGGAACCGCACCCGGCCAGGTGACCGGGATCCTGGTGACCCTGCACGAGTCGCATGTCGCCTGGGCCTCCTACGAGCGCCCCGTTTGAATCCTCCCCACGGCTAGAGCCGGGGGATTCCTGGCTCAGCCAGCACCCGAATCTGCCCCGAAGGGAGGCCCGGATGTCTTACAGCGTCAGCACCAGCACGGTTGAAACCAGCCGTGGCGAGAACGACTCTCGCAGCGTTACGGTCACGGTCCTCCACCAGCCCGCAACCGGGGCAGGAGAACACGCGCTCAGACAGCAGCAGCCGGGCCTTGGCTCTCGAACCGCAACCACTGCACGTCATCGTCGTGTACGCGGGCGGCACCAGCACCACCTTTCGGCCCGCCCGCTCGGCGTACTCGATCAGCGTCGACTTCGTCATCCCGACAGCATTGTCCGCGGCCTTGCGGGCCATGGTGGATCGGGACAGGAACCGCGGCTGGAAGTCCTCGACCGCGATCCGGTCGTGATGCTTAACGACCCGCACCGCCCATTTGCGGGCGGTGTCCTGCCGTTGCCGGGCCACCTTCCGGTGCGCTTTGGCCGCGGCCAGCTTCGCCGTCCGGTAGCCCTTCGACCCGGCGTGGCCGCGTGCGGGGCGTCGGCGAGCCATGCGCCGCTGCTGCTTGACCAACGCCGCCGCGGCGCGCCTGCCGTGACCGGTGTTGGGCAGGTCGAACCCGGGGTCGGTGGTGGTCGCGACCCGCTTGACCCCCCAGTCGACACCGATCGCGGCGTCCGCGGCCGGGGCCGGCTCGTCGGCGCGGCGGACCACGAACGAGGCGTACCAGTGCCCGAGCGGGTCCCGGTAGACGCGGACGCTCGACGGCGCCGCCGGCAGGTCGCGGGACCACACCACCGGGACGCTCACCCCACCCGCCAGCCGTATCCTGCTCTCTTTGAGGGAGAACCCGCGAGTCGTGTAGTTCAGCGACGGCGGGCTCTTGTGCCTGGACTTGAACTTGCGCCGCCCGGCGCCCTTGGCGCGTTTGGCCCGGAAGTCCCGCAGCACCTGCTGCTGGGCGACGACGGACCCCGCGGCCAGCCAGTCGTGTTCTTTCCGCCACGCGGTCAGGGCCCGGTCGGTGACCCATTCGCCGGTTTGTTTCAGGGTGGCAACGGCCTGGTTCCACACCCACCGGGCGCGGTCCCACTCGTCCATCAGGGCACGTTCGGCCTGCGCGCCGGGGCGCAGGCGGTACCTGTACCGAACGGTCGACTCGATCACATGTACGAATATACAGCATCAAGCAGTATGATGCGCGGATGGGAGTCATGGAGGAGGTCAAGACGAACAACAACATCGCCTACCGGTGCCACTACGACGTCGTCTGGTGCCCGAAGTACCGCCGCGACGTCATCCGCGGCGCAGTCGAGTACCGGCTCAAGCAGATCATCGGCGACGTGTGTACCGAACGGGCCGCGACGATCATCGAGCTCGAGACGATGCCCGACCATGTGCACCTGCTCGTGTCCGTCGACCCGCAGTACGGCATCCATCGCCTGGTCAAGCAGATCAAGGGCCGCTCGTCCCGGCTGCTGCGCGAGGAGTTCCCACACGTGCGGTCTCGGATCCCGACCCTGTGGACGAACTCGTACTTCGTCGCCACCGTCGGCGGTGCAACCCTGGACGTGGTCAAGCAGTACGTGGCGAACCAGCGGAACGTATGACAGGGACCGGTTGCTCCCCACACCCAAAGGCGGGGGCATCCCCGGAGAACTTCGGTGACACGCCTCCACGCCGTTGTCCCGGACTCGGTCCCCGACCAACTGCGGCCGAGTGGCGGCAACACCTACGATCGGCGTCTTGTCGAGGGGCTCCGGTCGCTGGGGTGGTCCGTCGCCGAGCACCTCGTCCCCGGCGTGTGGCCGGACCCGGATGCGGCATCCCGACGAGCCCTCGAGGACGTCGCAGCCCGGCTGCCCGACGGTGACCCGACGCTCGTCGACGGCCTCCTCGCGTCCAACAGCCCCGAGGTCCTGGTCCCCCTCGCCCGCCGACTGCCGCTCGCCGTCCTCGTCCATCTGCCCCTCGAGGGGCCGCGCGAGCGCGCGGTGCTCGACGCCGCGGCCGCTGTCCTGACGACCAGCACGTGGACCCGCGACCGGGTCCTCCACCTGCACCATCTCGACCCGCACCGCGTGCACGTGGCCGAGCCGGGCGTCGACCCATCCCCGTTGGCGCCCGGCACACCCGCCGGCGGCGAGCTGCTCTGCGTCGCCGCGGTGACGCCGATCAAGGGCCATGACCTGCTCGTCGCGGCCCTCGCCGCGCTCCCCGACCTCCTGTGGAGTTGCGTCTGCGCCGGCCCGCTGTCCCCCGACCCGCGCTTCGTCGAGCGCGTCACCGCGCAGGCTCGCCGAGCCGGTATCCGGGACCGGGTCCAGCTCGTCGGCCCGCTCGACCGCACCGCCCTCAACCAGGCGTATGCCGCTGCCGACGTCCTCGTCCACCCCTCCCGCGTCGAGACGTACGGAATGGTCGTGACCGAGGCCCTCGGGCACGGCCTCCCCGTCATCGGCACGGCGGTCGGTGGCGTGCCCGACACCCTCGGGCACGGCGACGCCAACAACACAAGAGAGGACAGCAGACCGGGCCTGCTCCTGCCCGCCGACGACGCGGCAGCCCTGGCCACGGCGCTGCGGGCGTGGCTGACCGATGCCGCCCTTCGCGAGCGACTCCGGCACCGAGCCAGGCAGCGCCGGCTCGCACTCCACCCGTGGTCGCGCACGGCCGAGCAGGCGTCCACCGTTCTCGTGACTCTCGCGCCGAGCTGAACCAGAGCCGAGCAGCAAGCGGCTGACGCACAAGCCTCTGACGGAGGTCCGAGGGCCTGAGGCACAGGCCACCCGGGAGGCTCGACGAGGACTCACCGCGGCACCACTCGGATCCTGCTCCGCGAGGCGGAGCAGGATCTGAGCGCCCCGTCACAGGGCAAGCCTTCGGGAGCGGCGAGCGGCGTTTACTGTGCACTCGACCAAAGCCGCGCACCCTACGACGCCCGGCCCTCGATCGAGCCAGAGCCGAGTCGGAGCGAACCGGACCGAAACCGAGCAAACCGGCGGTGAACCAGACCCGTGCCACAGCCGTCGTCCGTGGTGAGGGGAACCACGTCAGGGGAGGGAGGCGACGACGATGGGTCCTGCCCGCCGATGGCTGCGGTGGGTGCAGCCGGTGGGGGGAGCCGTCGTCGTCGCCGTCCTGCTCTGGCGGGTCGGCCCGGGCCTCGTGGCCGACGCGCTCGGCCGGATCGACGGCTGGTCCCTCGTCGCGGTCTCCGGCATCGCCCTCCTGACGACCGCGTGCACCTCGTGGCGCTGGGTCCTCGTGGCCCGGGGCCTCGGCCTGCGCCTGTCCCTGCGCGAGGCGGTCACCGCGTCGTACCGGTCGCAGTTCCTCAACGTGTCGCTGCCCGGTGGCGTCCTCGGCGATGTCCACCGCGGGCTCAGCCAGGGGCGGAACAGCGGCGAGGTCGGCCGCGCCATGCGGTCGGTTGTCTGGGAACGTTCCTCGGGCCAGGCCGTGCAGGTGTGCCTCGCGGGCATCGCCCTGCTCGTCGTGCCATCGCCAGTTCGGAGCCAGCTGCTCGCAGCTCCGGCACTGGTCGGCACGGCGGTCGTCGCCGCCCTCCTCGCCCTGCTGCTCCTCGTCACCCGGCGGAGCCGATCCCGGGTCGCCCACGGCCTACGCGCCGTGACGACGGACGCGCGCCTTGCCGTCCTCGGCCGTCGGACCTGGCCAGGTGTCGTCGCGGCGTCGATCGTGGCCGTCGCCGGTCACGTGGCCACGTTCCTCATCGCCGCTCGCACCGCTGGCATCGTCGCCTCGCCCCTCGGGCTGATCCCCCTCGCGTTCGTCGTCCTCCTCGCCATGGCCCTGCCGGTCAACCTCGCCGGGTGGGGTCCGCGTGAGGGTGCGGCGGCGTGGGCCTTCGGGGCAGCCGGGCTCGGCGCGGTCCAGGGATTAGCCACCGCGGTGGTTTACGGTGGGCTTGTGCTTGTGGCGAGCCTGCCCGGGGCCGTGATCATCACGGTCAGCAGTGTGCGCCGCGCCAGTCGGGAAAGGCGGGCGCGGGGAGAGGCCCATGCCTGACCCCGCTGAAGGGCCTGGCCGGCCCTGCCCACCGAACCGACCGTACGTCCTGCTCAGCTGCGGGATGTCGATCGACGGCTACCTCGACAGCCCCGCCCTGCACCGGCTGCTGCTGTCCAACGACGCAGACTTCGACCGGGTGGACGCCGAGCGTGCCGCTTCGGACGCCATCCTCGTCGGGGCCGCCACCATCCGCAGGGACAACCCGCGGCTCCTCGTCCGATCACCCGAGCGGCGGGCGGCCCGAGTGGCCCTGGGCCTGCCTCCCTCCCCGACGAAGGTGACCCTGACTCGCCGCGCCGACCTCGATCCGGGGTCGCGATTCTTTGCCTGCGACGACGTGGAGAAGCTCGTCTACTGCCCGTCGACGTCGGTGGTGGAGGCGCGCGCCCGCGTCGGCGACGCCGCGACGGTCGTCGACGCCGGGCAGCCCTGCAGCCTCCACCGCGTGTTCGAGGACCTCGCCGTCCGCGGCGTCAGCCGCCTCATGGTCGAGGGTGGGGGGACGGTGCACACGCAGCTGCTCGCGACCAACCTCGCCGACGAGCTCCAGCTCGTCGTCGCCCCCTTCTTCGTCGGCAGCTCCAAAGCCACCCGTTTCGTCGGAGACGGCGACTTCCCGTGGAACCCCGACCACCGCGCGACCCTGGCCGAGGTCCGCCAGATCGGCGACGTGGTGCTCCTGCGCTACGCGCTCTCGCCCCGATTCTCCATGAGCTGACAGGGGGAGCCCATGGCCGACCGCCTACCCGAGGCCACCATCCGCACCGCCGTCCCGGTGCCGCTGTCCTTCTCCGACGGCTTCGAGACGACGGCGTTGGCCTTCACCTTCGACGGCCTCGCCGACGGTCTCGAGCACGTCGCCCTCGGGCTCGGCGACCGGGCCGATCCGGCCCGACGCGCCCGCGACGGCGCGTCCCCTCCGCTCATCCGGGTCCACAGCGAATGCCTCACCGGAGACGTCTTCGGCAGCCAGCGGTGCGACTGCGGCCCACAGCTGCGCGAGGGCGTCCAGCGGCTGTCCGAGACCGGTGGCTACCTGCTCTACCTGCGGCAGGAGGGGCGCGGCATCGGCCTCTACGCCAAGCTCGACGCCTACGTCCTGCAGGACTCGGGGCTCGACACCTACGAGGCCAACGTCGCCCTCGGCTTCGAGGAGGACGCGCGCGACTACGCCGTCGCGGCCCAGATGCTGCTCGCCCTCGGCGTGCCGCGGGTCGTCCTGCTGACGAACAACCCGGACAAGGCCGCCCAGCTCGGTCGTCTCGGGATCACCGTGACGAGCGTCGTCGCCACCGGGGTCCACCTGTCCCCCGCAAACGCCCAGTACCTGGCCACCAAGGCGACCCACGGCTCCCACACCCTCGACCTGCCGCCGACGGACGGCCAGACGCAGCAGACGCCGCCGGAGTCCGAGGCGGGCTGACCACTCGCGACGAAACACGGACGAAGGAGAGCCTCATGTCCACCACCGTGCTCTACATGTCGATGTCCCTCGACGGCTTCATCGCCGGACCGAACGCCGGGCCGGGCAACGGCCTCGGCGATGGCGGGGAGCGGCTCCACGACTGGGTCGGCCAAGGCGACATCGAGTCGGCGGCGGACCGGCTCGACGACGCGGACCGCGCCGTCATCGACGACTTCATGTCGACCGGGGCGGTCCTCGCGGGCAGGGGAACCTTTGAGCCCGCCGGCGGGTGGGAGGGCGACCACCACGACGGGGTGCCCATCTTCATCCTGAGCCGGCACGAGCCGCCGGCGGAGTTCGCCGGCTACCCCAACGTCACCTACCTGAGCGACCTCGCCGAGGCGGTCGGCCGGGCCAGGGACGCGGCCGGCGACAAGGGCGTCCTTGTGCACGGCGCGTCGATTGCGCAGCGCATGCTTCGGGCCGGGCTCCTCGACGAGATCCAGATCCACCTCGTGCCCGTCCTGCTCGGCGATGGCCAACGCCTCTTCGAGCACCTCGGCGCCGAGCACGTCGAGCTCGAGCCCGTCGCGGTGCACCAAGGCAACGAGGTCACCCACCTGCGCTACCGCGTGCGTCGTTGAACCCAGCCAGTCAGTGAGTTCCCTTGCGCTGGAAGTGCACTCAGCGGCATACGGCATGGTCGTATGCCGCTGAGCTGGCACCCATGGTCACGTGACCTCCCATCAGCACGTCGTCCGCCGCCGGCGGCGATGCCAGCCAGCGAGGGCACGCCGGTGCCGTCCTCCCCACAGGCACCGTCAACTCCGCGTTGGACAGGAGGTCACACGTTCGCCGGGATGTACTGGGCAGGTGCGGGAGGCTGGCTGCCGGCTGGGGCGAGGTCGCCCCCGCCCGGATCCCGTTCATCGGCGGCAAGCGCATCCGGCCGCTGGCAGCGGTCATTCCCGCCCTGCTCGGTGGGCTGACCCTCACGGTGCTGTTCGGTTCCGTACCGCTCGGCGGTGGTCATTCGCTCACCGCGTTCGGCGTCGTCGAACGCGTCTCCTACGACAACGGCTGGTGGAACGCGCTAGCGATGATCTGCACCGCTCCGCTCGGGGTGTGGGGGCCGGCCGTCGTTGTCCTGGCCATCGCCTACTACCTGCGCCGCCGCCCCCGCCCCGCACCCTCCTGCTGCTGCCCCATGTCGAAATGGAACGCGAACGGCAACCGCCACAGGGACGAGGGCAGCAGCAGCAACGGCATCGCACAGGCCAGCGCGCTATCCAGCGCGGCACGGGCCGGTCGGTTTCGCCGATGGCCGGAGCGGTGGGGTGGACCATGCGGAGAAGTTTGTTGATCGCCATGGCCGCGAGTCTTGCGCCCCAGGCCACCCCGGGTGATCGCCCATGACGGGGTGTCGGGTCGCCCGCACGGATGACCACGGCCGTCGGTCGGGGATTCCACCTCCCAGCCTCCAGATCGAACACCGGCCAGGTGGCCTCGCTTGCGGTTCTGCGCTCTTGGCGGTGCGGCGCTCACAGGGTCGCCGTCTCATCCCCGGCGCATGATGTGGATCACGGACGGCGGCCAGCACCGTTGGGGAATGGCTGAGGGAGCAGCGAAGGCCTCGCCCGCGGCGGTCGCGCGTGGGGTGCTGCTCCCGCTCGCGCTGGCGCAGTTCATCTGCAGCTTCGCCGGCTCGAACATGAACGTGATGATCAACGACATGAGCCAGGACCTGAACACCACGGTCCAGGGCATCCAGGTCGCGATCACGATTTTCCTGCTGGTCATGGCGGCGTTCATGATCCCCGGCGGCAAGCTCACCGACCGCTACGGCCGCAAGAAGTGCTTCAACGTCGGCCTCGTCGTGTACGCCGTCGGCGCTCTGATCAGTGCCGTCGCCCCGGGGCTCGGTGTGCTGATCATCGGCAACTCCATCCTGGAGGGCATCGGCACGGCGCTGCTCATCCCGCCGGTGTACATCCTTGCGACGATGCTTTTCACCCAGATGACCTCCCGCGCGCGGGCGTTCGGCGCGATCAACGCGGCGGCGGGCATCGGTGCGGCCACCGGGCCGCTCATCGGCGGGCTGATCACCACGGCCATCAGCTGGCGCGCAGCGTTCGTGTTCCAGGCGCTGGTGATCGGCGTGATCGTGCTGCTCAGCCGGCGCAGCCTCGAGGACCCCCTCCCGGCCGACCCGACGCGGCACTTCGACGTAGGCGGGGCGATCCTGTCCGCCGTCGGGCTCATCCTGCTCGTCACAGGCATCCTGGCCGCCGACAACAACGTCTACCTCATGCTCGCCCTGATGGTGGCCGGCGCTCTCATGCTCGTCTGGTTCTTCGCCTCGGTGCGCGCCAAGGAGCGGGCGGGGAAGGAGCCGCTGCTGTCCACCCAGCTGTTCCGCAACCGCACGTCCAACCTTGGTCTGGTCACGCAGAACGCCCAGTGGCTCGTGCTCATGGGCGTGTCCTTCGTGGTCGCGGCCTACCTCCAGGTGGAGCGGGGGTACAGCGCGATCGAGACAGGCGTCATCTTCACCGCGGCCACCATCGGCGTGCTTCTGTCGTCGCTTGCCGCGCAACGCCTCGCCCAGCGCCGGGCGCAGCGGACGCTCATCGTCACGGGCTTCGTGGTCACCGTCGTCGGCATCGGGCTGCTCATCGGCCTGGTCCGGGTCTCGCCGAGCGCGTGGGCCCTCGCCCCCGGGCTCTTCGTCATCGGGCTCGGTGTCGGCATCATGCTCACCCCTTCGGTCAACATCGTGCAGTCCGCCTTCCCTGAGGCGCAGCAGGGGGAGATCTCCGGCCTGTCGCGCAGTGTGTCCAACCTCGGCTCCTCCCTCGGCACCGCGATCGCCGGCACGGTGCTCGTCGCCGGCCTCGCCGCGACTGCGGGCCGGAACTACGCGCTCGCGATGGTCGTCCTCGCGGTCGTGGCGCTCGTCGGCCTGGTCGCCGGCTGGAAGCTGCCGGCAAACCGCCCGGCCGGGGCACCGGTGCAGGGTCCCTGAGGACCTCTCCGCCACTTTGGGCCCCATCCCCGCCGGCGCCGGTGTCGACTCGTGCCCACAGCGCGACTTACGGCCCGTCGCCGAACTCACCACATCACAGGATCCGCAGGCGTGGCTGCGATCGGCGGCGCGCATTTGCCCGGGTGGTGAACCAGCGGCTCGGTGCGTTGCTGCGCGTCCTGCACGAGTCGGGCAATCCCGAGCTCCAAGCCGAGTACCGGGCCGTGGAGTCCCGTCGCCGGGACCAGGAGGCGCCTCTCGCAATGATGCTGGCCGACAGCGGCCGCCTCGCCCGTGGGCTCTCGGAGCAGGAGGCGCTGGACGTGCTGTGGACCATGACGGGCAGCCACCACTACCTGCAGCTTGTTGACGGGCAAGGATGGTCGGCGGACCGGTACGAGAAATGGCTCGGTGATGCTCTCGCGGCACTGCTCCTGCAACCCCAAACCTCACCGCGCTCAGCGCGTTCGCGATCTGAGTCTTTCAGCCGCGAGTGAATGAAGCTGATCCCGCCGTTCAAAGAGCCGCTGCTCCCCTCGAGCGCCGGGTTGGCTCTACACGGTGCGTGGGGTTGCGGCGGCGATCTGTCGACGGGTCCACCGTCGATCGAAGGCCCAACCAGGCCGTTGGGTGCGTCGCCGTTGGCTTCACCCGTGCGGGTGGGAACGTGTGCGGATGGAGATCCAGCTCAGCATGCTGATCCTCGAGGTCCGCGACCTCGCGACTTCGATCGCGTTCTATCGCGACCTTGGTCTCGACCTTCCGGATCCAATGCCTGGTCGACCTGTCGTCATTCATCGAATGGGTAGCGGCGTCAGTCTGCTGCTGACGACATCATTCGCGGCCACCTACGATCCCGCGTGGACTCGCCCGGCAGGGGGCTACCAGCAGCTCCTCGAGTTCTATGTGGGCGAGAACGCGGTCGTCGACCAGCGTTGGGCTGACCTCGTCGCCGCTGGCCATCCCAGCCGCATGCCACCCACGCAGACCGCGGGACCCTACGCCGCCATGGTCGACGACCCCGACGGCAATGTCGTGCTTCTCACGTCAGACGAAGCGGCCCGGGTCGACCAGCGCCTGCCGGATACGGATCCCTGAATGCCCCTGACGTCGGCATTGGCTCCATCAGCATCCGTGGGGTGCCTTCCATGGGTAAACCGCATCCCGCGATCGCCGCCGCGACAGAAGATCCCTATCGCTCGACCACGGCCAGAGTGTGCAGGCGGCCGCCCAGGTCATGCGGCAGACGATCCGGAGAAATACCCGGTGGCAGGAGATCGCCGCAAACGGCGCTGGGTAGGAGGATGGCACCGTGGAGACTTGGGACGCCTTGCGGGCGCGACGAAACGTGCGGCAGTTCACCGAGCAGCCAGTCCCTGACGAGGCGCTCGACCGAATTCTCGACGCGGGGCGACGTGCCCCGTCGGCGAGCAACTGGCAGCCGTGGGACTTCGTGCTCGTCACGAACAGGGCGCAACTGGTCGAACTGGCCAAGGTCTGGCAAGGCGCCAAGCACGTCGCCGGAGCAGCGGCCGCGATCGCGATCGTCGCGCCAGAGCCGAAGGACGATCGGCAGTCGGCTCTGCTCCAGTACGACCTTGGCCAAGCCACGTATGCGATGACCGTCGCTGCGGCCGACCTGGGCATCGGCACGGGCCATGCTGCGGCCGCCGACCAGAACCAAGCCAAGGCCGTTCTGGGCTTCCCCGAGGGACGATTCCTGGCCTACCTGCTCTCTGTCGGTTATCCGTCGGACAAGCCGTTGGCCGTCATCGAGCGGCTGGACCGCCGCCCGTTCGACGAGGTGGTGCACCGCGGGCGATGGTGAGCGGGCCCACGCCGCAAGGGAGAACGCGGAGGCAGGTTCGTTGGGCGTCTGTCCTCGCGGCTACTCTCAATGTCCAGATCGGATGGCGGACAGAGCACGCCATCCATGGACCTTCGGGTCGACTGATCCACGAGGAGAGCGGTGCGGGCCAGGTATTCGGGGCGCTGCGCGCGTTGCCAAGCGCCGATTCGACCAGAAGACAAAATTGTCAGCGCCGGCGGGCACTCCCCCGCATGGGTTCACGCGGACTGCGGCCCCGAGCTGCTGCTACCCGGCTTGACCGCCAGGCCAGCGCCGGCCCGGGCGAGTCGCAGCAGCGCCCCGCGAAAGCCTCGGACACCGAAGGCGCCGATGGCCGTGCCCGATGGTGCGACCTTCGTCTACACCGACGGCGCGTGCTCGGGAAACCCTGGGCCGGGAGGGTGGGCTTGGGCGCTCGACCGTGAGCGCTACGCGTCCGGCTCCGAGCGGCCCAGCACAAACCAACGAATGGAGATCCGCGCGGCACTCGAGGCCGTCACCGCGCTCAGCGGACCCTTGGTTGTGGTGAGCGATTCGACGTATGTCGTGAACTGCTTCCGCGACAAGTGGTGGGCTGGGTGGCTGGATCGCGGCTGGACCACGTCCCAGAAGAAGCCGGTCGCCAACCGCGACCTGTGGGAGCCCCTCGTCCAGGCTGCCACCGAGCGCGGCGATGTTGTCTTCCAGTGGGTGAAGGGACACTCAGGCCACGAGATGAACGACCTCGTCGATCAGCTTGCCGTGGCTGCCAGCCGCGCCTTCGACTGAGAACGGCACGCCGATGTCAATCGGTCCTGGTGGGGAGGCTGCGCGCCAGCGAGGGGATCATCACGGCCGCAGCGACGAGGTGTAGTCCCAGGAGGGCGCTGCTGGTGGCAGCGGCGGCCTCGACGAGGAAGGGCGGGACGAACGAGATGACCGTCAGCGCCACTGCCGTCCGCACGAAGAGCTGGGCGGGGCGGGCGCTCCAACGGGCAAGGGCGGCAGCGATGGCGATGCCCACAGCCGAGAAGAAGCCGGTCACCACGGCGATCCCGGCCAACGGGATCGTCTCGCCACCTTCGGGGATCTCGAAGTCGACACCGACGGCCCGGGCAAGTGCAGCGGCGAGGGTGGTGGCCGCCATCGCTGCGATCAGGGCGATGAAGCCGGTGCGGGCGAGCCCGCGAGGTCGGTGGATGCAGCTGGGCTGGATGGATGCAGGGCGTGCGTCAACCCCGATGTCATTCCTGCTGTTCATGTCGTCACTCCGCCGGCAGGAGCTCGGGCAACCCGAGCCGCGGGAACTGGTCGTCGTGGAACGTGACGATCTCGGTGATCGCCCCTCCGGTGATGCGCAGAACGTCGATCGTCAGCGGCAGGTACGCGCCCGCCCGCTCCTGCCAGAGGTAGAAGGCGACGGCCGGCTGCCGGTTCACGGACGTGGGCACGGCGCGCAGCTGTCCCAGGCCCTCGAACCCGTCCTCGACCCAGTCGTTCACAACCGCTTCGCGGCCGACGTAGAGACCCGGCGTGGGCGGCATCGAGCAGCGGACGTCGTCACGCAGCATGGCAGCAAGACCATCGACGTCCTTGGCGACGCTCGCTTCGGTGAAGCGGCGCACCAGCTCGCGCGTCGCGGCGTCCTCCTCGCCGCCGGTCCAGTCCTGCCGCTCTGCGGGCAGGTGCTCCCGCATGGCGGCGCGGGCCCGCTGCAGCGCGCTGTTCACGGAGTTGACGGAGTCTCCCAGGAGCTCCGCGACGTCTTTCGCCGGCCAGCCGAGCACGTCCCGCAGGACGAGGACGGCCCGCGGCCGCGGCGCGAGGTGCTGGACGGCGACCAGATACGCCAGCTCGATCGTCTCGCGCGCGACGGCGACGGTCTCCGGCTCGTCCGCGTCGTCCGCGGACAGCTCGTCGAGCATCCGGTCCGGGTAGGGCTGCAGCCACAGCACCTCGCCGCCGGTCGCGGGCTCCGGGCGGCGCTTGGCGAGCAGGTCCAGGCAGGCATTGGTGGCGATCCGGTACAGCCAGGCCCGGAACGTCGACCGCCCCTCGAAGGTCTCCCGCCGCCGCCAGGCGCGAAGGAACGTCTCCTGCACGGTGTCCTCGGCGTCCTCGAACGACCCGAGCATCCGGTAGCAGTGCACGTGCAGCTCCCGCCGGTGCCGCTGCGCCAGCCCCGAGAACGTCGGCTCGTCGACCTCGCCCAGCCCGCTCATGCCCAGTTCCTCCAGCCGCGTGTCCGCAGTCATCACGTCATCCTTCCGTTTCGTCGTGCCCCGTCGTAGATGTGACGGATGCCCGCGCGACAACTCATCACTTGGGGTCGGTCGGCACGGGGCGGCCTGCTGCACGTGATGGCCGGTTTGCCTGACGGCGACCGCCGAGGAGAAGACACTGTCGATTATGAGTCCCCTCCCCCGTGGGACCCTCACGCTGTTCTTCAGCGACATCGAGGGCTCGACCTCCCTTCTCACCGGGTTGGGCCCGCGCTGGGCCGAGGCCCTTTCGGCGCACCGGGTCATCCTGCGGGACGCGTTCGGCAAGCACGATGGTCTGGAGGTCGGGACCGAGGGTGACAGCTTCTTTGTCGTCTTCACCACCGCGACCGAGGCTGTCGCCGCGGCCGTCGACGCGGAGCGCGGGCTCGCGGAGCACGACTGGCCGGAGGGGCGGACGCTGCGGGTGCGGATCGGGCTGCACACCGGTGAGCCACAGGTGCACGAGGACGACTACATCGGGATCGACATCCATCGCGCGGCGCGGATCATGGCAACCGCCCATGGGGGTCAGATCGTCATCTCGCAGGCAACCCACGCGCTCGTCTCCGAGACGCTCCCGGCCGAGCTGGTCCTGGACCTCGGCTGGCACCGGCTCAAGGACCTGGCCGAGCCGGAGCACCTGTACGAGGTCGTCCCGCCCGGGCAGGTCAGGGCCCACCCGCCGCTCCGCAGCCTCGGGATGGCGGCGAACCTGCCCATGTATCCCACGGAACTCCTGGGGCGGGATGCCGAGCTGCGGGCCATCACGGCTGCGATCCAGGCCGAGGGAGCACGCCTGATCACGCTGACCGGCCCCGGGGGCACCGGCAAGACCCGCCTCGCCGTTGCTGCAGCGAACGCGTTGCAGGACCGGGTCCCGGGCGACGTCTTCTTCGTGCCACTCCAGAGCGCCGACCGCGCCGCCGTCATGTGGGCCGGCATCAGCGAGGCGGTGGGGGCGCCGATGGGCGCCGCCGAGGAAACCCCGGCGCAGCGCACCCTTGCCTTCCTCCGTGACCGTGGCGCGCTCCTTGTCCTCGACAACGTCGAGCAGATCTCCGGCGCGGCCGACGTGGTCGCCACGCTGCTCCAGACGGCCCCACAGGTCACCGTCCTCGTCACCTCCCGCCGTCCGCTGCACCTCGTCGGGGAGAGGCAGTACCCGCTGTCGCCGCTCGCCGTGCCGCGTCCCAAGAAGGGGCCGCTGACTCTCGAGGACGTCGAGCAGAGCCCATCGGTGCGGCTCTTCGTCGAGCGGGCTCGCATGGTCAGGCCGAGCTTCGCCCTGACGCCGGACACCGTGGACGACGTCGTCGAGCTGTGTCGGCGACTCGACGGGCTCCCCCTCGCGATCGAGCTTGCGGCCGCCCGCAGTCGCCTGCTCGGCCCGCGTGGCCTCCTCGCGCGCCTCGACCGCTGGTTCGGTGAGGCGGTGCTGGAAGGGGACCGCCCGGAGCGGCAGCGCACCCTGACGGCGACGATCTCGTGGAGCTACGACATGCTGGCCGAGGAGGACCGCCGGGTCCTCCGGCAGCTCAGTGTGTTCTCGAGCCGCGTCGGTCTCGATGCCGTGGAGGCGGTCGTCGCAGTCGAGGGGCGCGACCCGCTCGACGTCGTGGCCGAGCTCGTCGACGCGAGCCTGCTCGAGATCCGCGACGGGCCGGACGGCGAGCCGCTGGTCTATCTGCTGGAGACGATCGGGCACTTCGCCCTCGAGCGGCTCGAGAAGGAGGGCGAGGTCGACGCGACGCGACAAAGGCACGCGGAGTGGTGCATCCGCATCGCTCGCGAGTTCAGCGCCGCGCTCGACGCCGGTCCGCGCCAGCTCGGCGCGCTCGACCGCTTCGAGGCCGTCATCGAGGACCTGCGAGCCGCACTCGACTGGGCGCTGTCGCCGACAGCACCGCGCGAACGGTTCGAGCTCGGACTGGAGCTCCTCCAGCCCATGGACACGTACTGGTACCGCTTCGGCTACGTGCTCGAGGGCCGAGGCTGGTCCGACCGTGCGATGGCCCTGCTCGACAAGGGACACCACGGCGACTCCCCACAGATCGTCGACGCCCTCCACGGCCATGGTGTCCTCGCCCTGCAGCAGAACGACCTCGCAGCGGGCACCGAGGTGCTCGAACGGGCTCTCGCCATGGCGCACCGGCTCGGTGACGTCTCCCGCGAGGCGCGGGAGTCCAACAGCCTTGGCATCGGCCGGCGCGAGCAGGGTGATGTGGCGGCCGCGGGAGAGCTCATCGAGCGCAGCATCGAGCTCGCGCGACGCATCGGGGACGACCAGCGTGAGGCCACCGGGCTGAGCAACATCGTGTCCATCCACATGGACCGTGGCGACTACGCCGCCGCGACGCAGGCGGCGCTCCGGGCCGTCGAGGCAGACGAGGCGCGTCAGGACCCGTGGGGCGTGGCCATCAACCAGACCAACCTGGCCACCGCGCTCCTCCATTCCGAGGGCCCGCAGCCGGCGCTGCGCAAGCTGCTCGACACCGCGCACTCGACCCTCGCGCTCGGTGACGTGGAGCTGTCCATCTGCGTCGTTGAGAACTTCGCATCCGTGTGGGCGGCGCTGGGTGACGCGCAGCGCGCGGCCGCACTGCTCGGGGCCGCCGACCATCACCGGGAGGCGGCGGGCATTCCCAGAACCGCACCCGACATGGCGATTCTCGACCGTTTCGTCTCGCCGGCGCGCTCCGAGGTCGACAATGACGAGTGGAAGCGCGCATATGCGGCTGGGCGCGACCTGACCATCGAAGCGGCCGTGGCCCAGGGCTCGATCGCCCCTGACGGAGAGGAAGCAGTGCCATGACCGATCGCACTGAACAGCTGGAGAGCTGGTGGAGCGGGCTGAAACCGGATCAACGCGCCAGGGCGCTTCGGGGCCGCGCTTTCGACAAGCTCGACCAGGACCTGCGCACGTCCCTCGAGGACGCCGGTCTGGTCCGCCCCGAGGAACCGCAGGACAAGGACGAGGTCCTCACCTTCCTCAAGACAAGGCATTGACGGCCCGTCGGCAACGCGATTGCCGGGCACGTCGTGGTGTGCGAGGTTCGAGATCGTGGACGCCGCCCCTGCCGTGCTGACCCGGATCGCTCAGGTGATCGACTCCCATGACTGGGACGCGTTGACGCCCCTGCTGCACGACGAGTTCGTGTGTCGCCTCGTGCACACCGGCGAGACGTTCGACCGGTCCTCGTGGGTTCGCCTGAATGCGGACTATCCGGGTTTCGATCGCCTCGAGCTGAAGGACCTGATCGGCGCGGGCGAGCGAGCCGCGAGCCGCGCGCACGTCACCGGCTACGTGGACGACGAGCTGCGCCACTACGAGGTCGCCACCTTCCTCACGACCCGCGATGGGCTCGCCATCGAGATGACGGAGGTTTGGACGGACGTGGACCAGTCGCCGCCGCCGGGGACACGACCGTCCTGAACACCGGCCGACAACCCAGCCCCCGCGAGCCCGCGGGCGCACGGAGCTGAGCTCAGCTGAACACGGCCGATTGGCGGTCTGAGCAAGAACGGTCAGGTGGCATCGGCGCGGCCCGGTGCACGATGAGTCCATGAGTACGACACGTGGACGTGACCGGCTGCGCGAGCTGCTGGACGCCGTGCTCGACGAGGAGCACCAGCGACTCGACGACATGGCCGGTGGTGCATTCACCTCGACCTACCACTTCTCCCGACTGCTGAGCCGCGACGCCGGCGAGCCACCGGTGGCGATGCGGCGCCGGGTGATGCTGGAGCGCGCCGCCTGGCAGCTGCGGGAAAGCACCTCGGTCACCGAGGCGGCTTTCGCCGCGGGCTACGACTCGGTCGAGGGCTTCAGCCGGGCCTTCGCGCGAGCGTTCGGCCACCCGCCGAGCGAGCCCGTCGCCGGGAGCAGCTGGCTCCCGTCACCCAACGGAGTCCACTTCCATCCACCCACCTCGCTGTGGGTCCACACCGGGGAGCGCACCATGACCGGACCCTTGGACCACCTGGTCCACCACGACCTCGACGACACTCGCGACCTCCTTGAGGCGGCCAAGCAGCTCTCCGATGCCGACTACCGCCGCCAGCTGCGGCCGGATCAGCAGGTGGTGTGGTTCGAGGGGAAGGAGGCGTCCGTGGCGCGCGTGCTCGAGCGGCAGATCTTCACCAAGGAGGTGTGGCTCGCGGCGATCCTCGGGGAGGACTACCCCGAGCCGGGTGGCGACGACCCGAGCACTCTGCTCGACCGGGAGCAGGCGGTCGCGGGTCGCTGGCTGGACATGCTGCGCGACATCGAGCGGCGCGATGCCTGGGACGACCGCATCGTCGACGCGCTGTGCGACCCGCCGGAGAGCTTCGTCCTCGGATCGATCGTCGCGCACGTGCTCACCTTCGCCGCCCACCGGCGGCACGTGGCCCGCGACATGCTCCGCGAGCTCGGCGCCACCGTCGACCACGGAGACCCGATCGAGTGGTTGCGCCGCCGCAATGGCCAGGAGAGTGGCCCGAAGAACGACCAGGAGGTGGCGGGGTGAGCCGCTCCGTGTACTACACGGCGACCACCCTCGACGGCTTCCTCGCGGACGAGAACGACTCGCTCGACTGGCTCCTCAAGCAGGAGGTCGACAAGGACGGGCCGTTCAACTACGACGAGTTCATCGCCGGGATCGGTGCGATCACCATGGGACGTACGACCTACGACTGGGTGCTCGACCATGAGGGTGGGAAGTGGCCCTACCAGCTGCCCTGCCGCGTCTTCAGCCATCACGAGCTGCGGGCTGTCGACGGCGACGTGCGGTTCGTCCAAGGGGACGTCACGGACGTGCACGAGGAGCTGGTCAAGGCGGCCAGCGGCAAGGACGTGTGGGTCGTCGGTGGCGGTGACCTCGCCGGCCAGTTCGCCGAGGCGGGGCTGCTCGACGAGGTCGTCGTGTCCATCGCCCCGGTCGTGCTCGGCGCCGGCAGGCCGCTGCTGCCGCGGCGCTGGGACCTCCGACTCACCGAGGTGGGGCGCAACGGCGCGTTCGCCTGCGCCCGCTACGACGTCGTCGGGCCGCTCGTGGACTCCTCCTGAACAAGACCCAGGCCGCGCAGGGCGCGGTCCAGGACCTCTGCCCGCGATCCCTCGTTGGAGATGACGACACCGGGCTCGTCGTCCTCGAGATCCTCGAGGGCGGCGATCTGGCTGGCCAACAGCGACGCCGGCATGTAGTGCCCCTCGCGGTTCTCCATCCGCTCCTCGATGACCTCTGTGTCGGCGTTGACGTGGCAGAACCGGACCTGTGGTCGCCCTTCCCGAAGCAGGTCCCGGTAGGCCCGCTTCAGGGCCGAGCACGCGACGACCGCCGACTCCTCCCGCTCGAGCCTCTCGGAGATCCAGTCGCCGATGAGGCGGAGCCAGGGCCAGCGGTCGTCGTCGGTCAGCGGCAGGCCATCGGCCATCTTGTCGACGTTGGCCTTCGGATGGAACTCGTCACCCTCGGCGAAATCCCAGCCCAGCGTCCTCGCGATGCCCTTGGCCACGGTCGACTTGCCGCTCCCCGACACGCCCATGACGACGATGACGTCGGGAGTGCCCGGCTGCGCGGTGAGGTCCGTCATGCCCCGCACCTTATGCGGTGCCACGGCCCGCGAGCGCGAAGGACGACGAGGATCACTCGACGAAGCTCAGGCGATATCCCTTGTCCCGCAGAGCAGCAGTGACCGCATCGGCGTGCTCCTGGCCCTTCGTCTCGAGGGTGACACCGATCTCGACCTCCTGGACGCTCAGCGCCCGCACCGTCCGTGAGTGGGCAACGTCGACGACGTTGGCATCGAGCGCCGCGCAGTCGCCCAGCAGGCCCGCCAACGATCCGGGCCGGTCGGGGACCCGGACCCTCAGCTCGAGGTACCGACCGGCCGCGGCCATGCCGTGGCGGATGATGCGGAGCAGCAGGATCGGGTCGATGTTGCCCCCGGACAGGACCGCCACGACCGGCCCCTCGAGCTCCGGGTCGTGCACGCCGTCGAGCAGCCAGGCCACGGCGGCAGCGCCGGCAGGTTCGACGACCAGCTTGGCCCGCTCGAGGAGGTACAGCAGGGCTCGGGCGAGCGCGTCCTCTGACACCGTCTCGACGGAGTCGACGTACTGCTGGATCAGCCCGAAGGGCACGTCACCCGGCCGGCCCACGGCGATGCCGTCCGCCATCGTTGCCATCCGTGACACCGGCACCGGGTGGCCAGCAGCGAGCGACTGCGGATAGGCCGCGGCAGCCTCTGCCTGGATCCCGATGATCCGCACGTCCGGTTTGAGGGCCCGCAGCACCGTGCTGATGCCCGCCAGCAGACCGCCGCCGCCCACGCTCACGACGACGGTCTTCACGTCGGGGCACTGCTCGAGGATCTCGAGGCCACAGGTGCCCTGCCCGGCCACGATGTCGGGGTGGTCGAACGGGTGGATGAGCACGGCACCCGTCTCCTGGGCGAAGCGCTCGGCCGCGACGAGGCCCTCGTCGATCGTCGTGCCGAGCAGCTCGACGTCCGCGCCGTAGCCCTGCGTCGCCAACAGCTTGGGCATGGCCGCCCCGACGGGCATGTAGACCTTTGCCTGGATGCCGAGCATCGACGCTGCGAGGGCCACGCCTTGTGCATGGTTGCCTGCCGAGGCCGCCACGACTCCGGCGCGCTTCTCGTCCTCGGACAGGCGAGCCATTCGCGTGTAGGCCCCCCTGATCTTGAACGAGCCTGCGCGCTGGAGGTTCTCGCACTTGAGCTGCACCGTGGTGCCGACCCGCTCGCTGAGACCGCGGCTGAACTCGAGAGGGGTCGGCCGGACGACGCCGTGCAGGAGGTCCTCCGCCGCCCGGACGTCGTCGATCGTCACGCTGGGAAACGAGGTCACGGACGTCACCGTACGCCCAACGCCACCGTGGGCGCCCGAGTTGGCCCAGCGGCATACGGCATCATCCGTATGCCGCTGAGCTGGGTCGCGGACGGACGCTGGCACCCGCTCCTACCGCACACGGCCGGCCGCCTTGGTGAGCGAGCGCAACCGCCCCGCATGGGCGGTGGTAAGGGCGTCGGGCTCCATCCGCCAGCCCCAGCCGCCCTCGACGCCGGGCGTGTTCATGCGGGCCTCGGAGCCGAGGGCGAGGACGTCCTGTGCCTGCATCATGGCCAGCTGGCACGGCATCGCGAGGGCGAGCCCAATGGCGGCCCAAGACGGCTCTCGGTCGACGTCGATGTCCACCCCGGTCTCCCGGCAGGCTGCGCGCACCATGTCCCGGGCGTCCCACGGGAGCTGCGCCCACCAGCCGAGGACGGTGTCGTTGTCGTGCGTGCCGGTGTAGACGACCTGGTCGTCCCGCAGACGGCTGGGGTGGTGGATGTTGTGCGGGTCGTGAGGAGTGAAGCCGAACTGGAGCACCGCCATGCCGGGGAAGCCGAGCTCCCGGCGCAGCTCGATCACGGCGGCGTCGATGTCGCCGAGGTCCTCGGCCAGCACGGGCAGCTCGCCGAGATCCGCCTGAGCTGCGTCGAAGAGAGCGCGGCCCGGGCCTGGCTCCCAGCGACCGGTCATCGCGGTCTCGGCGTCGGAGGGGATGGCCCAGTACGCGGCAAACCCGCGGAAGTGGTCGAGGCGGACGTAGTCGAACAGCTCGAAGGTCCGGCGCAGTCGCTCTATCCACCAGCGGAATCCGTCGGCGGCCATGACGTCCCAGCGGTAGAGCGGGTTGCCCCAGAGCTGCCCGGTCGCGGCATAGGAGTCCGGTGGGACGCCCGCCACCGCATCACTGCGGAAGAGGTGCGGCCACGCCCGGACGTCGGCCCCGTCGGGCGCGACATAGATGGGGACGTCGCCCATGATGCGGACCCCGCGGTCGGCAGCATAGGTGCGCAGCTCGGTCCACTCGCGGGCGAACCGGACCTGGTCGGCCAGGTCTCCACCGAAGGCCGTCCACGAGTCGACCCAGTACTGCTCGCGCTCGGCGAACCGGGCCAGCTCCTCGCGACTCACCGGTGCCTCGGGGTGCTCGAGCAGCGCCGGCGAGACGGCGAACGCGGACGGCGACTTGTAGGGCGACCCGTGCTCATCGGGGACGGACACGGGCAGGACCTGCCAGACCGACTGCCCGGCCGCGGCGAGCCAGTCCACGAAGGCACGCGCCGAGGGGCCGAGCCGACCGTCGGGCAGTGAGGTGATGTGCAGCTGGACGCCGCTCGCGCGCGAGGAAATCACGCGCAAAGACTATGACGCTGCGCGGCTCAGTCCGTGGAGGACCGCGACACCGTCACAGCTCGCGCAGGTAGCAGAGCATCCGGTAGTCGGCGCCGGGCTGGATGTTGGTGAAGCCGTGCCGCTCGTAGAAGCGCCTGGTGTCCGCGTCGACCTCGTCGACGTTGATGTGCACCTCGCATGCGCCCCGCTCCCGCACTGCCTCGATGGACCCGAGCAACAGCTCCGTCCCGATGCCCTGGTCGCGCAGGTCCGGTCGGACGTAGAGCTCTTCGAGTTGCGCCAGGAGCCCGTCGTAGTAGGGCGTCGGCCGCAGGGTGAGAAAGGCGAATCCCACTGGTTCTGGGGGGTTCTCGGCGAGGAGGACGAGCACGTCGGGTCGGTCGAGGAGGGTGCGGAACCTGCGTGCGAAGGCGTCGGCAGCCGGTCCGGACGTGTCGAACTCGTCGTTGAAGTCCTGGAGGAGCCGGCCGACCACGTCCGCGTCGGCTGGACCTGCCGCTCTCAGCACTGCCTTCGCCATCTGACGACGATGCCCACGCGATCCCGGGACGGGCAACCGCTTTTCTGAACCCCGGTTCGAGGTATTTGTCCGCTCCGTAGGGGGTGTGCTGTACCTCGAACCACGGTTCAGGCGGGTCAACCCGCTCGGTCGATCTCGTCCACCACGTGCTCGGCGATGGCCAGGCTGGAGGTGGCTGCCGGAGAGGGCGCGTTGCGGATGCTCGTCACGCCATCGCTGTGGGTGATCCGGAAGTCGTCGACGAGGGTTCCGTCACGCTCGACGGCCTGAGCCCGGACGCCCATGCCGTTGCGGACGACGTCTGCCGGCCCGATGGCAGGGACGTACCGCCGCGCAGTTCGCATGTAGGCGCGGATCGAAAGGGACCCGTAGACCTCCTTGGCGCCGGTGCGCCAGTGGGTCCGTGCCATCTGCCAGAAACCCGGCCAGGCGAGGATCTCGCGCACGTCGGCGGCCTCGAAGTCCCGGCGGCGGTAGCCCTCGCGCTTGAGGCTGAGGACGGCATTGGGTCCGACGTCGAGCTCCCCGTAGACGCGGCGGGTGAAGTGCACACCGAGGAAGGGGTAGCGCGGGTCCGGCACCGGGTAGACCATCCCGCTGACGAGCTGCCGTTTCGCCGGGCTGACGCTGAGGTACTCCCCGCGGAATGGGACGATCCGGGGGCCGCCCGTGTCGCCCGCCAGCCTGGCGAGGCGATCTGCCTGGAGTCCGGCGCAGAGGACGAGCCGGTCGACCCGGTGACGGGCTGGGCCGCACTGGACGTCGATGCCGCCGGCACTGCGCTCAAGTCCGGTCACCAGGGTGCCGAGGTGGATCTCGCCGCCGCTGTCGACAATCTCCTTGCCCATGGTCTCCGCGATGGCGACGAAGTCGGTGATCGCGGTCCTCGGTGAGTGCAGGGCGGCGAGACCGACCGCATGGGGCTCGATCTCGCGGATCCGGTCCGGGCCGACCCGCTCGAGGCCGGGCACGCCGTTGGCCAGGGCCGTCTGCTCGAGGGCCTCGAAGCGTCCCAGCTCTGAGGGGTCGACCGCGACGACGAGCTTGCCGCACTCGTCGTAGGCGATCCCGTGCTCGGCGCAGTAGTCCTTGAGCAGCTCCCGACCGCGCGAGCAAAGCGTCGCCTTGAGGCTGCCCGGCTTGTAGTAGATCCCCGCGTGGACGACGCCGGAGTTGTGGCCGGTCTGGTGCGCCGCGAGACGGGCCTCCTTCTCGAAGACGACGATTCGCACGCCGGGGCGCCGGCGCGAGAGCTCGCGCCCGATGGCGAGCCCGACAATGCCGCCACCGACGATGCCGATCGACTGTTCGGTCATGCCGCAGACCGCCCGTGCGCCCCGACGAAGTCGAGCACCTCACCGGCGACCTTGGCGCTCGTGCACGTGGCCACGTGCCCCTTGCCGGGAATCCACACCACGCGGCAGCCATCGATGAGGGCGGCGGTCTCCTCGACGATGTCCCGTGTGAAGATCCGGTCCCGACCTCCGGCGACGAGGACCGTGGGCGCCTCGATCCTGGGCAGGACCGGTCGCGTGTCGCAGGCCACCTCGGCCTCCATCTCCACGACGACGTCCTCGGGCGGGTAGTGGGGCGAGGCGAGCAGGGGCTTGGCCATGAGGGGCCCGCCGAGGCGGCGAAGTCGTTCGAGGCTCGGGGACGGCAGGAGGTACTCGGCGAAGGCAGCACCCGCACTCGTCCGGTCACGTCGTTCGACCGCCGCCGCCAGTCGCCGGTCCACGCCCTTGGTCCACTCGCTGACCTCGAACCCGGATGCCACCATCGCCAGGTGTCCAACCGCAGACGGACGGAGGCCGGCGAGGTACTGGGCGACCATGCCGCCGAACGACTCGCCCAGGAGCAGGTCCACCCTGCCGCCCAGGTGCTCGCCGATGAAGCCGGCGTAGTCGTCGGCCAGGTCGGCGACGCTGTGCCCCCGCGGCATCCCTCGCGGCCGCGTGACGATCCAGACCGCGTAACCGGCCTCGAGGTACGGCCGGAAGTACCTCTGCCGCATGCTCGCCCACACGCCGCTCGGCACCGAGCTCGTCGGCGAACCCTGGAGGAAGAGCAGGGTCCTGCGCCCGTCGCCCCAGGTGACGTACTCCATCCGGTCCGCCGTCGTCCCTCTCCGCACGCTCCGACGGTACGCCAGTCCCAGCCACCCCATGACGGAGTTGCGCTGGGAGGGAACTCAGCGGCATACGGCTGATGTCGTATGCCGCTGAGTCGGGTTCTCAGCTCAGCCGCCCCCTCCCGGCTGGACCACGCCGTTCACGGTGAGGGTGTAGTTGGCCTGCTTCGGCGCGGACTCGGTGTCGTCGTCGTACATGACGATTGCGGCCACCGTGGTTGCGCCGGTGCCGATGGCGGCCGTCAGGGCGTCCCCGGACAGTGTCCCGTCGAAGGCGCTGTCGAGCGGCAGCCGGTACACCCACACGGGCGCACCGTCGGCCCCGTAGGCGACGAGCTGGACGGTGAAGCCCTGCACAGCCACGGGATGGACCTCGGTCGCCGACTGCCAGCCGCTGAGGCTGTCACTCGGCAGGGGGGTGCCGGCCGCGTTGATGTTGCGCACCCAGAACCCGCCCTCGTTGACGCCCGAGTCGGTGATGTGGCGGAATGCCACGAGCACCGACTGGCCGGCGTAGGCGCCCAGATCGGCCGACTGCGGCCGCCACGTTCCCGCGTCACCCGTGAAGCCGGGCAGCTGCGAGACGACCTGGCTGATGGCGCCGGGGTCGTGAGCCGTCGTCGTGTCAGCGGTGGGCAGGCTCGTCCAGGTCGCGCCACCATCGGTCGAGACCTGCACGAAGCCGAAGTCCCATCCGACCTCGGTGTCCCACAGCGCGTCGAACGTCAGGGCGCCGCCGCCGGCAGGCACCGCGACGCTGTGCACGATCGCCCGGTCGAGGTTGGGACCGCAACCGGAGTACAGCGCCGCCGGCCCCGTGCCGTCGGGGACACTGCTGCACGACGTGCTGGCCGTGGTGGCGTCGGGTGGGGTCGTATCGACCGTCCAGGCCACCGGGTCCGGCACGAGCGACGAGGCGCCGTTGAACGCGATCGAGCTGATCTGCCCGGCCGACAGATAGGCACCGGCGCCGTCACGGAGTCGCACGTAGTCCGACCCGTTCGGCGGGGCGCCCGGGTCGCTGTACGCCTCCGGGTTGTCCCAGTTGATCTTGGCCGTGAGGGACGACGCGGTGACACTTGCCGCGGGGACGCCGTTGACCGTGCCACCGGTGTCGACCTTGGCGTCCACTGCGACGGCCGCGGCCCAGTCGTGCAGGGTGTCGCGGGCGCTGACCGTCGCGCCTTGGCCGTCGAGGACAGTATCCAGCCCGACGAGGCCGTTGCCGTCCTCGCGGTGCAGTGCGGTCATTGCGTCTTCGCCGTAGTGGCTGGCGAGGTACTCCATGAACGTGTACGCAGCGCCGTAGTCGCACAGGATCTCTGGTCCGCCCTGGTCGCCCCATGCCGTCAGCGAGTTCTCGGGCCCGCCGAAACTGGGTGGCGAGAAGCCGAGGAAGCACTTGATGTGGCTGTCGGCATCCGGGTCATCCGGTGGCACCGAGGGGTCGACGTAGCCGACGAGCGTCTGGGCCCAGTCCGAGAGTCCTTCGTTGACCCATGATGTCTCGTCCGCGTCCTCGTAGTACTCCAGGAGGTGCTGGTACTCGTGGGCGAAGACGCCCTCGTAGAGGTGTGGTCGGGGGAGCCCGAGCAGACGCGACGGGTCCACCTGGAGTTCTTCGCTGCACGCCTGGTAGGCAGGATCGGTGGAGTCGTCGGGCGGGTTGGCACCGGTGCGGTGCAGCCAGTCGAAGGCATCGATCGTCATGACGTTGCGGTCGAAGTACTCGTTGAAGACGGAGTAGAAGAATCCGGCGATGTAGGTCTGTCCGTCGGGAGTCGTCGGCTCGTAGTAGTTGGCGTCCCGCACGTTGTCGACCAACGTGACGATGTTGTCGCCCTCACCCTTGTACTCCGAGGACGGCAGGTTGGGGATGAGCTTCGGCAGGACCGCGTTGTGGCCATCGCGCGGTGGCGGTACTGAGAAGGTCTCCGACTCCTTGGGGTAGATGTTGGTGTCGAACTCATGGATGAAGTTGTTCACCTGCTCGTCGGTGACAGTGGTCAGGGCGAGATCGTTGCGGCAGTCGCCCGCCGGGAAGGCCCGGTCGTTGGCCACCCACACCTCGATGTGGTCGCCGACGCCTCGTAGCGTGTAGTTCTTCAGGTAGATGGCGCCCGAGACGTCGTCGAGTGCGAGCCAGGTCCTCGTGGTGCCGATCTTGGCCGGCCCGAGCGGGGGCTGCCCCGTGACCTTCTCGCTCTCCTTGGCGCTGATGGGCAGCTTCTTGCCCTTGTTGAAGTCGGGCCCCGTGTTTCGCACGTCGCTCTTGCCCTGCCCATTGTCGGCCTTGGCCGAGGGGGCGGCGGACGCCGCGAACCCGCTCGAGAATGCGAGGCCCATGGCCAGCAGCGCGGCTGCGCCTGAGGCAAGGACCCTTGACCGTTGCCAATCACTCATGCGGAATCCCTTCCTTGCGAAGGCCCGGTCAGCGCCGCAGTCGTCTCGACGACGTTGCCGGAACCTTTGGAGTCAACCACTCCGCGTGCCCGCCGGGAAGATTTCGAGCCCGAGTTTCTGACGCCCCGAGTCGTTCACCCTGGTCCCCGTGCGCTGCCGGAACCTGCCTGCCGCCCACGCCGCGAAGGCAACGGCCGCCAGGAGGTAGGCATTGCCGACGATGTGGTCGACAGGGGTCCACGCGTACTCGCGACCCCCGCCGTAGCCGGGCCAGATGATCGGGCGGGCGACGAAGACCATGGTCCAGGCGATGGCGACCAACCTGGCACGTTCCCACAGCACCAAGGCGATCGGCACGCACCACACCCAGTGGTGCGACCACGAGACGGGTGAGGCGAGAAGCATCGACGTGGCCGCCAGGCACGTCCCGAGGAGCGGGTCGCCACGCCGCCACCAACGGACGCCGATGCCGAGGACGGCGACGGCCAACGGCACGGCGACCGCGAGCCACAGCAGCATCGAGGGCCTGGCGTCGAGCAGGCGGGTGAGCGTCCCATGGACCGACTGGTTGTGCGCCAGGGCGGGCGGTCCGATGCGGCCGGCGTCGACGAGGCCATGACCCCAGTAGCTCGCCGACCACCCCGGTCCCACCGCGAAGCCCACGACCACGGTGCCGGCGAAGGCAACGATCGCCCGCCCCGCGGCGGTGCGACGTCCCACGAGGACGAGGAGGACGACGAACACGAGCGGGGTGAGCTTCACTCCGGCCGCGATCCCGATCAGCACGCCGGACCAGCGCTGCGACGGCCTGAGCAGGTCGACGAGGACCGCGAGCATGATGAGGGTGTTGACCTGGCCGAACACGAGGTTCTGCCAGACCGGCTCGAGGGCGACCGCACCGAGGGTGAGGAGCGCGACGAGCCAGCCGGGCGCGGGCTGGTCGAGGCTGCGGCGCACCAGGGCAACGACTGCGGCCAGCGCGGCCACCGATGCCGCGGTCCAGAGACCTGCCGCCACCCAGGACGGGAGCGGCGCCAGCGGCGCCATGAGCACGGCAGCGAAGGGTGGATAGGTGAAGCGCAGCCCGGTCACCGGGTCGCGCGACTCCGCAGGCAGCCCGTCGAGCGCGATTCGGGCTCCGTGCTGGTAGACGAACAGGTCAGTGAAGCTGCCGTGGAGCGCACCCACAGCGGTCGCGACGCCGACCAGGGCGATGACCGGAGCGGGCCCTCTGAGCACGCGGGCCAGCACAGGGGCATCGTAGGCAGGAAAAGTCGCGGGGCGGGTACTGCCCATGCCGTATGCCGCTGAGCCGGCTTCCCGGGCGAGACTCAGTTCCCGGGTGGCCGGGTCGCGACCATCAGCCCGACGTCACCGGACTGGACGACGACACCGTGCTGGTTCGTCAGGGTGAAGCGTCGCGACAGGATGCCGGCGTCACCTGCGCTCGTCAGGCGGGTGCCCGTGATCTCGACCGTGACGTGGACCGTGTCGCCCATGCGGATGGGCGCGTGGAACCGCCAGCCGTCGACGCCGAGCAGCGCGATCGAGCTGTCCTCGAAGACCCCGAGCCGTGACGCCAGGCCCATCGCCACGGAGAGGCCGAGCATGCCGTGTGCGATCCGCCCGCCGAAGCGGCTGACCCTCATCGACTCGGCGTCGGTGTGGGGCGGGTTCGTGTCCCAGCTCCACCCGGCGAAGAGGACGACGTCCGTCTCCGTGATGGTCCGGCCCTGGCTGGTGAAGGTCTGGCCGACCGAGAAGTCCTCGAAGAACATGCCTCAGCCCCGCACGTCGATTGCCTCGTCGGCGCGGTCGGGGACGGCGACGGCCGGGCGGTCGCTGCGCTGCTCGTGGAGGACGAGACCAACCACGGCGACGAGCACGATCGCGAAGCCGACCCACTGTGACGGCGCGAGCGTCCGCCCGAGCACAGCGACGCCGACGACCGCCGCCGTGATGGGAAAAGCCAGCTCCGCCAAGGTCGCTCGCGAGGCCGGCGTGTTGCGCAGCCCGCGGTAGTAGAGGAGCAGCGCGATCAGTCCGGGCACGAGGGCGAGGATCACGATCGACCCTGCGGCCGATGTGTCGACGCGCACCGGCGTGTCCGTCAGGAGCGAGATCACACCCAGCGCCACGAGACCGACTCCGAAGCGCAAGGACGTGAGCTCGCGGAAGGTCAGCTCCGCGGAGGCGGCACGTCCGAGAACGGTGCCCGCCGCCCACAGGGCTGCTGCCCCGAGAGCGAGCCCAGCGGCATACAGGCTGGTGATGCCGATGGCGAAGGGCTCCGGGAAGCTGAGCAGCCAGGCGCCCGCGATCGCCGGCACGGCGAACAACGCGAAGGACGGCCGAAGGCGCTCCCCGAGGAGCAGGGCCGCGAGGAGGAGGGCGATGAGTGGCTGCAGCTTCTGGAGGACCTGCGGCGTGATGGGGTCACCCAACCGGAAGGCGGAGGTGAACAGGGTCGTGGCGAGCGCTGAGGAGCCGGCTCCGATGACGAGCACGCTCAGCTGGGTGCGGCGGCTCGCCCGCGCCACGGCACGAACCGCTCCGAGGAGCCACGGCGACACGAGCAGGACGAGGACGACGTGCTCCCAGAAGACGATGGCGACGGACGGGTACTGCTTGGCGAGCGGGTCGCGCCAGATCGCAGAGAGGCCCCACAGGCTCGCGGCCAGGGCGATGAGCCACGTGCGGTCTGCGCGGCGTGTGGACGGGGCAGCCATGGCGGTCAGCCTAGAGCCGGGCCCAGGATCGTGATCCGGAGGCCCCGTACAGTCGACCCGTGAGCAATGACGCGTTCACGGTCGAGCTCGCCGAGGCCCTCGATCCGCTGGTCCTGGGGATCGATGTGGGCTCAACCGGCACCCGGGCCGGGATCTACGACGCGCGAGGTGTGCCCGTGCACCAGCACCGCCACAAGGCCCCGCACTCCTTCACGACGGCTCCGGACGGCACCGTCACGATCGATCCGCTACCGGTCGTCGACGAGGCCGCGGCCGGCATCTCGGCCGTCACCGAGCACCTGGGCGGGCGGACAGTGGCCGGGGTCGCCATCGACACCTTCGCCTCGTCCCTCGTCGGCGTGGGGCGGGACGGCACCCCGCTGACGCCGTGCTACACCTACGCCGACACCCGCTCCACCTCACAGCTGGTGGGGCTGCTGGGCGAGCTCGACCTCGACGAGGTCCACGACCTCACCGGTACGCGCCTGCACACGAGCTACCTCGCGCCTCGGCTGCGCTGGCTCCGCGAAACCTCCCCCGAGGTCTTCGCGCGGGTGGACCGCTGGTTCTCCATCGGCGAGTTCATCCAGCTCCGCCTCGCCGGCGCGACTGCCGTCGGCACGTCGACTGCCGCGTGGACCGGCCTGCTCGACCGGCGCACCGGCGAATGGGCATCGCCCCTGCTCGATGCGGTCGGCGTCGGGACCGAGCGTTTCTCCCCGCTCTGCGACCCGGACTCCTGGGTCGAGGGGGCTGGCACCGACCAGTGGCCGGCGCTCCGCGACGCGCGCTGGTTCGCGCCCCTCGCGGACGGGTTGAGCAGCAACATCGGCTCGGGGGCCACCGACCCCGGGACGATCGGGCTCGCGGCCGCCACGAGCGGTGCGATGCGGGTTCTCGTCACCGGCACGCCCGCGGTCCTCCCGTCCGGGCTCTGGTGCTATCGCATCAGCCGCGAACAGTCGCTGGTCGGCGGCGCCCTCAACGACGTCGGCCGGGTCGTGTCCTGGCTCGAGGACGTCGTGCGACTTCCTGAGGGCACGAGCCTCGACGACGTCGCCCGCCGCGCACCCGACGCCGGGACTCCGATCGTGCTCCCCTTCCTCACCGGCGAGCGCAGCACCGGTTGGCGTGCGGACGCCCGCGGGGTCGTCGCGGACATAGGAGCGGCCGCCGACGGTGCCGCCGTGGCGCGCGGGGCCCTCGAGGGCCTTGCCCTCAGCTACGAGCGGGTCCACGACCAGCTCGTCGATGCGAACCCTGCCGTCACGCGGGTCGTCGCGTCGGGCCGCGTCACGAACCGCGTCCCCGGACTGCTCGCGCTGGTCGCCGACGCCATCAGCATGCCCGTCGACCACGCCGTGCTGCGCCGGGCCACCCTGCGCGGCACGGCGCTGCTCGCGCTCGACGTCCTCGCGCCAGATGTAGAACGGGCTCCCACGCCGATTGCCGTCACCGAGTCACCCGACCCTGACCACGCGGCCCACTACGCCACCCGGCGTGGACGGTTCGCCGACCTCTACGACCGCCTCCTCAGCTGACTGCCCTGGTGGCAGAGAGTGTCCGTCCCGCTCAGCGCGCGCGTCGAGTGTGCACCTCGCGCCGCTTCCGAGGTCCCGTCGGCTGTGCATTCCGTGCCGCCCTTCAGTCGCGTGTGCAGAAGATGCCGCCCCGTGCGGGGACGAGTGACGAGACGAGGTCATGCGGCTCGTGCGTGCGCAGCTGGCCAGAACAGGTGTGGTCCCGTCACTGCTCCCATCCTGAGCCTGCTTCGCGGAGGTGGTCTGACACCAGCGGGTGCGCTTCCCCGTCTCCGGCCGCGTCGATCGGTTCAGGCCAGGTGACGCTCGTCCCGCTGCCGGACCAGCTCCTCGACGGCACTGGGGAGGGTTGTTTCAAAGTCGATGAGCTTGGTCCATGTCGGGGTGATGACTATCCGGACCATGCCGTCATAAAGGGAACGCACCTCAGCCTCCCACTCGACGCGCTGCTCGGGCGTCATGTCGTAGCTGCCGTTCATCTGCAGGTATTCCTCCGGGATGCCGTCCACCACATCCAACTCCGCTCGACCGCGGATGAGCAGGATCTTCGGCGGGTGTACCTCGGTGTCGATCGTCAGCGCGACCGCGGGGTTGTGCCGCAGGGAGGGTAGCTTCGGGGCGTTCTTCGTGGTGCAGACGACGATCTCCGAGCCGTTCCAGGTGAATGCGATCGGGACGTTGCGGGGGGTGCCATCCTTGGCGACGTAGGCCATGCGGAGCAGGTCGCGGGTCAAGAGCTCCTGGCTGATCGGGAGGTTCAGTATCGCGGCGATCTCGTTTGGTTGCATGGTGGTCGCTCCTTCGTCGGTTTCGTCGAGGCCGGTTCGGCTGCTCATACCCTTGGAGCGGAGCCGACTGAGCGTTCTCGACAGCCACGACGCAGGATTTCCGGCCCATTTCTGGATCCGACAGGGTCGGAGCTCCATCAGACCCAAAGGCTCGCCCATCGTGAACAAGAGGTCGACATCCGAGTCGGGACGGTCCCGTCCGGTCGTCATCGACCCGATCACCCGCACCCGGCTGCGGCCGGCCTCGGACACGATCTGTCGAACCCGGCCCGCGCTGCGTCGCAGGCGCCGCGCGCGCGGGGACGTCCCATGGAACCGCAGCAGACGGGAGACCTGGGTTGGCTGCGTCCAATCTGCTGTGCGATCTGTGTCTGGGTCATGCCCTCAGATGCGGCCGTCGAACTGCACGCACCAGGTCAGATAGCAAGTGCTATGGCCGCGCGGCGCATCCCTGCTCAGGTTCCCAGAGCGATACGGCTTGGCGCCCCATCCAGCTCGGACACGACACCGTAGAGGGAGAGCCGCACAAGTGCCCGCACCCGCTCGACGGGGTCGTCAGTGAGGCCATCGGCCCAGGCCCGCATCGCGGCCTCGAGGGCGTTGTGGACGTGGACGCACATCAGCTCGACCGGCACGTCGGTGCGTAGCTCGCCCCGGGCATGAGCAATCTCCAGCAGGTGGTGGATGGTCCGGAAGACGGCTGGTGTCGACTCGTCCTCCGGCTTGAGCAGGGCCTCGTGCCGGACGGGAAGGCTGTAGATGAAGCGCGCGAGCTGCGGCTGGTCGAGCATGCCGCGAGCCGCCTCGATGGCGACATGCTCGATCTGCTCGAGCGGTGGGACGTTGGTCCGGGTGTGGTCCGGCACCTCCGCCGCGAGCAGTCGCTGGAAGAGCGCCCCGAGAACCTCTTCGCGCTCGGAGAAGTGGTTGTAGAACGTGGCTCGCGAGACGCCCGCTTCTCGAGCGACGTCCTCGACCCGCACCGCCTCGTAGGCGTGCGCCGTGAACAGGTCGAGGGCGCTGTCCATGATCGCCTCGCGCGTCGCCCGCCTCCGTCTGCTCGTCACAGGTCCACCTTACTTGACACGTGTCCAATCTGACGTAAGTTGACACCTGTCCAACTTCTGGACACGTGTCAAACTTCGAAGGAGCAACACATGGGACGACACACGAGGCACGCCGCTGCGATCGCCGCAGCCCTCGCCGTGGTCGGAGCCGTCGCCTGGCTCGGCGTCGGCAGCGGTACGGAGCCCGCCGTCCAGGCAGGGAGCGGCACCGTGGCCGCCGCAGCGAAGGACCGCGTGACGCAACCGCTGCGCGACGAGCACAAGGAGCTCATCCCGCACATCGACGGTCTTGCCGCAGCTGGTGACGCGATCGGGGTGGCGAGCCTCGCCGAGCAGCAGGAGAAGGTCCACGCGTCCTATCTCTTCCTCACCGAGGGCTTGATCCCGCATGCCGTCGCCGAGGACAAGGTCCTCTACGCCAAGGTCGACGAGCTCGTCGGCGTCAACGGCCAGACCCACGCGACCGACACGATGCGGCGCGACCACCAGGAGGTCGGCACGCTGACCGACGAGCTGGGCAAGCTCGGTGGCAAGCTCGAGAAGGACAAGCTCGCCGCCGCCGACCAGCACGAGCTGCGCCGCGTCCTCTACTCGCTCAACGGCATCGTCGGGCTGCACTTTGCCAAGGAGGAGGAGGTCTACCTGCCCCTGCTCGACCGGACGTTGACCGCCGAGCAAGCCCAGGAGATGTTCGAGCAGATGGAGGAGGTGACCGCCAAGGAGACTGGCGGCTCAGGCCACGCCCACTGAAGCCGCCCGCCGCCAGTGCAGGCAGGGGGCCCGCGCCCTCCTTCGGGACCCCTGCCGCTTCAGCTGGTGAGAGACGAACGGTCCAGCGCACGGCCGCAGCGGACGCCCGCGCCCACCGGGCGTCTCAGCCCACGTGCGGCGCGTTCCGCTTGAGCTCCTGGCGCGCGATGGTGCGTCGGTGCACCGCGTCGGGGCCGTCGACGATCCGCAACACGCGGGCCCACGCGTAGAAGTACGCGAGCGGCGTGTCCTGGGAGACGCCGGCTGCGCCGAAGACCTCGATGGCGCGGTCCACGACGCGCGTGGCCATGGCGGGGGCGGCGACCTTGATCCCGGAGATCTCGGTCCGGGCGCCCTTGGCGCCGTGCTGGTCGATGAGCCAAGCCGTCTTGTAGACGTAGAGCCGGGCCATGTCGATCTCGATCCGGGACTGGGCGATCAGCTCCTGGACGACGCCCATCCCCGACAGGTGCTCGCCGAACGCGACCCGCGACTTGGCCCTGTCGACCATGAGCGACAGAGCCCGCTCGGCCATTCCGATGGCCCGCATCGCGTGGTGGATCCGCCCCGGGCCGAGACGGGCCTGCGCGATCATGAACCCGTCGCCCTCTCCCGCAATGAGATTCGCGGCCGGCACCCGCACGTCGCGGAAGACGACCTCCGCGTGCCCATGCTGGTCGTGGTAGCCGAAGATCGACAGGTCCCGCTCGATCGTCAGCCCCGGGGTGTCACGCGGCACGAGGATCATCGACTGCTGGCGGTGCGTGTCGGCGCCCGGGTCGGTCTTGCCCATGACGATGAAGACCTGGCAACGCTCATCCATCGCGCCGCTGCTCCACCACTTCCGGCCGTTGATGACGTACTCGTCGCCGTCGCGGCGGATCACCGTCTGGATGTTCGTCGCGTCCGAGGAGGCGACGTCCGGCTCGGTCATCGAGAACGCCGAGCGGATCTCCCCGGCCAGCAGCGGCTCGAGCCAGCGCTGCTTCTGCTCGTCGGTGCCGAACATGTGCAGCACCTCCATGTTCCCGGTGTCCGGGGCCTGGCAGTTGATCGCCTCCGGGGCGATGACCGGCGACCACCCAGAGATCTCCGCGAGCGCGGCGTAGTCGACGTTGCTCAGGCCGGACTCGGCGGGCAGGAACAGGTTCCACAGCCCGCGCTTGCGCGCGGATGCCTTGAGCCGCTCCACGACCGGCGGCAGCCCGTACTGTCCGTGCTCGGCCAGGTGGCCGTAGTACTCGGCCTCGGCCGGGAACACCTCCTCGCGCATGAAGTCCCACATCCGAGCGGACAGTTCTTCCGCCTTGGGCGACAGTGCGAAATCCATCAGAGTCCCTTCACTGGTCCTTGACTGCGGCGAGGCCCGCGGCGACGAGCGGCTCGACCGCCTCACCGACCGTCGCGAACCCCTCCCCCACCGTCTGGCCCTGCGTGTAGCGGTAGTGGATCCCCTCGAGGATCACGGCGAGCTTGAAGTAGGCCAGCCCGAGATGGAACGAGAGCTGGCCCAGGTCGCGACCCGACCCGGCGGCATACCGGTCCAGGATCTCGTCGGGTCCGAGCCACCCCGGCGCCAACGCGACGTCCGATACCGCATCGCCGCTGCCCATGCCGGCCAGCGCCTGATACACCTGCAGCAGCCCGACATCGGTCAGCGGGTCCCCGAGCGTGGCCATCTCCCAGTCGAGCACGGCAGCAACGCGATCGGCGCCACCCGTCGTGTCGATGAGCAGGTTGTCGAGGCGGAAGTCGCCGTGCACGATCGCCGGGGGCGACTCCGGCGGGACGTTGGTCGCCAGCCAGGCGTGCAGCTCGTCGATGCCGGCCACGTCGCGGCTGCGCGAGCCGTCGAGCTGCTGCTTCCAGCGCCGCACCTGCCGCTCGAGGAACCCCTGCGGCCGCCCGAAGTCACCGAGCCCCACTGCCTCCGGGTCGACCGCATGCAGCGCGACGAGGGTGTCGACCATCCGCTCGCAGATCGCCCGGGTCCGCTCCGGGCCGAGCGCCTGCAGCTGCGCCGCGAGCCGGTAGGGCGTGCCTTCGACGAGCTCCATGACGTAGAACGGCGCGCCGATGACCTCGTCACCCGGGCACACGGCGTACGTCTCGGGGACCGGGACGTCAGTCTCGTGCAGCGCCGAGATGACCCGGTGCTCCCGGACCATGTCGTGCGCGGTCGCGAGCACGTGCCCGAGCGGCGGCCGCCGGACGATCACCTCGCGCCGGCCGTCCCCGACGACGTACGTCAGGTTCGACTTGCCCCCCGCGATCAGCCGGGCCGCGAGGCGACCGTCCAGCAGGCCGGGAGCGTGGTCGGCCAGGAACGCGCGCAACGGCTCCAGCGGGAGCCCCGGCGGGTCTTCTGTGCCGTATGCCGCCGAGCTCGCTCCCCCGGCCGGGTCGCCTTGTGCGGGTGGCTGGGTCGGCTGGGTCGGCTGGGTCGGCTGGGTCCTGGTCATTGCACGTAGACCCAGGCGACGTCGGCGACACAGGCCGGCTTGCTGCCGCCCTCGATCTCGATGGTCACCCGGACGACCGCCTGGGTGCCGATCGCGATCGGGGTCAGCTCGACCAGCTGGGCCGAGGCCCGCACCTTGCTGCCCACCGGGACCGGCGCCGGGAAACGCACCTTGTTCGTCCCGTAGTTCAGTCCCATCGACACGCCGTCGACGCGGTAGATCTCCGCGACGAGGACCGGCAGCAGCGAGAGCGTCAGGTAGCCGTGCGCGATGGTCTGCCCGAACGGGCCGTCCTTGGCCCGCTCCGGGTCGACGTGGATCCACTGGTGATCACCGGTCGCCTCCGCGAAGAGGTTGACCTGCGCCTGGGTGATCTCGTGCCAGTCGCTCTGGCCGAGCTGCTCGCCGACCGCCGCGCCGAGCTCGTCAAGTCCGTTGAAGGTGCGCACGCCCATCAGTCCTTCGGTCCGCCGGCGACGTAGATGACCTGACCGGAGACGAAGCCGGCATCCTCGCGGATCAGGAACGAAGCCGTCGCCGCAATGTCCTCCGGCTGGCCGACCCGGCCGACCGGGATCTCCTTGGCGGCACCCTCGAGGAACTGGTCGAACGTGATGCCCATCCGCTCGGCCGTCGCCTTGGTCATGTCGGTGGCGATGAAGCCCGGGGCGATGGCGTTGGCGGTGACCCCGAACCTGCCCAGCTCGATCGCGAGCGTCTTGGTGAAGCCCTGCAGTCCCGCCTTGGCCGCCGAGTAGTTGACCTGCCCGCGGTTGCCCAGGGCCGAGGTGGACGAGAGGTTGACGATCCGGCCAAACGTCGCGTCGACCATGTACTTCTGGCACGCGCGTGACATGAGGAACGAACCGCGCAGATGAACGGCCATGACCGCGTCCCAGTCGTCCACGGTCATCTTGAAGAGCATGTTGTCGCGGATGATGCCCGCGTTGTTGACCAGCACCGTCGGGGCGCCCAGCTCGGTCGCGACCCGCTCGACAGCGGCCTGGACCGCCGCCTCGTCGGACACGTCGACGCCCACCGCCAGCGCCTTGCCCCCAGCAGCCTCGATCTCCGATACCACTGCCTTACAGGCGGTTTCGTCGAGGTCGAGCACGGCGACCTGTAGGCCGTCACTGGCCAGGCGCCTCGCCACCGCTGCGCCGATGCCGCGCGCGGCACCGGTGATGATGGCGGTCCTGATGGTCTGGTCGGTTTGCTGCGACTGGTCGCTCATGTGCTGGCCCTCTCGAGTCTTTGCTGGATCTTGTTCATTCCGCCGAGCCACGCGTCCGGGTCGGCCGCGCGTCCGGCGTAGTACTGGCGCACGCTGGGATGCGGGAGGATGTGGACCGAGTCACCCTGCAGCCCCTGCCACACGGACTCGGCGACGTCCTCGGGACTCAGTGTGCCGTCCCGGGTCAGCAGGTCCTTGAGGGGACCGGCCTCCTCGAGGATCTGGGTGTCGACACCGAGCGGGCAGACCGCCTGGGCGACGATCCCGCGGTGCCGGTAGGTCGCGGCGAGCCACTCGGCCAGTGCGACGGACCCGTGCTTGGTGACGGAGTAGGGCAGGTCGCCGAGCATCGTCAGCAGACCGGCGGCCGAGGCGGTGAGGACGAGACGGCCGCCGCCCGCGTCGAGCCACATCGGCACGAGCCGGCGCGCAGCGCGGACCTGCGCCAGGAGGTTGACCTCGAGCAGGCGGGACCAGTCCGCATCGGAGGCGTCGAGGCCCACACCGGACGTGATGCCGGCGTTGGCGACGAAGAGGTCGATGCCGCCCTCGCCCTGGAACTCCCTCAGCGCTGCAGCCACGAGCCGGTCAACCCCGTCGGTCGACGCCGCGTCACCGGCGAAGGGCACGGCCCCGATCGCAGCGGCCGTCTCCGCGAGGACGGCCTCGTCCAGGTCGTTGACGACGACCCGGGTCCCCTCGGCGACGAGCCGCGCCGCGATGGCCCGCCCGATGCCGCGGGCCGCGCCGGTGACGACGGCGGTGCGGATCGTGGTGCGGCCTGGCACGGCACTCCTTCGGACTGAGGGCAGCTGCGACGCTGACTAAGCGCTTGCTTACCTTGGCGCGTCCCAGCATCGACGTCAAGTGCCGTTCTCGATCGAGCGTGCAGTCCGCGTCGTCCCCCGCTCCGTCGACTGTGCAGTCCGCGACGGCACCAAGTGCACACTCGACGAAGAGGGCGGACGGAGCCGAGCGTCGGCTGAGAACGAGCTCAGCGGCATACGGCACGGGAGGAATGACGGGACCAACCCCCTCTTCCTGGCCGGCCCCCTGCACGGGAAGGGAAACCCGTCCCGTCACTCGTCCCACCTCTCAGTCGAGTGTGCAGCAAACGCCGGGGCACGAAGTGCACACTCGACGAGATCTGGTCGAGTGTGCAGTCCGCGTCGTCCCCCGCTCCGTCGACTGTGCAGTCCGCGCCGGCACAAGTGCACACTCGACGAAGCGGGCGGGACGGAGCCGAGCGTCGGCTGAGAACGAGCTCAGCGGCTTACGGCACGGGAGGAATGACGGGACCAGCTCCCTCTTCCTGGCCGGCCCCTGCACGGGAAGGGAAACCCGTCCCGTCACTCGTCCCACCTCTCAGTCGAGTGTGCAGCAAACGCCGGGGCACGAAGTGCACACTCGACGAGATCTGGTCGAGTGTGCAGTCCGCGCCGGGCCTCGTCTGGTGCAGGATCAACTCATGCCGCTCCCGCTCTCCGATGTCGTCGCCACGTCCCGCGCCGTTGCGACCACCTCGTCCCGCACCGCCAAGGTCGAGGCACTGGCCGCCTGCCTGAGCCGCGCCGCGGACGACGGGCCGGAGACCGTCGAGGTGGTGGCGGCCCACCTCGCGGGCGTCCTCCCCCAGCGCCGCCTGGGCGTCAGCTGGCGAGGCCTCCGGTCTTTGCCTGAGCCGGCCGAGACGTCGAATCTCACCGTCCTCGACGTGGACACCGCGGCCACCGAGCTGGCGCAGATCAGCGGCCCGGGTTCCGCGGCGCGACGGTCCGCAATGGTCCGATCCCTCTTCGAGCGAGCGACGGCTGAGGAGCAGCAGTGGCTGCGTGGCCTCGTCACCGGTGAGACACGCCAGGGCGCCGGTGATGGGGTCATGCTCCAAGCCATCGCCAAGGCCTCCGGCGTCCCCGACGCCGCCGTGCGCCGGGCGGTGATGCTCGCCGGTCACGCCGGACCGGTCGCAAGGGCGGCGCTCGACGGCGGGGCCGAGGCCCTGGACGCACTGACGCTGGAGGTCGGCCGTCCGCTCCGGCCCATGCTGGCCAGCTCGGCACCCGATGTGCCTGCGGCCCTGGGCACGCTGGGAGGCGAGGTCCTCGTCGAGACCAAGCTGGACGGCATACGACTGCAGGCTCACGTCGACCACGGAGACGTGCGCCTTTTCACGCGGACGCTGGAGGACGTGACGGACCGACTGCCGGAGATCGTCGAGGCACTGGCCGCCCTCGACGTGGAAAGCGCCGTGCTGGACGGAGAGGTCATCGCCCTCCGGGAGGACGGGAGGCCCCAACCTTTCCAGGTCACCGGTGCTCGCACGGCGAGCAGCGCCGACCCCGAGAGCCTCCGCGACGAGGTCCCGCTGACCCCGTTCTTCTTCGACGTGATGCACGTCGATGGCGAGGACCTGCTCGACCACTCGGCCACAGACCGCTGGGCGCGGCTCGCCCTGACGGTCCCCGGCGCCTGGCTGCCGGCGCGGGTCCTCACCGCAGACCCCGACGAGGCGCAGGCCTTCTTCGACGACATCGTGCGGGCGGGACACGAGGGGGTCATCGTCAAGGACCCCTCGCTTCCCTACGCGGCCGGGCGACGCGGACAGGGGTGGATCAAGGTCAAGCCTCGGCACACCCTGGACCTCGTGGTCCTCGCCGTCGAGTGGGGCAGCGGCCGGCGGCGGGGCTGGCTGTCGAACATCCACCTCGGAGCCCGCGACGCGGAGACGGGTGAGCTCGTCATGCTCGGCAAGACCTTCAAGGGAATGACGGACGAGATGCTGCGGTGGCAGACCGAGCGGTTCCGCGAGCTCGCCATCGATGAACCCGACCCGGGTGAGTGGGTCGTCTGGCTTCGCCCGGAGCAGGTCGTCGAGATCGCGTTCGACGGGGTGCAGAGGTCGAGCCGCTACCCGGGCGGGATGGCGCTGCGGTTCGCCCGCGTCCTGCGATACCGGGACGACAAGCCGGTCTCGGAGATCGACACCGTCCAGACGGTCCGTCAGCTCGCCGGCTGGTGACCGGCGCGGCAGCTCAGGATCGTGAGCCGACCCGTCGCTCCAGGGCATCGATGACGGTGGGACAGACGTCGACGTCGTAGAGCCTCTCGACGCTCTGCATACCACCCGCGCTCTCCGCGTTGATCTCCACGACCTTGTCGCCGATCACGTCGATGCCCACGAAGAACATGCCGTCTGCCAGCAACTTGTCGCTCATCGCTTCGACCACGCTGAGCTCCACGTCACCGGCGTCGATCGGCACGGAGCGTCCGCCGACGCTGATGTTCGCCCGGGGGTCGTTGCCCGTCGGTACGCGCCGGAAGGCGGCCAGCTTCCCATCGTGTTCGAGGATCTGACCATCCAGCAGGAAGATGCGGACGTCCCCGTTCTCACCGCCGTCGACGAACTCCTGGACCAGGGCGTAACCGTCCTGCAGCACCGCCTCGGTCATCTGGGCGAGGTTCGTCTCACCCTCGTCCTCGATCATGAACACGTTGCGGCCCTTGCCGCCGTAGAGCGGCTTGACGACGGAGTGACCAACCTTGGCCACGAACTGCTCGATCGCCTGCGGGTCCCGGGTCACGAGCGATCGGGGCCGGATCTTCTCCGGGAACTCCTCGAGGTAGAGCTTGCTCGTCGCCCGGATGAGGGACATCGGGTCGTTCACCACCGTGACGCCGCGGGCCCTGAGCATCTGGCCGAAGACGGCGCCCAAGGGACTTGCCCATGGCCGCTCCTGCAGATCCTCGATGGACTCGTTGCGCAGGAACAGCGCATCGAGGTCTTCCATGACGATCCGTTCGGGGTCGCGTTCCTTGACCCGCTCCATCAAGCTCGCCAGCGTGTCGCCTCCGTCGAAGTCCGCGCGCCGAGCCCGCGCCAGGAGCTGCCCGTCGCCTGCCCCCAGCTCGACGTCGCCGACCCCGATGTACCAGACCTCGTGCCCACCCCGGCACGCGGCCCGCGCCAACCGGGTCGTCGTGTACTCGTCCACCTCGGTGTCGATGTCCTTGACGAAGAACGCAATCCTCATGCCGCTTCCTCTCCCTCGTACAGGTCCATGACCGACGCTCCAGCGCGCAGCCGGTCCAGGCGCTCCGGTGCACCGGGCACGTCGAGCCACCGTGGACGGACCCACGGTGGGTGGAGCACCTCGCGCTCGAGCAGCTCCTGGATCAGCGGGATGTGGTCCAGGGCGAGCTTTCCGACGAAGAGCGGATCGAGGCTCCCGCCTTCCGCGAGCATCTCGAGGATGCGCGAGATGCCACGCAGGTAGATCGCGTCCTTGACGTTGCCGCCACCGACGGAGACGCGGATGGCAATGGACCACGCTGTCCTCGTCGGGATCCGGTAATCGGTGCGCAGCGACTCGAAGAGGTCGAGGAACTCGGCGCCGTCGAGCAGCTTCTCCACTGCGACGACGCGTCCCGCCAGCACGCGCAGGCGTCGCGGGTCCAGGCCGCCGGTCAGGTACTCCGCCAGCAGAGCCAGGCCCTCCTGGGTCTCGTCGTAGCCGGGCAGTCCGGTGGTCAGCAGCTTCAGCGGTTGCCTGGTGCCGTTCTGGTAGGTGACGACATGGGTGCCGATCTCGTGGTGCAGCAAGGGCTGCACGCGATCCGATCTGATGGCGGCGGTCTCGGGGATGAGCAACCGACCGAACGACACCATCAGCTCGGAGACGTCGTCGCGCACCTCGAAACTGACCGGGAACTCTGGATACACCGCCTGGTACCGGTCGAACTCCTCCTGAGCCGCTTCGGCGAACACCCCCGCCGTCACGGTGTGCGTGCTGGGAGCCTGGGGCGGGATGGCTTCGAGCAGCTCCTCCGCGGCCCGCGCGAGAGGCGCGGTGACACCTCCGTAGAGCTGCAACGTCCCGTACACGAACCGAGACGTGTCCCGATCCTCCAGAGCCGTGACCATTCGCGCGATCTCGTCCCTCTTCGTCCGCAAGAGGCTGTGCAGGGCAGGGTCAGCGATGTCCTCGATCTCGAGGTTGTACAGGTCGCGGCGCACCAGATCCGGCTGGAAGTCCAGTGGCCGCAGCCGGAGGGTGGGGGCCGTCCCGAAGTCACTCCGCTCGAAATCGGCCCACGCCTCCGCCGCATTGACCGGCGTGACGTTGAGCAGCAGGTCCACGCTGCGCTCGATCTCCGTGAGACGCGCGTCGACCTGAGCGGCGGACAGAAGTGGCTCGGTTGACGTTGACACGCTGGAGACGTACCCCGGAGAGCCGTGGGCCACACCAGCAGGTGGTCACGTTCAGGCGGAAGCGAGCTCAGCGGCATACGGCTATAGGCTCGGGACCTCGCCACCCCACCCACGAGGAGAACCCGTGAGCCAGCCACGCGCGACTGGGATGGGCTCCATCCCGCTCGAGGGACGGACTGCCTTTCGGGTGTGGGCGCCCAACGCCGAACGGGTCGTCGTGACGGGGAGCTTCAACGAGTGGTCGACGGATCGCGACGTGCTCGAGCGGGAGGGCGGCGGCCACTGGTACGGGGAGGTCGAGGGCGCGGGGCCGGGCGACGAGTACAAGTACGTCATCACGACCAACGGCGAGCAGTTCCACCGGATCGACCCACGCGCACGAGCGGTGACGAACTCAGTGGGCAACGGGATCATCTACGACCCGAACGCCTTTGACTGGGAAGGCGATTCGTTTACCATCCCGACCCACAACGAGCTCGTCATCTACGAGACGCACATCGGCTCATTCGTCGCGGAGGAGGGCGACCCGGGGGACATCGCGACCATGGCGAGTCGTCTGGGATACCTGAAGAGCTTGGGCATCAACGCGATCGAGCTCATGCCCGTGGCGGAGTTCGCGGGGGACTACTCCTGGGGGTACAACCCGGCCCACCCCTTCACCGTCGAGTCGAGCTACGGCGGGCCGGACCACCTCAAGAAGTTCGTCCGCGAGGCGCACAAACACGGCATCGCGGTCATCGTCGACGTCGTCCTCAACCACTTCGGCCCGAGTGACCTGTCCCTGTGGCGGTTCGACGGCTACTCGGAGAACGACAAGGGCGGGATCTACTTCTACCAGGACCACCGGTCGCAGACGCCGTGGGGCGACACACGCCCGGACTACGGCCGTGAGGAGGTCCGCCAGTACTGCCGGGACAACGCCCGCATGTGGATCGAGGAGTACCACATGGACGGGCTGCGCTTCGACGCCACCCTCTACATCCGCACCGTGAGCGGCATCGGCACCGAGATCCCCGACGGCTGGGCGCTCATGCGCGACATCAACACCGCGATCCACAGCGAGCGGCCGAGCAAGATCCTCATCGCCGAGGACCTCCAGAACGATCCCGCCCTGACCTCGCCGGAGGGCGCGGCGTTCGACGCCCAGTGGGACGCCGGCTTCGTCCACACGCTGCGCGCCTTGGTCACGACCCCCGACGACGCGGCGCGCTCCATGCAGGCGCTCGCCGGGATCGCTGTGGCGCAGGCGGGACCCATGGAACCGCGTCATCTACTCCGAGAGTCACGACGAGGTCGCCAACGGGAAGCTTCGCGTACCCCAGGAGATAGACGGCGCCAACCCGTCCGGCTGGCCGGCGCAGAAGCGGGCGACGCTCGCCACGGCGATCGCGCTGACGAGCCCCGGCATCCCGATGCTGTTCCAGGGTCAGGAGTTCCTCGAGGACGAGTGGTTCCGGGACTCGGTCCCGCTCGACTGGGAACGTGCCGAGGCGTTCCGCGACATCGTGCGGCTCGTGCGGGACCTCGTCGTGCTGCGGCGCAACCTGACCGGCACCACGGCGGGTCTCACCGGGCCCCACACGGCGCTGGTCCACCTCGACGACGCAGCGAAGACCATCGCCTGGCTGCGATCGACCGACTCCGAGCCGGTCGCCGTCGTCGTCAACGCGAGCACCGACGCCCGGGACGTCACCATCGGGCTGCCCCGCCCCGGCCGCTGGGCGGTGCGCTTCAACTCGGACGCCTCGACCTACAGCGCGCTCTTCGGCGGTCACACGACCCTCGATGTCGACGCCGCCGACACGCCGCTGAACGGCCAGCCCGCAAGCGCGAGAATCTCCGTCGGGCCTTACACCCTCGTCGTGCTCAGCCCGGCGCGGTAGTCCGCTGCGCCGAGCGGGGCGTGCCGTCGGTCCGGGGCAGCCGGACCTCGAACCGACAGCCAGACCCCAGGTTGCGCACGCCGACGGTGCCGCCATGCGCCTCGACGAGCCCCCGGACGATGGCCAGACCCAGCCCTGCCCCGCCGCCCGCGTCTGGAGAGCGTGCCTGGGTCCCACGGAACCCGGCGTCGAAGACCCGCTCGAGGACGTCCTCCGGGATCCCACCGCATGCGTCGTCGACGGTGATGACGGCCTCGGTGGGCGAGCCGTCCAGGGCGACGTCGACGTGACCACCCACTGGGGTGTGGTGGACGGCGTTGGTGACGAGGTTGTCGACGACCCGCGTCATCTCCTGCACATCGACGCGGATCGTGACGTCGGACGACGGCCCGGCGCTGCCGTTGACTGTCACACCGGCCGCCTCGGCAGCGGGTCGCGCCGCCGCGACGACGTCCGAGACGACGTCCCCGAGGGACACGGGGGTTCGGTTCCGCCCCGCCTGGCCGGCGTGGATGCGCGAGAGCTGGAGCAGGTCATCCACCATGTCGCCCATCCGGCCGATGTCCTGCCGCAGTCGGCCGTAGGCGCGAAGGACGTCGGTCACCACCCCGTCCTCGAGAGCATCGGTGATCGCGCGCATCCCGGCGAGTGGGCTGCGCAGGTCGTGCGAGATCCACGCGACGAGCTCGCGCCGCCGCTCCTCGACCTCGACCTCCCGCATGCGGTCGGCCTCCGCGTCGGCCATCTGGCGGCCGAGTCGCTGGACGTGCCGCGCGATGACCCAACCGGTCACGAGGGCGACCGGCACCGTGGCGAGCAGACCGAGCAGGACGAGCCGCGAGTCGTGCTCGCTGAGCAGCATCGCCCTGGCGCTGGCGTAGATCCCAGCTGCCACCGATAGGACGACGACGACCGGCGCCGCCAGAGCCGCCCACACAGCAACCCGGACGGAGGGCCGCCGCGTCAGGAGGAGGACGAGCCAGGCGCCGGCAACACCGACGAGGGTGCTGACGCCGGCCGACACCAGGACGGCCTGGAGCTCAGCCCCCACGGGAGCCATCCTGCGTCTCGTCCCACCGGTAGCCCACGCCGAAGACGGTGACCAGGCGGCGAGGCCTGCCGGGGTCGGCCTCGACCTTCTCGCGGACCCGACGCACGTGGACAGTGACCGTCGACTCGTCCCCGAACTCCCAGCCCCAGACCGAGGACATCAACTCTGCCCGGGTGAAGACCTGGCCGGGGTGGCTGACCATCCACGTCAGCAGGTCGAACTCCCTCGCCGTCAGGGAGAGCTCGAGCCCGTCGAGCCGCACGCGGTGCCCCGCACGGTCGATGGCGAGGTCTCCGTCGACGAGTTCCGTGGGGCGCTCCGGCGGCTCGGCCCGCTCCCTGTCTGCGTTCCCCCCGAGGTCGACGCGTCGGAGGAGCGACTGGACCCGCAGGACGAGCTCGCGTGGGCTGAACGGCTTCGTCACGTAGTCGTCCGCGCCGATCTGGAGGCCGAGGACCCGGTCGGGCTCCTCACCGCGGGCGGTGACCATGATGACCGGCAGCCCGGGATGGACGAGGCGCAGCTGCCGACACACCTCGAGACCATCGGGGCCGGGCAGCATGAGGTCGAGCAGGACGACATCGGGTCGGTGCTCCCTCGCCACGACCAGCCCGGCGGGGCCGTCTGCGGCGACATCGACGTCCATGCCGGCGCGCTCGAGGTAGGCGGCCACGACTCCGGCGACCGTCGAGTCGTCGTCGATCACGAGCACCCGGGGCACGACCTCAGGATAGGGCTGCACCAGCCGCCTGGAGGCGCCTCAGCTGGCCCTCGGGATCCACGTCACGCCCCCGTAAGGACCGGGTAACGACGCGTTCATGGAGTCAGCGACCACGCCGGCGTTGAATCGAAGGGCCCAGCCGACCGGCTGGCTCAACGGAGGTGAAATCGAATGCACATCAAGCGAATCCTTGGCACGACGGCTGCGCTCGCGGCCGCTGCGGGTGTCGCGATCGGCGGTGCCGGCCAGGCGAGTGCCGGCGTCAGCGGTCCCGCGTTCTACGTCGACCACGTCCTCTACCGCACCGTGGCCACGCCGACGGACCTCTTCGGTACCGGCGCACCGGACCAGAGCTTCGACGCCATCTACGACTTCGGCGGTGTCCAGCGCAGCGTCGCCGAGAGCGCCCCCGGCTACCGCGACTTCAACGGCGGCCGGTGGCAGGTCCACGCGGTCTCACTGCCCAACGGGTACGACGCCGCACTGGCCTCGGGCGACCTCGACCAGGACGGCGTGCTCGACGCCCTCGACGAGGTCATGGCCGCCATCAGCGCGGGCGATGCGGTGGACAACGGCGTCGTCAAGTCGTTCGTCTGCACCGTCAACAAGGTGCCGGCGAGCCAAACGTGAGCTAGCCTGCGGGACAAGCATATCCATGCCGTATGCCGCTGGGCTCAGTCCCCGTCCACGTGGACCGTTGGGCGCGTGGCTGGCTACCAGGCTGTCGCCGCTGAGCGCGGCCACCAGCTCCCTCCGACTCCTCACGCCGGTCTTGGCGGGCCGAAGTACCTCGTCCCATCTGGCTGACCGCGCGAGGTCGCCGTGGGTGTCCGTGCTCAGACTTCCCACCGGCCGGGACCGACCGGCGATGACGTCCTTCGCCGCGAAGTCCCGGCCCCCGCACTCCAGCTCCAGCGCGCGCTGCAGCCCGGGGCCGTAGTCGTGCTCGGCGACCCCGACGCCGGGGACCAACGTCTCCGGATCGGCGAGCGACTCACCGCGGAGGACTTCGAGCTGCGTCCGCCGCCGGACTACCAGGCCTTCGATCCCATCTCGGACATCGACGTTCGAGTGCACGGCACCGCGGCGACACTCTGGTACTCGTCAAAGATCGATGCCGTCACTGCCCGGCTACGGCAGTCGGCGGGTTTCCACCCGCCGGTCGAACAACCCATGCCGTATGCCGCTGAGCTGGGTTCCGGACGGAGCTGACGTCCCAGCCCTCCGCCCGGGCACGAACCTCGGGCGGGTGCTGGGTGTCGGGTCAGCGCAGCGGGTTGAACGGACGCAGCTCCGTGGGGGTCTTGCCGGTCACCATCTGCTCGGCGAGCAGGCGACCCGTCACGGGACCGAGGGTGATCCCCCACATGCCGTGCCCGCCGGCGACGAAGACGCGCGGGGACCCGGTCGCACCGATGAGCGGGAGGCCGTCGACCGTGCACGGACGGGAGCCGACCCACTCGTCCTGGCGGTGGTCGAGGTCCGCGCCCTTGAGGAGCGGGCGGGCGCTCTCCACGATCGCCTTGATCCGGCGCCGGTCGAGGGCAGCCTCGGGCTGGCGGAACTCCATCATGCCGGCGACGCGGAGACGGTCACCGACCGGGGTGCAGGCGACCCGTGCCGCGGGGAAGTACATCGGCCCGTTCGGCAGGTCCTCGACCTCCACGGAGAACGAGTAGCCCCGACCCGCCTGGACGACCTTCTTCACCCCGAACTGGCGGGCGAGACTGCCCAGCCAGGCACCGGTCGCGATGACGACCTGGTCGAACTCCTCGGCCGCGCCGGTCTCGGTCTCGATGACGACGCCGCGCCCGGTGTCGCGCAGGCCGGTCACCGCGCCGCCGATGAGCATCTTGCCGCCGCGCGCGATCACAGCGTCACCAAGGGCAGCGACGTAGGCGCCGGGGTCGATGAAGCGCTGGCCGTGAAGCACGATCGCCGCACCGATGGCGTCGGAGAGGGCCGGCTCGATCGCGCGGGCCTCGTCCCCGGTGAGCACGTCGAAGGTGATGTCGCCGCCCTGGGCGTGGATGTGCTCGATCTCCTCGAGCAGGGTCGTGCGCTCGTCGGCCGTGCGGTACGCGGCGGTGAACGACTTCGCCTCGAAGGTGTCGGCGTCGACACCACCGGCCGTGAGCAGGTCGAAGCTCGCGAGCGACAGGTCATTGATCGGCACGAGCGAGCCCATTGCCTTCTTCCACGCCTTCATCGTGGAGTGGCGGGTGAACCCGGCGACGAACTTGAGGAAGTTCGCGTTCGCACTCGGCGGCACGTAGACCGGCGAGCTCGGGCTGAGGACGGCGCGCAGGCCGTACTTGAGGACGGCCGGCTCTGGCAGCGGCGTGGCGATGCCGGGCGTGAGCCACCCGGCGTTGCCCCAGGAGGAGCCGGCGGCCACGCCGTCACGCTCGATGACGGTGACCTCGACGCCGCGCTCCTGGAGGAACCAGGCCGTGGCGAGGCCGACCATGCCGGCGCCGACCACGGCGACACGCCCTGAGTTCGACACAGGGACGGGAAGACCAGAAGGAGTGACGGAAGCCATATAACCAATGGTTCTGCATACCGACGGTGGACCCATGGTGGCACCGCGACAAAGATGACGGCATCCGCTGTTGCCGGAGCACCAATCGGGCGCGATCATGGAGCCATGCCCCAGGCCAAGGCAACCAGTCCTCGTGGTCTCTCGCTCGGCGACGTCGTCGGGGCGCTCGGCGGCGGCCTGCTCCGCGTCGCCGTGGAGGCTCCTGGCCCGGAGGTCGACGACATCACGCTGGCCGAGCCCGGCGCTGGGGTCTTCGGCCAGACGGGCGACCTGCTGCTCGGCGTGGGCATCGAGTCCCCCGAGGCAGCGATCGGGCTGATCGAGGCGGCCCACGGAGTCGGGAGCGGCGGGGTCGTCGTCCGGCGCAGCCTGGCCCGACGCCGGGACGTCCGGGGGCAGCGCATCGGCTCGGCCTGCCCCTCGTCGAGCTCGCCGACCATGCTTCCTGGGCCCACGTCGTGTGGCTGCTCCGGGGCGTCCTCGACCGCGCCGCAACCGGGGCCTCAGCCCGGAGCGACGGCCCGGTCCACGACGACCTCTTCGCCCTCGCCGATGCGTGCGCCGCCCTCGTCGAGGCGCCGGTCACCATCGAGGACACCCAGTCGCGCGTTCTTGCCTACTCGTCCCGGCAGGACGTCGCAGACCCGGTTCGGCTGTCCACGATCGTCGGCCGGAAGGTTCCCGACGCGATCCTGACGAGCTTGCGCGGCCGGGGCGTGTTCCGGCGTCTCGCCCGCTCCAGCGATCCCTTCTTCGTCCCGGCCGACGGCGAACTGCGGGCCAGGCTCGTCATTCCCGTCCGGGCCGCGGACGAGTGGTTGGGCTCCATCTGGGCAGTCGTGGACGAGCCACCCCCAGCTGAGACGGTCCGGTCCCTGACCCAAACGGCCACCGTCGTGGCACTCCACCTGCTGCGGCTGCGTTCGCAGACGGACCTGGCCCGGCGGGTTGCTGCTGACCGGCTGCGCGACCTGCTCTCGGGAAACGTGGCCGAGGCCGAGGTGTGGCTGCCACAGCCGCCGTGGCGGGTCGTCGTGCTGGCGGGCGACCCCGACCTCGACCCGGAGAGCCAGCTGCTGGCGTGGGAGTCCGCGTGTCGCCGGCTGCTGTGGCGTCAACCCCTGCTCGCGCTGCTCGACGACGTGGTCATGGCCCTCGTGCGCGACGCGCGCTTGGACGAGAACCAGGAGTCTCGAGCAGCCCCCGGCACCTGGGACTGGCTGCGCGGCGCCGTCGACGAGCTCGGCCAGACCCGCCCCGAGGCCCGTGCCTCGGCGGGTAGTGCCGTGCGCCATCTGCCTCAACTCGCACGTTCCCGTCAGGAGGCACTGGAGGTGCACCGCCTCGCTCTCGCCGGCCGACTTCGGGAGAGCGTCGTGTCGGTGGACGACGCCTGGGCGGAGGTGACGTGCGAGAGGGCAGTGAGCGGCATACGGTCTGCCCGGTCTCCCGGCCCCGTGACCGACCTGCACGCCCACGACGAGGAACACGGCACGGCCTATGCGGCCACGGTGGCGGCCTGGCTCGACCACCCCGGGGACCCGCGGACGGCCGCGGCATCGCTCCACGTCCACCCGAACACGCTGCGCTACCGGATGCAGAAGCTGCCCGAGATCGTCGACCTCGACCTCACCGATCCGGTGACGCGCCTCGCGACCCGCCTCGAACTCGCTGCCCTCGGGTTCCCGCCGATTGGGTAGTGACAGTTGCACGCTTTTGGGAGTTACTCTCAATTCATTGTGACTCTGCTCATCGGCGCTCGGGCGGTCATGGGCCTCGGGGCGGCTGCCGCCTTCCCACTCGCCCTGGGCATGCACACGGCCGTCGTGGTCTGTGCGATCGTCTCCCTCGTCGCCGCGGTGGCCCTGGCCCGGTTCGTGCCCGGCAGGACGGCTCCGGCGTCCGGACACGATCGCCCGCTCGAGTCCGCCGAGCCTGCTGCGAGAGCCGCCCGCGCTGCATAATCGGCTCATGACGAGCGGTCCTGGGTTGCGCGAGCGGAAGAAGGCCAAGACGCGTCGGGCGATCCAGGAGGCCGCCGTGAGGCTCATCAGCGCCCAGGGCTACGACAGCACGACGGTGGACCAGATCGCCGACGCGGCGGAGATCTCGCCGAGCACCTTCTTCCGGTATTTCCCTACGAAGGAAGACGCGGTGCTCGTGGACGACTACGACCCGCTGTTCGTGATGGCGATTGCCACGGCACGTGACGTCCGCAAGCCGATCCGGGCCATCCGCGCGGCGATGGTCACGGCGTTCGCTCAAGTCTTCGAGCAGGATCGAGAGCAGATCTACCAGCGGACCAAGCTGACGATGACGGTTCCGGCGCTCCGGGCGAGGCTCTTCGAGGGCACCCTCGAGACGCAGCAGGCGATCGACGACGCCCTTGCCGAGCACACGGGACAGGACGTCCGCGACCTCGATCTGCGGGTGCTCGTCGCCGCGGCGGTCGCGGCCATGACAGTCGCCGTGACGACGTGGGTCGAAGGAGACGGCAGCGGCGACCTCCCGGCGCTCGTCGACCACGCCCTGTCCTTGATCGATACTGACGAGCCGACGGCCTGACCAACCGAAGGCGGGTGCCGTTTGGCTGGCTACCGTGGGGTCCGTGCCGATCGCATCAATGACCCGGGAGCACGCGGAGGCCGTCCTCAAGGTCTACGCCGCCGGTATCGCCGAGGGCGATGCGACGTTCGAGACCGAGGCCCCGACGTGGGCGGAGTTCGACGCGTCGCGGCTGCCCGGGCACCGGTTCGTCGCGCTCGACGACGACGGCGTCGTGCTCGGCTGGGTCGCGGTGACGCCCGTGTCGTCCCGCCAGGCCTATGCCGGGGTCGTCGAGCACTCGGTCTACGTCGACCCGCGAGCACGCGGACGCGGCGTGGGGCGCGTCCTGCTCGACCGGCTCATCGCCTCGACCGAGGCAGCCGGCATCTGGACCATCCAGTCCGGCATCTTCCCCGAGAACGTCGCCAGCCTGGCCCTGCACCGCCATGCGGGGTTCCGCGAGGTGGGGGTGCGGCGGCGGGTCGCTCAGCTGGCCGGTGAGTGGCGCGACGTCATCCTCGTCGAGCGGCGCTCTCCGCTCGTTGACTGACGCGCTTGGATCGGCCTCACGCGTCACCGAGGTGGACGGTGCCGTCGGGATCGACCCGGAAGTTCGGGTTCCAGACGAGGTCCCAGCGGAATCCGTCCGGATCGGCCACGCATGCGCTCACCCCACCCCACTCCCGCTCGGCCGGCTCGGTGACCGTGGTGGCTCCGGCCGCCAGCGCAGCGGCGTACAGCTCCCGCACCGCTCGGGGCTGTCGACGTTGTGGCCCAGCGAGACGGGTGGCGCCGCGGGTCCGTGGCCCACGTCGCCGTACTCCGTCGGCATCTGCTCCACGTCCCAGAGGGCGAGCAGTTGTCCGGGGGCGCACTGGACGAAGGCGATGTCCCCGGGGATCTCGAGGACCTGACGGAAGCCGAGCCCGTCGACGTAGAAGCGGCGCGACCGCTCGACGTCGCGCACTCCCAGGGTGATGGCGGTGATGTCGGGTGTGGAGGTCATGCGCAAAACGCTACGGTCACCCGCCGACAGTCCACCGTCGAACGAGTGCGCTGCGCCGGGCGCGGGCATCGAAGGGCGGCCTGTTCCGCACCGGCTTCTCCGGCGCGAAGGTCGCCACCGCTTCCTCGAGGGCGGCGCGGCCGAAGATCGGTCGGTAGATCGGGACGCTCAGGCGGACCGGCTCCTCGACCAGGCTCTCCAGCACCCCGTCCACGAATCGGCCTCCGGGTGAGCACGACGCCGACTGCCTGCTGCCAGTGCCCGGCTCCATCGGGGCGCAACAACGCCGAGCAGCCCGCGGTGGACGAACGCCCGGGCATCACCGCCCGTGACAGCCTCGAACTGCCCTACCCCTGACACCTCGACGTCTGGTCAGTGGCCGCCCAGGAGCGCCCGGACCTCGGACTCGCGGTACCGGCGGTGCCCGCCGAGAGTCCGGATCGAGGTGAGCTTGCCGGCCTTGGCCCATCGAGTGACGGTCTTCGGGTCGACTCTGAAGAGCGCGGCGACTTCGGCCGGCGTCAACAGTTTCTCGGTCTCATGCCGATCCTGTGTTGTCATGGTCATTTCCCCACCACCCAGTCGCTCAGTTCGGCGACACCACGCTTGGCCCTCGAGGGCTCAATGGAGCAAGGTTAGGCCCCTCCACGTCCGACTGGCAGCAGATTGGGCAAACCCGCTTTCCCTCTCATTCCGCCCGCAGCCGGTCGCGCGCGAGAGTGTGCCGGTGGAGCAGGATTTGCTTGGCTCATGTAGCGTTAGCACCACGAGAACACACACATTCCCGGGGCCGCTACGCGGACGACGGAGGGCTTGAGAAGGCCCTCCGCCGAGCGATGCCGTCCCGGCACGACGCACGAGGGGGTCACGCCATGGGGCGCGGCCGAGCCAAAGCCAAGCAGACCAAGGTCGCACGGCAGCTCAAGTACTACACGCCAGACACGGACTTGAGCGCGCTGGAGCGAGAGCTGCACCGCGAGTCTTCCGGTCCGGACCGAGACGACACGTCGCGGCCTGACGAGGACGACTACGACGAGTACGGGAAGTGGGCAACGGGCGAGCGTTGAGCTCGCCCATCCTCTTCTTGCTCCACCTCGTGCGTCGGGCGCGCAGCCCGACCCGCGATGACGGCTGGCCGGTCCTCAGGCCGTCGGGTGCTGCCCGACGACCTGGACGGCGCCGCCGTCGACGCCCTTCGCGCCCCGGACGACCTCGGCGGCGGGATCGATGGTTGCGCCCGCCTCGGCCGTCACCTCGCCGACACGCCATGCCCGTATGCCGCTGAGCTGGCTCAGCTCGATGGCGCGGTCCGCGTGTGGCTCGAGGAAGTACGGCGACGAAGCCGACGCCCTGGTTCAGGGTGCGCTCCAGATCGGCCTGCGGCACCCGGCCGAGGACCTGGATCGTCTGGAAGACCGCAGGCGGCGTCCAGGTCGAGCGGTCGAGGCGGGCCAACAGGCCCGCGGGGAGAACCCGGGCCAGGTTCGCTGCGAGCCCACCTCCGGTGACGTGGCTCAGGGCGTGGACCTCGACGCCTCCGTCCTGAATGAGTGACAGGAGCGGTTTGGTGTAGAGCCGGGTCGGCTCGAGGAGCTCCTCACCGAGCGTTCGGCCGAACTCGTCGACGTGGCGATCGAGCTGCCAGCCCGCTGAGGCAATGACGCGGCGGACGAGGCTGTAGCCGTTGCTGTGCAGACCGCTGCTCGCGAGGGCCACGACCACGTCGCCGTCACGGACCCGGTCGGGACCGAGGACGTCTGCGTACTCGACGACCCCGGTCGCGGCCCCGGCCACGTCGTACTCGTCCGGCTCGAGCAGCCCGGGATGTTCCGCCGTCTCGCCGCCGACGAGCGCCACGCCGGCCTCCTCGCAGGCCCGCGAGATACCGCCCACGATGGCGGCGATCCGCTCGGGGACGACCTTGCCCGCGGCGATGTAGTCGGTCATGAACAGCGGCTCGGCACCGCATACGACGATGTCGTCGACGACCATCCCGACGAGGTCGAAGCCGATCGTGTCGTGCTTGTCGAGCGCCTGGGCAATGGCGACCTTGGTGCCCACACCGTCCGTGCTCGTGGCAAGAACCGGCCGGGTCATTCGGGCGATGGCGCTCGCGTCGAACATCCCCGCGAAGCCGCCCAGCCCGCCGAGAACCTCGGGACGCGTGGCCCGGCGAACCGACTCCTTCATCAGCTCGACGGCCCGGTCCCCCGCCTCGACGTCGACTCCGGCGGAGGCGTACGTGATGGGGCCAGCGGGCTCGTTCGTCACGCACCAACCCTACCGGCGCACTCCCCCTCCCCCTCCTCTTCCCCCTTCCCCTTCCCCCTTCCCCTTCCCCCATCCCGGTTCGAGGTATCCGGCGATGCCCAGGAGTCGACCCATACCTCGAACCGAGCGCCCACACCGAGTCAGGTGTGGCCGAGGCCGCGGCTGACCTGATCCATGAACTCATCCTCGTGCAGGCGCAGGCCGAGGATGTCGATGCGCAGCACCTTGTCCTCTCGCAGCGTGACCTCATTGCGGCCGAGGTTGTCGGCGGTCACCTGAAGGCCTTCACGATGCTGGACACCGTCGATCTCGACGACGAGGGCGTAGCCGTCCCAGCGGACGTCGAGGTACATCCGGCCGCGTGCCCCCTCGACGATGGCCTGCCGCGTCGGCTCGGGCAGACCTCGCTGCCGGCACAGCCTTGCGAAGTCGAGCTCGCCGAGAGACTGAACGCCGTTGTCGAGGTAGCCGATCACGTCCTTGATGAACCTGCGCCGGCGCCGCCCCCGAAGCCGCGTCGACCATGACTTCAGTTGTTGCGGCGTGGCAAGGCGCTGCTGCACGGTCATGACCAGGATGAGCGCTGCCTGCCGATCCGAGACCGCCCAATAGGCACCGCGTAACGCCGCCACAGGCGGTTTCGTGCGGGGTAGACCAGCGCCCATCACTTCGTCAGGCAGACGCCGGATCACCTTGTGAAGCTTCGCGCCTGCCACCTTCTTCACCGAGCACCGATGGACCACCGAGACATGGATCGACTCGTCGGTGAAGTTCTTCAGACCCGCCGCCTGCAACGCTGTCACCCCGTCGATGGCTGCGATGTCCTCGCCCGTCTCCCACACAATGCGCCAGCGATGTTCCTCGGGTGTGAGCTCCCCCGTGTGCAGCGCTACCGTCTGCAGCCCGTGGAGTCGCCATCGACCCGCCTCCACCTCGGTTCGGACGTCGACATAGCCCACCCCGGCGCTGCGCAGCAATGACCGAGACACGACGGCTCCCGTATGGGAGGCAGCCTCCCGGGCCCGGGCCAGTCGGATGCGCGCTCGAGATCGGCGCTCGACCAGCACGTCGTTCTCGGGCTGGTGGGTCGGATTCGAGGGCTCCATGGCCTGCACCTTCGACGCAGCCCGACGTCGGCTGGAGGCGCCCACCTGGACCTGTGGACAACGCAGTCGCCGCCGATGGGATGGGGACGGCCAGGGCCGGTTCGAGGTATTCGGTTCGAGGTATGGACCGACTCCTGGGCGTCGCGGAATACCTCGAACCGGTCAGGGGTGGTCGAGCGCTCCGGAACCGCCGGTACCCACGCCGATCGGCACGCCCTCGACGTCGACGTCCACGGACCGGTCGTGCCCGGTCCGGACCGTGAGCGGCAGGGTCTCGAGGACGTGCTTGCCGATGTGGCCGTCCTCGGGCAGGTCGATCGGGTAGCGACCCGTGAAGCAGGCTGTACACAGCTGCTCGGCCGGCTGGTCGGTGGCCGCGATCATGCCCGCCTCGGAGATGTAGCCCAACGAATCGGCGCCGATGGAGGCCCGGATCTCCTCGACCCCCAGACCGGTCGCGATGAGCTCAGCCCGCGTCGCGAAGTCGATCCCGTAGAAGCACGGCCACTGGACGGGCGGCGACGAGATCCGGACGTGGACCTCGGCGGCTCCGGCCTCGCGGAGCATCCGGATCTGCGCGCGCTGGGTGTTGCCGCGCACGATGGAGTCGTCGACCACGACGAGGCGCTTGCCCCGGATGGTGTGCTCGAGCGCGTTGAGCTTGAGCCGGATGCCGAGCTGGCGCAGCGTCTGGGAGGGTTGGATGAAGGTGCGGCCGACGTAGGCGTTCTTGACGAAGCCCTGCCCGAAGGGGATCCCGGACTCCTGCGAGTAGCCGACCGCCGCAGGCACGCCGGACTCGGGCACCCCGATGACGAGGTCGGCCTCGACGGGGTGCTCCCTGGCCAGCGCCCGGCCCATCTCGACGCGAGCCTCGTGTACGACGCGGCCTCGAATCACGGCGTCGGGCCGGGCAAGGTAGACGTACTCGAAGACGCACCCCTTCGGTTGCGGCTCGGCGAAGCGGTGCGAGCGCAGGCCGTCCTCGTCGATGGCGATGAGCTCGCCCGGCTCGACCTCGCGGACCACGGACGCCCCGATCGTCTGCAGGGCGGCGGTCTCGGACGCGACGACCCAACCGCGCTCGAGCCGGCCGAGCGCGAGCGGGCGGACACCCCACGGGTCACGCGCCGCATACAGCGTGTGCTCGTCCATGAACACGAAGCAGAAGGCCCCGCGCAGCTGGGGGAAGAGCTCGAGAGCCGCCTCCTCAGGGGTCTTCTCCGGATCGGCCGAGAGGAGGGTCGTGACGAGGGCGGTGTCGGACGTGTTGCCGCGAGCGAGCTCACCGGTGACCCGGCCGTCACCGAAGTGCTCGTCGACCATGGTCCTGAGCTCGACAGTGTTGATGAGGTTGCCGTTGTGCCCGAGCGCGATGGTCCGGTCGGCTGAGCCACCAAGGGTGGGCTGCGCGTTCTCCCACGTCGAGCCGCCGGTGGTCGAGTAGCGCGTGTGACCGATCGCGATGTGGCCGCGCAGTGAGGTCAGGGCGGCCTCGTCGAACACCTGCGACACGAGGCCCATGTCCTTGTAGACGAGGATCTTCTCGCCGTCGGAGGTGGCGATTCCCGCAGACTCCTGACCGCGGTGCTGCAGTGCGTAGAGCCCGAAGTAGGTCAGCTTGGCGACCTCCTCGCCCGGGGCCCACACACCGAAGACGCCACACGCGTCCTGGGGTCCCTTTTCGCCGTGAAGGAGGTCATGGGCCAGTCGCCCGTCGCCGCGTGCCACTACCCGATTCTCCCACACCGACGGGGTCGGTCCGCCCAGCCGCCCGGCCCGCGGTCACGCGAGAGGCGCCGTCGCGACCACCTCATAGCGCGGACGATGTCCCCGACCCTGGCCAAGATGCGACTCCACGAGGGCGACCTCAGTCGCCTGCCACACCGGTCCCTCATGGGCGTCGAAGGTCCGGATCCAGCGGGTCGCCTCGGTCGGCCGGCGGAAGCGCCCCAACGTCACGTGAGGGTGGAAGCGGGCGCCGCCCGGCGAGGCCCCGGCCCCGTTGCACGCCGTCCGTATGCCGCTCGCGAGCCTCCCCAGGTCGCCGCGGACCTGCTCCACGCCGGTGTAGAGCACGCGGGCCGCGTAGGGGTTGGGGAACGCCCCGGCTCCGGCGAGGCGCAGCACGGGCGCGTGGTAGCGGGCCGTCGTGGCCTCGACCGCAGCGGTCAGGTCGTCCAGACGCCAGTCGGGGACGTCCGCGAGAAAGGCCAGGGTGATGTGCCACTGGTGCCGGTCGGTCCAGCGCAGGTCGGAGCCACCTTCCTCGTCGGCGAACCGGCGAGGCTCGACATGGTCGGCGAGGTCGTCGAGGACCTCGTCGGGCGGGACGATGGCGACGAAGAGGCGCATCGCTGCTGCTCTGGTGCCTGGGGACACCGGTTACGTGTCGCGCCCGGAGCGGTCGAGGAGGATCGCGATGAGCCCGGCCAGCCCAGCCCCGAGGAAGGCCCCGAGCGCGGCGAGGAACAACACGGCCGTGCCCATGGAGTACTGCACCGTCTCGTGGTAGCTCGGGCCACCCGGTTCGCGCAGGCCGAACCAGATGCCCACGGCCAGTCCGATGAACGCACCCGTGAGCAGGAAGCGCTTGTAGTTGGGGATGCGGGCCGGCTGCGGAGTCACCCCTCCAGCCTAGGCGAGGCGCGCAATGTCCCCGAAGCGGGCCATCACCATAATGGCGTGATGGACGATGCTGCGATTGCCCGGTGGCGTCTGTCGAACCAGCTCCTCACCGCGCCTCACGCCGGCTCGGCGAGCACGGTTCTGGACACGCTGCTCGCCGTGCAGGCGGAGAACCCCGGCCAGTCCGCGTGGGCCGTGGCCGCCCGGACGACGTCGCCGGACCCCAGTGATCTTGATGCTCTCCTCGCCTCGGGGGACGCAGTCCGCACCCACGTGCTGCGCCCAACCTGGCACTACGCCGCACGGGGCGACATCGACTGGCTGCTTGCCCTGACCGGTCCGCGCCTGTTCAGGGTCGTCGACGGCCAGCTGCTCGGTGACCTCGGCCTGACGACCCAGGACGTCGGGCAGCTCGCCGACGCCGCCTTGGGCTTCCTGACGGCCACTCCGGATCGGACGCGTGAGGAGGTGACCGCGGCGTTGCGCGACCGGCTGCCGCATCTGGCGCAGCGAGTCACCGGTCGCATGGTGATGCTGCTCATGGCGCACCTCGAGCTGCGCCGCCTCGCCATCAGTGGCCGACCCCGCGAGGGCGAGCACACCTACGCCAGGTACGCCGACCGCATCGGTTCCCGCGTCGAGCCGGAGGCGTTCGATCGCGATGCGGCGTTGGCCCGGCTGGCCCTGCGCTACGTCACAGGTCACGGGCCCGCGACGGTCAAGGACCTCGCCTACTGGGCCACCGTGACCGTCACCGACGTCCGGCGCGGGCTCGACGCGGTCCGCGATCAGCTGGACTCCTTCGAGCACGACGGACGCACGTACTGGCATGCGCCGGGCGAGCCGCCCAGCGGTCCCGGCCAGCCCCCTGCTCATCTGCTGCAGCTGCTCGACGAGACCTACCGCGGCTACCAGGACTCGCGCTGGGTGCTCGATGCCCGCGGTGTCGTGCCGAGGCGGCGAGAGAGCACGATCGGGATGGCGCTCGTCGAGGCACAGCTCGTGGCCGGGATGAAGCGCACGGTCACACCGACGCGCGTGCAGTTCGAGCTGTCCCCCCATCGCCCCCTTGCGGCTCGCGAGCTGCGGGTGCTGGACGAGGCGGCCGGACGCTACGGCGAGTTCCTCGGCCTGCCCGCGACGTGCACCACCGCTCAGGCCACACATCGGGGCCGGCTCAGCGCAGGAAGAGGGCCCGCAGCCGGCTCGCCGTGAACCAGACTCCGAGCACCGACATGACGACGAAGTAGAGGGCGTGCCCGGCGGTGGCGGCCTCGAGGTGGCCGACCGCCAGGTGACGCATGAGCTCGACCCCGTGCCAGAGCGGCATCGCCTGGACGAACCACTGGATCGCTGTCGGGAAGACGGCGATGGGGAAGAGCGTGGCGGAGAAGAGGAACATCGGCAGGAGCGCGATCTGCACGAGGTCCATCTGCTGGAAGCTCTTGAGGTAGCTCGTCACGGCCATGCCGATGCTCGCGAAGCCGACGGCGATGAGCAGCGCGACCGGGATCATGAGCACCGCCCACGGCGAGGTCACGAGGCCCATGACGAGCATGACGACCATGAAGCCGACGGCGTACAGGAAGCCGCGGAAGAGCGCGATGAAGATCTCACCCATGGCCACGTCCATGGGGCCGAGGGAGGTCTGGAGCATCGCCTGGTAGAGCCGGGCGAAGCGCAGCTTGAAGAAGACGTTCCACGTCGAGTCGTAGATCGCCCCGTTCATCGCGGACGCCGCGAGCAGGGCCGGGGCGATGAAGGCGGCGTACTCGATCGGTTCGCCGTTCGGACCGGTGACCGTGCCGACGAGCCCACCGAGCCCGAAGCCCATGGCGAGCAGGTAGAAGACCGGCTCGAAGAACCCCGAGACGATGACGGCCCAGTTCTGGCCCCGCATCACCCGGAAGCCGCGCTCGATGACCGCCTTGGCGTTGCGGCCGTAGAGCCCGTCGAGCCGGGCCGCGTGGCGACCCCTGGTCTCCGCGGTCATCGCCCCAGCCTCCGTGCGTAGATCCGTCGTCCCAGCGCAACGCCCACCCCGGTCATGGCGACGAGCACGGCGACGTGCGTCGCCGTCAGCCAGAGCGGCTCGACTGCCCCGTAGGTCGCCTGACGGGCCAGCTGCGTGCCGTGCCAGACGGGCGAGACCCACCCGATCCACTGGAGGGCCGCCGGCATCACCGAGAGCGGGAAGAACGTGCCGGCGAACAGGAACATCGGCATGATGACGAAGCGCTGGACGAAGGCGAACTGGTAGCCCTCGTCCTCGAGGCTCGCGGCGAAGGCCTGCAGGGGCGCTCCGAAGGCGGCGGCGGTGAGCACGGCGATCGGCACGCTGAGCCACGACCAGCCGCTCGGCGCCGCATCGAAGACGAGCAGGAAACCCAGGAAGATCGCCGCCTGCACGACGAAGCGCATCATGACGCCGACGAGCTGGCCGACCGAGATCTGCTCCGGCGTGAGGGGCGTGGCGTGGGGCCCGTAGTACAGGCGCTGCCACTTGAAGCCGGCCATGACCGGGTAGGTCAGCTCGCCTCCAACCGACATGACGACGGTGCTGACGAGCAGTGCGGGCCCGACGAAGACGAGGTACGAGACGCCGTCGACCGACCCTGCCCCGCGGTCGACGAGGTGGCCCAGGCCGAGGCCGAGGGCGGTCAGGTAGAGCAGCGGCATGAGGACCATGTAGACGAGCAGGGAGATGGCCCAGGCCTTCGACCCGAGCAGCCAGCCCTCGACGTAGAACCACCAGCCCCAGCGTCGGGCACGTCGCGCCAAGACCTCAGGGGGCGGCACCCGACCCGACGCGGCGAGCCGGCCGAGGTCCGCGATCGCGGTGTGCTCAGTCAACGAGGCTCCGACCGGTCAGGCGCAGGAACACGTCCTCGAGCGACGACCGGCGCACGAGCGACGTGATCGGGCTGAGGCCCCGCGCGGCAACCGCCTCCAGGGCTGCCTCGCCGTCGTCGGCGTAGACGAGGATCCGGTCGGGCAGGACCTCGATGCGGCTGCCGATGTCCTCGAGCTGGGCGACCACTGCCGCGTTGCGGTCGGCCCCGAAGCGGACCTCGAGCACCTCCCGCGTCGAGTGCTCGCGGATGAGCTGGCGCGGCGTGCCCTCGGCCATGATGCGACCCCGGTCGATGACGACGAGCCGGTCGCACAGCTGCTCGGCCTCGTCCATGAAGTGGGTCGTCACGACGAGGGTGACACCGACCTCCTTGAGCCGGAAGAGCCGGTCCCAGAGGACGTGCCGCGCCTGCGGGTCGAGGCCGGTCGTCGGCTCGTCGAGGAGCAGCACCTTCGGCTCGTTGACGAGGGAGCGGGCGATGGTGAGCCGTCGTTTCATCCCGCCGGAGAGCGCACCGACCTTCTCCTTGCCGCGGTCGGACAGCTGCGCGAACTCGAGCAGCTCGTCGGCCTTCGCCCGCAGGTAGGAGTACGGCAGGCCGAAGTAGCGGCCGTACATGATGAGGTTGTCGCGGACGGACAGCTCCTCATCGAGGTTGTCCTGCTGCGGGACGACCCCGAGATGGGCCCGCACCTCCGGACCGCGCTCGGCCGGGTCGAGGCCGGCGACGCTCATCGTGCCACCGGTCCGCTGGAGCGTGCCGCCGATCATCCGCATCGTCGTCGACTTGCCGGCGCCGTTGGGGCCGAGCAGGCCGAAGGACTCGCCGCGCGCGATCTCGAAGTCGATGCCGTCGACCGCCCGGTTCTCGCCGTAGACCTTCGTCAGCCCGCGGGCGACGACGATCGGCCCGGGTGCCCCACCGTTCCTGGACGTGCCACTGACGGCGTCGACTGGAGTCTGACTGGTCACTGTTGTCAGTCTGCCGAGGTCCCCCACGTCCTTCAATCGATTTGCCCGACGCCGGAGTCCGACGGGACCAACGGCAGCAGCCCCTCGAGATGCGCCCGTTGGCCGCTCGCCCGGACCCGCGCCGAGTCCACGGCCTCCTGCCACGACAGCTCGCCAGTCGCCAGGGCGAGCCACGTCGCCGCGTCGGTCTCGATGACGTTGGGCGGGGTGCCTCGTCGATGGACCGGTCCCTCGACGCACTGGGCCGCGCCGTAGGGCGGCACGCGCACCTCAACAGTGCGGCCGGGTGCCACGGCGGCGAGCTCCTCCAGCGTGTAGCGGACTGCCGTGGCAGTGACGTCGCGATCCGCCGGGAAGCCGGCTGAGCGGCATACGGCCAAGGCTTCTCGACCGGCCGCGACGGGCACCCGCCGGCGTGGCGGCATCAGCGCCACCTGGGGAGCACGTCGGAGACGACGGCGTCGAGCGTCTCCCGGGTCCCGCGATACGGCTCGTCGGGCCGGGGCCAGTGGGTGATGACGTCGGTGAACCCGAGCTCGGCGGCTCGACCCACGGCGTCCTCGAAGGCGGCAACGCTCGACAGCGAGAAGGTCGGCGCGGAGTCGATGTTGAGGTAGCGAGAGAGCGTATGCCGCTCACGTCCTGCCGCGTCGAGCGCCTGGTCGACCGCGTGGCTGAGGGTCGTGACGAGGCCCCACCACTGGTCGTCGGTGTCGACGTTGCCCCCGTAGGTCATCCAGCCCTCGCCCTTGTCGACGGCGAGCCGGATCGACTTCGGTCCGTTGGCCGCGATGACGAGGGGGACCCGATTGGGCGCGCTCGCGTGCGGCCCCTCCGGAGACCGGACCGGGCCGGGGAGCGTCACGACGTCGCGCGCGCCGTAGAAGCGCCCCTCGGCCGAGACCCGCTCCTCGCTGAGCAGCCGGTCGAGCAGGTGCGTGAACTCGTGGAAGCGGGCCACGCGATCCTTGAGCGCCAGGTCCTCCCCGGTGATCCGCGCGTCGAGGTCGCCGCCGCTGCCGATGCCGAGGAGGAAGCGGCCGGACGAGATGTCGTCCAGGGCGAGGATCTCCCTCAGGAACTGCACGGGATGGTGGTTGTTGGGCGAGGAGACGAAGGTGCCGAGCCTGATCCGGGACGTGACGGCCGCCGCCGCAGCGAGGGTCGGGACGGCCCCGAACCACGGCGTCTCGGGAAGCCCGGCCCACGTGATGTGGTCGAAGGTCCACCCGTGGTCGAACCCCATCGCCTCGGCCTCGCGCCACATCCCCTCGGCCGCCGACCAAGGGTGCTCCGGGAGGATCGCCAGACCGAATCGCATTGCTCGACCGTACGACATGGCAGGCCCCGGCCGTACGCGCAGGATGCCAGCGCCGCTGCGGATCGTTGACCGTGCGACGACGCGGGCTCGATCATGTGAGTGTGGTCGACTTCCGGAAGCTCAACTTCACGGCTCCGGATCGCACCGTCGAGGTCCCGCTCACCCGGCTCGACATCGTCGAGCTCGCGGACTTCACCATCGCGCGTGTCGTCCACCAGCCGGGATGGCGGTGGTCCCTCCACGTGAGGCCACTCGTGGGGGGCGACTGGTGCCGCGCCCGCCACATCGGGGCGGTCGTTTCCGGGCGCGGCGGGATCGTCTTCAGTGACGGCACCAGCGTCGAGGTGAACGCTGGCGACGCGATGGACCTTCCGCCGCTCCACGACGCCTGGGTCATCGGCGAGGAGCCACTCGTCCAGATCGAGTTCACGGGGACCAACACCTTCCTGGGCTCCGCAGGGGTCCCGAGGCTCGCGACCCTCCTCTTCACCGACATCGTCGACTCGACGCTGCTCGCGGCTCGTGTCGGCGACGTCGAGTGGCGCGAGCTGCTCGCTGACCATTACCGCACCAACCGCGCCATCCTCGACCGGTTCGGCGGGTCCGAGGTGACGACAACGGGCGACGGCTTCCTGGTGACCTTCGAGAGTCCGGCTTCGGCCATCGCGGCGGCTGCAGCGATGGTCGACGCGGCGAACCGCGCTGGGCTGAGGATCAGAGCAGGTGTCCACGTCGGCGAGGTCCAGCGGGTGGGCGACGACGTGCGGGGCGTCGCCGTCCATGAGGCGGCACGAATCATGGCCACGGCCGGGCCGGACGAGATCATGGTGTCGGACACGACCCGGGTCCTGGCCGCTGACGTCCCCGTCGAAGACCGCGGGCTGCACGTCCTGAGGGGTCTGGACGGCGAGCGGCATCTCTATGCCGTGGCGCGCCAGTCGCGGACCTGAACGTCGGTCAACGCCGTAGCCTGAGCCGGTGGCACTCGCATCGAGGCGACACTGGGACACCGCGGCGGTGCTGGCCGCGTCGAACGAATGGTCCTGGGTGCCTCCGGGCGCCTACCGCGCCGTCCTGGCCGAGCGGCTCCGGATCGGCTTCACCCGCTACGGCGAGCAGCGTCAGCTCGTCCTCGACCTCTGAGCCCCGCATGGCCGAGCGGATCAGCCTGGAGTGGGACGAGCGCGGCGGCGTGACGGTGCACGTCGACGGCGCACCGCAGTCGCACGTCCAGCTCGACGACCCGACGCTGCTCGTCTTCGAGTACGTCCAGCACCTCGCCCTGGCGATCGACGCCTGCTCCGCACCACCGGCGGCGCCTCTCGCCGTCACCCACGTCGGCGGCGCCGGCCTGACCCTGCCCCGGTGGATCGAGGCGACCCGACCGGGCTCTCCGCAGATCGTCCTCGAACCGGACGCCGGCCTGACCGAGCTCGTCCGCCGCGAGCTCCCGCTCCCCCGCCGCCACCGCATCCGGGTCCGTCCGCTCGACGGCCTCACCGGAGTCCGCGCGTTGGGCACCGACTCAGCCGATGTGCTCGTGACCGACGCCTACGCCCAAGGCCGGATCCCGGCGGAACTCAGCTCAGCGGCATACGTCCACGAGGTCGCAAGGGTGCTCAAGCCTGAGGCCACGGCACTCTGGAATCTCGCCGACGAGCCCGGAATGCGTTATGTGGCAAGGGTGCTCGCGACGATCCGCGGTGCGCTGCCACACGTCGGGCTGATCGCGACGCACGAGGTGCTCAAACGGCGGCGCTTCGGCAACAGTGTCGTCTTCGCGAGCGCCGTCCCCCTGCCCGAGGAACGGCTCCGCCGTGACGTGGCGCGAGCGAACCTGCCCACCGGCCTGCGGATCGGGGCCGAGATCGACCGGCTGATCGCCGGTTCCAAGCCTCTCGACGACGGAGGGATGCCGAGCCCTCCGGCTCCCGACGCTCGCGGGTGGCGCGTCGTCTGACGTCAGCGGGACGGTGTGTGTGGAAGTTCGGCCGCGTCATGGGGCGGGCAGAGTTCCACACAGCGCGTCAGCCACTGACCCAGCCGCCCCGATCGCCCCACCAGTCGCCGAACGCGCTCCGGTAGGCGCCGTAGGTCCCGGAGCCCCCGTCGCCGGACGGTCCACGGTCGCCGAGGTAGCTGCCGATGACGGCGGCCCCGAGATCGTCGACCTCCGGCGCGACGACGCGTCCATCGACCCGCTTGGCCATCTGGTCGACGAACCGCGCCAGCCCCGGGTCCTCGCCCAGCCGGAAGAACGTGGTCTTGGCCCCCAGCCGACCGGAGGCGTCGAGCTCGTGGATGGTGCTCGCGATGGTGAGCGACGAGGGCGGGTAGCTGAACCACGTTTCGCCCGATGACGTGAGGTGCGAGGTCGGCTCGCCGTCCGTCACGACGAGGAGGACCGGCTGGGCACTGGGGTGCTTGCGGAAGTGCCGGTTCGCCAGGAGCAGCGCGTGGTGGAGGTTGGTTCCCTTGTCCCACAAGGCATCCAGCGCCGTGAGCTCCTCGATGTCCATGACTCGAGCGTTCCGGCCAAAACCGATCAGCTGCAGGTGGTCCCCCCGGAAACGGGTGCGGATCAGGTGGTGCAGCGCGAGGGCGGTCCGCTTCATCGGCACCCAGCGGCCGTCCATCGCCATCGAGAAGGAGGTGTCCGCAAGGAGGGCAACCGCGGCACGCGTCCGCGACTCGGTCTCCGCGATCTCCACATCACGGATGTCCAGACGAATTCCCTTGTGCCGTATGCCGCCGGGCTCGCCACCGCTCGATACGTGGCCTTGGGTGCCACGGTCCTCTGAGACGGTGCGCAGGACGGCGTTGGTCACGGTGCGCGTGACGTCCCACGGCTGGGAGTCGCCGAAGGTCCACTCACGGGTCGCACCCGAGAGCTCCCCGGCCGCGCCGGCCTGCCGCTGGTCGCGCTGGCCCTGGCGGGACGACATGCGGTCGGCGACGTCCCGCAGCAGGGCCTTGCCGAGCTGGCGCATCGCCTTGGGCGAGAGGGTGAGCTGCCCGTCGGAGGTGCGTCGGAGGTAGCCGCTCTGGCGCAGGGCCCGCTCCAGCTCGGCCAGGGTGCGCGCGTCGACGGCGGCCTCCGGCCCGAGCTGGCGGGCGAGCTGGTCGAGGTCGACGTCGTCGAGGCGGGCGCCGTCGTACTGCTGGGCGAGGGCGTCGGCGAGGTCGTCGAGGTCGGCGAGGTCCTGGAGCGCGCCGGTGCCGTCGCCGAGGCCGAGTCCCTGGTCGCCCTGGAACGACTCGCTGCCGCCCCAGTCCTCGCCGGGGCGCAACGCGCGGAGGTTGTCGTCGAGGCGACCGAGCTGGTCCATGAGCTGCGGCGACCCGAACGCCTGCTGCGACAGGGCCATCAGCTCGTCTCGCTGCTCCTGGGTCATCGAGTTGAGCATCCGCTGCGCCGCGGCGGAGCGCTGGGCGAGGGCGTCGAGGAGCTCATCGATGTTCTGCGGGTTCTCCGGGAAGAAGTCGCCGTGCTTGTCCATGAAGTCCTGGAACAGCTCATCGGTCGGCTCGCCCTTGCGGTGCGCCTCGAGCAGCGTGTTGAGGTCGTCGAGCATCTCGTTGATGCGCTGGCGGTCCTCGTCGGTGGCGCCCTCGAGCGCCTGCTTCATCCCGGCGAAGCGCTGGTCGAGCAGCTCGCGGCCGAGCAGGTCCTTGATCTCCTCATAGGCCTCGCGCGCCTCCGATGACCGCCACGGGTAGTCCGACAGCTCGGACACGGCGGCCGCGGTTGACTGCGGCAGGTTGCCGATCCGCATCTCGGCGAAGCGGGCGTCGTCGTCGAGGTCGCGGGCGAGCTGCTTGCGCTCCGCGAGGACGGCCTTGTCGAGCAGCTCGCGGACCTGCTGCATCGTCCCGTCGAGGTTGTGCCGGCTGAGGATCTCGCGGCGCCGCTGGGCGACCCGGCGGGCGAGGTCGTCGAGGCCCTGCTGGCCCCGGCCACCGCGCCGGAGGAACTCGCGCATGGCCCGCTCGGGTGAGCGGCCGGACATGACCTCGTCGCCGATCGCCTCGAGCGCCTCGGCGAGGTCGACCGGCGGCGCGAGCGGGTCCGGCCCGCCCACGTAGCGCCCGTACCGAGCTCGGCTCATCCGTACACCGTCTCCCCTCCGCTCGTCTCCTTGCTGATCTTGCGGGCGAGGTACAGGCCCTCGAGCGCGAGCTCGATGGCACTCGCCCGTTCCCCGTCGTTCCGCGCACCGAGCCGTTCGCAGACCTCGTCATAGAGCTCCGACTCCCCCAGCACCGGCAGCCCGGTGAGGAAGGCGCGCGCCGACACCTGCTCGCCCGTCGACACGAGCGCGCCCTCCTCGATGGCGTCGACGAGCAGGGCGAAGTCGATCCCCCGGAAGTGCCGTGCGACGGTCTCGGCGATCGCGGTGCGCAGCAGGTGGGTCAGGATGTCCCGCTCGCGGCCCTCCTCGCCGGTCTCGAACTCCACCTTGCCGCCGAGCACGTCCACGGCGCCGTCGAGGTCGACGGGTCGGGCGACCGCGTCGTCCTCGACCTGCAGCGTCGCGCGGTGCCGTGCCGCCGCGGCGATCGTCTCGGCCGCCGCGATGGCGAACCGCGCCGACACACCCGAACGCTGATCCACCGCGTTCGACTCGCGCAGGTGCCGGGCGAACCGGGCCAGCACCTCGATGAGCGCGTGCGGTACGTCGGCCTGCAGGTGCGCCTCCTGCCGGATCACCGCGATCTCGTCCTCGAGCTCTACCGGGTAGTGCGTCCGGATCTCCGCACCGAAGCGGTCCTTGAGCGGCGTGATGATCCGACCGCGGTTCGTGTAGTCCTCCGGGTTGGCCGAAGCGACGACGAGCACGTCGAGCGGCAGCCGCAGGACGTAGCCGCGGATCTGGATGTCGCGCTCCTCCATGACGTTGAGCATCGCCACCTGGATCCGCTCGGCGAGGTCTGGGAGCTCGTTGATCGCGACGATGCCGCGGTGGCTGCGCGGGATGAGCCCGAAGTGGATCGTCTCGGGGTCGCCCAGTGACCGGCCCTCAGCAACCTTCATCGGGTCGACGTCACCGACGAGGTCGGCGACGGAGGTGTCGGGGGTGGCGAGCTTCTCGGAGTAGCGCTCGTCGCGATGCCGCCACGCCACAGGTAGGTCGTCGCCGAGCTCGGCCGCCCGGCGCCTGGACCCCGGGGTGATCGGCTCGTACGGATGCTCGCCGAGCTCGGCGCCCGCAATGACTGGGGTCCACTCGTCGAGCAGCCCGACGAGCGTCCGCAGCAGGCGCGTCTTGCCCTGCCCCCGCTCGCCGAGGAGCACGACGTCGTGCCCCGCGATGATGGCGCGCTCCAGCTGCGGGATGACGGTGTCCTCGAAGCCGTGCAGTCCCGGCCACGGGTCGCGCCCGTCACGCAGCGCGGCCAGGAGGTTGTCGCGCATCTCGGTCTTGAGGTGCTTCTGCTCGTGCCCGGACGCCCGCAGCGCGCCGAGGGTGCTGATCGCCGGTGGTTGAGTCACACCTTCACGCTAACCCGCCGCGTCAACCCCCTTTCCAACAACGAGGCCGTATGCCGCTGAGCTCGCTTCTCGTCGAGTGTGCAGTTGGCGCCGCCCCCGCCTCGTCGAGTGTGCAGTTGCGCCGCCCCGCCTCGTCGAGTGTGCAGTTCGCGCCGCGCACCGGTGAGACAACAATCGGGATGCCCGTGGAAAGAAACCCACGTGATCACGCGGGCTTCTTTCCACGCTCGCTCCTGGTTGGGAGTCAGGTGCCTGCGACGGGGCGACCGACGACCATGCCATCGATCTGGTCGGGCGGGAATGCAGCGGCCGTCTCGGCGTCGAGCTGGGCGCCTGCACCGTCGAGCACTGCGGTGAAGAAGCACCGGGCCGCAGCAGCGAAGATGACGTCGGCGATGTCTGCGTCCGACAGCCCGACGGCCAGCAGGCGGTCGACGTCAGCCTGTTCGATGCCGGCCGCGTCCGTGGCCACAGCCGTCGGCGAACTCGTAGATCGCGCGGTCCCGTCTCGTCGAGTCCCGCCCCGTCCGGATGGTCGTTGATCGAGAGCATCGCGGCCTCGTCGTCGCACACGTCTCGCAGGAACTTCGAGTGCGCGGCAGTGCAGTACGTCGAGCGACGGGCCCGGGATGCCGCGATGGTGGCGATCTCGTAACGCCGTCGGTCCATCCCGCCGCGGATGGCCAGGTTGAGCGCCTGCCACGCCTGGGCCACCTCGGGGCGATGCGAGAAGGGCACCGCGTAGTTGGGCAGGAATCCCCACATCTCGCGCTGGGCCTCGTAGTACTCGGCGACCTCGCCCTGCGCATCACCCTCAGCAACTCCGCTGATGAACATGGCTCGATTGTCGAAGCACGCCGCTCTCGCGACAAGACCCCTCGACCACGGGATCAGCGGCCGAGCAGCCCTGGACTCATCAGCACCAGCGCGGCGACATAGGTGGCTGCCCCGATCACCACCGTCGTCAGCATGGTGCGGCGCTTCAGTGCGCAGACCGTCGCGGCGACGAGGGCGGCGACGACGGGCACCACCGCGAGCCCCGACCCCGGTCGCAGCACCGTCACGACCCCGAGAACGAGCAGCGCCGTGATGGCACCCATTCCCGCGTGCCGCAAGCCCGCCTGGGCGCGCTCCGACAGGTGCACGCGGTCGCCTGCGAGGAAGGGCAGAACGCGCAGGAGATAGCTGCCGAGGCCCGCAACGACGACCGCGATCCAGATGGTCATGCGCGCGTGCCCTTCCGGGTGGCGCCGAGCCCCGCGACGACCGCGGCTGCCATGGCGAGCAGCGGGATCACACCTGACGGGAGCGTCATCGCGACACCGAGCAGCGTGGCCGCCCCGGCCGCGATGACGGCCGCAATCCCTCCCGGCAGACGCAGGTGCGGGGTGACTATCGCAACGAGACAGAGGGGCCCGATGACCGACAGGCTGGGCGTGCTCAGCTGGCCCAGGGCCAGGCCGCCCGTCACGACAAGGAGCCAGCCGAAGGTGAGGACGACCGTCGCGCCGGCATAGTGCCAGCGCCGCTCGCTCACCGTCCCCGGCGACTCGGCTCGCTGTAGAGCGACCACCCAGGTCGGCTCGATGACAAAGGCGGCGGCTGCCAGACGCACGGGCAGCCGGGCCGAGGCGAAGGTCGGCAGCAGGGCCAGGCTGTAGACGAGCAGCCTCGCGTTGATCAACACCGCGGCGCCAGCCGCCGTCCACGCAGCTGCGCCCCCGGCGAGGAGCTGGAGCAGGGCGAGCTGGGCGCTACCGCCGTAGACGGTGATCGTCCCCGTCCAGGCGGCGAACCAGTCCGTGCTGCGGGCGATGGCCACACCGACGAGGAGACCGAACGGCACGTAGCCCACCACGAAGGGAAGCATGGCGAGCGCCCCGGCCCCGACCTCGCGGCGATGCGCTCGGCTGAGACTGTGAACAGATCCGTCAGTCGTGGTCTGCCCGAAGACAGTGGGGTGCGTGGGTTGCATGAGACCCACGGTCGCCGACCAAGAGCCATGATTCTCGGACTCGACGTGGACCTGGGGTGGAGGTTCTGTGGACTACGAGGTCTCAGTCGCGCCAGAAGTTGTTCGCCTGGGCGACGGTCTGGAAGTTGATCGCTACGACCTGCGAGGCCGCGGTCAGGCTGTCGGCGTCCTCTGCGTACTCACCGCGCAGCCGGTCGCGCACCTCCGCTGACGGCTGGGTGAACTTGACACCGAGACGAGAGAGCTTGAGGGCCAGTTGGAAGCCCTCCTCGGGGTTGGGCGTGAGCAGAGTCGGCAGATAGGGCTCGGACATGACTGTGCCTCCACATACGTCGGATGAGCACGACCATACTGGTGTCCGACTGAGCCGCACGCGATGTGGGTATCGCCGCAGAGCCAGCCCAGCGGCATACGGCCTGATTGTGAAAGGTTGCTCCCCCGGGGAGGGGAGCGAACTTTCACACTCCGACTCAGCCGACCCAGACCCGCGCGTTGCGGAACATCCGCAGCCACGGGCTCTCGTCCTCGATCCGCCCGGAGGTCCACGACAGCTGGACGTTCCGGGAGACGCGCTCCGGGTGGGGCATCATCGCGGTGAACCGGCCGTCCGGGGTCGTCACGGCGGTGAGCCCGTCGCGCGAGCCGTTGGGGTTGTGCGGATAGGTGACCGCTGGCGCGCCCTGGTGGTCGACGAACCGCATCGCCCGCTGGACCGCCCCGGAGTCGCCACGCGCCGAGAAGTTGGCAAAGCCCTCGCCGTGCGCCACCGCGATCGGGATCCGGCTGCCGGCCATCCCGGTCATGAGGATCGAGGGCGACTCGAGCACCTCGACGAGGGTGAGGCGGGCCTCGTACTGCTCCGACCGGTTGCGGGTGAAGCGCGGCCACGCCTCGGCGCCGGGAATCAGCTCGCCGAGCGCCGCAAACATCTGGCAGCCGTTGCAGATGCCGAGACCGAAGGTGTCCTCACGGTGGAAGAAATCCCGGAACTGCTCGGTGAGCCGCTCGTTGAAGAGCACCGAACGGGCCCAGCCCTCACCCGCGCCGAGCGTGTCGCCGTAGGAGAAGCCGCCGCACGCCACGAGCCCGACCACATCGGTCAGGTCGAAACGCCCAGCCTGCAGGTCGGTCATGTGCACGTCGTAGGTGTCGAAACCAGCCCGGTCGAAGGCGAACGCCGTCTCGACATGGCTGTTGACCCCCTGCTCGCGCAGGATGGCTACCTTGGGCCGTATCCCGCGCGCCACATAGGGCCCTGCGACGTCGTCGGTCGGGTCGAAGGTCGGTGCGACGACGAGGCCAGGGTCGTCATCGGCGCCAAAGGCCGCGTGCTCCTCGTCGGCGCAGGCCGGGTTGTCCCGCAGCGCCGCGATCCGCCACGACACCTCGTCCCACGCCAAGGCAAGGTCTCGCACGGACTCGTCGAGCGCCGCCTCGCCATCGACCGTCACGCGGATGCGTCGCTCGGCATTCGTGCGGCCGACGACGGACACGAGCCCACCCAGGCCGTGCCCCGTGAAGACCTCCCGGAGAGCCGTGAGCTCACCCTCGTCCACTCCCAACACGACACCGAGCTCCTCGGTGAACAGGACTGCGACAGAAGGAACGTCGAGATCCAGACCCGTCGACCCGGCAAAGCCCATCTCACAGGCCGCCGCCCACAGGCCACCGTCCGAGCGGTCGTGGTAGGCCACATCGATCCCACGACCACGCAGCTCGGCCAGCGCTGAGGCGAGCGACACGAGGCGGGCGGGATCGTCGACGTCGGGCACCTCGCCGCCGAACGCACCGGACACCTGGGCCAGCATCGACCCGCCGAGCCGGTCGCGGCCGGCGCCCAGGTCGACGAGCACGAGCACCGAATCAGGACACAGCTGTGGCGTCCAGGTGCCACGTACGTCGGGCAGCGACGCGAAGGCCGAGACGACGAGCGACACCGGCGACGTGACCTGCTTGTCCTCGCCTGTCGCCGGGTCGGTCCAGCGGGTCCGCATCGACAGCGAGTCCTTGCCGACCGGCACCGAGATCCCGAGGGCCGGGCACAGCTCCATCGCGACGGCGTGGACGGTGTCATAGAGCGCCGCATCCTCGCCGGGCTCGCCGCAGGCCGCCATCCAGTTGCACGACAGCTTCACGCCGCTGAGCGAACCAACCGGGGCGGCAAGGAGATTCGTCAGGGCCTCGCCGACGGCCATCCGCCCGGATGCCGGCGCGTGCACCGAGGCGAGCGGCGTGCGCTCGCCACTGGCCATCGCCTGACCCGCGAACCCGACGTGGTCGGACAGCGTCACCGCGACGTCCGCGACGGGGACCTGCCACGGCCCGACCATCTGGTCGCGGTGGGTGAGGCCACCAACAGTGCGGTCGGCGATGGTGACGAGGAACCGCTTGGACCCGACGGTCGGGTGTCGCAATACGTCGTATGCCGCTGAGCGCAGTTCCAGCGCATCGACGTCGAGCTCGTCCCCCACTCGCGTGAGCCGGGTGACGTCTCGCGTCATCCGTGGCGGCTTGCCGAGGAGCACCTCCATCGGCATGTCGATGGGCCGGTCGTCGCCCGGCTGGTCCTCGGCCGAGGGGGCGAGCACGAGCTGGGCGCCGTCAGTGGCGACCCCGACGACGGCATACGGGCACCGCTCACGATCGGCGAGCGCCGCAAACCGTTCCAGCGACTCGGGCGCGATGGCCAGGACATAGCGCTCCTGGCTCTCGTTGCACCAAGCCTCCTTGGGCGCGAGGCCGGACTCCTCCAGCGGCACTGCCGATAGGTCGAACCGCGCCCCCAGGCCGGCGTCGTCGACGAGCTCGGGGAAGGCGTTGGACAGGCCACCGGCGCCGACATCGTGGATCGCGAGGACCGGGTTGTCCACCCCCAGGCTCCAGCAGTGGTTGATGACCTCCTGCGCGCGGCGCTCGATCTCGGGGTTGCCCCGCTGCACGGAGTCGAAGTCGAGCTCGGCCACGTTGGCCCCCGCGGCCATCGAGGACGCCGCGCCCCCACCCATCCCGATCCGCATCCCCGGACCACCGAGCTGGACGAGCAGGGTGCCGGCCGGGAAGAGGACCTTCTCGGTCTGGTCGGCGCTGATCGAGCCGAGGCCGCCCGCGCTCATGATCGGCTTGTGGTAGCCGCGGCGCACCCCGTCGACGGTCTGCTCGTAGACGCGGAAGAAGCCCCCGAGCCCCGGCCGACCGAACTCGTTGTTGAAGGCAGCCGCGCCGATCGGCCCCTCGACCATGATCTCGAGCGGCCTCGCGATGTGGTCCGGAGCCCCGTAGACCTCCTGCTCCCACGGCTCGTCGGTGCCGGGCAGATGGAGGTTCGACACGGCGAAGCCAGTCAGACCCGCCTTCGGCTGACTGCCGCGGCCGGTCGCGCCCTCGTCGCGGATCTCGCCACCAGCCCCCGTCGCGGCACCCGGGAAGGGACTGATCGCGGTCGGGTGGTTGTGGGTCTCGACCTTCATGAGGACGTGGACCTCGCCGGGCCGCGCGGCGTAGCGGCTCGGGCCGTCACCAGTCCCATCGGGCAGCCAGCGCGTGACGTGTCCACCGGCCATGACCGACGCGTTGTCCTTGTAGGCGACGACGGTGCCCTCTCCGGCGACCTCCTCGGTGTGCCGGATCATGCCGAAGAGGGACCGGGGCATCGGCTCGCCGTCGACGACGAAGTCGGCGTTGAAGATCTTGTGGCGGCAGTGCTCGGAGTTCGCCTGGGCGAACATCATCAGCTCGACGTCCGTCGGATTGCGCCGCAGCCCGGTGAAGGCCTCGACGAGATAGTCGATCTCGTCATCGGCGAGGGCGAGTCCGTAGTTCTTGTCGGCCTCCTCGATCGCGACGCGGCCGCGGCCGAGGACGTCGATGTGCTCCATCGGGTCCGGGTGGCGCTCGTCGAGCAGAGCCCTGGCGGCCTCGACGGACGGCAGGGCCGACTCCGTCATCCGGTCGTGGAGCAGGTCGGCCGCCGCGGCCCAGTCCGACTCGGAGAGCCGCGATGACGACGCGAGGCGGTACTCGGTGACCCGCTCCACCCGGCGCACGTCGACGCCACAGTTGTGCGCGATGTCGGTCGCCTTGGACGCCCACGCTGAGAGCGTCCCGAGCCGGGGCGAGACGACGACGGTCGTCAGGTGCTCGCCCGCAGGCTCGGGCCCGGCCTCCGGACCGTAGGTGAGCAGGCGCGTCACCGTCTCCAGCGTCGCGCCGTCCAACGGCTCGTGGCTCGCAACCTGGTGCACGTACCGGGCCGAGAGCCCGGTCACCGATGGCACGACAGCCTGGAGCCGCGTGAGGAGCGCCGCTGCGCGGAACGGAGAGAGGGCGCTACCGCCCGGGACGGTGGTCAGCACGAGGTCGTGCGACGAGGCCATGGCGTGCGGTCTCCCGGTGGTGCGAGGGGGTGGCAAGGCGGGCTGCCGCGGTCAAGGTTACCCGTCGCGGACAGATGCCCCTCGCTTCGTCCGAATGGCGCGAGGGCCACTCCCGGTGGGGAGTGGCCCTCGTGCGAGCGGTCGGTCAGGGTGGTTACAGACCGGCGATCCGGCTGTCCGGAGCCGTGAGGCCGGGGTTCGCCTTCAGGAACGCGACCAGGTTGGCCAGGTCCTCCGGCCCACCGACGACGTTGGTGCCCTCGGTGAACCCGGTGAACAGGTCACCGCCGTCGGCGAGGAAGTTCAGCGTGGACACCCGGTAGGTGGCGTTCAGGTCGAGCGGCACGCCGTTGAGCGCCATCGTGCCGTTCACAACCCGACTGCCCTGCGGCTGGCTGGCGTCCCACTCGTAGGTGAAGCCCTCCGAGACGCCCAGCGCCAGCATCGGCCGCGAACCGCGGTCGGCGACGGGTTGGTACTGCTGCTCGAGGACCTGCTTGATCTGCGCTCCGGTGAGATCCATCGAGACGAGCAGGTTGCCGAACGGCGCGACCGCGTAGGCCTCGCTGTAGGTGATCTCGCCCGGCTGCTCACCGGCCGCGATCGCGTCGTAGACGAACGACCCACGCACGCCGCCGACGTTCATGAAGGAGATCTGCGCGCCGCCCTCGTCGGCGTCATCGGTGCCCCAGAGGATCGCGTCGGCGACGAGGTCTGCCATCGGGGTCTCGATGCCGCGGTTGCCCGAGGAGTGACCGGTGATGTCCTCCTTGACCGTGCCGACCACCTCGGCAGCGAGCGGGGCGGCAATCGTGTCCCACTTCTCGATGATGGCGGACTGCGCCGGGTCCGCCGTGAGGGCGGCCCGCTCCACGACGTGGTTGGTCGCCGTCGAGTTGGCGCGGACGACGTCCTTGGTGCGGCGGTTGATGACGAGCTCGGTCTCGGTGACGACCCGGCCGTAGGAGGCTGCGCTCGTCACGAGCCGGTCGACCCCGTCCGGGTCGGGAAGCTGGCAGATGTAGGCCTCGTGCGTGTGACCGGTGATGACGGCGTCGATCTCGGGGTCGAGCTGCGCGGCGATCTGCGCGATCGGGTCGGAGATGCCCTCACACTGGTTGATGTTGCCCTCCTGGTAGCCACCCTCGTGCAGGAGCACGACGATCGCCTCGACACCCTGCTTCTTCAGGGCCGCTGCCTGCGTGTTGGCCGTCTCGACCTCGTCGAGGAAGTCGACCGAGGCGACGCCCTTGGGGCTGACGAGGGTGGCGGTCGCCTCGAGCGTCATGCCGATGAAGCCGAGGTTGACGCCGTTGACCTTCTTGATCGAGGTGGCCGGCAGCAGGGTCTCGCCGTTGTCCTTGCGGACCACGTTGGCCGCGAGGTACTGGAAGTCGGCACCCGCATACGGCTGGTCGGGGAAGTAGCAGCCGTCGGTGGGGTGGCAGCCACCGTTCTGCATCCGGAGCAGCTCGGTGGTGCCCTCGTCGAACTCGTGGTTGCCGACGCTCGACACGTCGAGGCCCATCGCGTTGAGGGTCTCGACCGATGGCTCGTCGTGGAACAGGCCCGAGACGAAGGTTGAGCCGCCGATGAGGTCGCCGGCCGCGACGGTGAGCGTGTTCTGGTGGCCGGCGCGCAGCTCGGTCAGCTTGGCGGACAGGTACTCGGCGCCGCCGGCGTCAACGCCCTCGATGCTGCCGGCGTCCCCGTCGGCCTTGATCCGGCCGTGGTAGTCGTTGAACGACAGCAGCTGGACCGACGTGTTCGCGCTCGGGTTGGGCTTGTCGTTGTCGTTCTTCGCCTGGGCGGGGTTGGCGGCGAACGCCGTGGCCCCCAGCAGCGCCGCTGCCCCGACTGCGACGACGCGGCTGATGCGATGCGTCATGTGAGACTCTCTCCTGGTTTGGTGTCGCGGACTACAGGTCTTCCCGACCGGCATGTTCTCCGCGAGACCTTACGAGAGATCGACCCCCAGTGGGACGTAGTGCATCGAATTGGTTTCGGCCCGTTGCGAGTCAGCGGGACTGGAGGGCATCCAGGGCGACGCCCATCGCCGCCGCGACCCTCCAGTCGAGCCGCCAGCCGTTCGCCTGGGCAGGCAGGTCGATGAAGTACGTGTCCTTGATGCCGACCCTCTTCGTCGAGCTCATGACGATCGCTCCGTCGCCCGCGCGGAAGTCGAAGTGGAACAGCCATGGGACCGGCAGGTCGCCCGCGACCGGGATGAGGTCCCAGACGCGCCGCAGCACCGCGACCTTGGCGTTGCGCTCCTGCCCGACGCACTCGAAGCCCTCCGGCGTGCCGAGATGCCAAGTCGACCTGCCGAGCGAGGCGGTGAAGTCCTTGCGGAACCAGCCGATCGGCTGACCCACGCCGTCGACGATGTCGTAGCCGGACCCGAGGTCGATGACCTTGCGGGCCTTGAAGCCGAAGAGCGGATGCGTCTTGGCGGCGTCCGTGAAGAAGGTGACCTGCTCCTTCATCGCCATCCGCTTCTGCTCGGCGAAGCACAGCAGGCCGAGGTCGGTGCCGGCCTCGTCGGTGCGGATCACCTCGTAGCGGTTGACCATGAACGTGATCTTCTGGCGCACCTTGAGGCGCTCGAACTCGTGGGAGGGTGTGGCCGGCTGGGTCATGCGCCTAGGCTCGCACACGCTCTCTGACCCTCCCGGGCAGGATGCCGTATGCCGCTGAGCTCGCTTCCGCGCGCTCGTGACCGGATCCGTCCGCTGGGTGACCGGCAGGGGCCTCGTGCGCAGGCGGGTCGGCGGCGAGACTTGGGGTCATGAACCGAGCACTCGTCGTCATCGACGTCCAGCAGTCCTTCCGGGAGCTGCCGAGCTGGGCGCAGGTCTCCGCGCCCGACATCGCCGAACGCATCGCGGCCCTCGTCGAGCACGCGCGGACCGCCGGCCACAAGGTCGTCTGGGTCCTGCACTCCGAGCCCGGTACCGACACCCCCTTCGACCCGGCGAGCGGGCACGTCCGCCTCCTGCCCGGCCTCGAGCCCGCGGACGGGGAGCCGGTGCTGCACAAGACGAGCCACAACGCCTTCACGACGACGAATCTCGGGCAGCTGCTCACCCAGTGGGGTGTTGGTGGCGTCGACGTCGCCGGGATCCGGACGGAGCAGTGCGTCGAGACGACGGCCCGGCTCGCGAGCGACCTCGGCCATGACGTGCGGTTCGTCGTCGATGCGACGGCGACGCACCCGCTTCGGACCGCCGACGGGTCGCGGGTGATCCCGGCGGACGAGGTCATCGAGCGGACTGCGGCTGCACTGCACGGACGCTTCGCGTCGGTCGTCACCGTCGCCGAGGTGCTGGCATCCTGACGTGGTGCCAGGTCCTCGCACGGTCGTGTTCGCGTTGCCGAACCACGTGCACCTGCTCGACGTCGCCGGGCCGGCCCAGGCGTTCTCCATGGCGGCCGAGCTCGGCGCGGGCTACGACCTCGTCTTCGTCGGGGATGAGTCGACGACCCAGTCGCGGCAGGGTCTCGGCGTCACGGCAGGGACCGAGTGGCCGCTCCTGACGAAGCGGGACCTCGTCGTCGTGCCGGGCTGGTTCGTCGGCCAGCGTGACGACGGCAGCGACGAGGGGCAACCGGTTCGGAGCAAGCTCGCGACGCACCTGGGCGAGGCCGTCGGCGAGCACCACCGGGGTGGCGGTGAGGTCGCGAGTGTCTGTGCCGGGGCCTTCGCCCTCGCTGCAGTCGGCGTGCTCGACGGCCGACGCGCCACGACCCACCACGCCCTGCAGGCAAGCCTCGCTCGGTGGCACCCGGCCGTGACGGTGGTGCCCGACGTGCTCTACGTCTCGGATGGTCTCGTGCACACCTCTGCCGGCATCTCGAGCGGGATCGACCTGGCCCTGCACCTCATCGCCCGCGACCACGGGCCCGCCCTCGCTGCGCGCGTCGCTCGCGGACTCGTCGTGCCCATGCGCCGCAACGGGACGGCGCCGCAGGAGAGCGTCATGCTGCAGCACCGCGACCACATGAGCGACCTCGTGCACCGCGCCCAGGACGTCCTCGATGCCGAGTTCGGTGCCCAGCTGGGTCTCGCGGACCTGGCGCGACGCCTCGCCGTGAGTGAGCGGACCCTGACCCGAGCCTTCGTCGCGTCGACCGGCGTCACCCCACACCGCTACCAGACCGCTCTGCGGGTCGAGCAGGCCCGGGCCCTCCTCGACTCCGGCTGGAGCCAGGCGGCGGTGGCCACAGAAGTCGGCCTGGGCGATGCACGCTCCCTGCGCCGGCTCCTCGCCGCCCAGACGTAGTGCGACGCCACGACATGGAGAGGTGGGTGGGCCGGGGACCGAGCCCAGCGGCATACGGCATGGGACCTTTGCCCCTTGTGGGGGAGCGTGACCCGCCCTGTGCTGGACGTGGGAGGTGGCGACATGAACGTGCTCCCGCAGGTCGTTACGCACCGTGGCGGACGCCCTGACGAAGTGGGACGGCAGCGGCGCGCCTGGGCCGACAACCTCAAGGTGGTGCTGGTCGCGGGGGTCATCGTCGCCCACACGACGATGGCCTGGACCGGCGTCGGCAACTGGGTGTTCCGGGAGACCCAGGTCCGCGAGCCGCTCCTGACGCTGCTCACCCTGGTCGCCGCCCTGGGCGCGCTGTTCGGGATGTCCTTGTTCTTCCTCATCGCCGGCTACTTCACGCCGCGGTCCCTCGAGCGGAAGGGCCTGCGGCGTTTCATCCTCGACCGGGTGGTGCGGCTGCTCGTGCCGATGCTCGTGTTCGTCGTCCTCCTCAGTCCGCCGATCGAATACGTGGACCCCGACAACGCCGGCTGGACCCACGGGTTCTGGGCGTTCGTGCCGGAGATTCTGTGGCCTCCGGCTCCCGGGCCGACCTGGTTCCTCGGCGTCCTCTTCCTCTTCTCGGTCGCCTACGCCTGCCTGCGCACGTGTCGTCGTCGCCGAGGGTCCGCGCCGCGCCCCTTGCGCCTGTCCCAGCTGGGGGTTCTGGCGCTCGCCATCGCCGGGACGTCCTTCCTCATCAGGACCGAGACGCCTCTCGGAGAGGAGATCTGGCGCCTGGCGCTGGCCCAGGCACCGGGATGGGTGGTCGGATTCGCCCTCGGCGTGCTCGCTGCCGAACGCGGATGGCTTCCGCTCGAGGCTGGACTGGGCCGCTGCATCAGGTGGATCGCCTGGGTCGGCCTGTCTACCAGCGTCGCCATCATGGGGCTTGCTGGGGTGTCAGGGATGGACCTGGCCCTCTTCCTCGGCCACGGAACCTGGCAGTCAGGCCTGCTCTCGGTGGTCGAGGGCGTCATTCTCGTGACGGTTCCGCTCTGGCTCGTGGACCTGTTCTGGCGACGCTTCGACGAGCAGACCGGGCAGTTCGGTCAGGTGCTGGGCCGCTCGGCGTTCGGCGCCTTCCTCGTCCACCAGGGCGTGCTGGTGGCGCTCGTGCTCGGGGTCCGGCTGCTGCTTTGGCCACCGGAGGCGGCGTATCTCACGGTCTCGGCGCTCGGGTTGGCCATCTCGTTCTGGCTCGGCTGGGTCCTCACGAAGCTGCCCGGAGTGTCCCGCATCGTGTGACGCGTCGGGTCCCACTCAGACCTCCGACAATCGGGCCGCGGTCCGATAGTCGGCGTCGCCGGCCCCTTCGGTTCAGGGGGTCGTTGCAACACGTGTTGGTTCTGAGCCTGAGAGTAGCTTGGCCAGCGCCTCGGCCGGCGTGTCCCAGCCCAGGGTCTTGCGTGGTCTCTCGTTGAGCTCGGCCGCGACGTCGAGCAGGTGGTTCGCCGAGTGGGTGGACAGGTCCGTGCCCTTGGGGAAGTACTGGCGTAGCAGCCCGTTGGTGTTCTCGTTCGTTCCGCGTTGCCACGGCGAGTGAGGGTCGCAGAAGTAGATCGGCAGCCCGTCCTGGACCCTGATCTGCAGGTGTGCCCCGACCATCTCAGAGCCTTGGTCCCAGGTGAGGGAGCGCCACAGCTGCCGCGGCAGCGTCGGGATGACCCGGCCCATCGCGTCACGAACGGCGACCGCGTCGTGCGCGGCGGGCAGGTGCAGCAGCATGGTGAACCTGCTGGTCCGCTCGACCAGGGTGCCGATCGCGGACAGGCCGTCCTTGCCGATGATCAGGTCGCCCTCCCAGTGCCCGGGCACGGCCCGGTCGTCCACCTCGGCTGGCCGTTCGCTGATCAACAGCTCTTCGGGGACCCGGGCCCGACGCTGGTCGCCCTGCCGGCGTGGCCTGCGGAGCCCGCGGCCGGTGCGCAGTGCCTTGACCAGCTCACGCTTGAGCCCGCCGCGTCCCTGCACGTACAACGACTGGTAGATCGTCTCGTGGCTGATCTGCATGGCCCTATCGTGCGGGTACCGCCTGGCGAGCCACGCACTGATCTGCTCCGGGCTCCAGTTCCTCTCCAGCTTCCTCTGCACGATGGTGGCCAGGCCAGGGTTGCTGGCCAGCTTGCGTTCCTTGGGGCGCTCCGCTGCCCGGTCGGCCCGGTCCTGGGCGACCGAGGCCAGGTACGGCAGGTGCCGCACGCTCATTCCCCCCGCCAGCCTGCGGGGGCGGCGGCGGCCGTTGCGATTCAGCTCGCGGCTGATCGAACCCGGGTCACGCCCGAGCCGACGAGCGATCTCCCGCACGCCGGCCTTCTGCGCGCGCCACACCGCGATCAGTTCCCGCTCCCGGAACGACAAATATCGACCAGAGGGCTCCTTCTGGCTCGGCTTCACCCCGCCAGCATCACGGAACAACACCCCGGCGCCGGTTGAACCCATCCCCACTCGTGTCGCAGCCTCCTCCACGGAGGCACACAACGGCACCTGTTCCCAGAACAACCGAACGACCTCGCGACGCGCCGCTCTCGGAGCGCCCCGCCTAACTCGTGAACGATCCATTGCTTGACAACCCCTTCATTAGGGGTGTTGCAACGACCACTGGAATCCGCCCCCGGAAAGGCACCGACATTCGCGCCCCGGTCCGATTGTCCGCGTCGCATGCGGCGGTTTCGCACGGACAGTTGGGCCACGGTCCGATTGTCGGAGGACTGTCCGGGCGCTTCGAGGCTGTGGATGACCGCGGCACCGGGCACGTGGATTTCGCCATCGTTCATCCCATGCCATCGCGTCCGCTGCCGCAGCCACCGACCATGCCATTCCGCGTGACGGTCACCAGGAAGCGCGACGAGTCCACGCAGCGCGTGAAGCGCTCTCTCCACCTGCCCCCCGGGGTCACGGAGTGGGAGCTCAGGAACCGGAGGTACCGGAAGCTGTTCCACGGCGTGTACGTCCACCGTGACACCTCGATCACCGAGTGGATGAAGGCCTTTGGGGCGTTGCTCCTGTGCGCTGACAACGCTGCCGCATCCCACCACACCGCGGCACGGATCTGGGGAGGCGTCGTCCCGGACGATGGGCACGTCCATCTGTCCATCGACGGGTCGAGACGCAAGGTTCTCGGCATCCATTCGCACCGGGTGAAGGTCGGCGGGCAGGAGTGCAGCAGGCTCAACGGGCTCCGGCTGACGACGCCGAGGCAGACCTTCCTCGACCTCGGGGGCGAACTCGGCCTCGTCGACCTCGTGGTGCTGGGTGACTCGCTCGTCAAGGCCGGGCGCGTCACACCCGAGGAGCTCGTCGCCGCGGCGAAGTCCTTTCGGGGTCGCGGCCAGCGGCTGTTGCGTCGGGCCGCGAGTCTCGTCCGGCGTGACGTCGACTCACCGATGGAGTCCCGCGTCCGCATGCTCATCGTCCTGGCCGGCCTGCCGGAACCCGCGATCAACCACAAGGTGCAGTGGCCCGACGGCTCGTTGCGATACCGGTTCGACCTCAGCTATCCACAGTTCCGGCTGGTCATCGAGTACGACGGTCGGCAGCACGCCGAGTCGGATCGGCAGTGGGACGGCGACATCGACCGTCGCGAATGGATGGACGGCGACAACTGGCGCATCGTCATCGTCAGGTCCAAGGACATCTACAACACTCCCGGGCAGACACTGCAGCGGATCACCTCGGCCATGCGCGCCAAGGGGATGGCGGTGCCGCGACTGGCTGACGAGTGGCGGCTGCACTTCCCCGGCCGGACCGGCGACGTCGCCGAGCCCGTCTGATCGGGCTGGGCTCACCGCTGACCGGCCTCGCCTCCGACAATCGGGCCGTGGACCGATGGTCGGTGCCGTTTCGGGCGGCGGGCCACCAACAATCGGACTCCGGCCCGATTGTCGGAAGGGTGCCGGCGACTCCGGTCAGAAGGCTTCGCCGGTGAGCCGCTCGTAGGCCTCGACGTACTTGGCCCGGGTCTGCTCGACCACGTGCTCCGGCAGCGGTGGGGGCGGCTCACCACCGGCGCGGTCCCACCCCGACTCCGGAGAGGTGAGCCAGTCACGGACGAACTGCTTGTCATAGGACGGTTGCGGGTGTCCGGGCTCCCACTGGCCCGCCGGCCAGAATCGCGACGAGTCGGGCGTCAGGACCTCGTCAGCCAGGACCAGGCGGCCGGATCCGTCTGGAGCGAGGCCGAACTCGACCTTGGTGTCGGCGATGAGGATCCCGCGTTCGGCCGCGACCTCGTTGCCCCGGACGAGGATGGCCCGGGTCAGGCGCGACACCTCCGCCGCCACCTCGGCCCCGAGCTCGGCCTCGACCTCGGCGGGCGTCATGGGCAGGTCATGCTCTCCAAGCGGTGCCTTCGTCGTTGGCGTGAAGACCGGCTCCGGCAGGCGCGAGCCATCGACCAGGCCCTCCGGCAGGCGCACCCCGGAGACCGAGCCCTTGGCGTTGTACTCCTCGAGGCCACCCCCCGTCAGGTACGCCCGCGCGATGGCCTCCACCTTGAGCATCGTGCAGCCTGCGGACCAGCACGCCCCTGCCCGCTACGTCCGCCGGTACGTCCGTGGAGATGACGTGGTTGGGGACGAGGTCCGAGAGCTGGTCGAACCACCACAGCGACAGCCTCGTGAGCACCTCCCCCTTGTCGGGGATCTCCGGCGTCATCATCCAGTCGTAGGCGGACAGCCGGTTCGAGGCGACGAGGAGCAGTCGGTCGGGATCCATCTCGCCCTGGGCATCGACCGGCGCGTAGAGGTCGCGGACCTTGCCGGAGTAGACGTGCTGGTAGCCGGGCAGGTCCAGGGGCAGGTCCAAGGGCGCGTCGCTCGTCGTCACGCCGCACATCCTCCCACCGCGTCAGCGGCCGGTCAGACCGTGATCTCGCCCAGCTCTGCCCGGAGCGCGATGTCCCTGCGATGGTGAGAGCCGTGGAGCTCAACCACCGAGACGGCGTCGTATGCCGCTGACCTTGCCTTCCCGAGGTCGCTGCCCACCGCGACGACGTTGAGGACCCGCCCCCCGGCTGAGACGAGCGCGCCGGAGTCGTCACGCTTCGTGCCGGCGTGCAGCACCACGACTCCGGGCACCTCGCCCGCTGCGTCGAGCCCGGTGATCGGGTCACCGGTTCGCGGCGCCGCTGGGTAGCCCTCGGAGGCGATGACGACGACGACGGCGTAGTCGTCCGCCCAGCGGAGGCGCCCGAAGCCCTCGAGCTCGCCCGTGGCGGCGGCGAAGAGCAGCTGCGCGAAGGGCGACTCGAGCCGGACGAAGCTCGCGTGCCCGTCCGGGTCCCCGAAGCGGACGTTGAACTCGATCACCTTGGGGCCCCGCTTGGTCAGGGCCAGCCCGATGTAGAGCACGCCGACGAAGGGTGTCCCGCGCCGATGCATCTCGTCGATCGTCGGCTGGGCCACGCGTGCGACGACGTCCTCCACCAGGCCGGGTGGAGCCCAGTCGAGCGGCGAGTAGGCGCCCATGCCGCCGGTGTTGGGCCCGACGTCGCCGTCACCGACCCGCTTGAAGTCCTGGGCCGGCTCCAGCGCCACGACGTGCGTCCCATCGGAGATGCAGAACACCGACAGCTCAGGCCCGTCGAGGTACTCCTCGACGACGACCCGCCCACCGGCCTTGGCGAGGGACCGCTCGCCGTGCCGCAGGGCCTCCTCGCGGGAGTCGGTCACGACGACACCCTTGCCAGCAGCCAGGCCGTCGTCCTTGACGACGTACGGCGTCCCGAAGGCGTCGAGCGCGGATCCAACCTCCTCGATCGTGGTGCAGATGTGCGCGAGGGCCGTGGGCACCTCGGCGGCGGCCATGATCTCCTTGGCGAACGACTTGCTGCCCTCGAGCAACGCAGCACCAGCGGAAGGTCCGAAGACGGGGAAGCCGGCTGAGCGGCATACGTCAGCAACTCCCGCCACGAGCGGCGCCTCCGGGCCGACGACGACGAGGTCCACGTCGTGCTCGCGGGCGAGCGAGGCGACGGCCTCGCCGTCGAGGATGTCCAGGGGGACGCAGAGCGCGGTCGCGTCGATGCCCGGGTTGCCCGGCGCCGCGATGACCGCATCGACCTCGGGGTCGGCTGCGATGGCCTTGACGAGTGCGTGCTCACGGGCGCCGGAACCGAGGACGAGAACCTTCACGGCGGCCAGCCTATTGGCTCGTCGGGACGGCCCAGTGCCAGCATGGCTCCATGACTGGGGACGCATCCGTCGAGGTCAGCGCGCTCGCGATCAACGTCACCATCCCGGAGGAGCTCCGCTGGACCGACACGCGGCGCGGCGAGGAGTTCGTCCTCACCACCCTCAACGTGCGGCTGCTGCCCGACGGCCACCTCGCCGCGAAGGCCTACGGGCGGCCGGTTGCCGGCGGGCGGGGCAACTACGTCTCGTTCAGGGTGCCGGACAGGCCGGAGCTCTCGGCCCTCGTCACCGAGGCAGCCAACCGGGCCGGGACCCTGTGGAGCTCACACGTGGGCCCGGCCTGATCCCTCAGGACAGGCGGAAACGGAGAGCGGCCCGAATCGCCGGCCATTCGTCGATGATGATCGAGTAGACCGCCGAGTCGCGCCAGGTGCCATCGGCACGCTGGATGTCACGTCGGGTGATGCCCTCGAAGCTGGCCCCGAGCTTGAGGATGGCGGCGCGGGACCGGGTGTTGATGACGTCGGTCTGCAGCTTGACGCGTCCGAAGCCGCACGTCTCGAAGGCATGTGCGAGCAGCAGGAACTTCGACTCCGGATTGACCGTCGAGCCCCACCAGCGGGAGGCGTACATCGTCCAGCCGAGGTGGACGTGCTCCCGCTTCGTGTCCACGTCACCGAGCGAGCTCGTGCCGACGATGGTGCCGGCCGCCCCGAGGGGCGAGTCCTCGACGAGGCGGATGGTGTAGGCGGTGCGTCCGGTGCCGTCGCGTTGCCTGGCGTCGATCGCGGTCGTCACGAGGGGCTGGAGCACTGCCGGCGATGCGGGCGGGAGCGCCATCGCGTAGCCCTGCGTGTAGACGACCGGGTCCGAGTACACCGCGAAGAGGCCCTCCACGTCCTCGGGACGCATGACGTCGAGCCGCACGACGCGACCGACGAGCGGGTCGCCGGTTGGTGGGATGCAGGCACCTCCGAGCATGCCAAGACACTAGACTTGATGGTTCCCGCGCCCGCCACGGGTGCACCGCCGAACCATTGGATGGCTGTGAGCTCCTCGTCCTCCCAGACTCGATCCGCTGCCCCTCCCGACCACCTGACCGCCGTGCCGGACGTCGTGGCGGAACAGATCGCGGTCGAGCAGGCCCATGTCGACCGGGTGATGGCCGAGCTCGTGAAGGCGGGCCGGCGCGCGGACGTCGTCCAGGCTGAAGGCATGGCCCGCGGCCAGTTCGGCCGGACGGTCGAGGTGGGCGATGCCGAGGGGGCCAGTCTCTTCGAGCGGGACGCGCTGATGTTTCACGCGGCCAGGCGGCGCAGCATGCTGGAAACGGAGCACGAGGGTCTCGTCTTCGGCCGGCTCGACATCGACCACGGCATGCTCAGGCAGGCCGGCAACGGGGAGACCTCACGTCCCGAGGATCGCGAGGTGCGCTACATCGGCCGGCTCGGGGTGCGCGACGACGACTACGAGCCGCTCGTCATCGACTGGCGGGCGCCGGCGGCCTCACCGTTCTATCGGGCGACGCCCGTCGAGCCGATGGGCGTGCTGAGACGCCGCGTGCTGCGCAGCCAGCGGTCCACCGTCATCGGCGTCGAGGACGACCTCATGGTCCCGGAGGTCCCCGACGACATCGTCGTGGTCGGCGACGGCGCCCTGATGGCGGCGCTCACCCGGTCCCGGAGCGGCCGGATGCGCGACATCGTCGCGACCATCCAGGCCCATCAGGACGAGGCGATTCGAGCCGCCGCGCGGGGCATCACCGAGATCACTGGTGGACCCGGCACGGGCAAGACGGTCGTCGCCCTGCACCGGGCCGCGTACCTGCTCTACTCGGAGCGACGTCGTTTCGAGTCGGGCGGCATCCTCGTCATCGGACCGTCCGGCGCCTACACCGCGTACATCGAGCGCGTCCTGCCCTCGCTCGGCGAGGAGTCCGTGACGCTGCGGGCGGTCGGCGAGGTGGTGGATGCGGTGGACACCGAGCGTCTCGACCCGCCCGAGGTGGCCCGCCTCAAGGGCTCGACCCGCATCCGGACCGTTCTCGGGAAGGCCGCCCGCGGGCGCGTGCCGGACGCTCCGACCGAGTTCCGGGCGTTCGTCGCCGGGCGTGCTGTCCGCCTCGAGGCCCCGACCCTCGACCGGGTGCGGTCGCAGGTGCTCAGGCAGCACCAGCGCAACCTCGCGACGGCGGCCGCACAGGCCGCCCTCGGCGAGGCCGCGTGGTCTTCGCTCGGGATCACCGGCGACCGCGAGGCGAAGGTCGAGTTCCTCGACAAGTGGGAGGACCACCTCGACGTCGAGGCGTTCATGGCGGCCTGGTGGCCGCAGGTCGACCCACGCGAGGTGCTGACCTGGCTCGCCGACCCCGACCTCGTGCGTCGCCATGGCCGAGGCGTCCTCGACGACCACGCCGTGGACCTGCTCGCCGCCTCGTTCAGCACAGCCCTCGAGGTCGGGACCTGGTCGGTCGCCGACGTTGCCCTCATCGACGACCTGTCCGCCAGGGTCGGACCGGTCCAGGAGGCGCCGCGTGAGGAGCGCGGGTTCTACGAGATCGAGGAGCTCGAGGACCTCAGCCAGTTCGGCGTCACCGAGATCCAGCCCGTCTCGGCCACTCGCGAGACCCGCGCGGAGGTCATTGCAGAGGACCCGCGTGGGCGACTGCTCGCCGGCCGGATCGGGAAGCCGGATGAGTATGCGCACATCCTCGTCGATGAGGCCCAGGACCTGTCCCCCATGCAGTGGCGGATGGTCGGCCGTCGGGGGCGCCACGCCTCGTGGACGGTTGTCGGCGACGCCGCGCAGGCCTCGTGGACCGACGCGCAGGAGGCCCGGGCCGCACGCGAGGAGGCCTTCGGTACGCAGCAGCGCCGCGCCTTCCACATGGCCACGAACTACCGCAACGCGCGGGAGATCTTCGACTATGCCGCCGAGGTCATCCGCCGGGAGGTGCCGGACGCGGACATCCCCGTGGCGGTCCGCGAGACGGGTCACGACGTGGTCGAGGGTTCCCTCGGGCGGGACGCGCTCGGCTCGGTTCAGGGGGCCCTCGACGCCCTGGCCGAACAGGTGGCCGGGGCGATCGCCGTCGTCACCCCGCAGCGGTATGCCGCTGAGCTGGCTCCGCTCGCCGGCTCGGTTGGCGGGCGGGTTGAGGTCCTCGATCCGATGTCGACGAAGGGCCTCGAGTACGACGCCGTCGTCGTCGTCGACCCGCCGGAGATCGCTCGGGAGTCCCCCGGCGGCATTCGGGTGGTCTACGTGGCGCTGACCCGTGCTGCGCACCGAATGACCGTTCTGTCCTGAGGTCCGCTGGGGGCAAGGTAAAGACTTGTTCAAGGAATGCCAGATCGATCGACTTCGCCCTCGTGCGCGCGGGATGATTGTCGGGACGTCGACGGCGTGCGAACCACCCACCCTCCCCGCCGGTCTCTCCCCCCGAGGCCCCATCGACGTCCGGCGCAGTAGCGGCTTGCCGTCACTCGCACCGGGCGGGGGACGTGATGCACCCCCCCTGCATCTCGCCCCCCGCCCACCACCACCAAGTCGAAGCCCCGGATCACAACGGCGTGTCCGGGGCGTTCGCATGCCCCGCTCAGTCGAGTGCGCACCTCGCGTCGCCCCCCGCTCGAGTCGTGTGGGGGGTGGCCAGGCGACGAGTTCTGGATCGTCAGTGGCCGAGGAGGCGCTTCGTACGGTCGGCGCCGACGGCCAGCAGCAGGGTCGGCAGCCGCGGGCCGGTGTCCTTGGACACGAGGAGCCGGTAGACGAGGACGAAGAAGGCCCGCTGCGCCCGGGACAGGTCGGGGTCCTTCACCTTGGCGGACGGGTCGAGGCCCCGCTGGACCTTGGGCACGCCATAGACGAGGTGGGTCAGGCCGTCGAGCGACCAGTGCTCGTCGAGGCGGTCCACGAGGAGGCGCAGCGACTCACGCTGCTCGTCGTCGAGGCCCGCCAGCACCTTGGTGTCGGGCTCGGACCGGACGATGGTGCGGTCCTCGGCCGGGACGTAGCCGAGCATCCAGCGCTCGGCGCAGTCGAGACGGGGGCGCAGGTCGTCGATAGAGGTCACCGGGTTGTCGGGATCGAGCTGGGACAGGATCCGCACCGCCTGGGCCTCGTCGCCCTGCGTCACGTCGATGACCGACGCGATGGTCCGGAACGGCATGGGCCGCGGCGTCGTCGGCAGCTCATGCACGCCCGCGGCCGTGGCCACCGAGGTCGAGCGCAGGTGCGCCGCAAGGTCGCCTGGCTGGGCACCACCCTCCCGACCGGCGGCGACCTTGCGCGCCAGCGCGTCCCACTCGTCGTAGAGCCGCTGCAGCTCCGGGCCGAAGGCGACGTCGAAGCTCTGGTTGGGCCGGCGCCGGGCGTAGAGCCAGCGGAGGACCTGGGGCTCCATGACGTCGAGGGCATCGTTCGGGATGGGCACGCCGCCCTTCGACGAGCTCATCTTCGCCATCCCGGCGATGCCGACGAAGGCGTACATCGGCCCGATCGGTCGCTCCCAACCGAAGAGCGGCGCCAGGTCCTTGCCGACGACGAAGCTGGAGCCCGGGCTCTGGTGGTCGACGCCGGACGGCTCGAAGAGCACGTGCTCGTAGCCCCATCGCATGGGCCAGTCGACCTTCCACACGAGCTTGCCGTTGGTGAAGGTGTCGAGGTCGACCCGCTCGGTGTGGCCGCACTTCGTGCACTGGTAGGTCAGGTCGTGCGACTCGTCGTCATAGGCGGTGACGGTCGTGAAGTCCGTGCCACAGACGGAGCAGAACGGCTTGAACGGGAAGTAGCCGGCCGTGCCCTCGCTGCCGTCGTCCTCGGTCGCCGCACCCGACCCGCGCTCGGCCTCCGTGGCGGCAGCGGCCTGCTCCTCGGTCAGCTTCTGCTGCTGCACCGAGGCGGGATCCTGCCGCTTGCCCTTGCCCGACGCCTTCTGCTTCGCCTCGGCAACAGCCTCGAGCGTGCGGTACCGCGCCAGCACCTGGTCTATGGCCACGCGCTCGCGCATCGCAGTCAGAATCTGCTCGCGGTAGGCCCCGGCGCGGTACTGCTGGGTCTGGCTGATCTGCCGGACCTCGATGCCCGTCGCCTCCATGGCCTCGAGGAGCGGCGCCTTGAAGTGCTCCGCCCAGTTCGCGTGGGGCGACCCGTGCGGAGCCGGGACCGAGGACAGCGGCTTGCCGACGTGCTCCTCCCACGACTCGTCGACGCCATCGAGGGCCTTTGGCACGCGCCGGAGTCGGTCGAAGTCATCCCAGGACAGGATGTGCTCGCAGGGGATCCCGCGCCGCTTGATCTCGTCCGCCACGAGGTGCGGCGTGATGAGCTCGCGGAAGTTGCCGAGGTGGATCGGCCCCGAGGGACTGATGCCCGAGGCGCACACGATCTTCTCGATCCCGCGGGCCTCTGCCTCGGCGATCACCTCGTCCGCGAGCCGGGTGACCCAGTCCTCGGCGACAACCTGTTCTGTCATGGGGTTTCCTTCTGCATCATTCAGTTCTGCTCAGCAACACACCCGGATGGCGGGCGACACACCCGGCTATGACCGAGGCAAGTTGACGATTAGCGGGTGTGTTGCGGGTTGAGGGGGTGGCGCTCGATGATCTCGTCGCGGCCCGGACCGACGCCGATCGCCGAGACGCGGGCACCGATGAGCTCCTCGACGCGCAGCACGTAGCGCCGGGCGTTCTCGGGCAGCTCCTCGAAGGTGCGGCACCGGGAGATGTCCTCCCACCACCCGGGCAGCTCCTCGTAGATCGGCTTCGCGTGGTGGAAGTCGCTCTGGTTGACGGGCATCTCGTCGTGCCGCACCCCGTCGATGTCGTACGCCACGCAGACCGGCACCTTGTCCAGACCCGTGAGCACGTCGAGCTTGGTGATGACGAAGTCGGTGACCCCGTTGACCCGGGTCGCGTACCGCCCCACGACGAGGTCGAGCCAGCCGCAGCGCCGCGGCCGCCCGGTCGTCGTGCCGTACTCCGCCCCCGTCTTCCGGAGGAACTCGCCGTGGTCGTCGTGCAGCTCCGTGGGGAACGGCCCCTCCCCGACGCGCGTCGTGTACGCCTTGAGGATCGCGATGACCGAGTCGATCCGCGTGGGCGGCACGCCGGACCCCGTGCACGCCCCGGCCGAGATCGCATTGCTCGACGTGACATAGGGGTACGTGCCGTGGTCGACGTCGAGCAGGGTCGCCTGGCCGGCCTCGAAGAGCACGGTGTCGCCGCGGTCGAGCGCCTGGCCCAGCTCGAGCGAGACGTCGCTGACCATGGGAGCGAGCCGAGCGGCATACGACAACAGCTCGGTCACCACCTCGTCGACGTCAGCAGCGCGCGTGTTGTAGATCTTGACGAGGACTTGGTTCTTGAAGGCGAGGGCGCCGTCGACCTTCTGGCGCAGGATGTGCTCGTCGTAGAGGTCCTGGACCCGGATGCCGATGCGGCTCATCTTGTCGGCGTACGTCGGGCCGATGCCGCGACCGGTCGTGCCGATCCGCCGGCTGCCGAGGAAGCGCTCGGTGACCTTGTCGAGCGTCCGGTTGTAGGGCGGGATGAGGTGTGCGTTGGCGCTGACGCGCAGCTTGCTCGTGTCGATTCCACGCGCCTCGAGGCCATCGATCTCCTCGAAGAGCACCGCGAGGTCGATGACAACGCCGTTGCCGATCACGGGCGTGCAGTTCGGGGACAGGATGCCGGAGGGCAGCAGGTGGAGCGCGTACTTCTCGCGCTTGCCGTCCTGCTCGATGACCACGGTGTGGCCCGCGTTGTTGCCGCCGTTGAACTTGACGACGTAGTCGACGCCGCTGCCGAGCAGGTCGGTCGCCTTGCCCTTGCCCTCGTCGCCCCACTGCGCCCCGACGAGCACGATTGCCGGCATCAGTCCGCCTTCCCTTTGCCTGCTGAGCCAACGGCAAGGCTATCGGTTCGTGACGCACCTCCCGGACGGCGCTTCGACGACGCTCACCGGGCGAAACGGGCGCGTCATGGCGATGGCGGTTGGTTTGGCTGATGATTCGCCCAAACGGCCAGGGTTCGGACCGTCCGACGGGGGTCGCCTCGTCACCTGCGGCGCGCTGCCCTTCGGATGGCGGCGTCTACCAAGCGGCGGACCCGCTCGGGGTTCTTCAGGTCGGCCCACGTCAGTCGAACGACCTCGTACCCCAGGCCTCGGATTCGGTCCTCCCGCTGCTTCTCGGCCCAGAGTGCATCACCGGTCGCGTACTTGACTCGCCCATCGAACTCGATGAGCACAGGGGTCCCAACGATGCCGAAGTCCGTGCGGTAGCCCTCTCCTCCCGGCGTCCACTGACCGGTACCGGGCACGACGAACTGCGGGACCACCCGGTATCCCAGGGAACGAAGGACGAAGCCAGCCACGGTCTCGCCGGGTGACTCGTGTCTCGAGTCGCACAGCTGCAGGGCGGCGCGCACCCGGTTGATCCCAGGCCGCCGGTCGAGGACGGTGACTGCTCGCGCCAGGTCATCGTGAGTGACGAGGCCCTTGCCGAGAGCCGCGTCGGCTGGGACCAGGAACGCTCGCGTGTCGGCAAGGCCCGCAAGCGCGATGGCCAAGGCCGGATGGGTCGTTCCACGGTCGGTGTCCGGCAGCGCGGCCATCGCAGACCCGATCTCGGAAAGTCCCTCGGCTTGCTCGCCCTCCGGGGTCGGCCGGCTCGACCGCCCAACCCTCCTTCTGCGCAGCGGTGCTCCCGGTCGCGGGTGGACCAGCAGGTCGGCCTTGCGGTGACCCCGGCTCATCGGGTCGGTCACCATCAGGTGAACCACCGACAGGTCGGGCTCGTACGTCGGCAGCTCCAGCCGTAAGAGCGCCGTGAGGTGGCTGGCGACCGCCTTGCCGCGATACTGCTCGAGCAGGGCCACCGTGCGGAGCCGGTGTCGCGCGGTGTCGTCGCTCGGCTGGGCCGTCGTGAACCAACCATGGTGCAGGCGGTGGCACTCGCCGGCGCGCAGCCGACGGCTCAGTTCGTCGGGGCCGATGCCCGCCGACAGCGCACGGCTCAACGGAAAGACGGAGTCACGAGCGATCAGGGCGAGATCCATTTCCGGAGAGTGCCATTGCCGAGCCGACCCGACGTCGGGCAGTGGATCCCCCTGTGGACACGGTGCTCCGCGCATCACGAGATGGGGACAACCGCGCACCGGGGCGGTTCAAGGCAGCTTGGCTGATAGATCGCCCAAACGGGCGACAGTTGGGCGATCGGCCAAGAGTCGCCGCCAAGCCGACCCTTCCCACACGCGCGCTCCATCGCTAGGTTGTGCCCATCGACCAGACCCCCCGGGGCGAAGGGAATGCGGACGACGATGTCAGCAAGCCTCCTGACGGCGCAGCGCGGCGCCAACCCTCTGAGCGCGCGGATCCGAGTCGCCGATTGACCCACGTCTAGCACTCTCATGCCTGACCACAAGCCAGACCAGTCGCATGCCGTCGGCGCCATCGCGCGACGGAACGATCGAGAGAGAGCAACCACATGAGTCAACGCACGCATCGCACGGCCGCCGCCTTCGTGGCGGGGCTTCTCGTCGCCGGCGGAGGCACCGCCGCGGCGGTGTCCGCATCGGCCGCGTCACCGGCCTGCGAGACCCGCACCAACAACAGCATCAGCAACCTCCTCGAGTGCGTGACCCTCGATGGAGTCCGCGAGCACCAGGCGGCGTTCCAGGCGATCGCGGACGCCAACGGCGGCACCCGCGCGTCGGGCACCCCTGGTTATGACGCCTCAGCCGACTACGTCGTCGACCGGCTCGAGGCAGCAGGCTGGAACGTCACAACGCAGGAGTTCCAGTACCAGGCCTTCATCAACCTCGCGCCTGCCGTTGTCGAGCAGGTCGCCCCCAACCCCGGACCGATCGCCGCCACCACGATGGAGTACTCCGGCAGTGGTGACGTCACGGCCGCGGTGACAGCACTCACAGCAGCGCCGGCGGACACGACCCCCGGGTGCGAGGCCGCAGACTTCGCCGGCTTCACCGCTGGCAACATCGCACTGATCGAGCGCGGAGCCTGCGCCTTCGCCATCAAGGCCACGAATGCCTATAACGCCGGTGCCGCCGGGGTCATCATCTACAACAACATCGCCGGTGCCCTGAGCGGCACCCTGGGCAACACCTTCACGCTGGAGATCCCGGTCGTGCAGACGAGCCAGGCGGTCGGCCAGGCCCTCGCCGCCACTCCGGGACTGGTCGTGCACATCAAGACGTCGACGTTCCGCGGCACGGCGACGACGAGCAACGTGCTCGCCGAGCTGCCGGGCAAGAACGCCGACAACGTCGTCATGGCCGGCGCCCACCTCGACTCCGTCGACGAGGGACCGGGCATCAACGACAACGGCAGTGGTTCGGCCGCGCTCATCGAGATCGCCGAGAACCTCGGGAAGGTCAAGCCGCAGAACACCGTGCGATTCGCCTGGTGGGGTGCCGAGGAGGCGAGCCTCGTCGGGTCGACGTACTACGTCAACAACCTTTCCGACGCGGAGAAGGACAGGATCGCGCTCTATCTCAACTTCGACATGATCGGCTCGCCGAACCACGTCTTCTTCATCTACGACGGTGACGACTCCGACGGGGTCGGCGCCGGACCCGGGCCGGAGGGCTCGGCGCAGATCGAGCAGACGTTCGAGGCGTTCTTCCAGTCCCGCGACATCCCGTTCAAGGGCACCGACTTCAGTGGACGCTCGGACTACGGTCCGTTCATCGCGGCCGGCATCCCGTCCGGCGGCCTGTTCACCGGCGCCGAGGGCATCAAGACGGCCGAGGAGGCTGCCATCTGGGGCGGCACCGCAGGCATGGCCTACGACCCGTGCTACCACCAGGCCTGCGACACCTACGCCAACAACAACGACTTCGCGCTCGAGCAGAACTCGGACGCCGTGGCGTATGCCGTGCTCAACTACGCCATGAGCACGAGTCTCATCAACGGCGAGAAGGCCAAGGGCAACTTCCGGGCACCAGCCTCGGAGCAGCCGGCCATGTGATCGTCGATCAACAGGAGGGGTCGAGGGTCGCCCGCACGGGTGCCCTCGGCCCCTTCCGCTTGTCTCCCAAAGACCATGCCGTATGCCGCTGGGCTTGCTCCCCGTGCACCAGGCGGGTTGGTGCCCCGCCAGTCAGGCACACTCGATGAGTGCGCGTTGCCGTCGTTGCCAATCCGATCCGAGTCTCGGCCGACCGACTCGGCGCCGCAGTCGAGGCCACCTGCGCGTCCCGGGGCTGGCCCGCACCGACCATCCGCACGACGACCGTCGAGGATCCCGGCGCTGGTCAGGCTGCGGCCGCGGTGACCGACGGCAGCGACGTCGTCGTCGTCTGCGGCGGCGACGGGACCGTCCGTGAGGCGGCCAGCACCCTCGCGGGGACCGGCGTCGCGATGGGCATCGTGCCGCGCGGGACGGCGAACCTCTATGCCCGCAACCTCGGCCTGCCCCTCGGGTCCGTCGAGCGCTCCCTCGAGGTCGCACTCGACGGGGAGCCGCACGATGCGGACCTCGGTCGGGCGCGGTGGGGACGACGCGACGGCCAGGTCCGCGAGGGAGCCTTCGTCGTCCTGGCGGGGATCGGGCATGACGCGCGAACCGTGGAACTGGTCAGGCCGGTCCTGAAGAAGCACACGCAGTGGGTCGCCTACTTCGTCCCGGCGCTCGTGACGCTCGGTGCACCACTCCTGCCGATGACCGTCAGCTGCGACGGAGGACCCCCTGAGCACCTCCGGCTGTGGTGCCTGCTGGCGGGCAACGTCGGTCGCATCCCGCTCGGCATCGAGGTCCTCCCGGGAGCCCGAATCGATGACGGCCTGCTCCACCTCGCCGCCGTCGCGCCGACCATGGTGGTGGGCTGGGTGCCCATCGCGCTCAAGGGACTGCTGCGCTGGCCGGGGGACGTGGCCGGGCTCGACTACACGACAGCGAAATCGGTCCGCGTCGAGACCGAGTCTCCCCTGACGATCCATGTCGATGGCGATGAGTACGGTGGGGTCGTGTGGCTCGAGGCCACGATCGAGAGCCGCGCACTCCGGGTGCACGGCCCTACGGACGGTGGGCGGCGACGAACTCCGTGATCCCCCGCAGGCACGCCTCGCTCCCCTCGAGAACCGGCAGGTGGGCGGCATCCGGCAGCCGCAGGACCTGGGCACCGGGGATGCGCTGGGCCGCCGTCAGGGCGTTGGCCGTGGACACGTCGTAGTCGAGGTCACCCACGACGACGAGGGTCGGGACGGCGACCTGCTCCAGGCGCTCCCAGGCGTTCGTTGTGCGGTCCTCGTCGCCCGTCGGCTCCGCGGCGAGGGCCCGTCGGTTCATGTCGAGGAACAGCTCACGGGGCTGCCCACCGACGCGTCCCTCGGCACCACCGTTGATGCCGTCGAGCCAGAACCGCGCCTCGAGCCGGTTGAGCAGGTCGAGGTCACCGGCGTCGTCCGCGGCCTGCATCTGTTCGTCGATGGCCTGGACCTCGGGTGAGTCCTCGCCCTGCGGAGCGCCACTGATCGCGGGCGCGACGAGGACCAGTGCCGTCGTCCGCTCGGGATGGTCGACAGCGAGATCGAGAGCCGTCCGTCCCCCCATCGAGTTCCCGATGACGACCGCGCTGGGCGAGCCGACGGAGTCGAGCACAGCCAGGGCGTCGCCCACCCTCGAGAAGGGCTCGGGCTGGTAGGTCGTCCCGCCATGGCCACGGGCGTCGAACGAGATGCACCGGCTCGCGGGCGCGAGCCGCTCCACCAGGGGACGCCAGGCGCGGCGATCCGCGACACCGGCGTGGAGCAACAGCACATCGGGCCCCTCCCCCACGACTTCGGTGGCGAGCTCGGCTGATCCATTCGAGATCTTCACCGGCCCAACGTGTCACGTCACCGCGCTGACGCGCGACCGGATAAGGGCAGGGCAAGACAGTCCTCACCGCGCGGTGGCGAAGCCCGATTCGTAGGCGAGCACGACCACCTGCACGCGATCACGCAGCTCGAGCTTCGCCAGGATGCTGCTGACGTGAGCCTTGATTGTCGCCGCACCGAGATGCAGCTCGGCCCCGATCTCGGCATTGGACAACCCGCGGGCGATGCCCGACACGACATCGAGCTCGCGCTCCGTCAGGGATGCGAGCGCGTCGGGCACGCCGTCGGCCGCCGGCGGAGTGCGGACGTACGCCTCCACGAGTCGCTTCGTGACCGTCGGCGCGAACAGCAGCGCGCCGTCGTGCACGTCTCTGACGGCCCGCACGATCTCCTCCGGTTGGGCCGACTTGAGCAGGAACCCCGACGCGCCGGCGCGGAGGGCACTGTAGACGTACTCGTCGAGGTCGAACATCGTCAGCATCAGGACCTTGGCGCGAGCTCCGCCGGCCGCCATGCGACGCACACCCTCGATGCCGTCGACGCCCGGCATCTGGACGTCCATCAGCACGACATCCGCGTCGAGGGTCTGTGCGGTGCGGGCCGCCTGTGCGCCGTCGGAGGCCTCCCCGACGACGATGAGGTCGTCCTCCGCGGCGAGGACCGATCGCAGACCGGCGCGCAGCAGCGACTGGTCGTCGGCAAGCACGACGCGGATCACGAACCGACCGCCGGCGTCATCGCGTGGCGCGCAGGGAGAGTCGCACACAGCAGGAAGCCCGAGCCGGTCTCGCGGGCGCTCAGCTCGCCGTGTCGTTGATCGACGAGCTCCCGCAGGCCGCGCAGCCCGAGACCCGACCCGATGTTGGCCATCACCGCCGAATGATGCCGTGGATCCGGGCGGGCCGGCCCATTGGAGACCCTCGCCAAGGCCAGGTTGCCGGTTACTCGCGCCTCCACGGTCACCTCGCTCCCGGGCGCGTGGCGCTCTACGTTGGCCAGGCCCTCGCGCACGACCCGCAGGAGCAGCCGGGCGTCTGCGGGGTCTGCGTCGGTCCTGAGATCGAGGTCCGTCGTCACGCGGGATCCGGCGCGTCGGGCCGCCTCGACCAATCGGATCACCTCGTGCGTGAGGTCTATCGGGTCGTCGGGCCCGCTCGGGTGCGTCGGCGTGCGGAGCGGCACATCCGGTCGCGTCGGCAGGTTGCTGATGGCGCGCAGCTCGACGGTGGCCTCCCGACCGATGTCGAGGACGGCGTCGAGGGCGGCCCTCGCACCGTCGGGATCACGCTCGCGCAGCACCCCGGCGGCATTGGCCTGCATCATCATCGTGCCCACCGCGTGGCTGGCCGCGTCGTGCAGGTCACGGGACAGGTGCAGCCGCTCGCCCGAGACGGCAATCCGCTCCGCGGCCTCGATCTGGGCCTGCCGCAGCGCTACCTCGAGGAGATGGACGGCCTCGGCTGCGTGCTGTCCCGACCAGGCGACCGCCGCGCCGAACGGGAGCACGAGCATCGCGATCTGGATCGGCAGGTTGTCGGGGGCGGTGATCGCGATCACGGCGAGGATCGTCGCCGCGAAGATCAGCCACGCCAGGCTCGTGCGTCGGGTGTCGGCTCGTCCGGCCCACCACGACAGGGCGGCTGCCGCGATGGCCACCCAGAGACCGTCGCGGTCTGGTTCGAACAGGTCGGTCACTGCCGCGATCGCGAGGAGCGCCGCGCCCCCGAGCAGCGCGGCCACGGCCGGAGGTGCGGAATGAGGTGTGGCTGGCCCAGCGTCCGACGGCGGGTCCGCAACGTGTGGTTCCTCGCGCAGCAGCACGAGCAGGGTGCGCAGACGCTGGGTCGCCTCCTCACCGCTGCGGTGGATGGCGTCGATCGCGGTCGGCTCGAGCGACTCCCGCGCGACGACGGCTGACTCGGTCATCTGGCGCACAGCGTCGCCGATCACCGTGAACGCAGCGGCCGCCACCTCCACGCGCTCGGTCGCCGCCGTTTGCCGTGCGCGCGCCGAGGGATCCACGAGTGAGAGGCGCCGAGCGTCCTCCGCCGCGCGCCGACGACGAGCGTCGCGACCCCTGACGAGCACCCCGAACCACCAGGGGAGCACCAGCAACACCAGCCCGAAGATGACGCTGGGCAGGTGCCAGTGGGCCGCGGTCGCGGTCGCGGCCAGCAGGGCGGGGACGGCCCACACGCTCACACGCGGTGACAGCAGGCAGCCGATCGTGACGAGCGCGATCAGGACCGGACCAAGTGGCGCGGCGTTCTCGGCCGGCAAGCCCATCAGGCCGAGCGCCAGCACCCCACCTGCGGTGAGCGCCACACCGAGCCACGGCCAGCGCGTGACGAGCCAGGTAGCGGCCCCGAACCACGCGGCCATGCCGACGCTCAGCGGGCCTGGATCCGGCCATTCCACCGCGAGGAGTGCGCCGGCCCACCCGGCGCTCACGGCGGTCAGCCACCACGAGACGCGGTTCGGGAGGCTCGCCATGCCTGGAGCGTAGACGGAGCCCACCAGCTGTGGCACCGCCCTGAGTCGGTGCCGCCTCCGCCGCAGGGCGGTGGTCGGCGCAACCCGCGGCACCACACGAGGCGCCTTCGGGCGACCGGACGCCGCCCGACGGCCGATGCGCTCCCGCGTCGGCCGGCGCGACCGTGGTGTGACCGGCGCGAGGCGTCGGCACCGACCGAAAGGAATCACACCCATGTCCGCGCTGATCGAGACCACCACCGTCCCCGACGTCGAGGGCCGCCGGCGCCGCCCGTCGTTCGCGGTGGCCGCCGGGGCCGTCGCCCTCCTGCTCGCGCCCGTCTCCGGCTGGGCCGCCGGGACACTGGAGACCCTGGCGCTCGACGGCGCCAGCCCGAGCTCGGACCCCGCAGCCTTCTTTGCTTCCATCACGGCGAACGGCGGACTGTGGAACACCTACGGCGTGCTGATGTTCGCCATGACCCTGCTCACGCTGGCCTGGGTGCCCGCGGTCTGGCGCCTGACGGTCGACCGGTCTCCGCGTTGGGCCTGGACGGCCGCCGTCGTCGGCACTCTGTACGCGATCGGGCAGGTGGTTCACCTGGTGTCATGGGGCGTGCTGAATGACGCGTTGGCGGCGTCGGCCGAGGCATCCGCAGCGCTCGCCGTCATCGAGGCCCTCGAGTCGTCCTGGTTCTTCGTGCTGGTCTTCGCGCCCTACCTGCTCGGCGCCCTGCTCGCGGCTCCGATTGCCGCGGTCGCCCTCCGGCGGGCACGGCTCCTTCACAGCTGGTCGGTCGTGGTCATCGGAGCCGCGACGATCGCGGCCGTCATTCTCGGCACCGACAACCTCATCGGAGCGGCGGTCCACTCGGTGCTGCTGATCACCGGGTTCACGCCAGCCGTGGTCCGGGTGCTCCGCGACCGCGCCTCCTGATGAAGGGCTCCCGACGGCACCAATTGCGTGATAGAGCATGGGTGGACGGACTCTGGGAGGAGTGTGGATGGCGAAGAAGAAGTGGTCGGACCTGACGACTGCACAGCAGGCGGTGATCCTCGTGGCCGGATCGGTCCAGCTCGCGCTGGCCGCGACTGCATGGGCCGACCTCGCGACCCGGGATGCGCGTGAGATCAGCGGCAGCAAGGCGAAGTGGGCCGCGATCATCGCGGTGAACTTCATCGGACCCCTGACGTACTTCGCCAAGGGCCGCAAGGGAATCAGGACTTCCTAGCCCACCCGGCTGTGGCATGGTGGTCGGGTGACCTTGGACGATCTGGTCCGGCTGCGCCGCGCGCGTGACGCGATGGACCGCGACTACGCCAGTCCCCTTGACGTGGCGGCCCTCGCGCGAGTCGCCCTGATGTCACCCGGCCACTTCTCGCGCAGCTTCCGCGCCGCCTTCGGGGAGACCCCGTACAGCTATCTCATGACGCGCCGGATCGAGCGGGCCAAGGCGCTGCTGCGCCGCGGTGACCTGTCCGTGACGGACGTGTGCTTCGCCGTCGGCTGTACCTCCTTGGGCTCGTTCAGCTCCCGGTTCACCGAGCTCGTCGGCGAGAGCCCGAGCGCCTACCGCGCGCGCGACCACGAGGCGAGTGCCGCCATCCCGCCGTGCATCGCCAAGATCCACACCAGACCGGTCAGGAACGGAGAAGCGAAACCCGCTGCCCGACCGTAGGTTGAAGCGCATGAACATCACGCTTTCGACCTGCTTCATCGCCGTCGACGACCACGACAAGGCCCTCGCCTTCTACCGCGACGTGCTCGGCCTCGAGGTCCGCAACGACGTCTCCTTCGAGGGAATGCGCTGGGTGACCGTCGGCGCGCCGCCCCAGCCCGACGTCTCCATCGTGCTCGAGCCGCCGCTCGCCGACCCCAACGCCTCTGCGAAGGATCGGGAGGCCATGGCCGAGCTGCTGGCCAAGGGCCTGCTGCGCGCCGTCATCTTCTCCACCGACGACGTCGACGCGACCTTCGAGCGCATCCGGGCGGCTGGTGGCGAGGTCCTCCAGGAGCCGATCGACCAGCCCTACGGGGTCCGTGACTGCGCCTTCCGGGACCCAGCCGGCAACATGCTCCGGTTCAACCAGCCGCGTACTCGCTGACCGTCCGGCCGGACTGGGGGTGCCGCCGCCAGCCACGGGCACCGAGATGCCACAGGTAGGCCAGGGCCCCTCCGGGGATCTCGCACACAAAGGTGAAGAAGCTGAAGAGCAGCACGCCTGCGACCGAGACCACCGGGTCGCCGCCGAGGGCGATGAGCACGGCAGCGGTACCGGTCTCGGCGAAGCCGGTGCCGCCCGGGGTGAGGACCACGGTCGTCAGCATCCGGCCGGCAGCGTAGGCGGCGGTCACCTCGGCCCAGCCGAGATCGCTTCCGACGGCCGCGAGGCAGGCCCACATGAGGACGCCCTGGAGAACGAGGTAGGCGAGCATGCCGACGACGAGTCCGCCACGGCCACGCTTGAGCAGCTCGACGGCACTGATCCGCTGGCTCGCCAGCGAGGTCGCCAGGCCCTCGGGCTCGGGCCGGCCGGCGAGCCGGGCGAGCGAGCCAGCGGCCCGGACGACGACGGCGATGAGGCGGGTGGCGAAGCGGTCGCTCGCGAGCGCGGCGACGACGAGGGCGACGACGAGGGCGCAGACAGCTGCGCCGGCGCCGGCGGCCATGAGCATGGGGCCGCTGACGCGGGCCCCCACGACGAGCAGCGCCACCAGCCCGGCGAGCGGGAGGGCGAGGCGGGCCAGGAGGTTCCAGATCCCGGTGACGGCCGTGTAGAGGCCGATGGCGCGGTGGGTGAAGCCGTACTGCCTGGCCATGCTCCAGGTGACGCCGACCCCGACGGCGCCGCCGAAGGGCACGAGGTTCGACGCGCCGCTGCCGACGAGGTTCAGCACGAAGCCCTGGCCCTTGCTCAGACCGGGCAGCGATGCCGCGAGGACGAAGGAGTAGGCCCAGAGCCCGATCAGCCACAGAACGGTGAGACCAGCGAGCTGGAAGAGCGAGACGGAGGCAAGGGCCTTGGTCGCCGACTCCCAGGAGGCGCCGGTGACCGAGGGAAGGACGAGGACGAGCAGCGCCACGAGGACCGCCAGGGAGACACCGGCCTGCAGCGCTCGGCGGACCGGTAAGGCCGACCGTGACGTCGCGGCGCGCTGCGGCTGCTGCACGTCACGGCGCAGGTCGGGACGCACGTCGGGCATCAGGGTCTGGGTGGTCATGAGGGGCGCGCTTTCGAGATCGGCTTCGGATATGCAGGAGGTGCTGGTGCGACCGCCTGATACATGCCCGGTACTGGGTTGGTTCCTGTGGCCACACCTCCACCCTTCGCCTGATCGCAGTCGCGCGACATTGGGGTCACCCCCGGTCCTGGTCAGGGTTTCCCCTGCACTTCCGGTACCAGTGACGTGCGTACGCTGGGGAACGATCGGAGGTGGTCTCATGACAGAGCACGACCCAGCCGTCCCTTGCGATCGCGTCGGCGCCGACGAGCTCCGCCGGGGCGACCCGACGTCGGGCATGACCCGTCAGGTGGCGCTCCACACCGAGGGCATGTGGTCCGGCACCGTCGACACCCAGGCAGGCGCCACCAGCGGCTGGCATCACCACGGCGACCACGACACGACGATCTACGTCGTCTCGGGCCGGATGCGGCTCGAGTCGGGCCCCGGTGGGCAGGCAGTGATCGAGGCGGGACCCGGCGACTTCGTCCGCGTGCCCGCAGGCGCGATCCATCGCGAGTCAAACCCGGGCGACGACATCTCGCACGCCGTCATCGTCCGCTGCGGCCACGGCACCCCGACGATCAACGTCGACGGACCAGCGCCCGCCTGACCGATTGTTGCTTCGCCTCGGTGTCGGGCTGGTGGATGCCGACGGTGTTGCCCTCCCGGTCGAGGTAGTAGCCGTGCCAGGCCATCCCCGTGAGCGCGGTCTTGGGCAGGGCCGCCTTTCCGCCCGCATCGAGGATCCGCCGCTCGGTGGCGTCGTCACCGTCGACCTGCATCGTGCACACGAAGGCGTTCGTGGCCTGACCAAAACCTGGCGTCGAAGCTGGCCGCTGCAGCAGACCCCCGTTGGTCCCCGGCTGGTCCTCGGGGCCGCCGGCGGTCAGGAAACCGTCTCCTCCGCGGCCGACTCCAGCCCTGCCGGGTCGGTGATGACGACGTCGCGGCCCCGGACGGTGATGAGGCCGGCGTCCGTGAAGGCGGCCAGCTTGCGGCTCAGCGTCTCCGGCGTCGTGCCGAGCAGGGAGGCGATGTCCTTCTTGGCCAACGGAAGGCGGACGACGAGCCGCCCGTCCTGGTGCTTCGCGGGCAGGCCCATGAGATAGCCCGCGAGGCGGGATTCGACGTCAGCCGACGTGAGGTCCGCGATGAGCCGCTCGGCAGCGTCGAGCCGGCTCGTCACCGCGTGCAACATCCGCACCGCGATGTCGGGGTACTGCGCCACGAGGGCGCCGAGGTCGGAGTGGTCGAAGCTGCAGAGCTCGACGTCGGCCAGCGCCGTGGCCCAGTCTTCCGGCCGGGAGCCGGTCACGAACGCCGTCTCGCCGATGAAGTCACCCGGCTCAAGGACGCGGAGGAGCTGCTCATGGCCGTTCGGGGCAAGGTGGCTGATCTTGACGCTGCCCTTGTGGACGACGAGCAGGTGCGAGACGTCATCGCCGGGACGGTGGATCGTCTCGCCCCTCTTGCGACGGATCGGCCTGGCGTGCGTGGCGACCTCGTCCTGCTCCTCGGGCGACAGGCCCTTGAAGAGCGGCACGATCGCCACGCACGACGTTCCAGGCTGATGACTCACAGTGCGGGCTCCTTCTCCTCGGTGCGGGCGGTCGGCGCGTCGACGTCTTCCGCGACTGGCACGTCAGCCTCTTCAGTCCTCGCGTCAGCCTCGCCCCTCGATCGCGGCCCGTCGAGCCGGACCAGCCGTAGGGCGTTGAGGATGACGAGCAGGACGCTGATCTCGTGGACCAGCATGCCACCGGCCAGCTGGATGAGCTGGAGCAGCACCGCGGCGACGAGCAGGAACACCGTGCCCAGGGCGAGGGCGGTGTTCTGCTTCATGACCCGCACCGTGGCGCCGGCCACCCGCCGGGCGTGGGCGAGCTGGTCGAGCCGGTCGGTCATGATGACCACGTCGGCGGTCTCCATGGACACGTCGGTCCCAGCGCCACCCATGGCCACCCCGACGTCTGCCGTCGCGAGGGCGGGTGCGTCGTTGACTCCGTCACCGACCATGACCACGCGTCGGCCCTGGGCCTTGAGGTCACCGACGATGCCTGCCTTGTCGGCGGGGAGGAGTCCAGCGTGCACCTCGTCGATGCCGAGCCGTCCGGCCACCAGACGGGCCGTGTGCTCGTTGTCACCGGTGAGCATCGCGATGTGCCGTATGCCGCCCTCCCGCAGATGGGCGATCGCGCTCGCTGCCTCCTCGCGCACCTCGTCGGCGACGCCGATGAGACCGGCATGCCGTCCGTCCACGGCGACGTGGACGACCGTGGCGCCCTGCTGCTCGAGCCGCGTCGCCTTCTCCAGCGCGTGCGCTCTGATGGCGACTCCGCGCTCGGCGAGCAGCCCGGCACGTCCCGCCATGACGACGTGGCCGTCGACGCGGGCCTGAAGACCCAGCCCCGGGACCACCTCGACGTCCGAGAGGTCCGAGCTCAGCGGCATACGGCGTGATTTGGCCTCGGCGACGATGGCCCTGCCGAGGTGGTGCTCCGACGTCGACTCCAGCGAGGCCGTGAGGCCGAGCAGCACCTGCTCCGGGAGGTCACCGATGGTGTGGACGGAGGTGACGACCGGCCGGCCCACCGTCAGCGTGCCGGTCTTGTCGAGCACGAGGGTGTCGACCGAAGCGAGGTCCTCGAGTGCCTCGCCGTCCTTGACGAGGACACCGTGCCTGGCGATGTTGCCCAGGCCAGCGACCGCCGCAACCGGGACGGAGATGACGAGGGCACCGGGGCAGGCGATGACGAGGAAGGTCAGCGCGAAGGCGAGGTCCCTGGTCCAGGCGAGGACGATGACCGCGACGACGATGATGGCGGGCGTGTAGAACTGGGCGAAGCGCTCGAGGAAGCGCTGACGCCGGGTCCGCGACTCCTGGGCCTCCTCGACCAGCTCGATGATCCGGGCGAAGGTCGTCTCGTCGCCGACGTGGTCGGCCTCGATCTCGAGGTAGCCGGCCTCGGCGACGGTGCCGGCGAAGACGCGGTCCCCGGGCTCCTTGCGCACGGGCACGGACTCGCCGGTGATGGACGCCTCGGTGACCGACGCGGTGCCGGACGCGACGATGCCGTCGACGGCGATCCGCTCGCCGCTCGTGACGATGACCGTCTCGCCGACCTCGACGTCGTCGGCGTCGACCGTGACCCGCTCGCCGTCGCGGACGACGGTGGCGCGCGTCGGAGCGAGGTCGACGAGCTCGCGCAGGGACGCACGGGTCCGTTCGAGGCTGCGCGCCTCGAGCCAGGCGCCGAAGAGGAAGAGGAACGAGACGACGGCGGACTCGACGTACTCACCGATGATGAGCGCCCCGATGACCGCGATCGTGACGAGCAGGTCGATGCTGAAGGCCTTGGCACGCAAGGCGCCCCAAGCACGGACCGCGATGGGGAAGCCGGCCAGGACGCTGGCCGCGACGAGGGCCACGTCTCGCCAGACCGTCCCGACCGGGGCGGCGAACTGCGCTGCCCCCAACGCCAGAACGAGGAGCACGCCCGAGACGAGCGCGATGCGGCTCCTCGTCCGCTGGGTGATGGTGAGGACCATGTCAGGCCACCTTGGTGGCCAGGACTGGGTAGCCGAGACCCGTCACGACCTCGGCGAGCTCGTTGGCCGAGACGGTGCCCTCGTCGAAGGTCACCTTGACCTTGTTGGAGTTGAACAGGACCGACGCGTCCTCGACGCCTGGCGTGCGCTCGAGGGCGCCCTCGATCTTCTTGACGCAGCTGGGGCAGGTGAACGGCTCGGTGGTGAGGCGGGCGGTACGCATGGCGTGCTCCTTCGTGGCGAGTGGTGAGGGTTGTCCGGTGGATTCCCGGACACCCTCAGTTCATCGCGAAAGGACCGCGCGCGCCTTGACGCAGATCAAGCCGTAAGACCGCCTCCCGGGCCTATTCGTCGGAGTGGCCAGCCACCAGTGTGGACGCCCAGTCGGGGACGTACTTCGAGACCGCGATGGGCGGGCGCTGGTAGCCCGTGCTCGGCGGTCGCTTGGGCAGCTCGACCTTGGGACGCTCGACCTGATCGCTGTCGTACGGGAGGGACGAGAGCAGGTGATGGATCATGTTGAGCCTGGCCTGCTTCTTCGAGTCGGAGGCCACGTGGTGCCACGGCGCCAGGGGTGTGTCGGTGTGCACCATCATCTCGTCCTTGGCGCGGGAGAAGTCCTCCCAACGGGTGATCGACTCGAGGTCGATGGGTGAGAGCTTCCACTGCCGGAGCGGGTCGTGGAGGCGCTTCCGGAACCGGTCGAGCTGGACCTCGTCCGACACCGAGAACCAGTACTTGCGCAGGTGGATGCCTTCGTCGACGAGCATGTGCTCGAAGATCGGGCACTGGCGGAGGAAGCGCTGGTGCTGCTCCGGGGTGCAGAAGCCCATGACCTTCTCGACTCCGGCGCGGTTGTACCAGGAGCGGTCGAACAGAACCATCTCGCCGGCCGCCGGCAGATGCTCGATGTACCGCTGGAAGTACCACTGGGTCTTCTCCCGCTCGGTGGGCGCGGGCAGGGCCGCGATTCGTGCGGCGCGGGGCGACAGGTACTCGGTGATCCGTTTGACCGTGCCGCCCTTCCCGGCGGCGTCGCGGCCCTCGAACACCACGACGACGCGGGCTCCAGTCTCCTTGATCCACGTCTGCAGCTTGCCCAGCTCACCGTGGAGCCGGTAGAGCTCGGCCTCGTAGACCCGGTTGGGGATCTTCGTCGTCCGGAACCCAGTGGCCTCGGACACTTCCTCGGGTGCAGCCGCATCCTTGGGCGTCATGCCATGAGGCTAGTCCCGGTCCGACGCCGGGCAACGGCCAACGGCCAACGGCCAACGGCGTGCCTTACCGAGTCAGAGCAGGTCCGTGAGCTCGCTGCCCGCGTGCTGACGGACGTGCTCGAGCGCCTCTTGGGCGGTTCGGGCCTCCCGGGCTCCCGAGGCCAGCTTCCGGCAGTCGGCCACCGAGTGCACGGAGAGGGCGAGCCGCACGACGGGGACCTTGCCAGGGGCCATCGAGAGGCTTGAGACACCCAGCCCCACCAGGACCAGGGCGAGCAGCGGGTCACCCGCCGACTCCCCGCACGCCCCGATCGGGCGACCGGCGCGGTCGGCACCCTCGCAGGCTGCGGCGATGACGTCGAGGACGGCCGGCTGCCATGGGTCGAGCAGCTCGGACAGGGCCCCCTGCATCCGGTCCGCCGCCATCGTGTACTGCGCGAGGTCGTTCGTGCCGAGGCTGCCGAAATCCACCTCCGCGAGCACGTCGCGCGCACGGAGCGCGGCTCCGGGCACCTCGATCATGACGCCCGCCATGGGCAGGCCGTTGTCGCGGACGCGGCGGGCGAACCAGGCGGCCTCCCCGGCGGTGGACACCATCGGTGCCATGACCCGCACGTCGGCGCCGGTCTCTCGTGCCGCGATGGCCAGGGCCTCGAGCTGCGCGTCGAGCAGCTCGGGACGCTCGGCCGTCAGACGCAGCCCGCGGCGGCCGAGCGCGGGGTTCTCCTCCGGCCCGAGATCGGCGAAGGCCAAGGGCTTGTCCGCGCCGGCGTCGAGCGTTCGCACGACGACCCGGCGGTCTCCGAACGGCGCGAAGACCCGTCGGTAGATGTCCGCCTGCTCGCTGACCGTGGGCGCCTTCGACGCAGAGAGGAAGACGAACTCGGTCCGGAACAGGCCGACCCCTTCGAGGTCGAGGGCGCCGGCCGCAACGGCGTCCTCCACCCCGCCGATGTTGGCGAGCAGGGAGACCTGCTTGCCGTCGCGCGTCACCCCCGGACCGGAGTGCGTCGCCAGCGCCTCCTTGCGTCGCTCGCCCCTGACCCGCTGGGCTTCGACGAGCGCGGGGTCCGGGTTGATCGTCACCTCGCCCGCGTCGCCATCGAGCGCGACGTGGACGCCGGCCGGGATCTCCGTCGCGCCCGGCACCTGCACCACGGCCGGGATCCCCATCTGCGCGGCAAGGATCGCCGTGTGGCTCGTCCGCCCCCCGGCCTCGGTGATGAGGCCGACGACGAGCGCCCGGTCGAGCGTTGCCGTCTCGGCTGGAGCGAGGTCCTCGGCGACGACGACGCTCGGCACCGTGATCTGCGGGACGCCCGGCGCCGGAACCCCGAGGACCGCTGCAACGGCCCGGGACCCGACGTCGCGCAGGTCGGTCACGCGCTCGGCGAAGAGGCCGCCGAGCGCCTCGAACTGTGCGGCATACTCCTCGACGGCTCCGGCGATGGCGTGAGCCGGACCACGACCTGCGTGGATCAGCTTGCCCGCGGCCTTGGCCAGCCCCTTGTCACGTGCGATGAGCGCCGTCGCCTTGAGGATCTGCTGGCCCGTGTCCTCAGCCGTGGCGGCGCGGGCCTCGAGCGACTGGGCGACCGTCTCGAACGCCGCCTTGACGTCGGCCAGGGCGGCCTCCGCGTCGACGGGTGCAGGCTCGTCGGCGGGCGGACGGACTGGTGGCGCGACCTGCACCACCGGTCCGTGCGCCGTTCCCGGACTGACACCGATACCGTGCCTGGTCTCGGACGCAGACATGTCGGTTACTCCGCGTCGAGGTCGCGCGACAGCAGCGCGACCAGGGAGTCGAGGGCTGCATCGGCGCCGTCGCCGTCGGCGGTGAGGACGACCTCCTCGCCGAACGTGGCACCGAGGGCCATGACGCCGAGGATGCTCGTGGCGTCGACCGGGTCCTCTCCGGGGCGGGCGATCTCGACGTCGAGGCCGGTGTTGCCTGCTGCCTCGACGAAGAGGGCCGCGGGGCGGGCGTGCAGCCCGACCGACGAGGCGATGGTGACGGTGCGCGTTGCCATGGGAGTGCTCCTTTGTGTTCGGGTTGCAGGGGTCGGAAGTGGGTCAGACTGTGGCGCTGGCGTCGACTTCTGCGAGGTGGCGGTCGCGGGACTTGAGGGCGACGACGATCGCAGTCATGACGAGGACACCTGCGGCCAGCGCGACGACGAAGAGCAGGAAGTTGCCGATGAGGGGGACCACCCAGATCCCACCGTGCGGCGCACGCAGCGTCGCGCCGAACGACATGACGAGGGCGCCGGTCACGGCGGAGCCCACGACCGAGCTGGCGATGATGCGCACCGGGTCGGCAGCGGCGAAGGGGATCGCCCCTTCGGAGATGAACGAGAAGCCAAGGAGCCAGGCCGCCTTGCCGTTCTCGCGCTCCGGCTCGGAGAAGAGATTCGGGCGGACGGTGGTCGCGAGGGCCATCGCGAGCGGGGCCACCATGCCGGCGGCCATGACGGCGGCCATGATCTTCAGCTGCGGCGCGTCGGTCACCGTCCCGGCAGCGGCCAGACCACCCGTGGCGAAGGCGTAGGCGACCTTGTTCACCGGGCCGCCGAGGTCGAAGCCCATCATCGCGCCGAGGATGATGCCGAGGATGATCGCGCTCGCCCCCGACATTCCGGTGAGCCAGCTGTTGAGCCCGTCCGTGAGCGCCTTGATCGGTCGACCGAGGACGGTGATGAACAACCCGACCGTGATGAACGAGGAGACGAGCGGGATGACGACGACGGGCATGACGCCGCGCACCCCCTTTGCGACCTTCCAGCCGGACACCCACCGGGCGACGAGGCCGCCGACGAGGCCCGTCACGAGACCACCGAGGAAGCCGGCGCCCATGGTGGCCGCCACCGAACCGCCGACGATGCCTGGGACGAGACCCGGACGATCGGCGATCGCGAAGGCGATGAACCCGGACAGGATCGGCACGAGGAAACCGAACGAGGCGCCCCCGATGACGAAGAGGAGCGCGGCCCAGGACGTGAGACTGAGCGGGTTGAAGTTCTGCGCGATGTTGTACTGGCCCTCGGCCGTGAGGCCGTACTTGACGATCTCGATCGCGCCCTGCTCCCCGAGCGCGACCTGGGCGAGCATGAACGACAGGGCGATGAGGATGCCGCCCGCCGCGACGAAGGGGATCATGTAGGACACGCCCGTCATGAGCCACTGGCGCACCTTGGTTGCGGTGCTCGCGCCCTCCTCGACCTTCGAGACGAGTCCACCCGACGGGCCGGCGGCGGCTGCAGCAGCCGCCTGCGCCTTGGTCGGGTCGGCCTCCCAGTCGGCCACGAGCTGCTCGGCCCGCGCGACCAGCGCGGGGCCGTCGGAGATGCCCTTCTTCACACCGACGTCGACCGTGGGCTTGCCGGCGAAGCGGCCGATGTCCTTGACGGGCAGGTCATGGGCGAAGATCACGGCGTCGGCCGCAGCGATGTCCGCGGCGGGGATCGGCTTCGAGCCGGCCGAGCCCTGGGTCTCCACGATGATGGTGTGCCCGGCCGCCTTGGCGGCGTTCTCGAGACCCTCTGCGGCCATGTAGGTGTGGGCGATTCCCGTCGGGCACGACGTGACACCAATGAGACGCAGGCCGCGCCGGGTGGCCGTGGCGGTGGCGGTTGAGACGACGGGAGGCGCAGAAGATGCCGTATGCCGCTCAGCCGGCTCAGCGGCATACGCCTCCTTTGGCTGTGGCTGCGTCGCGGGCGGCGCGTCGAGCTGGACCTCGTCGCTCACGATGCGCACGACCTCTTCCGCGGACGTGGCTGCGGCGAGCGCAGCCTTGAAGTCCTTCTTCATCAGGGCTCGGGCGAGCTTCGGCAGCATCTGCATGTGGGCCTCGCCGCCACCCTCCGGCGCGGCGATGAGGAAGACGAGGGTGGCCGGGCCGTCCTTGGCGCCCCAGTCGATCCCATCAGTGGCGCGGCCGAACACGAGCGACGGCTCTGTGATCGCGGCGCTGCGGGCATGGGGGATGCCGATGCCACCGGGCAGGCCGGTCGCCATCGTCTCCTCGCGCTTGCGCACGTCGGCAAGGAAGGTGTCGAGGTCGGTGCAGCGCCCCGTGGCGACGAGACGCTCTGCGAGAGTCCTGGTCGCCGCGTGGCGGTCGGCACCGGTGAGGTCGAGGACGACCTGCTCTGCGGTGATGAGGGACATGGTGGTTCCTTTCGGCACTTCAGTGAGCCAGGGATCGGGTCAGGTCGGGGGTGTGGCTGAGCTCCACGGGGATGCCCAGGAGGTCCGCGGGGGACGGCACGCGGCTCCCGGGGAGGGTGACGGCCGCTGCGCCCCAGAGGACTCCCATCGACAGGGCCTCTCCGGCGGTGCAGCCGCTCGACAGGCCGTGGAGCAGGCCGGCGAGCATGCAGTCGCCGGCGCCCACGGTGGACAGGGGGGCCGGGATCGTGGCCCGAGCATGGATGACCTCGGCGTCGGTGACGAGGAGCGCGCCGTCAGCACCGAGGCTGACCGCGACGACCTCGATGCCGGCCGAGATGAGGTCCTTGGCAGCGCGGTGGACGTCGTCAAGGGTCGGGAGTGAGTGCCCGACGAGCTCGGCGAGCTCCTCGTGGTTCGGCTTGACCAGGTGCGGCCGTGCCGCGACCGCAGCGGCCATGGGAGCGCCGGACGAGTCGATCGCGACGCGCCCGCCGCGCGCCCGGACCCGGTTCACGAGGGCGGCATAGAGGTCCGCGGGGGCGCCCGGGGACAGGCTGCCGCAGCCGACGACCCAGTCGGCGTCGGTCGAGCGCTCGAGCGTCGCCGCCACCAGGGCGTCGACCTCGGCTGCGGTGAGATCCGGCCCGGGCTCGTTGAGCTTCGTCGTGGTCCCGTCGGGCTCGAGGACGCTGATGTTCATCCGGACCGCGCCCGCGACGGGGACGCCGACGTGGTCGACACCGGCGTCGTCGAGCAGCTCCTCGAGCAGGTGTCCCTCCGGTCCGCCGACGGGCAGGACCGCAGTGGTGGCTGCTCCCTGGGCGGCGAGGGCCCGCGACACGTTGACGCCCTTGCCGCCCGGGTCGACGCGGCTTCCCGCGGCACGGTGCACCTCGCCGCGGCTGAGGGCATCGACGAAGACCGCCCGGTCGATGCTCGGGTTGGGCGTCAGCGTGGTGATCATGCCGTCACCACGTCGGGGCCTGCGGCGCGGATCTCCGCGGCCACGTCGTCGTCGAGGTCCGTGTCGGTGACGAGGACGTCGATGTCGCCGAGCTCGGCGAACCGATGGAGGTGGTCGTCACCCGCCTTGCTCGAGTCGGAGAGGACGATCGCGGTGCGGGCCGATGCCACCATGGCGCGCTTGACGAGGGCCTCGGACTGGTCGGGGGTCGTCAGGCCACGGGCGACCGAGAACCCGTTGGTCCCGATGAACGCGACGTCGACGACGACATCGTTGAGGGCTCGGACCGTCCAGTCCCCGACGGCCGCTCCGGTCTGGCCTCGCACTCGCCCCCCGAGCAGGTACAGCGACACGCCTGGGTGGGTCGCGAGCACGGACGCGGCCGAGAGGCTGTTCGTCAGGACGGTGACGTCGAGGTCCGGCGGGAGCAGCTCGGCCACCGCTCGGGTCGTCGTGCCAGAGTCGAGGATGATGCTGCCGCCGGATGGCAGCTGGTCGAGTGCGCGAGCGGCGATGCGTCGCTTGACCTCCGTGAGGCGACCGGAACGGCTGGCGAGCGACGGCTCGACCTCGAGCCGCTCGACGGGGATCGCACCTCCGTGGACCCGCCGCAGCGAACCCCGCCGCTCCAAGGCGGTCAAGTCGCGGCGAATGGTCTCCGTCGCCACGCCGAGATCGTCGGCGAGAGCGGTGACTTCCACCCGGCCGGCGCGGCGCGCCTCGGCGATGATGCGCTGCTGCCGCTCTGCTGCGTACATCGGACTCCCTCGTCCCTCGTGCGGCGATGGCTGTTCTCGCCGGCCCTTGACTCAAGGAAACCACAGACTCAGTCATAGGTAAAGGTAAACGGGCACCCGTTTTTGTGGAACGGACGGCATGGCAACATTCGAGCCCAGCCAGGAGGTGGTCAGCCCAGATTCTTCAGCCGGCCCCAGGCGTGCCACCGGTCGATCTCGATCCAGGCACTGACGCGCTGGCGGCTGCGGACCCCGTACGGCTGGCCCGTGTAGTGCCGGGCGATCCGGTCGATGTCGGCGAGGTCGTGGTCATCGACCCACTCGACGACGCGGCCCTGGACGCTGACATGCGTGATCCAGTCCTGCGGGTCCATCGCGCTGAGGCTGACCCGCGGGTCGTTGCGCAGGTACTCGATGCGCTTGCGGCCGCCGTCCATGTTGACGAGGATCCGGCCGTTCTCGTAGAGGTACCAGGTCGGCACCGAGACCGGGTGCCCGTCCCGCCGCAGCGAGCTGATCGTCGCGTGGTTCGGCTGGGCGAGCAGCTCCTCGACAGGTGCGGGCAGCGGCGGCTTGGGCACAGTCACGTCCTCTCTGGGCGGCGGTCCCCCGACCCTACGCCGACGTGAGGACAGCGGGTTTGGGCGATCCGGCCTCGTTTGGCCGAAAGATCAGCCAAACGGGCGAGGATCGCCCAAACCAACAAGCCGCGAGGCCCGAGCGCGGCTCAGAAGCCGAGCTCGCGGGCTCCTTCGACCGACGAGTCCCGGAGGAACTGGACGCAGCGCCTCTCCTCGTCGGTCTCGCCGATCGCGCGGGCAGCCCGAGACAGCGCGGCGAGCGAGCGGAGGAAGCCCCGGTTCGGCTCGTGCGACCACGGGACCGGCCCCTGCCCCCGCCAGCCCGACTTGCGCAGCTGGTCGAGCGCCCGGTGGTACCCGGTCCGCGCGTAGGCGTAGGCCTCGACGTCACGGCCGCCGGTAGCGAGCGCCCGCTCGGCGAGGGTCGCCCACGCGGCCGACGACGTCGGGAGGGCCGCCGCAACGGCGACGGGGTCCTCCCCCGCCGCCAACCGCGCGGTCGCCGGATCCTCGGGCAGGCGGGTCTCTGGAACTCCCAACAGGTTGTCCGCGCTCACGAGATCACCCAGCTCAGCGGCATACGGAATGGTGTGTCTGTCATGCGTGCTGGCCCGCCGAGCGGAGCGCCTCACACGCCTCGACGACGCGGGCGGCCATGCCGGCCTCGGCCTCCTTGCCCCACGCGCGGGGGTCGTACTGCTTCTTGTTGCCCACATCGCCGTCGACCTTGAGGACGCCGGCGTAGTTGGAGAGCATCCAGTTCGCGACGGGACGGGTGAAGGCGTACTGCGTGTCGGTGTCGACATTCATCTTGACGACGCCGTAGTCGACGGCTGCCGAGATCTCCTCGGGCAGCGAGCCCGAGCCGCCGTGGAAGACGAGGTCGAACGGGTGGGCGTCGTCGGCGAGGCCGAGCTGCTTGGCGGCGGCCTGCTGCGCCTGGAGGAGGATCTCTGGGCGGAGCTTGACGTTGCCCGGCTTGTAGACGCCGTGGACGTTGCCGAAGGTGAGGGCCGTCAGGTACCGGCCGTTCTCCCCGGCGCCGAGGGCCTTGATCGTCGCGATGGCGTCCTCGGGGGTGGAGTAGAGCTTCTCGTCCATGGCCCCGACGACGCCGTCCTCCTCGCCGCCGACGACGCCGACCTCGATCTCGAGGACGACATTGGCGGCCTTGGCGAGCGCCAGCAGCTCACGGGCGATCTCGAGGTTCTCGTCGAGCGGCACGGCCGAGCCGTCCCACATGTGCGACTGGAACCAGGGGTTGCCGCCGGCCTTGACCCGCTCGGCCGACGCGGCGAGGAGCGGGCGGACGAAGCCGTCGAGCTTGTCCTTGGGGCAGTGGTCCGTGTGGAGCGCGACGTTGACGGGGTAGTTCTTCGCCACCTCCTCGGCGTAGGCCGCGAAGGCGAGGGAGCCGCTCGCCATGTTCTTGACGGACGGGCCGGACAGGTAGTCCGCACCACCGGTGGAGATCTGGATGATGCCGTCCGACCCCGCGTCGGCGAAGCCCTTGAGGGCGGCGTTGAGGGTCTGGGACGACGACACGTTGATGGCGGGGTACGCGAAGGACCCGGCCTTCGCGCGGTCGAGCATGTCGGCGTACACCTCAGGGGTGGCGATGGGCATTGCTTCTCCTGCGCATGAGGGTTGAGGGGCACCTTGGTCGGCCCGTCAAGAATCCTGCCACGTATGCCGCTGAGCTGGCATGGGTGCCCACGTGACGTGCGGCGTGGGGTCGCTTGGGGTGGCTGGGACCGTTTCAGGATGCGGCCGGATGTGACTGGGGTCACAGTGGTGGAGGAGGTCGCGCGCCTGCCCCTCCGCAGCACTGGAAGACCACTCGAGGAGGACCCGTGAGCACTGGATCGAACCAGCCCAACCGTCCTGCACGACGAGCGCGCCGACTGCTCGCCATCGCGCTGGGCGCCGCCGGCGCCCTGGCCCTGTCAGCCCCTGCCGCGGCCCCTGCCGTTACCGCCGGTCCGAGCGGCGACCGGCTCACCGCCCTGAGCAACGCGGTCGACAGGTCCGGCGTCGATGGGATCAGCTGGCACGTCGACTCCGCGGCCAAGCGCGTCGTCGTGACCGCGGACACCACCGTGTCGGCGGCGGACTTCGCCGCACTCAAGCGCTCGGCTGGTGCCGACGCGAGCGCCATCCGGTTCGAGCGGACGCCCGGGGTGCTGCGTCCCCTCGTGTCGGCCGGCGATGCGATCTACGGCTCGAGGTACCGGTGCTCACTGGGTTTCAACGTGGTCAAGGGCAGCACGTACTACTTCCTCACCGCCGGCCACTGCGGCAAGTCCGAGAAGAACTGGTACACCAGCTCCAGCCGCAGCACCCTCATCGGCCCGACGACGGGCTACAGCTTCCCCGGCAACGACTACGCGCTGGTGCGCTATGACAACCTCTCGCTGTCGCACCCCGGCGGGTTCTCCGTCGCCGACGCGTACGTCGGCGAGAGGGTGACCCGTGACGGCTCGACGACGGGCGTCCACTCCGGGACGGTCACCGGGCTCAACGCGACGGTCCGCTACCAGGGCGGCGGCACGGTGTCCGGGCTCATCAAGACCAACGTCTGCGCCGAGCCCGGGGACTCGGGCGGTCCGCTCTACGACGGCACGCGGGCCCTGGGGCTCACGTCCGGCGGCAGCGGCGACTGCAGGACTGGAGGGACGACCTACTTCCAGCCCGTCCGCGAGGCCGTGAACGTCTACGGGGTCACCGTCTACTGACGAAGCGACGGGCGAGGGACTCGAGCTCCACCGGGTCGGCGGCAAGCCCCCTCACGGGCTGAGGAGGTAGGGGGTCGTCGTCGCGACCCGGTGGAGGCCGAGGCGCCGCAGGATCGGCTCGGAGTCCGGGGACGCGTCTACGCGGACGTAGTCCTTGCCCCGGGCCAGGCCGAGGCGGGCGCGGTGCAGCAGCGTGGCGCGATAGAGGCCGCGGCCGCGCCAGTCGGGGTCGGTCGACCCGCCCCAGAGGCCGGTGAAGGGGCTGTCGTCGTACTCCGAGCGCGCGGAGCAGAGCACCGGGCCCTCACGGGACTGCTCGATGACGACGACGTCCATCGTCTCGGGCTGGGCTCGCCACCGCTCGTGGAGCGTGCCGCTGATCCAGGTCGGGTCCTCGCCCCAGACCCGTCGGTAGAGGTGGCGGATGCGGTCGAAGTCGCCCTTGCCGTCGACGGCCCGGACGACGAGTCCATCAGGGAGGTTGATCTCCTGCTCCGCGAGCGGGCGAGCCTCCCCGAGGATGAGGGCCTCGTCGTCCTCCTTGACGAAACCGGCTGCCGTGAGGCGGGCGCCCAGGTCGCGGGGCTCGTCGTAGTCGTACGTCTTCCACTCGAGCTCCTGACCGCGCTCGCGGAAGAAGTCGCGCTGGGCGGCGATGATGCCGTCATGGGCGGCAGGGTCGGGGCCGAGTCCTTCAGGGCAGTCGACGGTCGCGTGCCTCGTGGGGTCGATGCCGTACTCCCGCCTGATCGGCCCGTCCCACTCGACGCGGTAGCCGTCCATGGGCGCGGGCAGCACGAGCCGGGATGTCTCGTGGAAGACGCGCATCAGTTCGCTCTGGATCGAAGTGCCCTTCACAGCGACACCCAACCATGGTCGAATCCGGGGCACCATGGCTTTCTCCCCTGCCCTCGCCCACAGCCTCGCGGATGCCCGGCCGGACGTCTTCTGGACGGATCGGCCCGAGCTGCGCCCCACTCCTCGCCCTGCCCTGACGGGGCACGGGGGCCGCGCCGACCTGGTCATCGTCGGTGGCGGTTTCACCGGTCTCTGGGCCGCGATCCAGGCGAAGGAGGACGACCCGTCGCGGGACGTGGTGCTGCTCGAGGCCGGGCGCCTTGGGATTGGCGCCAGTGGTCGGAACGGTGGGTTCGTGTCGCCCTCGCTGACCCATGGGTTGGCGCAGGGCGTGGCGCAGTGGCCGGACGAGATCGCGACCCTCGAGCGCCTGGCGTCGGAGAACTTCGCCGGGTGGCAGGCGACGCTCGTCGAGCACGGCGTCGAGGCGGACTTCCACCTTCCCGGTGAACTGACGTTGGCGCTGACCGAGCACCAGGTGAGTACCGTCCGGGAGGCCCACGACCTGCATCTGAAGCACGGCAAGCCGGTCGGGCTGCTCGACGCCGCGGACTCTCGCTCCCGGGTCAGCTCGCCGCTCTACCGGGCTGGGTTCTTCGACCCGGAGGTGGGACTCGTCGACCCGGCCCGGCTGGTCTGGGGTCTCGCCGAGGCCGCGGAGGCGCTCGGCGTCCGGCTGCACGAGGACACCCGGGTCACCGGCTTCGACGCCGACGGGTCCGGCGTCCGGGTGGCGACCGAGTGGGGCAGCCTGCAGGCCGGCCGGGTCGTCGTCGGGACCGGGGCGGCGCCCGGGGTGCTTCGGCGGTTCCGGGCGTGGGTCCTGCCCGTCTACGACCACGTGCTCATGACCGAGCCGTTGAGCCCTGCGCAGCTCGAGTCGGTCGGCTGGGAGGGCCGCGAGGGGCTCACCGATGCCGGGAACCAGTTCCACTACTACCGAAGGACGCTCGACGACCGGGTCCTCTTCGGCGGGTACGACGCGAACTACCACTTCCCCGGCCGCATCGACCCGGCGCTGGAGCAGGAGGACGGGTCGCACCGGCTGCTGGCCCGGCACTTCTTTGCGATCTTCCCGCAGCTCGAGGGCGTGCGATTCACGCACCGGTGGGCGGGGGTGATCGACACGACATCACGCTTCACGCCGGTCTTCGGGACCGCGCTGGGTGGTCGGCTCGCCTACGCGATGGGCTACACGGGGCTCGGCGTCGGGTCAACGCGGTTCGGGGCTCGGGCGGCGCTCGATCTCGTCGATGGCCTCGACACCGAGGCGACTCGACTGCGCATGGTCCGGGACAAGCCGATTCCCTTCCCGCCCGAGCCGATTCGCTATGCCGCCGTGCGCGCCACACGGGCGGCCCTCGCAGCGGAGGACCGCACCGGGCGACGCGGCCTGTGGCTCAAGGCTCTCGACCGGCTCGGGGTCGGCTTCGACTCCTGACTCCAAGGAAGCCTGCGGTCCGGCGCGTCATGGAGGAAATCCGGTCAGGACGAGACCGGACACGGCACCATGTGGTCTCAGGGATCCACATCACACTGCAGCCAACCGAGCGTTCACAGCTCGCCCCAGGAGGGATCGCCTGATGAGACTGGAGTCATCGGCGAGATTCGCCGCCCTGACCGTCGGCGCCGCCATCCTGCTCACCGCGTGCGGGGGCGGCGGCGAGGTGAACCTGCCCACCCTCAGCCCATCCCGAACGGCCAACGTGTCACCGACCGCGACACTCCCCACGGTGACAGAGCCGACGCTCACAGAGCCGACGGTGACCCTGCCCACGAGGACCACGACCACCGCCGAGCCCACGTCGCTGCCGACGGTCACCACCACTCCTCCCGCGGTGATCCCCACGGGGCCGACACAGACCTCGAGCCCGACCGAGCCGACCTCCACACCTACCGAACCGACTCCCACACCGGAGGAGACCACGAGCCAGGCGTCGCAGACGCCGTCACCGACAGCGTCGGAGACGACCACCGTCGCCCAGCCCTCGGGGCCGAGCACGACGGTCGCCGCGGAGAGCACTGCCGGAGAGTCCCAAGGCGTCCCGGCGTGGGTCTGGTGGCTGCTCGCGGCGATCGTGATCGCGCTCGCCATCGCCGTTCCCGTGCTGCTCCGCAGGCGCCGGATGGACCGCTGGCTGGAGGACCTCGCCAGGGCGCGAGCCGAAGTCGCTTGGCTTGCAAGGGAGCTCATACCTCAGATCCGCCAGATCGGCTCGCACCAACTGGCGGCCGGCGGGCTCGAGGTATCGTCCACCAGGATCGTCGCGGCCGAGGACCAGCTCACGGCCCTCATCGCGTCGGCTCCCGACGACGTGACCCTTGAGCGATCGCGCATCCTGCGCGACGCGCTCCGCGATGCACGCACGCGCCTCGATGCCGTTGCCTCGTCCGGCACCGACGAGGCCCTGGCCGCTGATCTCGACGAGATCGCCGGCGAGCTGGAGGCCGCACTCGCCACGACAGGGCCCACCGGCACCACCGGAGGAGCCGGGCCCCGACCTGGCTCCACACCGGGCCCCACGGACCAGTCATTCTGAGAGTGCTCACGAACCCGTCGAGTGTGCACTTTGCGTCGGTCTCGGACGGCGTGTACTGCCGCCCTTTTCGTCGAGTGTGCAGCTCGCGCCGACACGTGCGCCGCGTGTGAGTTGTCGGAGGTGCTCGTGGCACGACGATGCCGTATGCCGCTGAGCTGGCTCCCAGCCAACGCTCGGACGCGGTCCTGCCGCCCATTTTCGTCGAGTGTGCTACGTCTCAGTCAGGGTGCGACGCTGACTGCACACTCGACGGGACGGGCGCGGCGCTGACTGCACACTCGACGGGACGGGCGCGGCGCGGACTGCACACTCGACGGGACGGGCGCGGCACTGACTGCACACTCGACCGGGAGTCAGAGGATGGTGAGCTCGCGGGGGCGGTGGTTGAGGCGCTCGACGCCGGTGTCGGTCACCGCGACGATGTCCTCGATGCGCGCCCCCCATCGGCCGGGGAAGACGATGCACGGCTCGATGCTGAACGTCATCCCCACCTCGAGGGGTAGGTCGTTGCCCTCGACGATGTAGGGCTCCTCGTGCACGTCGAGCCCGATGCCGTGGCCCGTCCGGTGGATGAAGTGCTCACCCAACCCCGCCTCGACGAGCACCTTGCGAGCTGCGCGGTCGACGTCCTGGCAGGTGACGCCAGGGCGCACCGCGTCGACGGCGGCCTGGTGGGAGTCGAGCAACGCGGCGTACGCGGAGGGCACGTCGGGCTGAGAAGCCGGCCCAGCGGCATACGTCCTCGTACTGTCCGAGCAGTAGCCCGAGGGAAGCGGGCCGCCGATGTCCACCACAATGACGTCTCCGCGCTCGATGACACGGTCAGAGACGGCGTGGTGTGGGCTGGACCCGTTGGGGCCCGAGCCGACGATGACGAACTCGGCTCTGGCATGGCCCTCCTCGACGATCGCGGCCGCGATGTCGCCGGCGACCTCGCGCTCGGTGCGACCAGGGCGGAGCCACTCCCCTACTCGGGCATGGACGCGGTCGATGGCTGCCCCAGCGGCCCGCAGCTCGGCGAGCTCGGCGGGGGTCTTGCGCATCCGCAGCTCTCGCACGATCGGCCACGCGGGGCGCTGGTCGACCGCCCCGGCATCGCGCAGCTGGAAGAGATGGAGCGCCGTCGTCGTGTCCGAGAACGCCAGGGGTCCTGGGTCGAGGCCGGCCAACGCGAGCGTGTGGGCATTCTCGCCGTCGACCCAGGGACGAACCTCGACGCCGAGGTCGGCGAAGGGGACATGGCCGAGGTCGGCGTACTCGAGCTTCGGGACGACGAAGTGGGGGGAGAGCGCGGGATCCGCGGGCACGACGAGGGCTGTGAGGCGCTCGAAGGACGCCCCCGCGATCCCGATGAGGTAGCGCAGGTCCGAGCCTGGCGACACGACGACAGCGGAGACGCCCGCGGCCTCGGTGAGCGCCCTGAGCCGGTCCAGCCGGTCACGCGCCGTCGGGACGTCGATCGGAGAGGAGAGGACACCCATGGTCCCGACCTTAGGTGGCAGGCTGGACTGGTGGTCGGCCCGAGGCGGATGCTGGTGGTCGTGGCGCTGGCCGCGCTCGCGACCGGATGCGGCGCACCCTCAGGCGACCAGGAGGTACCCGTGACCGTGCCGACGTCGATCACCGTGACGAGCAACGCGTTCGCTGCGGGCGAGGCGATTCCGCGCGACTACACGTGCGATGGAGCGGGCCGGATCCCGTCCCTCGCCTGGAGCGCGCTGTCCGACGACGTCGGCGCGCTCGCACTCGTCGTGGACGACCCCGACGCACCCAGCGGCACCTTCACTCACTGGGTCGTGCTCGACCTGCCCGCCGAGACGCGCGAGCTCCCGGACGGGCGACTCCCATCCGGGACGCCGCAGGCGATGAACTCGGGTGGGCGCGTGGGCTGGTACCCGCCGTGCCCACCGAGCGGAACGCATCGCTACCGCTTCACCGTCCATGCCCTCTCGCGAGCAACCGGCGTCCCTGATGGCGCGCCGCTCGAACGGGCGCTGGCGGCGATCCGCGGGTTCGCTGTTGCCTCGGGGACCCTCGAGGGCACGTACTCACGCTGACGCTGCCCTCCTGCCAAGTGACGGTCCGGGCTGCGCGTCCGCGGGCCTCGATGAGACCGTCAGTGGCCGGTGCTATCAATGGCTCAGGACAAGATGGGTCGATCGGGAGGGTGGCTGTGTTCCTGTTGGGCGAGCGGGTGGTGTGGTCGGCTTCCGACCTGGCCGCGTCGACGGAGTGCGAGTACCGCGTCGCACGGCGTCTCGACGTCAAGCTCGGCCGGATCCAGCCGGTGGCCGAGCCGGAGGACCCGCTGCAGGAGCGCATCGCGACTCTCGGTGACGAGCACGAGCAACGCCTGCTGCGACGCTATGTCGCTGAGGGCGGGGTGGCGATGGTCGATCGACTCACCGGCGCCCACACCGGCGAGCGACTCCAGGACCTGCATGCGACGAGCATCGGCAGGTTCTCGGAGGGTGGCGTCGTGTACCAGCCCGGCCTCTTCGACGGCGAGTTCTTCGGGTACGCCGACTTCGTCGAGCCCTCGGCCTCAGGCTGGGTCGTTGCCGATGCCAAGCTCGCCCGGAGCGCGAAGCCGAAGGCAATGTTGCAGGTCGCGTCCTACGCCGACCAGCTGGCGAGGGCCGGTCTGCCGGTCGCACCACAAGGTGCCCTGTTGCTCGGGGACGGGCGGCGTGAGGTGGTGCCGCTGCACGACGTGCTGCCAGTCTTCCGGGCTCGGCGCGAACGGCTGCGCGCCATCATCGCAGAGCGCCTCGCGGCCGGCCGAGCGCTCGACTGGGGCGACGACTCGCACACCATCTGCGGCTACTGCCCGGAGTGCGTGGACGCCATCGCTGGACATGACGACCTGCTCCTCGTGGCGGGGCTGCGCCGGGACCAGCGGCGCAAGCTGCGCGAGGCCGGCATCCGGACACTTCACGAGCTCGCCGCCGCGACGGACTGTTCGGCTGAGCTCAGCGCGACGACCTTTGCGACCCTGCGCACCCAAGCCGTCGCGCAGGTCGGCCAGCTCGAGTCCGGAATCGTCGGCTTCACCAGGGCCGACCGGTCGGCCGGGGAGCCGCCGGTCACCCTGCCCGCTCCGTCGGCCGGCGACATCTTCTTCGACTTCGAGGGCGACCCGCTCTACAGCGAGGAGGACCCAGCCGTCGCGGGGCTCGAGTACCTCTGGGGTCTCCGCCTCGGGAATCGCATTGCGGGCCAAGGCGAGTTCGTGCCGCTCTGGGCCCACGACTACGCCCAGGAGCGGGAGGCGTTCGCGGAGTTCATGCGCATCGTGGCCGAGCGGCGCGAGGAGTGGCCGGACCTGCACATCTACCACTACGCGCCCTACGAGACGACGGCGCTGAAGCGCCTGGCCGGCCGCTACGGGATGCTCGAGGCCGAGCTCGACGACCTACTCCGCAGCAAGGTCTTCGTCGACCTCTACTCCGTGGTGCGGCGCGCAGTCGTCGTCTCCCAGCCGTCGTACTCCATCAAGAAGCTCGAGCCGCTCTACATGGGCAAAGAGCTCCGCGAGGGCGACGTGCAGAAGGGGGATGTCTCGATCGCTGAGTACCACCTCTTCCGACTCGATCGCGAGGTCGGCGACGAGGAGTCCGCGGCCACACGCCTCAAGGAGCTGCAGGAGTACAACGCCTACGACTGCCTGTCGACGCAGCGGCTGCGCGACTGGCTGCTCGACGCCGCCGAGGTGCCCGTGGGGGCACCCGTGGGCCCCGAGGGGGATGCCGCCGAGCAGCCCGAGTCCCCCCTCGCGCTGGAGCGAGTCCGCCTGATCCACGAGCTCTCCGGACGGGCGGAGACCGTCCATGACCCGGCTTCCACCCACGCCTGGCGCCTGCTCTCCGCTGCCGTCGGCTATCACCGGCGCGAGGACCTGCCGTTCTGGTGGGACCACTTCAGCCGGCTCAATCGAGACGTCACCGAGTGGGGCGAGGACCGCGACGTGTTCGTCGTGACGCACGCCGAGGTCATCAGCGACTGGGCGACGACCGGGCGCCAGACGAACCCGCGCCGGAGGATGCGGCTCACCGGCACCTGGGGTCCGGGCAGCTCGTCGGCACCGACGGTCTATGCCGCCTACGCCCTCCCGACGCCACCGGGAATGCAGGAGCACGACCAGTACGCCTGGCAGACCAAGGAGCTCAGGGTCTCGGTTCCGGATCCGGACAACCCCGACGTCCTCGAGGTCGAGGAGGCCTGCCGGCCGGGCGAGGACTGCGACGACCTTCCCGTCGCGCTGACGCCGACCTCGGTCCCGACCAAGACCGTCGAGCAGGCGCTCCACCGCTACGCCGGCGCGGCGCTGGCGGGGCACGACGACCCGGTGGATGCGGCATGGGACCTGCTCACCTGCCAGCCGCCTCGTCTCATGGGTGGGCGTGCACTCCCGCCGCTCGAGACCGGCGGGGACGCCGTCGCGGTCGTCACGCGGGCTGCACTGTCCCTCGACCGCTCCTACGTCGCCATCCAGGGCCCGCCCGGGAGCGGCAAGTCCTGGACCGCCGCGCAGGTCATCCGGAACCTCGTGGAGCAACACCACTGGCGGGTCGCCGTCGTCGCCCAGTCCCACGCCGTCGTCGAGCACCTGCTCGACGGGATCATCGAGCACGGGCTCGACCCCTCCCTCGTCGGCAAGAGCAGGCGCAAGTCCCACCGCCAACCATGGGTCGAGGTCCGGGACGGCGGACCCCATCGCGCCGATTGGGTCGCCGGCCACCGGGCAACGAACCGCGGCTGCGTGCTCGGCGGCACCGCATGGACGTTCTCCGCCGAGACGCTTGCCGACGCCTTCGACCTCGTCGTCGTCGACGAAGCAGGCCAGTTCTCGCTCGCCAACACCGTGGCCGTGAGCACGGCGGGACGCAACCTGCTCCTCCTCGGCGACCCGCAGCAGCTCCCCCAGGTCTCCCAGGGACAGCACCCGGAGCCGGTCAACGAGTCCGCACTCGGCTGGCTCATGGGCGAGCACCAGACCCTGCCCTCGACCTTCGGCTACTTCCTCGCGACCTCGTACCGGATGTGCGAGCAGGTCTGCACGCCGGTGTCCAACCTCTCCTACGAGGGCCGGCTCGCCTCGAGTGCTCCCGCACGCGGGCTCGCCGGGATCGAGCCGGGCATCGAGCGGATCGGGGTCGCGCACGGCGGCAACCGGACCGACTCCCCCGAGGAGGCCCTCGCCGTGGCCGACCGGGTCGACTCGCTCCTCGGCATCCCGTGGACCGAGGACGGCACGACCCGGCCCCTCGGGGAGCGCGACATCCTCGTCGTCGCTCCCTACAACGCCCAGGTCGCCCTCATCCGCCAGACCCTCGCGGCCCGCGGGAGGACAGAGGTGCGAGTAGGGACCGTGGACAAGTTCCAGGGCCAGCAGGCGCCCGTCACGATCGTCTCCCTGGCCGCCTCCTCGCCCAAGGAGGCTGCCCGTGGCATGGGCTTCCTGCTCAACCGCAACCGGCTCAACGTCGCCGTCTCGCGGGCCATGTGGCTCTCCGTCATCGTCCACTCACCGGAGATCACGCACTACCTGCCGCACACCGTGCCGGGCCTTCTCGAGCTCGGTGGCTTCCTCGCCCTGCTCGACTCTCGAGGTGGCGCGACGCCGGCCGTCTGACGGACCACATCGTTGGTCGAGGCGCGGGGGACGGGCCCGGAGGCAGCCTGAGCCCGTCACTCCTCGATGCGGAAGCCCACCTTGACGGTCACCTGGTAGTGACCTATGCGACCTTCCTCGAGGTGGCCCCGGATGTTGACAACCTCGAACCAGTCCAGACCCCGCACCGTCTGGTTGGCCCGGGCGATCGCCCCCGCGATGGCGTCGTCCAGCGACGACTCCGACGTCCCGACGATCTCGCTGATGCCATACGTGTGCGCTGCCATGATGGTTCCTCTCCACATCGTCGCCGACGCCGTCGTCGAGACTCCATCGTCGACGGCACGACAGGCCCCGGTCAACGTTCGCCGCGTTCCTATTTGTCTGCATTCCGACTCAGGAATTGCGGTTTCTTGACCGAAATGTAGTGAATCTTTGCTGTTTCTGGGGAAACGGCGGAGAAAGTCCACCATGTCGCGCTCCTAGCGTTTCCCGTGCCGCTCCCGACCGGCGGGCGGACCGCCACACCCCAGGAGTCCACCATGCGCGTCACCACCTCTCGGACCCTCACCACCCTGACCATGGCCGTCGCGGCCGCCTTCGCCGTCGGCGGCACGATCACCTCGGCCGCCGCGGCGCCTCTCGCCGACGACACCGGAGCCGTGCCGACCTTCCAGGAGTTCGCGGACTCGACGTACCACGACGGCCAGGTCTTCGTCGTCAACGGCGACGAGGCCATGGACAGCTCCGGTGAGCTGCGCCAGTTCTACGACGACATGCTCGCGACGCCCAAGCACGTCGACGAGGACGGCCTCATCGTCAACACGGTCCAGGGCCGGGACGACGCGTGGTCGCAAGCCCAGGTCGGCAACCTGACCTACTGCGTCAGCACGAAGTTCGGCTCCCGACACGCCGACATCGTCGCGGCGATGCAGGGCGGCACGGCCCTGTGGGAGAACGCCTCCTCGGCCATCGACTACGTCTATGTCCCGAGCCAGGACGGTGCGTGCACCACGCGCAACAAGAACGTCGTCTTCTCGGTCGAGCCGGTCCAGACGACGCAGTACATCGCCCGCGCGTTCTTCCCGAGCACGCCAAAGCGCTCGCGCAACGTCCTCGTCGATGACTCGATCTGGACCGCCGGCTCGTGGACGCCGAGCAACATCATGGGCCACGAGCTCGGCCACACCCTCGGCTTCCGCCACGAGCACACCCGGCCCGAGTCCGGCACGTGCTTCGAGGACAACAACTGGCGGCCGCTGACGCCCTACGACTCGGCGTCGATCATGCACTACCCCCAGTGCAACGGCACGTCGGACGACCTGTCCATGACGTCCACCGACGTCGCCGGCGCCCGAGCCCTCTACGGCAGCTGACGCTCCCGCAGTTCCCGGAGCCCGCTCCCCATCCGGGGGGCGGGCTCGCGTCACTCCCGCCGTATGCCGCAGAGCCGGCTTCCTGCCTACGTGGCGGCCGGCGCCGGGATGGGTCCGACATAACGCGCTGACGGGCGGATGATCTTTGTGTCCCGGGCCTGCTCGAGGATGTTCGCCGTCCAGCCGACCATCCGGGCGACACAGAAGGTAGGGGTGAACATGGTCGGCTCGAGCCCTGCCACCTTCATGACGACCCCGGCGTAGAACTCGACGTTGGCATGGAGCTCCCGGCCAGGCTTGAGCGCTGCCAGAGTGCGCTCGACGATGTCCTCCACCTCGACGGCCAGCTCGACCAAGGGGTCGTCATAGCGCTGGGCGATGCCACGGAGCATCTCCGAGCGCGGGTCCCGGGTCCGGTACACGGCGTGGCCGAACCCCATGATGCGCTCACCCCGCAGGACGTGGTCGCGGACGTAGCCCTCGGCCCGGTCAGCCGAGCCGATCTCGTCGAGAGCCTCGAGCGCACGGCCCGGGGCGCCGCCGTGCCTGGGCCCCGAAAAGGCGCCCAGGGCCGCGACCACGCACGCGGCGAGGTCCGCCCCGGTTGATGCGACGACTCGGGCGGTGAACGTCGATGCGTTGAAGCCGTGGTCCATCGTCGAGACGAGGTAGGTCTCGACCGCGCGCGCATCTCGAGGCTCCGGAACCCGGCCAGTCACCATGCGGAGGTAGTCCTCGGCGAGGCCCAGCTGGGGATCAGGCTCAATGGGAGCGAGTCCGCGCTGGAGCCGGTGCGCCGCCGCGAGGATCGTCGGGGTCACGGCGACGGCGGCGAGGGCGCCGTCGAGCCGCTCGCCCTCGGGCGCGTCGTACATGGGACGCAGTCGCATGGTCGAGCCCCACAGGGACAGCGCCGTGCGGAGCACGTGGAGGGGGTCCTCGGTGGCGGCGCAGATCGCGGGCAGGACGTCGGCGACCGGGTCGGGCAGAATCCGCAGCCGGGCCACGCGATCGCTGAAGGACTCGGCCTCGCGGCGGTCAGGGAGATGGCCGACGGCCAGCAGGTGCCAGACCTCTTCGAAGGACCTCGTGCGGGCGAGCTCGACGGCGTCCAGGCCGCGGTAGTGGTAGTAGCCCTCGTCGCCCCGGACGTCGCCGATCTGCGTGTCGGTGACCGCCACTCCGGCGAGACCCCGAGGTACGGAGATGCCGTCGTTCATGGTGTTGCGTCTCTCGGTCATGTACGCCACTGTGATCGTTATTGATCAACATCGTCAATGTTGATCGAGTACATGTTGATCGAATCCAGCCCGGAGGGTGCCGACATGGCCGACGAGACCAGCCGCTGGATCACGACGAGCGAGGCCGCGCAGCGACTCGGTGTCAAGCGGGCAACGCTCTACGCCTACGTCAGCCGTGGCCTGGTCCACAGCGAACGCCGGCCGGGGCAGCAGGAGAGCCTCTTCGACCGCGCCGAGATCGATGCGCTGGCCTCGACGACCCGCGCCTCCGGAGCAGCCCAGCCGCTGCTGCGCTTCCGGAGCGTGGCCACCTCCGTCAGCAGTCAGCACGACGGGGACCTGTTCTATCGTGGCGTGCCGCTCGCCGAGGTCGTCGACGCGCTGTCCTTCGACGAGGCGGCCGCGCTCGTGCTCGGTTCGACATCCACCTCGAGCGGGAGCCGGCGCGACCCGGGGACCCAGCTCAGCGGCATACTGCCAGCTCTGCCGCTCGAGCGGCGCCTGCCCGTCGCCCTGCAGCTCCTCGCGGCCGCGGATCCCCTCGCCGTCGACACCGACCCGGATCGAACCCGACAGGCGGTCGTCGCCGCGATCCGGCAGACGCTGGCGGCCTTCGACCCGGCAGCGGCGGGAGCCGGGCGTCCGGCGGACGTGCCGAGCCTGCTGGTGACAGCGTTGCGCCGGGCACCGGCCACCCGGACCGACGGCGAGCTGATGCGGGTCCTGCTCACGACGCTGCTCGACCACGGCCTCACTGCATCGACGATCGCGGCGAGGGTCGCGGCGTCGACGCGAGCCGGCATCCACGACTGCCTCTGCGCGGGCTTGGCCGTGATGTCAGGGCCCCTGCACGGCGCGGCCCCCGTCGCGGCGCGAGCGCTGCTCGACGACCCCCGGCGCGCCCCCGAGGCAGCCGCGGCCGCCCTGCGCGCCCACAGCAGCGTGCCCGGCTTCGGCCACTTCCTCTATCCCGGCGGCGACCCTCGAGCCGAGCTCGTGCTGACCGCACTGTGGAGGCGGCGCGGCACGGCCCGGCTGCGTCGACGAGTCGAGGAGCTGTCCGAGGCAGTCGTCGCCCACTCGGGCCTGCGGCCCAACATCGACCTCGCGAGCGCCGCAGTGATGCGGGCCCTCAACCTGCCGGCCGCCGCCGGTGAAGTCGTCTTCCAGGTCGCCCGCTCCTACGGGATCACCGCGCACGTGCTCGAGGAGTACACCGAGACGCCGCTCCGGTGGCGCGGCAGGCAGGCCACGGGCTGACCCGACCCACCCGCCGAGGCGACGGACCCGCGGAGCGAGCCCAGCGGCATACGACCTGATCCGTGAGCGCTAGGGCACCTGGCCGAAGACGTGGCGGCGCACCCACGCGTGCATCGCGATCGCCGCAGCGGCACCGGCGTTGATGGACCGGGTCGAGCCGAACTGCTCGATGTGGAGGACAACCTCGCACTGGCTGCGCATCGGCCGGGACAGGCCCGGCCCCTCCTGGCCGAAGACGAGGACGCACCGGCGCGGCAGGTCGTAGGTCTCGAGCGTCACCGAACCCGGGAGGTTGTCGATCCCGACGATGGCCAGCCCCTGCGCCCGGGCCCACCCGGCGAACGACGCCGCATCCGCGTGGTGGTGCTCGTGCTGGTAGCGGTCGGTGACCATGGCCCCACGACGGTTCCACCGACGCTTGCCGACGATGTGGAAGGCCTTGGCGTTCATGGCGTTTGCCGTGCGGATGACCGACCCGATGTTGAAGTCGTGGCCCCAGTTCTCGACGGCGACATGGAAGTCGTGGCGTCGCGCGTCGAGGTCGGCGACGATCGCCTCCTGCCGCCAGTAGCGGTAGGCGTCGACGACGTTGCGGCGGTCACCGTGCTCGAGGAGGTCCGGGTCCCAGTGGTCGCCCGACGGCCAGCTCCCCCGGCCACGGGCCCACCCCGACGCTGTCGCGCTCGTCCCCGACCTCACCCGCGCCCTTCGTCACGCCGTCAGGGTAGTGGTCGTCGGATCACGCCCGATTCTCTCGCTGCGGCCACGGGACCTTACCCTTGAGCCCATGCACGCGCTTGCCGCACTCCCGCCCGTCACGCTGGGCCCCGACTGGATGGACCCCGCGTACCTGCTCGAGCAGTACGGCGAGGCCTTCTTCTGGATCTCGCTCGCCATCGTCTTCATCGAGTGCGGCCTGCTCTTCCCGATCCTGCCCGGCGACTCCCTCCTCTTCGCGGTGGGCCTGTTCATCGCGACCGGTCAGGTGGACGTCAACCTCGGGGTGGCGATCGTGGCGCTCTTCGTCGCCGCCTTCCTCGGCAACGTCGTCGGCTACGAGATCGGTCGGGCCATCGGCACGCCGCTCTACAACCGCGATGGACGCTTCATCAAGAAGAAGTACTTCGACCAGACGAACGCATTCTTCGACAAGCACGGCAACAAGGCGCTCGTCATCGGGCGCTTCGTGCCGATCGTGCGCACCTTCATCACCGTGGTTGCCGGCGTCGGCCGCATGGAGCGACGTCGCTTCTTCGAGTGGAGCGCGGTCGGCGCTCTCCTGTGGACGGCGAGCCTGACGCTGCTCGGCTACTTCCTCGGCAAGTCGTTCCCCGGCCTGCAGGACAAGCTCGAGATCGCCATCCTGCTCATCATCGGCGTCTCGGTGCTGCCCATGGTCTTCGAGTACCTCAAGCACCGCCGCGAGGCGAACGCCATCGCCCACGAGCTCGGCGAGGCCGCCGAGGACATCGCGGAGAGTGCCACCCACCACGACCGTGGGGACCGTCGCTGATCGCTTCGCCGGGTTCCGTCCCATTCGGCCGTATGCCGCTGGGCCGGCTTCCGCGGAAAGCCTCCCGAGCACTGGGCTGGAGCCTCACACTGGACTGGCAGGGGTCAGCTCTCTGGATCGGAGCGACCGATGGATGTTGGCACCCTCTACCGCCGGACGCTCGAGACGTGGGCCGACCGAGTCGCGGATGCTGCAGGCTGCGACTGGACCGCTCCGACGCCCTGCCGCGACTGGACGGTGCGCGACCTCGTCAACCACGTGACTGGCGAGGATCTGTGGACGGCGCCGCTCCTGCGCGGGGAGACGATCGAGCGGGTTGGGCACCGCTTCGACGGGGACCTGCTCGGGTCCGAGCCGGTCAGCCGCGCGCTCTACGCCGCCGGCCAGGCCAGCGCGCTCGTCGCGGAGATGCTGCCCCGGCACGGAACGGTCCACCTCTCCTACGGCGAGGAGTCGATGGACGAGTACGTCCACCAGCTCGCCGCGGACCACCTCGTCCATGCCTGGGACCTGGCCGTCGCAACCGGCGGGGACACGCGCCTGGACCCGAAGCTGGTGGCGGAGGTCACCAGCTGGTTTGCCGCACGTGAGGACGGCTACCGGTCGGCTGGGGCGGTCGGGCCGCGGATCGGAACGTCCGGCGACCCCCAGCACGACCTGCTGGCGGCCTTCGGCCGGGACGCGCACTGGGGACCCAACCATGCCGGTCTGGCTCGGTTCTCGGCCGCGTTCGGTCGCGGGGACATCGAGGCGATCATGGCGCACATGACGGACGACTGCGTCTTCGAGGCCACGGGGCCAGCGCCTGATGGCATCCGCCACGAGGGTGCCGAGGCGGTCCGTCAGGTGTGGGAGGAGGTCTTCTCCACCAAGGACGCCAGCTTCACGGAGGAGGAGCTGTTCGTCGCCGGTGAACGGGGTGTCCTGCGCTGGCGGTTCTCGTGGGCCAACGAGGACGGCTCCCCCGGTCATGTCCGCGGCGTTGACGTCCTGCGGCTGCGCGACGGCAAGGTCTGCGAGAAGCTCTCCTACGTCAAGGGCTGACTCCCGGCGCACCCGTCCCGCGCCTCGCCGTCCACGGTGGTCAGTCGACGAGCTCCGCGGGCTCTGTCACGACGTCGACCATCGCGCCGTTGCGGAGCACGGTGATCTCGGTGCGTCGTCCGATGGCGTCCTCGAACATGAGCCGCTGCAGTGACTGGGCATCTGCGAGCGGAGTGCCGTCGATGGCGATGATGAGGTCGCCGGGCTGGATCCCGCTCGCCGCTGCCGGGCTGCCGGTGACGACCTCCGCGACCCGTAGGGCGCGGCGCCGCCCGGTCCGCTCGACCCACCGCTCGTCGAGTGGCGTCGGCACGCTGACGAGGCCGAGGTAGGCCCGTCGCACCCGCCCGTCCTGACGCAGCGCACGAAGGATCCGCCGGGTTGTCCCGTTGACCGGCACGGCGAGGCCGACGCCGATGCCGGCGACGGCGGTGTTGATGCCCACGACACGGCCCCGGGCGTCCGCGAGAGCCCCGCCGGAGTTTCCCGGGTTGAGCGCGGCATCGGTCTGGATGACGTCCTCGATGAGCCGGGTCGCCGTGCGGCCGCGGGCGGGCATGGAACGGCCCAGGGCGCTGACGACGCCCGCGGTGACACTCCCCTCGAGGCCGAGCGGGTTGCCCACGGCGACGACGAGCGCGCCGACCCGGAGCCGGTCCGCGTCGCCGAACTCCGGGGGCTCCGGAACATCGGCCCCGGTGCGGATGATGGCCAGGTCGGAGAGGGGATCGCGTCCGACGACGGCGAACGGACCCGGTCACCCCGTCTCCGAAGGCCACCTCGCCGCGGCTCGCGTCGCCGACGACGTGAGCGTTGGTGACCAGATGGCCCTCGGCGCTGAGCACGACCCCCGAGCCGGCGCCGCGCCGCGTGCGCACCGAGGCCACGCGCGGTGTCAGGTGCGCGGCCACGCCGGTCACCACGGCGGAATAGGCGTCCAGTGCCTCGTCATCGGTCATTACCGTGAAACGAGCGCCGGCACGGCACCGATTCCCCTGATCGCTTCAGGCGAACACAAAGCCGTATGCCGCTGGGCCACGTTCTCGTCGAGTGTGCAGTTCGGGTCCGGCTTGCTCCCGTCGAGTGTGCAGTTCGCGCGCCACCTGACCTGAATCAACGACGGGACGAAAACGGTCACGACAAGGGCTCACGCACGAGCCGCGAATTTCGCCAGTCGATTGTCCGTGACGGACCGACGCTTACTGCACACTCGACGAAGCGGGAGGCGCGTTGTGCACACTCGACGAGGCGCGGGCGCAGACGGGCTCACTCGTTGGGTGTGTGCCGATCGACCGTGGGGTCGGGCGCCTGGGCCTGCGGGAGGCCGCTCGCGCTCTGGCTCTGGCCCGGCTGCGTCGTCGGTCCGGTCACAGAGCCGGGCTGCGTCGAGGGGCCGCCGACAACGGGCGGCGTCGGCGCGTTGCCGAAGGTCCCCGGCGCCTGGTTGCCGAAGTTGACGTTGGGCACCTGCGCTTCGACCGCCGACGTCTCGAAGTACTCGGCGCGCTTGATGCCGGCGAGGTTCGCGAGCATGTTCGTCGGGACCGACTCCACCTTGGTGTTGAGGTCGCGCACGAGGGCGTTGTAGTAGCGACGTGAGCTCGCGATGCGGTCCTCGGTGCTCGTCAGCTCGGCCTGGAGTGCCTGGAAGTTCTGGTTCGCCTTGAGGTCGGGGTAGGCCTCGCTCACGGCGATGAGTCGGCCGAGGGCCTGGCTCAGCATGCCCTCGGACTCGGCCGCCTGACCCGGCGTCTGACCGCCTGCCATGGCGGCCGACCGAGCGCGCATGACCTCCTCGAGGGTGCCGCGCTCGTGCGTCGCATAGCCCTTGACCGTCTCCACGAGGTTGGGGATGAGGTCGTGCCGGCGCTTGAGCTCGACGTCGATCTGGCGCCAGCCCTCCTCGACCTTGTTGCGCAGGGCGATGAGGCCGTTGTAGGCGGTGACGCCCCAGATGCCGAGGATGACAACGAGGCCGAGCAGGATCCAGACGACGATCATGGCAACTCCAGATTCGCGGTGGTCGGTGCACCGATCCTAGTCCGGTGGCCGGTTCCGACTCCGGTTCGTTGTCGGTGCCGCGTTCTAGATTGTGGGAATGGAGTCGTGCAGGTTCACTGCGGAGCTGTGGCGCTGGAAGGCGCAGCACGGCTGGTTCTTCGTGACGCTCCCCGAGGTGGCGTCCACGCTCGTGAGGGAGCGGCCGCGGCCGCCCCGAGGGTTCGGATCGGTTCGAGTGCGGGTCCACGTCGACGGCCCCGGTCCCGCGACCGTCTGGGACACGTCGGTGTTCCCGGACTCCACGAGCGGCAGCTACGTCCTGCCGATGAAGAAGAAGGTGCGGGCCGCGCACGACCTGGACGAGGGCGACCCCGTCGACATCCTGCTCGAGGTGCTCGAGTGAGCCCGGCGACCGGAGCGCGCACGCCGGCCCGCAACCGGGTCAGCCCACTCGGCGAGGTCGTCGCCGCGCCCGGCCGGGGAGCCTGGATGGGCAACCGCGGACGACTGCACGATGGGCGAGGCACCCGAGACGTCGTGCGCAACCATCAGACGCGAGCCTGGATCACCTGCCGGCTGTCGTTCTGGGACCGTCGGGCCGCCCAGTGGGAGCCGGGGCACTACACGCCGCTCTTCTTCCTCGACGAGGCGGTGGCTCTCGCCGCCGGCCACCGGCCCTGCGCCGAGTGTCGCCGACCGGCCTACACGGAGTTCCGCGGGCTCGTCGCCCAAGGGCTCGGCGCCTCGCGACTCCTCGCACCCGAGCTCGACCGGCTGCTCCACGAGGAGCGGTGGGAGGCCCGCCATCGGACCCGACGGCTCCACAGTGCGCGGTGGCGGGACCTGCCAGAGGGCGCTTTCGTGCTCATCGACGCCGGGCCCGCCCTCGTCCGGGACGACCACCTGACCCTGTGGTTGGCGGACAACAGCTACGGCGAGCAGGTCCCCAGACCTCGTGCCGGGACCGCGACCCTGGTGACTCCGCCCTCCACGGTCGCGGCGCTCCGACGCGGCTATCCCGTCCAGCTGGGCGCACCCTCAGCGCAGACCGAGGTCGTCGAGTGAGTAGGCACAGCGGTACTCGACCCCTGCCTCGTCACGGATGCGCTGGCCCGCCCCCGTCGCACGGTCGGCGATCGTGGCGACGGCGACCGGCACGGCTCCCGCCTCGCGCACCGCCTTGATCGCTTCGAGCGGCGAGTTGCCGGTTGTCGTGGTGTCCTCGACCACGAGGACGCGTCGTCCCTCGATGGCTGGGCCCTCGATGCGCTGCTGCAGACCGTGCGCCTTGCCGGCCTTGCGGACGACGAAGGCGTCCAGCCGCTCTCCGGCCGCAGCGGCTGCATGGACCATCGACGTGGCAACCGGGTCGGCGCCCAGCGTCAGGCCTCCGACCGCGTCGTAGGCGAGGTCCGTGGTGAGGTCGCGCATGACGATGCCGACGAGCGGTGCCGCCTCCCCGTCGAGCGAGATCCGCCTCAGGTCGACGTAGTAGTCGGCCTCTCTGCCGGAGCTGAGGGTGACGCGCCCGTGGACGATGGCCCTCTCCTTGATGAGCTCGAGCAGTCGGGAGCGCGCAAGGGCGACGGGGGTCTGTGGCTGGGTCACAAGGCTTCATCGTATGCCGCTGGGCTGGCCTCCAGCGCCGGCGGCGTGACCATTCACCGGCGTCTGCGAGCGACCTTCGCAGCCCTGCGGATGAGTGGGCGCGGCGCGACGCTGAGCAGTCCCACGATCGCCTTGTACTGCAGGCCGGGCACGGAGACGACCCGTCCCTTCTGCACGTCCCTCAGGCAGTCGGCGACGAGGTCGGCCGGGTCGAGCCACATGAACCCGGGCCCTGGCTTCGAGAGGCCGGCGCGTTCCTGGAACTCGGTGTTCGTGAAGCCCGGGCAGAGCGCGGTGACCGTGACCCCAGAGCCGTCCAGCTCCATGGCGAGCCCCTCGCTGAACGAGGTCACCCAGGCCTTGGCCGCCGAGTAGGACCCGGAAGCGAGGAACCCGGCCACCGAGGACACGTTGATGATCGTGCCGCGACGCCGCTCGCGCATCGCCCGGCCCGCGGCGTGGGACAGGACGAGCACGGCCCGCACGAGCACGTCGAAGGCCGCCTCCTCGTCCGCGAGGTCCCCGCGCAGGAAGCTCCGGCGCAGGGCGAAGCCGGCATTGTTCACCAGCACGTCGACGGGGCGGTCAGCGTCACCCAGCCGGTCCGCGACCGCCTGAAGAGCCCGCCGGTCGGACGAGGTCGGCCACGAGGATCTCCGACTCAGCGGCATACGTCCGCTTGAGCTCGGCGGCCACCTCCTCGAGTCGGCTCCTGTCGCGCGCGACGAGCACGAGGTCGTGACCCCGCTGGGCGAGCTGGGTGACGAACTCCCGGCCGATACCTGCCGTGGCTCCGGTGACGAGGGCGACAGGGCGCGAGGTCATGATGGTCACCTTAGGGGTGGGTGGGCGCGCTCTCGACCCGGCTGATGATCGCGGCCGCGCACTCGTCCGGTCGTGTCTCGGGTAGCCAGTGGGTGGCGTCGAGCTCGACGAACTGGTACGGCCCCGTCACGTGCTCGCGGGTCAGCTCTGCCGCATGCCGACCGAGGGCGACGTCCCGCGATCCCCAGACGTAGGTCGCCGGCACGGCGACCCGGTGGGCCCGGACCGTCGAGGACCGCATCGCGCGGTACCAGCTGATCGGCCCGCGGAGCGCCTCGGGCCTGGCCAGTCGAGCCGCGTAGCGCTCCGCGTCGTCGCTGGGCAGGCCCGATCCGACCATGACGGAGCGGAACCCCGCGGCGACGAGACGCTCCGGGAGGACCGGGACCTGGAAGGCGGCCATGTACCACGACCGGCGCAGCTGGTCGAAGGTCCGCAGGGCCCGGGACAGCGCCGCGGGATGCGGGGTCGACAGGACCGTCACCGATGCGACGCGGTCCGGGTGGTTGCCGGCGACGAGCCAGGCGACACCGCCGCCCCAGTCGTGGCCGACGAGGTGGACCCGGTCATGACCCGTGGCGTCGATGAGCGCGATGACGTCGCCGACGAGGTGCTCGAGCCGGTAGGCGGCCGTCCCGGGGGGCCTCGCACCCGCGCAGTAGCCCCGCTGGTCCGGTGCGTAGGTCCGCATCCCGGCCGCGTGCAGGCGCCCGCTGATGCGGTCCCAGCTCGAGCGGTCCTGCGGGAAACCGTGGAGCAGCACCACCGGCGTGCCATCGGCCGGCCCGGCATCCGTCACGTCGAAGACGAGGCCCTGGTGGCGCAGGATCGCCAGTCGGTCTGTAGCCATGCCCCATGATCGTGTCCGACCCCCTCGTTAGGGTAGGGAACCGTGCGCATCGCCACCTGGAACGTCAACTCCATCCGCTCCCGGATCGACCGCGTGACGGACTGGCTCGTCCGCAGCGACGTCGACGTCCTCGCCCTCCAGGAGACCAAGGCCCGCGAGGACCAGTTCCCCTACGACCGGTTCAAGGACCTCGGCTACGAGGTGGCCCACCATGGGCTGTCCCAGTGGAACGGCGTGGCGGTCGCGTCCCGAGTCGGGATCGAGGACGTGCGGATCGGTTTTGACGGGATGCCCGGATGGGGCGACCCGGTTGCCGAGGAGGCCAGGGCGATCGGTGCCACCTGCGCCGGCGTCCGCATCTGGTCGCTCTACATTCCCAATGGGCGCACGCTCGAGGATCCGCACCTGCTCTACAAGGTCGACTGGCTGCAGGCCCTTGCGGCTGCAGGCCGGGCCTGGCTGGCCGATGACCCGAGCGCGCAGATCGCGCTGCTCGGCGACTGGAACATCGCGCCGTTCGACGAGGACGTCTGGAGCGTGCCCTACTACGAGGGCCGCACGCACACGTCGCCGAAGGAGCGCGCCGCCTTCCAGGGCGTCGTCGACGCGGGCTACGGGGACGTCGTGCGGCCGCACACCCCGGGTCCCGGCGTCTACACGTACTGGGACTACACGCAGCTGCGCTTCCAGAAGGGCCGGGGCATGCGGATCGACTTCGCTCTCTGCTCGCCGGCGCTCGCGGCGCGGGTCACCGGCGCAGCCATCGACCGGGAGGCACGCAAGGGCAAGGGCGCGAGCGACCACGCGCCCGTCGTGTTCGAGATCGACGGACCTGCTGGCGACGCCGGCGACGACGCGCCGTAACAGCACCCACAGTCGACGCACAGCAAGCGTCCAGCAACGCCGCCTAGACTCGAGAGAGTGGCCCGTCGTGCCCACCCAGTGACCCGCATTCCGGCGCTCCTCGTGGCGTTCGTCGTTGCGGCCGTCGGGCTCGGGCTGCTGACGGCCGGGATCGCACTGCCCGCCGTCGCGGGGCTCGGTCGACTCGCACTCGCCGGCGCCGACACGATCAGCGCGCTGCCGGCATCCTTCGCGACCACCCCGCTCGCGCAGGGGTCGCGGATTCTCGCCGCAGACGGGTCGCTGATCGCCACGCCCCAGGACAAGGACCGTGTCATCGTGCCCCTCTCGGCCGTGGCCCCGGTGATGCGCCAGGCACAGGTGGCCATCGAGGACAGCCGGTTCTACTCGCACGGCGCCATCGACCCGGAGGGTATCGCGCGGGCGCTCGTGGAAGACCTCCGCACGGGGCAGGCAACACAGGGCGCCTCCACCCTGACCCAGCAGTTCGTCAAGCTCAGCCTCGAGGAGCAGGCCCGCGCCGCCGGGCGGGACGCGGAAGCCCGGGCCGCGACGGCAAAGACTCTGGTGCGCAAGCTCACCGAGCTGCGATATGCAACGACGCTCGAGCGCAGGTGGACCAAGGACCAGATCCTGGCTGGCTACCTGAACATCGCCTACTACGGCGACGGCGCCTACGGTGTCGAGGCCGCTGCCGAGCACTACTTCAGTGTCCACGCGAGCCGGCTGACGCTGACCGAGGCCGCGACGCTCGCGGGGCTGGTTCGCAGCCCGAGCGCGACGGACCCCGTCCACCATCGCGCGGCGGCGACGGCACGGCGCAACGTCGTGCTCGACCGCATGCACGACCTCGGGCTCATCAGCGCGGCCAACTGGCGCTCCGCAGAGAAGCGGCCGCTCGCCAAGGACCTGGACGTGACGCAGCCACCGAGTACCTGCGCCGCATCGCCACATCCCTATTTCTGCGAGTTCATCCTCCAGTGGCTCGAGCGGCAACCGGCGCTCGGCGATACGGCCGAGGCGCGGCATGACCTGCTCTACCGGGGCGGGCTGACCATCCACACGACCCTCGACCCGGACATCCAGCGGATCGTCGACCGGTCGCTTCGCGAGGTCGCTCCGGAGCGCAACTCGCTACGGGTCGCTGCGGCTGCCTATGTCACGGAACCCGGCACGGGGCGGGTCATCGCCTTGGGCCAGGACACTCGCTTCGGCCTCACCACCGCACGGGGCGTCACGGCAATCAACTACGCCGTGGACCGAGCCTACGGCGGCTCCGGCGGCTTCCAGTTCGGCTCAACGGCCAAGGCGTTCTCGCTCGTGACGGCGATGCACCAGGGGCTGGGCCTTCGGGCAAGTGTCGACGCCCCCGCGGCCGGGCCGCACGCCGCCGCCACCTTCACACCGCACCAGTTCCCGCAGCCCTGCGGCCTCGCCGTGCCATGGCACGTCTACAACGACACGGCGTGGCACGGCGGACGGATCTCGCTCATGGAGGCAACAGCGCGCTCGACCAACACCGCGTTCGTCGCGCTCGCGACCCGGCTGGGCGTGTGCGCGATCCGGGACACGATGAAGGCGTTCGGCGTCCACGCCGCGGATGGGTCACCCATCGGGACCTATCCGCCCCAGGTCGTCCTCGGAGCGGAGACGGTGTCGCCGCAGACGATGGCCAACGCCTATGCCGGCCTCGCCGCCGGCGGGACGGTCTGCCGGACCTACCCCGTCACCGAGGTCGATCAGGGCGGCCAGGTGCTCTGGCAGCCGAAGCCGTCCTGCAGGCAGGTCGCGGAGAGCCGCGACGTGGCGCAGGCGACGAAGTACCTGGAGTACAACATGACCCACGGCTCCGGCATCCTCAACCAGCTGCCCGGCCGCGCGTCCGCCGGCAAGACCGGAACTGCGGACGGCAATGCCCAGTCCTGGTTCATCGGCTACACGCCGCAGTTGGCGACGGCGGTCTGGGTCGGCAACCCGACGAACCCGACCCGCCGGATGTTCAACGTCTCCATGGCCGGCAAGTCGTGCACCGCGATGACAGGGGCCTGCTACGCGGCGCCGATCTGGAAGCGCATCATGAGCCGCGCCCTCGACGGCCAGCCCGTCCAGCCGATGCCCTGACACCTCAGTGCCGTCGACTGTGCAGTTCGCGCCGGTCCCCACTGTCCAGTGCGCAGTTCGCGCCGGCCGCGAGGGGAGGGTCAGAGGGCGACGAACCTGGGCTGGTCCGGTGCCTCGACGCTCGCGCGGCGCGCACCCAGCGTGAACGCGATGGCGGCGCCCAGAAGCGCCGCGACGGCCCCACCGAGGAAGACGGTCTGCACCTGCACGACCCCGGCCGCGATGAGCGCGTCCGTGTCGAGCGGGTCCGGTATGCGGCGGGCCGCCTCGAAGTAGCGGTTGAGCCCGATCGAGGTCAGCAGCGCGAGACCGACGACCATGCCCACCATCCTCGCGACGACGACGAGGGCGCTCGCGACGCCGTGCGCGTGCTCGGGCGAGTCGGCGAGCGCCGCGTTGTTGACGGGAGCGAGGGCAAGCCCCATGCCGAGGCCGACGATGACCAGCACGAGCGTCGTCGGCACCACGTCCTGGATGGACTGGAGGGTCCATCCGGACATGGCGAGCAACCCGGCCGCCGCAAGCAGGAGCCCGGCTCCCGCGACGACGCCGTCGCCCAGTCGATGGAGGGACCAACCGCCGACGAGAGCACCGACCGGCACGGCCAGCAGGAAGCGGACGAGCACCAGCGCAGCGCCCGTCTCGTCGTAGGCGTCGGTGAGGCGGGCCAGAACCGGGACGTCGACGACCACGGCGACGAGCGCCGCGCCGACGAACAGGCTGACGAACAGCGAGCGCAGGCCACGAGGGCCGACGACGCGCCGCGGGATCAGGGGGTCGGTCGCCTGGCCATGCCACCAGAGGAGGACCGCCAGGGCAACCGCCCCGAGCGGCAGGAGCGCAAGGCCCCAGGGCCCGACGACCTCCTTCTCGGGATCGGACGACGCGAAGGTCAGCACGAGGCTGCCCAGCGCGAGGGCGACGAGGAACGCCCCGAGGAGATCGACGCGGCGCAGCACCGCCCACCAGCGGGGAGCTGTGACGCCCGCGAGCAGGAGGAGCAGCACCAGCGCGCTCACCCCGATCGGGGTGAGGAGCGGCGAGTCCCCGACGAAGGGCACAAAGGGCACGCCGAGCGTCACGTCAAAGACGAGGGCCTCCGGCCTGGCCAACCCGAGCCAGGCGAGGCCGAGCCCCAGCACGGCGAGCACCCACACCACCACGCGTCGAGTGCGCCCAGATGTCAGTCCCTCTTCCGGCATTTCCTGCACACTCGACGTGGGTGGTGGCACGTTCTGCACACTCGACGTTCGGGGCGGGAGGGCTGGGAGCGAGCGGGCCCCGAGAGCGCGCACAGCGGCATACAGGATGAGTCCGGCAATGACGTTGGCCCAGAAGATGGCCCGCCACCCCGACCACGCGAGGATCACCGCGCCCAGCACGGGGCCGAGCACCGAGCCGAGCTCCTGCACCGCCCCGACGACGCCGAGCGGCGTGCCGCGGCGGTCCGCCGGCCAGAGGTCCGCGACGAGCGCCAGGGTCGCCGGCACCAGCCCGCCACCGCCGACCCCTTGGAGAACCCGGCCGCCGACGAGGACGCCCAGGTCGGTGGCCAGCGCCGTCACCGCGGAGCCGACCACGAAGACGACGAGACAGCCGAGCAGCACCCGGCGCCGGTCGAGCAGGTCGGACAGCCGCCCGATGAGGGGCAGCACGGCGATGTAACCGAGCAGGAAGCCGGAGATGATCGGCGTCGCCCGCTGCAGCGCGTCCACCCCGATGCCGACACCGGCCATCATGTCGGTCAGCGCCAGGACGACGACGTAGGTGTCGGCCGCCGCGAGCGCGACGGCGATCGACGCCGTCGCCAGCAGGGCGCGCCGGCCGGACGAGGGCACCGGGCTCAGGGCTTCTCGATCGTGACCGGCGTCCCGTACTGGTCGAGCGTCAAGGTGTAGGTCGACGACGTGCCGCCGCCGAAGAAGGGTCCGGTGACCGCGACCTGACGCAGCTCGTCCGCGTCGGTCAGGCCGTAGGTGGCCTGGAACGACCCGTTCCGGTCGCCGATGAGGAAGAGGTCGACGACGTTCTCACCCGGGATCGTGCCCTTGATCGTCGTGAGGACCTCGGCGCCGTTGCGGATCTTCTCGCCCTGCGGCGGGGCTCTGCGTCGCGGTGAGCAGCGACGAGAGACCACGATCGGGCGAGAAGAGGGTGGCCGGGTCGGGCACGCCGAAGGCCTTCGGGTCGATCTTGTTCATCCCGGGGAAGAGCGGCAGTTTGGCCCACACCTCGCCGCCGACGGAGATGATCTCCACGTCGGCGGGGATGCCGGAGAACACACCCTTGAGCGTGCCCTTGAAGGCGGGCGGGTGAGCACCCCACCCATCACCGGCGGTGACGCCGCTGGCGTCCTTCGGCACCCCGGAGCTGTCCAGCTTCAGGTGGACCGAGGGCGCCTCGTCGACCTTCGCCTTGGCCGCCGCGAGACGCTGCGCAGGGCTCGGCGGCGTCGGGCCCGGAGTGCTGTCGCCGTCGCTGGTGCACGCAGCAAGTCCCGTCGCGCAGAGCGCGGCGAGGACGGCGGCGGCGAGCTTCACCGGGGTTCGCATGGCCGTCAGGCTAACGGAACCACATGGGCGCCAACCGAAGCAGCACGCGCCCACTGGGTACGGCTAGGGTCGAAGGCAGCCGGAAGCGCATGACCGATGCGCACGACGAAGGAGTTGACATGGCCCTGCTCGGCATCATCCTCTTGCTTCTCGGCGCCGGTCTCGGAATAGCCGCCTTCCTCGGCGTGCGTGATGAGACCGGCACGGTCCACCTCGAGGCCCTCGGCTTCAGCCGGGAGTCACAGCCCCTCGAGCTCATCGCCCTCGGAGCCATCGCGATGCTCCTCGTCGCCCTCGGCTGGGCCCTGATGGCCGCGGCAGCCCGCCGCCGGGCCCGGATCCGCCGGGACGAGCGCGAGACAGAGCGCCTCGCCGACCTCGAGCGGACGGCCGAGGCCGACCGAGTCGAGCAGGAACGCCGCTTCGAGGAGGCCTCCCTGCGGGATGAGGACCTCCGCAGCCGCGAGACCCGCCTCGACGCACGGGCCCAGGAGCTCGACGTGCGGGAGCGGGAGGTCGCTCGCCTCGAGGACGCTTACAAGCAGCGGGTCGACCCGTCGGTGGCTGACGTCGTGACCGGCCGAGCCGAGGGCAGTGTGTCCGAGGGCACCGCGCACTGGGCGCACACGACACCGCGCCGGCAGGCCGACGGCGACCCGAGCACGTGACGCGGCGGGTCAGGGAGCACGCCGCCTACGTCTTCGACCTCGACGGGGTCGTCCGCGACTTCGCCCCCGGCGACCAGAATCCCGTCATCGAGGCCGCGCTGAGCCTGCCGCCCGGCACGGTCGCGGCCACCGCCTTCCGTCCGGACCTGCTCGAGCCGACGATCACCGGCCGGCAGACCTTCGACGAGTGGTACGCCGCGATCTGCGTGGCCCTGGAGTCCGCCGTGCCGGAGCCGGACCGTGTCCAGGAGCACATGGAGAAGTGGCGCGCCCATCGCGGCTCACCCGTCGACGAGACGGTCGAGCGGCTCCGGACCCTGCGCGAGGACGGCCACCGCACCTACGTGTTCACGAACGGCACGGACTACGTTCCCGAGGAGATCGAGCTGCTCGGGCTGACACCGCTGTTCGACGGGATCCTGAACAGCGCCGACTTCGGCGTGGCCAAGCCGGAGCGCGAGGCCTACGCGGCGGCCCACCGGGTGATCGAGTCCGACCTCGGGCACCCGGTCGCCCGCAGCGACGTGTGGTTCACCGACGACCGGCCCGACAACGTCGTTGCGGCACGCGAGTTCGGCTGGGACGCAGAACTGTTCAGTCGTTGACCTAGCCCTAGCGGGTCCGCGGTGGCGCACGGACCGAGCTCAGCGGCATACCGACAATCCCGTATGCCGCTGAGCTCGCTCCCGCACGAAAGGCCGGCTCACCGCGCGGTGGGGGTTTCCGGAGCAGACTGGGTGCGGTCGGGCGTACTCGCGGTCGGGCGCCGGCCATCCGGCAGGCCCGGTGACAGGCGCTCCGCGGGTCCCAGGTCTTCTTGGTGCCGGCGTCCTCGCCGGCCCTGCGCTCCAGCTGGTACGGCGATGGCGTCGCGCCGTCGCCACGCGGCCCCCACCCGGCGTGAGTCCGCGGCGCCATGAGTGCCGAACGCGCGACATTCCGCGCGTTCGGCACTCACAGCACACCCGGTGCGTCAGACGACGCGGCCCGAGAAGGTGTCGACGATGCAGTCGGTACCGCAGGTGCGGCTCGTGCCGCGCACCGTCCCGGCGCCCTCGTTGATCCCGGGGTTGTCGGAGTCGATGAGCTGCCACGTGCCCGACGTCTTGGCGAACGAGTTCTCCCCGGAGCGGAAGTTCAGCTCGGCGGTGTACTGGATCAGGACGTTGCCGTCCGGGCAGACGACCTCCTTCACACCTGAGAAGACCAACCGGCTGGGCGAGATCTGGTTGGTCGACCCGGAGACGTCGATGACCTCGGTGCACCCGGTCCAGACGCCATCGGCCTCGATGATCGGGCTGCCGCCGGCGAAGGACGTGTTGACGACGAAGGTCGAGACGGGCGGCAAGGCGGCCGCTTGGGCGCCGGCCGCAGTGGCGACCAGTGAAGCGCAGGCCGCCACGGCGACCAGGGCACGACGAAAACGCATGGTGTCCCCTCTCAAGGCAGTCCCCCGATGCCACGGCGGGCCAGACGGCGCGCCACCTTGCATGTTCCGCCGGTTCCGAGGGTGACGCGGCATTTTGGCGGAGACTGACGATTCGCATCTGCCCCAATCGCATTCATACGTGGGCAAATCGATGGGCTCGGCACACGCGGGGAGCCGGCCTCGCACGCGGGAGCGAGCACAGCGGCATACGACATGAGTGCCGAACGCGCGACATACCGCGCGTTCGGCACTCACTCAGGTGGCACTCAGCCAAGGACGAGCGCGTCCCCGGTCGGGTCGACCTCGACGTGCACGGTCTGGCCGTCGCGGACCTCGCCGGCGAGCAGCGCCCGGGCGAGCCGGTCGCCGATCTCCCGCTGGACGAGGCGTCGCAGCGGCCGCGCGCCGTAGGCGGGGTCGTAGCCGCGTTCGGCGAGCCAGCTGCGGGCGGCGTCCTGGACCTCCAAGGTGATTCGCCGGTCGGCGAGTCGCGTCGCGAAGGAACGCACCTGCAGGTCGACGATGTCCGCCAGCTCGGCCTGGCTGAGGGCGTCGAAGATGACGATCTCGTCGAGCCGGTTGAGGAACTCCGGCTTGAACGCGGCGCGCACGAGTCCGAGGACCTCCTCGCGCTTCTGCTCGGGCGAGAGCAGCGGGTCGACGAGGTACTGCGACCCGAGGTTCGAGGTCATCACGAGGATGACGTTGCGGAAGTCGACCGTGCGCCCCTGGCCGTCGGTGAGCCGACCGTCGTCGAGCACCTGGAGGAGAATGTCGAACGTCTCCGGGTGCGCCTTCTCCACCTCGTCGAGCAGGACGACCGAGTAGGGCCGGCGGCGGACCGCCTCGGTGAGCTGGCCGCCCTCCTCGTAGCCGACGTAACCCGGAGGTGCGCCGATGAGGCGGGCCACGGCGTGCCGCTCGGAGTACTCCGACATGTCGATCCGGACCATGGCCCGCTCGTCGTCGAAGAGGAAGTCCGCGAGCGACTTGGCGAGCTCGGTCTTGCCGACACCGGTCGGGCCGAGGAAGAGGAAGGACCCGGTCGGACGGTCGGGGTCCGAGACCCCGGCCCGCGAGCGCCGCACGGCGTCGGACACGGCACGCACCGCCTCGGTCTGGCCGACCAGGCGGGCGCCGATGACCTGCTCCATGTGCAGCAGCTTCTCGGTCTCGCCCTCGAGCAGACGGCCGGCGGGGATGCCGGTCCACGCCGAGATGACGTCGGCGATGTCGTCCGCGCCGACCTCCTCCTTGACCATCGGGGCGACCATCGGGGCGACCATCGGGGCCTCGGCCCCGTGGACCGCCGCCTCCTCGCGCTCCTGGGCCGCCGCGAGCTCCTTGTCGAGCGTCGGGATGTCGCCGTAGAGGATCTTCGAGGCGCCCGCGAGGTCGCCCTCGCGCTGGAGCCGGTCAGCCTGGGTGCGCAGGTCGTCGATGCGAGCCTTGAGATCGCCGACGGCATTGAGGCCGGACTTCTCGGCCTCCCAGCGTGCGTTCAGGGCGGCCAGCTCCTCGGAGCGGTCGGCGAGGTCCTTGCGCAGTCGCTCGAGCCGCTCGCGCGACGCCTCGTCGTGCTCCTGCTCGAGCGCGAACTCCTCCATCTTGAGCCGGTCGACGGCGCGCCGGAGCTCGTCGATCTCGACCGGCGAGCTGTCGATCTCCATGCGTAGTCGCGACGCGGCCTCGTCGATGAGGTCGATGGCCTTGTCGGGCAGCTTGCGGCCGGTGATGTAGCGGTTGGACAGGCTCGCCGCGGCCACGAGGGCCGCATCGGCGATGGTCACCTTGTGGTGCCCCTCGTAGCGCTCCTTGAGGCCACGGAGGATGGCGATGGTGTCCTCGACCGACGGCTCGCCGACGAAGACCTGCTGGAAACGGCGCTCGAGGGCCGCGTCCTTCTCGATGTGCTTGCGGTACTCGTCGAGCGTCGTCGCGCCGACGAGGCGCAGCTCGCCGCGGGCGAGCATCGGCTTGAGCATGTTGCTGGCGTCCATCGCGCCCTCGCCACCGGCGCCCGCGCCGACGACCGTGTGCAGCTCGTCGATGAAGGTGACGATCTGCCCGTCGGACGCCTTGATCTCGTCGAGCACGGCCTTGAGCCGCTCCTCGAACTCGCCACGGTACTTCGCCCCGGCGAGCATGGCGCCGAGGTCGAGCGCGTAGAGCGTCTTGTCCCGCAGGCTCTCGGGGACGTCACCCTCGACGATCCGCTGAGCAAGCCCCTCGACGACGGCGGTCTTGCCGACGCCGGGCTCGCCGATGAGAACGGGGTTGTTCTTGGTCCGCCGGCTGAGCACCTGGACGACCCGCCTGATCTCGGCGTCGCGGCCGATGACCGGGTCGAGCTTGCCCTCGCGGGCCGCCGCGGTGAGGTCGGTGCCGTACTTGGCGAGCGCCTCGTAGGTTCCCTCCGGGTTGTCGGACGTCACGGGGCGGCCGCCGCGCAGCTCGGGGATGGCCTGCTCGATGGCGTCGGCGTCGAGGCCGAAGTGGCCCGTGCGGGCGAGGGCGAGCAGGAGGTGGTCAGTGGAGACGTAGGAGTCCCCCATCGCCGTCATGTACTGCTGTGCCTGCTGGATCGCGGCCGCCGCGGTCCGCGACAGCTGGGGCTGCTGGGCGCCTCCGCTCACCTGCGGCAGGGTGGCCATCTCCTTCTCGGCGGCCGCCGTGGCGGCACCGACGGACGATCCCGCCTTCTCGAGCAGGGCCGGGGTCGTCGTGCCCTGCTGGGCTGCCAAGGCGAGCAGCAGGTGGGCCGGCTCGATCGCCGGGTGATGCTTTGCGGCGGCGGTCGTCGCGGCCTGGGCGAAGGCCTCCTGTGCCTTGGTGGTGAGCTGAAGATCCATGCGTTCTCCTGTGAGAGGGCGGCGTACGTCCGTTCCAACCTCGTGAAAGTTGAGTCTATTCCACTCAACTTTACGCGAGAGATGCCGTATGCCGCTGAGCTCGCTGCCAGCGTCTTCGACCTTACGCTCGGGTTGGCGAAGCGGCAGGGCAGTTGTGCGCGCGAGGGACCCAGCGGCATACGGCACAGGAAGTTGTCTCACGGGACGGTCACGTATGCTCCTGCGAGCACCCAAGCCCAGCAGAGCAGGAAGGCGCAGGTCCTTGACGGACACCGCTCAGAGCACCACTCGACCCGAGCTGATCGACTCCCTCGTCCGAGACCGCCCTGACGAATCTGACGAACCCGCCGACCGCCTCGTCATCGCGTACTGCTTCACGCCGTATGTGGACACGTCCGGCACCGTGATGGCCAAGCGGGTGCGGCTGCTCGGCGAGCCCGTTGACGTCATCCAGAACGAGATGAGCACGATCCGTGGCATCGACCCGGGCGTCGAGGCCGTCGCGGGCGACCTCATCCGGCGCCGGGCCATCCTGCCGACCCAGACCCGCTTCTCGAGCTGGCCGTCGATCCGCGAGTGGTGTGAGGCCGGCGAGGCCAAGGTCGACCAGTGGGTGGCCGACTCCGGCGGGACGGCTCCGTGGCGTTCGATGTACTCACGGTCACACTTCGTGGCCTCGCACTACCTGGCCGCGCTCGTCAAGGGCAAGCACCCGGAGATCCAGTGGGAGGCGGAGTTCTCTGATCCGTGCTCACGAGACGCGAACGGCGCTGTCCGTTTCGCTCCCGTCGAGCACGATGACCTGCTGCGCCGGGTCCGATCGATCGTCGGGCCGCTCGAGGTCGAGCCGGATGTCGAGAACGTCTTCGCGTGGGCCGAGCACCTGGTGTGGAGCCGGGCCGACCGGATCATCTTCACCAACGAGAACCAGCTCGAGTACATGATCGGGCTGATCCCCGACCCGCAGCTGCGAGGCCGGGCCCGGGAGCGGGCCGTCGTCGCGCACCACCCGATGCTGCCGCCCCGGTTCTACGAGCTCGACCGGGCGGACCAGGAGCTCGAGTCGGACCGGATCAACATCGGCTACTTCGGCAACTTCTACGGCAAGCAGAGCCCCGTGGACGTCGTGCGCGGCATCTCGGCGCTGGACAAGGACCTGCGCCGTCGCCTCGCACTCCACATCTACACCAACGACACGGAGAAGCTGGACGAGTACATCGAGGCCCTCGATGTGGCGGACTGCGTCCGGGCGCACCCGTTCCTGCCGTTCCTGCAGTTCCTCGAGATCTCGACGCGGATGGACCTGCTGCTCGTCATCGACTACCCGCTGGCCAAGGACGCCGAGAAGAACCCGTTCCTGCTGTCCAAGTGGGGCGACTACGAGGGCAGCGGCACTCCGGTCTGGGGGCTGCTCGAGGAGTCGAGCGTCCTGTCGGCCATGAACCACGACGCGATCCGGTTCCGGACGCCGATCCAGCAGCCCACCGCTGCCGCACAGCTCCTGAGCCGCCTGGCCAGAGGCGTCATCACCATCTGACCTTGCCCTGGGCCCGGGATCCGGCCGCCCGGCGTCTGGCTCAGGCCCGCCCGAGGATTGCCTCGACGAGGCGGCCTTCGGTGTGCTCGACGGAGAAGAGATCGGCCATCTCCTCCTTCGCCTCGGCGGCGCGTCCCATCCGCTCCGCCCGATTGGCCTCGATGATCGTGGCCGCCTCGGCTGCCGTGTTGAAGACGAACCGCTCGGGGAACAGCTGGTGGGCCGCGTCCAGGCGCGCGAAGACCGGCCACTCACGCACGACCGGCACGGCGCCGGAGGCGACGCCCTCGAGGACCCCGACCGGGCACGACTCGCGCAGGCTCGTGCTGAGGATGTAGCCGACGTCGCGCAGATGCGCGGGCAGTTTCCTCGTGAAGCCTGCGTACTCGATCGCATCGACGATGTCGGGCTGGAGGGCACGGCCCATGAACTCGCGGCTGTAGCGGTTGATGTGCTCGGCCTGGTTGTGCCCGAAGTCCGCACCGATGAGCTTGAGGCGCCATCGATCGTCAATCCGGCGAAGCGCGGAAAGGATGTCGAGGGCGAGCACCGGGTCCTTGACGTGCTGACCCCAGCCCACGAGGCCGATGGTCCAGTCGGCCGACTCGGACTTGTCGGCCTCGAACCGCTCCGTCATGATCCGGTTCGTCACGACCCGGACGTCCACGTGGTCGACCCGCCGTCCGAGCACGGTCTTGAAGACGTCCCGGATGTGGGGGCTGACCGCGATGACGGTGTCGACCGCGGACCAGTCGACGAGCTGGACGGGTCCCGAGAGGACGTCGACGCTGTGGATGCGGATGGCGAGCCGGGCCTCCGCCGGGGCCAGCACGGACGCCCACACCGCACCCTTGTCCGCCCAGTCGGCGATGACGACGTCCGTTCCCCGGACGAACGCAGCGGCCTCCGGATCGAGGCTCTCCGCGAAGGACGTATCGCCCGCCTGGGCTTCGAACCGCATCCGCAGGGTCGTCGTGTCGAGGATCATCCCCCCGAACTCGGGCTCGTCGAGCCGCTCCACCCGCAGGTCGACGTCGTCGCGCGCCTCGAGAGCCGTGAGCATGGGCCCGGCGTGGTGGTGGTAGATGCCCGGCAGGGCCAGGACCCGCTGCCGCTCCGGTGGCGTGGCGACCGCCTCAGGTCGCGCGTCGACCGCCTTGGAGCGTTCCGCGGTGCGGCGCGCCTCCTCGGCAAGGAGCCGCTTCCAGAAGTCGGCGGCCTGGAGGGGGGCGAGGAAGCGGTCCGGCTCCTCGACGAGCGGGCTGCTCTCCGTCGCGGTGTGGAGCTGCTGGTGGAACAGCAGCGCCATGGCGATGACGGCGAAGGAGTAGCCACCCTCTGCGTCCTGGCTCGCGAACCGGCGGTCGGCTGCCGCGAGGACGTCTCGGACGACGTCCTCGTAGTCCGGCGGTCGCGGCTCCCCTGCCGCGATGGCGATGTGGACCCGCAGCGCCCGCGCCGCGGCCTGCTCATCGGGCAGCGGCGGGTACCAGCGGTCGAACAGGTCCCTGACGTCGAGCAGGAGCAGGGCCTCGGCTCGGCTGCCCCGGCGCACGAGCCGCCGGGCGAGCTCGCGGAGCGGCGTGCGGACGTCGGCCTCCGGCGTGAAGTGGAACTCGTCGAGACCCAGCAGGTGCTTGCTTCGCGTGGCGAGTCCGGAAACGGGCAACCGGTCGTGGCTGCTGCGCTTGGCGAACAGCTCCGCCTGCACGACGAGCCAGCGCCATGCGGACTCCTCGTCGAGTGCCGAGTGCGCCGAGTCGTCGCGCCAGACCCTCGCCTTGAGGGGCGGCATCATCTGGAGCGCCCATTCGAAGGCGTCATCGACGAGCACGATGTGGTCGGCCTTGACGAGCTGGTGGCGCAACCACCGATCGATCCGACGGGACCCCAGCCACGTGTCGTCCCGTCGGGCGGCTCGTGCGGCCGCGCGGCTGAGCCGGTCAATCGGCTGCTTGAGGTACCACGGCTCCGCGTCGTGGGGCTGATGGGTCTTCGCGGTGCGCGGGAATCGCTCCGGCACCTCGCCGTGGATGAAGGCGACCGACACGTGGTGCCGGGCCAGTGCGAGGTCGCGAGCCTGCTCGACCCACTCGTCGAGGTCTGCGGCGTCCGCGACGAGGAACAGCCACCGCTCCGGCCGCTTGGCGTAGGCACGCGGCCCGGACGACTTCTTCACGCTGCTCTCCATGGGTCGGGGATGCGGTCAGACGGTGACATGGGGAACGGGGTCGCCGTAGAAGGCGAGCCGTCCCTGGCGGATGAGCAGCTCACGGTCGCTGATCGGCCAGGTGTGGCCGTCCGTCGTGGCCGCGCGGACGCTGACGAAGTTGAAGCGGTCCGAGGCGTAGACCCGGCCACCGGATCGCTTCACCTTCTCGAGGAAGGTGGTGTCCACCCGGCGCGGCACGTCCTCGAAGCGCAGCTCCCTCGCCGCCTCGGTGGGGACAAGGATCGTTCCGCCCTGGACGAGTCGCACATAGCGGTTCTCGTGGTCGGGGAAGCGCAGGAGCACGGCGCCTGAGGAGGTGAGGTGGGCGTAGTGCGCCCACTTCCCGACGACGACCGCATCGGTGTACTCGAACGCCCGCACCAGGTCCTTGAGGTAGTGCTCGGCGTAATGGTTGTCGTCGTCCATCTTGGCGACGTACCGCCCGGACGCCGCCTCGACGCCGAGGTTCATGCAGGCCCCGAGGGTCAGCGACGAGTCGGCCGCCCGGACCACGGGGGCGTCGAGCCCGCGGTCCGCCGCCCGGCGCTTGAGGTCCACCTCGTCGACCTCGAAGCCGTGCGTGACGAGGACGAGCTCGATGTCTGGGTGTGACTGCCCCGCCAAGAAGTCGAGGACGTTGTCGAGCATGTCCGGACGCATCGTCGGCACGACCGCGCTGATCGATTGGTCCAGGTGCTCGCGCGGCCGGGCGACGACGTCGAGCACGGTGTCCACTCGGTGGCGGTAGAGGTGCTCGTCGAAGACGCGGCGATGTGCGCGCAGCGCGACGCGATCGCGGTACTCCTTGTGCCGCAGGAGCGACCCGAGGGCCACCTTGGTCTCGGCAGCGGAGTCCGACACCGCGATGGTGTCACCGAAGAAGGGCTCGATGGAGGCGGCCCTCCCGCTGACGATCGGCGTCTGGGCCGCTGAGAGCTCGAAGAGCCGGCGTGCGCACATCGTCGGGGAGTCAGTCACGGAGTTGACGTTGAGGAAGACCTTGTACGACGTGTACGCCGCGAGCATCTGCTCGTACGGGAGTGAGCCGACGACACTGGACCGGTACTCCGGCGGGAACTGGTAGCGATGGTCCTCGGCCGCCATCCGGGAGTAGATGTGCAAGCCCAGGTCGATGGCCGGCTTGACGATGGCCTCGATCTGCTCGCGGCGCTCCGGATGCTTCTCCGTGAAGTACGTGCCGGCGAAGGCGACCTCGTACGTCCGACCGTGGTCGCGCTCGATCGGGTTGTGGATCCGTGGCTGGGCGCCGAACGGGAGCAGCCCGACGCGGTCGTGGCCCAGGTCCCGCACGTAGTCGGGAATCCGGCCCGCGTCGACGGTGAGGACGTGGTCGAAGAGGCGGGCGGTGTCGATGAACGTGTCGTAATTGGGCGGGTCCTCCTTGTTCCAGAAGACCGTGGGGATCCCCTGCTCGCGACACCAGCCGACGAGCTGCCTGAACTCGTCCCGGATGGGCTGGTCGCTCGTCATCGCCAGCCGCCAGGCGCGGTCATTGCCCTGCCACGCGGACTCGACGAAGAGCAGGTCCGCCTTGCGCGGTTCGGTGAGCTGCCGCCGCCACTCGCCCGGCAGGAGCTTGACCTGGTCCCACTCGTACGCGAAGGCGAGCTCCGAGAACGGGTCCAGGATGACACCTGCTCGCACGTCCGGCCGGACGACTGGGCCCGTCGGGAGCTGGAAGGAGGGGAGCGGGGGCAGCGACTGCTCATCGTGCCGGAACGGAACCCGGCGCCGCACCTCGGTCCTGACCCGAGCGATCAGCTGCGAACGCGCCCGGCGATCGTTCCGTGCGCGATCGAGGGCCCGCGCCAGCTTGGCCAGCCGGTGCCGCGCTTGTGGCGGGATCGCAGTCATGGGGGACAGTCTTACAGCACCAGGGGCCAGCCCCGAACTGTGCCAAGATACGCGCATGGCGAGTGCTGGTCGGACTACAGCGCACCCGCCGACGGCTCGGAACCTCCCTCGGACCGCCAGCCGGATCGCAGCCCTCGCAGCCCAGACCATCTCGCGGCTGTCCCAGCTGCCCGCGGCGATCTCCGTCGCCGGTCGACACGTGGCGAGAGACCCGTGGAAGGCCGTCTCGGTGGGTCTGCGCGCCTCCCCGGCACCCCTTCGGGAGCGGTTCCGGCACGGCGTCGTCCGTCGCCGGCTGCCGCTCGTCGCCGTCGTCGCCGATGCCGCCGCCGGTGACCGCGAGCGTGCTGCTGCCGGGCTCCGCGAGCTCGCCCTCGACGGACCGGTCGACTCACTCCTCCGCGTCGCGGCGGTCGCCAGCGTCCTCGACCGACCCGACCTCGCATCCCTGGCGGTCGAGCGGCTGCCCGAGGACGCACCCGAGGCGACCCGGATCCGGGCTCTCGCGGAGTGGGCCCAAGGCAATGGCCGGACGGCCGTGGCCCTGGCGACCCAGGCGGCGCGATCCGGCGGCGCCCGCGAACGATCGCTCCACGCCACCCTCGCATCGGAGCTGAGGGTGCTCGAGGCGCCGGAGGTGCACGACCTGCCCGAGCGGGCACCACGGTCAGGGGTCTCCGAGTCCGGGGGCGCGGGCCGGGACGCGCGTCCGTTGCGTGTCCTCCACGTCGTGACCAACGCGCTGCCCGAGGTGCAGGCGGGATACACCATCCGGACCCAGGGCATCGCCGAGTCGCAGCGCGGCGCCGGGATCGATGCCCACGTCGTCACGCGTCTGGGGTTCCCCGTGGACAGCGGAGCGCTCGCGGCCAGCCGGGACTTCGTCCACCAGACGGTGCCCACTCACCGCCTCCTACCGCTCCGTGGCCTGCCCGTGCTGGCGCATGAGCGAATCCGCGTCGGGGCCGATGCGCTGACCCGTCTGGCCGAGTGTCTCGAGATCGACGTGCTCCACGCGCACAGCAAGCACGAGAACGGTCAGGTCGCGCTGCTCGCCGGGGAGCGGCTCGGTCTGCCCGTGGTCTACGAGGCACGCGGCTTCCTCGAGGAGACCTGGCGCAGCCGCGGAGGCGATCCGGCCTCGGACTACTACCTGCTGTCCAAGGAGGCGGAGACGGCCTGCATGCGCGCCGCGGACGCGGTGGTCGCCGTCTCACGGGCCATGGTCACCGACATCGTGACCCGAGGCATCCCGGCCGCAAAGGTCAACCTCGTCGGGAATGCCGTCTCGGCCGAGTTTCTCGAGCCGGCGCCGGACGCGACCCGGCTTCGCGCCCGCCTCGGCATCGCCGAGGATGCGGTGGCGGTGGGCATGGTCAGCACGCTCAACGACTACGAGGGGATCGACCTCCTCATCGATGCCGTTGCGGCCGTCGACGACCCGCGCCTCGTGCTGCTCGTGGTCGGGGACGGTCCGGCCCTGGCGGACCTCCAGCGCAGGGCGGCCGAGCGGCTCGGACCGGACCGTGCCACCTTCACCGGCCGCGTGCCCCACGACGAGGCCCACGCCCACCATGCTGCGCTCGACGTCTTCTGCGTGCCTCGCCTGCGCACCCCCGTGACGGAGCTGGTCCCGCCGCTCAAGCCACTCGAGGCGATGGCCACCGCCCGCCCCGTCGTCGTGAGCGACCTGCCGCCGCTGCTCGAGCTGGTCGGTGACGGCCTCGATACCGAGCCGCGCGGCCTCGCGGCCACGGCCGGCGACGCCGCTTCGTGGTCGGAGGCCCTGCGGAGGCTGCTGTATGATTCCACGCTCAGGGCCGACCTGGGCGCCGCAGGGCGAAACTGGGTCGCCGAGCACCGCACCTGGAAGGCTGCCGCCGCGACGTACGCAGGGATCTATCGCGACATCAGCCGGTCGCGGGTTCCCACCAGAGAGGCAGCTAGGGAGTAACGAGTGGTAGACGCCGCCGTCATCGGCCTTGGGTATGTGGGCATGCCCCTCGCCCAGGCCGCGAGCCGGGCGGGACTGTCGGTCGTCGGGTTCGACATCGACACGAGAGTCGTCGCTGATCTCAACGCGGGGATCTCGCATGTCGACGACCTCCAGGACCGCGACGTCGCCGAGATGCTGACCCTGGGCTTCCGGGCGACGAGCGATCCCGGCCGGCTCGGCGAGGCCGACGCGATCGTCATCTGCGTGCCCACGCCTCTCTCAGACGATGGTGGGCCGGACCTGCGACATGTGGAGGCCGCGGTCGCGACCGTCGCCGCACAGCTACGGCCCGGCATGGTGGTGATCCTCGAGTCGACGACGTACCCGGGGACCACCGACGAGGTCGTGCGTCCGGTGCTCGAGGCCGGTGGCCTCATCGCGGGCCGTGACTTCCATCTCGCCTTCTCACCCGAGCGGATCGACCCGGGCAACCGGGAGTACGGCGCGAAGAACACTCCCAAGGTCGTCGGTGGGCACACGCAGGCGTGCACCGATGCCGCGGCCGCCTTCTACGGCCGGTTCGTCGACACGGTCGTCCCGACTCGAGGCACCCGTGAGGCCGAGACGGCGAAGCTGCTGGAGAACACCTACCGCCACATCAACATCGCCCTGGTCAACGAGATGGCGCGCTTCTGCCATGACCTGGGCATCGATCTCTGGGACGTCATAGCGGCCGCCCGGACCAAGCCCTTCGGGTTCCAGGCCTTCTACCCCGGCCCCGGGGTGGGTGGGCACTGCATCCCCATCGACCCCAACTACCTCTCGCACAGCGTCCGGGCCCGCCTCGGTTACCCGTTCCGCTTCGTCGAGCTGGCCCAGGAGATCAACTCGACCATGCCCAGCTACGTCGTCCGCCGTGCACAGGACGCGCTCAACGACGACGCGAAGGCGCTCAAGGGCTCGACCGTGCTGCTCCTCGGGGTCACGTACAAGCCGGACATCGCCGACGAGCGCGAGAGCCCGGCGGTGCCACTTGCCCGTCAGCTGGTGGCCCACGGGGCGACGGTGCTCTACCACGATCCCTTCGTCGAGGACTGGCGCGCCCTGGGCGGCGACGTCAAGCGGGTGGATGACCCGCTCGCGGCCGCCGAGGACGCGGATCTGACGATCCTGGTGCAGAATCACAGCAGCTACGACGTCGCAGCCCTTGCCGACGCCGCCCGGCGGCTCCTCGACACCCGAGGTGTCGCCCCCGTGAACGAAAGGGTGCAGCGACTGTGACGGAATCGGATCTGCGGGCCGCCACGCCGGCACCGCTGCCGCCGGCCATCACCCCCGAGGAAGCCGAGAGGCTCGCCCGGGAGGCCGGCCTCAACGAGCTGGGCAGCGTCCCGCCCTTCGGCAAGTACCTCAAGGACCTGTGGGCCAACCGGCACCTCATCTGGACGCTTTCGTCCTCCCAGGCCTACTCGGCGAACCAGAACAACTACCTCGGCCAGCTCTGGGCGATCCTCAACCCGATCCTGCTCGTCGCGTCGTACTACTTCATCTTCGGCTTTCTCGTCCCCACCCGAGCCGGCACCGAGAACTACCTCGCCTTCCTGACCATCGGCATCTTTGTCTTCGGCTACACCGCCACGTCGCTCACGTCGGGGTCCAGGGCGGTGACCGGGAGCATCGGCCTGGTCCGGGCCCTGCAGTTCCCGCGCGCCCTGCTGCCCATCTCGGCCACGCTGACCCAGCTGCTGACCCAGCTTCCTGCCTTCGGCGTGCTGATGATCATGATGCCGCTCACCGGGGAGCCGTTCTCCACCAAGTGGCTGCTCTTCCCGATCGCCCTGGTGCTCCAGACGCTGATCAACCTCGGCTTCGCGTTCTACCTGTCCCGCATCGTCAACGCGTCTCGCGACGTCGCGAACCTGGTACCGGTCGTCGTACGACTGGCCCGCTACATCTCAGGCGTCTTCTTCAGCATCTCGCACTACGCGAAGGGCCATTACCTGCTCGGATTGGTCCTGCTCTACCAACCGCTCGCGGCACCGATCTCGGCCGTCCGCGAGAGCCTCATGGCCGAGTACGAGCCGAAACTGTCGACCTGGGTGGCCTGCGCGTTCTGGGCCGTCGTGCTCAGCGGGTCCGGCCTCGTCTTCTTCTGGCGAGGGGAGGGCCGCTATGGCGCCAACTGATGCCAGCACCGCGAAGCCGAGCGTCATCGCGTCCGAGCTCGACATCGTCTACACCGTCTTCGGGGCGAAGAAGCGGGGCACGTCCACCGACGTCGAGCAGCCCTTCCTCGAACGAATTCTGGCGAGGCGGTCGCACGTCGGAGGGGTGCGCAAGGTCCACGCCGTCAAGAACGTGTCGTTCGTCGTGCAGCACGGCGAGTCGGTCGGCATCATCGGCCGCAACGGTTCGGGCAAGAGCACGCTCTTGCGGGCCATCGCCGGACTCATTCCGCCAAGCGGTGGGCGCGTCTGGTCCGCTGGTCGACCGTCCCTGCTCGGCGTCAACGCGGTCCTGCTCAGCAGCCTCACCGGCGAGCGCAACGTCATGATCGGTGGTCTGGCTCTCGGCCTCAGCCCTGCACAGGTGCGTGAGCGCTACGACGACATCGTCGAGTTCTCGGGCATCGGCGAGTTCATCAACATGCCGATGAGCTCCTACTCCTCCGGCATGGGGGCCCGGCTCCGCTTCGCGATCTCGACGGCCGCAGCGCCCGACATCCTGATGATCGACGAGGCGCTGGCCACCGGTGACGCCGACTTCCAGGCGCGCAGCAGTGAGCGCATCGCCGAGATCCGCCAGGACGCGAGCACGGTCTTCCTCGTCAGCCACTCCAACGCTGCGATCCGTCAGACCTGCGATCGGGTGCTGTGGATGGACCAGGGTCGCATCGTCATGGACGGACCGACCGAGGAGGTCGTCTCCGCCTACGAGGCCACCGTCCGGAGGCCCGCTGCCAAGCCGGCCGCCACGCCGCCTCCCGACGCCGCGCCTGAGCCAGCCGCCCAGTCCGAACCGGTAACGGCGCCGCCGCTCTGGCCGTGACCTCCGACGAGACCCTCCACCTGAGCGCGACGAGGCCTGTCCTCGTCGTGACGGTAGTGCACCACCCCGAGGACGCCCGCATCCGTCATCGCGAGATCGCGGCCCTGCTCGACGCCGGCATCCCGGTGACCTATGCCGCCTCGTTCACCGACCACGACGTCCACCCCGGCACGGTGCCCGGGCTGACGACGATCGACCTGCCGCGTGCGGTGGGGCGACGGCGCCTGCGCGCGGCGCGAGCCGCCAGGGCGGTCGTTCGCCGACTCGCTCCCCAGCACGGCGCGGTGATCGTCCACGACCCCGAGCTGCTCGTGGCCCTTGCCGGCCTGCGCCTGCCACACCTGATCTGGGACGTCCACGAGGACACCGCCGCGGCCATCGAGGTCAAGGGGTGGCTGCCGCCTGCCTTGCGGCGCCCGGCCTCAGCCGGCGTGCGACTGCTCGAGCGGGCCGCAGAGCGCTCCCGCCACCTGCTCCTCGCCGAGCCGGGCTACGCAGACCGGTTCAGCGGGCAGCACGTCGTCGTGCCGAACACGACAACCGTTCCGGCGACCGTTTCCCTGCCGCAGTCGAACCGGGTGGTGTACCTCGGCTCGGTGACCGTGGCTCGGGGGGCGCGGGTCATGGTCGAGCTGGGCCGGCTGCTGCACGAGCAGACGGACGGCGCCGTCACGGTCGAGATCATCGGTCCGCCCCGCGACGAGGATACGAGGCGGATCCTCGATGACGCGGCGGCTCGCGGCCACGTGCGCCTCCACGGCTTCGTTCCCAACGCGACGGCACTCGGTCTCGTCGAAGGGTCGCTCGCCGGCGTCTCCCTGCTCCAGGACCTGCCCAACTACCGGCACTCGACCCCCACCAAGATCTACGAGTACCTCGCCCGCGGAGTCCCTGTCGTCACGACTCCCCTGCCCGTGGCCGAGCAGCTCGTCGAGGCATCCGGTGCCGGCTTCGTCGTCCCGTTCGACGACGCCGCCGCTGCGGCGGAAGCAGTCCTCCGTCTGCACGAGGACCGCGAGCTCGCCCGCGACCTCGGTCGGCGCGGGCACGCCTACGCGCAGGCACATCACGACTGGTCCAGCCAGAGCGGCGCCTTCGTCGCCGCAGTCCGTGCCGTCATGGACGGCCGGATCGTCAGCTCCCCACCGGCCGCATCCCTTCCACCTGGAGAGTCACCGCATGTTTAGAGACGGAATCGCTGTCATCGGCCTGGGTTACATCGGCCTGCCCACGTGTGCGGCGCTGACCCAGCAGGGTCTGACGGTCCACGGGGTCGATGTCAACGAGCGGACCGTGTCCGAGATCAACGCCGGCCGCGTCCCCATCGTCGAGCCGGATCTTGACGAGGCGATCGAGGAAGCCGTGAGCTCCGGGCGGCTTCAGGCCAGCACCAGGGTTCCCACGGCCTCGTACTACCTCATCGCCGTGCCGACCCCGTTCAAGGGCGACCACGAGCCGGACCTGTCCTACATCCGCTCCGCGACCGAGGCGATCGCTCCCCGGCTGCGCGGCGGCGAGGTCGTCATCCTCGAGTCGACGTCCCCGCCCGGGACCACCCGCAAGATCAGCGAGTGGCTCGCGGAGCTGCGACCCGACCTGCGTCTCCCCCACCAGTCCGAGCGTCCCGACGTCCACCTGGCGCACTGCCCCGAGCGGGTCCTGCCGGGCCGCATCATGGTCGAGATCTTCTCCAACGACCGGGTGGTCGGCGGCCTGACCCCGGCCTGCGCCGAGCGTGCCGCGGCGCTCTACCGCACCTTCGTCACGGGCGAGATCCTGCTCACCGACGCGACCTCGGCCGAGATGGCCAAGCTGACGGAGAACTCCTTCCGCGACGTCAACATCGCCTTCGCCAACGAGCTGGCAGAGATCTGCGAAGAGCTGGGGCTCGACGTGTGGGAGGTCATCCGTCTCGCCAACCGCCATCCACGGGTCAACATCCTCAACCCCGGTCCGGGCGTCGGCGGCCACTGCATCGCCGTCGACCCGTGGTTCATCGTCGCGTCGGCGCCCGAGCACGCGCGCCTGATCCGGACGGCCCGGGAGACCAACGACGCCCGGCCACACACCATCATCAGCAAGGTGAAGGGGGCGCTCTCCGAGCTCGGAGCCGGCCCGGACGGCGAGAACGCGACGATCGCCTGCCTCGGGCTGTCGTTCAAGGCCGACATCGACGACCTGCGCGAGTCCCCCGCTCTCGGGATCACCGAGCGGCTGGCCAACGACCTACCGGGCGCGACCATCCTCGCCGTGGAGCCGCACGTCACCGCGCTGCCGAAGTCCCTCCACGGCCGGGCCAACGTCTTCCTCGCCGAGGTGTCGTACGCGGTTCACGAGGCCGATGTCGTCCTGCTCCTCGTCGACCACCACGCGTTCAAGCACCTGACCCTGGGCGACCTGGACGGCAAGAAGGTCATCGACACCCGCGGCATCTGGCGCTGAGCGACCGAGACCCCTCGGCCACCGCCGCCCTCAGGCGCCGAAGTCCGGCTCGCGCTCGCCGATGCCGAGCATGGCCGCGATCGCGGCGACGCAACGCTTGGCGGCCTTGCCGTCCCCATAGGGGTTGACCGCGTTGGCCATCTCCTCGTAGGCACGCTCGTCGTCGAAGAGCGTCTGCACAGAGGTGCGGATCGTGTCGGCGTCGGTGCCGACGAGCCGGACCGTCCCTGCGGAGACGGCCTCGGGACGCTCGGTCGTGTCACGCATGACGAGCACCGGCTTGCCGAGGCTCGGCGCCTCCTCCTGCACGCCACCGGAGTCGGTGAGCACGACGTTGGAGGCGGCCAGGACGTGGGCGAACTGGTGGTACTCGAGCGGCTCGGTGAGCGTGACGTTGCCGAGCGGCCCGAGCATCGGCTCGATGACCTCCCGGACGATCGGGTTGCGGTGCATCGGCAACAGGACCAGGGCATCGGGGTTGGCCACAGCGAGGTCCCGGATCGCGCCCATCGACTCCGTCATCCGGTCGCCCCACGACTCCCGCCGGTGCGAGGTGACGAGGAGCAGCTTGCGCCCCGCCTTGGCGGCGTCGACGATCTCGCCGACGCGCGGGTCGCTGAACTCGACCGGCTGGGTCGTCGTCCACTCGAGGGCGTCGATGACGGTGTTGCCGGTGACCGGGATGGTGGCCTCGTCGATCCCCTCGTGCAGGAGGTTGGCCTTCGACGTCGACGTGGGGGCCAGGTGCAGCGAGGCCAACGGTGAGGTGAGCCGGCGGTTGACCTCCTCGGGGAACGGCGAGTAGATGTTGCCCGTCCGCAGGCCCGCTTCGAGGTGGACGACCGGGATCTTCTCGTAGAACGCGGACAGCGCCGCCGCAAGCACCGTCGTCGTGTCGCCCTGGACGACGACGACGTCGGGCCGGACGTCCTGGAGCAGGTGCGATGTCGCGAGGATCGTCTTGGACGTGATCTCCGCGAGGGTCGCGCCCGGGGTCATGAGGTCGAGGTCGTGGGTCGGCTCGATGCCGAACAGGTTGTTGACCTGGTCGAGCATCTCGCGGTGCTGCCCGGTGACCGCCACGATGGGCGTGAGCTGGTCGTGCCGCCGCAGCTCGCCGACCAGGGGTGCCATCTTGATGGCCTCGGGGCGAGTGCCGTAGATGGTCATGACGCGGTACATGGGGATCCTCCTGCCGTTCCAGCGGCACAGCCTACCTGCGAGAGGCCGCCGTCCCGGAGACGGCTCAGACCGTCACCACGCGAAGTCGCGCGCCGTGGCCACGCCACCACCGGGCTTCGCCCAACAATCCATGCCGTATGCCGCCGGGCTCGCTCCCAGCCCCCGCGCAGGTCGCGGGTCGGCCGGCCGCAGCAGCCACCGGGTGGCGCGGGATGCCCGACCGCGCGCGGCTCAGTGAGGGGAGCGCGCGATGCATACCTCGCGTCGATGGCCACCCCGCGCGACGCTGGCGCAGCCGCGCGAGCTGCGGGCGCTTGCTGAAACCGCGTCAGCCGCGTCCGTCACCGGGCGCCGGGTTGCCACACGACGAGCGCCTGGGAGGCGAAGGTGCGCTTCGGTCGCTGTCCCGGACGGACCGCGACCACGTCGCCGCGCGGACCCGCCGCGAAGACCCGGTCGCCCGAGCGCTCCCGCGCGAGCGTCGACCGCGCGAGGTCCAGCTCCGCCACCAGCTCCGCCACGCGGGACTGGAGCGCCTCGACCTGGTCCTCCAGGTCGAGGATGCGCTGGATGCCGGCGAGGGACACACCCTCCTGGGAGAGTCGCTGGACCTCGCGCAGCAGCGAGACGTCCCGTCCGCTGTAGCGGCGGCCGCCGCCCTGGGTGCGCGACGGGGAGACCAGCCCGATCCGGTCGTACTGCCGCAGCGTCTGCGCGTGCATGCCGGCGAGCTGGGCTGCGACGGAGATGACGAAGACCGGGGTCTCGTCGTCCGACCCCATGGGGTGCTGGTTCGTCCGTGCCATCGTCACCACCTTCATCTCACTCGTTGTTCTCCCGCTGTTTCTGACTCCGCCGCGAAGCCTCAGAGCCGGGCTCGCTCGAAGAGGTCGGCCCGCGGGTCCTGGCCGTCCTCCGCCTTGGCCATCGTCTCGATCGCCTCACGCGCCTCATCGGTCAGGCGTTGCGGCACGACGACCTGGACCTTGGCGAGCAGGTCTCCCGCCTTGTCGCCACGCTTGACGCCTCGGCCCCGGAGCCGGAGCACCCGGCCGCTGGGCGTGCCGGGCGCGATCTTGACCTTGACCGACCCGCCATCGAGCGTCGGCACGGCAACCGTCGAGCCGAGCGCGGCCTCCGCAAACGTCACCGGCAGGTCGATGGTGAGGTTGTCGCCCTCGCGGCCGAAGACCGGGTGCTTGTCGACCGACACGGTGAGGATGAGGTCACCGGCCGGTGCGCCCGGGTCACCCTTGCGACCCTTGCCGCGCAGCTTGATCTTCTGGCCGTCCTTGACACCCGGGGGGATCCGGGCCGTCATCCGGCCGAGCTCCGGCGACGACAGCGTGACCGTCGAGCCCTCGACCGCCTCGCGGAAGCCGATCCGCGTCGCGGCCGACACGTCGACGCCGGCCCGGGGGCCGGCCGTGGAGCCGAACCCGCCGGGATATGCACCGCCACCGGGGAAGCCGGCGCCCCCACCACCGAACATCTGGCCGAGCAGGTCCTCGATGTTCGGCTGGGCGCCGCCGGTGCCGAAGCGGACCTGCTCCCCGCCGCCGCCGAAGTTCGCGAAGATGTCCTCGAAACCACCCCCGCCGCCGCCGGGCGCGAACCGCGCGCCGCCGTGGGACATGGCCCGGATGGCGTCGTACTCGCGGCGCTGCTCCGGGTCGGACAGGACCGCGTAGGCCTCGCCGATCTCCTTGAACCGCTCCTCGGCCTTCGCATCACCGACGTTGTGGTCGGGGTGCAGGTCGCGCGCGAGCTTGCGGTACTTCTTCTTGATCGTCGCGGCGTCGGCGTCCTGGGGCACGCCGAGGATCGCGTAGAAGTCCTTCTCGAACCAGTCCTGGCTAGCCATGGCGCACCTCCGTCTCTCTCATCTTGCCTGTCCTGCCGCCGGTCAAGCGGGGTCCGCCACCGACACGCGGGCGGCCCGGACGAGCCGCTCGCCGATCCGGTACCCGGGCTGGATCACTTGCACGACGGTTGTGCCGGTCGCTTCCTCGGGCAGCTCCGCCTCCACGTGCATGAGCGCCTCGTGCACCGTCGGGTCGAACTCCTCGCCCTTCTCGCCCAGCCGCTCCACGCCGAAGTGCCCCAGGATCGACTCGAGCTTCTCGGCGATGGCCGCGAACGGGCCGTCATCGAGTGCCCCCGCCTCCCGGGCCGAGTGGATGTCGTCGAGCACCGGCAGGAGCGACTCCACGACGCCGCCGACCGCGGCGTGACGGATGACATCACGGTCCCGGTCGACCCGCTTCTTGTAGTTGACGTACTCCGCCTGGAGCCGTTGCAGGTCGGCGAGCAGCGTCGCCGCCATGGTGTCCTCCTCTTCGAGGGCAGCGCCCTCGGGTTGCGATGGCGCCTTGTCCCGGCCGGCCGAGTGGTCGTACTCGTCGTCGCCGCCCGGTTCTGCCGACGCGCCGGCACCACCCTCGTAGTACGTGTGCTTGGGCGAACCCCCCTGGGGCGGGGTGCCGGCGATGCCGCCGGCAGCCCCCGCACCCCGGTCGGCGCCGGCCGCTTCGGGGCCGGCGCCTTCCGGGGTCAGGTCCTCGGGGGTCACACCCTGGGGATCACTGGTGGTCACTTCGCGTCCTTCACGTCCTCGTCATCGATGACCTCGGCGTCGACGACGTCGTCGTCCGAGCCACCCTGGCCGCCCGACCCATCAGCCGAGGCACCCGCCCCAGCCGAGGCGTCCTCAGCCCCAGCGGAACCGGAGGAGGCAGCGGAAGCCGACTCAGCGGCATACACCGCCTGTCCCATGGCTTGTGACGTCGTGTTGAGCGTCTCGATCTTGGCCTTGATGTCCTCGACACTGGCCTCCGAGCCCTCGGCAACCGCGCCCTTGAGGTCGGCGAGCGCCTCCTCGACGGGCTTCTTGACGTCGCCGGGGACCTTCTCGCCGGACTCCTTGAGGAAGGTCTCGGTCGAGAAGACGAGCTGCTCGGCCTGGTTCTTGACCTCGGCCTGCTCGCGACGCTGGCGGTCCTCCTCGGCGTGCGCCTCGGCGTCCTTGACCATGCGGTCGATCTCCTCCTTGGAGAGGGCCGAGCCGCCGGTGATCGTCATCTTCTGCTCCTTGCCGGTGCCCTGGTCCTTGGCGGAGACGTTGACGATGCCGTTGGCGTCGATGTCGAAGGTGACCTCGATCTTCGGAACACCGCGCGGCGCCGGGGCGATGCCGGTCAGCTCGAACGTGCCGAGCGACTTGTTGTGCTGCGCGATGTCGCGCTCACCCTGGAAGACCTGGATGAGCACCGACGGCTGGTTGTCGTCGGCCGTCGTGAAGATCTCGGAGCGCTTCGTCGGGATGGCGGTGTTGCGCTCGATGAGCTTGGTGAACAAGCCACCCTTGGTCTCGATGCCGAGCGAGAGCGGCGTGACGTCGATGAGCAGGACGTCCTTGCGCTCCCCCTTGAGGACACCGGCCTGCAGGGACGCGCCGACCGCCACGACCTCGTCCGGGTTGACGCCCTTGTTGGGCTCCTGGGCGGCCATCTCCTTGACGAGGTTGCTCACCGAGGGCATGCGGGTCGAGCCGCCGACGAGCACGACGTGGTCGATGTCGGACACCTTGATGCCGGCGTCCTGGATGACTCGCTGGAAGGGCGCCTTGGTCCGCTCGAGCAGCGACTTGGTCATCTGCTCGAACTGCGCACGAGTCAGCGACTCGTCGAGGTGGATCGGGCCCTCGGGCGTCATCGAGATGTACTGCGCCGAGATGTTCGTGGAGGTCGCGGACGACAGCTCCTTCTTGGCGCGCTCGGCCTCGTCACGGAGGCGCTGCATCGCGATCTTGTCCTTGGACAGGTCCTGGCCCGTCTTGTTCTTCACCTGGGTGATGAGGTGCTGGACGATGACCTCGTCCCAGTCGTCGCCACCAAGGTGGTTGTCACCGTTGGTCGCTCGCACCTGGATCGTCGCGAAGCCGTCCTCGGCGTCCTTGCCGACCTCGAGGAGGGACACGTCGAACGTGCCGCCACCGAGGTCGAAGACGAGGATGAGCTCGTCCTCCTTGCCCTTGTCCAGGCCGTAGGCGAGCGCCGCCGCGGTGGGCTCGTTGACGATGCGCAGGACGTTGAGGCCCGCGATCTCACCGGCCTCCTTGGTGGCCTGGCGCTGGTGGTCCTCGAAGTACGCGGGGACGGTGATGACGGCGTCCGTCACGGTCTCGCCGAGGTAGGACTCCGCGTCGCGCTTGAGCTTCTGCAGGATGCGGGCGCTGATCTCCTGCGCCGTGTAGGTCTTGCCGTCGATCTCCGGCGTCTTCCAGTCACTGCCCATGTGGCGCTTGACCGACCGGATCGTCCGGTCGACGTTGGTGACGGCCTGGCGCTTGGCGACCTCGCCCACGAGCACCTCGCCGTTCTTGCTGAACGCGACGACGGACGGGGTGGTGCGGCCGCCCTCAGCGTTCGCGATGATCGTCGGCTCTCCGCCCTCGAGGACGGAGACGGCCGAGTTGGTGGTACCGAGGTCGATTCCGACCGCACGTGCCATGAGTGATCTCCTTGGTTTCCAGATGTGGCCGTATGCCGCTCAGCTCGCTCCCAGGGGCAGGCTCAGTCGTGCAACGGGCCGGGTTGGTCTGTGTTGGTCTGTGGTTCGACGCTCAATCTGCTCCCCGTGGCTCCGTCTTGTCAAAGCCGCGCTCGCGAATCTTGCGTCCACCTGGCTCAACTTTACCGCGGCCGCGATTGTTCCCGAACGTGCTGGGGGAGATGCGCAAGACCGCCCGCAGCGATTGATCTTGGTCAGATGTTCCGCAGGGCCAACAAGACCGTCGGCGCGATGAGGCCGAGGGCTGAGACGAGCACCAGAGCAGCCTTGCGCGCCGAATGACGCACCACCCGTCGCGTCGTGAGAGCCCACGGCGCCAGCACACTCAGGACGATGACGACCAAGAACACGGAGGGCCACACCCCGTCGTTGTGGGTCGGATCCACGGGCACGAGACCCATGCGGGCGAGCACGTCCTGATGGAACACGTACGCCCCCGCCAGGAACGGGATGACGCCAACAGTCCCGAAAGCGGCTCCGACAGCCAGGCAGAGAACGACCCTGCGTGATCCGCCCATCCTCGACGACACCGGCCTGCTCCCCATCTCGCCGTCCCCCAGCGGAATCATCTTGCGCTCCCCGCCCGCGGCATCAATGGCATTGGTCACGCCACAGAACGAGAGCCGGTCCCCGTGGGCGTGTCGTCGTCCAAGACGTACTCCGCGGTCAACCATGAGGATGGACCAGTCGCGGTATCCGTGGTGGCCGCGTGGACGAGGACCGCGCCCCTGATCGGCCCCGGGTGGCTTGCGATCGAGACACCAGCCCCGCAGTCCGACCCTGAGGAACCGTCGACGACAGACCATGAGCATGGACCCCAACGCAGAGCCACCCTCCCCCAGCGGCATGACGTCGAGTACTGATCCGCGGACGCATGACGCGCCGACTCTCGCCGGGCGGGAAGCGGCCCAGGTCGCTACAGTCGCGCCGTGCCTCGACGCCCCCGCCGACCCCTGGCGCTTTTCGTCGCCGCAGTCATTGTCGTCTCCGGCTGCGCCTCACCCGACCCCCTCACGGCTCCGCCGGCCGCAACCACCACCTCGGCCACGAGCGGCGCAACGTCGCCGGCCCCACCCGGGCTGGCAGCGAAGCCGACGTGCCCCGCGGTTGACCTCAAGGCGAAGCCCGTCACGACGTGGAAGAACGGGCTGAGCACCCTCGACTCAGCCCGAACCAGCACCTACCGCCTCCAGATGGAGACCGCTTGGCCGGACGGCCACATGACAACGTCACGATCGGTCAGGGTGGACGAGGAACGGCAGCTCGCGGAGTACTCAGCGTCCTTGGGAGCCAATGGGATGCAACAGGGCCCGGTGAATGAGCACATCACTGCCATCGTGGACGGCGACCAGGCGTATCTCACGTTCGGCAGCTGGACGGGCTCCCGTGCCGGCAAATGGATGCGGATGAAGGGGTCGTCCCTCGACGACGCGGGGATTCCGTTCCAGGTCGCAGCGGTGGACACCGTGCCTGACGAGCTCACCGACTTCGTACCCCACAAGGTGACGGCGCCGTACGGACTGCCCCTCATCCACGGACGGGTTCCAGCCGTGGCGGCTGTGTACGCGCTGGGCCTCGGCCACCTCCTCCTCCAGGACCCTGCCCTCACCCGGTCACTCACCGGTCATCTCGGCGTCGTGGCCCGCCTCAACAACAACGGGTGTTTGGAGTACGTCGAGTTCTTCGGCAAGAACAGCACCATCAAGGGTTCGTCGAAGGACACCCCGGCTGACGAGCTTGATGCACTGATTCGTGCCAGCACCGGCAGGCTGTTCATCTCCTCACTGGGCACGCCGCAGACAATCACCGTCCCAGATGTGGACTCACTCATCGACTCGGAACGAGCCTGATCCTCGCCTCCTTCTGGTGCACTCATGACAGGTGGGCCAGGGTGCAGTCGTCCAGCCAGGTGCCGTCCCGTCCGAGAACGGCCGCGCGCTCGGTGCCCTCGAGCTCGAAGCCGTTCTTCACCAGGACCCGAATCGATGCCTGGTTGTCAGCGAAGACTTTCGCGACGATCCTGCGAATCCCCGCTTGTTGGTGCAGCGCTGGCACGATCATGCCGACGGCGGCGCTGGCCACGCCTTTGCCCCACATCGCCGGGTCAACGGAGTAACCGAGCCGGAAGTCCCAGACGTCCGGCTCGGGGCCGAGTGACCCGGGCCGGTACCGCCGACCACCGATGTCCCCGACCACCTGACCATCGATCACGATGGCGCACATGAGTGCGCCCGCTGTCGAGGTGCGCTCCGTGACCATGACCCGAGCGTCCTCGATGGTGGCCGGGATGCGCGAGATGTACCTCTGGTTCTCTGGACGCTGCTGGTACTCGAAGAACGCGTCGGCGTCCGCCAACGAAGCCGGCCGAATGGTCACCCCCATATCCGACAGGGGCCAGGCAATCTGCATCTCGGAAGCCAGCGGTCAGCGCTCGGTGGCCGTCCGAGCCGCCCGATCGCGGATGCCGCGCAGCTGCTTGATCCCCATGAACGCGCTGACGACGGCGAGCGGCTCGACAATCGCGACAGCTCCCGGACGCAGCAGGGCATATCGCTCCCGCACGAGCAGCCGGGTCCTCCGGCCGGGATGCCTCCGGAGCACGAAGGCCCAGCTGAAGTCGAAGGGAGCGCCGTCCACGTCGCCGTCGCCGCGCCCCACGAGGCCGGGGCGGAGCACGAGATGCGAGCCCGGCTCAACGGACCACACGGTCAGGGCGACCTTCGGGTGCAGCCGCACCTCGTCGGCCACCTCGATGGTCTGCAGCTCCGGGACGATCTGGTCGAGACTGTGGATGTCACACCCGGCGAGGTTCTCCAGCCCGTCGTAGCTGTAGAGACCACCGCGTCCCTGACCCAGCTGGGCAATCCACGGCCAGACGGCGTCAGGCGGAGCGTCGATCGTGAGGGCCCGAGTCGCGACCCGCCGCGCGTCGGGGATCAGCTCGTCACCGGGGAGCGCCTCCTGCAGCTCGGCGTGGGTCGCACCCCAGTGGAGCAGCGAGTACCTGGCCGTCCACAGTCCCCAGCCGGCAGTCGCCAGCGCGAGACCGACACCGACGCGTCGAGGGATGCGGTAGCGCGCCATCCTGCAGGACCTCCCGTCCGTCGTGTCCCCAGCCTCTCATCCCCCGGTGGACGACGCGCCGGATTGTGCCTGCGAGACTCAGGGCATGGAGTCGCAGGAACCGTCGGGCGTCACGCCGGACTTCGTCCGGTTCAACCGCGGAGACCGCGTCATGCTCGACCTCTCCGCCCTGGCCGAGCCGCCCGACGAACTGGCTCCTCCGAAGGTCCACGAGGCCCACGAACGGATGATGAAGGTTCACGGCGCGCTCGGCACGGTCATTCATGGGGACGACAACCGCAATGCCCTCGAACGACTCATCCACCGCCTCACCGGCCGGCAGGCGGCGACGATCGGCGTGGACTGGGACGGGACCCAGCTGGAGACCAGCGCCAAGCGGCGTCGCCGGAACCAGCCGTATCTGACCCCGGTCGTCTACCGATCACAGCTGCGTCACACCGGCGGGCGGGAGTGAGCCGTGTTGGGCCAGTTTCAAGCCGGAGTCGCCTCCCGGGCGGGGTATCCGGCGATCTGGACAGTGGCGACGTTCGTCAGGACCGGATCCTCATCGGCGGACCGCACTTCACCCCTGCGCCAGGTCAGCTCGAGATCCGGTCCGCTGACCCGCAGCTCGCCGATGCAGTTGTCGAACCACGGGCCGTCGGTGACCCGCCACGGGTAGACGGGATCGGGGATGCGGTCGGACCGGGTGGCGATCCAGCGCATCGGCCGGACAAGGCGTTTGGCGAAGGCCGACATCATGATGCGCAGCGCCCTCGGCATGGGGTTGCGGATGGGTGAGCAGACGGCCTGCACGATGGGCGACCGGGCACCGTGTCGTCCGGCGTTCTCGACCTGCGCGACATAGGAGTTGTGGACGTCCCCGGAGAGAAACATGATCGTCGACGGCGGCCTGCCGCGCTCGCCCCGAGCCACCGACATGACGAGCTCGAAGACCTCGTCGAAACCCTCGTTGAACGCCGCCCAGTGCTCGAGGTCGACCTTCTGCCGCAGCCGCTCCGCCAAGGACGAGACAGGGCGCGACAGGGCCTCCGACGAGAATGCCCCGCTCGCGAGCACCTCGTCGATCGCCTCGAGGTCGTGCAGCCCCGGGGGCAGCAGGAACGGCAGCGACGTGCCGATGAGGAGGTGGTCGACATCGCCGGTCAGCTGGTCGTCGAGCCAGGCCAGCTCATCCGGGTCGAGCATCGAGCGCCGCGTCGGCTCGAGAACGCGCGCTGCCCGCGAGTCGACGACGACGAGGCGGCTGTCCCCGAACTCGCGGACATAGCTCCACCGGTAGACCTCGGGGTGCCGGTCCACCCGCCGAGCGAGGTCGTTCACCGCGTCCGTCAGGTCCAGCTCACCCTTGCCCTCATGTGCGAGCACCCGGGCATAGAGCTCGTCGCTGCGCAGCTGGGACGGCGACAGGTTGCCGATGTGCTGGTAGACCCAGTAGGACGCGAGCCCGCCGATGAGGCGTTCGTTCCACCACGACGTCCGGTTCATCTCCTCGTGCCACGTCCACGAGGTGTTCCAGTCGTCGCGGATGTCGTGGTCGTCGAAGATCATGCAGCTCGGCACCGTGGACAGCAGCCATCGGTTCGCGGGGTCCGTCCAGGCGAGCCAGTAGAGGTGCGAGTACTCCTCGTAGTCCTTGATCTCCTCCCCCGGCGGTTCGTCCAGGCTGCGGCGCTCGCTGATGTACTCCTGCATCGCGTCAGAGGTCAGGTCCGCGTACACCTGGTCCCCGAGGAATGCGATGAGGTCGGGCTGCTCAGCGCTCCCCGCAGCGATGGCGAGCGCGAGGGCACGCAACGCGTCCACGCCGTTGGTCCGGTTGCCCTCCTCGTCGTGCGGCACGGCCGTGCGGCACGAGCCGTATGCCAGACGGGTCGGCAGCGTCCGGTCGATGGTGCGGACGTGCGGCGCCGGATAGGGGCTGTCCGGTGGTGGCCACACCAGCTCTCCGTCCACGGAGACGGCGTAGCCCTGGGTCGAAGCGGGCTCAAGGCCCTCGATGATGACGAGCGCGTAGTGGTGGCCCTCGACCCGGAACGTCGGCGCCTCCCAATTGCGTCCAGCGCAGGTGACGGTCACCGTCGAGCTGTTGGCCGTCTCCACCCAGACGGTCGCGCTCGTCTCGTCCGCGTAGCGGAGCATCGGCCCGAGCACCAAGCTGGTCGCAACGTCCATGGACCAGACATACCCGCAATCGGCGGCGTGCGCGGCCGATTCAGGCTGAGAGCCGCGCCCGCCTGGCCTCGAGGTGCCGCATCACCGGAGTGGCGAGTGTCCCGTGCACCAAGACCGACACGGTGATGGCCACCGCAGTGACCGCCCACAGCCAGCGTTCCTCGGGGAAGGCGTACAACCCCGCGGCGTACGCAAGGTAATAGAGCGAGCCGACGCCCCGCACGCCGAAGAAGGCCGTGGCCAACGCCTCCCACCGCGTCATCCCGCCCGGATACGCGGAGCGATGGCGCCACAGGCCCAGGCTGAGGAATCCCGCGAGCGGTCGCAGGACGAAGACGAGCAGGAGGGCGACGAGGACACCGCGCCAGTCGAGCGGCGCGAGCAGCCCCTTGGTCATGGCCGTGCCGAGCAGGAGCAGGACGACCAGGACGAGGAGCCGCTCGAGGTTCGCAACGAGCTCGTGCATGCTGCGGTGGTACTCGTGGCCGCGCTCCGCCGCCCGCAGCGCCATGCCGCAGGCGAAGACGGCGAGGAACCCGTAGCCGCCGACGAGCTCGCTCAGGCCGTAGGTCAGGACGAGGGCAGCGAGCACGAGGAGCGGTTCGCCCTGCTCGGCGAGCCGCAATGCCCGCCGCGGCGCGCGGAAGGCCACCCGGGCCAGTCCCCACCCAACGAGAATGCCGACCGCCACGCCGAGAACGACCTTTCCGACGAGCTCCCAGGCCACCCACCGCAGGAACCAGCCCGAGACCGGGCCCTCGACCGCGAGGAAGATCGCCGCGTAGACGAACGGGAAAGCCAGCCCGTCGTTGAGCCCCGCCTCGGAGGTCAGGGCGAAGCGCACCTCGTCCTTCTCGTCGATCTCCTCAGCGCTCTCGGTGCTCTCGGGGCTCTCGCTGTCCTTGCCCTCTCCCCCGTCCGCGTCCTCTCGCTCGTCGTCGACCACTCGTGGCCCGGCGACCTGCACATCGCCCGCGAGCACCGGATCGGTGGGCGACAGCAGGGCTCCGAGCAGCAGTGCTGCCGCCGGCGCGAGGCCCAGCGCCCAACCGAAGAGCGCCATCCCCGCGATGGTCAGCGGCATGGCGATGACGAGCAGGCGCCAGGTGGCGGACCACGCTCCCCACGACTCCCGGCTCCTGAAGGAGAACGGGCGGTCCAGCGCGAGTCCGACGCCCATGAGGGCGACGAGGACGGTGATCTCGGTCAACCGCTGTACCGTCGGACGGACGTCCACCGGGTCGATGGAGAGACCGCTGGGCAGCGGGGCCAGCCCGATGGCCATCCCCAACGCCAGCAGCACCATGGGCGCCGAGACGGCATACCGGGCCAGGACGCTGGGCAGCACGGCGGCCACGAGCAGGGAGAGCCCGACGACGAGGTAGACGGCATTGGTCGGCATTTGCGAATCATGGTGCCACCGCGCGAACGCCGTAACGTCCTTGTTGTGGACAACTGGGTGAGGACGTATGCCGCTGAGCTCGCCTCCGCGGAAACGCCGGCTTCCCCGGTCCGGTGGGTCACGACGCCCTCGGGTGCCCGGCTGGCGTTCGTCGGCGGTGCCGTCCTCAAGCTGCACCACGAGCGGACTGAACGTGCTGCGCTCACCGCACGGGTCGCGGCGGCGTGCGAGTCCTCACTTGCGACCGTCTTCGTGCCGCCCCTGACGGCCGAGGTCGTTCCGGCACCGGACGGTTCCCTCGTCACCGCCTGGCCGGAGGTCCGGGTCCTCGGCGTCGCCGACGCCATTCCTTGGCCCGACGTCGGGAAACTGCTTGCGCACCTCCACCGCCTGCCAGTCCCCGCCACTCTGCCGGCCCACGTGGCGGCCGAGCGGCTGGGGCGGGCGGTCGAGCGGGCCCGCACTCTTGCCGACGAGTCCGTCCGTGACCTGCTCGTCCAGCTCGGCGAGCGCCTCCTGCGGGAGGTGCGGAAGGTCACGGGCCGGACGGAGCGAGCTCAGCGGCATACGACCGAATTGACTGAGCCACAGGCGAGCTCGGTCGTGCACGGGGACTTCCACCTCGGGCAGGTGGGCGGCTGGGAGGGCGGCTGGCGCCTCCTCGACCTCGACGATGTCGGCGTCGGCGACCCCGCGTGGGACTTGGCGCGCCCTGCTGGGTTCTGGGCCGCGGGCCTGCTCGGCGACCGGGAGTGGGCCGAGTTCCTCGACGGCTACCGCGGCGCCGGCGGGCCCGCGGTTCCGGCGACGGGGGACCCCTGGCCACCGCTCGACCTGGCGGCGAGGTGTGCGGTCCAGATCGCGGCCGTCCGCGTGCTGAGCCGCCCCGTCCACAGCGACCTCACGGCCGACGCCCTGTTGTCGGCGTGCCGGCGAATGTGAGGATGAGGGCATGAGCCAGCAACCACCGCCCTTCCCCGGGCAGGACCGCACCGGCGCGGCCGGCTACCAGCCGCAGAGCTTCATCTGCCCGAAGTGCCAGGGCACGATGCGCACCTACGACCGCAACGGCGTCCACGTCGAGCAGTGCGACCAGTGCCGCGGCCTGTTCCTCGACTTCGGCGAGTTCGAGCACCTGAACCAGCTCGAGAGCCAGTTCATCGCGCACCCGCCGCCCGCGCAGTACGGCGGCCCCCAGTGGGGCAACCGCGGCGGGCACCACTACCGCAAGCGGGGCCTGTCCGGGCTCTTCTTCTCCAGTTGAAGGTCCACTCGGAGGAGGCCGCGGCAGTGCGAGCCGTGGCCTCCTCGCTCGGCCTGCCGGGGATCGTGGACGTGCACACGCACTTCATGCCGGGCAACGTGCTCGACAAGGTGTGGGCCTACTTCGACTCGGCCGGCCCGCTGGTCGGGCGGAACTGGCCGATCCGGTACCGGCACGCCGAGGAGGAGCGCGTCCAGCGGCTGCGCGACCTCGGGGTGCTGGCCTTCACGTCGATGCTCTACCCGCACAAGCCGGGCATGGCCGCGTGGCTCAACGCGTGGGCGAAGGACTTCGCCGCGCGGACGCCGGAGTGCCTCCACACGGCGACCTTCTACCCCGAGGACGGCGCGGGCGCTTACGTCCGGGCTGCACTGGATCGTGGCGCGCGGGTCTTCAAGGCGCACGTCCAGGTCGGCGAGTACGACCCGACCGACCCGCTCCTCGACCCGGTCTGGGGGCTCTTGTCCGAGGCCGGCGCCCCCACCGTGATCCACTGCGGATCGGGGCCGGCGCCCGGGCGCTTCACGGGCCCCGAGCCGATCCGCAGCGTCCTGGCCCGCCATCCGCGGCTGCCGCTCATCATCGCCCACATGGGCATGCCGGAGTACGACGCCTTCCTCGAGCTCGCCGCGAAGCATGACCGCGTGCACCTCGACACGACGATGTCCTTCACGCCGTTCATCGACGAGATGATGCCGATGGCGCCGGAGACGATCGCTCGCCTGCCCGACTTCCGGGACCGGATCCTCTTCGGCAGCGACTTCCCCAACATCCCGCACAGCTACGTCGAGGCGGTCCACTCGGTGCTGGACCTCGAGCTCGGCGACGAGTGGAACCGGGCCATCCTGCACGACAACGCCGTTCGGCTCTTCGAGCTGCAGCCCGCGCAGCACTGACGGCGGCGCACGTCCCACCTCGTGGTCGAGTGTGCAGTAGACGTCCGGCGCGAATTGCACACTCGACGCAGAGCCAGCCCGGCGGCATTCGACATGGGACGAATGACGGGACCAGACCCCTCCGTCCGGCCGGCTGCCCGCATGCGACGGGAAACCGGTCCCGTCACTCGTCCCACCCCTCAGCCGAGTTGGCGCTGGCCGGCTATCCGCTCGAAGACGAGGCTCGTCTGCGCGTGCGCCACGCCCTCAACGGACGTCAGGTGGTCGAGAACGAGGTCGCGCAGGTCGTCGCTGGACGGCGCCGTGACGTGGACGAGGAAGTCGTCGTCGCCGGCCACGTGAAAGGCCGCGATGACACCCGGGACCGCAGCGATGCGCTCGCGGAACGAGTCCATCGACGTCCTCGTGTGGCCGGCGAACCGGAGCGCGATGATCGCCTCCATGGGCTGGCCGAGGGCCGCATGGTCGACGTCTGCGTGGATGCCGCGAATCACCCCCGACTCCCGGAGCGCACGCACCCGGCCGGAGCAGGTCGACTCCGGCAGCCCGACCCGGCGTGCCAGCTCCGCGTTCGAGAGCCGGCCGTCGGCGAGGAGGGCCCGCACGAGGGCACGGTCCGTTGCGTCGAGGGGACGGGGTGGTGGGACCGGGTAGGGAGCCTGTGGATTCTTCGAGTCGCTGCGGCGTGGTGAAGGCATTCATGCAGGATCACCGACAGAGCCATGCTCTGTCGAGGATTCCCCGGTTTTCTTGCCCATCCGAGACGAAATCGACGAGCATCACCGGCATGAACCCCGAGACGATTGCCGTGCACGCCGGCCGTGAGGACCTCACTGCGCTCGGCGTCCACGTTCCGCCCCTCGACCAGTCCAGTACCTACCCGTTGCCGTCCGTGGAGTCCGGCGGCGCCGCCTACGAGCGCATGGCGACGGGCGGCCGTCCGGGCGACGGCGACTCGCTCGTCTACCAGCGGCTCTGGAATCCCAACGTCGACCGCTTCGAGCGCGCCGTGGCCAGTCTTGAGGGAGCCGAGGCGGGAGTGGCGTTCGCGTCCGGCATGGCCGCGATCACTGCCTGCCTCGTCGCCACCGTGGCAGCCGGGCGGCCCCATGTCGTCGCGGTGCGGCCACTCTACGGCGGCACCGACCACCTGCTCACCACTGGCCTGGTCGGCACGACCGTGACGTGGGCGACCGCAGCGGAGGTCGGTGCGGCGATCCGGCCGGACACTGGGCTCGTCGTCGTCGAGACCCCGGCGAACCCCTCGCTCGACCTCGTCGACATCGCGGCAGTGGTCACCGCGGCCGGCGACGTCCCCGTCCTCGTGGACAACACCTTCGCCACGCCCGTCCTCCAGCAGCCGTTGGCCCTGGGGGCTGCCCTCAGCGTCCACTCCGCGACGAAGTTCCTCGGCGGCCACGGCGACCTTCTCGGCGGTGTCGTCGCGACCAACGACGAGTGGGCGGTCCGATTGCGCCAGGTGCGCGCCCTCACCGGCGGACTGCTTGCCCCGATGTCCGCCTACCAGCTGCACCGCGGGCTGCAGACCCTGCCCATGCGGGTCCGCGCCCAGCAGGACACCGCGCAGGTCGTCGCGGCGTGGCTCGTCCGGCAGTACGGCGTGGCCCGCGTCGCCTACCCCGGCCTTCCGGACGGCGACCCGCACGGTCTGGTCGGGAGGCAGATGGCCGGTCCCGGCTCGGTGCTGGCGGTCGTGCTCGAGGGTGGCTACGCCGCAGCGGCTGCCCTTGCTGAAGGTTGCCGGCTCATCACGCACGCCGTGTCGCTCGGCGGCGTCGACACGCTCATCCAGCACGCCGCCGCCCTGACCCATCGGCCGGTCGCACCCGAGGCCCGCCCGAACGCCGGGCTGCTCCGCCTCTCGGTGGGTCTGGAGCACCCGGCCGACCTCATCGCGGACCTCGACGACGCGCTCCGCGCCGCACGAGCAGCTGTCAAGCCCCACCACGCCAGGGAGCTCGCGTCGATACGGTGATGCGGTGGCCGACCGTCAACCGGATCCCGTCGTCCTCGCCCTGACCCACGTGCGCTCCCGCTCCCTCGGCGGGCCGTTGGAGGAGGGCGCTCGAGTCACGCTCAACTTCCACCCTGACCGCCTCTTTGGTGGCGTGCCGATCCTGAAGGCCATGGCGCGGGACGGCCGGTACCGCTCCCAGTTCGAGACCCGGACGAGCAACGGCGGCCAGACGGCCCACCATGGCGGTGACCGGTGGAGGTGGGAGAGCCGGATCTTCGGGGGCGCCTATGACGCCGCCGCGCCGGCCCTCCGACCGAAGTACGGAGCGCTGAACCGCTTCCGCGCGCCCTTCGGCGCCGCTCCCCGTTTCGGGTCAGCTCACGTGCGCCTGGCCCAGCACACGCTCGCGCGGACCACCTTCTGCTATCCCGACAGCGTCTTCGAGCCAGAGCACTTCGGCGTGGCCGACCGGTACGCACTGTCCGATGTCGCCGACGCCCACCCCGCGCTCTTCCCCGGAGCCGAGGAGCACGACCCGCTCGACGACTACGTCGAGGCGCACGTCCATGGCGTCATCGACATCGCGGCCGACGTCGAGGCGCTCGTCCTCGACCCCTCCTACCGGGACGGACCGGTCGAGGAGGACGCCTCAGCGCTTGGCGCAGCCGTCGAGTGGCACGCCGGCCATGTCCTCGACGTCGACACGCTCCGGGCCCATGCGGGGTATCGCGGACCCCAGTTCGTCCAGCTCGGTGAGCGGTTGGCCGTGGACGGGGTGCTCACCCCGCGCGTCATCGGGGACGCGAGCCGGACAGGCCGGTACGACGAGCAGGCGCTCAAGCGGGTGTGGCACTACGTGGCCCGCTTCGGGTACCGCGGCTGAGGACGGGCAGCCATGAGGGCCGATCCGATACTCCTTGGTTCGAGGTATCGGTCGACGACCAGGAGTCGATCAATACCTCGAACCAAGCAGAGCGGGTGAGGGCGGGAGCCGGCTTGGGGCTGGGAGCGAGCCCAGCGGCATACGGAATGATCTCATTTGACCCGGTGTACCGTCTTCTTGACGCCGGCGATGATGCGCGAATAGTCCTGGCCCGGCTGCCCGCCGAGGACCGCCCCCCAGGCCGGAATGAGCTCCGCCCCGTAGCGGTGGCCGAAGCCGTCAGCAGGATCGTGGCCGACGGCCATGTCGGTGGTCAGCTGCCAGAAGGTCACGAACGGGATCCAGGTCACGTCCGGGTTGACGTCGCGGCCGAGCGGTTCGCGCAGCCAGTCCGGCTCGGCGCCGAGGAGGGCCGGGTTCCACCAGACGACAGGGTCGGACGGATGCTGCGCGTAGACATAGCGGGGGAAGGCCCACTCGCCGTAGTCCCGCCCGTAGTAGTCGTGCGTCAGCTCGTCGGCGTTCGTGGCGAAGCGGAAGTGCTTGCCGTCGTCGATGACTGGTGCGATCTCCGGACTCCCCGGGGTGCGGGCCGCGGTGAGCTCCGCGTGGATCTCGGTGAAGCTGGGCGTGCCGACCCAGACCCCGCCCTCGGCCTTCCGCAGCATGTCGTCGCTGTCCTTGAACGCCGCCTGCCCACCGTAGGAACCGAGCGACTCGCCACCCACGACGAGCTGGGGCCGGTCTGCCTCGGAGAGCTTCGACCACGCGGCGTGGATCTTGTCGAAGAGGACCTTGCCGGCCTCGCGGACCGTCCCACGGTCGCTGAGCAGGGCCACTGCGCTCGGCACGTAGCTGTACTGCATGGCGGCAACAGCGCTGTCGCCGTTGGACAGGTACTCGATCGCCTGGACCGACCCGTCGTCGACCCACCCCGTGCCGGTGGTCGTGATGACGGCGAGGACCTTGCGCTCGAACGCTCCAGTCCGCTCGAGCTCGGCGAGGACCGCGTCCGCCACCTGCTCGATCGTGCGCCCGTCGCCCCGGCCTGCATAGACCCGGATCGGGTCAACGGCAGTCCGCCCGGTTGCCGCACCGATCTCCTCGGCCGTCGGGGCGCTCGTGACGAACAGCTGACCCTGGTAGCCGAGGCTCTGGTAGCTCTCGAACGACCCGGGTCCGCCCGAGATCAGGGGCGACGTGGGGGCAGACCTGCCCGCGGGTTGTCTGGCGTCGACCTGGGCTGCGATCGCTGCCATGGCCTGCATGCTCCGGTGGAAGAGCACGCTGTCGGAGATCCAGAGCGTCGCCGTGGCCACGACGACCACCGCGATGATCGAGGCGATGGTCCGCGGCAGCACCTGGCCGGCGGCTTCCGCGAGCCGGTGGGTGGCGTGGCGAAGCCCCCGTGCGATCGCGAGGATCAGCGCGGACAGGGCGACGGCGACGGCGATGGCGCCGACCCAGTCGACGGGGCGCAGGGGACTCAGCCTGAGGAACTCCGCGGTGCGCCCCTGGGACCTGACGTTGGAGACGGTGAGGCCGATGACGGCGACGACGCTGATGGCCGGCAGCGCGACGCGGAGGAACTGCGCCGCCTCCCGGCTGACCGAGATGCGCAACTGGATGAGCCGCGAGAGGCCGCGGACGATCCAGGCGAGCAGCACGCCGAGGCCGTAGCCGGCCGCGGCGGACAGCCCGCTGATGACGCCCTGGTAGTACCACGTCCGAGGCAGGAGGCTTGGCGACATCGAGGTGAGGAAGAGGGCCCCGGCGAAGAAGAGCCCGGTGCCCGACAGGTGCCACCAACGAACGGGCCAGGCCCGGGAGGATGACGACGTGTCGGGCATGGGGCCCAACCTAAGCCCGACGTCTGTGGAGACGCCTCAGGTTTCTCCCCTGTTCCTCGGCGTCGCTCACCTACTCCGGCTGGCCGTCCTGGACCGGGCCGATGCGGTAGGGGCGCATCATCTCGTTGTCCTCGTGCTCGACGATGTGGCAGTGCCACACGAACTGGCCCGGGTTGATGAACTTCGCCCTGATGCGGGTCACTTCGCCCGGATAGGCGATGACGGTGTCCTTGAACCCGCTCTCCCAGATCTCGGGCGGGCGCGGATCGCCGACGAGCCGGGCCGGCGGCTCGGTCTCCCCGTCCTCGTTCGTCACGAGCGCCTGCCGGTTCACCACCTCGAAGGCCACCTCGTGGACGTGCATCGGGTGCGCGTCGGCGGTGAAGTTGTGGAACTCCCAGACCTCCGTGTCGCCGACCTGCGGGTTGTCGCTGACCGGCTCCTCCCACATCTCGTGGGCCGGACTCCCCCCTCCATCGACGTGTCCCAGCATCGCCTCGGCCGGCCCGTCCCAGGCGGTCGACATCAACTCGATGAGGGCCAGCGGGCGGGTGAGCGTCTCGGCGGGGAGTGGCGTGACGGGCGGAAGAACGAGGAACTGCGGCGGTGTCGTCGGGTCCGGCGCCACGGCGGGAACGACCCGGAGCTGGAGGACCTGCCCGGTCGTCGCCGGGTCGGCCGCGTCGAAGTCGTCGTCCGGCTCGCCCCCGCCGAAGGGCTCGTCGGGCCCGAGGTTGCCCAGGACATGGCTACCCACAGGGACATTGGTGAAGTCGACGATGAGGTCCGCCCGCTCCGCGAGCCCCATGAGGAGTTGGTTGCCGTTGTCCGCCGTGAGGTTGACCGGTGCGGCCAGGAAGCCGCCCTCGTTGCCGATGGCCCAGACCTGCACCCCCGGGATCGAGCTGAAGTCGAGGATGAGGAACCGGGACTGGCAGCCGTTGAGGAACCGGAGACGGTACCGCCGCTGCTCGACCGTCTGGAACGGCCACGTGTTGCCGTTGACCATGATCGTGTTGCCGAAGAACTCCGGGTTCCAGATCGGCGACAAGTCGGTGTCGGGGATGAACCCGGGGTCCTCGGCGGTGGCGCCATCGAAGTACTCGCGACTGTCGGGGTAGAACAGCGACCCGTCGTCCTTGAAGGCCCGGTCCTGGATGGCGATCGGGATCTCGTAGTACGTCTTGTTGGAGGGGAAGGCATCCCCCTCGATCGGCGCCGGGCCGGGTAGCACCGCGGTGGCGCCGGAGCGGCTGTCGAGGATGGCCTTGTCGCCCTCGGGGCCACCCCGGACGAGGAAGAAGCCCGCCGGGCCGGCATACACGTTGAGGCGAGTCATCCCCAGCGTGTGGTCGTGGTACCAGAGGGTCGACTCGCGCTGGTTGTTCGGGTACTGGAAGATGGCGAACCCCGGACCCCAGGTAGCGCCGTAGCGGGCCGCCGCCTTGCCCTTGAAGAAGTCGTACCACGTGCCTTCCGTCGCGTAGGCCGACGAGATGTTGTTCGCCGCGGGCAGGTACCACGCCTCCGCGTAGCCGTCGCTCTCGTCACCGACCCCGACGGCGCCGTGGACGTGCGTGATGATCGGGACCGGTCCGGTGTACGCATCGGGTGTCGAGTCAAAGCTGGGCCGTGAGTCGCGGCCCGTGATGCCGCCGGGCGGGTTCGCCCAGTGCAGGGTCGGGTCCACGGGCAGCAGGTGGGGTCGATACCCACCCGACTCGTCCACCAGGCCGTTGATCCACTTGATCCGCACGGGCCGGTTCCACGTCGCCTCGATGGTCAACGACGGCGCGTTGTGGACGAGCAGACCCCTCTTGCTCGCTGACGCGATGGCGCCGTAGCCCCAGACCGTGGTGGCGGGCATTCCGGCCGGGAGGATCTGCTGCGAGATCTGCTTCACCGAGATCTCGTAGTAGTCGATCGGCTTGCCGCCCTTGGCCCGGATCGTCCCGGCCCGTGGCATGACCGGCGGGATGAGCAGCGGCGTGACGAACTTCGGCACGCCGGCCGGGTCGAGCGTGTCGCCTGGGATGGCAGCCACCGCCCGTTTCGTGCCTCCCGGCGCGTAGGCGTAGAGGACGAAACCGGCCCCCGCCACTCCCGCTGCCCTGATGAATGCGCGCCGACTCAGCGGTCGACGCACCACACTGCGAGACTCTTTCATCTCGGTCACCACCCATGCGAATGACCGATGGCTCGCGTAGCCCGGCGCCCCACGTGCCCCATCGTGACGGAACTGTTCGATGTGCCGCGATCCCCGACGTTCGCATGCGTCAACAGCGTCTCACCTGGGAGCGCGGCGTGCGGGTGGATCGCGAGAAACGCTACGTTGTCGAGTCGTGAGGATCGACATCTGGACCGACATCGTGTGCCCGTACTGCTACCTCGGGCGCCGCCGCTTCGAGGAGGCGCTCGAGCGGTTCGAGCACCACGACGAGGTCGAGGTCCAGTGGCACAGCTTCGAGCTGGACCGCAACGCGGACCCGGTCTGCGAGCACGACCTGCCGGGACTCATCGCGGCCAAGTACGGCACGACACGCGAGGAGGCCGTGGCTCAGCACGAGGGCCTCGCCGCGCAGGCCGCCGAGGTCGGTCTCGAGTTCAACTGGCAGGCCGCCCGGTCCGGCAACACCTTCGACGCACACCGGCTCGTCCACCTGGCTGCCGACGTGGGCGGGCAGCCGCTCGCCGGACGGGCGCACGAGCGGCTCATGCGGGCCTACTTCAGCGAGGGCCGCGCCATCGGCGACCGCGAGACCCTCGTCGGCCTCGCCTCCGACATGGGACTCGATCCCCACGCCGTCCGGGACATGCTCGAGTCGGACGACTACGGCAACCACGTGCGCAGCGACGAGGCGACCGCCAAGATGCTCGGCATCACGAGCGTCCCCTTCTTCGTCCTCGACCGGCGCTACGGCGTTCCCGGCGCCCAGCCCACGGAGGTCTTCGAGCAGGCCCTCGCCCGGGCGTGGGCGAGCAAGGACGAGGACCGCGAGCCGGCCATGGCGGCGGGAGGCTGTGGCGGGTGCGGTCCGGGCGGCTGTGGCGGCGTCTGCAGCGCCTGAGCCTCACGTAGCGTTGGGGCCATGTCGCATCCGCTGATGTTCGACGAGAAGGATCCCTACCTCGCGCGCGTGCGGGAGATCTGTCTGGCCTTCCCGGGCGCCGATGAGAAGATCTCGCACGGACGCCCGAACTTCTTCACCCGCAAGGTGTTTGCCACCTTCGGAGGCTCCCTCAAGGGTGATCACTACTCGCCCATCGCGCGCAACTCCCTGCTCTTCCTCCCCGACGCCAGCGAGCGGGAGGCGCTGCTCGAGCGGGAGCTCTTCTTCGTGCCGGCCTATTTCGGGCCCTCCGGATGGCTGGGTTTGAGCTTCCACGTCGTGGGCGCAGTCGATCGGGTCGACTGGGACGAAGTCGCCGAGCTCGTCGACGCGTCGTACCGGCTCACCGCGCCCGCCGGGCACGTCAAGGAGCTGGACGCCCGTGCGTGAGTGCTGGAGTCAGGACGAGGGGACGATCCGTGTCGAGTGGGGTCCCGTCGGGGCCGAGTCATTGGTGTCGTATGCCGCTGAGCGCGGTCCCGTCGTCGCTCTCGTCGTCGACGTGCTGAGTTTCACGACATCCGTGTCCGTCGCCGTCGACGCGGGGATGACGGTCTGGCCGTACCAGTGGAAGGACGACTCGGCGACTGAGTTCGCTCGCGGACATGATGCCGTGCTCGCGCTGGGTCGCCGGGCTGCGGCCGCGCAGGGCGGGCTGAGCCTGTCCCCCAAGTCAATCGAGGACTCGGCCGGGTCCGTGGAGCGCCTCGTCCTGCCCTCTCCCAACGGGTCGACGATCAGCGCCCTGCTCGAGGGCGCCGGTGCTGTCGTCGCGGCTGGGTCGCTCCGGAACCGCTCCGCGGTTGCCGCCTGGGTCGTGAAGCGGCTTGATGCCCTGGCAGCCGCCGCTGGACGAGAGGGCAGCGTCGGCGATCCCGCCGTTGTCATCGTGCCGGCCGGAGAACGGTGGCCGGACGGTTCGCTGCGGCCCGCCGTCGAGGACCTCTGGGGTGCGGGCGCCGTGGTCGAGGCCATCGTCACCAAGCTCGAGCACCGGGCCGGCCCCATGTTGCTCAGCGCGGAGGCGGCTGTCGCGCTGGCTGCGTGGTCATGGGTCGCGGACCGGGTGCGCCCCTCGCTCGAGGCCTGCGCGAGCGGGCGCGAGTTGATCGACGGGGGCTTCGGCGACGACGTGCGGATCGCAGCGGAGGTGGATGTGAGCGACCACGTGCCCGTCCTCGTCGAGGGCGCCTTCGTCAGAGAGAGCAGTCCGCGAGCCTGACCGATACCTCGTCAGGTTCCGGCTACTGGCCCATCGCGCTCCAGAAAGCGGCCGCTGCACGCGACGGTCGCCCGGAGCGGCGCTCCGATCGATCGGCGGAGCCCATCAGCGCGGTCACGGCATTGACGCCGAGCCACCGCAGCGGCTCCGGCTCCCACAGCCGTGACGTCCGTCCCGCCCAGGGCAAGGACGCGAGGTCGTCCGGGTCGTCGTCGCGGATCATCGCGGCGAGCGTCCGGCCGGCCAGGGCAGCGGTCGCGACGCCGTCCCCGACGTAGCCCCCGGCGAAGGCGAGTCCGGTGCATCGGTCATGGCGGACGGCTGGGTACCAGTCACGCGGCACACCGAGGTTGCCACCCCAACGGTGCGTGAACTCGACGTCGCGAAGCATCGGGAAGAGCTCGACAAGGATCCGGCGGAGCGTCGTGTGGACGCGCTCGTCCCGTTCGTAGGACGGCGACACCTTCGAGGCGTAGTGGTAGGGCGCGCCGCGGCCGCCGAACGCGATGCGACCGTCGCGGGTGCGCTGGCCGTAGATGACGAGGTGCCGGTTGTCGGCGAAGGTCGACCGCTTCCGCAGCCCGATCTGCTCCCACAGGTCGTCGGGGAGCGGCTCGGTTGCCGTCATGAGCGAGTAGACCGGCGCGAGGCTCCTCCGGCGTCCCGCTACGGTCGCGGTGTAACCCTCGGTCGCAAGCACGACGTGCTCGGCGCGAATCGTCCCGTGCGGCGTGACGACCCGGCGGCTGTGCACGTCGAGAGCCTCTGTCTGCTCGTGGATCGTCACCCCCCGTCTCTCGACCGCGTCCGCGAGCCCGCGCACGAGGCGAGCAGGATGGATGGCGGCACAGTGCGGCGTCCAGGCACCGCCGAGGGCCCCGTCGACGGCGGCGATCTCACGCACGCCGTCAGCGTCGAGGAGTTGGTGGTCCTCCTCGCCGAACCCCCAGGCCGCATAGTCGGCGACCTGGCTGCGGATCCGCTCGAGCTGGGCCGGGTTGCGTGCCACGGACAGCGATCCGCCCTGCTCGAAGTGGCAGTCGATGCCCTCGGCCTCGGCGATGCGGCCGACGTCTGGAACCGTCTCGTTGAGCAGGCGCTGCATCCGCACCGACGCGTCGCGTCCGCGCTCGACCGCCATCCGTCGCAGCGAGGTGGGGAACAATGCCGAGCACCATCCGCCGTTGCGTCCCGATGCCCCGTAGCCCGCGATCTCCTTGTCGATGACGACGATCCGCGTCGTCGGATCGGCCACGGCGAGGTGGTAGGCCGTCCACAGCCCGGTGTAGCCGGCCCCGATGACCACGACGTCAGCGTCGACGTCGCCGGTGAGAGCCGCTCTCGGAAGCAAGTCGTCTTCTACGGTGTCGTGCCACAGGCTGAGCTCTCGGTATCGCGACGGGGGCGATGGGGGCATGAGCCGCAGTATGCCCCGAATCGGGCGAGTTGACGATGGGTAGGTTTACCGATTTCAGACCTCGAGGGTGGATGACCTTCGGAATCAGTGGTTTCCCATCCTGCAAACGATCCCTTCCGCACGACGTGTCACATGTGCACGATGAGCCCATGACTCCCCGCGCCATTTTCGACCGCGCCCGCCTCGCCCAGCTGCACGGGCGCGAGCTCGCCTCCTTCCGGGCGGCCCGCCCCCGCTCCGCCGCACTCGCCGAGCGGGCCCGAGCACACATGCCGGGAGGGGTGCCGATGAGCTGGATGGTGAAGTGGCCCGGAGAGTTCCCGGTCTTCGTCGAGCACGCCGAGGGCGCTCACTTCACGTGCGTAGACGGGATCGACCACATCGATCTCTGCCTCGGCGACACCGGGGCGATGATGGGGCACTCCCCAGCCCCAACCGTGGAGTCGGTGACTGCACAGCTGTCCCGCGGAATCACGACGATGCTCCCGACCGAGGACGCGATCGCCGTCTCCAACGGGCTCTCCGAGCGGTTCGGCCTGCCCTACTGGCAGTTCACCCTCACGGCCACCGACGCAAACCGACATGCGATCCGCTACGCCAGGCACCTGACTGGCCGGTCCAAGATCGTCGTGCACGACTACTGCTACCACGGCTCGGTCGACGAGACGTTCGCGACGCTCGACGGCGACGGCCGAACCACGAACCGCCGCAATAGTATCGGCCCGCCCGTGGACACGTCGGAGACGACTCGCGTGGTCGAGTTCAACGACGTCGAGGGCCTCGAGAAGGCCCTCTCGGAGGGCGACGTGGCGGCCATCCTCGTCGAGCCGGCCCTGACCAACATCGGGATCGTCCTGCCGGACGAGGGCTACAACGAAGCCGTCCGTGAGCTGGCGACGAAGCACGGCGTCATCGTCATCAACGATGAAACGCACACCATCTGTGCCGGGCCCGGCGGCATCACCCGGCGCGACGCCCTGCACCCCGACTTCCTCGTCATCGGCAAGTCGATCGGGGGCGGAGTGCCTTGCGGCACCTTCGGATTCACCCAGGACGTGGCGGACCGCATCGCCCGCTCTGTCGAGCTCGAGGACATCGACGTGGGCGGCATCGGTGGCACCCTGGCCGGCAACGGCCTGTCCATGGCGGCCATGAAGGCGACCCTCGAACAGGTCATGACGCAGGAGGCCTTCGACCACATGATCCCGCTCGCGGACGCGTGGGCCGACGGCGTGCACGCCGGCATCGACGCGGTCGGCGCCCCGTGGCACGTCACCCGCCTCGGCGCCCGGGCCGAGTACAACTTCTCGCCCGAGCCGTCGCGCAACGGGCAGGAGGCGCACGACGCGGACGACTTCGAGCTCCAGCAGTACCTGCACCTGTACGCGCTCAACCGCCGCATCCTGCTCACGCCGTTCCACAACATGGCGCTCATGTCGCCGGCGACGACGCGTGCCGACGTGGATGCCCACACGGCGATGTTCGACGAGTGCCTGAGGGAGCTGTTCAGCCAGCCGTAAGTGGAGCGCGCTTGCGCTGGAAGCAAACCCAGCGGCATACGGCCAATTTGCCGTATGCCGCTGAGTTCAGTCGCGCACGTGCCGCGGCGTCGCGTGGACGGTGGCGTGCTCGAGCAGGAAGTCGACCGCCTGGGTCGCGCTCCACCCGTGGGGGTGCGCGTCGAGCAGGCGACGGGCGCCGTCGAGGTCCTGGCCGAGGGTGACGGCGGGGGCCTCCTCGTAGCCGTCGCGCCGGTGCTGGCCCAGCCCCACATCGGCCATGAGGGCGTTGCAGAGGCACTTGCGGCCGACCGTCGCCTCGAGCGAGCCACCCTTGCGGACATAGGCGTCCACCGGCTCGGCCGCGCAGCGGTAGCCCACCGACCCATCCGTGCGCTCGAACGGCTCGCGCAGGTAGGAGAGGTCACAGAGCCGGGGACGAGCGGCGTACTCGTCGGGCTCGGAGAGTGTGCCGGGCAGGCTCGCCACCTTGAACGGGAACCCGGTCGGCGAGGCGGCCGGGTCGTTGCGGATCTCGAGCGTCCCGTCCGCGAGGGCTGCGATCAGCTGGCCCCGCAGGTCGCCGGTGATGCCGGACTCGGAGCAGAGCGCGAAGATCGTGCCGACCTGGACGCCGGCGGCACCCGCGTCGAGGGCCTCGGCGACCCGTTCGGGGGTGCCGTAGGCCCCGGCCAGCCAGAACGGGAGGCCGAGCTTGGCCATCGCCGACAGGTCCGCGAGGTCACGCGGGCTGTAGACCGGCTGGCCGTCGTCATCGAGCGTGAGCTTCCCACGAGGCGGCGCGCTGTGGCCACCTGCGGTCGGGCCCTCCACGACGAACCCGTCGGGGCGGATCGACTCGTCGCGGTGCAAGTAGCCGGCAAGGCTGTGCAGGGAGATGATCGCGAGGAACTTGGGGCGGGTCAGCACGGGTAGGTGCGCCCCGAGGAGCTCCACCGGGTCGATGGTGCTCGTGTGCGCGCGAGTGGAGTCCTGGACGTCGATCGTCACGGTCCCGGGCCGGGCGGCAGCGAGGTCCGTGAGCAGCTGCGGGATCTCTCGCGGGATCCCCGCACCCATGAGGACGTAGTCGACCCCGGCCAGCATCGCGCCGAGCGCAGCGGTCGGCGTCGCCATCTGGATCTTCTCGAGGAAGTTGATCCCCACGAGGCCGTCATGGCCCTCCTTGGCGAGCCAGACGTGCGCGAAGTTGGCGAGGACCGACATCTCGACGGCGCCGCGACTGGGCGTGATCGTCAGCGTCGGGTTGGGGCGATAGGGGGTGTCGGCCGCCCGTCCGCCCTCGATGTAGTAGCGAGCGAGCGCCCGCTCGGCCATCTCCTGGTCGGGGAAGGCCGCGAGGGCCCGCCGCAGGTGGCCGCCTGGATCGCCGTCCTGGAGGGCTCGGGCGAGCACGGCGTCGAGGGCGGTGCCCGACACGACGCCGAGCTGGCCACGGCGCGACACCGCTCGGGCCAGGTGCCAGGACGACACGTTGACCCCCATCCCGCCCTGGATGACCACAGGGGCTCGATGCTCGCCCATACAAACCTCCGCAACCGTAACTTACGCTTCCGTAGGTAACGGTACGCCCTGATAGGGTCGATCGCCCAAACGACGTGCCCGTCGTCTCAGCCGGCATCCTCCCGCGACGAATCCACGAGGGCGGGCAGCGCGACCGCAGCCGTCTCCCTCCAGACGTGGTCCGCGGTGTGGGACACCTCGGTCTCGAGTGGGTTCACTTCAACGACGACGGCACCGGAGCCGCGGGCAATCGCGGGCAGCCCGGCCGCCGGGTGGACGATCCCCGAGGTACCCACGACGAGGACGAGGTCGGCGTGCTCGACGAGCGCCACGGCTTGCTGCCACTCGACCAGGGGGAGCGGCTCACCGAACCAGACCACTCCCGGCCGCACGGCCGCAGCCGCACTCCGGACACCGCGGCGGCTCGACGCGATCGGTCCCCTCACCGACGGTCGGGAGCCCGCCCTCGTAGGGCGCTCCGCAGTCCTCACAGCGCCAGTTCGCGAGTGCCCCGTGCAGGTGGACGACGTCGGCGCTGCCGGCCCGTTCGTGCAGGTCGTCGACGTTCTGCGTCACCACCGAGACGCGCGGGCCGCCGAGCACCCGGGCCCACCGTGCGATCGCGACGTGGCCAGCGTGGGGCTCGACCTCTGCAACGAGGCCGAACCGCCAGAGGTACCAGGCCATGACGAAAGCGCGGTCCCGACGCCAGGCGTCCATCGTCGCGAGGTCCTCCGCCGCGAACCGCTCCCACAGCCCGGTCTGAGCGTCCCGGAAGGTCGGCACGCCGCTCTCGGCGGACATCCCGGCCCCGGACAGCACGACGACGCGCGTCGCTGAGCGCGCGGCGGCCGCGACCGCATCCGGCACGATGCTGCGCACCGGGGTCACCCCGTCCACTCGGAGTGGAGGGCGTCGGCCGTCATCCGGTGCTGGTGGAAGATGAGGACGAGGACCCGGCTGCCGAGGACGAACCCGAAGAACAGCAGCGTGAAGCCGAGGAATGCGTTGAGCGGGACCGTCTCCGTCATCATCGGTCCGCCCTCGGAGGCCACGAGGAGGATGCCGCCGAGGACGCAGGCTGCCGCCAGTGCCGTCATGACGAACTGGTGGACGATCCCGGTGATGAAGGCCCGGTCGCGGAGGTCACCCAGGGCACGGACGTTGACCGTGAGGCGCCCGGCCTCGATGTCCTCGGTGATCTTGTTGATCCGCCGCGGCAGACGCTGGAGCACCGGCAGCAGGCTCGCGAGCTGCGCTTCGAGCGCCTCCCGGGCTGCTGCAGGCGTGATGGTGTTGGTGACCAGCCCACGGCCCTGCTGGCGTGCGGCCTCGACCAGGTCCATGCCGGGACAGATGATCCGGAGGCTGCCCTCCAGGGAGCCAAGCGCCCGGAACGCCGCAGCCACCTGGGACGGTACGGCGAAGCCGTGGTCGAGGACGAGCCGGAAGAGGTCCACGAAGAGGGCTGCGCTGCCGGCGGACGACAGGCCGGACCCGTGACGGAGGATGAGCTGTCCGATCTCCCGCTCGAGCCGCCGGTCGTCGAGGTGGTCGCCACGGTCGAGCAGGTCGAGCAGAGCGTCGGCCGCGGCGAGCGAGTCCTGGCGGTCGACCGCAGCGAGGAGCAACCCGATCGAGGTGCGAGCCCCCCGGTCGAGCCGGCCCACCGCACCGAGGTCGAGCAGGCCCAGCTGCCCCGCCTCGGACACGAAGATGTTGCCCGGGTGCAGGTCGGCGTGGAAGACGCCCGTGACGACGACCTGGTGGAGCACGACACCGAGCAGCTCCTCGGCCATCGCCCGTCGTTCTGCGGCGCTGAAGCGGTCAAGGAACGCCTGAGCCGTCGACACGGACCGTCCTTGCATACGCTCCATGACGATGACGCGCGACGACGAGAGATCCTCGCGTGCCCGGGGCACCTGCACCCGCGGGCGGCCGGCACGCGAGACGCCCTCGGCAACGGCGCGCATGTTGCCGAGCTCGACCCGGTAGTCGAGCTCCTCCTCCAGGGAGCGCGCGAAACCCTTGGCCAGGGACTCGACGCCGAGTCGCCGGCCCCAGCCCGTCCGGCGCTCGAGCCAGGCCCCGAGCCGCAGCACGATGTCGAGGTCTGCGAGCGCCTGTCGGCGGGCATCCGGCCGCTGTACCTTGACAACGACCTCCTGCCCGCCGACGAGCCGGGCGACGTGGACCTGGGCGACGGAGGCTGCGGCGACGGGGACGTCCTCGATGTGCTCGAAGACCTCGTCGAGGGGCCGGTCGAACTCCCGCTCGAGCACGGCGCGCACTCGCGGCCACTCCGCTGGAGGCACGTTGCTCTGCAGCTCGGACAGCTCGCGGACGTAGGCCTCAGGGAGCAGGTCCGGTCGCGACGACAGCATCTGGCCCAGCTTGATGAAGGTGACCCCGCCGTCGGTCAGCGCCTCGCGGAGCGACCGCGCCACCTTGGAGTCGGGCACGTCGGTGCCGGCACGCGTCGGACGCAGGTAGGCGCCGAGGCCGTGGGCGGCGGCGATCCGGACAATGCTCGTGTAGCGCGCGGCCCGCCTCCTGCGGGCCGGCAGCGAACGCAGCAGCGAGAATGGCCCGGGCAGGGTGCCCGTCGGCACCATGGCCTCGAGGATCGCGAGAACCATGACCTGGGCGGCCAGCAGCCAGGCCATCGCCAGGATGACGATGGCACCCGTGGCGGCCACGGACGGGCCGGTGGGCCGCAGGTCGAGGTTCAGGGCCGTGCTGATCCAGTTGAGCAGTCCGGCACCAACGCTGAGCATGGTCAGGCTGACGATGATCGTGCGAGGCCAGCCGACGGGCACACCAAGCAGGCGACGCGTGACCACCGCGACGACGGCGACGTTGACGACGGTCGCAAGTGCGTAGGCCAGGAAGTCCATCAGTCCCCTCGGGCGGTGGGTCGCGGTCGCGCCCTACTCTGCCTCACCTGCGAAGCGAGCGGCTCCCTGCTTTCCACCCGCACGCGGCTGTGGGCGATGCCACGGCGTCGGCCGGGGACGAGGTCGCGACGCGGAGGGCCATGATGTGGGGGTGAGCATCGCGCGTGCGACCTACCACCACGGGGATCTGCGCCGCGCCCTGCTCGAGGCCGGACTCGACCTGGCCCGGGAGGGCGGGCCGGACGCGGTCGTGCTTCGGGAGGCCACGCGCCGAGTGGGCGTGTCCGCAAACGCCGCCTATCGACACTTCGCCGACCGTGATGCCCTCCTCGACGACGTCGTCTCCCTGGCCCAGGCGCGCGCCGCCGACGTCATCGACCAGGCGATCGCCGAGGTGGACGGCGACCGCGACCCGCGCGCTCGGGCGCGGGCCCGGTTCCGCGCCGTCGGAGTCGGCTACCTGCGTTTCGCCCTGACCGAGCCGGGCCTGTTCCGCACGGCGTTCGCCGTACCGACCGACCTGAGCAGGGCTGCGTCGGCCGACGCGGCAGGCGCGGGCGGCCGGACGCCCTTCCAGCTCCTGTCCGACCAGCTCGACGAGATGCTGGAGACGGGCGCGCTGCCCGCCGGCCAGCGGGAGGGTGCCGAGCTGCTTGCCTGGTCCGCGGTCCACGGCCTCGCCATGCTCGCCATCGAGGGGCCGCTCCGGGACCTGCCCCGCAGCGCCATCGAGGAGCTCGTTCCCCGGCTCGTCCGGATGGTCGACCTGGGCCTCGGAGTCGTGACGCCCGCCGACTCCTAGCCGACTCCTGACCGACTCCCAACGTGACGTCGCCGAGCTGGCCGAGTCCTACCCGCTGGAACCCTCCATCAGGAGGGTTCCACCGGAAGCCAGCGGCTCCATTGCCGCGTCCAGGTCCGCGTAGGCCAGTCCCCAGCGGTCGATGAACTCCTGCCAGGCCGCCTGGCTCCTCCACCGGTCCACGGTGATGAATCGGGTAGGACTCCCGGTGCTGCGGTACAGCTCCGTCCGCGCGAACCCATCACCCCGAGCGAACAGCCTCGCCCAGTCACCGGTCGGACCGTACGCCGCGATGAAGCTGTCGACCTGGTCGGCGGGCACCTCGTACTCCCACACGCGAGCGAACACAGCGCGCAGCCTGCCATGGTCGGCCAGCCCCGACCAACAAGGGTCATAGGGTGGCGGGGTGGGCACGACGAACTTCTCTCCGGAACAGCAGCCCGAGCCCGAGTATGCGCTCGAGGACGTGCCCGCCTTCTACCGGCGACTCGACGATGACCTGTTCGCGCCCACCGTCCACGTCCAGGGTGCTTGGCGCGACGACGAGCAGCACATGGCCCCGGTCGGCGGCCTCCTCACGCATGTCATCGACCTGCACGAGCCGCGCGAGGACATGCAGCTCGCGCGGGTCAGCTTCGACATCCTCGGCGTGATACCGGCGCGACCGAGCCGCGTGTCCGTGCGGACGACCCGCCCGGGGCGGAGCATCGAGCTGGTCGAGGCGACGCTGTCCGTGGACGGTCGTGCCGCCGTCCGAGCGAACGCCTGGCGCCTCGCCGCCCATGACTCCTCTCCGGTGGCCGGCGTCGAGTTCGAGCCGATGCCTGGCCCGGAGGCCTTCCCGGCTTGGCACGCCACCGAGGTCTGGGAGGGCGGCTACATCCGCGGCGTGGAGTTCCGCGCCGACCCCGAGCGCCGCCCCGGCCGCACTCGCACCTGGATCCGCAGCCCCCACCCCCTGGTCGACGGTGAGGCCTGCTCTCCCACCGCCGACCTCATCCGCCTCGTCGACACGGCCAACGGCATTGCCGTGCGAGTCTCGCCGCAGGAGTGGATGTTCCCCAACGTCGACCTCACGATCCACCTCTTCCGCGAGCCCGTGCGCGGCTGGGTCGGCTTCGACACCAAGGTGACCATGGGCACGACGGGGATGGGCCTGACCTCCACGACCCTGCATGACGCGCTCGGGCCGGTCGGCCGTGCCGAGCAGATCCTCACCGTGCGCCCGATGGCGAAGGCCTGACGTCCGGGGAGCGATTGGCGGCTCGGGTGAGGCGACCTGCCGCGGTGGGCCTCCGACAATCGAGCCGGGGCGGGATTGTCGGCTCGGTTGGTCACCGAATGACGCGGACAAGTGCGCCCGGGCCCGATTGTCGGTGGGCCTGGGCCTGGCCGGTCACTCGCCCAGGATCATTCGATGCGGGCAGTCACGTCCGCGCCGAGCCTGACGGTCCGGCTCACGGTGCAGAACTCCTCGTGTGACCGCCTCACCAGACTCGGCAGGATCTTGCGAGCGGCGTCACCACCGTCGCCATCCGGGAAGCGGACCCGGAAGGTCACCTCGATGTCCTTGAGGTGGTTGCCCTGGTCGTCCTTGACCTTGTCGGCCGTCACGTCGATCTGGAAGCTGTCCGGCTCGGCACGCCGGGTCGTCACGGTATCGACGTCGACGGCCGTGCAGGCGGCGATCCCGGCGAGCAGCAGCTCAACCGGTGACAGCTCCTCGGTGCCCGAGCTCGTCGTGATGGAGCCGCCACGGTCGTTGCGGACCGTGTAGCGGCCCACGCTGTCCCGGGTCAGCGTGACGTGGCGCTCGTCCCTCGACCCGGCAGCCGAGGAGTTGATGGGGGCTTGGTCGGAGGTCTGCTCGGACATGGGCTCAGCCTTCCAGACGGAGGGTCAGGGATCGTCAGGACCACACGTCCGCGAGCAGCTCGAGCGAGCGCTTGCGGACCTCGGGGTCGAACGCGCCGCACGTCACGATGACCTCGTCGACCCCGGTGGCCTTGGTGAACACCTCGAGATCGTCGCGCACCTGTGCCGGGGTGCCGACGAAGGAGACCCTCGTCATCTCCGCGACGGCGGCGCGCTCGGCCGGCGACCACGACGCCAGCAGCTCGTCCGGGGTGGAGTCGGATGGAGGCAGCAGGCCGCTTCTGCGGTTGGTCACGATGCTGCGGAACCGCTCGAGGACCGAGGTGAACTGCCGCTCGGCCTCGGCCTGGCTGTCGGCGACCATGACGTTGGCCCCGGCCATGGTGTGGGGTGCGTCGAGGCCTCCCGGCAACGGCGAGGGCTGGAAGCCGCGCCGGTACACCTCGAGCGCGCTCATCAGCGCCGCCGGCGCGAAGTGTGACGCGAACGAGTACGGCAGCCCCAGGGCGGCGGCGACCTGCGCGCCACCGTGGCTCGACCCGAGGATCCAGATCGGCACGTGGGTTCCCTCGCCGGGGATGGCGCGGACGTTCGCGTCGTGGTCCGGGTCGCCGAGGTAGCCCATCAGCTCCTGGACCTCGGCGCCGAAGTTCATCGCCGCGACCTCGTTGCGCCGCAGGGCTCGCGCCGTCGCCGGGTCGGTGCCCGGGGCGCGGCCGAGGCCGAGGTCGATCCGACCCGGCGTGCATCGTCGCCAGGGTGCCGAACTGCTCGGCGACGACGTAGGGGGCATGGTTCGGCAGCATGATGCCGCCGGCCCCGACGCGGATGGTCCGAGTGTGGCCTGCGACGTGCCCGATGAGCACCGCCGTGGACGACGAGGCAACCCCACGGAAGTTGTGGTGCTCGGCCATCCAGTACCGGCCATAGCCCCATTGCTCGGCGTGCTGGGCGAGGTCGACGGTCTGCTCGATCGCATCCGCCGCGGTGCCGCCCTCCGCGATCGGGACGAGGTCGAGGATGTTCAGCTGGGCACGGTTCGTATCGGTCACGTGGGTGCCAACCGGATCGGGCTGGGACTTCTTCCGGGCGGTCTCACCCAAGAGCTGTTCACTCGATCGGGGCAGGGGGAGGTCAGGGGAGGTTGAGCTGCGCCACCTGGTCCTTGTAGTCGGGGCACAGCGAGTCGACGGCTGCTGCCATGAGCCGTTTGGTCCGCAGCTGTTCACCCTCGTTGCCCAGCGGCTGGTCGTTGTCGTGCCTGGCGATCTCGCCCAGCGTGACGCCGCCATTCTCGAGCGCCCAGCAGACCGTGGTCCCGGTCTCGAGGTCGTCGGCAACCGTCATGCCGGTGACCATCGCCCCGCGCTCGCGCGCGGCCAGCACGAACTCCGCCTGCTCGGCCGAGATCGTCGGCATCGCCGCCGCGACGTCAGGCGGCAGGTCCGAGAGCTTGGGACCCGAGCTGCAGCCGGCAAGACCTGCAGCTCCGAGCAGGCCCACGACGAGCACGGCGGCGACCCCCAGCGGCCGGCGAGCACGCAAGGAACGACGTGGCATTCGGGTCTCCATCGTTAGGCTGAACGCGTGGGTCCAGTCGATCATCCCCGCTTGGCCTCCGAGGCGCCGCTGGCGAGGTCAGCTCTCGCCGTCGCCCTCGCGGGCGTGATCTTCGGTTTCTGCTTCGTGCCCCAGTTGCTGGGCCTCGCCCTCGGCGGGATCAGCCTCACCCGCGAGCCGCAGGGACGGCGCCACGCCCTGTTGGCCATCGCGCTGTCCATGACCTTGACGGTCGTCTGGGGCGTCGTGCTCGGCGCTCTGCTCAAGTGGTGGGCCAGCAACGCCGCGTGACCCAGCCCAGCGGCATACGGCCTATTGGGAGTAGGTGGACAGGAAACGCTCGAGCCGTCCGACGGCGTCCTCGAGCTCCTCGACCCTGGGCAGGAAGACGATCCGGAAGTGGTCATGGGTGGGCCAGTTGAAGCCGGTGCCGTGCACGACGAGCAGCTTCTCCTCGCTCAGCAGGTCGAACGCGAACCGCTCGTCGTCGCGGATCGGGTGCACCTTCGGATCGAGCCGCGGGAAGAGGTAGAGCGCCCCCGCGGGCTTGGTGCACGAGACGCCCGGGATCTGGTTGAGCAGCTCCCACGCGCGGTCGCGCTGCTCGAGCAGGCGTCCGCCCGGCAGGATCAGCTCGTTGATCGACTGGTGGCCGCCGAGGGCGACCTGGATCGCGTGCTGGGCCGGCACGTTGGCGCACAGGCGCATGTTGGCCAGGATCTCGAGACCCTCGATGTAGTTGCGCGCGTGCTCCTTGGGCCCGGTCAGCGCGAGCCAGCCCGCCCGGAAGCCCGCCACCCGGTAGGCCTTGGAGAGGCCGTTGAACGTGAGGCAGAACAGGTCAGGCGCCAGCGCTGCGATCGACGTGTGCTTGGCGTCGTCGTAGAGGATCTTGTCGTAGATCTCGTCCGCCATGATGATCAGCTGGTGCTTGCGGGCCAGCTCCGCGATCCCCGCAAGCACCTCGGTCGGGTAGACGGCTCCGGTCGGGTTGTTGGGGTTGATGACGACGATGGCCTTGGTGCGGTCGGTGATCTTGCTCGCGATGTCGTCGAGGTCGGGCGCCCAGTCGGCTTGCTCGTCGCACCGGTAGTGGACGGGCGTGCCGCCCGAGAGCGACGCGGCGGCCGTCCACAGCGGGTAGTCCGGCGCCGGGATGAGCACCTCGTCCCCGTTGTCGAGCAACCCCTGCATCGCCATGACGATCAGCTCGCTGACGCCGTTGCCCAGGTAGATGTCCTCGATGTCGACGCGGGGGAAGTCGCGGACCTCGTAGTGCTGCGCGATGGCCCGTCTGGCGCTGACGATGCCCTTGCTGTCGCTGTAGCCCTGCGCGGTCGGCAAGGCCTGGATGACGTCGACGAGGATGTCGTCGGGCGCCTCGAAACCGAAGGGCGCCGGGTTGCCGATGTTGAGCTTGAGGATGCGATGCCCCTCGTCCTCGAGTCGCTTGGCCTCGGCGAGCACCGGCCCGCGGATCTCGTAGCAGACCGTCGCGAGCTTCTTCGACTGGGAGACCAAACGCATTCGTACAGGTTCTCAGGTGCTCGCCGCACCAGCGCCGTGATTCTCGTCATGTGACCTCCGCGCGTGGCCAGGGGCACAAGACGTTGCCGTATGCCGCTGAGCTCGCCGGGTGCCTCAGTGCAGCAGGCACGCCAGGGAGTTCGCCGCACTCGTGGCGGTCAGCCGGACGCCGATGTCACCGCTCGGCGGGCTGACCCGCGCCGTCAGCTCGCGGCCGTCCTCGAACGCGTACAGGACGGCCGTGCCGCCCTCGGGCGCTCCCCGCTGCCAGCCGAAGGCCCGGAGCCAGGTCTCGATGTCGTCCACGGACGGTCCCGTGAGCGGACCCCACGTGAGCTCGGCCCAGCCCTCGTCGGTGATCCCGCACGGTGACCGAGAGCTCGAGCCGAGTGGCGGGAACTGCCGCTCGACGTCGTCGATCCGGGACATCATCGCCTCGTGGGCGGCGACGTCGTCCTCGGCGATCCTGGCCGTGACGGCCCAGACTGCGAAGGCGACCAGTGCGAGGACGGGCAGCGCCAGGAGGAGCCAGCCACGGCCGGCGCGTCGCTTCGGAACGTCCGTCGTCGTCGTCGCCCAGCTCGAGGGCCGCGGGGGCACGCGGCCAGCATTCCGCACCGGCCCGGGTGTCAGAGGCTGGCTGAGGTCGAGGATTCCCGACCACTCGACCCGTCGCGACCAGCGCAGGCCGCGCCACGCCAGGACGACCGCGGCGACGGCGGCGACGGGGATGCCGATCGCCGTCGTCGTCAGTCCGAGGCTGTAGCCGTCGGGGAGCTGGGCGAAGCACAGCACCGTCACCGCCACGGCAAGCCAGCGCTCGAGTCCGTCGGCGAGCGATCCGGTGCCGAGGGTGGCGGCGAGCAGGGGCAGGGCCCAGAGGAAGTACCACCCGAGGAAGACCGGCGCGAGGACGATCACGGCAAGGAAGGCCCAGCCGGCGGCCCGCACCACCCGGGCGCGCTCCGCCTCGACGACATCGACACCGCCCGCCTCCATGCGCTCGACCGCCCCGGACGGCTTCGTCACCCTGAGCCAGACCAGGACGAGGATGACCGCGAGCACGACGAGCCCGACGACGCGTGCGACGGAGATCGCGGGGTCGCGCCACTCGGGTCGGCCGAGCACGTGGCCGACGGCGCCGACCGCCATCCCCAGGCCGGTCGGCAGGGAGGTCCACTGCTCGTTCCGGCCGGCCGTGTCGCCCGGGTTGAGCCAGGCGAAGCCCAGACCGGATGCCCGGCTGACCAGGGCCATCGGGATGGCCGCCGTCACACCGGTGAGCGCCAGGCCGGACAGCACCTCTTGCGGCCGGAGAGGCACCTTCCACGACTCGGGGGGGTCGCCGGCGTCGTCCGCCCCCAGCCGGGTGGCGGTCAGGCGGCGGGCCCAGATGAGGGCGATGAAGGGCAGCGCGATCACCGCCGTGACCTTGACCATGGCGCCCAGGGCCACGAGGAGGACGGCGCGGACGAGCAGCCCGCGCAGGGCCAGGGCGAAACCCGCGACGACCGCAGCCACCATGACGGCGTCGTTGTGGGCACCGCTGACGTAGTGCGCCCCGACGAGCGGGGCGGCCACGGCCAGCCACGCTGCGGCGCGCTGCGACGAGCCGACGCGGCGCGCCACGCCCGAGACCGCCCACGCCATGACGACGACCCCGAGGACGGCGACGAGGCGGAGCAGGAGCAGGGCCAGCCAGAGCCGGTCACCGCCGAGGGCGGCTGCGCCCCGGGCGATGAGCAGCCAGACCGGTCCATAGGGCGCCGGCGTGTCGAGCCAGGTCGGGGCGGTCGACTCCCTCCAGTCCGACGCCAGGTCGCGCACGCCGTGCTCGTAGGGGCTGAGGCCCTCGCCCCACAGCGCGCCCTGCGCGGCATAGGAGTAGAGGTCTCGACTGTAGAGCGGGACCGACGCGAGCAGCGGCGCGAACCACAGGGCCGCCGTCACCCACCACCACCGCTCGGTCAGCCGCGCAGTCCGCAGCCGCCACCAGGCGAGCAGGAGCACGGCCATGGCCAGGATCGAGATCGTGGCGGCAAGGGGCGATCCGCCCGTCTCGGCGGAGGGGGAGAGGCCGGGCCAGAGGATCCGCGTGTGCAGCTCGGGCCTCGAGCCGGACCCCCACGACGACGCCGCGAGCGCGACCGCCGCACCGACGCCGACGAGGCGCCACGCGGTGGGCTCCCGAATGGATGACCGCTCTGGCGCCTCACCCATGGGTGACCGGCTCGTCACCCCACGCGAGGAGTCGCCAGCCGGCGTCCGGGTCACCGTCGAGCGTCAGGACCAGGGTGTTGTCGAGCCGCCGCCCCTCGAGCCAGGTCGGGTCGAGCCCGGCTGTCGCCGCGACCCAGACCCGCATCGCCGCTCCGTGGCTCACCGCCACGGCCGACTCGTGACCGTCACCCGCGATCCGCCGGATCGCCGCCTCGTAGCGGGCCATGAAGCCGATGCCCGAGTCCCCGCCCGGGATGGCGTGCTCGGGATCGTCGCGCCACCGCTTGACGGTATCGACGAACGGACCCCATTCCGTCGACATCTCGTAGTCCCCGGCCTGGATCTCGCGGAGCCCCGGAAGGACGACGACCTGGAGCCCCAGTGCCCCCGCCAGCGGCGCTGCCGTCTGCTGGGCGCGAACGAGGTCGGAGGTGTAGATCGCGCCGAGGTCCTCGGTGGCGAGCCGCCTCGAGAGCGCCATGGCCTGTTGTCTGCCCGTGTCCGTCAGGTCCAGTCCGGGGACGGCCGTGTCGAGCTGGCGCGCGACGTTGGCATGGGTCTCGCCGTGCCGGACGAGGAAGAGCCGCATGTCATTGGTCCTTGTCGGTGACGCCCGTGAGGCACTGGACCGTGGCCGGGTCGACGTCCTGGTCGGTGTAGAAGCTGGGCGCCTCGACCGGCACGGTCTTGCCGGCCGGGACGCGGAGGTCGAGCTCGTGGACCGTGAGCAGCTTCGCGTCGGCGGACGAGACGAGGGAGATCGCGACGGTCACGTCCAGCTCCTCGCCCGTGTCATTGGCGAGGGTCCCCCGATAGCTCCACACGCCGCCCGACTGGTCGCAGGAGGTCGTCGTCAGCAGTTCGCCCAGATCGAACAGTCCGCCGGTCCCCGCTGCCGTGGTGCTCACCGTCTCCGGTTCGGTCTGGAGCGGAGTGATCGTCGGCTGGATCGCGACGCTGACGGTGCTTCCATCAGTCGGCGCCTGCTCGGGCTGGGCGCAGCCGGCCACCCCGAGGAGGGTGGTGACTGCGAGACCGAGCCCAGCGGCATACGTCATCGGCGTGCGCACGGAGCCATTCTGCCCTGTGCCGACGCGCCCAACTGATCGTCAGGCGGGCAGGAGGACGCGCGCCGCTGAGCCGGCGGCGATGATGACTGCCCCGGCGGCCAGGGCCACGGTGTCGGCGAGGCGCCACGGCGCGTCGGACGCCCACGTGCGGCGGCGAGCGTCGGCGAAGCCGCGGGCGTCCATGGCCAGGGCCAAGGTCGCCGCCTGGCCGAGCGCACCGATGAGCAGGCCGCCGGTGACGACGACGGCCTCGCGGAACCGCGCGACGACTCCCCGGTCGGCGCGGATCCCGCGCACGCGCCGAGTCCTCATCAGGTCGTGCCAGAGGGCGTCGAAGGCCTGGACCCGCTGGAGTGCCGCCGTGGCGGCGACCACGGGGCGCGGTGGGAGGCGGAGCCGTTGGGCGAGCTGGTCGCCGAGGCGTTCGGGGTCGATGTAGCCGATGACGAACGCCGAGGGCACGACGAGGCACAGCACCCGAAGCGCTGCGCCCGCGGCGACCTCGAGGTCGCGCCCGCCGAGCAGCCACGCGGACCACGCGACCCCGACGACCGCGAGGCCAGCGGGGGCGAGGCGGGCGAGAACGCGGCGGATCCGGCCGACGGGCCGGCGTCCCGGACCGGGCGCGATGAGCGCGAGGAGCCCGAGGACGACCTCGACACCGAGCACCGCGAGGCCCTGCCGCCACGTGTCGAGGAGGGCCGGCAGCGGAAGGACGCTGAGGCCGACCGCGAGGAGCGCCAGTGGTCCTGCCCGGGCCACGAGCGGCCTGCGCTCTGCTTCGGCGGGAGCGGGCTGCGGCGGGGGCGCGCTGAGTCGGAGGGTCCGGTCGGCGCGTTCGATCGCGCCGTCGTCGTGGGTCGTCACGACGAGTGCCGCCCCCTCGTCCCGCGCCGCCTCGAGCACCCCCACCACGGCGGCCCACGTCAGCCGGTCCTGCCCGACGGTGGGCTCGTCCGCGAGGATGAGCGCCGGGGCGTGGACGATCGTCGACGCGACGGCGAGGCGCCGCTGCTCACCACCGGAGAGGTGCCGGGGATCGACGTCGGCGAGATGGGCCAGACCGAGGGCCCCAAGGACTTCGTCGGCGCGTCGCTCACTCATCTCCGGGTCCAGGCCCAGCGCCCGCGGAGTCGTCAGCACGTCGTCGCGGACCGTGCGACCGACCAGGGCCGACGCTGCTCGCTGCGGCACCCAGGCGACGACCCGGGCGAGGTCGGTGGAGAACCACTCGTGCGGCGGCCTGAACCGGCGTCGCGCCGTCGCCTCGTCGCCGGACGCGGCCGGGGTGAGGGGCAGCGCGAAGTCGACCCGGCCCGACGACGGCGCCGTCAGGCCGCCGATGGCTCCCATGAGGGACGTCTTGCCGGAACCGCTCGGGCCGACGAGCGCGAGCACCCGGCCGGCCTGGACGTCGAGGTCGACATCGTGGACCGCCGTGGTCGTCCGGCTCTCGGCGCCGAGGCGACGCGACCGGTGCTGGACCGTGACGTCGCGCGCCGCGACGACGACGCCAGCCGGGTCGACGGTGCCCGCGGCGCGGCCGGAGCCCTCGGGCCAGACGGTGAGACGCAGGTCGATGGGCTCGGGCTCATCGACTCCGGGCACCCAGATCCCCTCGGCGACAAGGCGTTTCCCGTGGGTATTGAGCACGACGGTGGGCGCGTCGTCGGCGATGACGGCACCCCCGGCATCGAGGACGACGAGCCGGTCGACGAGGTCGGCCCAGCCGGTCAGTCGATGCTCGACGACGACGAGCGTGAGGCTGCGGCGGCGGGTCACCTCGTCGACGAGGTCGCGGACCGTCCTGGCCGTCACGGCGTCGAGCATCGCGGTCGGCTCGTCGAGCAGGAGCACGCTCGGCTCCATCACGAGAGCACCAGCGAGCGCCAGCCGCTGGGACTCACCGCCGCTGAGTGTCGTCGGGGCGCTCCCGGAGTCCATGGTGAGCCCGACCTCGGCCAACGTGGAGGCGACCCGCGGCGGCATCTCACCTCGGGGCACCTCGACGTTCTCCAGGCCGAAGGCGACGTCGCGCCCGATCGTCGAGGCAACCACGCCGGCTCCCGGGTCCTGGAGGACCAGGCCGACCGCTCCGGGCTGGTCCTGCGGGGCCCGGCCATCGATCGTCACCGCCCCGGACAGGTCACCGGAGTCGGCGGTGAGCAGCAGCCCGGCGATGCCCCGGAGGAGCGTCGACTTGCCGGAGCCGCTGGGCCCGGCGAGCAGGACCCGCTCGCCGGGCGCGATGGTCAGGTCGAGCCCGGCGAGGACGGGCCGGCTCCGGCCGTAGGGCCGCCAGGTGAGGCCGCTCACCGCGACTCTCCCCTGTTGCTCCTTCCCGCGTTTGAGGTATTCGGCCGCGGGTTCCATCGGCGCGTTCACTTCAAAGGGATTGGGGTCGGGCATGGCGCCTCAGCCCCATCAGACCGCGTGGCGCTCCCTCGCCTCCTGCCCCGGCGGGAAGGCGTTGAGGGCGCCGGCCTGCGCGAGCACCCAGGTCAGGGCGACCGCGAGGAGCGAGCCGAAGATCGCGACGGACCCGCCGAGGAGGAACAGGTAGGCCCACTTGTAGCCCATCCCCCAGTCCTGCCAGTACGAGTACCACTCGTAGACCGCCTCGAAGGCGCCCCCGAGGAAGCCGCCGAGAAGCAGCGGTCCCCAGCGGAAGGTCGCGTACCCGAAGGCCGCGAAGCCGAGCTCGACGCCGAGGCCCTGGACGAGGCCCGAGACGAGCGTCGTCAGGCCCCACTGGGTGCCGATGAGGGCGGACACGGTCGCGGCGAGCAGTTCCGTGAAGACGGCCGCACCCGGACGCCGGATGACGAGCATGCCGACGATCCCGGCGACGAGCCAGGGCCAGGCGAAGAGCGCTCCGAGCGGCGGGAACCCGGCGGAGACGGCGCTCGACGGCGCCTCGTAGGCCAGGCCCCAGGCCCAGTAGGCGACACCGAACGCGACGCCGAGGAAGGCGCACGTCAGCAGGTCGATGGTCCGCCACCGAGAGAGCTGGCCGGAGGCGCGGATCTCGGTGGGCTGGGTGACCGATGTGGACATGGTCATGGTGTGACTCCCGTGGTTTCCGAAAAGGGTGGATACCTCGGGGAGGGCACCCAGCGGCATACGTCATCGAAGTGACGAGCCACGTGGGTGTCCTGAGAATTACCGACTTCCTTCGCCGGTGCTAACCGGAGCAGGTTCGAGGGTCTGCGGCCTCACTCTTGCGTGGGACGCACTCTCAGCGCTTCTGCGCTCCCCTGTCGTGAAAAAGGGTGGTGCTGTTCAGTTGTCCTGACGACTCTACCTCCACCGCCATGGGTACAGTCACTGCATGGCGAAGGCGGCAAACGAACCGACCCAGCAGGACGAGCACAAGCGCTCCGCACTCGGCGGAATGGTGTGGGGGCTGTTCAGCATCGGATCCACGGTCGTGGGGACGAAGCTCGCGACGAGCCTGGCCTCGAAGGGCTGGAAACTCGCGACCGGTAAGTCGGTTCCCGTGAAGGGCGACTACGACAACGAGAAGACGCGAGACGTCGTCGCATACACGGCTCTCTCGAGCGTGCTGCTGGCCACCACCAAGGTCGCGGCTGAGCGGAAGGCCGCCGAGTACTACCGCCAGTCCACCGGCCACCTGCCCAAGGCGCTCGTGCACACGAGACTGAGCCGCGATGAGAAGAAGCAGCACAAGAAGCTCGAGAAGGCCAAGGCGAAGGTCGAGCGGAAGGCCAAGAAGCTCACGAGCTGACCCTGCGTGCGGTGATGACGATGCGAAGGGCGCAGGAAGCGACCGCGCTGACCTTCCTCGGCGGTGCAGGCACCGTCACGGGCAGCAAGTTCCTCGTTGAGCACGCCGGGCGTCGAGTCCTCGTCGACTGCGGCCTCTATCAGGGGGAGAAGCAATGGCGCAGCCTCAACTGGGAGGCGCCCTCTGTCGATCCGACGACGATCGACGACGTCGTGCTGTCGCACGCGCACCTCGACCACTGCGGCTACCTGCCTCGCCTCGTGAGGGATGGGTTCTCCGGCCCGGTCCACTGCACCGCTGCGACGGCGGACCTCGCGCGGATCATCCTGCGGGACAGCGCCTACCTCCAGGAGGAGGAGGCGGCCGACGCGGCGAAGTACGGATGGTCACGGCATGCCCAGCCGCTTCCGCTCTACACCCGCGCCGACGCCGAGCGGGCCATCGAGCAGCTGAGGCCGTGTGGCCCCGATCGACGGCTCCGGTTCGGCGACGGTCCTCCCGAGCTGGGCCTGGAGGTCGCGCTCCTGCGATCCGGCCACATCCTCGGCTCCACCAGTTCGCACGTGACCGCCGGCAACGCGACCGTCCTCTTCTCCGGCGACCTCGGGCGCCCGGCCCACCCCATCCTCAGGGTCCCCGGGCGCCTCCCTCATCCCGGACCGTCGTCATCGAGTCGACCTACGGTGACCGGAGCCACCCGGAGATCGACCCCACCCACCGAGATGGCCGCGGCGATTCGCCGCACCATCGAACGCGACGGCTCCGTGGTCATCCCCGCCTTCGCCGTGGACCGCACCGAGATCGTCCTGCTCGCCCTCGCCGGGATGCTCGAGCGCGGCGACATCCCCGACGTCCCGGTGTGGATGGACAGCCCCATGGCGATCGACACCCTCGAGGTCTATCGCAACCCGGCGCACCGGGACGAGGTCCGCCCCGGAGTGCTGGAGGCGCTCGCGGGGATGACCCAGCTCCGGGCAGCCCGGACCGCGGAGGAGTCGATGCGACTCAACAACCCAGGGAGCCCCTGCATCATGGTCTCCGCGTCGGGCATGGCCACGGGTGGGCGCGTCGTCCACCATCTCCGACACTTGCTCCCGCAGGCGCGCAACCTCATCCTGCTCACCGGCTACCAGGCCGTGGGCACTCGCGGGCGATCGCTCGCCGAAGGCGCCCGGGAGCTGAAGATCGCCGGCCGCTATGTCCGCGTGCGTGCGGAGGTCCTCCAGCTCGACGACTTCTCGGTGCACGCCGATGCGGACGAGCTCGTCGCCTGGCTGGCGAGCTGCCCGAGCCGCCGGAGACGGTCCATGTCGTCCACGGCGAGCCGGAGGCCAGCCGGGCCCTCGCGGAGCGAATCCGGGACGAGCTCGACTGCGCGGTCAACGTCCCACGCTTGCACGAGCGCGTGCTCCTGGACTGAAGCCCGCGCCAGGATCAGTGGTCCCCGACCCGGACCAGCCCGGTCTCGTAGGCGAGGACGACCATCTGGACCCGATCGCGTAGTCCGAGCTTGGCCAGGATGCGCCCGATGTGGGTCTTCACCGTGGCCTCCGCCACGAACAGGGAGCTGGCGATCTCCGTGTTGTTGAGGCCGCGCCCGACTGCCACGAGCACCTCGTGCTCGCGCTCGGTGAGGACGTCGAGCCGGGAACGGTCGTCGTCGGATGGGGGCGACTCGATGAGCGGCAGGAACCGGTCGAGCAGCCGACGCGTCGGGTCCGGGCGCGACGACCGCGTCCCCGGTGTGGACCGCCCGGATCGCCGCGAGCAGCTCCGTCGGGCCGGCGTCCTTGAGCAAGAAGCCCGAGGCGCCGGCCCGCAGAGCGGCGTAGACGTACTCGTCGAGGTCGAAGGTCGTGAGGACGAGAACCTTGGGCGCCGGCCGGTCGGGTGTGCCGCGCGCCAGGATCCGCCTCGTCGCCTCGATCCCGTCGAGCCGTGGCATCCGGATGTCCATCAGCACGACGTCGACAGCGCGACCGGGAAGGGCATCGAGGGCGGCCTGACCGTCTCCCAGCTCGGCGACCACCTCGATGTCCGGCTCGGCGTCGAGGACCATCCGGAAGCCGGCCCGGACGAGGGCCTGGTCGTCGACGATCATCACGCGGATCCGGTCGCTCACCGCGGCTCCTTCGGTGCTGCCCAGTAGTCCGTCCGTGCGCCCGTCCGTGCTGGCGAGTACTCCGTCGGCGCCGACCCGTCGCCCGTCGGCAGCGTCGCCCGCACCTCCCAGCCGCCGCCCGAGGCGGGCCCGGCCGTGAGCACGCCGCCGAGGAACGACACTCGCTCCCGCATCCCGGGGAGGCCGTGCCCGAGCCCGTCGTTGCGCGCGGCAGCTCCGATCCCGTCGTCCGAGACGGTGATCCTGAGCGCGCCGGGAGTCCGCTCGACGGAGACCTCTGCAGCGGCACCGGGACCGGCGTGCTTGATGACATTGGTCAGCCCCTCCTGGACGACGCGGTACGCCGCCAGGCCCACGCCGACGGGGACGGCTCCATCCTCATCCAGCTCATCGAGCTCGTCCCGCAACGTCACCCGGACGCCCGCCGCACGCACCCGCTCGACGAGCTCGCCCAGCTGGTCGAGGCCACCCGCTGGAGCGAGCTCGGCCCCCGAGGTGGGGTCACGCAGGACCCCGACGAGCCGCCGGGTCTCTGACAGCGCGTCCCTGGCGGTGGCACCGATCGTCTTGAGGGCGGCCACCGACTGAGTCGCCGTGTCCCGGGGACGGCGCTCAGCGGCATACGCCGCCCCGTCTGCCTGGACGACGATGACGGACAGCGCGTGCGCGACGACGTCGTGCATCTCCCGCGCAATGGCCGCCCGCTCCTCTTGAGCGGCGAGCTGCAGTTCCCGCTCCCGCTCGCGCTCGACCCGCTCCGCCCGCTCGCGCAGGTCGGCGATGCGCTGGAGGCGGGTGCGTTTGAGGTCCCCGAGCATCCAGGCCGAGAGCGCAGCGGTCGCGCAGGCGACCGTCGTCGCCACGACGGCGGTCCCGCTGGCGAACTCGCCATTGACGTTGGTGAACCGGAGCCCGGCGGTGACGGAGCCGATCGCCGCCACGCCCAGCCCCGACAGGCGCATCCAGCGCCTGGGCTCGTAGGCGGCGAGCGAGTAGATCGCGACGAGGAAGGCGACGTCGCCCGGAAGGACGTTGCTCACCGGGATGACGCGGAGTGCCAGGGCGAGGCTGACGGCGGCGAACGCGAGCGCGGGCCGGGTCCGCCGCACGACCAGGGTGAGGAAGAGCAGACCGAGAAGAGCCCAGTAGCCGGGCAGCGAGCCGGTGTAGCGGGAGCGAGTTGAGCAGCGCCAGCATCACGGCGAGCGGGAAGTCGAGCAGCCACGGCCGACGCTGGAACCAGTCGTAGACGGAGCCCTCCTTCACGCCTCGAGCCTAAATGGGCCGGTGAGCCGGCGCGTCAGACCAGGGACTGACACCGGCGATCCTCGCGTACCCCTTCCGACAGACGCAGCAAGATGATGTGCTTGGACCGGTAGATGTCGACCGTCTCGAGGAGGACCAGATCCATGAAGGCAGCCGTCGGAGACCGAATCACCATGGCCGCCGAGCACGTCGACGGACGCGTCCGTGAGGGCACGATCCGCGAGGTGCACGGCGAGGGCGGGGCTCCGCCCTACCTCGTCGAGTGGTCGGACGGGCACACGGGCCTGATCCACCCCGGCCCGGGATCCGTCCTCAAGTGTGAGTCGGCGGAGGCCGGCAACCCCAAGACGTGACGAACGTCAGGGACCAAAGTCCCTTCTGTCCCGATGGGGTGTGCGGCGCAGGATGCGAGTAGGCGGGACCCCTCGTCAGCCTGCGCCATGAGGCAGGGCCCGCCGTGCAACAGCTGGAGAGTGCCATGACTGCCTCGGAGATCATCACCGCCCCCCGCCCGCTCGTCCTCGAGTTCCACGAGGGCGATCGCACGATGGCCGAACTGCTGGGCGGGAAGGGCGCCGGGCTGGCCGAGATGACCCGCCTGGGCCTACCCGTCCCACCCGGCTTCATCGTCACGACGGAGGCGTGCCGCGCCTTCCTCGCCGCCGGTGGCGACCCCGAGGGGCTGTGGGACCAGGTCGACGCCGCTCTGGCCGACCTCGAGCAGCGCTCCGGCCTCGCACTCGGCGACCCGGAGCGACCCCTGCTCGTGTCGGTCCGGTCCGGAGCGAAGTTCTCCATGCCGGGCATGATGGAGACCGTCCTCAACATCGGGCTCAACGACGAGGTCGTCGCCGCCCTGGCCGAGCGTGGGGAGGCCCACTTCGCGTGGGACAGCTACCGGCGCCTCGGCCAGATGTACGGACGCACCGTCCTCGGCGTCGATGGCTCCCGCTTCGATGACCTGTTGACTCAGGCCCGGGCCGACGCCGGAGTCGCCAACGACGCCGAGCTCGACGCGGCTCACCTCCAGCGCCTCGCACACGACTTCCGGGCGATCATCGTCGAGGAGACCGGCAAGGAGCTGCCCCAGGATGCGCACGTCCAGCTGCGTGAGGCGGTTCGGGCGGTCTTCCGCTCCTGGAACGGCGAACGCGCCCGCCTCTATCGGGCCCACGAGCACATCGCGGACGACCTCGGCACGGCGGTCAACGTCGTCCAGATGGTCTTCGGCAACCGCGGCGACCGCTCCGGCAGTGGCGTCTGCTTCACCCGCGACCCCGTGACCGGAGCGCCCGGAGCCTTCGGTGACTACCTGCCCGATGCCCAGGGCGAGGACGTCGTCAGCGGCGTGCGCAGCCCGATGGACCTGTCGGAGCTGCACCGGCGCGACCCGGAGATCCACGACGAGCTCTCACGGCACCTCGCCGCCCTGGAGCAGCACTACCGGGACCTCTGCGACGTGGAGTTCACCGTGGAGCGCGGGCGCCTCTGGATCCTGCAGACCCGGCTGGGCAAGCGCAGCCCGGCCGCCGCCTTCCGGATCGCGGTCGAGCTCGCCGACGAGGGCGTCATCGACCTCGACGAGGCGCTGACCCGCGTCAACGGCCACCAGCTGACGACCCTGCTCCACCCGACCTTCCGAGTCGGCGGGGCCACCCCGCTGGCGGACGGTCTCGCCGCCAGTCCCGGGGCAGCGGTGGGACAGCTCGTCTTCAACGCCGCCACCGCGATGGAGTGGGCCGCGCTCGGCCGGACCGTCGTGCTGGCCCGCCCCGAGACGAGCCCGGACGACTTCGGTGGCATGCTCGCCGCCCAGGCGGTCATCACCTCGCGTGGCGGACTGACCTCCCACGCGGCCGTGGTCGCTCGCGGTCTCGGCAAGACCTGCGTGACGGGCATCGAGACCATGGTCGTCGACCCCGTGGCGCGGGTGGCCACCTTCCATGGTGACCACGTGCTGGCGGAGGGGACGGTCGTGTCCGTCGACGGCACGACGGGGCAGCTCTTCGAGGGCAGTCGCGAGATCCAGACGAGCGTCGTCGCGACGGCGATCCAGGAAGCCTCCGCGAGCGCGGCGGTCACCCTGCCCGACGACCTGACGGCCCGGGCCGTGCTGCGCCTGCTGGAGCACGCCGACAAGACCCGGACCATGGGAGTCCGGGCCAACGCCGAGACCCCTGAGGAGGCCCGGGCGGCCCGCCGGTACGGCGCGGAGGGCATCGGCCTGTGCCGCACCGAGCACATGCTCATGGGTCCTCGTCGGCAGCTCGTCGAGCGCGTCGTCACCGACGAGGACGCGGCTGGCGCCCTGGCGGAGATCGAGGCCACGGCCCTGGACGAGTTCACCACGCTCCTGACGGTCATGGAGGGCCTTCCGGTCGTCGTCCGGCTGCTCGACCCTCCGCTGCACGAGTTCCTCCCCGACCTCGTCGACCTGTCCGTCGAGGCCGCCGTCGCGGCCGCCAAGGGCGAGGCCGCCGACCCGGTGGCCGAGAAACGGCTCGCGGCGGTCCGTCGGCTGCACGAGGCCAACCCGATGCTCGGGCTGCGGGGCGTCCGGCTGCTCCTGGTCCACCCCGAGGTCGCCGAGGTGCAGATCCGTGCTCTCGCCGAGGCCGTTGCCCGGCTCGTCGAGCAGGGCCGGGACGTCCGGCCCGAGGTCATGTTGCCGCTCGTCGCGGAGGTCGCCGAGCTCACCGCCGCCCGCGAGCGCCTCGAGGCCGTCATGGCCGAGGTCGGCACCAAGCACGGTCGGACCGTCGACATCCCCGTCGGCGTCATGATCGAGCTGCCGCGCGCCGCGCTCACCGCGGGAGACCTGGCCGCCCACGCGGACTTCTTCTCCTTCGGCACGAACGACCTGACGCAGACCACCTGGGGCATCTCGCGGGACGACGCGGAGGCGAGCTTCCTCGCGCTCTACCGCGAGCAGGGCATCATCGCCAGCGACCCGTTCGAGACGCTCGACGAGCTGGGCGTCGGGGCGCTCGTCCGGGAGGCGGTGGAGAAGGGTCGCCGCGCCCGGCCGGATCTCGAGCTCGGGGTCTGTGGTGAGCACGCCGGCGACCCCACGTCGATCGGGTTCTTCGCCGCGGCCGGCATCGACTACCTGTCCTGCTCGCCGCCGCGGGTCCCCGTGGCCCGGCTCGAGGCCGGCCGACAGGCCGTCCTCACGGCCGGCACGCATCCCACCTCCGACACGAGGTGATCGAAAGACGATGCCGTATGCCGCTGGGCGGGCTTGCGTGGCAAGCCCGCCCAGCGCTGCCGCTCAGTTGGTCGGCGGGCCGTGCTGCTCGCGGTGGGTCGCGGCGTAGACGGCTGCCTGGGTGCGGGTCTCCATGCCCATCTTGCTGAGGACCGACGAGACGTAGTTCTTCACCGTCTTCTCGGCCAGGCGGAGGCGGTCGCCGATCTGGCGGTTCGTCATGCCGTCGGCGACGAGGTCGAGGATGCGGCGCTCGACCGGTGAGAGCGACTTGAGCCGCGGATCCGTCTCCTCGTGGGAGGCCCAGCGCTCACGCAACGCCTTCGCGTGCGGATGGTCCGAGAGGTCCTCACCCGCGGCGACGCGCCGGATCGCGGCGACGATCCCCTCGCCGCTCAGCTGCTTGAGCAGGTAGCCGGACGCTCCGGCGAGCACGGACGACACGAGCGCCTGGTCGTCGTCGTAGGACGTCAGCATGAGGGCCCGGATCCGGGGGTCCACCGAGCGGATCTCGCGGCACACCTCGATGCCGGACCCGTCCGGGAGGCGCACGTCGAGCACGGCGACATCAGGTAGGAGGGCGGGGATGCGGCGGGCCGCCTCCCGCGCCGAGCCGGACTCGCCGACGACCTCCATGTCCGGGCTGCCCTCGACGAGCTCGCGCAGGCCCCGCCGGACGATCTCGTGGTCGTCCAGCAGGTAGACCCTGATGGGCTGCTTGATGGGCTCCTTGATGGATTCTGTGCCGGTCTCTTCCGTCGGCGTCGCCGCGCTCATCTCGCTCCCCTGGTCATTCTCTCGAGTCGATCTTCGGGATGTGCCAGTGCAGTGCCGTGCCACCGGACCGGCTGGGACGGATCTCCAACGTGCCTCCCTGAGCCGTGGCGCGGTTGCGGAGGTTGACCAGGCCACTGCGGGCCTCGGCCGGGTCGAAGCCGACCCCGTCGTCCAGGACGTCGACCGACAGGCCGCCCGCGCTGTCGCTGCTGTCGACGCGGACCGTCGCAGAGCGGGCGTGGGCGTGCCGCGCCACGTTGGCCAGTCCCTCGCGGACGACGGCGATGACGTCCGCGCGAAGCTGCTCGGACAGCGGCGCGAGCCCCCGCGAGACCGTCACCTCCGGCACGAAACCCAGGCTCACGGCGTACGACTCCGCGATGGCCCGCAGGTTGCCGAGGAGACTCTCGCCGGGGTCCTCCGTGTGCAGCTCGAAGATCGCCTGGCGGATCTGCCGGATGGCCCGGTCCAGGTCGTCGACGGCCTTGCTGAGGCGAGTGCGGACGACCGGGTGCTGGGCCAGCGGCACCGCGGACTGGAGGGACAGTCCGGTGGCGAAGAGCTGCTGGATGACGTTGTCGTGCATCTCGCGCGCGATCCGCTCGCGCTCCTCGAGCAATGCCACCCGTCCCCGGTCCGCGTGCGCCTGGGCGGCGAGGATGGCGACACCGGCCTGCACGGCGTAGGTCGTCTGCAGCGGCAGGGCGTCTCGCGCGATCGACTCCTCGTGGTGCTCCCAGCCGCTGACGAGGACGCCGATGCCGCGCGGACCGGTGCCGAGTGGCACGAGGGCCACCGCAGTCGTGGCAGCAAGGCCGAGGACGGCGCGCGCCTCTTCCGCCGGCTTGGCCCTGGGATCGGCCGGCCCACCTGGCACGTGCAGAACCGGCTGGCGCGACTCGAGCAGCTCCTCCCACCGGCGGCCGGCGAGGATGGCTCCCGACGGCTCACCCGACGGTGGCACGCTCGACGCCGAGCCCCGGTCGATGGCCCGGATCTCGAGCCGCCCGGCAGCGTCGAGGACGGCAACTGCCGTGACGAGGGCGCCGCTGAGATCCCGCACCTGCGCCGCCATGAGCGCGACCGAGGTGTCCTCGGACTGCGACTCGAGCAGTGACTGGACGAGCTCGCTCGTGGCCGCGGACCACTGCTGCCGGATCTCGCTCTGGGCCAGCAGGCGGGCGTTCTCCAGCGCAGAGCCGGCGGCGCTGGCGAGCGACACGAGCAGCGCCTCGTCGTCGCTCGTGAAGTCGCCACCATCGACCTTCTCGGCGACGTAGATGTTGCCGAAGATCCGGTCGCGGATCCGGATGGGCGCGCCGAGCAGGGTCCGCATCGGCGGATGGTTCGGAGGGAATCCCACCGACCGGGGATGCGTCGCCAGGTCGTGCAGGCGCAGGGGTCGGGGGTCGGTGAGGAGCAGGCCGAGCACCCCGTGCCCCGTGGGCGGCGGTCCGAGGGCCGCAGCCTGCTCGGGGGTGATCCCGTGCGTGTGGAACCCGGACAGGGACCGTCCGTCCCGTCCGAGCACGCCGAGAGCGCCGTACCGGGCGCCGAGGAGCTCGCAGGCGCCGGACACGATCCGGGAGAGCACCTCCGGCAGCTCGAGGTCGGCGCTCAACGGCATGATGGCGTCGACGAGGGAGCCGAGCCGGTCGTCGACGACCTGCTCGTGCGACACCGCGGCCGATTCCATGTCCCGATCGTATGCGGGGGCGCAGAGTTCGGGCCGTTTCGTCGCAGAGCCGCAGGGTCGGGACCTTCGGCCCTCCCCGGCCGTCAGCCGCTCTGGTGTGCTGGTTCCGTCGGTTCAGGATCCAAGGAGGCCATCATGCGCGCACGAGTCGGAGACCGCATCATTCTCGCTGCCGAGCACATCGACGAAGCCACGAGGGACGGCGAGATCCTGGAGATCCGCGGCGCCGATGGTGCACCGCCCTACGTGGTGCGGTGGTCGAATGGCCACACCGGACTGATCTATCCCGGACCCGGTGCCGTGCTGAGGATCGGCGCAGCGGCCGGGGCGCCCATCCCGGCGTCGGTGCCCGTGACGGCGCACCACCACAGCCCCGAGGTGGGCCACGTCCGCGAGTGGAACGTCCGCGTCTCGATCTTCGAGTCGGGTGACGAGACGAGCGCCAACGTCGTCCTCATCGCGGACTCACCGGAGCCGCTCAGCGCGAGAGGCACCGCACATCGGTCCACCCACGACCTGGGTGTACCCGAGATCGGCGACGAGGTCGCCGTGGCCCGCGCGCTGCGGCACCTGGCCGACAAGCTCATGGAGACTGCCGAGACGGACGTCTCGGTGATGACAGGCGAAGAGGCCCACATCAAGGCCATCTGAGCCGGGGCCGCGCGACGTCACCTCGGCGAGGACTTCAGGGCTCGTAGGCCCTCACGAGTGGGACGCCGGCGCGGTACGACAAGTGCAGGTGGCTCGGACCGTTGACCGCCGCGAGCTCGGCGGGCTCGCCGACGGCGAGACGCCGGTCCAGTCCGAGCGACCTGCCCGAGGCGGCCGTCGAGGCGTACAGCGCCTCGGCGGGCGTCATCCCCATCTCCCGCACGGCCAGGGCGATGGCGAAGGGGATCGACGACGAGTAGCAGGTGCCGGGGTTGCAGTCCGAGGCCAGCGCGACATCGACCCCGGCGTCGATGAGTCGGCGGGCGTCCGGATAGGGCGACCGCGTCGAGAACTCGACGCCCGGCAGCAGCGTCGCCACCGTCGTGCCGCGGGCCGCCGCGAGCGCCTCGACGTCGCCCTCGGTCAGATAGGTGCAGTGGTCGACGCTCGCCGCCCCGAGCTCGCAGGCGAGCTGCACCCCGGGACCGGGGCCGAGCTGGTTGCCGTGGACGCGCAGCGCGAGCCCTCGCGCGCGGCCGGCCTCGAGGATGGTGCGTGCCTCGTCCTCGTCGAAGGCGTGCTTCGAGTGGGGTTCACAGAACACGTCGACGTATGCCGCTGGGCTCGCTTCCAGCCCATCGGCGAGGAGGGCGTCGAGCATGGGTCCCGTGACGAGGTCGACGTAGTCCGCGCGGCGGTCGGCGTACTCGGGCGGGACCACGTGGGCGCCGAGGAACGTCGTGTGGGGCGTGAACTCGCGCGCGATCCGGAGGGAGCGGACCTCGTCCTCGAGGGTGAGCCCATAGCCGCTCTTGATCTCGACCGTCGTGGTGCCCTGGGCCCGCATCTCCGCAACGCGGCCAGCCACCAGGCCGCGCAGCTCGTCGTCCGTCGCGGCTCGGGTGGCCGCCACCGAGACCGCGATGCCCCCGCCGTCGTACGGCGTTCCCGTCATCCGGGCCGCGAACTCCGCAGAGCGGTCCCCGGCGAAGACGAGATGCGTGTGGGAGTCGACGAAGCCGGGGATGACGGCGCGTCCACCGAGGTCCCGGCGGTCGTCCGCGTCGGGAGCGTCCGCCGCCGGGCCAACCCACTCGATGACACTCCCACCGACGCCAGCCCTCACGACCAGTGCCGCGTCACGGATGATCCCGAGGAGCCGGTCGCCCGGGTCGGCCTGCCCTTCCCCCCACGCCGGGTCGTTGGTGACGAGCTCGGCGATCCCCGTGAGGAGCGTGCTCACGCGCCGACCGCCGCGCCGACGACGCGCTCGATCGACGACCCGAGCAGGCGGCCGACGTCGCCGAGTCGGTGCTGGCCGTCACGGACGACGAGGTCGCCCCCGACGACGACGGTCGACACGTCGGACGCGACACACGAGTACATGATCTGGTCCGGGGCCGAGCCGGCGGTGTTGACCGTGTCGGTCCGCACCGTGACGAAGTCGGCGAGAGCCCCCTTGGACAGGTGCCCGCCGTCGGACCAGCCGAGCGCGCGGTAGCCGTTGAAGGAGGCCGCCTGGAGCAGGTCGGCGGGCGTGAACCGGTCCCGCTCGTTGGTCACGAGCCGCTCGTGCATCTCGACGCCGCGCAGCTCCTCGAAGGGGTCGATGACGACGTGCTGGTCCGATCCGAGGGACAGCGGAGTGCCCGCGTCGTGGAGCGCGCGGCCGGGCCCGATGCCGTCGGCGAGGTCCCGCTCGGTCGTCGGGCAGAAGCAGGCTCCCGTCCCCGTGCCACCGAGCAGCTCGATGTCGCGCTCCGTCAGGTGGGTGGCATGGATGCTCGTCAGGTTGTGCCCGAGCGCGCCGGCGTCGTCGAGCAGCTCCGTGGGGGTGCAGCCGTAGTACATCTGGCAGGCCATGTTCTCGCCGGGCTGCTCGGACAGGTGGACGTGGAGCGGCATGGCGCCCGCGGCCTCGACGACCTTGGGCAGGTCCTCCTTGCGCACCGCGCGGATCGAGTGGATCGCGGCGCCGAGGCGCACCCGGTCGTTCTCGGCCCGGCGGGCCAGCATCCGCTCGGCCCAGGCGTCGACGGAGCCGTCGCTGAACCGCAGCTGTCCGGGATGCAGCTCGACGTAGCCGCCGCCGTTGAGGCCGCCCTCGAGGTAGCACGTGTCGAGCAGGGTCATCCGGATGCCGGCCTCATCCGCCGCCTGGCGCACGGCGAGACCCATCGCGTTGGGGTCGCGGAACTTCTTGCCGCCCGGCCGGTGGTGCACGTAGTGGAACTCGCCGACGAGGGTGAAGCCCGCGAGCACCATCTCCGCGAAGACCGCGCGGGCGAGCGCGAGGTAGGTGTCCGGGTTGAGCTGGGCGGCGACCTGGTACATCTGCTCGCGCCAGTTCCAGAAGTTGCCGCCGCCACCGTTGACCCGTCCCCGCAGGGCGCGGTGGAAGGCGTGGCTGTGCGTGTTGGCCATCCCGGGCAGCGTTATGCCCTCGAGGATGACGTCGCTGGGCTCCGGGTCAGCGTCGACGAGCACCTCCCTGAAGAGGCCCCCCGAGACGACGAGCCGGACCCGCTTGGCGAATCCCCCTGTCAGGAAAGCGCTCTCGCACCAGAAAGCGGTCATGCGTCAAGATCCTCCGTCTGGGTCCCTGGGTCTCGATGGTTCGACGTGCACAGCTCAGTGACGACTGCGGTGAGGGCCGCGACGCCGCGGTGGCAGTCCTCGGGCTCCGCGAACTCGGCCGGTGAGTGCGAGACCCCCGTCGGGTTGCGGACGAAGAGCATCGCTGCCGGGATCCCGTGGGTGGCGAGGATGCCCGCGTCGTGCCCCGCTCCGGTCCCGAGCAAGGGCGCATCAGGCAGTACGCCCGTCAGCTGGCTCACGAGCGCGGCGTCGAAGCGTGTCGTCGGGGTCCACGACTCCTCCTCGTAGGTCCCGCCGAGCTCGTCGGCGGCGTCCACGACGCCGGCCACGGTGGCGCGTACCGCGCGCTCCGCGGGACCACGCGCGTCCAGCCACGCGGTCACGTGACTGGGGACGGCGTTGACCCCTCCCGGCTCGACCCGCACCTTGCCGACGGTGGCCACGCAACCCAGCTCAGCGGCATACGACCTCGCTTGTTGGACGACGGTCGCGAGGCCGAGCACGGCGTCGCGACGGTCCTCGAGGCGGGTCGTTCCGGCGTGGTTGGCCTCGCCCGGGATCTCGATGCGCCACCGGCCGTGCGGCCAGATGTCGGTCCCGATGGCGACCGCACGGGTCGGGTCGGTGAGGTCGCCGGGAGCCGATCCGTCGGGGTCGAGCGCGAGCGCCCTGCCCTGCTCGACATGCAGCTCGACGAAGGCGTGGACCCGTCGGAGCGCCTCCTCGTCCGGGCCGAGCGTCGATGGGTCGCGCCCCGCGGCGCGCCAGGCCTCGGCCATCGTGATGCCGTCGGCGTCGGTGAGGCCGCGGGCGCGGTCGGCGCTCAGGGCACCCGTGATGATGCGGGAGCCGGCGCAGGCGATGCCGAAGCGGGCACCCTCCTCGTCGACGAAGTTGACGACTCCGATGGGGCGGCTCGGGGTGACGCCGGCTGCGCGCAGGGCGTCGACGGTGGCGAGGGCGCTGACGACGCCGAGCGGACCGTCGAAGGCGCCCCCGTCCGGCACCGAGTCGAGGTGGCTGCCCAGGACGATCCCGGGCGTCGTGTCCGGGTCACCCCACCAGGCCCACTGGTTGCCGGCCCGGTCCTCGGTGAGCGCGAGGCCGCGGTCCGCGCACTCCCCCGCGAACCATTCACGCAGGTCGTGGTCGGTGCGAGTCCAGGCGAAGCGCCGGTACCCCCCCGTGGCGTCGTCCCGCCCGATGGGCGCCAGAGCCGCCCACATCGGGTCGAACCCGGTCGTCGTCATCGACTGCACCCCCTCAACTTAGGCTGTCTCCATGACGGACGACGAGCGGACCACCCCGGCGATCGAGGCCGTGCGGGCCGCCGGTATTGACCACACGGTGACACGCCACGGCCGGGTCCGCTCGCTGGAGGAGGCCGCCGCGGCTCGTGGGATCGAGCCGCGAGACCTCATCAAGACCTTGGTCGTCCGGGTGTCGGAGGGCGAGCACGTCTTCGTCCTCGTGCCCGGCGACCGGACGTTCTCGTGGGCCAAGGTGCGCGGGCTGCTCGGGACGAACCGGATCTCGATGCCCGACGCGGCCGAGGCGACGGCGGTCACCGGGTACGAGCGGGGGACGATCACGCCGTTCGGTTCGACGACGCGCCTGCCGGTCATCGCGGACACCCACCTGTGCGGTCGGACGATCTCGCTCGGCGGCGGCGACCACGGGGTCGGGCTCACCGTTGCCGGGGACGACGTCATCCGGGAGTTCGACGCGACGGTCGCCGACATCTCGGACGAGGAGACCCGCCCCACTCCCTGACGCGGCCTCCCAGCCCACCCAACCGCAACACACCCGGCTACCGAGTGCATGCCCCTGTTGCAGGCGAAGCAACCACAGGGCAAGCGGGTGTGTTGCCGGGCCTGAGGCGTCAGGACTCCTTCATCGGGACCCGGACCCCGCGCTCCCGTGCGACCTGCTCGGCCCGCTCGTACCCCGCGTCGACGTGCCGGATGACGCCCATGCCCGGGTCGTTCGTCAGCACCCGCGCGAGCTTCTCGGCAGCCAGCTCGGTGCCGTCGGCCACCGACACCTGCCCGGCATGGATCGAGCGGCCGATCCCGACCCCGCCGCCGTGGTGGATGGACACCCACGAGGCGCCCGACGCGGTGTTGACGAGCGCGTTGAGCAGCGGCCAGTCGGCAATCGCGTCGGAGCCGTCGGCCATCGCCTCGGTCTCCCGGTAGGGGCTCGCCACGGAACCGGCGTCGAGGTGGTCGCGCCCGATGACGACCGGTGCGGAGATCTCCCCCGAGGCCACCAGCTCGTTGAACCGCAGCCCGGCCTTGTCCCGCTCGCCGTAGCCGAGCCAGCAGATCCGCGCCGGCAGCCCCTGGAACGCCACGCGCTCCTGCGCACCGCGGATCCACTTGTGCAGCCGGTCGTTGTCCGGGAAGAGGTCGAGGACGGCGCGGTCGGTCACGGCGATGTCCTTGGGATCGCCGGAGAGCGCCGCCCAGCGGAACGGACCCTTGCCCTCGCAGAAGAGCGGCCGGATGTAGGCCGGCACGAAGCCGGGGAACTCGAACGCCCGGCCATAGCCGCCCAGCCGCGCCTCGTCCCGGATCGAGTTGCCGTAGTCGAAGACCTCGGCCCCGCCGTCCTGGAACTCGACCATGGCCTGGACGTGCCTGGCCATCGACGCCCGCGCCCGGTCGGTGAACTCCTCGGGCTTCTTCTCGGCGTAGTCGTGCCAGTCCTCCAGCGCGATCCCCTCGGGCAGGTAGCTGAGCGGGTCGTGCGCCGAGGTCTGGTCGGTGACGATGTCGATCGGCACCCCACGACGCAGCAGCTCGGGGAACACCTCGGCGGCATTGCCGACGACACCGACGGACCAGGCCCGCTTCTCCTCCCTCGGCCCGCACGGCCTTCTCGACCGCCTCGTCGAGGTTCTCGGCCACCTCGTCGAGGTATCGGTGCTCGACTCGGCGCGAGAGTCGGCTCGGATCGACGTCGACGATGAGGCAGGCACCGCCGTTGAAGGTGACCGCGAGCGGCTGCGCTCCACCCATGCCGCCGCAGCCGGCGGTCAGCGTCAGCGTGCCGGCGAGCGTCCCGCCGAAGCGCTTCTCCGCGACGGCGGCGAACGTCTCGTAGGTGCCCTGGAGGATCCCCTGGGTGCCGATGTAGATCCACGATCCGGCCGTCATCTGGCCGTACATCGTCAGGCCGAGGTGCTCGAGGCGGCGGAACTCGGGCCAGTTCGCCCAGTCGCCAACGAGGTTGGAGTTGGCGATGAGCACGCGCGGCGCCCACTCGTGCGTCCGCATGACGCCGACCGGCCGACCGCTCTGCACGAGCATCGTCTCGTCCTGCTTCAGCGTGGTCAGGGTGCGCACCATCGCGTCGAAGGACGTCCAGTCGCGCGCCGCGCGGCCCGTGCCGCCGTAGACGACGAGGTCGTCAGGCCGCTCAGCCACCTCCGGGTCGAGGTTGTTCATCAGCATCCGCAGCGGCGCCTCGGTCGCCCACGACTGCGCGGTCAGCTGCGTGCCGCGCGGAGCGCGGACAGGTCGTGCACCTTCCATGTCAGTTCCCTTCTCGTCCAAGCACTTTCAGTTATGTCCGTATGCCGCTGGGCTGGCTTCTCGTCGAGTGTGCAGTTCGCGCCCGTCAAGTCCTCGTCGAGTGTGCAGTTCGCGCCCGTCAAGTCCTCGTCGAGTGTGCAGTTCCCGCTGCGCACCCACTCGACCTGCCCTTCGTCGAGAGGGGCGGGAACTGCACACTCGACCATCAGCGGAGCGGGCCGGTGACCGACTCGGCGGCCGCGATGTAGGAGCGGTCGAGGACGCCGAGATAGGCAGCGCCCAGCGTGTCGGCGACAACGCGATCGGGCCCAGTCGTGTCGCCGACGAGGTCCTCGAGCGCCCGGATCACCGCCTGCGACGCCGGTCCCGGCTCGAGCGGGGATCGCAGCGCAAGCCCCCGGGCGGCGGTGACGAGCTCGATGGCGAGAACCCGGCCGAGTGCGTCAACCGACTCGCGCAGCTTGCGGGCAGCGGACCACCCCATCGAGACGTGGTCCTCCTGCATCGCCGAGCTCGGGATCGAGTCGACCGACGCAGGCGCCGCCAGCCGCTTGAGCTCGGAGACCATCGCCGCCTGGGTGTACTGGGCGATCATCAGCCCCGAGTCGACCCCGGGGTCGTGCGCGAGGAAGGCGGGCAGGCCCTGGTTGCGCGCCTTGTCGAGGAAGCGGTCGGTCCGGCGCTCCGACATCGAGGCGACGTCGGCCGCCACGATGGCGAGGAAGTCGAGCACGTAGGCGACCGGCGCCCCGTGGAAGTTGCCGTTCGACTCGACGCGACCGTCCTTGGTCACGACGGGGTTGTCGATCGCCGACGCGAGCTCCAGTCTCCGCCACCCGTGCCGCATGCTCGATCGTGTCGCGCGCCCCGCCATGGACCTGGGGCGCACAGCGGAGCGAGTAGGCGTCCTGGACCCGCGTGCAGTCGTCCGTGCGGTGGGACTCGCGAATCGGCGAGTCGGCCATGACCGCGCGGATGTTCGCTGCGGAGAGCGCCTGTCCCCGATGCGGCCGCAGCTCGTGCAGGTCGGCTGCGAAGACGTCGTCCGTCCCGAGCAGCCCCTCGACGCTCATCGCGGCAGCCACGTCGGCGAGCTTGAGGAGCGAGCGCAGGTCGTCGATGGCGAGGACGAGCATGCCAAGCATGCCGTCCGTGCCGTTGATGAGGGCGAGTCCCTCCTTCTCCCGCAGCTGGACCGGCTCGATCCCCGCCTGTTCGAGCGCGAAGGGGGCATCCAACATCCTGCCGGAGGCGTCGAGGACGGTGCCCTCGCCCATCACGACGAGAGCGCAGTGCGCGAGCGGCGCGAGGTCACCTGAGCAGCCGAGCGAACCGTACTCGTGCACGAGGGGGGTGATCCCGGAACTCAGCAGAGCGGCATACGCCCTCGCTGTTTCCAGGCGCACGCCGGTGCGGCCGGTGGCGAGGGTGGACAACCGCAGCAGCATGAGCGCCCGCACGACCTCGCGCTCGACCTCGGGGCCGGCGCCGGCCGCGTGCGACCGGATGAGCGAGCGTTGGAGCTGCGCACGCCGGTCCACGGGGATGTGCCGCGTCGCGAGCGCACCGAAGCCCGTCGAGACGCCGTAGTGCGGCTTCTCGTCGTCGGCCAGCGCCTCGACGACCTCGCGGCTGCGGCTGATCTCGGCCTCCGCCTCGGGTGACAACTCGACGGGCGCGTCGTGCCGCGCGACGGCGATGACGTCCTCGAACGAGAGCGGGTCGATGCCGACGGTGACGGGCGCCGCGCGCATATCGGCTTCCACGAAGTAGGTCATGCCACCCATGGAACCGTGACGGCGCTGGCGAGGCACCCCACCGCAGTGCACAATCGTCTCAGATACGAGACATGAGAAGGGGCGCGATGACCAACGCTCCGGCCGCAGCCAGCGCGCTCGACGTCCTCGAGCACCTGTCCCGCCATGCCGAGCCGGTGCCGGCAGCCTCGATCGCCCGCGCCCTGTCGCTCCCCCGGTCTTCGGTCTACCACCTGCTCAAGGTGCTCTGCTCGCGCGGCTACGTGACGCACTATGTCGAGGAGCGCCGCTACGGCCTCGGTTCCGCCGCATACGAGCTCGGCTCGGCCTACCAGCGCCAGGCACCGCTGGCCCGGGTGGCCCGCACCGCGATCCGTCGGCTGGCCGACCAGTGCGGCCGCAACGCCCACTTCGCCACCCTCGACGGCCGCGACGTCATCTACCTGCTCGAGGAGCGGGCGCCGGGCCAGCCGACGCTCGTCACCGACGTGGGCGTGCGGCTCCCCTCCCACCTCACGGCGAGCGGCGTGGCCATGCTCGCCGGCCTGCCGCCGGCACAGGTGCGCGCCCTCTACCCGGACCGTGATTCCTTCACCCAGCGGCACGGCGCCGGGCCCACCTCGCTCAAGGAGCTCCGGGCCCTGCTCGTTCGGACCCGCGCCGCTGGCCACGCGCGCGAGGACGGGACCGTCACCCCCGATCTGTCGTCGGTCGCCCAGGCCGTCGTCGACGGCGCCAACCGGCCCATCGCGGCTGTCGCGGTGACGCTTCGCTCGACCGACGCCGATGACGATCACGTGGCAGAGCTGGTCGCCCGGGTGCGGGCCACGGCCGACGACATCGCCCGCCGCCTCAGCCCGAACCGCTGAGCCACAACCACCACCAGGCCGTATGCCGCTGGGCCGGCTCCCAGCCCACGGCGCCCTCTGTCCCCCGACGACCATTGCTCGACAAGGACCTGCCAGTCGAGGGACACCCACGCCTGCACTGTCCGTGTCCCGCGAGAAACGGTCGTCCGGGAACGCTCAGGCCGACTCGAGCTCGTACCGGGCCAGCAGCGTGTGGGACTCGCCGGGTCCGAGCAGGACGGCGCTGTCCAAGGCGTTGCCGGCCTCGAGGCACACCATCCCGGGCCACTCGTCGTCGCCGAAGTCAGGCATCGCCGCAGACTTGGCGACCCAGGGGTTCCAGACCACCGTCGACCCGGACCCCTCCTTGGTGAGCACAATCCGACGTCCGAGACCAGGGTCGTGCACGGTGGCCGAGTCCTCGTGGGCGTAGACCCTGTCGGTCTCCCCCGAGAAGGTGACGTCACCGGCCTGGACCTCGTGGGTTCCCCCGGCCACCTTGTCCACGTACGAGACTCCGTCGAGGCCGCTCACGGTCACCGACCGCACGTCCGATACCGCGAGGTAGGTGTGCAGGGCCTCCTCGAGCTCGAGCGGCTCGGTCCCAGCACTGACCGTCAAGGCCAGTTCGAGCGCGCGCCCCAGGGTGACGACGTACTCGGCACGCACCTCACGCGAGGATCCCTCGGTGACGGCCGCTGCCGCGTCCCGGCCGTCAAGCGTGAAGGTCAGGGTGGCTGCCCCGTCGCCATCAACGGACGCACCGGCCAGCGTCCACTGCGAGATCCGGAACCAGCCGTGCGCCGGGGCCCGGTCTCCCGAGCGCCCGGGTCCGAACCACGGCCCACACACGGGCACGCCGCCGCGGATCGGCGAGCCGACCGCAAAGGCCGAGTGCGCACTCATCCACAGGACCGGCTCGGCGCCGGCGGGCGTCCACTCCGCGAGGTGCGCGCCGTTGAGGTAGACGAGGCCACGAGCGGCCTGCGTCTCGACGCGCACCGCCTCCAGTCCGCCACCCCCTTCCGTCGTGACAACGGTGACGCCTGGGGGCAGGTCCGGGGTCGCGACCTCAGTCATCGGCCCAAAGTAGCCCGCCATTACAGTCTGCGCATGCGCGCCATCACGATCCCCGAGCCGGGCGGGCCCGACGCCCTCGTCCTCGCAGACGTCCCAGCCCCGACCGCTGGGCCGGGCGAGGTCCTCGTCGACGTCGTGGCGGCGGGCGTCAATCGGGCGGATGTCATGCAGCGCAAGGGCTTCTACGATCCGCCGCCCGGGGCGTCGCCCTATCCCGGCCTCGAGGTAAGCGGCCGCGTCGCCGCGCTGGGTGAGGGCGTCGACTCCTTCACGGTCGGGGACGAGGTCTGTGTCCTGTTGGAGGGCGGCGGCTACGCGGAGCAGGTCGCCGCGCCGGCCGGCCAGGTCCTCCACAAGCCGGCCAACGTCGACCTGGCGGACGCGGCCGGCCTCGCCGAGGTCACCTGCACCGTCTGGTCCAACGTCTTCATGACCGCGAACATCCACCCGGGCCAGTGGCTCCTCGTCCACGGCGGCAGCTCGGGCATCGGCACCATGGCGATCCAGCTCGCCAAGGCGGTCGGCGCCCATGTCGCGGTCACGGCCGGCAGCCAGGCGAAGCTCGACTTCTGCCGCGAGCTCGGCGCTGAGGTGCTCGTCAACTACCAGGACCAGGACTTCGTCGACGAGCTGCGCGCCGCGAACAACAACCACGGCGCCGACGTCATCCTCGACAACATCGGCGCGAAGTACCTCGCCAAGAACGTCGACGCCCTGGCCGTCAACGGCCGCCTGGTGACGATCGGCCTCCAGGGCGGGCGCAAGGCGGAGCTCGATCTGGGCAGGCTCATGTCCAAGCGGGGCGCCGTCATCGCCACGACCCTGCGCGCCCGACCGGCCGCGGAGAAGGCCACCATCGTCGCCGCCGTCCGTGAGCACGTGTGGCCCCTCATCGAGGCCGGGCAGGTCCGCCCCATCATCAACTCGCGCTACCCGCTCGACCGGGCGGCCGACGCCCACCGCGAGATGGAGGCGTCCACCCACATCGGCAAGATCCTGCTCACGACGTGAGCGGGCCGGAGAACCTGCCCGTTTTCCGTGTTTTCGGCCCGGTGACGCGCCCGCACCCACGGCGTAACGTCGACACGTGGACCACTTCAGCTGAAGCGGCCCTCCCAACTCACACAGCGGGAGGTCAAGAGGTGTTCATTCAGGTGATTCAAGGCAAGTGCAACGACGCGGACCAGCTGCACCGTCGCATGGACGTGTGGCGTGAGGAGCTCGAGCCGGGCGCGATGGGCTTCCTCGGAGGCACGTATGGCCTGACCGACGACAACGAGTTCATCGGCGTCGTGCGCTTCGACTCGAAGGAGTCGGCCATGCGCAACAGCAACCGGTCCGAGCAGGGCGCCTGGTGGGGCGAGACCGAGCGGTACTTCGACGGCCCGGTGACGTTCCACGACTGCGACGACGTGCAGCTGATGCTCGACGGCGGCTCGGACGACGCCGGCTTCGTCCAGGTCATCCAGGGTCGCATCAGTGACCCCGAGAAGTTCCGCATGATGATGGACCAGCCGATGGACATGCTCCACCGCGAGCGTCCCGACATCCTGGGCGGCACCATCGCGGTCGACGAGAACGGCTACTTCACCCAGACGATCGCGTTCCGCACGGAGGCCGAGGCCCGCGCTGGCGAGAAGAAGGAGATGCCCCAGGAGATGCAGGACCAGATGGCCGACATGGACGAGGCCATGACGGACATCTCGTACCACGACCTGCACCACCCCTGGTTCGCGACTGCCGGGAAGCGGTGACGTCAGCACGCGCGCGCTCCTGCACATCCTGCGTGCGCAAAGCCCTCCCCTGACCGCACGCAGGGTGTGCAGGTCCCGTCGGGCGGAGACTCGATCGATCATCCGCCGATGGACGCCGCCTTGGACTGGTGGGGCAGGATGGGACCATGAGTGACAGCCCCCGCCAGTCAGTGCCCGGTCAGGACCCCAGCAGCGACCAGCCGCGGGGGGACCAGCGCATCGTCGTACTCACCCCCGATGGCATGGGCGTGGCGGATGCGCCGGGCAGCGGCTCCGAGGGCGAGTCGGCTGCCGAGGGCGAGCGCGAGCGCACCAACCCTGCGGACCTCGTCGAGGAGCCGGCGAAGGTCATGCGCATCGGCTCGATGATCAAGCAGCTGCTCGAGGAGGTCCGGAGCGCGCCGCTCGACCCTGCCGGGCGCCGACGCCTCGCCGAGATCCACCACCAGTCGCTCGAAGAGCTCAAGGACGGGCTCTCCCCCGAGCTCGTCGAGGAGCTCGAGCGGATCGCACAGCCGTTCCGCGATGAGTCGCCGAGCGACGCCGAGCTCCGCATCGCCCAGGCCGCCCTGGTCGGCTGGCTCGAGGGCCTGTTCCACGGGATCCAGACCGCCCTGGTCGCGCAACAGATGGTCGCGCAACAGCAGCTCCAGCAGATGCGGGCCCTGCCGGGTGGTCCCGGCGTGTCCTACGGCACTCCACCCGGAGCCGGCCACGGCCACCTGCATCGCCCGGACCCGACGCAGGCCGGTCGCGACATCGGTCCCACGGGCCAGTACCTGTGACCAACCGCGCGTGAGCGCGGAGCCAGCTCAGCGGCATACGGACAAATGCTTTGATGCCGTATGCCGCTGGGCTCGGTTCCCGGGTCACGCGCGCTGGGGCTGTGGCGGGCTCGCCAGCGGTCCGTGCATAGGGTGGACGCGATGCGACTGAGGACGGATCACCCCGCCTGGGCCCGGGCGGGCCTCGTGGCCCGCTGGGTCACGATCGTCGTGGCCTGCTACCTCGGCGGTGTGGCGGCGACGAACCTGTCGCCCACGACGGTGGAGACCTCCAACTACCGGGCGACGTTGCGGCTCGACCCGGTGCCGCGACACACGCCGGTGCTGCACAGCCCGACCATCGTCGGTGATGTCGACCTCGCGTTCCGGTCGCCCACGCTCGCTCCGGGGCTCGACGTGGCCGTCTCGGTGCGGGAGGAGGTCACCGACCTGCTCACCGCCGGCCCCGTGAGCGTGCGCTCGTTGCAGCCCACGGATGCGGAGATCTCGGAAGCGATCCGGGAGGCCGCCGTCGGGGTGGGCTGGCGCTTCGGGCTGGGGGCGCTCATCGTGGCCGTCGGCCTGACCGTGGCCGTGCACTATGCCCGACGGCGGCGTCCGGAGCGCCTGCACCTCGTCCTGGTGGCCGCTGCCCTCGTCCTCGTCTCTGGTGGCACGGGCCTGAGCACGGCGCTGACCTACCAACCGGACCGGTTCGCAGCCTTCACCACGACCGGCCTCCTCGGCACGGTGCAGCGCAACGCGGGGCTCCTGGCCGACGTGGAGACCCGCGCCGAGCAGGCCACGCCGTACCTGCGCAACCTGCTCGCGCTGTCCCAGGCGCTGCAGGAGAAGTTCGTCCCCACGGACCTGACCCAGCCGACCGTGTCGGCCCGCCTCCTGCTCGTCTCGGACATCCACGGCGCCAACCAGTACGCCTTGATGCGCACCATCATCGAGGAGGAGGGCGTCGACGCCGTCATCGACACGGGCGACATCATCAACTTCGGCCGGGTGCAGGAGGGCGAGGCGGCGGGCATCTTCCGCGGGATCGAGTCGCTCGGTGTGCCCTACATCTTCACGAGCGGCAACCACGACCAGTCCGCGCCGGCCGACCGGGCGCTGCTGCGGCGAATGGCGGCCGTGCCCAACGTCGTGCTGCTCCAGGACTCCGACGGCGTGTATCGCGAGCTGTCGTTCCACGGCCTGCGCATCACGGGCTTCAACGACCCGCGCTATTTCGGAGACGACAACAAGGACCCCGCGGGCAAGCAGGCACCGGCGGTCGACGCCTACAACCTGGCGATGGAGGACGAGCCGGAGAGCGACCTCGTGGTCACCCACGAGCCCTATGCAGCCACCGAGGTCGCCCGCGGTCGCGTCGTCATCAACGGGCACATCCACACGCCAGCACTCGAGGGGTCCCGGATCCAGGTCGGGACCTTCACCGGCGGGGGCGTGGTCTCGCACTTCATCGCGACCGAGGACGAGGAGCTGACCGGCCAGCCCTACGCCTTCGACCTGGCCACGTTCGGCCCCCGGTGCGCGCTCACCCAGCTCACCCGCTACACGTACCGCAACCTCATCGAGGGCCGACCGGCCTACGACAACATCCAGGTCGTCAACGGCGCGATGATCGACCCGCGCGGGGCTCAGGAGACCAAGGATGCCGAGGCCGCGGGACCCCCAGAGCCGGCTCCGACCGCCGAGCCGGCCCAGCCCGGCGCGGAGGGTGAGCAGCCACGCACGTGCAGCGGGTCGGCGGAGACGACGATCCGGGAGATCGCCACCGCGACGCCCGACGACTCCGGCACCTCGACCCCGGCCACCGTCCGGACGTCGACCCTGACGCCGTCACCTTCGCCGTCGTCGCCGTCGATGCCGTCGCCCAGCCCGACGGTCACCCCCTGAGGTCGGGGAACTGGTCGTCGCGCCACTCGAGCTCGGGCTGCGCGGCACCGGTCGCGTCGAGCTCCTCCTCCCGGCCACGCAGCTCGACCCGGCGGATCTTGCCCGAGATCGTCTTCGGCAGCTCGTAGAACTCGATGCGCCGAACCCGCTGCCACGGCGCCAGCTTCGCGCGACAGTGGGCGAGGATCGACCGGGCCACCTCCGCGCTCGGCTCGTAGCCGGCGACGAGGGCGACGTACGCCTTGGGCACGGCCAGCCGCACCGGGTCGGGCGACGGCACGACCGCGGCCTCCGCCACGGCGACGTGCTCGATGAGGACCGACTCGAGCTCGAACGGGCTGATCTTGTAGTCACTGGCCTTGAAGACGTCGTCGGTCCGGCCGACATAGGTGATGTAGCCGTCGGCATCGACCGAGGCGACGTCGCCCGTGTGGTACCAACCGCCAGCCGTCGCGGCGGCATGGCGCTCGGGGTCGCCCTGGTAGCCGGTCATGAGCGGCACCGGCTGCTGCGACAGGTCGAGGCAGATCTCGCCCTCCACCTTGCCGTCGCGCGTCACGCTGGTTGGCGATCGTGTTGGCCAGCGGGTCGACGATGGCCACGGGCACGCCCGGGCAGCGGCCGTCCCATCGAGCCGGGCTTGACCCGCGCGCCCGGTGTGTTGCCGATGGCAGCCGTCATCTCGGTCTGGCCGTAGCCGTCCCTGATGGTCATGCCCCAGGCCTTCTCGACCTGGGCGATCACCTCGGGGTTGAGCGGCTCGCCGGCACCGAGCGACCTCGCGGAGCGCGCCGGGGCCGCCGGACAGGTCGGCGTTGATGAGCATCCGCCAGACCGTCGGCGGTGCGCACAGCGAGGTCACCTCGTGGGTCCGCAGGACGCGGAGCAGGGCCGCCGGGTCGAAGCGGGTGTAGTTGTAGAGGAAGATCGTCGCCTCGGCGATCCACGGGGCGAAGAAGCACGACCACGCGTGCTTGGCCCACCCCGGGCTCGAGATGTTGAGGTGGACGTCCCCGGGGCGCAGGCCGATCCAGTACATCGTCGACAGGTGCCCGACCGGGTAGGACACCTGGGTGTGCTCGACGAGCTTCGGCTTGCTCGTGGTGCCGGACGTGAAGTAGAGGAGCAGCCGGTCGTCGGGCCCCGTCCCCGGGTGCTCGGCTGGCTCGGCTTCGATGTCGTATGCCGCTGAGTACCCTTCCCAGCCCGCCGGACCTTCCGTCCCGGCTGGGTCGGCTGTCCCGGCCGGGTCGACGCCGACGGCGATGCGGAGGTAGTCGCCCGGGACGTCGTCGAACTTGTGCACCTCCGAGGCGTTGGTGATGACGGCTCGCGCCTCGCCCCGCTCCATGCGGTCGACGAGGTCGCCCGGGCCGACCGCCACCGTCGTCGGCATGATGACGGCACCGATCTTCATGACGCCGAGCATCGACTCCCACAGCTCGACCTGGTTGCCGAGCATGAGGATGACGGAGTCTCCCTTGCGGACGCCGAGCCGGCGTCAGGTACGCGGCGACCTGGTCGGAGCGCCGGGCCATCTCGTCGAAGGTCACCGTCCGCACCGACTCGTCCTGCTCGACGATGGTCAGGGCGGGCCGGTCGTTGCCACGGGCGATGGCGTCGAACCAGTCGATGGCCCAGTTCCAGCGGTCGCCCACGTCGGGGAAGGTGAACTCGGCGACGGCCCGGTCGTAGTCCTCCCGAAGGTCCACGAGGAGGTCCCTCGCGGCCCGGAATCGGTCGGTCACGGACTACGTCGGCGGCGGCACTCGATGTCATGGTCCGACTCTGCCGGACCTCTGCCGACACTGTCACGGGCGGGTCGGAAATCCTCATCGACTCCGGCGGCCAGGTCGTACAGGCTGTCCTCCATGACTTCACGCGTCTCGCACACGTCGATCGACTGCCACAACGCCTACGAGCTCTCCGAGTGGTGGAAGCAGGTCCTCGGCTATGAGGACATCCCCGACGACCCCAACGAGCCCGGCCACGAGGAGTGCATGATCCGCTCCGGCGCGGACGGCCACCACATCCTGTTCATCGAGGTCCCGGAGCCGAAGTCGGTCAAGAACCGCATTCACTTCGACCTGCGATCCACCGACGTCACCCAGGACGAGGAGTACGAGCGCCTGTTGGGCATCGGCGCGACCCTCGTCGCGGATCGCCGGGGCCTCCACGGCCCGGGCACCGGGTGGTACGTGATGGCAGACCCCGAGGGCAACGAGTTCTGCATCCTCAAGAGCGACGCCGAGTATGCCGCAGCTCTCGCCGAGAAGTCCCGTCCTTCGGAATGACGGCTCTGATGGTCAGCTCACGAGGCTACGGCGAGTACGAGGGGGAGCCGTTGCGGCATCCTCGCATCAGACGCCACTACTGGCTGCGGACAGCGCAACTCAACGCAGTCGGATGGGCCGCTCTGGTTGGCGCATGCCTTATGGCAGCCGCGGTCGGTGTTGCCGCAGCTTGGGCCATCGACGTGCCGCGCTGGTGGGGCGCTGTTTTCGGCGTTCTTCCACTGGGCGCCGTTGTCCTCCTGGACCGGAGACGGTGGGCCGCGATGGAGACCAGCTACGGGTGGGGTGGC
>CAVWGJ010000030.1:0-10024 GCA_963754395.1 uncultured Actinomycetota bacterium | reverse complement strand
CGGCCAATCGTGGTGCGCGGCAGTAGCAGGCCGGTAACTGCGCGCGGCCACCCCGACGCCACCCCAGCCCACCTGATCCGTGCTCTCGCAGTATCTCGAGTCGCACTACGCATCTCTTCTGCTCCAGGACGCGCCCGAGCACATGGGCTACTTGCTCAAGGATCGCGTCACCGAGATGGAAGTACTGGTCACGCATTACGCCGCGTCAGCGCTGGCGAATGCGTCATCGACCCGACCATCGTCAGTCGGCTGCTTCGTCGCCCACGGACGACACGTGACCTTGATCGGCTCACCGCCCGTGAGCGCGACGGACTGTCGATGATGGCCGAGGGACGTTCCAACGCCGCCATCGCGCACCAGCTGGTCCTCGGGCCCCGGACCGTCGAGACCCACGTCCGACAGATAATGCAGAAACTCGACCTGCCCGAGTCCCCCGACGATCATCGCCGCGTGCTGGCTGTCCTGCGCTATTTGGCAGAAGTCTGAAGGCGCCGATAGCGGACTTCACACGTTTGCTCATCGGGGTGAGCTCTAACCTCTTACCTGCGTCTCATCGGCACCCCTCTGATGTCAAGAGGCGGGTTCGAGAGGTCTCGAGGTGGAGTTCTTTCGCGTCGCTGGAGGCGCGGGTAGCGTCGTTGGTGCGGGTCCGGGCAGTGGCTGAGACGGCGACCAGGTGGGTGCGCAACGTGGCCCAGCGGGCTGTGGCGTGTCGGGTTGAGGTGGCCGCGCCGGCGGCGCGGAGGATGTTGAACGCGATGCAGCCCAGGGTGAGACACGCAGCGTTGGCGGTGAACGACCCTGAGGGGGCGTGGGCCAACGGACCGGACTTGAGCTCGGCGATGACCTGCTCGGCGCGGACCTGACAAACAACTGCGTCCTGATGGTCGAGAACCAGCTCACGCAGACCTATCACGGGCACCTCGGCCAGATCCTCACCTATGCGGCCGGGACGGAGGCCAGGACGGTCGTGTGGATGGCCACCAGCTTCCGGGAGGAGCACCGCCAAGCGCTGGACTTCCTAAACGACCTGGCAGCCGGTGAGGCGCGCTTCTTCGGCGTGGAGATCAGCGTGGTGCGGATCGGGGAGTCCGAACCTGCGCCGTTGTTCCGCCTGCGCGCCCAACCGAACGACTGGCACTCCCAGGTGTCCACGGCGGGCCAGGACCACGGCCCAACAGGAAGGTAAGGGGCCGCTCTACCGAACCTTCTGGGCACTCTTCCTCAAGCGGGTCGCGGCTTCTCGACCGCGATGGACGAGGGCGACCAAGCCGCAGGTCACCAACTGGCCAGGTGCTCTCCCTGTAGTGCACGCGCCTCAGGCCGGTGACCATGGTGGCCAATGAACCGTGCGCAGGAGGTTCCGTTCGGGGCGGGTCGTGCCGCGGACGGTACCTTCGTGGTGTTCGTAGGTGTTGACGGCTTGCACGACACCCAGGCCGGTCCCTGACCACAGTGAGACGCGCTCGTCGTGCCGGTAGAGCCGGTCGAGGGGTCCGCGCCAGTTTGCAGCGATGGTCTCGGCCCGACCGGTGAGTGGCCGTCCGGTCCTCGGGTTCACGGCAGCGAGGTGGACGTCGATGAAGTAGGACCAGTGCTCGGAGCGACGGTGATCTCGGTGAGGACCTCCAGCTCCATTGGTGAGGTTGTCATCCAGGGTATGCGCCCCGAGAGCGTCACCGGCCGGGTTCGCTCTAGCCCCGCACTCGCAGCTCCCGCGGAAGATGTGTCATTGACATAGCATCAGGCCCGGTCCGCTCACCGGCTGTCCGCTGTACACACCCAGGTAGTCCACGACGTCCGTAGTGGAGGGAGGAGCGGCCTGTGGTGGGCGGTGGAGCGTCGACACCGGCCCGGTGGCCACGCCACACTGGCCGGGTGGCCGATGAGCAAAGGTCCGACCAGGCCGCCCGGTTGCTGGCTGACAGCAAAGACGGCTTGGGTCGGTCGTCGGTGCCCGGCCGAGTGACGGCACGTCGTGCGACCTCGAGCTCGTCATGGTCTCCCGCGCCGAAGGCGGCTACCGCCTGCGTAGCGCCGTGGAGGGCCTCGACCGGTTCCGCGAGGTCCACAAGGACCTGTTTGCGGACCCGTGCCCGGACACGTTCATGGCCGAGGACGTGACCCTCCCGACGCTCGAGCAGGCGCTGGAGTCAGCCAAGACCCCGCTCTGGCCTCTCGGGCGGACCCGATCCCTGACCTGGCCCGCTGGATGGCCACCTACGAGCTCAAGTCCGGGGAAAGCTTGAATCGTTCACAGATGAGGTCCAACTTCCCCAGGCTCCCCCAGCCTCCACCTTGGTGGCTCATCACGAAGGGGATCCTCCTCGGGGCAGCCGTCGTTGCGATCCCGATTCTCCCCGGCGTCATCATGTGGGCGGTGCTCAACGCCTTGGTGGGGGAGGTCTGGGACGACTGGTGGGCCATCATCTTGGCGATCGAGCTCTATTTCCGCATCGGTTTCGGCATGATCGGCCTCGCCGTTCTGGCTGGAGGGCTGCTCGACCGGATCGAGCGCCGCCTCGGGCGGCACCGGAACGACCCCCGCGACTCGACGGCCCAGCCAAGCCACTTCCCGCCGTCCGCACCCGCGGCTTCGGTTGCGGTGGTCAGCGTGCGCCGTCGCCGGTCGGGTCCCGCCGCTGTGGAGCTCGCCGCCATCATCCCGCTGCCCGCGGGGCGGTACCGGCATCGTCGTGTGCGATGCAGCGGCAGCGATCTGGAGCTCGGTTTGGCCTTCCTGTTCGATCCCGACCCTGACCCTCTGGTCCACGGCGGCGAGCCGTCCATGCAGCGGTGGGTCCAGGACCAAGACTTCGACACGCTCGAGGAGGCCCGCGAGGCAGCGCTCCGTCAGGACGTGCCCGCGCCCCTGGAGGGATGGCGGGACGAGGTGGCGTTCCGCTCCTGGGTGAAGGAACCGGAGTTCGCCCTGTTGATTCGGCCCCAGGCCCAACGCGTCGGGGTACTGGGGCGGGTTCTCGTCGGTGCAGGCTCGCTGACGGCCTTCGTCGCGGTCTGGGTTGCCTTCGCCCTACTGGACCCCTCACTCTTCCGCGAGGAGGGCGATGAGCTGGTCTACTCGATCATTCTCGTGGCGATCCCGGCCCTGCTCGTCGCCGCGGTCGTCGGGGCCAAGCTCGAGGAGATCCTTTCACGCCGCCATCTGGCCCGGGAGATCGCACGCCGGGGACCCCCCGACGGCGTGCCCGGCTACGCTCCGCGGGAGCCAGGACCGAGGTCGCGCGGTCAGGCTGCTTCCCCCGTTCAGGATGGCCCGTCTGCTGATCACCTGCTGGATGTGGGGTTCGTTGACACCCCGCAGGACACTCAGGACACCCTCACCCCTCGGGACGATTGAGGCCGCGGGCCTGGCTTCGCTTCTGACGGGTTGAGGCAGCCGTCCGTGGCGTGCGGTGGAGACTTCGACACCGGCCCGGTGGCCACGCCACAATGGTCGGATGGCCGATGAGCAAGGGCTCGACGAGGTCGCCCGGCTCTTGGCCGACTTCCACGGCGCGGGTCGGGTCATCGGTGCTCGGCGGGGCGGCGAGGCGTCGTGCGACGTCGAGCTCGTCATGCTCTCCCGCGCTAATGACGGCTACCGGCTCCGGAGCACAGTCGTCGGCCTCGAGCGGCTGGGCGAGGTCCGGGGCGACCTGTTCGCGGACCCGTTCCCGGAGACGTTCACGGCGGAGGACCTGACGTTCCCGACACTCGAGGATGCGCTGCGGTCAGCACAGACCCTCGCCCTGGCTTCTCGGACTGACCCGATCCCGGATCTGGCTCGCTGGGTGGGCACCCCTGCATTTCTCGAGAACTTGAACCGTTCACGGTTGAGGTCGAAGATCCCGTGGCTTCCCCAGCCGCCGCGCTGGTGGCCCATCCTGAAGGGGGTCCTCGGCGGGGCAGCCTTTCTTGCGTCCACAATTCTTCCGGCCGTCATCGCCTGGGCGGTGCTCAGCCCCAAGGTGGGTGTCTGGGACGACTGGTTGATCGGCATCCTGGGGCTGCTGCTCTTTCTCGGTATCGGCTTCGGCATGATCGGCCTCGTCAATCTGGGTGAACCGGTTCTCGAACGGATCGAGCGCCGCCTCGAGCGGGACGGGGACGGCCACGGTGACTCGACGGCCTCGCCGGGCGGTCCGCCGCCAACCGCACGCGTGGCTTCGGTGGACCCCGACCACTCTGCTCCCCGGGGCGGGCGAACACCCGAGCCCAACGTTCCAGTGGAACCGGGACGCCGGGCAGCGGAGGCCGCCGCCGCAGTACCGCCGCTATCGGCTTCGCAGGCCCTGAGGCAGGCCGGAAGGGTGGATCAACCGGTGGACGACGCCCCACAGGACAGCGAACGTCCGGAGGCTGGCGGCACCGCCGACCTCGATGTCCGGGACGTCGTCCACCATGACCGGAGCGTGGATGCGCCGAAGGGCAGTACGTGGCTGCGATGGCTCGGCGGGTTAGCGCTCATCTGGGGGCTGACGTACCTGCCGTGGGACATGGCCGATCAGGCCCGCGCCCGACATCTGGTCGAGGAGGGCAGCTCGTGGGCCGCCACCACGGTCAGGGTCAACCCGGACCAAGCCTGGTGGGAGGACTGGTCGTTCTGGGACCGCGAGGTGCGCCACGTCGAGGTCAAGGTACCCGGGGTTTCGGGGGATCAGTGGTTGAACCTGACCGGCGTCGTGAGTCCGGGCCTCGCCGAGCAAAGCCTCGGGACGCGGTGGGTCGTCGGTGGCTGGCCGTCACCGACCGTGGCCACGTCCTACACGCCTCCGCTCGACGTTCGGTACTCCGTGGACACCGATGGGGAGGTCGCCGTCATGGCGGCCGCCGACATGTACTACTGGCTGGCGCGGGACAACGCGTTCGACCTGTCGATGGCTCTGGGGGGAGCCGCGCTGATCGCCTTTTCGTTCCTCCCCTACCTCGCGTGGAAGGTGAGGAAGCACGCAGGCGCATGACTGGCCTGGCCTCGGTTGCCGGAGGTCTCGGCGTTTGCGGGCGACGGTCAGCGGCGGTGAGGGCGCTCGCTCAAGCCGACCTGCTGACGGCACCGATCACCTGCACTACCTGGGCGTTGACGACGCGGCGCTCGGAGCCGGACACTGAAGGATTCGTACCGAGGGCGGGTGGTAGCTGTGAAGACACTCTCTGTCTCGTAGCACGCCACGACTGGCAGCAGCATGTCAACAAGGAGACGAGCGGACCGGATGGCCGCTACTATCTCTGCTCCCGGTGCGCCGTGGAGAAGAAGGTCTACTTCAAACCGCCGACGTCGATAGCCTGAAAAGACCGCCGTGGCGAGCGCTGGAGACTTCTGACGGATGGGTCGAGCGGCCGCCGGGCCGATGCCCTCAAGGGAGGCGACATGGACAGCGAGGACCACGTTCGCTCGACCGTGGTCCATGGCCTCGAGGCGGCCGATCCTGCCGTTGACGACGCGACCCCGAGGGACACCATCTTCCCCGGCGATGAGGTCGCCCGGGGAGACTCGGCCCCACCGCAGGACCTGGTCCTTCCGCGGTCATCCGCGGCCTTGGGTGACATGGGACCCCCGCGTGACTCGGACCCCGGGGAACCGGCCGCCTTGCGGCTCCGCCACGCCGACTCCGCGGTCTCACCCCCTCGGGCCCTGGTCGTGAGGCTCACCCACTGGTCAATGCTGGCCATCGGGATCCCATTAGCTGTCGGCGCTGGCTGGCTGGCGGTCTTGTCCTACAGAGACGGGGAGCGCCTCGCGTCACTAGCCTTCATCTCAGGTGTGTTGCTGGGATGCCTCCTCGTGTACTGGTGGCGGCGGATGCGCCTCGTGGCCGATCGGGACGGCATCCTCATCAGGCAGGAGTTCCGGAGCCACCGCATTCCCTGGTCCGACCTGGACTACATCGAGTTCGACGTGCGTCCCGCCACCCCGGACTTCCCCGGGGCGACGACCCTGGTCTTCGTCACTCGCGAGCAGGTGCGGATCCGCGAGCCGAATCTGTTGGGGAGCACCGAACCCGGCGGCGACCTGTACAAGTTGGCCGAGAGCCTCCTCGCGATGCGCGATGCGTACGCTCCCGCACCTGGACACCCCGGCACCGCACCAACGGACCCATCCGACGGGTGATGCGCGCATGCCGATGGCCCCGGGGGTGGTTTTCGCGCAGGCGCTTCATACTGCTGCGCTGCCTGTTGACGGCCTGCACGACACCCCGGCCGGTCCCTGACCACGGTGAGACGCGCTCGTCGTGCCGGTAGAGCCGCTCGAGGGCCTCGCGCGTGTTGACCGCGATCGTCTTCGCCCTGCCCGTGAGCGGCTGCAGGCTTCCATCGCGCGCGGAGGTCCCGGCCACGACCGCCGACCTGCCCGGACCGCAACCACCTGGCCTGCAGCGGCCGCTGCGGCTGGTCGCCGAAGTCCTCGTGCGGCACCAGGTCCGGGTGCCGCGGTGGGGATCGTCATGGCTACCTCGGCTGGGTGAGCGACTGCGTAGTTCGCCCGATGCTCCACATTGACCGCTATTGACGACGGCGCAAGACTGGGGAGACTCGGTGATCACATCGCGTGCTCGGAGGTGTCCCATGGCAAGGATCGGACGACGGACGGGCGCGGTCGGCACCGTGTTAGCCCTCTGCTTCGCGATTGGAGGAACGGCTCTCGCGGTCGGCATGTCCGACGACGAGCAGGCGTTGGCACCCACCCGGCACTCCACCAGCAGGACGATCGAGCAGCAGGTCGACGACCTGCTCTCACAGATGACGACGCAGGAGAAGCTGCAGCAGGTGCAGCTTCTCTCCGACGGCCAGATCACCGACGCCGACGCGAAGGCGGGCGTGGGCTCGGTCTTCAGCCTCGTCGACCCCGAGAAGATCAACCACTTCCAGCACGTCGCGGTCGAGCAGTCGCGACTGCACATCCCGATCCTCTTCGCCTACGACACCATCCACGGCTATCGCACGATCTTCCCCGTGCCGCTCGGTGCCGCTAGTTCCTTCGACCCGAACGTCGCGCAAGCCGACGCCGTGGTCGGCGCAAAGGAGTCCGCCATCGAGGGCCTCAAGCAGATCTACAGCCCGATGGTGGACGTCTCCCACGAGCCCCGGTGGGGCCGCATCGTCGAGGGTGCGGGCGAGGACCCGTACCTCGGCTCGGTGATGTCGGCCGCCCGGGTCAAGGTGCCCAGGGCACGGACTACAGCGCTCGGGACAAGGTCGTCGCGAGCGTGAAGCACTATGTCGCCTACGGCCAGCCCGAGGGTGGCCGTGACTACAACACCACCGACATGTCCGAGTCCCGGCTGCGCAACCTCTACCTGCCGCCGTTCAAGGCTGCCATCGACGCCGGAGCCGACACGGTCATGTGCTCCTTCAACGCGATCAACGGGGTTCCCGGATGTGCCAACAAGTACACCGAGACCGACATCCTGAAGAAGGAGTGGGGTTTCGACGGCTTCGTCGAGAGCGACTACACCGCCGTCGCCGAGCTGCGCGCCTGCCCACCCGTGAAGCCCGACAGCGGCCCGTGCGGCCACGGCATCGCCGCTGACGGTCCCGGCGCCGGCGCCGCGGCCCTGATGGCCGGCACCGACTCGGAGATGGTCAGCACCAACATCCGCGACTACGGCCAGGAGCTCCTCAACGAGCGCCGAATCACGATGTCGCGCCTCGACGACGCGGTGCGGCGGATCCTGCGCGTGAAGTATCGCGCCGGACTGTTCGACCACCCGTACGTCGACGTCAGCACGGCCAACGACCCCGCGAGCTACGGCAAGCCGGCCGACCTGGCGAAGAGTCGATGGGCCGCGGGTCGATCAATGGTGCTGCTCAAGAACGCCGGCCAGCCGCTGCCGCTCGACCCCAGCAAGTCGACGGCGCTGATCGGTCCGTTCGCCGAGACGGTCGACGAGGTGCTCGGTCCGTGGTCGGGACGCGGCTGGGACGACCTGGCTCCGAAGTTCGTCAGCCTCTTCGACGGGCTGAAGGCGGCAAGCTCGGCCCCGGTCACCTACACCGCGGCCTGCAATCTGGCGCACAACTTCGACCCGCCGAACAACGCCAACCCGCCGATCACCCCAGACGACGAGGTGTGCGCCGGTCCGGGTACCGACGGAACCACGATCCAGGACGCCGTCAAGGCGGCCAACAACGCCCAGCAGGTCGTGCTCGCCCTCGGCGAGAACGGCTTCATGAGCGGTGAGGCCAACAGCCGCAGCCAGCTCGACCTCCCGGGCCACCAAGAGGACCTGCTCAACGCGGTCGCGGCCACCGGCAAGCCCGTGGTCGTGGTGCTGTTCAACGGCCGCCCGCTCGACCTGACCGCCGTCCAGGACAAGGCGGCGGCGATCCTCGAGGCCTGGTTCCCGGGCACCGAAGGCGGCAACGCGGTCGCCGACGTGCTCTATCGGCAAGGTCAACCCGGGCGGCAAGCTCCCGGTCTCGTTCCCGCGTGGCGTTGGCACGGTGCCGTACTACTACAACCACGAGCCGACCGGGCGTCCGTGCGACGCGACGTTCAAGTGGAACTCGCGCTACCGCGACCTGCCGACCTGCCAGCCGCTATACCCGTTCGGCTACGGGCTCAGCTACACGTCGTTCGACGTCTCCAACCTGAGTCTGAGCCGCTCGAGCGTCGGCCGCAACGGCAACCTCACGGTCTCGATCCACGTGAAGAACACGGGCGACCGCGCCGGTGACGACGTCGTGCAGATGTACATCCACGACCCAGTCGCGAGCATCTCCCAGCCGGTCCGCCGGCTGCGCGGCTTCCAGCGCGTCACGCTGGCGGCCGGGGCGTCGACGACGGTGACATTCACCCTCGACAAGAGCGACTTCGGCTTCTACGACAACCGCGGCAAGTACGTCGTGGAGCCGGGGACGATCGAGGTGTACGGCGGTGACTCGTCCGCCGCCACCATGGAGACGTCGTTCACCATCAACCAGTGACGAAGACGCAGTCACTACCGCACCAGGAAAGCAGCAGCCCCGTTTCGACGGATGCTGCTGTGGTGCGGCACGCGCAACATCGTCGTCGTACGGGGCAGCGTTCGGGTACGACGCCCAAGGCAGCCAGACGGCCATCAGGCGCAGCCGGGACCTTGCAACAGAGGACCTGCACCCCCTACCCCGGCGCGGCGCCCCGTGTCACTTTCTCAGGTGTTTCTGGCAGTCCCCGTCCGCGCGGCAAGATCGGAGGCAATTGTCAATGTGCAGCCTTCACTTGGCTTTGCCCGCGACGGGTGATGAAGGCGCCCGGAAAGGCGGCGTCCCTTGCAAGGCTAGATTCGCTCCCGTCCGTCCAATCGATGCTTGCCGATGTCTCACATTCAGCCGGCGCTATCCGGGCTCCCGGGCTTCGGTCTGCCTCTGCGCGGGCCTGGTGCGATTTGGTGTAGCCGTAGGCGCTAGCGATCGCAGCCGAACCTTGGGGATACGCCGTGGTCTGCAGACGAGCGCAGAAGGAGGTGCTCCGCCAGCGAGGTCATTGCCATGACGAGCGACAAGGCGCCTGCCTCCTCGTCGCCCCCGCCCAGCTGCTCGTCCATGAGATCCTTCGCCAGAAGGACCGGGAAGTCGCAGATCCCGTCCTTGTTCTCCATCGAAGCGGTCAGCAGCGCCACGCCGCGAGGTCGAGGTCCTGCCTCCCGCTCGTCCTCCATATCCGCATGATCACCCGAGCAACAATCCTCTAAACAGGTCCGAACGAGTCATCTGGGTGCCGTCTCTCAGGTTCTGCCCAGCCAGACCTGCGCCGGATTGCAGCGAGGGCGAACGGCGCCCCCACATCCGCCAACTGTGGGGGCGCCTTGTCGGCCCGAGGGCTTGCCCCGTCGTCCGCGCCGACCGAAGGGCCATACCCGCACTCGATCGGTGCGATGCATGGGGTCGGCCGAACGGACAACGATAGGGTCCGTTCGGCCCATGTGGGTGTCATCGCCCGCGAGCGAGTCGACCAGATTGCACTGCGTTAGCCAGCACCCGACAAGCGCCCCTGCAATGCGGCGCCCCCGGACGGCTTTAGAGGCAGACGGCTCACCGGGGG
>CAVWGJ010000029.1:0-4720 GCA_963754395.1 uncultured Actinomycetota bacterium | reverse complement strand
CCGGCTCCTCGTCGGGGCGCCCGAGGTCGCCGGACTCGCTGAAGGCCTCGAGTGAGCGATGGGGGAGCAGCGCGGGGGTGGCGCTGATGACCGGGCGACTGGCGGAGGTTCGGCTTCCACGACCGCATTGACGAGGCTCGCGTCGGCCTCGCGGCCCTACGTGGCCGGTCCGAGGTGGACGGTCACGCCGTCTTTCGTCGTCGGCCACAGCGAGGGCGCCCTCGATGCTGCCGCTCTCGGCGCCTCGGACGACCAGCTCGCCGGTGTGGTGCTCCTCAGCGCCACGGGTCGCCGGGGAGGACGTCCTTGTGTGGCAGGGTGAACAGATCGCGTCGGGTCTGCCAGCGCCGATCCGCCTGCTGCTCAAGGTGATGCGGTCCGCTTGGTGAGCAAGGCCAAACAGCAGCACGCGAAGATCAAGGTCACGACGACCGACGTCGCGCGCATCGGCGGGGCGAAGATCAATGCCCGCTGGATGCGCGAGTTCATGACCCACGACCCGCGCGCCCGCCTGTCCCGCATCACCGTCCCGGTGCTCGCCATCACCGGCAGCAAGGACCGGCAGGTCAACCCCGCCGACTTGGACTTCATCGAGCGCCAGGTACAGGGACCGGTCGAGACGTACGTCGCTCGGATGTGACGCGCCGTGCTGCGGCGTGAGCCCGGCACGCCATCGCTCAAGGCCCACAAGAGCGAGATCCGAAGGCCGATCGACGCCCAGGTGACGCGTCGCGTCACGACCTGGATCCGGGCTCGCACCGCCGACCGCGCAGCCTGCTGACGTTGGCGGCACGCCGCCCGGCGGTCGGCTGGGGCCGGGCTCAGCGGCATACGGCGGAATGGCTTCATCACAGCGAAAGACGACCGTTTGTCACTGTCTCCACTCTCGTCACTCTGGGATCGTGATGGCAGGCGGCGACGACGCGAGAACGGGGAGGCGCGGGCGAGTGTTTGGTCGAGAGTGGGACGGTGATGCGCCACAGTTCCGCCTCTGGCCGCCAGTGGCCATCGGCGTGCCGTGGCTCGTCGGTGTCGCGGTGGAGGGGGCGGCGGGGATCTCGGTGGACCTCGGCCAGAGCGCCGTCGTCATCGGCTGGGCCCTCGTCGTGTTCTTCGTCGTGTGGAACGGTTGGTCCCTGATCCTCTTCGCGCGTCGTGGGACCGGGCTCCTGCCGGGGCAGCACACGACGACGTTGCTGGACGAGGGCCCGTATCGCGTGTCGCGCAACCCGCTCTACCTGGGCCTGCTCGCGCTCTATCTCGGAGCAGCACTGATCGCGTCTTCATGGGTCGCGCTGGCCCTCGCACCGTTGGCTTTCGCGGGCCTCCACTGGGGCGCGGTCCTGCCGGAGGAGCGCTATCTGAGTGAGCGCCTCGGAACGGAGTATGCCGAGTATCTCGACCGGGTGCGTCGCTGGATGTGACCTGACCGCAGTCACGCGCGGATGCATCGGGCCACATCCCACCCGTTCGGGGTGATGTGCGTTCGCTGGGTCAGGTCGGACTCTGGTCCCACCGTTCGGTGGAGGGAGGGTTCGACTTTGACGAGTGGCCCGCCGACCGCGCCCGTGTCGGTGTCTCGGTTCGTTCCCGAGTCGCTCCGCGGCTACCGAAGGTCGTGGCTGCGGACGGACATCGCCGCCGGGCTGACGCTGGCCGCGGTGGCCGTCCCCGAGACGATGGGCTACACGTCGATTGCGCAGGTGCCGGTCATCACCGGCCTCTACACGGTCCTCTTCCCGGCGATCGTGTTCGCCCTGCTCGGCTCGTCCCGCTTGCTCGTGGTCGGTGCCGACTCTGCGACGGCGGCCATCCTCGCGGGGGGCCTGGCCACCTTGGGCCTCGCGGGGCTCACCCCCTACTCGCCACAGTGGCTCGCCCTCACGTCGCTGACCGCGCTCCTTTGCGGCATCCTGCTCCTGCTCGCCAGACTGCTGCGCCTCGGGTTCCTCGGCGACTTCCTGTCGGCCTCGGTGCTCATCGGTTTCCTCACCGGCGTCGGCATCCAGGTGTTCACCGGGCAGCTGCCCGACATGCTCGGGATCCCCAAGGGCAAGGGGGGCTGGGTCGAGCAGCAGTGGCACATCCTGACCTCCCTGGGCGACACGAGCCTGCCCACGATCGCCTTCGCCGTGGCCACGCTCGCGATCATCTTCGGGTTCAACAGGTTCCTGCCGAAGGTGCCTGGCGCGATCGTCGCCGTGGTGCTGACGATCATCGTGGCAAGTGTGGCGGATGTGTCGTCGCACGGCGTGGCGGTCGTCGGGGCGATGCAGGGCGGCTTCCCGCCGATCGGGCTGCCCCAAGGGGTCGGCTGGTCCGACATCCCGCCGCTGATGACCGTGGCCTTCTCGTGCTTCGTGCTGATCATCGCGCAGAGCGCCGCGACCTCACGCAGTTTCGCCACGCGGCGGGGCCAGCGGGTCGACATCAACCGCGACATCGTTGGCCTCAGCGGGGCGAACCTGGCCGCTGGGCTCAGTGGCACGTTCGTGGTCAACGGAAGCCCCACCAAGACCCAGATCCTCGACGAGCAGAAGGGCAAGACCCAGGTCGCCAACGCGACCATGGCCGTGGTCGTTCTCCTCATCCTGCTGTTCTTCACCGGCGTCCTGACGAACCTGCCCAAACCGGTGCTCGGCGCGATCGTCTTCGTCATCGGCCTCGACCTCGTCGACATCGCCGGCCTGAGGCGGGTCTGGGTGGCCCGTCGCAGCGAGTGCTACATCGCGATCCTCACCGCCGTCGTCGTGTTCGCGGTCGGGGTGCAGCAGGGCATCGTGCTGGCCGTCGTGCTCTCGCTCATCGAGATGGTGCGGCGCCAGTACCGCCCGCACCGGTTCGTGGTCGGCCTCAGCGCTGCGGGCGAGCCGACCTTTCAGCGTGCCGCGCCGGGGATGCAGAGCGCTCCGGGACTGCTCGTCTTCCGCTACGACGCCGACCTGTTCTACGCCAACGCCAACCAGTTCTCCGACGGCGTCCAGGAGCTGATCACCACCGCCCCGGACCCGGTGCGCTGGCTCGTGCTCGACTGCTCCGCGATCCCCGACGTCGACTACTCGGCGGGAGCCGCATTGCACCAGCTCGTCACATTCGTCCACAACCGCCACGCGACGTTCGCCCTGGCCGCGCTGGATCCGGACCTGCGGGCGACCCTGGAGCGGTTCGGGGTGCTCGAGCTGCTCCACATCGACCACGTGTACCCGACCGTCGAGGAGGCGATCGCGGCGTTCCGCTCGTCCTCGCCGGCGCCGACGCCCGCTGAGCCTGACACGGAGCCCGCGGGTGAGCCAGCCGCTGACCCGAAGGAGACATCATGACCACGTCGCAAGCCTCGGTCCACCTCACCGTCACCGACCGTGATGCGCTGGGCAAGCAGGCCAGGGACCGCGCGCCCCTCGAAGCGCACGCCGGATGGCAGCCGCCTCCCGGGAGGCCGGACCCAGTCGCCCTGCTGGAGGCCCAGAACGCGACCCGGGAGCCCGATCTCGTGCCGGTTCGCCATGGCCGGATGATGGCTTCGGCCTTCACCTTCTTTCGCGGGTCGGCCGCGATCATGGCCGCGGACCTGGCCACGACACCCACGGCGGGGCTCGACGCACAGTTGTGCGGTGACGCCCACCTGTCGAACTTCGGTGTCTATGCCTCACCGGAGCGGCAGCTGCTGTTCGACCTCAACGACTTCGACGAGACGCTGCCGGGCCCGTTCGAGTTCGACGTCAAGCGCCTGGCAGCCAGCTTCGCCATCGCCGGGCGGCACAACGGATTCGCCTCCTCCGACGTGCGCGAGGCCTGCCTCACGGTGACCCACGCTTATCGCACGGCCATGGCCGGGTTCGCGCAGCAGGACACGCTCGACATCTGGTACGCCCGCCTCTCCGAACACGATGTGCGGCAAGGGATGGAGGACGTCCGACGCACGGTGGTGGAATCTGGCAGGCACCCCAAGGACCCCAAGGGCAGGGACAAGGCCAAGACCCACGCGCGGACCCAGATCAGGACCGGGAGCCGGGCCGAGATCAAGAAGGAGGCCGCGTTGATCAGGCGGGGCGAGGCGGCCCTGGAGAAGGCACGCACCCGGACCAACTTGCAGGCCCTGGCCAAGCTCACCGAGGTGGTGGACGGTAGGCTGCGGATCGTCAGCCAGCCGCCCGTGCTCATCCCGATGCGGGAACTCGAGAAGCTATTACGGCCTGGATGCGGCGGAGGGGGAGGCGGCGGTGCGGGAGCTCTTCGAGCGCTACAGACGGACGGTCAGCCAGCCGCGGCGTCGCTGCTCGACCGCTACCGGATCGTCGACGTCGCCCGCAAGGTGGTCGGTGTCGGGTCTGTGGGCACCCGAGCCTTCGTCGCATTGCTCGAGGGACGCGACGCGCGGGACCCGCTGTTCCTCCAGGTCAAGGAGGCCACCCGCTCGGTCCTCGAGGCGCACCTGCCCCGCAGCGCCTTCGCCAACATGGGGGAGCGAGTGGTCCAGGGCCAGAGCTGCTCCAGTCGGCCTCGGACATCTTCCTCGGCTGGTCCGGCGGCATCGAGGCGGACCGCTACTACTACTGGCGGCAGCTGCGCGACATGAAGGGATCCGCGGACGTCGAGTCGATGGTCCCGCCAGGGCTGAACTACTACGCGCAGATCTGCGGTTGGACGCTGGCCCGCGCCCACGCCAGGTCGGGTGACCCGATCGCCATCGCGGCCTACCTGGGCGGCAAGCGCCGGTTCG
>CAVWGJ010000028.1:0-447772 GCA_963754395.1 uncultured Actinomycetota bacterium | reverse complement strand
TGCTTCTCGCGGAAGGTCCGGTTGACGCGAGCCAGCGTCTGCATGAGCAGGGCGCCTTTGAGAGGCCGATCGAGGTAGAGGGTGTGCAGCGGTGGGGAGTCGTACCCGGTGAGCATCATGTTCTGCACGATGATGATCTCGAGCTCGTCGTCCTCGTCCTTGAGTCGCGCCTTGATCGCCTTGTTCTGCGACTCCCGACGCACGTGGTTCGACACCGGTGGTGCGTCGGTGCGGTCGCCGGTGTAGACGACCTTGATACGTCCCTTGTCGTCGGCATCGGAATGCCAGTCGGGGCGGATCGCGACGATCGCGTCGTAGAGCCGGGCGCAGATCTCGCGGGTGGCGCCGACCACCAGGGCCTTGCCAGGGCCAGAGATGTACTTCTCCATGACTGCGCGGCGGGCTTCCCAGTGCTCCACGAGGTCCTGCGCCAGGGCCTCGATGCGAGCCGGGGCGCCGTAGATGGCGTTGACCACGGCCACGCTGCGCTCGATGCGCTCGCGTTCGGTGTCATCAAGGCCGACCGTGAGCTCGTCCGCCGCTTGGTCGAGGTCGTCCACGGTGACGTCCTCGGCGAGGGTCATCTTGATCAATCGCGGCTCGAAGTGCACCGGCACCGTCGCGCCGTCTGTGACGGCCCTGGTGAGGTCGTAGATGTCGATGTACTCGCCGAACACCTCCCGGGTGTTCTTGTCCGCCTGGGAGATCGGTGTGCCGGTGAAGGCAATCAGGGTTGCGCCGGGCAGGGCGTCCTTGAGGTGCCGGGCATAGCCGTCGAGGTCGTCGTAGTGGCTGCGATGCGCCTCGTCGACGATGACGATGATGTTGCGTCGATCGGAGAGGAGCGGGTGCGTCTCACCGGCCGCACGCTCCTCCGCCGAGAGCCCGAACTTCTGGAGCGTCGTGAAGATGATGCCGCCGGTGACCCGTTCGATGAGCTGGCGGCGGAGCTCGGCTGCGGGTCGTGATCTGCACTGGCGACTCGGGCAGGAGCAGGCTCTTGCTGAACGCGCCGAAGAGCTGGCCGTCGAGTTCCGTGCGATCGGTGACGACGACGACGGTCGGGTTCTTCAGCGCCGGGTGGCGCTGCACGTAGTGGGTGTAGAGCTCCATCTCCATCGACTTGCCCGAGCCCTGGGTGTGCCAGACGACGCCGGCCTTGCCGTGGGAGTTGACTGCGGCGATCGTCGCCCCGAGCGCCTTGTTGACGGCGAAGTACTGGTGCGGCTTGGCGATTCGCTTCGCCAGCCCGTCGGCACTCTGGTCGAAGGCGACGAAGTTGCGCAGCAGCTGGAGGAACCGGTCCTGGTTGAATGCGCCGTCGATGAGCTGGTCGAGTCCTGTGCCGTTGTCTCATCCCGGTCGTCGCGCCCGGTGCCGTAGGGCACGCCGTCATCGTCGACGTTCCACGGCGAGAAGTGGTTGAGCGGAGTGAACGGTGTGCCGTAGCGCGCCTCGACCCCGTCGCTCGCGACCGTGAAGACCGCGAACCGGAACGCCATCGGCAGCTCCCGCACGTACGTCGCGAGCTGGGCGTGCGCGGCGGCGACGTCGACGTTCTCGCTGCCGGCCTGCTTGAGCTCGATGATCGAGACCGGCAGGCCGTTGCAGTAGAGCACGACGTCGAAGCGCCGCTCGAACTCCAGGGTGCGGACGATGACCTGGTTGACCGCGAGCCAGTCGTTCTCCGATGGCTCGGTCGAGATGACGCCGGATCGTCGGGTTGTGCTCGATGCCGTCGTGGTCGATCCACGAGACGCCTCGGAAGCCCTCGGTCATGAAGACGTGGGTGCGGCGGTTCTCCGTGAGCGCGTCGTTCGAGGTCGTGCGGGCGATCTCGGCCGCCGCCTGCTTGAGGGACTCCACGGGGACCGATCGGGTTGAGCCGGCGGAGCGCGTCGAGCAGTCGGGCGGGCAGGACGAGGTCCTGCCACGACTCGCGCTCGCCCGTGCCCGGCGCGATCTCCTTGCCCTGCTTCGGTACCCAGCCGTGCCCGCGAGAGCGTCAAGCGCGGACAGCTCCCAGTCCGCTTCGCTGATCCCCCCGAAGTCCACAGACATCAGACAGCCTCCTCGACAGCACGCTCGGCATCCTTGACCCGAATCCTCCCCGACATCAACCCCGGCAACAGCCCATCCCGCACTTCGGCCAGCGTCAACGACTCCTGCTCCGCAGCCAAGGCTCGAGCCCAGAGCGCCGCCATGGCCTCGTCGTTCTGCTTCACGGCCGCGTGACTGGGCACTTTAACGAGCTCATCCAAGTGCCTTCGCTGAATGTGGCCCATTGTGGTTGCCTTGTCGGCGGCAATCGCCTTGAACTCGAGCAACTTGCGATCGAGAGCACCCTTCACAACCCACATCGGAGCCTCGTCCGGAATGACTTTGAAGATGTGCTGGTTCACGATGGCCTCGGGACGAAACCATCGATGCACGGTTAGCGACCCTGACCACGCAAAGAGGAGGTCGCCAGGCACGACGCGACGTGGTCCTCAGCCAACGTCGATGTCGTTGTAGACGGTCGACCCCCCGATGCCTGAATTGAGTTCAGCGATCCGGAGGACCACTCGACCCGTCCCAGTGGCGCCCTTGGTGAACGCCTTCCCGTTGACGAACTTGGCGAGGCTGCTGAGCGGGATGGTCTCCCCGTCTTCGAGCAACCCTTGGAACCTGAGTCGTGCGAGATCGTCAGCGGCATGGACGAGCGCAGCGTTGGCGGCGATCTTGTCGTCGAGCGCCCCCAGCACCTCCGCAATCGCCCGCTGTTCGTGCAGGGGCGGGAACTTCGTGCAGTCTCTTGCAGAGTTGATGTTGAAATGCTGCTGGCGGCGCCCATCGAGGTGCGCCAGCTGATGAGGTTGTCAGTCGCGCGCAATTGAGGTAGTCAGAGCTGAGCCATCTTCCGTCGAAGTTCGGGCCTGGGCGCGCGATCACCAGATCTGAGCAGTGCGACGCAGGCATCGTCTCCGGGATGATGCGACTGTCTGAGCCAGGCTTCGCCCGTGCGCACGGCGACACACGTCGCCTGGCGCGGGAGACTTCTGGCGCCGCTTAGGAACGCCTCGTCGATGAGCATCTGGGTCCGTGGGGTCGATCAGGGATCGGCACGTTCCTGGCTGCGAAGGAATCGGGATGCCCGAGGCCCGGTACTCGCTGCTTCATCGATCCCACGTGTCCCACCGTGACGTCAGCCACCGCCCGAGGTCGTGACTGTCCAGTCAGACATCGATCCTCCCGAGCTGGTGGCGGACTTCGGCTCTCGAGGCGCGCGCTCTCGTCGAACTGGGCGAAGAGCTCCTTGGTGAGGCGCTCGATCTTCTCCTCGATCGGCTCGCCGTCGTCCTCCGCCTCGGCCGCACCCACGTAACGCCCTGGCGTCAGCGCGTAGTCGGAGTCCTTGATCTCCTGGAGAGTGACGCTCTTGCAGAAGCCGGGACGTCCTCGTACGTCAAGGCCCTTCGCCTGCGCCGACTCGCGTGCCGCGCCAGGCGTGGAAGGTGTCGGCGATCTTGGCGATGTCCTCGTCGGACAGCGCGCGCTCGGCGCGGTCGACCATGTAGCCGAGGTCGCGGGCGTCGATGAAGAGCACCTGCCCGGTGCGATCGGTCGCGCCCTTCGCGCCTGCGGTCTTGTCGTTGGCGAAGAACCAGACGCAGACCGGGATGCCGGTGCTGCGGAAGAGCTGGGTCGGCAGGGCGACCATGCAGGAGACGAGGTCGGCCTCGACGATCTGGGCGCGGATCTCGCCCTCGCCGCCGGAGTTCGTCGACATCGAGCCGTTGGCCATGACGACGCCGGCCGTGCCGCCCGGGGCGAGCTTGCTGAGGATGTGCTGGATCCAGGCGTAGTTGGCGTTGCCGGCCGGCGGCACGCCGTACTTCCAGCGGGGGTCGTCCTCGTTGCGGGCCCAGTCCTTGATGTTGAACGGCGGGTTGGCCATGACGTAGTCGGCCTGCATGTCCGGGTGCAGGTCGCGCGCGAAGGTGTCGCCCCAGACGGGGCCGAGGTTGCCGTTGAGGCCGTGGATGGCGAGGTTCATCTTGCGCCATGCCGCCAGGTGCGCTCGTTGAGCTCCTGGCCGTAGATCGACAGGGCCGTCTTGTCCTTGTGGTGGGCCTCGAGGAACTTCTCGGCCTGGACGAACATGCCGCCGGAGCCGCAGCACGGGTCGTAGATGCGGCCCTTGGTCGGCTCGAGGACCTCGACGAGCACGCGCACGACCGACGGCGGGGTGAAGAACTCGCCGCCGCGCTTGCCCTCGGCGCGGGCGAACTTCTCGAGGAAGTACTCGTAGACCTCGCCGAGCAGGTCCCGGGCCTTGCGTCGCTCCCTGGCCGGTGAAGCGGGCGGTGTTGAAGAGGTCGAGCAGCTCGCCGAGGCGGCGCTGGTCGACGTTGTCGCGGTTGTAGATCGCGCGGCAGCGCGCCCTTGAGGCTCGGGTTGTGCTCGCCGATGAGCAGGTCCATGGCGTCGTCGATGAGCTGGCCGATGGTGCGCGTCACGGCAGTTCCCTTGGCGTTCTGGGCGAGGTACTGCCAGCGCGCCGTCGGCGGCACCAAGAAGACGTCGCCGCCGTGGTACTCGTCCTTGTCGTCGAGGATCGCTCGAGCTGCTCCTCGTCGATGCCGTGCTCGGCGAGCTCGGCGCGGATCTGCCTCGCGGCGCTCGTCGAAGGCGTCGGAGACGTACTTGAGGAAGACCAGCCCGAGGACGACGTCCTTGTACTGCGACGCGTCCATGGAGCCGCGCAGCTTGTCGGCGGCCTTCCAGAGCGTGTCCTTGAGCTCCTTCATCGTCGATGGTGCGGTCGGGCGGGCGGCCTTCGTCCTCGGTGGCATGTCAGCGTCCTTCCTCTGGGGGTCTTGTGGATTCGTCGATGAGTCGGTTGGTGCTGGGCGTCCAGGTCCGCAAGGCGAGCGAGCAGTCCCCGCCGCTCGGCGTCGTGCCGAGCGAGCTCGGCAAGCAGGCCGTCACGCTCGCTGCGGGGCACGAGTCGCAGTGGCCACAGCTGCCAGTCCTTGATGGGGCCATCGAGCCTCGGGGCCGCCTCGATGTCGGCCGCGACGACCTGCGGAACCAAGGGCGGAGGCCCGGCGTCGGGGTCGGTGACGAGCCGGATGATCCGCGCCGGCGACAACACGACCGATCCGCCCTCAATGTCGATCCAGGCGGCGACACGCGGCGACGTGCAGAAGACGATGTCGCCGGCCTCGGTGTACCGCGCCGCCGGATAGAGGTCGGCGAAACCGATGATGTCGACGGTGCGCATCCCTATCGGGCTCTCGCCGACCAGCTCCGGAACGCCGATGACTCCGCCGACCACCGCGGCCGAGGTGTTCCTCTGCGACCCGGTGGCCGGAGACGATGCGGCAGTGTCCCGACCGCACGGCATCGCCCAGCGACACGATGGAGCTGCCCGAACCCCTACGAACGGCCCTGTCGACCAAGGCCTTTCGACCCGGGATGAGCGTCGAGGTGATGACCCTACGGGCGAATCGGTACGCATGACGGCCGGCTTGGTCTGGCCTGGCCAGCGACGCGACGACATCGCCGACGATGTCGTCGATCACGGCATCGGTGAGCGTCGGGCCCGGTGCGAGGCCGACGACCGTCCACCGTTCACTGATGGGAAGGTCCGGGTGGGCAGCGCCCAGCACCCAGAGCGCAAGGGCGCGACGCGGCGACCGCACGACGAGGCCGTCCGGGAGCCGGATCGCGGCCCGAAGCCGGTCGCTGCGCAGGATCGCGTCCCGAGCCCGGTCGGCCTCCGCCGAGGACGGCCGGTCGGTCAGTGCACTGGCGGGCCCGAGCACGACGACGCGCGAGTCGTCGGAGAGCTGGTCGACAAGACGGCCGATCGCGTCGAGCACCTCGACGTCGCTCATCGACGGGTCCGTCGCGTCGGGCAGGTGCAGCACGTGGATCGACCCGTCCCGGGGGACATCTCCGAGGTCGAGGTCGCTCTCGTGCTCGTGCAGGTCCCCGTGGACGTCGACGCGGTGCAGGTCGTGCACCCGCAGGCGTCGCCGCGTGAGGCGTGCGAGAGGGGTGTCGAGCGCAGGCCGAGGCGACGCTGGGAGCAAGCCCAGCGGCATACCTCTTGGACGTGGCGAGCAGGAGGTCGCCGCCGCTGCCGCTGGCGTCGACGAAGAGCGGCGTCTGCCATCCGGCTTCGGCGGCGAGCGCGACCGCGACTCGGGCCACGAGGTCGGTGGCCTCTGGCCGCAGCGCGACCGCGGACAGGTCGGCACGGCCCTTTCGGACGCCGCTGGTCCAGGAGCAGCTCGAAGGCCGCAGCGGGCGACCACGACGCGTCGGCGAGCGTGTCCGCGTGAGCGGCGAAGGTCTCGAGCTCGGGGGCGAGCGTGACGATCTCGCGCAGCAGGAGCACGTCGTCGTGGTCGTGGGTCGTGGCAAGGTCGACGATCCCGCCGGCGGTGAGGTCGCTCAGTGGTTCACCGCTGACAACGCCCAACGTGAGGAGGGCCGTCAGGCCGTCGAAGACGACGTTGTCGGGTAGCTGCGTCGGCAGGGCCAGGGTGGCGTGCGCTGCGACATCCTCACGGGCGACCGTCGAATTGCCGCGGCCGGTGGCTGCGAGGTAGTCGACGATCTCGAAGGCGTCGAATCTCTCGGTGCCGCCGTCGTTCGTGACCGGCTGTGGGAACGGGTGGCCGGCGACCGGGCGGTTGCGCCACATCGAGACGACGGGGCGCCTGACCTCCGCGAGACGGGCGATGTCGGTGAGGGAGAGCTGCAGCGTCGACGTTCGTGCCATGGCCGTCCCCCTCCCTGCGCGGTTGTATTCCACCCCTGCCATGGCAGACGTTAGAGCCTCCCACCGACGGCGGCTATCCAAACACTGATAACCGGGCTTATCAGGGCATTGGTTCGAGGCGGAAGGTTCGTTGGGGACAGTCTCGGGTCACCGGCAAGCGACTGCAGCCGGACGACCGAGACAGGAGCACCACCCATCATGAGCGACCACGGCACCAGGACGTCCGGCGGGGCGTCCTTCGACCCGGCCACGCCGGCCGTCGTCATCGAGCAGCTGACCGTTACGGACTCGGAGGTCGTGACGGAGGCGCGGCGCTGGTCCACTGGCTCGCGTGGGGTCAGTGTCCCCGCCGAGGAGATGGACGGGGCCGAGCTCGGGCCGTTCGTCACGCAGGCACTGGCCGTGGGTGCGCGTGCCATCGCCTCTGCCGGAGCGGCTCAGGACACCTACGACCTCGAGAAGCTCATCGCCGAGGTCGGCACCCGGACCGTGCAGTCCAGCACCCAAGCCGCCGACGCAACGGCCAAGGCGGCAGCCACCGCGGCGGAGGCAATGGGCAAGGCGGCCGAAGCCGCCCGCACGGCCATCGCCGAGACCGAGGCCGCTAGTCGCAAGGGGTTCGCGGCGACGTGTCGAGCTGTCGACGAAGACGCTTCGCGACGAGGTCGAGCGCCTCGTCGGTGGCGACAACCCCGAGCTGCTCGCCAAGCTCGCGCCGGTGCTCGACGCTGCCGGCCGCACCATGGGCGAGCGTGCCTTCGACCAGACGGACAAGCTGCTCGACAAGGTGAGCCGTCAGTTCGACCCGGCCGACCCAACCTCGCCGTTCGCCAAGCAGGCCAAGGCGCTGGCCGAGCAGCAGCAGGCCCTGACCGAGTCGATGGACCAGCACCACCTCGCCCTCGTCGGCAAGGTCGATGAGCTGGCCAAGGCGGTGGAGGTGCAGAAGGCGGCGGCCGCAGCCGCTGCGAAGACCGCCAGCGTCACCCCGCTGAAGGGCAGCGGCTTCGAGGCCGAGGTCGATGCCGTGATGGAGCAGATCGCCGCCGGCCTCGGAGACGAGTACGCCAGCACTGGTGGCTTCGCCGGAGCGATCCGGAGCTGCAAGAAGGGTGACGGGGTCCTCACCGTCTCGGGTGGGCAGGCCCGCGTCGTCGTCGAGATGCACGACTCCCTCGACCGGCGCGTCTGGAACGACTACCTCGACGAGGCCGAGCGCAACCGCGAGGCCGCCGCGTCCGTCGGCATCGTGCGCTCGACCGCGCAGAACCAGGGTCAGGTGATCCGGGTCCTCGGCTCGCGCCGTGTCGTCATCGCGTTCGACCCGGCCAGCGATGACCCAGACCTGCTGCGCACCGTCGTGCAGCTCATGCGCACGAGCGCCATCGCCGCGACCTCACGGCGCGACATCGAAGGACTCGACACCGCGGAGGAGAACATCCAGTCCGCTCTCGCGCTCGTCGAGCGGATCGACACGATCCTGCAAGGCGTCGGGGTCGATCCGCAAGAGCGTCGTCACGATCGAGAAGGAGTGCAACACCGTGCAGGAGGGGGTGGAGCGCCACCTGAGCCAGGCGCTCGATGCGCTGCACGGGATTGCCCAGGAGGCCGTCGATCTGGGGTCCGACGCCTCCGACGAGGACGGGTCCGCCACAGGCGCCGCCTGATCCTCAGTGGGCCAGCCGCATTGGTGAGGGGGCGGCTGGCCCACCCCATCCTTCCGACCACGGGTCGACCACATCAACGACAGGAAACCGCCTGACAGCATCAAGCGAAGAGACGAACGCACGAGCGAAAGCCGTCCAGTGCGCACATCGCCCTCGTCGCTGCCACCGCCCTGCTGGTGAGCGCCTGTGGTGCACGAGCGCGGCGGCTCGGGTCCGCCGCATCGGTGCCGTCGTGCTGGCTGCCGCAGCGCTCGGAGTGCTGTTCGGGCTGGCGCCCAAGACCGCGGTGACAGCTTCGGACATCAGCATCGTCATGCTCGGCGACGAGGTGAATCAGGAGAGCGCGGACTCAGCGCCGAAGCAGACTGTGGTCAACGGCTGGACCGCACGCGACCTGCTCGAGCTCATCGCGAAGCAGGGTGTCGCCTCCAACGACCCGCGTTCTGCCGCGCTGCTCACCCTCGCTGTCCTCGCGCTCTGCCTTGGCATCGCCACAAGCGCGGTGCCCACACGTCCCGATGGGACGAGCGCAACGCCATTGCCGACGGCGGCCGAACAGGCAGAACTGCCCTGACCCAACTCAACGCGATCAACCAAGGAGAAACCATGAACAAGAAGCACGTCATCGGCTACGCAGCCACTGCGCTCGTCGCCCTGGGGATCGGCGCAGCCGGAACCGGCTCGGAGACCGCTCCAATCGCTGCGAGCCCCACGGTCACGGCAACCGTGACCGTCCCGGGCTCCGAAATCACGGTCACCCCACCTGCGGTCACCGAGACGGTCGAGGTGCCCGGACCGACGAAGACCATCAAGGCGGACCCGCCCGCGCCGGCTGCCGCCATGTCCGGCGACGGCACCTTCGAGGTCGGGGTCGACGTGAAGCCCGGTACCTACGTGTCCAAACCGTCGCCGAACGGCAACTGCTACTGGGCCCGCCTCAGCGGCACGGACGGCTTCGACTCGATCATCGACAACGGCAACACGTCAGGCCAGGCCCTCGTGACGATCAAGAAGGGTGACAAGTTCTTCGAATCGAGCGGCTGTAGCGACTGGACACGGCGCTGAACACCCTAGGCTCGTCGACTGTCAGTATCCGAATCCGATTGAGCCCCAACGGAAGGAATCAGCATGAGTGATCAGCACGGGCAGGGTTTGTTCGACCCAGAGGGGTCACAACCGTCGTACGGCCAACCCTCAGACGCCACGACACCGATCCCGTCATCGACGACCGCGCCGCCGTCACCCGAGCCAACACGGTCCGCGACACGACAGCAGCCGGGCTCGCCGATGGACGGTGCCCTGGGCGTGGCCCGCGACACGACGGGCTTCCTGCCGGCGCTCTTCGACTTCACCTTCACCCACTTCGTCACGCCGAAGCTGGTCCGCTTCGTCTACCTGCTGGCGACGATCGCACTCGGAATCGCTTGGCTCTTCTGGGTTTTCGTCGGCTTCGCGCGAGGCGCAGGCACGGGACTCGCAGTCCTCATCCTCGGACCCATCCTCTTCATCATCTACCTCGCGATCATCCGCATGACGCTCGAGTTCTACCTGTCGATCGTGCGGATGAGCGAGGACGTCCACCACCGCCTGCCCCAGGCCTGACCGACGACACGGTCGCACACACTGGGCCGGCTTCCGCACGGAAGCCGGCTCAGCGGCATACGGATGCCGTATGCCGCTGAGCTCGCCACGTGCCCAAGGGCGCCACTACATGGCGCGGGCGAGGCTGCGGCGCAGCAACCATGCGCCAACGACCAGAGCGACGGCAGCCATGGCAGTGAGGACGGCGAGCTGCGGGAGGATGTCGACGAGCGTCCCGTCGTGGCGCTGGATCTCGGCGAAGGCCTCATAGGCCCACGCGTGCGGAGTCAGCTTGGATACGGTGCGCATCGTGTCGCTGAACAGCTCGAGGGGGACCATCCCGCCGCCCAAGCCAGCCATGACCAGGCCCAAGCCGACGCCGACCCCTGAGGCGGCGCCCTCGTTGTCGATGAGCGAGCCGAGCACCATCGCCGCACCCGCGGACACGGCCGAGAAGGCCACGAGGACAAGTGCGGTCAGCCAGAGGTTGCCCCAATCGACCCCGAAGAGCAGGCCGGTCGCCACGACGATGTAGACCGCCTGGAAGAGGGCGATGGTGAAGCGACCACCCGCCTGACCGAGGAGGACCTGCGTGTTCGAGACGGGCGCCGCCAACGCGCGCGCGATGACGCCCTGCCGGCGCGCCTGGATGAGGGTGGCCGATCCGGCGAGCGACGAGAGGAAGGTGAAGAGCAGCACCATCGACGACGCGCCGAGGTCGAACTGCCCCAGACCGGAGAACTCCTGGGCCAGCTCGTCCACGTCCTCGACCTGGACCGTCGGCGCGGTGACCTGCGTCCGCGCTGTCGCGATGGCACCCTCGGCCGCCGGTGCGGTCACACCGCGCGTGACGAGCGCCGCGACCTGCGCCCGGTCGAGCTCGACCTTGTCGACCGCTGCTCGGACGATCTGCTGCACGGCGATGGACGCCGACTGCGAGCTCGGCAGCATCTCCAGCTCGACGGGCTGTCCGGCCGCGAAGGATGCGTTGGACCCATCGGGGAAGCGCAGGCCGACCGTCGTGCGACCCCTCGATACCTCCTCGACGATGTCGTCCCAGTCGCCGAAGGCCACCGTGGACTTGCTCGCCTCCAGCTCGGTGACGATCGCCTGACGGAGCGGCCCGTCCTCCCCGGCGATGCTCACCCGCCCAGTGGTGGCAGAGCTGCCGAACTGCGCGCCGATGACGACGACGAGGAGCAACGGGAAGATGAAGACGAAGAAGATGTTGGACCGGTCGCGCAGGAAGCGACGGAGCTCTGCGCCGGTGATGGTGAGCACGGCCCTCACTGGGCGGCCCCCCGATCGGGGATCAGTCGGGCGATGACGAGCACGACGACCGTGAAGCCGAGCAGAATGAGCAACGGAGTGCCGATGTCTCCCAGACCGCCGCCGCCCGCGGTGATGCCGAGACCGCGGATGAGGGCCGAGACCGGGTTGAGGTCCATGACCGTGCCGACCCAGCCGCTCGCCGTGATCGTGAAGAAGGCGCCACCGGCGATGCCGAGGACCAGGGCGATGATCGACTGGGCGATGTTGGCCTGCTCGGCCGTCCGGGCCACCCGCACGATGACGAACATGAGAGACGTCGCGGCCACCACCGCCGCAACGACGAGGACACCAACCGCAACGGGCGAGCCGAAGTTGACGTTGAACAGCCGGCCACCCAAGGTCAGCAGGATGGCCGTCGCCACGACGCCGAGGATGAAGCTGACGAGTGCCTTGGCCGTGACGATGGTCCACGACGGCATCGGCATGGACTTGAGCCGGGCCAGCGTGCCCTGCTCCCGCTCGGCGACCAGGGCGGTGACGCCGAAGCCGACGGTGAAGAGGAGGAACAGCCCAGCCTGACCTGCGACCAGCGCGCCGGTGGGTGAGAGCTGCTCGTTGGAGGCCGTGCCCTGGGCCAGCGTGATGGTCGACTCGGCCGTGGCCACCTCCTGCCCGATGGCCGCGAGCTCCGCTGGCGCGAGGCCTGATTGGGCGCCGGCCTCTGCTGCGAGCGCCCCGGCTGAGAAGCGGTTGACCGTCGACTCGACGACAGAGGTGACGATCGACTGCTCGATGCCCGTGCCCTCACCCGACACCACGGTGACGTCCGTTGCCTTGCCCTGCTGCAGCGCGGTGCTGAAACCCTCCGGCACGATGAGACCGATCTGCACGCGACCGTCACGGGTGAGGTCGTGCACCTCATCGGCTGCGGCGTCCTGCACGGTGATGTCCATGCCCTCGACCCCATCGAGCGACCGGACGACGTCGACGAGCGCTGCCCCGAGCTGGTCGCCCGCGGGCACGGAGGCCGCCACGGTGGTCGGCTGGAGCTCGGGACTGGTCAGGTCGCCGAGGACGAGGTCGAGGACGAACATCAGCGCGAGCGGCACGATGATCGAGAAGATGATGAGGGACTTGTCACGGATGCGCTGGCGCAGGTCGTACTGCGTCATCGTCCACAGTTCTTGCACGGATCCCCCTCAGTCCCGCAGGGCCTTGCCGGTGAGGTGGAGGAAGACCGACTCCAGGTCCGGCCTGGTGATCTCCACGTCGGCGAGGGTCATCCCGGCAGCAGTCGCGCTCGTCACGATCTCGGCAACGGCCGTCGGCGCATCGGTCACCGTCAGCTGCAGGGAGTGGCGGTCCGCGACGACCTGCTGCACGGCCGGCAACGCCCGCAGGGCGTCCGCCGCCGCGTTGGTGTCGCCGGTGCCGGCGAGCCGGATGTGGTCCGCACCCTCGGTCAGCCGGATCAGCTCGTCCTGGGATCCCTCGGCCTGCAGCTTGCCCGAGTCGATGATGCCGACCCGGTCGCAGAGCCGTTCGGCCTCCTCCATGTAGTGAGTCGTGTAGAGGACGGCCATGCCCTCGACGGAGAGCCGCTCGACCGACTCGAGGATCTGGTTGCGCGACTGCGGGTCCACCCCGACGGTCGGCTCGTCGAGGATGAGCAGCGTCGGCTGGTGGAGCAGGCCGATGCCGATGTTGAGCCGGCGCTTCATCCCGCCGGAGAACTCCTTGCTCAGGTCCTTGGCACGCTCGGTGAGGCCGATGAGCTCGATGACCTCGTCGACTCGCTTGCGCAGCTCCGGGCCGGTCATCCCCTGGAGGCGGCCGAAGAGCGTGAGGTTCTCGCGCGCGGTGAGCTCGGGGTAGATGGCGAGGTCCTGCGGCACGAGGCCGATGTGCCGCTTCGGGGCGACGGCGGACGGGTCCATCCGCTCGCCGGCGATGGTCACGCTGCCCTCGTCAGCAGCGATGAGGCCGGCGATCATGTTGATCGTCGTCGTCTTGCCGGCGCCGTTGGGACCGAGCAGGCCGTACGTCTCGCCTCGTTCGATCCGGAAGGAGACCCCGTCGACCGCGGTCAGGTCGCCGAACCGGCGCACCAGCCCATCGGCGACGAGCACATCAGCTGTTCCAGGGTCGGCCACATGGCCACCCTACGAGGTCAGTGGTTCGAGGTATCCAACGACTCCTGGCCGTCGAGTATTACCTCGAACCGAATACCTCGAACCGAACGCCGCCAACCCCGGTCAGGGGGCGAGCGCGCGCCCGCGCCACTCCGGGAGGGCGAGAGCTGCCGCCGCGGCGAGGGCAAAGGAGACGCCGAAGACCGTGAACACGAGTCCGGTGCCGCCCAGGTCGAGCAGCCACGGGACCGACAACGGAGCGAGGATGGAGGCGATTCGCCCGAAGGCAGCGGCCGAGCCTGCTCCCGTCCCGCGCAACGACGTCGGATAGACCTCCGGCGTGACGGCGTAGAGCGCACCCCAGGCACCGAGGTTGAAGAAGGAGAGCGCGCAGCCGGCGGCGATGATCGCGGCCTCGCTGCCGGCCTGCCCGAAGGCGTAGGCCGAGATGGCGGAGCCGGCGAGGAACGTGGCGAGGGTGGCGCGGCGTCCCCAGGCCTCGATGAGGAACGCCGCCGCTGCATAGCCAGGAAGCTGGGCCAAGGTGATGATGAGGGTGAAGCCGAACGACTTGGTCAGCGAGAAGCCTTGGCTGACAAGCAGGCTCGGGATCCAGATGAACGCGCCGTAGTAGGAGAAGTTGACGCCGAACCACGTAGCCCACAGGGCCGCGGTCCTGCCACGCAGGCCATCCGACCAGAGCTCGGACCACCGCGCCGGCGGCACCGGATCGGCCGCGGGCGAAGCAACAGGCTCGATGCCCGATGCGGACTCGAAGGCGCGAACGGCCTCCTCCGCCTCGGCGGTTCGCCCCTTGTTCTCGAGGAAGCGGACCGACTCCGGCAACCGTGCTCGCACATAGAGGGCGTAGGCCGCCGGCACGATCCCGATGAAGAGGGCCCACCGCCAGCCGTTTTCGGAGGCCGGTACGACGAAGTAGCCGATGAGCGCGGCCAGGATCCAGCCGACTGCCCAGAAGGCCTCGAGGATGACCACGACCCGGCCGCGGATGCGCGTCGGTGCGTACTCACTGACGAGCGTGGACGCCACGGGCAGCTCGGCGCCGAGGCCGAGGCCGACCACGAAGCGCAGGGCGATGAGCATGGCCAGTCCGGTCGACAGCCCGGCAGCACCCGTCGCCAGGCCATAGATGAGCAAGGTGACGGCGAAGACGTTGCGGCGACCGATCCGGTCGGCGAGCAAACCGCCAAGGGAGGCGCCGATCGCCATGCCGACGAAGCCGATCGAGCCGATCCACGAGAGCTCGGTGGGCGTCAGCGCCCACTGCTGGGCCAGCGCCGCCATGACGAACGAGATGAGCCCGACGTCCATCGCGTCGAGCGCCCAGCCGATGCCGGACCCGACGAGCAGTCTCCGGTGTTGGCCGTTGAACGGCAGCCGGTCGAGCCGCTCGCTCCGGGTCAGCCGGACCTCAGTTGGTGTGGGCCGCGTGGTCATGGTCCGCCCCGTAGGCGTGGTCGGGGTCGTGCGTGTGGTCAGCCGCGTGGGCGTGGTCCGGCCCTCCATGGGGATGGGCGACCCCGCCGGGCGTGCGGGTGATGGCCTCCTCCCAGTCCGGGCCGTCCATCTCGATGGCCGCGGCGGGGAACAGGCCGTTCTCCTCCTTGTTGATGTGGTCGCGCAGCTCACTGACAAAGCGGTCGATCAACCCGGCCTCCCCCGCTCGAATCCGCTCCGCCAGCTCGTCGAGCGCCGCGTGCTCCGCGCAGAGGATGTCGACGTGGTCGGTGAAGTCGGGGTTGCGGCGGAGCACGGCGAACAGGCCCTGCTCCTCGGCGGTCGTGTGCGGGTGGAGCAGCGCGATGGTCTCCTCCAGCGACTCGCGCACGCCGTGCGAGTCGGTCCCGTCTGACGCGCGGTGGAGGATCCCGGCGGCATTGACGATGTCCTCGTGCTCGTCCATGAACCGCCCGACCAGCGAGATCGATCGGCATCCGCAGTAGCTGCACATCGCCAGGACCCTCCGTCGCGTCGTGTTGGTTCCGGGTCGTGTCGCGGTCAGCTCAGGCCGGGCGTGTGAGACGCAGCGTCCAGGCCTCCGGACCCTCCACAAGGTACTCGATGCCGATGGCACCGAACTGCTGCTGCAGCTGGGCGAGGAGGGGCAGCGGGTTGTGCGGCGCGACGAGGTTCAGGGCGCCGCCAGCGGGGACAGCGCTGAAGGCCCCGAAGACCGTGGCGTGGCGGATCGCGTGGGGGATGACCGTGACGTCGAGCGTCGGCACACCCTCGTCACTGCAGCCACAGCCACACGCGTGCTGGCTTTTCTCCGTCAGGGGCAGTTCGGTCACGGGATACTCCTTGAAAGGTAGGGCTTTCATTGGGCCGGGTGGCCCGAGGTTTGGCGGTTTGGCCGACCTCGAACTACATTTTAAACGGTGATGAGCGTGGAAAAGAACGAGGGCTGGGGTCCGAGTCCGTCCCGCACCGGCATGGCCGATGCGGTGGCCTCGCTGTCGGCGCAGCGTCGGCGTGTCCTCGAGGCGCTCGACGAGGAGCCACGGTCGATCGCCGCACTCGCTCAGCTGCTCGGGCTCCACGTCAACACCGCCCGCGAACACCTCGACGGCCTCGTCGACGCCGGGCTGGCCCTGCGGTCCCGCCTCGCTCCGACCGGCCGCGGACGTCCCGGCTGGGGCTATGCGGTGCGACGCGGCGTAGGTGCTTCATCAGTCGGTGAATATGCCTCTCTCGCAGCGGTGCTCGCCGAGCACGCTGCCGCACAGGGTGGCGACGTCGCCGGGGACATGGCGCGTCTGGGGCGTGGTTGGGGTCGCAGCCTCGTCGGTTCGCGCGCAGCGGACCAGAACGGCGAACAGGACCCGGAGCGGACCGTCGTCGAGGTGCTCGACACGCTGGGCTTCGACCCCGAGGACCGCCCCCCGGTCGTTCGCCTGCGCCAGTGCCCGATGCTCGACGTGGCCCGTCGCCACCCCGAGGTCGTCTGCCGGGTCCACCTCGGCCTGGTCGAAGGCGTCCTCGAGGCCGCCGGTGGCGACGCGCATGGCGTGGACCTCGAGGCGTTCGCCGAGCCAGGCGCGTGCCTCCTCCACCTCGGCGGCCGTTGAGCCGAGGGGCACCTCGATGCCGTATGCCGCTGAGCTCGCCCCCAGCCCAACCGACCACCCAACCGTGCGCCAGACTGGCTCCGTGGCCCACCCGTCCGTCGCCGACCACCGCATCGCTCTCCGTGCGGTCATCGGGCAGGCGGCAACGGAGGCGATCGCGCTGGATCGCCACGCCCACGGCCGGCGCCTCGCCGCGCCGCTCCTTGCGGTCGACGACCTGCCCCGCTTCGACAACTCGGCGATGGACGGATACGCGGCAGCGCCCGTCAGTCCCGACCAGCTGACCTTCACGGTCGTGGGAGACGTCGCCGCGGGAGATGCGGCGCGCTTCCGACTGGAGCCGGGCCAGGCCGCGAGGGTCATGACGGGCGCCCGTCTGCCGGTCGGCACCGTGGGCGTCGTGCCCGTCGAGCAGACCGACGCGGCGCGCACCGGCCCGGCCCCGCAGACCGTCACCTTCACCACACCCGTCGAGTCAGACCGGCACATCAGGCATCGCGCCGAGGACGTCGCAGCGGGGATGCCGATCGCAGCCACGGGCGACCTCCTCTCACCCGCCCGCATCGCCCTCGCCCGCTCTGCCGGCTGCGTCGACGCCACCGTCCACGTGCCGACCCGGGTGGCAGTGGTCGCGACGGGCGCCGAGCTCACCGTTCCCGGTGAGGACCCGGGCCGCGGCGGGATCCACGAGTCCAACTCCGACATGGTCGCGGCGCTCGCCACCGCCGCCGGCTGTGTTCCGACGCACGTCGAGACGTGCACCGACGACCCGGAACTCCTGGCGGCCAGGCTCGACGAGCTTGCCGCCGCACCGGACGTCGACCTCGTCATCACCACCGGTGGTGTCAGCGCGGGCGCCTACGAGGTCGTCCGACAGGTCTGCGAGCCGCGCGAGTCGTTCAGCTTCGTGCACCTCGCGATGCAGCCGGGCGGGCCGCAGGGCCTCGGCCGATGGGGCGACACGCCGGTCATCTGCCTGCCCGGGACACCGGTCGGCGCCTTCGTGTCCTTCGAGATGCTCGTGCGACCGGCCTTGGACGAGCGGCACGGCGCGCCGACCCGGGGAGCGAGCTCAGCGGCATACGTCGGAAGAAGCCGACACACCCGGGCAGGGAAGGTCCAGTTCCTCTCGGCTGTGCTCGCGGGCGACGGCACGGTCACCGTGGCGGACGGTCGCCAGCTCTGCGGCCTGGCGCGGGCCGACGCCCTCATCGAGGTGCCCGAAGGGGTCGACCAGCTCGTCGACGGCGACGTCGTCGTGGTCCACCCACTCTGAGTCAGGCGTGACTCAGGCGTTGCCCCGGCTGGCGTCGGCCACCCACGGGCCGAGGGGCGGGTTCCATTCGCGCACGACCCGACGCAGCACGTGGCCGCCCAGCCAGTACGGGTCCTCGTCGAACGCCTCCACCACGTCGTCGAGGGAGTCCCCCTCGACAACGATGAGGGCGCCGTTCGGTGGCTCCTCGACCGTCTCCTCACCCTCGGAGAACTCGTCGTGACCTTCGTGGTACATCCCCGCGACGCGCAGCCCCGGCAGCCCGCTCAGCCACTCGCGGTGCTCGGCGCGGATCTTGAACGCCTCCGTCATGTCCGCGGGATAGGTGTAGTGGATCGCGAAGATGCCCATGCGCCGAGCGTAGTCAGCCGGTCACGACGCGGTCAGGCCGTGAGTAGACATTGAGCGTCGTGCCGCGAACGAATCCCACGAGCGTCATCCCCGCATCGGCGGCCGTCTCCACGGCGAGCGACGACGGCGCGGACACCGCGGCGAGACAGGGCACTCCGGCCATGAGCGCCTTCTGCGTCAGCTCGAACGAGGCGCGCCCCGACACCATCAGCACGGAGCCCGCTGCCGGCAGCCGCCCCGTCAGCAGCGCCCAGCCGAGCACCTTGTCGACGGCGTTGTGACGGCCGACGTCCTCGCGCACCGCGAGCACCTCGCCGCCCGGCCCGTAGAGGCCCGCCGCATGCAGCCCCCCGGTCTTCTCGAACGAGCGCTGCTCGGTGCGAAGCTTGTCCGGCAGGGCTGCGATGAGCGCGGCCGGCCATTGGGTCGCGTCGTCCCGCACCGGCCAGCTGGTCCGCCCCCGCAGCTGCTCGATCGAGGCCTTGCCACACACCCCACATGACGACGACGTGAAGAAGTTGCGCACCATCTCCTCGGACGGAGGCGCCACGCCGGGCGCGAGCGTGACGTCGATGACGTTGTACGTGTTCTCCTCGAAGCCGCTCTCCCCCGAGACGACGGCGCCCTCGCAGTAGCGCGCCAGCGTCACGTCCGAGACGTCGCGGATGATGCCTTCGGACAGGAGGAAGCCGTGGACGAGCTCGATGTCGCTGCCCGGGGTCCGCATCGTCACGGTGAGCGGGATGCCGTTGACCCGCAGCTCGAGCGGCTCCTCGACGGTGACGCTGTCGGCGCGCGTGCGGACCCCCGCGCCGTCGGCCGACACGTCGACGACGGTGACCTTGGTGCGCTGAGTGACACGACCCATACCTCAAGCGTGCCAGACTCCGAGCGTGCCGCCATCCTCGCCCCGAGCTGCTGCGATCGTTCTGACCGGCGGCGCCTCCGCACGGATGGGTCGGCACAAGCCGGCCCTCGTCGTGGGCGGCCGACCCATCGTCGAGCGGGTGCTCGATGCCGTCGCCGGTTGGCCGGTCGTCGTCGTCGGCAGCGCCGAGGGGGTGCCTGCCGGCACCCGAGTCGTCTTGGAGGAGCCGCCGGGCGGGGGGCCCGTTGCCGGGATCGCCGCCGGGTTTGCCTTCCTCACCACTGGGCCGTATGCCGCTGAGCTCGGTCCCAGCGCAGCCGACGTCCTCGTCGTGCTGGCTGGCGACCTCCCGCTCCTGACGCATGAGCATCTCGTCGCCCTGGTGGCCGCGGTGGACGACCGGGTGGCGGTCACGAGGTCGTCCTCCGGGCCGAACTGGCTCTGCAGTGCCTGGCCGGCCGAGCTCCTCCGGCTGCGGCTGGCGGCGGTGGGTGGGCCGGCGGGTGTCAGCGTCCGGCGCCTGTTGGGGGAGGTGCCGAGGATCGAGGTCCCGGACCTGGCTGACGTCGCGGTCGACGTCGACACACCGGCCGAGCTCGAGGTGGCCCGGCGCCGCGCCGACGAGTCGTGAACTCCCGCCGCCGGATGGGGACCGGGGTCCTGATCGGGCGGGGTCGGGCTCGTTCTGGCCGCCAGCTGGGGACCGGGGTCCGAATGTGGCGACGCGCCACGTCGGTCAGTTGGCGAGCGTGTTCGTCGGGGTCGTGCACTCGGCGGCGGCCGGGGTGGACAGGGTCACGTCGGCCACGAGGGCTCCGACCAGGCCCGCCACCTCACCGAGCGACGGGTCGCTCAGGTCGAGCGGCCGCAGCTTGTGGTCGGTGATGTCGATGACGATCGCGTCGGTGGGCGTCTCGTCGTCGCCCCCGGGGGCTGACCCGTCAATGGAGCCCGGCGCGCCGCCTGCGGTGGTTGCCGTTGTGGCATCGACGAGCCGGAGCGTGCTGAGCACGGAGAGCAGGTGCTTCTGCTGGGCGCCGCTCAGCTGGCACTTGCGGCCGTGGATCGTCCGGGTGCTGACCAGCACGATGCCGTCGGCCTGGAGGATGACGGTGTCGTCGTAGCCGGCGACGCCCCCTGTGCGACGGAGCGTGAGCGGGAAGACGGGGCCGATGATGGGGTCGGTCGCATCTCCGATGGCACCTCCGGCAAAGGTGCGGGTTGGCTGCCGTGAGTCGATCGGGGTCGGTGTCCCGCTGTTGGCGGGCGCGCCGGCAGAACAGCCACCGAGCGCGACCACAAGAGCCGCCATCGCGGCCGCGAGACGCGTCCTCCCCATGTCGACAACTATGGTCCATCGCGGGGCAAAGCGCGCGTCATGTCGCAAGGCGAGATTGCAACACTACGGTGAATTTCTCCCAAACCCGGTCCGCGGGCGACCGGTTACTCAGGGTCACTCGGGGTCACTCGGGGTCACTCGGGGTCACTCGGGGTCACATGGGTCATTCGGGGGTGTACGCCTTGAGGAAGTCGACGATGAACGGCGCGGCATGCGTCGATCCGCTCGGGCCCTCCTCGTTGTAGGCGGCGATCGCGAGGTCGCCGACACCCGCCACCATCCAGGCGTGCGTCTTGGGCGGGTTCGTCGTCCCGAACTCGGCCGTGCCCGTCTTGGCGTACTCGACTCCGACCGACTGGAGCACCTTGCCGCTCCCCTCGGTGACGACGGCGCGCAACGTCTGGCGCAGCACCTCCGCCTCGTCTCGCTGGAGCGGGGTTGCCGGCGCCGGGAGCGGATCGTCGGAGGCGATGAGCTGGGGCCGGACGGTCTCGCCCTTCATGACCGATGCGACCACGAGCGCCATGGTCAGCGGCGAGGCCTCGACCCGACCCTGGCCGATGAACGACGCGGCGTGCTCGACGGTGTCGTCCGTGGCCGGCACCGAGCCGAGGAAGCCCGCGAACGGCAGGTCGAGGTCCTCGCCCATCCCCAGCGACTCGGCTGCCCAGGGTGAGGTCGTCCTGCGTGACCTTCTCGTGCTGGCTGATGAAGGCCGTGTTGCATGAGTAGGCCAGGGCGCGCTCGAGCGAGATGTCACCGAGCTGCGACGACGGGTACTTGCTGTAGTTCCCGAAGACGCGGCCATTGACCGTGAGCGTGTCCGTGCACGGCAGCGTCGTCACTGCCGTCGCGCCCGTGCGGACGAGCGCCAGCGTGCTGGCGATCTTGAACGTCGAGCCGGGTGCCTCCTTGCCTGCCAGCGCCAGCGGAGCACCGTCGGCACCGGGTCCGACCGCTGCGGCGAGCACCTCTCCCGTCGAGGCCTTGACGACGACGAGCGCCGTCGGGCGCTTCGTCTGGTTCGCGAGCGCCGCCTCGGCAGCGGTCTGCGCCTTCGCGTCCAGGGTCAGCCGGAGCGGGTCGGCCTCCTGCGACGGCTGGGCGAAGAGCTCGCGCTTGTCGATGACCGAGCCGTCGGCGCCGTGCTTGACCGCGTGCACCGCGATCCCGGCCTGGCCCCGGAGCTGCTCGTCGTAACGGAGCTGGAGGCCGCTCTGGCCCGCCATGTCGCCCACCTCGAGGGCGCCGGCCGACTTCTCGATCTGCTCTGCCGTCGCCTCGGCGACTCGGCCGAGGATCGGCGCGGCCCAGGTCCGGGTCGGCCCGAGCACCTGCATGGCGGGCACGCGCAGCGCTCCCTTGATCGCGTCGATGCGGTCGATGTTGTCGGCCAGCGCAGGATCGGAGACGCGCAGCGTGATGGCGTCGACGAAGGCTTTCTGCCCCGCCGCGGCGACCCGCCCCGCGAACGCCTTGCCGTCGATGCCGACGATCGCGGCGAGCTGCGTCGCCGAGCGTGCCGCTGCCTCGCCGGAGACCTTGGTCTTGTCGATGCCGACGTAGGCCACCTCCCGCTCGGTCATGAGCTTGTTCCCGGACCGGTCGACGATGTCCGCCCGCTGCGGCCACTTCTTGGCGAGGTCGAGGGTCTCGTCGACCGCGAGATCCGGAGCGACGAGCGCGGGGCTCCACCGGACCTGCCAGACGTCGTCGACGCGGCTCAGGCTCACCTCGGTGTCGTAGGCTCCAGTCCTCGTCCGTCTCGGGGACGTCCCAGGTCGTCTGGAGCGTCGCGGTCGCGCCAGTGCCCTGCTCGTCGTTGGCGACGCTCTTGACCGTCACCGCCGGACGCAGCTTGCCCATGTCCTCGTACGCCTTGGTGACGAACTGGGTTGCCTTCTCCGGAGTGCTCCCCGCGAGTGCGAGTCCGGAGAGGTCGGCCTTGGCGAGCCCGGTGGCGAGTGAATGCGCGGCCTCGGCCGGGTCGGGGTCGGACTGGAAGAGGGAGCAGCCTGCCGTGAGGCTCGTCACGAGGACGAGAGCGAGGGCTGCCGAGATGGTGCGGTGTCTCGAGGGTCCGCGGCGCATGCCCACCACCGTACGTTGCGGCCGAAGCAGGTTCGCGGCGGAGCCGTGAAGTAGGTTTGGCGACATGTCCCGACCGCACGCGGCCGCCATCATCGAGGACGCCTTCAACGAGCAGGTCGAGCGGGTCCTTCGCGGGCGGGGATGGGGCAACCGGGTCATCACCCACATCGGCTATGGCACCAGCACCTATGTGCGGGTGTTCGCCCGGATCGTGCTCGGCCGCCGCGGCCATGCCGGCCCACCCGAGCGTCAGGACGCGACTGGTGCCCTCGCCCCACGGCGCTACAACCGGGGTTGGCGAGTCTTCGTCACGGCTCCGGCGGCTGGGGTGCCCGTGGTCGTGACCATCGGCGACCGCGAGGTCTACGGGCGGTCCGACCGAGGCGGCTACATCGACGTGGTGGCCCACGACCACGGCCTCGAGCCGGGGTGGCGCCAGGTCGTCGTCGCGGCTCAGGGCACCGACCCGGTGCCCGCCGATGTCTACATCGTCGGCGACGACGTGACCTACGGCATCGTCAGCGACATCGACGACACCGTCATCACGACCATGCTGCCGCGGCCGATGGTCGCGGCGTGGAACACCTTCGTCCGCAGCGGCAAGACGCGGCGTGCCGTGTCCGGCATGGCGCCGATGTACCGTCGATTGCTCTCCGCCCACCCCGGTGCGCCCATCGTCTACCTGTCGACCGGTGCCTGGAACGTCATCCCGACCCTGACGCGATTCCTCGTCGAGAGCGGCTACCCGCTGGGCCCGCTGCTCATGACCGACTGGGGCGCGACCAACACCGGGTGGTTCCGCAGCGGTCAGGAGCACAAGCGCAGCTCACTGCACCGTCTCGCTCGCGACTTCCCGAACATCTCGTGGCTGCTCGTCGGCGATGACGGGCAGCACGACCCGCAGCTGTATGCCGAGTTCGCCGAGGCACGTCCCGACAAGGTCAGCGCCATCTGCATCCGCCAGCTCACGCCGACCGAGCAGGTGCTATCGCATCCTGTGGGTCGGGCAGAGGGTCCGCAGCGCGGCTGGGGCAGCCGGACCGTCCCGACGCTGCTGGCCACGGACGGGCACGGCCTGCTGCGCCTGCTCGAGCAGGCCGGCATGGTCGGCGAGCCGGTCGCGGCGGAGGAGCAGCCCTCGCGCCCACCCACCCCCTGACCCCTCCGTCGAGTGTGCAGTCCGCGCGCCGCCCTCTCCCTGCCCTCACCGTCGAGTGTGCAGTCCCCGCGCCCACTCCCTGACCCTCACCGTCGAGTGTGCAGTTCATGTCGGCGCGTACTGCACACTCGACCAAGCGGGCGGCAGGCTGGGACCCCACGTGGCGCAGGCCGCCGCACTATCCCAGCCACGGTCGGAATAGGGCGGCTCCCGGCGGACGAGCGCCGCACTATCCCAGCCGCGGCGGGAATGGTGCGGGGGCTCGCACTGCCCTCCCGGCATGGTTCGTTTGGCAGGATGGGCGCATGCCGGAACTGCCCGAGGTGCAGGCGCTCGTCGACTTCCTGGGCGAGCGCACGGCGGGTCTCGCCGTGACGAAGGTCGAGCTCGCCTCGATCAGTGTGCTCAAGACGTTCAACCCCCCGCCGCAGGCCCTCGAGGGAGCGCCGATCGACGGGGTGTACCGGCACGGGAAGTTCCTCGACCTCGACTGCGACGGGACCCATCTGGTCTTCCACCTCGCGCGCGCCGGGTGGCTGCGCTGGAGCGACCAGCTGCCGGCCACGGTGCTGCGGCCCGGCAAGTCGCCGATCGCCTTGCGGGTCAGGCTCTCTGACGGATCAGGCTTTGACCTGACGGAGGCGGGGACGAAGAAGTCGCTCGCGGCCTACATCGTCACGGACCCGAGCGCGGTGCCCGGGATCGCGAGGCTCGGGCCCGACCCGCTCGCGGACGACTTCACGGTCGAGCGCTTTCGGGAGCTGCTCGCCGGGCGCCGCACGCAGATCAAGGGGCTGTTGCGCGACCAGGAGGTCATCGCCGGCGTGGGCAACGCCTACAGCGACGAGATCCTGCACGTGGCGAAGGTCAGCCCCTTCGCCATCGCGGGGAGCCTCGCTCCCGACGTCGTCGACCGGCTCTATGCCGCACTGCGGGAGACGCTGTCGAGTGCGGTGGAGGCCGCTTCGGGCAAGCCGGCGAAGGAGCTCAAGGACGCCAAGCGCGCCGGCATGCGGGTCCATGCGCGGACGGGCGAGGCGTGCCCGGAGTGCGGCGACGTCGTGCGCGAGGTCAGCTTCGCGGACACGTCTCTCCAGTACTGCGCCACCTGCCAGACCGGTGGCAAGCCGCTCGCTGATCGGCGAATGTCCAAGCTGCTCAAGTGAAGTCGGTGGTCCGTCAGAGGACGAAGGGGTCTCCGTGCTCACCCTCGAGCGGCTTGCCGGCGCTCTGCCAGGCGCGCATGCCGCCCTCGACGTTGGCGACGTCGAAACCCTGCTGCGTCAACCACGCCACTGCGCGTGAGGACCGCCCACCACTGCGGCAGACGATGGCCACGGTGTCGTCGGTGTCGGGCAGCTCGTCGAGGCGCGAGGCCAGTTCGCCGAGCGGGATGTGGATGGCGTTCGGGGCATGCCCTGCCGCCCACTCGTTCGGCTCCCGGACGTCGACGATGACGGCGTCGTTGGCGAGGTGCTCGACGGTCGTGACCGGCACCTCGATCTGGCGGTCGGACGGAATGCTCATGACAGCCATCCTGACACGGGCACCAGCCACCACCCGAACGTGCAGTTCGCGACGGCGCGGCCCGGATGGGAGCCTGTCGTCATGACCGAGGTGCCACACGTCGTCGCCGTCCTCGGACGCGGTGTCGTCGACCCCGACGAACCCGTCGTCTCGGCAGACGATCTCGGCTTGACCCGGGGCGACGGCTGCTTCGACTCGCTCCGTGTCTTCAGCGACGAGAGCGGCCGAGCCACGGCTGTCGACCTCGAGGAGCACCTCGACCGGCTTGACCGCTCCGCCGGGGCGATGGACATCGACAACCCGTCCCATGCGCGGTGGCGGGAGCTCGTCGAGGAGGCCCTCGCCGCGTGGTCGACCCCCGGGGAAGCGGTCCTCAAGCTCGTCCTCACGCGCGGTCGTGAGTGGAGTGGCGCGGGGCCGACGGCGTTGGCCACCATCGCCCACCGGGGGCCGGCACTCCCCGCGGGCGCCCCGCGGCCCATCACCGCGGTCACGCTGACCAAGGGTCATCCGTCGGACGCCTTCGCCGATGCGCCGTGGCTGCTCGGGGGCGTCAAGACCTTGGCCTATGCCGTCAACGTTGCGGCGGTTCGCGAGGCCAGGCGGCGGGGCGCGGACGACGTCATCTTCACGACGACCGACGGTTACGCCCTCGACGGGCCGACCTCAGGACTCCTCGTCGCGCGAGGCGGGGCCCTGCTCAGCACGCCGACCGGGGCAACGGGGATCCTCGAGTCGGTCACCGTCGAGGCGATCTTCGGGGCGGCACGCGCGGACGGCGTCGAGACCCGCTACGAACTCATCGCGATCGCTGACCTCCACACCGCGGATGCCCTGTGGCTGGTGTCGTCAGGCCGTGGACCGGCGCTCGTCACCGTCCTCGACGGTCGAGCCCTGCGCGCCGATCCCGACCTCGTCACGCGGATCGCCGGCTACGCCGACTTCTGACGCGGCGGGTCCGAGCGCGACGTGGCCTCAGCCCACCCGCAGGGCGAGCGTGTTGAGGACCGCGGCTGCCTCGTCGCCCCCGTCGATCGTGACGACGACGTCCGACTGGCCGATCCGGCGGATGACGAGCGCCTCGCCCGCGCGGGTCACGTAGCCACGCCGACCGTCGATCGCCACGCGGGAGCCCCACCCGCCGAACTCACGCATGGGTGACACGGTGCCAACCGACGCGTGGTCGATGTGGTCGAGGGCCACCGTCAACCAGGTCAGGCCGAGACTGGTCACCCGCAGTCCGGACTGGTCGATGACGACCCGCGCCGCCGACGTTCCCACCAGCAGGACCCCGAGGGCGGGGACGATGACGAGGACCCATGGCACACCGCTCATGGCGACCCAGACCACGGCCAGCAGGCCGAGGACCGAGACAATGAGGACCCCGCGGCTCGGAAGGGCGGTCCGACCGACCCAGGCGAGCCGGGTCGTGGTGCTGACCTCGAGGCGTGCGGCTTCCGCCGGCAGGGGCCCTCGTGGACCCGGGCGCACCGCCTCGTCGGATCGGCCCCAGCGCGCGAGAGCGGTCCCGACGAGGACTGCACCCACGAGCGCCGCGATGAGCCACCCCCACCCCGGGAAGCCGGACGTGGCACTGCTGCTGCCGCGTTGGGCCAGAGCGCTCCCGAAGGTGACCGCGCCCAGGAGAACCGCGATCCCGCCGGCCAGCGCCGCGGCCAAGCCTCGAGCTGACCGGTGCATGAACCTACCGAGGGCGACGAGGGCCAAGGGCACCAGGGCGGTGGCCAGTCCTGCCGTCACGGCGGTGCCGGTGAAACCGAGGAACCGGTCTGGCGCGCCGTCCACTCCCCAGTGCACGGCGATGCGCGCCGGCAGATCGTCGCGGGCGGCCACGAGCGCAACGACCCCGGCAGACGCGATCACCGGCCCGACGAAGGCGCTCACGATGAGCGCCCGCGTCGGTCGTGGGTCGAGGGGCCGGGTGCCGGTCCGGGGCTGCGTTTCGGTCATGTCAGAACTCGCTCTCGATGAGTCGGGTCAGGTCGGCGCGGGTCGCTCCCACGCGTCGGGCCTCAGTGACGAGCTCCGCGACGAGCGTGTGGAGGCGCGCCTGGCCCGTGGGGTCAGTAGCGGTCACCACCGCGCCCCGTCCGCGGCGCAGGTCAATGAGGCCCTCGTCGCGCAGGGTCTGGTAGGCCCGTAGGACGGTGTGCAGATTGATGTCGAGCAGGCTCGCGGCCTCCTTGGCGGAAGGAAGGCGCTCACCCCGGACGAGCCGCCCGGCGGCCATCTCCCGGCGCACGGAGGCGGCCACCTGCTCGTGGAGCGGGGCGCTCGAGGCGGGATCGACACTGAAAAGCATAGTTCTAGTTCTAGTAGAACAAGAGGCGCTTTGCAAGCCGTTATCGTTTCGGGGGTGAAGATCCTGTCGATCCAGTCCCACGTCGCCTACGGTCATGCCGGCAACTCGGCGGCGGTGTTCCCGCTGCAGCGCCTGGGACACGAGGTCTACCCGGTGTTGACGGTGACGTTCTCCAACCACACGGGCTACGGATCGAGCCGGGGGCCGCTCATCGCCCCGACCGAGATCGCCGAGGTCATCCAGGGCATCGAGGAGCGAGGCGCTTTCCCGCACATCGATGCGGTCCTCTCGGGCTACCAGGGTGCCGAGGCCGTGGGCGAGGTCATCCTCGACGCGGTGACCCGGGTCAAGGCGGCGAACCCCGCTGCGCTCTACTGCTGCGATCCGGTCATGGGCGACGTCGGGCGAGGTTTCTTCGTCCGCCCGGGGATTCCGGAGTTCCTGCGCGACGAGGTGGTGCCGCGGGCCGACATCATCACGCCGAACCAGTTCGAGCTCGAGTTCCTCGTGGGGCGCACGCTGGGGACAGAGCAGGAGGTGGTCGAGGCCGCCGAGGAGCTGCGGGGCCTCGGACCCGAGGTCGTCGTCGTCACGTCGACGCTCACGCGAGACACTCCTGAGGGCTCGATCCAGATGACGTGCGTGACCTCCGACGGCGCCTGGGTGGTGACGACTCCGCTCCTCCCGATGACGTTCAAGGGCGGGGGCGACGTCGTCTCAGCGCTCTTCCTCGCGCACTACCTGACCGATGGGCCCAGGCTTGGACTCGCTCGCACCGCGGCCACGATGTACACGATCCTGGAGCGGACCCACGCCGCGGGGAGCGAGGAGATGCTCCTCGTGCAGGAACAGGAGGCCATCGCCTCGCCCGACACGCGCGTGGAAGTTTCCCAGATCCGTTGACGTCGCGCTGAGAAAGCACGTTATTGTTGCTTCGCGCCGTTCCGCATGACCACCCCTGACCGTGCGGAACGGCGTTTTCTGCCCAAGATGATGCCGTATGCCGCTGGGCTCGCTTTTCGCGCGCCGCCGCGCTTCGTGGGTGGTCGAGTGAAAAGCGACACGAATTGGCACGTATGCGAATGTCTCAGGTTTTCGCTAGACGCGCATATAGCCTCCGATCGTGGACCCCATCACCAACCCGTACGCGCCGGGTGCGGGGCAGCGCCCGCCCGAGCTGGCTGGGCGTGACGAGCAGCTGCGGACCTTCGACGTCGTCCTGGAGCGGATCTCGCGGGGCCGGTCGGAGCGGTCGATCGTCCTGACCGGTCTACGCGGCGTCGGCAAGACGGTCCTGCTCAACGCCCTGCGGTCGTCGGCGGTGCGGGCTGACTGGGGCACGGGCAAGTTCGAGGCGAGGCCCGAGCAGCGGCTGCGTCGGCCGCTTGCGGCCGCCGCCCACCAGGCAGTCCGCGAGCTGGGCCACCCGCGCGGCGACCAGGTCGACCAGGTGCTCGGCATCATCAAGTCGTTCGCGCTCCGTGAGGCGCCGACGGGGGCCAAGCTGCGGGACAAGTGGCAGCCGGGCATCGACGTGCCGGCCGTTGCCGGCCGCGCGGACTCCGGAGACATCGAGATCGACCTCGTCGAGCTCTTCACCGACATCGGCGGGCTCGCCGCAGATGTCGGCAAGGGGGTTGCCTTCTTCATCGACGAGATGCAGGACCTCGACCCCGAGGACGTCTCCGCGCTCTGCGCCGCTTGCCATGAGATCTCGCAGTCGGGCCTGCCCGTCATCGTCGTCGGCGCCGGACTGCCTCATCTGCCGGCGGTTCTCTCCGCATCGAAGTCCTACTCCGAGAGGCTGTTTCGCTACCAACGCATTGACCGCCTCCCTCGTGAGGCCGCGGACCAGGCTCTGGTCGGCCCGGCCGCCGACGAGGGGTGCGCGTTCGCTCCCGAAGCGCTCGAGGCGATGTACGCCGTCACGGCCGGCTACCCGTACTTCATCCAGGCCTACGGCAAGGTCGTGTGGGACGTCGCCCCCACGTCTCCCATTTCGGCCGAGGACATCCGTGTCGCAGCGCCGGAAGCCGAGTCGGAGCTGGCCGTCGGGTTCTTCGGGTCACGTTTCGAGCGTGCGACGCCCGCCGAGCGCGAGTACCTGAGGGCGATGGCCGACGCCGCCCTGGTCCGGTCGAGCGGCATCCAGCCCGGCGACTCAGGTCACGACGGGCTGGGAGCGAGCTCAGCGGCATACGGCATCGTCAACGAGATGGACGCCGTCGCGACCTCAGCCGTGGCTGACATCCTCAGGCGAAAGCCCCAATCCCTTTCTCCCGCAAGGGATGCGCTGATAAAGAAGGGACTGATCTACTCCGGCGAGCGAGGGCAGATCGCGTTCACGGTGCCGCACTTCGGGCGCTACCTGCGCACCCAGGCGTGAGCTGCTTGCCGGCTGACGACGATGAGGGTGCCGATCGAGTGAACGGCTTTTGGGGCATGGACAACATCCCACGGCTCCTCTGGACTGCGCCTCCGCGGCACCTGCGCGAGTCCACTCGCTCCGACCAGCGCCTCACCCGAGCGGCCTGACCACCGGCATCAGTTGACAATCACGCAGCGTCGAAGCGGGAGCCAGCCATCGCCGTTCCTGGATCCCCAGCGTGAGCTCGCAGCCAACGAGGACTGGCCGCCACTGCCGACTTGAGCAACTTGCCCACATCGCGGCGAAGTGACGCACTCCGGAGACGGGTGAGTCGGGGCAAGTCCGGTAGGGGAATCGAGGCATGGCCGCGGTCAGGTCTGAGTGGCCCACGCGCCGTACGTGAGGTAGGTGATGTGGATCGCCAGCATCGTCAGTTGTGCCGGGTGGGGGCGTGTTGGCCGGCGGCGGGTGCCCGCGATCGCGGTGCTCGGCGACGTCGGGCGGGAGTGTTTCAGGAGGGTGACGTAGTCCTTGAGCCGTTCGTGGTGGTGGCTCCAGAAGCGAGGGACGGGGATGTTGGGAGACATGAGGCAGTAGACCGGGATGTCCTTGCCGTGAGCGGCAACGATCAGCGGTCCGGGCTGGATCCGGATGGCGTCGACTGCATCGAGCGAGACCTCTGTGGTGAAGGCCGGCCCCACGACCGTGAGGGTCCACGGGTCTTCATGCACCGTGACCTTGGGCCGCACGGCCGCTTGGAAGACCAGGTACGAGAGGGCCGCGTACACCCCGGTGAGGAGCGCGGCATCGGGCATCCGCCCATCGAGGAAGTGCGGCGTGGGGAGAACGTCGAAGACGTCGTAGCCGAGGGGGATCAGACCAAGGCCCAGCCACACCAGTACGGCTCCAGCGCGCGCCCACGGCTGAACGAAGACCTGTGTACCGGCGGGACGTGTCATTTGCGCAGCCGGGCCTTGTCTTCGCGGAGCTCCGGGGGGGCTGCGTCGATATCGCCGTCTGGTCACGAGAGCACGGTAGTGCGGCCAAGCAGCGACGCCGACAACTACCCGCGCCGCAGAGTCTGGGGACGTGCGGCCAACAGCGCGCTGCACGGTATGAGCGGTGACTCGTCCCTCGCCTGCACGGTGGCGGACGGGTCACAATCACCCCGTGATAATCCGAGCCGATCGCCGGTTGGCGCCCCTAGCGATGGCGAAGCTGGCGGGGGTCGGAGCCGCAGTTGGGCTTGCCGTTGGCGTGCTCATGGCAGTGGAGGGCGAGTCACCGTGGTTCATCCTTGGCGGTCCTCTTGCCCTGGGGCTGCTTTGCGGGGTCACGCTCGGGACGGCCGTGTCGGTGAGTTGGTACCTGGTTCCCGGACGCGTGACCTACCGGGTGGCGGACGGCTCACTGACGGCTTGGCGCGGCGGCTCGATCCGGAAGCAAGTTCCACTCGAACGCATCGCGGAGGTCGACTTCGACGAGCACATCACGTGGTCCGACTTGGTCTTTACGGGTTGGTTGGGTTGGGGGTCACCCATCCCGAGCCTGCTGGTCCGGTTGACATCGACGAAGGACAGGTGGGACCCCTCGAACTCGGCCATCGAGAGCCTTCCGAGCGTACTGATTGCGGGTACGCGTCAACGGCGAGCCCTTCTGGAACTTCGGCAAGCCCTCAATCTCCCCCTGGATGACTAGGCAGCGAGAGCGCTCACAGGCAGCTCCGGATGCCATGGCCAGCAGACCCGTGGCGGAGTAACGCACCGGCTGCGTCACCGGCGGAGTGAACCGATCCTGCCTGTGGCAAGGCCCGTCAGGAGCCGATGATTCGGCAGGCATTCACCTCAAAGTCGGTCCGGGAACTCACCTCATTCTCCTCCCGTTCGGATGTCCCACCCGAGCTGCCTGACCAGTGCAACACCTGCCCCGGCTGCAGGGCCGCGACGTCGGCCAGTGTGAAAGTCACCCCGCTCGCCGACACCGTGTTGTCCCTGGTCCAGCCGTACAGGGTGTACTCCCGGCCCGGCACCAACGACTCCACCGGCGTCGACGAGGTCCACCCGCCATCCGGGGCGCTGAGCGACCAGGTGGCGGTTGCGGTGACTGGCGGCTGCGCCTCCCAATGGCCGACGTCGACGAATGTGGGAACCGTGGCGCCATCCGAGCTGGTGTCGTAATTCAGGGTGGCGCCATCGATGCTCTCGTCGCAGACGCGCAGATAGCCGACCAGGTTGCCGTCGGCGTCGACACCGACGCCTGCCAGTGCCGCCACCGGGACGGTACAGCTGGTGAGCAGCGCCGCCCCGGCGACGGCAAGCGACACAACCATCGGACAACGCATGGCGTCGACGTTAGGTCTTGGGGGATCTCGACTGCTCGACGGAACGAACCGTTGCAGGATCGTCGTCAGCCGCACCGTAGGCATGGACGACTCGCGGCGAAGTGCTGCGTCGGAGCGCGCTCGCCCTCAAACGCGGAGACGCTCGGTGGGCTGGCCGGTGATGCTCGCGATCAGCTCGAAGTCCTTGTCCACATGCAGGACAGTCAACCCGGCCAGCTCGCCAGTTGCGGCGATGAGGATGTCCGGGATGGACGGTGCGCGGTGCTGACCCTGGCCCGCCAGCAGCAGCTGCACCTCAACCGCCCGGTCTTCGACCGCCGGGGTCAGGTACTCCACGGGCATCACCGAGACCGGTGGGCTGGTGAACAGCGAGCGGGCGTCCTCACCACTGCGCGCGGAGTAGCCGACCTCCAGCCGAGTCACCGTGGTGATCCGCACCAGTCCCCGTTCGATCCGCTCCGCCCAGAGCGCAGCATCGGGAGTCTCGGCCAGACGCACCAAGGCGGACTTGTCGACCAACCACTCGGTCACTGCCACGCCGCGCCCATCACCTCGGGATCCGCGAGGTCCGACACCTTGTCCGCGAAGGACCGCAGGTCATCCTTGGTCACCGAGGCGCCGGAGGTCGCTGCGTCTGCCGCGAGACGTCGACGGATGTACTCCACCCGCGACAGTCCCAGACGGGACGCGTGAGCATCAACCGCGGCCAACACCGCCTCGGGCACGTCACGGATCAGCACGTCAGCCATCACGATCACCTCCCGATATCCAACGATATCACCACGCATCCCTGCCGTGCACCTCCCCTCGCCGATGGTGGACCCAAGCAGCTTGTCGACACGCCCTATCTGGGCCGAAGTGACGCCGTTGCCCGCCACGGGTTCGGTGTGGCCTCTGGCTCGCAGAAGCCGCTGCCGACGCGTCTCAGATTCGTCCGTCGGTGCTCTTCGGGTCTCAAAAGTCCTCCGCGTTGACAGTCTTGATGCCTCAGAGGGAAGGTAACCAGAGCACGAGCACGGGCGGAAAGTGGAGCCGAGGGCCCCGATTCCGCTTGGGAACCAAGCGGAATCGGATGCTGAGGACGCGCTGGAAGCCGGCTCAGCGGCATACGGCAATGGGCTACTCGGTTTGCGGCTGCGGCTTGAAGCGGCGAACCTCATGGGGCCAGCCGCATGCCTCCGCGATCTTGCCCGCCCACATCGTGGCGGCCTCGTCGTCGGGCACGTCCACCACAGCGAACCCGCCCAGGAACTCCTTGGTCTCTACATAGGGTCCGTCGGTGATCATCACGGAGCCACTGGTGGGGTCGGCGCTGTAGACCGGGCCGTCCTCCTCCTCCAGCCCCCCGGCGAAGACGTACACCCCAGCGGCCTTCATCTCGTTCACCACCGCCATGGCCAACGGTCCCCGCTCGCGGAACCACTCCGCGGTGTGGTCCCCGACCCATTGCTGGTTGAAGTACAGGAGGTACTCGGCCACGACTGCTCCTTATGTTCTGGCGGACCCTGTTGGTCCGCGTTCAATTGCTCCACGAACGGTGACAGACGAATCCGACACGATGTCGAGGAAATGATCGCTCGGCCTACTGGCCGGCCAGCTTGGCCACCACCGGCGCCAACACGTCGGCGAAATCAGCGCCAAAGACGAAGTACGAGTAGCCGATCTCCTCGCGCCGTCGTTGGATCTCCTCAGCGGCGGCCGCTGGATCGTCCGGAAGAATGGCCAGCGAGTCCGCCTCCCGCAATGCTGCCGGATCGGTGTCCCGCGCGGACGCCATGAACGGCGCGACTGCGTCGCCAACAACCGGGACGTGGAGCGCGAGCTCGATGTCACGCTCGGCGCGGAAGGCGCGTGCCATCCCGGCGATGTCCGCACGAGTGTCACTCGGAAACATGGCGAAGGTGACCGTGTCGGCGACATCGACGGCCAGCGCTCGGGCCTTAGGTCCACGAACGGCCATGACCACCGGCGTGTGAACGTCGGTGCCGTCCAGCTCTCGTAACGCCGCCACGGTCTCCCGCACCTGGGCCAGCCGTTCGCTCGGTGGCAACACCGGCATCCCCCGCTCGCGCAGCTCGTCCTCAATTCCCGGCCGGCCAGTGCCGATGCCCATCTCGAACCGACCCTCCGTGAGCACCGACAGCGAGTGCGCTTCCCACGCGGTGCTCCAGGCCGGGCGCAGCGGGGAGGCGTACACCCAGGTGCCGACCCGCAGGTCTGCCTGGGCCGCTGCAAGAGCGAGAGTGGGGGCCGGCGCAGGCTGCCATAGCGGCACGTCGGGCATCAGCAACGTCGAATAGCCACTATCGGCGATGCGGCGCACCCGGTCCCGCCACGTGGGCAGGTCGGTCAGCACGGGGGCAACGACCCCGAATCGAAACGGTCTGGTCATGTTTGGACTCCTATCCCAGAGGCGCGACGCCCGCTTCTCATCGCAGCGGGATGCGACCTGTTGGACCGATGCGTTACGGTCCCTGCACCCACACAACGACCTGGATGACCCAGTTTCGACGATGCTGCCCCAGGATCCGCATTCGAATCGGCGCTTCCGTGATCACACCGCGCAGTGTTCGGGTGCTGTAGATCTGGCCCCATGCCAGTCGACGAATCTTGGCCGCACGATCCGAGGCTGGATCCCTACCGTGACGCCGTGTGGGAGCTGAGCCGCAATGGCAGGGTCGTGGCGCATCTCGTCACCCAGGTGACGCACTTCCGCTACTGGCCGTTCAGCCGCAAACGTCATGAGTGGCTGTGGTGCAGGGTCTGTTGGCTCGACGGCCGGCAGGGTCCGCCCGAGGAGGACTACGGACCCGAGTGGTACACCGTTGCTGAGTTGGAGCAAGGGAAGTTCGAGAGCGACTACGACAGCGGCGGCATGTTCGACGTCAAGCGTGTGGAGGGCCCCCTCCGTGGCCAACTCTGGGAGCGGTTCGGTCCGCCGTGACGACGAAACTCCGGGGCTGGGGTGCCGGACAGGCCGTGCGAGCAAGATGGTTCGGACCTCGTCTGTGGGGCGCCCGTCAGCGGCAAGCACTTCGCGTTGTGCATCGGTGGTGGTTCCGATCCGCGCTGTCATCAGCACGATCGCACGCGCCCCCCGCCGTGGATCCGGATGACGACCCTCGAGACTCACGGCGTCAACGCGACTGGGGCATGGTGATCCTTCTCGGTTCGGGTTGGGGACGGTCAGGGTAAATCCGACATACGGCATGGTGCTCCCCCAAGGCCACTCCGAGAGATCACCGCCGCTACCGAAGCTGGTCGCGGCGGCGCGTCAGGTAGGCCGTCTCGGCGGTGTTGCCCGCCAGCTCGATGGCCTTGTCGTACGCCGCGCGTGACTCCTGGCTGCGGCCCAGCCGTCGGAGCAGATCGGCGCGTGTCGCATGGTAGGCGTGATACCCGGCCAAGCTGTCCCCGAGATCGTCGACCACCGCCAGGGCCACCTCCGGACCGTCGAGCTCGCCGACCGCGATGGCCCGGTTGAGGGCGACGATCGGCGAGGAGTCGAGGCGGACGAGCTGGTCGTAGAGCGCGGCGATCTGCGACCAGTCGGTGTCGCGAACGTCGCGGGCGGAGGTGTGCACCGCATTGATCGCCGCGAGGATCTGGTACCGGCCCGGAGCCACCCCCGTGGCCAGGCGCTCACGAACGAGCCCAAGACCCTCGGCGACGAGACCCGCGTCCCAGGCCCCACGATCCTGCTCCGCGAGGGGAACGAGCTCGCCGCTCGCCGAGATGCGGGCGGTCCGGCGGGCCTCGGTCAGGAGCATCAGCGCCAGGAGACCGGCCACCTCACCGTCCTCGGGCAGCAGCGCACGGATCAGTCGCGTCAGCCGGATCGCCTCAGCCGTCAGCTCGTGACGGACAGGATCGGTGTCCGGCCCCGTCGCGAGGTAGCCCTCGTTGAACACGAGGAAGAGGACGGCGAGCGCGCCGGACACCCGTACAGGGAGGTCCTCCGCGGACGGCACCCGATAGGGAATGCGGGCCGCCTTGATCTTGGCCTTCGCGCGGGTGATCCGCTGCCCCACGGTGCTCTCCTGCGCGAGAAAGGCGCGGGCTATCTCGGCGACGCTGAGCCCGCCGACCATGCGCAACGTCAGCGCCACGCGGGCCTCCATCGCGAGCGCCGGGTGACAGCAGGTGAAGATCAGCCGGAGCCGCTCGTCGTCGATGGCTCCAAGAGGCTCAGGTGGGCCGTCTTCGGACAGCATCCGAGCCTCCCACTGCTTGTCGTCGCGCTTCTTCTCGCGCCGGATCCGGTCGATGGCCTTGTGGTTGGCGGTGGTGGTCAGCCAGGCGCCGGGGTTCGGGGGTACGCCGCCAGACGGCCACCGCTGGACCGCGACCGCGAACGCCTCAGCGGCCGCTTCTTCGGCGATGTCGAGGTCGCCGAAACGCCGCGCCAGGGTCGCGACCACCCGGGCCCATTCCTCGTGGTGCGCCCTCGTGATCGCCTCCCCGACGTCGGCCACGCTCACAGGAACGGTCGCACCTCGACCTTCCGATTACAGGCCTTCGACCCCGCCGCCGCGAGCTTGAGCGCCACGTCGAGGTCGGGCGCCTCCATGATCCAGAAGCCGGCAAGGTATTCCTTCGACTCCAGGAACGGCCCGTCGGTGAACATTGCCTCCCCGCCGCGGTTGTCGATGACGGTCGCTGAGCTCGGCGCCGCCAACCCGCCGGCGAAGACCCAATGCCCCTCGGCCTGGAGCCCGCGGTTGAACTCGTCGATGGCCGCCATCTCGTCGGACGTGGCCGAATTGGTCCTGTCGTAAATCACGGAAACGAAGTACTGCATCGCGGGTCAACTCCTGTGGTCCTGGGGCGCCCGTCCGGGCGGCCACTCACTCCTACGACGAACGCCACCGCCCCGATCCGACACCGTGCTCGGTCAGGAACCGCCGCCGCCACCGCCATGGGACGCCGCGGCGGAGGAGCTGGCTGCGATGATGGCAGCGTTCGTGCTGTCGATGGCCTGCCGGACCGCCTTTGCCGCCCAGTCACCCTCGGCGATCCGCTTGGCGCTCTCCTTGAGCTCCTGCTTGGACAGCCCGACCGAGGACGGTTCCATGACCTTGTGCACCGCCCTCAGCGCGAGCAGGAGCGAGGTGAGCGCACCAGTCCTCGCATCCGACGTCCTGCCGTCGCGGAGGGCCGAAGCGATTCCGGCCCGGACCGACATCTCGTGGTTGGCGTTCTCTGCCGGCCACCGGTCGGTCGGGAAGATGCCGAGGATCCGACCCTTCTCCGCACGAACGACACCATCCTCGACGAGGCGCCCATAGAGCGTGGCCCGCACCCCCTTGCCCAGTCGCGCCACGACGCTCTTGGGCTTCTTGCCCTCCTTCTCGCCGATGGTCGCGAGGGCCTCGTCGAGCACGGCGTCACCGGTGGGGGCGGGATCCCTGACGACCAGTCGCCCCTCGCGCACCGGCTCGCTCGGGCCCCCGACATCGACGCGCCCCATGAGGGTCAGGTCGACGAGCAACGCGCCGCCGAGCGCCACGTCCACTTCGGTGCCCGACTTTGCCAGCTTGCCGGTGTCGTCGTTCGTCAGCAGCAGCAACAGGTCCTCGGCGATGAGCATGCATCCAACCTAGCCGCCCGTGTGTGGCCACGCGTGACGCGAAGCCGGCTCAGCGGCATACGACAATCACTGTGGCCGTATGCCGCTGAGCTCGCTCGCGCGCGGAACGCGCCCTCACGCTTCGGCTGAGTTTGCCCGGCGGGGCGGCTCGAGCAAGGCCAGCACCGTCGAGGTGACGAGCTCACGCGCCTGGTCGCCCTGGAGCTCTCCGCGGTAGACGGCATCGACTGCGCCGTGGAGCAGGCTCTGCATCGCCATCACCTGCCACGAGACAGGCGCGTCCGTCCGGAAGGCGCCGCGCTTCCGGCCCTTCATCAGCAGCTTCTCGACCCGGGCCGCGGGCGCCTCGTGGAGCGCGCGGAACGTCTCTGATGGAAGGTCTCGCTGGGCCGCGACGACGAGCGCGCCGAAGCGATGGGTCAGGTCCCACGTCACCGAGATGAGGCGGGCCATCGCGTTTCGCACATCGCCAGAGAGGTCCACCTCGCGCAGGTCGGCATCCGTCTGGCGGATCGCCCGATCAACCACCGCCTCGATCAGTGCGGCCCGTGACTCGTAGTGCCCGTACAACGTCACGCGGCCCACTCCCGCGGCCCGTGCGATGTCCTTGATGCTCACGTCGGGGTCGCGAGCCAGGCACTCCGTAGCCGCGTCGAGGATCGCGGCGCGGTTGCGCACCGCGTCCGCCCGACGGGTCGGCGCCTGTTCGGCCGCTGCGTCAGTCATGGCCGGGAATCTCCTCAGAAAACAAGTTGAACAGAAGTGTACACGTTCCTTACGTTGCAACTTGAACACCAGAGTTCAAGTTATGGAGCCAGGCATGTCAACGACGAACGAAACCCTCGACACCCCAGCGACTTCCCCTCACCCGCTGCGATGGCGAGCCCTCGGCCTGCTCGCCGTGGCCAATCTCATGCTCATCCTCGACGTCACCGTCGTGGCCGTCGCGATGCCGCAGCTCGGTGCGGAGCTGGGCATGAGCCGCGATGCCCTGACCTGGGTGATGAGCGCCTACACCCTGGCCTTCGGAGGCCTGATGCTGACCGGCGGACGCCTCGCCGACCTCGTCGGTCCTCGACGGATCGTGCTCACCGGGCTGAGTCTGTTCACCCTTGCCTCCCTCGTCGCCGGACTGGCGACGGGACCAGGCATGATCATCGCGGCCCGGGTCGGCCAGGGGTTGGGGGCGGCGCTGATGTCACCCGCCGCGCTCTCTCTCGTCGTGCGGCTCTTCGACGGTGAGGAGCGGAACCGGGCCCTGGGCATCTGGTCGGCTCTCGGTGGAGTCGGCGCAGCACTCGGGGTGCTGCTCGGAGGGCTCATCACCGCCGGCCCCGGCTGGGAGTGGGTGTTCCTCGTCAATCTGCCCGTCGGAGCGGTGGTCCTGGTGGCCCTGCCGCGGGTGCTGCCGCCGATGCCCGCCCCCGCGACGGGCGGGCACCTCGACCTTGTTGGGGCTGCTCTCGTGACGGCGGCGTCCGGGCTGCTCATCTATGCGTTCATCGATGCAGGTGACAGCGGTTGGACCTCGCCGCGGCTGCTCGCGCTGCTTGCCCTCAGCCTCGTGCTGTTCCTGGGCCTGGCCTTCTGGCTGAACCGGGCCACGCACCCCTTGGTCGACCCGAGGCTCGTGGCCCGCCCGCCGGTGCTCGCCGGAGCGTTCCTCCTCTTCGTGGGGACAGCGATCATGGTTGCCGTCTTCTTCCTCGGGAGCTTCTTCCTGCAGGAGGCTGCGGGACACGGGCCACTGACGACTGGGCTGCTGTTCCTGCCCGTGGCCGTCGCGACGATGACCGGCGCGCAGCTGGCCGGTCGGACCATCGGTCGACTGGGTGCGCGATCGCTGGCAGTTTCCGGTCTGATCATCGCCGCCGCGGGCCTGCTCGCCGCGGCGGCTGCAGGAAGCACGGCCACCACGGTGATCGCCGTCAGCCTCGCCTCCGCGGGGCTGGGGGCCTTGTTCGTCGTCGCGTCCGCCACGGCTCTGGGGTCCGTCGAACACCATCAGGCGGGTGTTGCCTCAGGCCTGCTCAGCACGTTCCACGAGCTCGGCGCCTCTCTCGGGGCGGCGGTGATGTCCGGGGTCGCGGCGGCCAGCCTGACCGCCGGCGGTGTGGCCGGCTTCCGTCGCGGATACGCCGTGGCTGCCGGCATCGCCCTGGCCAGTGCCGTCATCTCGTGGTTCCTCTTCGCCCGTCCTTCGGGGCAAGCAGCCCACGACGAGGCGCGAGTGACCAGCTGAGCACCGGCTCACCCTCACGCAGTGAACATGCCTCGAGTTGGGTCGTCTTCGTCCGGCCAGCTTCAGGGGGCCGACAAACCTGTTGAGCGCAGTCACCCCCATTCGTCGAGTGTGCAGTAGAGGCCGCCAACCTACGACGCGTCCAACGACGGTCTCGGCGGGAGGAGCTCAAGCCGGCAACCGCGGGGGTCTCGCTACGACCTCTACCCGGAGTAGCGCCCAGAGCGAGAACCACGGGGTTCTCCCGTTGGCGTCGACCTTGGGTAGATGTCAGCCCGCTAACCCGCCGCTAACCCGCCGCTGACCCCGAGAGTGTCGCTGCTGCTCCCATCGGTGGGCCGCACCCGCGCGAACTGCACACTCGATGGTGTGGAGGCGGACCTCTTCGTCGAGTGTCAGTCGTCGCCGCGCACTCGGCGTGGGGCTGGGACGCACTCAGCGGCATACGGCAGATTCACTGTGGCTCAGGTGAGTCCGCGGCACTCAAGGCGCGGCGGGCGCGATGCTCAGGCGGTAGCCGACCCCATGGACGGACCGGACCTCGCAGCCAGCCAGGGTGCCGAGGCGCTTGCGGAGCCGCTTGACGGTTGAGGTGAGCCGCTCGCGGTCGCCGGCGAAGTCGCTGCCCCAGACCTGTCGGCTGAGCGTCGAGAAGGACCACACCCGGCCGATGTCCGACGCGAGCAGGGTCAGGAGGTCGAACTCGCGAGCCGACAGGTGGACTGGCCTGCCCTTCAGCGCAACCTCGCGAGCCCGGATGTCGATCCGGAGCGCCCCGACGGTCAGGGCGGCCGGATCGATCGGTCGGCTGTCCGATCGTTGGGGTTGCAGGCTCGTCGCCGTGACGGCGGCGCTGCCAGCGGCAGGCTCGAGGAGCGTCCGGGCAGCCTCGACATCGACGGCGCCGAGGACGACGGCTCGATCCTGCAGCAGGCGTGCGACGCCTGCAATCTCGTTGAGGGACAGGCCCACACAGAGCACCAGTCCCGGATCTGCCGCGTTGTTCAGCATGTCGATGCCCCTCTGTCGACTGCAGGACGCCCAACACCCTGCCTACCGTTCGGCGTCACAGGGTGTCCACAGGAAATGGTGAGATTTGACCCATTCCTGACCATTTCCTGCCCAAGGACTGCCCGTCGGCCGTCCTTGTTGGGGTCGCGTCCACCGGCCAGCGTAGGGAGCACCCTCAGACCCCTGAGGGCTCCCGTGTATCTCGCCACCCGACGGCGGGACACCCTCACCACGGAGGACACATGAGAGCACGAGAACGCTCAGCGCGGATCAGGAGACCGCTCCTGGCCGTCATAGCCGCGGTCGCCACCTTGATCGCCATGGCAGGGCTGGTCGCACCTTCGGCCCAAGCAGCCCAAGCAGCCCCATCGGATCCGACCACGAAGTTCACGGCAGCGGCCGAGAAGGAGCTGACGACCAACAAGACCGCTGACTTCTGGGTTCGCCTCGCAGACCGGGCAGACCTGTCCAAGGCCAGCGCCATCAAGGACTGGGACCAGCGCGGCCAGGCTGTCTACGACACGCTGCGCAAGCATGCGCAGAGCTCGCAGGCCGGAGTCGTCGCGCAGCTCAAGGCGGCGAACGCCGACTTCACGCCCTACTGGATCACCAACGCAGTGCTCGTACGCGGCGGAACGCTGAGCCTCGCCACCTCGCTGGCAGCGAAGCCCGAGGTGAAGCAGATCGTCGAGACGACAGTCCTCGAGCTGATCAAGCCCGTCGAGGTGAAGCCTGACAAGAGCGGCATGGCTCCCAACGCCGTCGAGTGGGGCATCGCCGCGATCAACGCCGACGACGTCTGGGGAGCCGGCACCACCGGTGAGGGGATCGTCGTCGCCAGCATCGACAGTGGCACGGACGTCAACCACCCGGCGCTTCGGTCGAAGTACCGCGGCCTGCTGCCGGACGGAACGCTGGACAACAACTACAACTTCTTCGACGTGGCCGGTAACTGCAACGCGGCAGGCGACCCCTGTGACTCCGATGGTCACGGGACGCACACGATGGGCACCATGGTCGGTGCCGACGGTGCCAACCAGATCGGTGTCGCCCCCGGCGCTCGGTGGATCGAGGCCAACGGCTGTCACACCTGCGCCGACGCGGACCTCGCCGACGCCAGTCAGTGGATGCTCGCGCCGACCCGCCTCGACGGCTCCGCGCCCGACGTGTCGAAGCGCCCGCACATCATCAACAACTCGTGGGGGTCGCGCACCCCGTCCACCGCCCCGTTCCTGGAGGACATCCAGCTCGCCTGGGCAGCCTCCGGCATCTGGGGTCAGTGGTCCAACGGCAACAGCGGCCCAAACTGCCAGACGAGTGGCTCGCCCGGCTCGCGCACCATCAACTACTCGGCCGGCGCCTATGACTCGACCGGCAACATCGCGAGCTTCTCGGCGCGTGGTCCCGGTCAGGATGGCGAGACCAAGCCCAACATCGCCGCTCCCGGGGTGGCAGTGCGATCGTCACTGCCCGGTGGCGGCTACGGCAACATCAGCGGCACGTCGATGGCATCGCCACACGTCGCAGGCGCAGTGGCTCTCGCCTGGAGTGCTGCACCCTCGCTCGAGCGCGACATCACCGCCACCCGCGCGCTGCTCGACGAGACCGCTGTGGACACCAGCGACCTCACCTGTGGCGGCACGGCGGACGACAACAATGTGTGGGGCGAAGGCAAGCTCGACGCCTTCGCGCTGTACCAGTCCACACCGCGAGGCGACGTCGGTCACGTGGCCGGCACCGTCACGGCTGGCGGCAGCCCGGTCGCAGGCGCCACGGTCGAGATCGCGGGTCCGACCCCGCGCTCCGTCACGACCGGTGCCGACGGCACGTACGACGCCGCGGTGTCCGCGGGTGCCTACACCATCACCGTCCGCGCGTTCGGCTACGTCACTGCGACGCGGAACGCCACCGTGACGGCCGGCGCAACGGCCACCGTCGACGTGGAGCTGGTGGCAGCGGCCCGGCACACGGTCTCCGGCACGGTGACCCTCCAGGGCAACGGTGCTCCGGTGGCCGGAGCGACGGTGACCCTCGCCTCGGCACTGCCGCAGGCGACCACCGGGGCGGACGGCACCTTCTCCGTGCCCGACGTTCCCGAGGGCACCTACACCCTGTCCGTGACCGCGGGCGGCTGTGCAGCACCGTACTCCCAGAGCCTCGTCGTCGACGGTGACGAGACGGTGGCAGTGGCGCTGGCGGGCCGGGCCGACGGCTACGGCTACACCTGTGTCGTGGGCACGGGCGACTACCTGCAGGGCTCGACGAAGACGACCCTCGCCGGTGACGACTCGACGTTGGCGATCGACCTGCCGTGGGCGTTCAGCTTCTACGGCCAGTCGTACAACCAGGCATTCCTGTCCACGAACGGCCACGTCAACTTCCTGGCCAGGGTGTCGGCGTTCTCCAACGGGGCCATCCCCAGCACGGCGACGCCGAATGCCGCGATCTACCCGTTCTGGGACGACCTCAACGTCGATGCGTCGGCCGGGGTCTACACCGGGACGACGACGGTCGGTGGACAGGACGCATTCGTCATCGAGTGGCGCAACGTCCGGCCCTACTCCGACGCCAACGCGCGGACGAACTTCTCGGCCACGCTGCTTCGCAACGGCAAGGTCATCCTCGGCTACGGTCCGCAGACCGACGGCAAGCCGGCCCTCACCGGCAGCTCGGCGACGGTCGGCATCGAGAACGCAACGGGCACCGTGGCCTGGCAGTACTCCTTCAACACCGCCGGCGCGGTGGCTCCGCAGAAGTCGATCACCTTCAGCCCACCGCCCAGCGGCACGCTCTCGGGCACGGTGACGGACTTCAACGACCACGAGCCGATCTCGGGCGCCAAGGTCACGATGACGCCGTCCACGGGCGCGCCCGTGACGGTCACCACCGGGGCCGACGGCACGTTCTCGAAGGTGCTCTTCCTCGGCACCTACGACGTCGCGGTCACGGCCACGAACTACGTCGGCGAGTCCACCCAGGTCACGTTCGACGAGGACGGTGACACCGCGGAGTTCAGTCCTGCTCTCAAGACCGGGATCGCCGAGATCACCGGTGCGACGAGCTACGACTGGGGAGTCCTCGGAGCCGGCGACACGCGGACGGAGACGTTCACGGTCAAGAACACCGGGTCGGCGCCGCTCCAGTTCTCGGTCGCCGAGTCCGGTCGCAAGACCGCGTCGACGGCAGCACGCCCGGCCGCACTGAGCGGTCAGGCGGTCAAGGCCGCGACGAAGGACGACCGCAGCGCCACCTCGGCCAAGGGCCTCTACACGAAGGACCAGGTGGCGGCCCAGAAGAGCCTCGCAGCGGCTCCGAACGCCGACGGCGACGTCCTCGCGTCGTGGGCGACCGGGCTCGACGTGGCCTGGGGCGTCGGCTACGACGGCGACGTCTGGCTCTCCGACGCCCAGGCGATCACCAACAACCGGTTCACCACGGCGGGTGCCCTGCAGGGCAGCTACCCGGCAGGGTGGGGCGGCTCGTGGAGCGGCGACCTCGCCCTCAACGGCCGGACTGGGGAGATGTGCCAGGTGAACGTCGGCGGTGACAACGCGATCGTCTGCTTCGACCCCGCGACCGGGGCCGAGAGCAGCCGCATCTCGGGGTCGCCGTGGTCGGGCATCTCGCAGCGCGGCCTGGCCTACAACGCCGCCGCCGACGTCTTCTACATCGGCGGCTGGAACGAGGGGATCATCTACACGGTGGCGGGTACGACCCACTCGACGCCGGGTGCGACCCTCTCGAGCTGTGAGCCGGCCGAGGCGGGCATCGCTGGTCTCGCGTACAACAACACGTCCGACACGATCTGGATGGTGCCGAGCGCCGCGACGACGGTCTTCTACCAGCTGTCGCCGGCGGACTGCTCGACCCTCAAGACCGTGGCCTACCCGACGAACGACTCCTTCCCGGGCTCCGGGCTCGAGTCCGACGCCTCCGGCAACCTCTGGACCGCGAACCAGGTCGACGGGAAGGCCTACCTCGTCGACGTGGGCGACCCGGAGAACACCGACCTCCCGTGGCTCTCGGTCAACCCGACCGAGGCGACGATCGCGGTCGGCGAGACGAAGAGCTTCACGGTCAGCGTCGACGCCTCCCTCGGTGAGCCGGGGGTCTGGGAAGGCGCTCTCGTGATCAGCACGGGCGCCGGCCGGGTTCGCGCAGTCAACGTCCCGGCAAAGGTCGTCATCTCCGCCTACCAGGTCGGTGTCAACGCCGGCGGCAACGCCCTCGACGCCTCCGACCTGTTCAAGTGGAAGGCCGATCGGGCGCACGTCGACGGCGGCTGGGGCTACCTCGGCACCAGCAGCAAGGCCGAGACGACGAACAAGGCGATCGCCGGTACGCCGGACCAGTCGCTCTTCCAGTCGCGTCGGGTCGGCGGCCTCACCTACCAGTTCGACGACGCACCTGCCGGTACGTACCAGATCGAGCTGGGCTTCTCGGAGTGGACCAACACGAAGGCAGGCAAGCGTGTCTTCGACGTCAAGGTGAACGGTGCCTACGCCATCGTCGGCAAGGACATCATCACTGAGGTGCCGGTCCTCACGGCCAACCTCGACACGGTCGTCGTCGAGCACGGCGGTGGCGACCTCACGATCGAGCTCGTCCAGCGCAAGGCGATGGACAGCCCGGTCATCAACACCATCAAGGTGCAGGAGCGAGCTGACCTGTAACTGGCCAGTCACGTTCCAGTGGTCGGCCGTCGCCGGGTCCTCCCGGCGGCGGCCGATCGCTTTACCTGTGGTATGCCGCTGAGCTCGCTCCCAGCGCAACCCACCTCCCAGCCCTCCCGTCCAGGCCTTCCTCACATCTGGCCCGACCGCGTTGCGGGACGTTGTCCTCTGGTGGCGCCCTCGTTTCCGCGGACACCATCGACGTCATGACAACGTTGACCACTCGCGCGTTCACCGCAGTGGAGAAGACCTATCTCGACATCAATGGCGTGCGTCAAGGGATGTTCCTCCAAGGCGCCGACGCGACGAACCCGGTGCTGCTCTACGTGCACGGGGGCATGCCGGAGTTCTTCCTGACCGAGCGCTACCCGACCGGACTTGAGAGGGTATTCACCATCGCCTGGTGGGATCGCCGAGGCGCCGGACTGTCGTACGACCCCCGTAGTTCGCCGCAGGACATCACGCTGGAGCAGCACCTGGAGGACACCCTCGCCGTGACGGACTACCTTCGCGAGCGCTTCGGCCGGGACAAGGTCTACCTGATGGCGCACTCGGGAGGCACGTTCTTCGGATTGCATGCAGTGGCCCGGGCACCTGAGCGCTTCCACGCCTACATCGGTATCTCTCAGATGGTGCGTCAGCTCGAATCCGAGCGGATCGCGTATGAGTACATGGTCACGCGGTTCCGGGAGCGTGGCGACCTGCGGATGCTCCGACGGCTCGAAGCCGCGCCGGTGACGATCGCGGGAGGCACCCCGGATGCCTACCTCTCGGTGCGGGACAAGGCGATGCACCGTCTCGGTGTCGGCACGATGCACGAGATGCACTCCGTGATCACGGGCATCTTCTGGCCGTCGATCACGAGTTCCCAGTACACGGTCGCCGAGAAGGTCAGGTTGTGGCGCGGCAAGTTCACCACCGGCGTCATGCCGCAATGGACGCAGCAGATCCTTGCCACCGACCTTTCCGAGCAGGTGCCGAAGGTCGAGGTCCCCCTCTACTTCCTCCACGGCGTTCACGACTACACCTGCTGTCTCAGCCTCGCCCGTGAGTACTTCCACAGGGTCCAGGCGCCGGTCAAGGGCTTCTACACGTTCCACCACTCGGCGCACAGCCCGATCTTCGAGGAGCCCGACAAGGTTCGACGCATCCTGTCTGAGGACGTGCTGAGCGGGACGAACCAACTCGCGGATCCGACCTAGCGCCCTCGAACGGATGCGACGCCTGGAAGCCGGGTGGCACCCGCGGCCCGGTACACGGGTGCCGGCCCAGCGGCATACGGCCTCAGTGGAGCGGCAGCGGCGCGAGGTCAGCTTCGTGGCGGCTCCCGTTGATACGGCGGTCGGACGACTCGATCCGCACGTCGTTGATGCTCGCCTCGCGGCGATGCATCAGACCAACGGGTGCGAAGGCCCACAGCTCGTTGCCGTAGCTGCGCCACCACTGCCCCGAGGCATCGTGCCACTCGTACTGGAACCGGACGGCGATCCGGTCGTCCGAGAACGCCCAGAGCTCCTTGCGGAGGGCGTAGTCGAGCTCACGCTGCCACTTGTGCGTGAGGAAGCGCTCGATCTGCTCGCGGCCGGTGACGAACTCGTCGCGGTTGCGCCAGACCGAGTCCACGGTGTAGGCCAATGCAACCCGGTGCGGGTCACGGGTGTTCCAGGCGTTCTCGGCGGCTTGGACCTTCTGTCGAGCCGTCTCGAGGGTGAACGGTGGAAGCGGCGGGCGGTTCATGCTGTCTCCTTGAGGGTGAGGCGGTACGGGACGAGGTCGCGGACGTAGCCGTGGGTGATGGCGCCGACGACGCGGCCACCGTGCCGGTACTCCGCGAGGAACCGGCCGTCGGGGTCGCTCTTGACGATGTGCAGGCGGTGGCTGCCCCCGGTGAAGCCGACCGAGTGGAGCCGCAGGTCGTGGATGTGGGCCCAGAAGGACGGCAGACCGTCGTAGCGCTGGGCCTGGTGGACCAGCGTGCGGGCGACGTGCGTCCCTTGTGCGAGCGCGCCGTGGTAGTGCTCGACCCGGAGGCGCGCCGAGCGGTCCCATGGATGCGGCCATCGGGCCACATCTCCGGCGGCCACTATCCCGGGGGCAGCGATGCCGGTCTCGTTCACGAGGACGCCGTCGGCGAGAGCCAGACCCGAGCCTGCCAGCCACTCGGTGTTGGGCTCGGATCCCGTTGCGGTGATGAGTAGTTCAGCGGGAATGGTGGTTCCGTCATCGAGTCGGACCGCCTCGAGGTGGTCGGCACCGAGCAGCTCGGTGACCACCCTGCCGAGGTGCTGGACCACACCCCGTTCGCGATGAGCCCGGGACACTCGCTCAGCCACGTCGGTCCCGAGGGCCCGCAGGAGTGGGAGCCGGGCCCGTTCGACGACGTGCACGGCGAGCCCGAGCTCTCGAAGGGATCCGGCGAGCTCGGAGCCGAGGAAGCCCCCTCCGGCGATCACGACACGAGGGCGGCGCTGCAGCTGGCCCCGGAGCCGGGCGAGGTCATCGACGCTCCGAACGGTGATCACTTCTGGAAGGCCACGGTGCAGGGCCTGCGGGAGCTCCCGCGCCCGGGAGCCCGTCCCGATGACGAGGCCGTCAAAGGCGACCTGCTTACCATCAGCGAGCTCCACGAGCCGGCGCCGACGGTCCAGGCGGCGTGCGGGCACGCCCAGGACCCAGTTGGCCCTGAGGCTGTCGGCTGACCCGAACGCCACGTCCTCATGGGCCCGGGGCAGCGGGTGCTTGGACAGCGGAGGGCGCCGGTAGGGCCGGTGGGGTTCCGCTCCGATGACGGTGAGGTCACCGTCATGGCCAAGCCGGCGCAGCTCCTCGGCTGCGCTCAGTCCGGCCAGACCGGCCCCGACGATGACGATCCGGCGCACGGGTCACGCCTCGACCAGGGTGATCGCGGCGACGGGGCACGAGGCGACGGCGCGCTCGATCGGAGCGCGGTGACGCTGGGCGGGTTGCGCGTCGTAGACGAGCTCGTCGTCATCGTCGAGCTGGAAGACATCCGGAGCCTCGAAGACACACTGTGCGTGGATCTCGCACACGGACCGATCCACGGTGACGTGCATGGTCCTTCTCCTTTCTGGGTGGCCGATGGGAACGGCTCGGTTGGTGGGCGGTCAGGCGGGGTTGAATCGCGAGTACTTCTCGAAGGACCAGGACAGGGCGCTGCCGTGGTCGACCTGGATGACACGCTCGATGTCGAAGTCGATGTGGCGCAACGCTCCGGGCGCCGATGCCGCTCGGTCTGCATCCCAGTCGACCCTGGCCCGGCCGGTGAGGTGCACTGCATGCCCGTGCTCCCAGTCGAGGAACATCAGGCTCGTCTGTGGCGCGACCTCGAGGTTGCCCAGGGTCATGTACATCGAGTTGCCGACATAGTCGGGCCAGCTGAGGTGGCTGCCCCGCACGGTGACGAACCCGGGGTTGCCACCGCGATGGGACGTGTCGACGCCGAGCCCCGGTGCCGCCGTCCCGACGAAGAAGGTGTCCGCTTCCGTGATCCAGCGCTCGTGCTTCGGGGTGAGCCACTGGCCCTCGCGCCGACTGGGTTCCGGGCGGTGACCAGCGGCGTGCGGCGTCCGCGTCTGGATGTACTTCGGGCAGTTCGCGTAGACCTGCTCGGTGGTGATGACGAGGTCGTCACCCACCCTGCGAGCTGTGCCGTTGACCCGCATCCGTCGTCGGGTCGTGGGCTCGAGCGCGATCATTCCGACGTCGATCGGTACCGCCCGGGCGACCTCGTCGAGGACGTCGGACAGGGGGTCGACGCTGGGCAGCCGGGTCCGCACGAGGACCTCGTCCTCGGACTCGACGCGGACGAAGCCGGCCGGGCCCGTCAGCTGAGTGGTCCACGGACGACCCGACTCGTCCAGTGCCGAGATCGCGAGGAACACCTGTCGTGCGAGGAACTCGGCCGCGATCGGGGGGATGGTGCGGCCAACGCCGGCGGAGCCCCAGTCGTCCGCGTCGATGCCAGCCTGGAGCTGCACCGTCTTCTCACCTGGATGGAACATGAGTCTCTCGTTTTCGTTGACGGTGCGGGCCCGACGCGTTCGCCGGGCCCCACCTGCCGGTCGCGGGAACGATCAGAAGAAGCCGCAGGTCGGGGCGCCCTTCACCGGGGCTGCCGCGCCCTCGGCGCCGACGGGCGCATAGATCTCCAACCGAACCCCGTCCGGGTCGGTGAAGAAGATCCCGCCCGAGGATGCGCCCTCGCCGTGCGGCACGACGCCGTCGTAGGCGAACTCGACGCCAAGCTCCTTGAGCGTGGCCTCGGCCTGACGCACCGCCGAGATGTCGGCCACCTCGAAGGAGAGGTGATGCAGGCCGGGGAGGCCGGTGGCGAAGGTGCCGCTGCTCTGCTCCCAGAGCGCGATCTGCAGTGAGGCGCTGTCGCCGAGGAGGGCGAAGGCGCGGTCGCCGTCGAGCTGCTGGGCGAGGACGTCGAACTGGAAGAGCTTGCCGTAGAACTCGATCGAGCGACGCAGGTCGGTCACGTTGAGTCCGATGTGGCCGGTCTTGAGGGCTGGGGTGCTCACACTGTCTCCTTGGCGATGTAATGGTTAATCGGTGATGATGCATTAGGGAGATTAGAGACCACATCTAATGCTTGTCAACGGAATAAGAGTTAGTATTCGAGCCGACGCCAGCCATGCGTGTGAAGGAGTCAGAGAGTGACCGACGTTCCCGACCTGTATCCGAGCGAGCCCGCCTCCGTGCGGCTGATGAACACCGTGTGGGCGGACCGGTCCGGCGTGCATGACGCCCTGAGCACCACGGCACAGCTCAAGGTCTGGTGGTCACTCATCGGTCACCCCGCCCCCGCTGCGCCCTCCGACGGGGATCTCGAGCAGTACCGCGAGCTTCGAGCGTCACTGCGGCGGATCGCCGCGCAGACCACTCAGGACTCCCGCGAGCACGCGCGCACCGGCGGGCCGGCGCTCGCACGGGCCCTCGAGACGGTCAACGCACGCCTGGTGGAGCCGGCCTTGCGCCTCGAGCAGCGAGGTGAGCACCGCTTCGAGCTCGACTGGCCCGAGCCCGGCACGTCGGTTTCGGACCACCTGACGTCACTCGCCCGGGAGGCGGCCCGGCTGCTCGGATCGGACCCGTCTGTTGTACGGGCGTGCTACGGGCCCGGCTGCGTGCTCTACTTCGTCCAGCGGCACACCCGCCGGGAATGGTGTTCCCCCGGCTGCGGCAACCGCGCCCGCGTCGCCCGGCACTACCGCCGTGCCCGTAGCTCCGGGCAGGTGTCAGCCGGCACGGCGCCCGAGAAGCGCTCGTCCGTCCAGGCGACCAGATCCGCGACGGCCGGTGAGTCCTCGGCCATCAGGCCCACGTGGTCGCGTCCCGTGTAGGCGCGATAGTCCACGGGCTGGCCCTCGCCGCAACGACTCCCGACGAACGCCGCCTGCGAGGCTGAGGTGATGAGCGTATCGGCAGTCCCCTGGCCGATGAGAAGTGGAGCCGTGATCGGGCCCGTCGGTGAGTTCTCGGCCAGTCGCACGGCGAACGGTCCGGTGGTCGGCTCCTGGCGCCATACCGGCTGGTCCAGGAGCAGCGCCGTCGCGATCGAGACGATGACGCCACGTTCGGAGAGGCACCGCGCGGCCATCTCCCGGACGATGACCTGCGCGCCGGGGCGGACGTAGTCGTCGTAGCTCACGTCGGCGTAGGCATCGGTGTAGGCCTGGACGACATAAGCGCCGAAGAGGCTGCCGACCCGGATGCTGCCCACGACGTCGACGAGCCCGGCGAGGTTGCTGGCTGGGGCGAGAGCGGCGACTCCGGCGATCTCCAGCTCGGGTGCGTACGACGGCGCGAGCATCCCGGTCCAGAGGGCGGCATGCCCGCCCTGCGAATGCCCCCAAACCACAGTCGATTCCGCCAGATTGACCGCATCCAGCTGGTGGGCGGCTCGAACTGAGTCGAGCACCGATCGCGCCACCGGCTCACCAATGAGGTAGGGATGCGACCCCTCGGTCCCCAGGCCGACGTAGTCCGTGGCGACAAGTGTCCACCCCTTCTCGATGACGGAGTCGAGGCTGAACAGTGCGCCCGCCTCGAACGGATGCTCGAGGACCGATGGCGCGCATCCGGTTGCCCATCCGGTCGTTCCGTGGGCCCAGGCCACGACGGGTGTCGGGCCCTCGGCGCGGACCGGGGCCACCACGATCGCGCTCGCGACGGCCGGCACGCCGTCGTCCCGCGTCGTCGTGTAGAGGATCCGCCATGCCGTGGCCCCGGCCGGGACGTCATGATTGAAGGGCTCGGTGCGAAGCAGCTGCCCGGGCGCGGTCGGGACAGAGTCCGGCGCGGCGTAGAACGGGTCCACCTGTGGTGCGCCGCGTTGCACGAGCAGGCTGACGAGCGCGAGCAGCACTGCCGCGGTCGCGGCGGCGATGCTGGTGGCGAGCCGCCAGCGACTGCGAGGCCGCCGCCCCGACCTCGACCTCGGCTGTGATGTGCGGCCGCCCAGGGCGAGGCGGACGCCGAAGACGACCAGCCGGACCGCGAAGGCGATCGCCACGACGAGAACGGCCACGTCGCGCCACGAGAGCGCCAGGGCGCCGAGGACCGCCTGTGCGAAGCCGACCCCGAAGCCGGACCATCGGGCCGAGCCCTCTGCCTGGGTTCCCTCGACCAGGGCGGTGACACCGGCAACGAGGAGGGCGAGCGCGGCGAGCGCCGTGATGACGCGCAGGCCAGGTCCCGGCCAGAGGAGCAGTGCCAGCGCCGCCGCGACCTGCGCGAGGCCGCGGACGAGGCTGAGCCATCGCTGCCGCGTAGCCGTCGGCGTGGCGAGGTCGACGATCCCGGACACAACCAGGGCCACGACGACCACGATGACGAGCACGGCGAGCGAGCGGAACGGTCGCGTCGCAAGAACGATCCCGACCACCGACGCCGCGATCCCGAGCGTGACGGCGGCCCACCGCGGCAGCCGACCGACCGCACGCTCCGTGAAGGTGGCCGCGGGGACCTCGCCCATGAGCGCACCCTAGCGACGTGGCGGTTCGAGGGGCCGCCGCCACACGAGGTGCGTTCTCATGGGCACCACGGGCGACCCCACTGGTGCAGGTAGGACTGCTGGTACTCCTCCAGGTAGGCCGAGCGGTAGCTGCTGCCCCCGGCCCACGCGGTCGCCTGGTCCGCGAGGAGGCATCTGTGCTGGGCCGACACCGGGTCCGTGCTGCCGCCGATGAGCTCGGACTGGGCGCGCTCCCAGATGAGGTAGTCGGTGGCCGCTCGCTGGGTCTGGATGGAGCTGACGGTGGTCGGCCAGACGAGCACCCCGACGACGACCGCGCAGGTGGCCGTGAAGGTCGCCGTCGTCACGCGCCGGCCCCAGTCCGTCCGTGGGAGGACCGCGAGGACGATCGCGAGGATGCCCGCCAGGCAGGCCCAGATCCACGGGGTGCCGCGGTAGGTGGCGCCGAAGAACCTGACGATCTGGTGGGCCTGCTCGGAGACCGAGAGGATCACGGCCGCAGCGAGCGCCGAGCTGGCCAGGGCGAGCGCGAGGACGACCAGGGGCTGACGGTCCGGACCTGCGCGGTTGGTGCCGGCATCACTGGTGAGACGTCGACGCCGCAGCAGGAGCACCACCGCGACTGCGAAGAGCGCGCCCCAGAGCCAACCGGTCCCGTCGAAGGGCATCGGCTCCGGCAGCCCGTCGCCCACGTCGTAGAGGGCCTGGGGGATGCCGCTGCCGGGCACGGCGTTGACGAGCTGGAGCGCGATGACCTTGAGGACCGGGCCACCGAGGTCAGGCTTCAGGCCGGTGTAGATGTCACCGGTCGCGGCTGACGCGATGACCTCGCGGGTCACGACAACTGCAGCGAGCCAGCCGCCGGCCAGCGCGAGACTGAGCACGATTCGGTGCTGCGTCCGAGAGCGCCCGACAAGGGCCATCAGCACGACCACGAACGGTAAGGCGGCCCAGTGCATCTCGTAGCTGAGCATGATGACGACGCCGAGCAGGACGATCCCGGCAGCTGACAGCACCTTGCCGAGCGGGCCCCAGCCGCCCCACCCTCGCAGGGCCCAGAGCGACGCGGCCCCCGCTAGGAACATCAGGACGATGCCACCGATGCAGAGGACGACGAAGGTGGTCCACCCGTTGCGACCCGGTGAGGACGCGGTGATGCCCAGGACGAGCAAGGCGGCGAAGACGAGGACTGCCGTGGTACGGATGGGCCGGTCGAGGCGCTCGCCGTCGCGACGCCGGAGCTGCGTGAGGAGGAGGGCGAACGAACCGACGACTGCGGCCAGGAGCACGACCTTGACGATGCCGTGCACGACGAAGAGCGGGACGCCGGACGCGAAGGCGAACTGCATGCCGAGCAGGTAGAAGACGTGCTGGAAGAACACGCCGATCGGAGCGATGCGCCCGGCCCGCATCCGCCACTGCATGTCGTTGATCGTCCACGGCACGACGTTGAGGACGTTGTCGTCCATGCGCCCTGGGGCGGCGACGTAGTGGTACCGCTCGTCGGAGGCGACGGGCGCCAGGAGCCACGGCAGGAGCAGGCCGACCACGGCGACCAGCAGGAGGACCCACGGCAGCCACGACGGAGCGCGTCGCAGGACTCGGGTCACCGAGGCAGTGTATTGACGAGCCGTTGCTTCACCAGAGGTCGATCCGCATGACGGCCCGACGCAGCGTGGGTCGACCGATCTCGGCGAGGCCTGCCTCGGCGAAGATGCCGACAGTGCCGACGTGGAGCTCCTCGTCGATGGCGTTCGTCGTCGTCATGGGATAGGCCTCGAGGGCACGGGCGCCAGACTTGCGAGCGAAGTCCACGGCCGCGCCTGCCAGGGCGCCACTGATCCCGCGTCTCCGGTAGCCGGCACGGACGAAGATGCACGTCACCGCCCAGACGCTGGCGTCGTCCTTGTCCTCGTTGCGCCCCTGCCATGGCACGCGTTGGTTGCGGATCAGTCCCTCATAGGCCGTGCGCGGCTCGACGGCGCACCAGCCCACGGGTTCGTCGTCGAGGAATGCGACCAGCCCGCTCGTCGTACCGGATCCAGGATTGCCGCAGTCGGTCTGCTCGCGCAGCCGGTGGACACGTTCCTCCACGGGGAAGCGGGCAAAGGACTCCCTCGGCCGCAGCTTGTAGCGCTGGCACTGGCACCGGGAGCCCTGGCCGCTCGCGCCGAAGATGGTCTGGAGGTCCGCACAGGCGACCTCGTTGGCAGCGATCACTTCCACGGTCGCCTCGACCGCGGCCCGGGCCCCGGGAGTCATCGGTGGATCAAGTCGCGCCAGTTGTCCGGGACACGGTCCCGCGGTGCCGGTGACCCCTGGTCCCTGGGCCGGCTTGTCGGCGGCGCGAGCTCCTGCCCCTCGACGAAGTCACCCGTCCGGTAGTCGTAGAACCAGGCCTCACCCGGCTCGAAGCTGCGGATGAGCGGATGTCCAGTGGCGCGGTGATGCGCCGAGGCGTGCTGGGCGGGCGACGTGTCGCAGCAGCCGATGTGGCCGCACGACGTGCATCGCCGCAGGTGGACCCACCACCCTTCATCGGCGGCGCACTCGGCGCAACCGGTTCCGCTCGGAGGCACCGTCGGATCGATGTCGGGGACGGCCCCAGGGTTGTCGCTCATGTCGGCAGCCTACGACTCGTGGCGGTTCCGCATCCCTCGTCGAGTCGACGCCGCGCTGGATGGCTACGCTGGGAGCGCACTGTCGACTCGCTGAAGGAGTTGTTATGAACGCCGAGGTCAACGAGGGTTCCGAGCCGGTCGCCCCGGGCCAGTGGATGACCATTCTCGGGCTGATCGTTGCCGTGCTCGCTCCGCTCGTCGGGTTCCTCGGGGGCAGCAGCACCGGCGCCGTCGCTCGCGAGAACGCTTTGGGTGTGTGGCTCATCGTCGGCCTCGTCATCGGCGGGCTCGGCGTCCTCCTCGCCTTCGTCGGCGGCCAACGCTGGTGGCGGGCGACCCACTGACCTGACGTGTTCCGTCTCCTCGGCCTCCTCGGCGGCCTCTCCGGCGCCATGGATCTCGGCTCGGGAGCCGGGCTCGACGAGTCCCTCAAGCGGTGCGTCGTCGGCGCTCGCCTGGCCCGCGTCGTCGGAGCGACCGACGCCGAGGTGCGGGACGTCATGTACACCTCTCTGCTCGAGCACCTCGGCTGCACCGCGGTGTCCCATGAGTCGGGCCAGCTCTTCGGTGACGACATCTCCGTCGTCCGCCTCAGCTTCCTCAGCGACCCGTCCCGCCCCGGCGAGGCGCTCCGCACCTTTGTGCCGGGCGTCGCTGCGGCGGCTGGCCGCGGCCGGACGGCCACTCTCCTGACAGCGCTGAGAACGGCGCGGGACCCGGCCGGGATGGAAGCCACTTGCGACGTCGGCGAGAGGGCCGCGAGGCGACTCGGGCTGGGGGACGCGGTCGTGGCGTCACTGGGCCAGATGACGGCGATGTGGAACGGCAAGGGCTGGCCCCGGCACGGGGGAAGCGCCCTTCCCCAGCCCCTGCGATGCGCCCACGTCGCAGGCACTGCCGTCCTCTTCGCCGAGCACGCAGGGGTCGCGGCTGCGGCGCAGGAGGTCTCCAGGCGTGCGGGGACCTGGCTCGACCCCGAGCTGGTGGGGGCGTTCACGGTGGACCTGCTCGACGGGCTGGAGGCCACCGACGCACTGGAGCTGGCGCTCGAGCTCGAGCCCGATCCGGTCCTGCTCGTCGACGCCACCCAGCTGCCCGAGGTCGCCGCCACCTTTGGCGACCTCGTCGACCTGAAGAGCCCCTCGCTGCACGGGCACTCCCGCGCGGTTGCGTCGCTCGCCGGTGACGCGGCGACGTTGCTGGGCCTCGAGGAGGCCGACCGCGTTCGCGTCGCGGGGCACCTGCACGACATCGGCCGGGCAGGTGTCTCGAGCCGGATCTGGTCGAAGCCAAGCGCCCTCAGCGCCTCCGAGCGAGACCAGGCCCGGCTTCACCCGTACTTCACCGAGCGGGTCCTCGCCAGGGTCCCGGTGCTCGAGGACGTCGCCCGGCTCGCCGGTCAGCACCACGAGCGGTGTGATGGCAGCGGCTACCACAGAGGACTGCGCGGCCCCGACCTGCCGCTCGCCTCCCGGGTCCTCGCAGCGGCGGACCGCTACCGGCGCGATGTCGAGGGCGGCCCGCGCCGTGCGCCACTGTCGCCGCGCGAGGCCGCCTCCGGGCTCGCCAACGCGGTCCGCAGCGGCGCGCTCGACCGGGAGGCGGTGGACGCGGTCCTCCGCGCGGCAGGCGACGTCGCACGACCGCGGAGCCACGGGGTGGCCGGGCTGACCGTTCGGCAGCTGGAGGTGCTCCGGCTCGTCACGACCGGCCTGTCCAACCGGCAGATCGGCGCACGGCTCGGCATCTCGACGCGCACGGCGGAGCACCATGTGCAGGACGTCTACGAGCGCATCGGCGTCCGCTCCCGGGCGGCCGCCGCCCTCTTCGCGATGGAGCACGGGATCGCGCGTCCCCCTGCGTAGTCCTACCGATGTGGGGGACGCCGCGACCGGTCACCCTCACAGGCATGAACACCACGACCCTGCCCATGCGGCCGGATGGCGGCGAACGTCTCTTCACCCGAGCGTTCGCGCTGCTCACCGTCGCCGAGCTCGCGTATTTCAGCGCGGACGGCGTCGCGATCTACACGCTTCCGCTCTACGTGACCGGCCCGATCGGGTCGGACACGGCGGGCGCCGGCATCGCCTTCGGCGCCTTCGCCGTCTCGGCGCTGCTCCTGCGGCCCCTTGCCGGCCGTTTCGCGGACACGTGGGGGCGTCGCTCCCTCCTGCTCATCGGTGCCGTGATCGCCGGGCTGGGTCTCTTCCTGACGCCGTATGCCGCTGGGCTGGGTGGCGTCGTCGCCCTCCGGCTCGTGCTCGGCGTGGCCGAAGCCGCCTTCATGGTCGCCGCCTTCGCCGCGGTGGCGGACCTCGCGCCGGCGAGCCGTATGGGTGAGGCGATCAGCTACAACTCGCTCGGTCTCTACCTCGGCCTGGCCCTCGGTCCGCTCCTGGGCGAGGCCCTCGTGCGCCTCGGTGACTTCCGGACGGCCTGGCTCGGGGCAGCCGCGCTCGCCGTCCTCGCCGCGGCCCTGGTGTGGACCTTGCCCCCGATGCGGCCGTCGACCCAGGACGTGGCGGGGCCGCGGCGGCTGATCCACTGGGCCTCGGTGCCGATCTGCCTCGCCTTCCTCGCGTCCATCGTCGCGATGGGCTCGCTCCTTGCCTTCGCTGCCCTGCATGCGACCGACGTGGGGCTGCGCAACGCGAGCCTTCCCCTCGTCGTGTACGGAACGGTCGTCGTCGTGGGCCGCGTCGCCTTCGCCCGGGTCGTCGACCGCGTGCCACCGTTGCTGCTCGGAGCGGCGGCCCTGGCCACGATGGCTACTGGCGCGGCGGTCATCGCGTCGTGGACCGCTCCGCAGGGCCTGCTCGTCGGCGCCGCGGTCATGGCGACCGGGATGGTCTTCAGCACTCCGGCCTTCTTCGCGGCGATCTTCGCCCGGACCGACGCTGCCCAGCGTGGCGTCGCAGCGGGCACGGCGACGGCGTTCATCGACGTGGGAGTCGCTGCCGGGCCGATCGCCCTTGGCTTCGGAGCGCAGGCCCGTGGGATCCCCTTCGCCTTTGCCCTCACCGCCGTAGTCGCCGTGCTGGGCTCGGTGTGGGCGGTGTGGCTCGCGCGGCCGCGAATGCCGGTCGTGGTCAGCTCACCAGCAGGATGACGCCGGCGACGCCGCCGATGACGACGACGAGTGCGAGCGCGAAGAGGGCCGCGGCCAGACCGATCTTCTGCTCGCGGCCCATGCCCTCCGACCAGCCGAGCGGCTTCGCGGCGTCACGGACGAGGTCCCGCCCCTCGCCGGCGCGGAAGGTGTAGTCGACCACCTTGCCGACCCCGTCTGTCGCCGCGTCGGCACCCCACTGCTTCTCGGAGGAGAACTCGTAGACGCGACCCTTGCGCACCTGCTTCTCGGCGTGCAGGGACGGCCGACCGGATGGTCCGACCCCGGCGTCCCAGCGCACCTCGTTGGAGATATCGGTGATCGTCATCCTGCGCTTCGCCTCGTCGAGGTGGACCTCATGGGTGAAGGCGCGCTTGACGGAGTTCTTGCGAAGCAGCGTCCACCACTTCGCGTCGACGATGTCGATCGTGAGGTCGAAGCCGTAGGGCTGCTCCTCAACGACATAGGGCGAGCCGTCGGCGGCGGCGCGGACACGGGCGATCAGCTGTTGCGTTGGGGTCATGACGCCTTCTCGGTGGACGCTGGGGCAAACCCGACCATATCGACTCGCCCCAACGCCCCACCCCGTTCGATCCGAGTGCTCCCTCTGGAGCCGCTCGGTGAGCGAGTCCGGGTTGCCGTCCGGCTGGGCACGGACCAGACTGTCCCGCGTGATCGGCGCGGATTTCCACAGGGTCCTCGCTGACGCACAGGCTGGTGATGAGCACGCGTTCGCGCGCCTCTGGCGTGATCTGAACCCCGCTCTCCTGCGCTACCTGTCCCTCGGCGGCGAGATGGCCGAGGAGGTGGCCGCCGAGACGTGGACCACAGTGGTGCGCGGCCTGAAGCGTTTCACGGGCGACGAGACCGCTTGGCGTGCGTGGGTCTTCACCACGGCTCGACGACGCGCGGTGGACGCCGGCCGCAAACGCGCCCGAGAAGCAGGCCTCGCGTGGCGCGCCAGCACGTGGACGTCCGACACCGCGCCGGACAGCGCCGACGCGGTCATGGAGGCGGCCAGCACCAAGGACGCCCTGCGCCTGGTCCGCAGCCTCCCGGCCACCCAGGCAGAGGTCGTGCTGCTCCGCGTCGTCGCGGGGCTGCCGGTCGCCGAGGTCGCGGAGCTGCTCGGGCGCAGTCCGGGAGCGGTCCGGGTCGCCTGTCACCGCGGCCTCGAGAACCTCGCCCGAATCCTGACCAAGAAGGAAGTAACGGACAGCGATGTTCGGGCGCTTCGGGGGTGACATGAGCAACGACAAACAAACTGGTGACCTAGAGCACGGCCTCGGGTCGAACGACTATCTCTTCGACGACATCGCCGCGAATCCCGAGCTCGCACGGGTGGCCTTCCTCCTTGCCGCCCAGCCGAGCGCGCGAGAGCTCAACGGCCTCGATGGAGCCCTTGACACGTTCCGCGCCCATGTCTCCGCCCCCCACGCCAAACGACGGAGACCCTCCATGATCGCAACGCTCGCCGGCGCAAAGCTCGGCGCGACCATCGCCGGAATCGCCGTGGGCCTCGGTGGCGCAGCCACCGTCGCCTACGTCTCGGCCAACACTCCGACGACGCCGGCGACACCGAACACCAGCGTGACCGCCCCCGCGTCCCAGACCCAAGGCTCGGCCGCCTCCACCGCGGGGCAGCAGGCCGGCGACAAGGCGAAGCACGACAGCGACGCGAAGGGGGCGCCCGTGGGCCCCGACGCCAGCGGGCCCGCTGCCCACGGCCTGTGCACCGCGTGGGAGAACGTCGCCGGGAACGGCAAGGCCATGGACTCGGTCGCCTTCCAGAACCTGATTGAGGCAGCCGACGGCGAGGACAAGATCGACGCCTTCTGCGCGGAGGTCGACGCTCCCGGAAAATCCGCTGACCGCGCCACAGGCAAGCCGGAAGACGCACCCACCGGCAAGCCCGAGACCGTCCCCACCAGCAAGCCCTCGGATCTCCCGACCAACCACAAGCCCGACTCCTCCCCCACTGTGCCGGACGCAAAGCCGGCCACCGTCCCGACCGCCTCCCCCTCCCACCCCACCGGGCGGTCGTGACGACGCGGTAGCTAGCACCGCGCCAACCCAGCCGTGTGCCACTGAGCGAGCTCAGCGGCATACGGCTGGGATTGTTTTGTGTGAGGCGGTGTCGCGTCAGCCCGCCAGGCCGGCCTCCAGCGCGGTGATGATGCGCGGGCGCAGCTCCGCGGCCTCGATGACCTCGTCGACCGAGCCGACCTCGACGGCGCGGTGGATGCTGTGGACACTGTCGAACTCCGCGGCGACCGACCCGAGCTTCTCGGCGCGAACCGTGGATCGCAGCTCGGCGAGGTCGGTCGCGAGCTGTGCCCGCTCGACTCCTTCCGCGGCGTCCACCCGGGCCGCCAGGCTCGACGAGCCGTGGGTCGGCGGCGGTGCGGGCGTCGACGTCGCGCGAGAAGACCACCGCTGCGGCCGGCGCGCCACCGATGACGGATGCGAAGGAGCCCTCGATCGCGAGGACCGTCATGCGCGGGTTGAGCGCCTTGGAGAAGACGACGAAGGCACCGCCGTGGTACCGGGAGATCACCGTGAAGACGATGGGCCCGTCGAAGTTGACGATGGCGCGGCCGATCTCGGCGCCATACTCCAGCTGCAGGTTGCGCATCGACTCCGGCGAGCCGTCGAACCCGGACAGGTTGGCGAGGATGACGACGGGTCGGTTGCCGCTGGCTGCGTTGAGAGCCCGGGCGACCTTCTTCGACGAGCGGGGGAAGAGGGTGCCTGCCGTGTACGTGTCGGGCCCATCGGTGGGCGGGAAGCCTCGCCGGAGCACCGACTTCGACTCGATGCCGATCAGGCAGACCGGGATGCCGCCGAGGTGGGCATCCTGCACGACCGCCGTCTCAGCGTCCGCCATCCCCGCCCACCGCTCCAGCGTCATGTGGTCCTGGTCGGCGAGCGCCCTCATGACGGTGCGGATGTCGAAGGGCTTCTTGCGGTCCGGGTTCTTCTCGGCCGAGAAGATGTCGCCGACCGTCGTGAAGCCGGAGTCCGGCATCGAGTGCGGGAACGTGGTCACATCACGATCGGTGGGGTCGCCCGTCGCGACGCGGCGTGGGCCCTGCTCGCCGGGGCTGACGTACGCGTGGTCGTAGTGGCTCATGAGGATCTCGCGGGCCGCGGCGAGGTCCTTGGCCCAGTACTGGGCCTGGCCGTTCGGGCCCATGACCCGGTCGTAGCCGCCGATGCCGAAGTTGTCCTCGGCCGAGACGCCGCCGGAGAAGTCGAGCGACTGCTTGCCGGTGAGCACCATGGCGCTGTCCGGCGTCATCACGAGGATGCCCTTGGTGTGCATGAGCATCGTCGCCTCGGCGTTCCAGTACGGCTGGGCGCCGACGTTGATGCCGGCGACGACGACGTTGATCTCATGCCCGGACTGGGTGAACTCGACGATGCGCTTGAGGGCACGAGCGACCCAGTCCATGTTCTCCGTGCCGGAGTCCATGGAGATCCGGGCGCCGGCCGAGAGGGAGTACCACTCGACGGGGATGCGGCGCTCCTCGGCGAGGTCGAGTGCGGCGATGACGCGGGCACACTCGGCCTCGGCGACCGATCCCAAGGACCGGAGGGGGTCGCCCGCCAGGACGACCCGGGTGACGCCCTCGGGGTGGCGATCGGTCGGCGAGGTCACGACGGCGATGATGATGCCGGCCTTGTTGTGGCCGAAGGGGCGGTCGGCGGGGACGAGCCGGCCGGTGTCGTCGAGGTCGTGCTCGACGACGGCGCCGCCGTCCCCGGCGATCATGGCCTGCAGCTCGTAGGGATAGACGAGCCCGCGGCGGCGCGCCCGGACGACCTTGGACGCGTAGTCGTCGAGAGGCTTCAATGGCTCGCTCGGCGGCTGGCCCACGGTGCCGACGACGCCTGAACCGGGCTGGTAGTAGAACCGTCCCGCGATCGTGATCGGACCCTGCTCCGGCTCCAGGACCACGCGGGCCTGGACGAGGACCTCCTCGACCCCCGCGCCCACGGTGAGCGGCGCGATCTCTGCCTGCAGGGCGGTGAGCTGGTCGAGGTCGGCGTCGATGAGGGGCCAGATCGTGACCCAGACGTAGTTCATGTCGAGTCGGGAGCCGGCCGAGCCCCGCTCGGCCCGGAGGCGGCGGATGGCGTCGAGGCAGTTGGCGATGGCGCGCTCGACCTGCGGGAGGCCCGTCACGCGGCCGGACTCGTCGCGGACGACGACGAGCTGGCGGACCTGGGCGGCCGCAACGAGGCGCCGGTCCTCTGGGTTGTCCCTGGCCACACACTCATAGAGGAAGACGTCCTCCGGGGCCTCGAGCCGGGTCACGTCGAAGTCCCGCAGTCGCCACAGCTGGAGACGACGGCCGACCATGGGGTGGACGCCGCGCACCAGACGGTCCTCGGCGAGGTCGCCGTCCTGGGGACGGTAGGTGAAGTAGCCGACGGGCCGGTCCCCCGTGCTGGTCACGGCGACGGCGACCCGCCGCACGTCCTTGGCCCAGTCCAGGGCCCCAAGGCGCTCGGCCAGAGCCGTGCTGGTCTCCTCGGGGTCCGACGGCTGGTCCCGCCACCGGAGATAGAGGTCGACGACGGAGTCGTGACCCTCGACCCGGCTCCACACGTCGTTGGCGACCGAGAGGTCGAGGTCGCTGCCCGGAGCCAGCTCGGCGACGTCGCCGATCGTCGACGTGAGGTGAGTCGGTCGATCGTCGAGGGTGTAGTCCGCGATCGCGAACGGTCTGCCGTTGGCCAGGAAGTGGTGCGGCCCGTGCAGCTCGTGCTCGAGGTAGTGCCGCTTGATCAGGACCTCGAGCATCGGCTCGTGCCGCGGCAGGCTGTCATCCGCACGGTCGAGCCGCTCGGCGAGGAAGCGGACGATCTGCTCCGGGATCGCGGCGAGCTCGTCGACGCCCGCGGTGTACTCGGGGCTGACCCCGCCGTCGCCTGCGGCCCGCTCGGCCTCGGCGTGGGCGGCGAGTGCGGCGAGCTGGTCGCCCACACCGGCGAGAACGCTCTGCCGTTCTGCGTCGACGAGCGGCTGCTCGAACCAGCGGAAGCGGACGCTGCGGGCCAGGTCGCCGATGACCGGGAACCGCAGCTGGGTGGCGACGACGAGCCGGTCGAGCATCTCGCGGGCAGCGGCGTCGTGTGGCGCCGCTGGTGCGGGCTCGCCCAGCCAGCGCTGCAGGAGCGAGGTCGCGAGCGTGATCTCGGGAGAGGTGCGCTGCTGGGCCAGGAACACCCGGAAGACCGCTTGCTCCAGGTCGGGAGTCCGGTCGAGCTCCGTCACGCCGTAGTGGCGCAGCACGCGAGCCAGCTTGTCCCTGAAGGCTGCCGGTAGGCCAGCCCGGTCGGCGTCGAGGCTCTGGAGGTAGGTGTGGAAGTGCTCCTTCGGGCTGTGCACGAGCAGTTCGGTGTGACGTTCCTCCTCCACCGGACGGTTGCGGCTCAGCTCGGCGAAGTCTGCGACCAGCTCGAGGAGGTAGATCTCGTCCGCGATCGGGGCCCGGCCGGTGGCGACGGTCTCGTCCCGCGCGGCGAGGTAGGAGGTCAGGCTCAGGTGCTTGCCGTTGTCGTCGCCGTCGAAGCCGAGCACCCCGGCTGAGAGGTCGGCAACCCCGCGGGCCACGCGGTCCGACACCGTGCCGTCGTCCTCGTCGCAGGTGGGCAGGTCGAGATCGACCGTCGCGTCGCCGCTCTGCGCGGCGCCGGGGCCAGCGCCCGCCTCGGCCTCGTCGCCGGTCGGCTCGAGCCGGACGAGTGCCGCGCCGGTCTCGACCTGGCCGCCGACTCCGACGAGGATCTCCTTGACTCGGGCGGCAAATGGCGCGGCCAACACCGTCTCCATCTTCATGGACTCGAGGACGAGCACCGGCGCGCCGGCGGCGACCTCGGCGCCCACCTCGATGGGGGTGGCGACGACCAGGGCAGGGGCGGGGGAGCGGAGCACGCCGCCCTCGTCACGGGACACCCGGTGGGTCACGCCGTCGACCTCGACGAGCAGGACCGGGCCGTGCAGCGCGGTGATGAGGCGGTGGTTGCGGCCGCCGACGACGATGCGGCTCTGGTACGCGTCGATCCGGTCGAGCTCGGCCTCGACGACCTGCCCCTCCGCGCCACTGCCACTGCCATTGCCATTGCCGACACCGTTGCCCACGCCGTTCGACGCCCCGGACGCCCCGGACGCCCCGGACGGATCGGATGGACCGGCGGAGATCGTGACGCGGAAGCGTTGGGGAGCCGTGCGCATGACGGTGACCTTGTAGGCGACGCCGCGCAGCTTGAGGTCGACGCCTCGACCCACCTGGTGGTGCACCTGGGGTCGGCCTCCCCGCGCCGTCTCGAAGAGGCGGGCGCGCTCGAGCGCCTCGGCCTCCTCGTAGGCCTCGATCCCCGCCGCGACGAGAGCGATGCCGGAGTGCCGGTGGGACAAGAGCCGCCCCTCGGCGCGGACACGGTCGATCCAGCCCGTGTCGGCGCTCCCGTCGATGACCTCGGGCTGGTCGAGCAGGTCGAGGATGAAGCTCTTGTTCGTCGCGCCGCCCTCGATGACGACGGTGGTCTCCGCCATGGCGCGGCGCAGTCGCGCCAGCGCCTCGTCACGGGTGCGGCCGTAGGCGATGATCTTGGCGATCATCGAGTCGAAGTCGGCCGGGATGGAGTCGCCCTCGCCGACCCCGGTGTCGACGCGAATACCCGGCCCCGACGGGAAGTCGAGCAGCGCGATCCGCCCCGGAGATGGGCGCGAAGTCGCGGTCCGGGTCCTCGGCGTTGAGCCGGGCCTCGATCGCGTGACCGCGCTCGACCGGCCGCTCACCACCATTGATGTCACCCAGCCGGCCCCCGTTCGCGACGTGGATCTGCAGCTTGACGAGGTCGGTGTCGGTCGTCACCTCGGTGATCGGGTGCTCGACCTGCAGGCGCGTGTTGACCTCGAGGAAGGCGAAGAACTTCTCACCGGGGTGGTAGAGGAACTCCACGGTCCCGGCGCCGGCGTAGCCCACGGCAACGGCCAAGCGCTCGGCCGCCGCCCGGACCTCCTCCACCTCATCACCTGACAGGACCGGGGACGACGACTCCTCGATGACCTTCTGGTTGCGCCGCTGGATCGAGCAGTCCCGGACGCCGATGGCCCACGCCGTGCCCTGGCCGTCGGCGATCACCTGCACCTCGATGTGCCGGGCGCCCGTCACGAGCCGCTCGAGGAAGACGACACCGGAGCCGAAGGCCCGGGCCGCCTCGTCCCGCGTCCGCTCGTACGCGTCGGTGAGGTCGTCGGCGCTCGTCACGACGCGGATGCCGCGACCGCCACCGCCCGCCGTGGCCTTGAGCATGAGGGGATAGCCGATCGAGGCCGCTGCCTCCTTGGCCCCATCGAGGGTGGCGACCTCACCGCGCGACCACGGTGCGACGGGGACGCCGACCTCCTCGGCGATCAGCTTGGAGCCGATCTTGTCACCGAGCTTCCGCATCGCCTCGGCGCTCGGCCCGATGAAGGTGACGCCGACCCGCTCGCACAGCTCCGCGAAGGCCGGGTCCTCGGCCACGAAGCCCCAGCCCACCCACGCGGCGTCCGCACCCGTTTCTTTCAGGGCGCGCTCCAGGACCTCATGGTCGAGGTAGGGGCGGTTCGCCGCGGGGCCGAGGTCATAGGCGTGGTCGCTCTCGCGGACGAACATCGCCCGTCGCTCGCCCTCGGTGTGCAGGGCGATCGTCTCGATTCTCGAGTCGCTGCGGCCCTCTCCGCGATGTTCCGCGTTGAGGTCGCGGACGGCGTGGATGAGGCGCATGGCGGCCTCGCCACGGTTGACGATCGCGATGCGCGAGATCATCGACGGTTCTCCTTCGGTCATCCCGGACGGGCGCGTGACACGAGTCACGGCACTATGGGCAGCCTTCCACTACCTGCCGGTGACCGGCGAGTACGGCGGGACAAATGATCTGACGTATGCCGCTGGGCTTGCTCGCGCGACCGACGCTCGGGACCGCTGGGCGGAACCGTGTGTTCAGGCGCGGTTCCGCCCAGCCGCAGGGTCCCGGGCGCGTTTCAGGACACGAGAACGACCTTGCCCTGGACGCCCTTCTCGAACTGCCGGTGGGCCTCCCCGGCCTGCTCGAGTGAGAACGTCGCGGACACGTGTGGTGCCAGCCGACCCTCTTCGACGAGGCTCACGAGATGGCCGAGCGCGTCGGCGTTGGGCCGGACATTGACCCGGTCGATGGTGATCCTCCGCTCGGCGGCAGCGGCCCGAGCGTCGTCGTCCGCCTCACCGATGAGCGTCGCGACGGTGCCGCTGTCGCGCACGACGCCGATGGTGCGGTGCAGGTTCTCGCCGGCGAAGGGATCGACAGCGAGGTCAACACGGTCGATGGTGGTCCAGTCTCCGGTCGTGTAGTCGATGACGTCGTCCGCGCCGAGGGCCCTGACGAAGTCGACCTTGCGTGGACTGGCCGTGGCCACGACGTGTGCCCCCACGGCCTTCGCCAGCTGGACCGCGATGTGCCCGACGCCGCCCCCGGCTGCCTGGACGAGGACGCGTCGCCCCGGTCCCGCCACGCCCGTGCCGAGGATCGCCGCGTGGGCGGTCAGGCCGGCGAGGGGGAGGGCTGCGGCGTGGACGTCGTCGAGGTTCGCAGGCGTGGGGGCCAGGTCCTCGCGTCGCGCCACGACGTAGTCGGCGTATCCGGCCGCCTGCCGTGGGTAGGCCGGCATCCCGAAGACCCGGTCGCCGATCGCGAGGTCGGTGACGGCTGCGTCGACAGCCACCACGGTCCCTGCAATGTCCCAGCCGACCGTGAACGGCGGCTCACCGAGCAGCGGGAAGTACCCGGCTCTGACGGCGGCGTCGACGGGGTTGACCCCGCGAGCGGCGACGGCGACGAGCACCTCGCCGGCCGCTGGCTGAGGCACCGGAGTCTCAACGATGTGAAGGACGTCTGGACCGCCGAAGGTGTCCTGGGTGACGAGGCGCATGGTGCGCGGCTGAGTGCGGTGCATGTGGAGGGTCTGCATCGGTTCTCCTCGATGGTGTCGATGTGGAGGGTCCGACGTCCGGTTTGACGTCGGCTGTTGACGGCTCGCGAGATGAGACACAAGGTAGGAAGCGACAGGCACCGAAAGTAAGTAGGCACCCAGAAGTGCCTAAGCCAGCAGGAGGTTCCCCGTGACCGCGACAGCCGCCCAGCGCCGAGAGAAGGCCAAGGTCGAATACAACGCCTTCCTCGGAGCATGCCCCTCCCGGCAGCTGCTCGATCTCGTGGCGAGCAAGTGGGTCTGCCTCATCCTCGCCGCCCTCGTCGATGGTCCTCGACGTCACAGTGAGCTGCGGCGCGACATCGCCGGGGTGAGCCAGAAGATGCTCACCCAGACGCTGCGGGACCTGGAGCGCGACGGGCTCGTCACGCGCGCGGTGACCCCGAGCGTGCCGGTGCGCGTGGACTACGCGCTGACCGACCTGGGAGAGGGGCTGCGCCGGGTCGTGCAGCCCCTCAAGCAGTGGGCCGAGGACAACATGGACACCATCCTTGGCAACCGCGCCGCCGCTGAGGCGACCTGCGCCTGACGAGCGGGCTCAGACGGTTCGTCGTAGGAGTGGCGTCCTGCTCAGCAGCCAGCTGACGACGAACGAGAGGACGACGACCGCGCCGTTCTGCACGAGCAGGCCGGGCACCGTCGTCGCACCCGTCTGGTCCGGCAGGCCCAGGAGTCGGGAGAGCACGTACAGGACGAGCAGGTGGCAGGCGAAGACACCGAAGGACAGGTCACCGAGGGTGCGAGCCCACCGGGCCAGCGGCGGCGCGGCGAGCCGGGAGCCCGGGTGGACGAGGCTCCGGACATAGACGAAGAGCAGCAGCGCGCTCAGCCCCACGACCGGCCCCTGGTAGGAGAGCGGGCTGAACAGCTCCACGTCGACCGAAGTCGCCGCGGTGATCGCCTCGCCGCGCGTCAGCTGCAGCGGCATCTGGATGATCGCGAGAAGGGCGAGTAGACCGGTCACGTGGAGTCGCGCCCCCCGCAGCACGACGTCCCTCAGGGCGTAGCCGAGCAGGAACAACCCGACGTAGGGCACGAAATGCGTGACGATGGTGGGCTCGAAGACCGGCAGGGGCTCACCCAGCGCTCCGGACCATTTCCGCAGGACCAGGTCCGCAACGGGCACAGCGGTGAGACCGGCGCCGAGCGGGATGAGGACCCTACGGGAGTAGGCCTGGACGACCGGCCACAGGAACGGTGCGATGAGATAGAGCCCGAGGATGAGCCAGAAGAAGTACAGCGCCGTGTAGGTGTTGCCCGCGATGAACCGGCTGGCGTGGTCCTGCCACGTCAGCGACGGGGCGCGCAGCTCGCCGAGCCCGAGGTAGACGACGTGCCAGAAGAGCAGCGGGATGCCGATGCGGGACAGGCGCCGGCGGTAGAACGCGATGGGCGAGGGCTGCTGAGGCGGCCGCAGCACGAGGGCGCCGCTCACGAGGACGAACATGGGCACGCACCACTTCGTCGCGCTGATGAGGAACGCCGCGACGAGCCAGGCCGCCGAGTTCTCCGGTGCTGCCGCGTACGTCAGGCCCGCGACGTGGATGAGCACGACGCCGACCATGGCGGCGACCCGGAGGTAGCTCGTGTAGGCGAGCTCGCTGCTGATGTCGACAGTGCGGGCGGAGACCGGCAGGGCGCTCGTGGAGGTCACCGGACCAACCCTCTCGCATCGCCGCGACCAGCCCAAATCGAACGAGTCCCGGTCACCGCCCGTCCAGCCCTGCTGCGGTGCGCGAGGGAATCGGCCCGACCCAGGCGTTCAAAGGCGAAAATCCTCAGTCCGTATGCCGCTGGGCTGGTTCGCGCACTCCCTCCCTCCCAGCCGGGCCGCGTCTCGTCGAGTGTGCACTTCGCGCCCCACCACGCACTCCCCTATTCGGGGACGCGACCACCGCGTCACAGGCGGCTACTAGACATTCCCGTAGGACCGGTGTCCGGCCAGACTCGGTCCAGGTGCCCGGCGGGAAGCTCTCCATGCGGCTGCCCACCAGCGTGATCGGTGTGGCTCTACATCGGTTTGCGTTCCCGTCGGGCACCGCCCGTGAGGTGTGGCTCCAGAGGGGTCTGCCCAGCTCTCAGTAGCACTGCCCGCCTCGCAATCCCTACAGGTCCATCACGAGGCGAGGTAGCGGCATGGCGAAGGTGTTCATCGGGGTCGATCCCCACAAGCTGTCGGCGACGATCGAGGTCGTCGACGACCACGAGACGGTCCTGGCGACCGGCCGGTTCGGCACCGACAAGGCCGGCTACGCGGCGATGCGCCAGCACGTCGCGGCCTACCGGGAGCGGGTCTGGGCGGTCGAGGGCAGCAACGGCGCCGGCCGCCCGCTGGCGCAGCGGCTGCTGGCCGACGGCGAGCACGTCGTCGACGTCCCGGCCAAGCTCAGCGCCCGAGCCCGAGCGCTCGACACCGGCCACAACCGCAAGACCGACGCCCACGACGCGCACGCCGTCGCGGTCGTCGCGGTCCGCACCAAGGACTTACGAGTCCTGTCCTACGACGATCGAGCTCGAGGCGTTGCGGATGCTGGTCGCCCGACGCGAGGAGCTGACCCGGGCACGCGTCCAGACGCTCAACCGGCTGCAGCGGCTGCTGTCCGAGCTGACCCCGGGCAAGGCGAAGAAGGACCTGACCGCCTTGCAGGCCAAGCGAATCCTCGCCTCGGTGCGCCCCCGCGACCTGGCCGGCAAGACCCGCAAGCGGCTCGCGCTCGAGCAGCTGACCGAGCTCGTCGCGCTCGACAAGAAGATCAAGGCCCTGACCAAGGAGCTCAAGGCGATGGTCAAGGCCTCCGGCTCGAGCCTGATGGACCTGCCCGGCGTCGGGCCCATCGTCGCCGCCCGGGTGCTGGCCGACGTCGGGGACGTGGCCCGGTTCGCCGACCGGAACCGGTTCGCGTCCTGGACCGGCACCGCCCCGATCGAGGCCTCCTCCGGCGAGATCGTCCGGCACCGGCTCTCCCGGGCCGGGAACCGGCGGATGAACCACATGATCCACATCGCCGCGACCACCCAGATCCGCCTGAACACCCCCGGCCGGGCCTACTACCTGCGCAAGCTCGCCGCCGGCAAGACCAAGGCAGAGGCGATGCGCTGCCTCAAGCGCAGGATCTCCGACGCCCTCTACCGGCAGCTGCTCGCCGACGCCAGAGCCGCCGCACCAGAGGCAGCCGAGGCGGGCCCGGGAGGGCACCGCGGGGCGTCACATGAATCCAGCGCGGCCGGCTCGCACCCGCACACCGGCACTTCGGATCAGCCACTTCCCGGACCCGCACACGACGACGCTACCCGCGCCGACCCCGCCGAGGAAGACCAACGCCGTCAAGCACCTCGAACCCGCCTCTTGACGACAGAGGGGTGCCGGTGTGACGCATCTCGTCAGCGTCGCTTGCACGAGCGAGTTCGCCCGACTCTGGCGTTACGTCCACGCCACGGCACGAGCGAGGCGGGTGACGCCTCGGGGGAGATCGGAGCGGCCGCCGGGACCTTCGCCTCTGAGGCGCGACAGCCAGGAAAGTGATGCTTGAGCTGTTAGGAGATGAACACGATGGTCAACTCGTCGAATACAGCTCACTCGTCCGGCGACGCTTCCATCGGCCAAGGTCGCCGAACCCAAAGCCCGCTGGCCCGGGCATGGATCTCAATAGCTCTCGTCCCCGTCTTCTTCATCGCCGCGTTCGCGGCGTCGCAGGGCATCTACGCCCTGACGGGCTACGACCCGAGCGCGGGGACGACACCACCGCTGTGGGCGGACCTCGCCGCCGGCCTGCCAGGCTTGGCCATCCTGCTCATCCCCTGCATCGCGGGCGTCGTCTATGGTCGGCGGGCGGCGCGGGCGGGCGTTCGTACAGGTCTGGTACCGGCGGCGATCGCGGCCTTGCTGGGGATCGGTGCCGTACTTCTGGTCGTCCTCAACGCGGTATGAGGCTCCAGGACGGGCGGGCACTAGCGGCGGTATGACGGGGGGCCCAGATTCGTGGTTAGCCCGATCTCCGCAGAGCGCCTTGCCATTGTTGCCGCCGGACATCCACAACGTCCGCCTCAGGGCTGGATCACGGACTCTGTCGTCGGCGCGAAGTAGGGTTCCCGACATGAGTGACGAAACCAAGCGCATCCTGGACGAAGCAACGGCCGTCGTGGATGAGGCTCGTGCCGAAGCCGACAAACGAAAGCAGGAGTGTCTGGACGTCGTAGCAGACGGAATTCCGACCGCAGTCGAGGCTCTCGCGAAGCGCACAGCACAGGCCCAGCCGGACGTCACCAAGGAACTCGGGGCGGCTGGCGTCACGGCACTGCGGGAGGAGCTCGCCGCTGAAGCCGAAGAGCTTGCGGAGTACGTCCGGACTGGTCTCGGTGAGATCAAGTGGCCGGAGCGAGACTCTGAGTGGTCGAAGGTGGAGCCACGGAAGATCCACTCAGCACTCTTCCAATTCATGTACGGAGCGCCGGTGAACAGACTGGGTAATGTATTCGATCGCCACGGGTACGACGTCAACAGGTCGGATAGAAGCGGCTCGCAAGCACTGGTACTCCCGCAATCCTTGTACGACGAGGAGTCTTTCGGCCCCGTTGCCCAAGCCCTAAACGACCTAGGGTCGGCAGAGATCGCCCGAAAAAAGGCAAAGGCTGAAGACGACAGAGATATCGTCGACTCACTGTGGGACCAGGCGTAGCGAGGCACCCTCTGCCGGATCTGCGGACCTCACCGGGGTGCGCCCACACGGAAGCTCTGCTCACGTGCCACTCCACAGTAGCGGCGGACATCGCAACAGTCCCATCGCCTGCTGCTCCGCCTCTTGGCAGAAGCCGATCGCTCCCTAATGATCGAGATGCCCTCGAGCGCGCCGGATTGCGGCAAGCTGCTGGGCTGGGGGTCTGGCCGAACGGCGCGTTGCGCGGCGATCCCGAACCCTCCGAAGATCGGGACCACCCCTACGTGGTCCGGGTGACCGACGACTGCGTGGTCGCGCTTGGTTGCGTCACAGACTTCGCAAGCCCGGGAAGACCTCGAGGTCCACGCAGCTGAGCTCGTGCGCCATCGGCATCGTTCGAGCCGCAGCGAGTTCCGACACGCTTCGCGCCCGCACCCGGTACGCTCGACGCATCATGACGACCGATCAGACGAGGGCCAGTGCGGAGCCTAGGCGGGTAGAGTACGAAAAGCCGCCCATAGTCGAGGCGCTTTGCCAGTTTAACTTCGTTTCACCGCTCGCGTGGAGCCCCGTAACTCCTGGCATGTTCTACGAACGCATACGAGCCGAGTACCCGACTGACCCCGAGGTCCAGCAGCAGGTCCAAGCGAATGTCCAGTTCCCCAATGACGCTGCAGGTCAAGCGCAACTAACCATGGGGCAGGGGGAACAGAGGTTGATTTATAAGAATCGATCTCTCAGTCGGCTGATCGTACTGAGCCCGTCCAATGTTAGCGCGAACTCGCTTCCCCCTTATGAGGGCTGGCCACATCTCTCAGAGCGGTTTCAAAGAGCCCTGTCGAAGACCAAGGACATTCTCCGCGGTGCCGCGGTGGGTGCAGTTTCAGTGCGCTACATTAATCGTATCCATGTCCCCAATGGCCGGCAATCGCAACTCGGCGAGATGTTCAACATTCCGTTCCGCGTACCCGGGGAGGGCGACACGACGATCAATTCTCTGTTCCAGAGAGTTGAGTCCACACTCGCAGACGGAGTCACGCAAGGGATCCTGACATTTGCCAGCGTCGAACCGGTGGAGGGGGAGTCTGATGGCCAAGCTTTCTTGCTGGACCTAGAGTTCCGACGTGTCCTCAGTAAGCCAACGGATTTCAGTGAAGCGATGTCGGTGGCGCAGGACTTGAAGATCGTGGAAAACGCTGAGTTCGAAGCCTGCATTACAGACCGAACGAGGGAGTTGTTTCGGTGAAGGTTGGGAACGTCACTCCGAAGCATTTCGTCAACTACAGCATGGCCGCTGCTGCCGTTTTTCCACTGGGCCTGGCGGTTCCCACAGCGGTGGCGGTCACCGCTTTAAGGCCATCTGATATCCCAGCCAGGTCGAGCGTGTCGAGCGAGTCGGGCCAATGGCTTGAGCGTGAATGGGCAGGCATCCAGAGTTCCCTTAAGGAAGTCGCGCTGCGCAAGCCCTTTGATGCAACGATTGATTACAAGTGGTACGAAACTCCCGGTGACGCCGTCTACCCGCCGCCGCGAGAGACTGAAGTTTTAAATGTCGAGTTGGTGGACGACACGAACTCGGACGAGTTTACCTTCGCCCACACCGATTTCGATGTCTGGCGTTGAGAATGATGGGGCGGATGCTCACCGGGAGCTGTCCGAGGCATGGTTTGAGCGGGTAGACAATCCGCTGGAGCAGGGAGATCTTCTTTTTGACTTCCCACTCCCAGCGATAACATTCGACCCTGAGTCGGACTCGTTAGGGTTGTCTCGGGCGAGACACAGTGTCATTGTGGTAACTCAATCCTGCGACATTCCTAAACCAGCGCAGACGGAACTGCTACTCGCCTCAGTGTTCGACTTCGACACCCTCAAAGAGTCGAATGACGCTTTTAGATCAACAGATTTCAGGCAATCTCTGAGTCGCGGAACCAATATCGCTGAATTCGCGCTCCCCCCAAGGCCGGATGGCAACGGCCAGTTTCTGGTGGTTAGTTTCAGAAAGCTTCATGTGGCGCCGAAGAGCTACGTTACGTCTCGCGTCGGGGAGGCTCTGCGGCTGCGTAGTCCCTACAAGAAATACTTCTCCCAGGCCTACGCACGGTTCATGATGCGGGTGGGACTGCCCCTGCCTCTACCGACCATCAAGTAGGCTCGTGACGCAACGGCCGCGCGGCGGCACCGGTATCACATGGCGGCCCCTGGGCTTGATTCGTTGGTCCCCGGGGCCCCTCAGGTGATTCCGACGAGGTCTGTGAGACCTACCACCGATAGCTACGCGTTACCCGGAGACCGGGGTGTGTTGACGAGGCTCAGGGGCGACCAAGTGACGGTGTGTCCTTGGGGATGTGACACTAGCCCTATCTGGGCCGGTGTGACGCGACGATAGTGCGCGGACAGACTCGCGAGGGGCCGGCATCGTCTGACTATCCCGGCCCCTCAGTCACCATCCCGGTGACCACCGGTCCAAGGCCGATGGCAGGGGCCCCCGGCCGAAACGAGTTCACTTTCTGGACCCTCCTCATGCCAGGCCCCCTCCGCAGTCCGGACCATGATTGAAGCACCTGAGCAACCTTTTCGAACGACTTCCAACGCGCCAGCAGGTACCACTGGCATTGGCGGGCTGCGGCACTGCGCTCAACGAAGAAGGGCCGCTCAGCCCCCGAGGGAAGGATGCCGTTCGTGCGCGGCCACTCACCGCGAACCGCGTCGTCGAGGGAGATCCATGCCACCTGAGGAGGTCAGGCGCTGGAAACCTCATGCTCGAGTTGGAGCACGCGGGGGAAGAGCACGTTGTTCTCGAGATGAATGTGCTCGTGCAGGTCGAGCTCCATCTCCTCCAAGCCCTTGAGCATCGCGCGATAGGAGTTGCACGCGTCGTCCGGTGCGGCATACCCGTCGGTGATCGTGCGGATCTCCTTGAAGAGCGCGCCGACGGCGTCATGCTCGGCACGCAGCTCCTCGATGGGCTTGGCGAACGAGCCGAACGCCGGGAGGGGCGCCCCTGTCTTCTCGAGCCGGCTGATCGCCGGGAAGACGACGCGCTCCTCGGTGGTCATGTGCGGATCGAGGGCCGCCACGGCCTCGGTGTAGGCCGCTCGCACGCGAGCGAGCTCGGGGTGCCGGTCGCCGTGCACCGTGTGGACCTTGTCGACAAGCGCCTGCAGCCGCGGCATCTCCTCCCACATGTACGCGTGATGGGTGTCGACGATGTCGTGGGCGAGGACCGCGTTCTCGCGAGCAGGCTGGCCTGGGGCCGCCGGCGCGCCCTCGGGGAGGGCCAGGGCCTGCGCGACCACGTCGAGGTCGAGACCGGAATCCCTCGTCGCTTCGGCAAGCGATCTCTGACCGCTGCAGCAGTAGTCGATACCGAGCTTCTCCAGGATGCGGGTGCGACGGGGGTCCTCGATGACCAGGTCACCCAACGTGGCGCTGATGTCTACGGGCATGGCCCTCATGCTATGTCCACGTGCTGGCGCATCGTCGACCGCGCCAGGACTCCGGTCGCGGCGGCCGGTGGCCGCCATGGCCCGGGACGATTCGCTTCCTGCGCCCCGCGGCGTCCCCCCGCGCGAGGCATCACCTGGACTCGAGCAGGGCCTTGAGTCGAGCGAGATCCTTCGTCGTGGCCCGGCGCATGGCCCGTCCCATCGCCTTGGCGCCGATGGCCGCAAAGCCGCTGGGCTGGCCGGAGTTGCGCAGCGTCATGCGGGTCTGGCCCTCGCCGGCCTGCTCCCAGGTGTAGGTGGTGCGCATGGGAAAGGGCTTGCCGTCGGACTGCATGACGAGTCGCTCGCCGGGAACGTGCTCGACGATCTCGTAGACGTACTCGAGCTGCCGGCCGAGGAACATCGCGACGAACGCGACCCGGCTGCCGACCCGCATCGGTGGCTCGGTCTGCCACTCGATCCGCTTGATGTTGGCGTACCACTCGGGAGCGTTCGAGGGGTCGCCCGCAAAGGCGGAGACCGCATGGACCGGTCGGTTGATGCGGGTTTCCACGACCACGTCCATGAGCATGTCTCCCAGCGTGGCACAGCGGCCGCCGTGCGGCGGAAGCGAGCCCAGCGGCATACGGCGCAGTGGTCCGTCTCTTCTCGATGGCGCCTGCTCAGATCCGCGCGTTGATCGCCTGGTAGCCGGAGTCCTCGCGGGTGCCGCCCATGCCGTCACCGACGGTGGAGTAGTCCGCGATCCACTCCAGCGAGCGGATGTACTTGACCATCTTGTAGCCGACATAGGACTCGACGCGGATCCGGAGCGGGGCGCCGAAGGTCCACGGCAGCGGCTTGTCGTTCATCGACCAGGCGAAGATCGACTCGTCCTCGTGGCAGTCCTCGATCGGGACGCACGAGTAGAACGGCTCGAGCGGTCGCCCGTCGTGCATGCTCTGGGCGAGGCCGAACGAGGTGACGAGCAGGTACTTGGCGTCGGCCGGTGGCGGGCCGGCGAGCGCCATGACGTCCATCACCTTCGGGCCCTTCCACTTGGCGATGCCCGTCCAGCCCTGCATGCAGGCGTGCGCGACGATCTGCTCCTGCTGCGGCAGGGCCTTGATCTGCTCGAACGGCACGCGGACGATCCGGTCGGGGTCGTTGGACGGGCCGATCTCGAGGACGTAGTCACGGAAGTCGTGCGCGGCAAGCTCGTGCCACTCGGGGGACTCGTCCGGCCTGGGATAGCGGCCGTTGGTCCAGTGGTACGGCGAGATGTCCTTCTCCGTGTACGCGTGGGCAGTGCGGTTGCGCGGCCTGAGCTTGTTGACCGTGAGCCTGCGGAAGGGCTCCATCAGGGCGAAGAGGAACCTCTGCGTCCGGCGGCGGTCGCGCAGGCTGAGGTAGCTGATCGCGATCCACGCGATGACGACGAGGGCGATCGTCGTGAGGATGATCGTCGTGGCCTGGGCGACCCGCGCCGGGTCGTACTCGCCGAAGACCATGTGCGTGACGTTGTACTCGCGGTGCGAGATGAACACCAGCGCAACGTGCCCGACGATGAAGACGGAGAGGACGACCATCCCGAGGAAGTGGATCGAGCGTGCGGCCTGGCGGCCACCGAAGAGCTTCGGCAGCCAGGGGAACCGGCTGCTGACGGCGGGCGACATCACCGGTCCGGTCACCATCATGAGCGGGGCGACGATGAAGACGATGGTGAAGTAGGTGAGCCGCTGCAGCGCGTCGTACGGCGTGAAGTGCTCGATCGACGGCACTCCGAAGCCGACGTAGATCTTCAACGACTCCCAGGCCTCGGGGAAGACGCTCCACGACGTCGGCACGATCCGGCGCCACTCACCGGTGAGGAAGAGCAGCGAGACGTAGACGAGGCCGTTGAGCACCCAGAGCATCGTCACGAGGCCGTGCCAGTGACGGCCCAGGCCGGGGTTGCGCTTGCCCGGCAGCGTCAGCCAGCTCGGCGGCTCCAGCTCGTCGTCGTGCGCCGTGTAGGCGCCCTCCTCCGGAGGGACCACTCGCTTGGTGAACTTGATCCACTCCGTGCCGGGACCGCAGTCGCTGCGCCAGTAGAACCGCGGATGGGTGGCGATGATCTGCCAGCCGGACCTCAGCAGCAGGCCGATGAGGAAGAAGTTGACGAGGTGAGTGACCCGCAGCCAGGCGGGGAAGTCGAACTCGGACATCTGCTCCTCCGTAACGATCTACTACAGGGCGTAGGACTACGTCCCGTAGTATTTATATGGCCGGGGCCATGCAAAATCAAGCCCCAGCCCCAGGCCTTCTGGCGTCATGTGGGGCTGCGACACACTGCGCACCCGCGCCCTGCCCTGCTACACAGGGACTCCAGCAGCCTTGGACCACCGGAAGGGACAGCGTCGTGCCCAGAGAAAGCGGATTCACCCACTCGATCATCGAGACGCCACGCCTCGCCATGAACGTCTGGGGGAGCGGACCGGACGACGGAACGCCGGTCCTGCTCATCCATGGCAACCTCACGACCGGAGGCTTCTGGAAGTACGTGGCCGCCGAGCTTCCTGGCGAGATCCGCGTCATCGCACCGGACATGCGGGGCTTTGGGCTGACCGAGGAGGCTCCCATCGACGCGACCCGCGGCCTCGGGGACATGTCGGACGACGTCCACGGCCTCCTCGAGGCGCTCGGCCTCGCGGGGCGCGGCACGGTCCACGCCGTCGGCTGGTCGATGGGCGGCGGCATCCTCCAGCAGCTGCTGCTCGAGCACCCGGAGGATCTGGCGAGCCTCACGCTCGTCGCCCCCGTGTCGCCCTACGGCTTCGGCGGCACCGTCGACACCCAGGGCACGCTCGCCTTCCCGGACGCCGCATCGAGCGGTGGTGGCGGCGCGGCGCCCGAGTTCGTGCGGCGACTGCGGGAGAAGGACACGTCGGAGGAGGACCCGTCCTCCAGCCCGCGAGTCATCCTCCGCAGCTTCTACGGCGCGGGCGCGAACGCCGCCAACGTCGACGAGGACTTCCTCCTCGCAGAGGCCCTGACGACCCGGGTCGGGGACGACTTCTACCCTGGCGACAGCACCGCGTCGGAGAACTGGCCGACGACCGCGCCCGGTGACCGGGGCGTGCTCAACACGATGTCACCCAAGCACTTCAACACCTCCGCCATCGCGACGAGCACGGCCAGCATCCCGATCACGTGGATCCACGGCACCGAGGACCTCGTCTGCAGCGACCGGTCGATGTTCGACTTCGGCACCCTCGGCGAGCTCGGCGCCGTGCCCGGATGGCCCGGCGCCGACATGCTGCCTCCCCAGCCGATGAAGGCGCAGCTGCGTGCGGTGCTCGACGGCTATCTCTCGCAGCCAGGCCAGGCCGACCTCGTCCGCGAGGTGGAGCTCGAGGGGATCGCCCACGGCCTCCCGCTCGAGGTACCCGCCCGGATCGCCGAGGAGATCATGGCGCTCGTCCACCGCTGACCGACATGTGGCCGTATGCCGCTGGGCTCGGTCCCAGCGGCAGGCGTCCTCAGACGGTGGTGACCGAGGTCATCGTCCAGCGGGTTTGGCTGGCTGCGCGCGGTTATCTACAGTTGGTGCCGTGCAAAATAATCGGGCGAGTCAGACCCTCTCCCGGGCGGTCTTCCTCGTCCCGGCCGGGCTGGCCATGCTGGCTGGGCTCAACGCCGCTCTCCTCCTCGTCGGCGTCGCCGCACCCGTGCGGTCGGAGCGCCTCGGCGACCTCCACGGCATGCTCATGGTCGGCGGGTTCCTCGGCACCCTCATCGCGATGGAGCGCGCCGTCGCGCTCCGCCATCCGCTGGGCTACCTCGCGCCGGGACTGCTCGGGCTGGGGGCACTGGCCCTCATCAGCCCCGCGCCCGTGCAGCTCGGCCAGCTCCTCCTCGTCGACGGCGGCATCGCCTTCGTGGCGGTGTACGCCGCGCTGTGGCGACGCAACCACGACGACGTCGTCGTCGTCGAGCTGCTCGGCGCGGTTCACCTGACCGTCGCCGCACTCCTGTGGCTTCGCGTCGACATACCGTGGCTCATGCCCTGGCTCGTCGGCTTCCTCGTCCTCACCATCTGCGCCGAGCGGGTCGAGCTCGCCCGCCTCGCCATGCCGACAACCGGTGGCAGGACGCTCGTCCTCCATGCGGTCGCCCTGACCGTGGCGCTCGTGCTGACCCTCGTCTCGGCCGAAGCCGGGGCGCGCGCCACCGGGCTCGTCATCGCCTCACTCGTCGTCTGGCTCGTCCGCCACGACGTCGCCCGCCGCACCATCCGGACCACCGGACTGCCCCGCTTCAGCGCGGGCGCACTGCTCGGGGGCTATGCCTGGCTCCTGCTCGCCGCCATCACCTGGGTGCTGGCCGGAGCCCAGACCGAGGGCGCCCTCTACGACCTCGTCATCCACGCGGTCATGCTCGGCTTCGCCCTCTCCATGGTCATGGCCCACGCACCGATCATCCTTCCGGCGGTGCTCAAGCGGCCTCTCCCCTACCGACCGGTCATGTGGATCCCCTTGGTGCTCATGCATCTGGGCCTCGCAGTCCGGATCTTTGCGGGCGACTTCGCCGGGCTGCGGACCCTGTGGCAGATCGGCTCGGTCACCAACATCGTCGCCCTGCTCCTCTTCTTCGCGATCGCTGCCGGATCGAGCATCGCGGGCGTTACTCCGGTGAAAAGGAAAACCTCATGAGCACCCGCGGTTCGTGGTTCATGCGCGACCGGCCCGTCGTCATCTGGTTGATGGTGGCACTGCTGGTCAGCCTGATCCACCCGTTCTTCGCCTACTCCCGGTGGCTCATGGTCCACCTCGTCGTGCTCGGCGCGGTGACCCACGCGGCCATGGTGTGGAGCGTCCACTTCACCGAGGCCCTGCTCAAGACCCGGTCCGGGTTCGAGGAGCGCCGCCTCCAGACGATCCGCCTGTCGGTCTTCCAGGTCGGCGTGCTGCTCGTCCTCGTCGGGGTCCCGACCCGCATCTGGGCGCTCACCCTCATCGGCGGCACGCTCATCTCCGCGGCGGTCGGCTGGCACGCCGTCATGCTCGTCCGGCGGCTCAAGGCGGCCCTGCCCGGCCGGTTCCGGATCACCGTCCGCTACTACATCGTCGCCGCGCTCCTGCTGCCCGTCGGCGCCACGTTCGGCGTCCTGCTCGCCCGGGGCAGCGGCGTCGCGGGGGCTACCGACACCGTGCGCAGCCAGCTGCTCGTCGCGCACACCATGGTCAACCTGCTCGGCTGGATCGGCCTCACGGTGCTCGGCACCCTGGTCACGCTGTGGCCGACGATGCTGCGCACCAAGATGGCCGACAACGCCGAGTCCGCCTCCCAGCATGCACTTCCCGTGCTCGCCGGTGGCCTGGCCCTCGTCGTCGCCTCGCCACTCGTCGACCACGCCATGGTCGGCGTCGCGGGCATCGTGCTCTACCTCGCTGGCACGCTCTGGGTCTACCGCCCGATCATCACCGCCGCGCGTCGGCGCCCGCCCTACGCCTTCCCCACCCTGTCCGCCGGCGCCGGGCTCCTGTGGCTCCCCGTCGGCCTCGTCGTCATGGGCTGGTCCCTCGCCACGCGCGGCTCGTGGGAGGCGCTCGCCGGCAACTACGGTGCACTGACGACGATCTTCGTCGTCGGCTTCGCGCTCCAGGTCCTCCTCGGTGCGCTCTCCTACTTGCTCCCCGTCGTCATCGGCGGAGGCCCGTCCGTCCTGCGCGCCGGCATGGCCGAGCTCGAGCGCTGGGGCACCGCCCGCGTCGCCGTCGCCAACCTCGGGCTGGCGCTCTGCCTGCTGCCCGTCCCGAGCCTGGTCCGAGTCGTCCTCTCGACGTTGACGCTCGTCGCCCTCGCCCTGTCGATTCCCTTGCTGCTGAGGGGTCTCCGCGCCTCCATCCGCGCCAAGAAGGCAAAGGAGGCCGCAGCCACGGCCGGCGACCAGTCCGGCCCGACGGCCAAGCCCTCGCGGTCCGAGGTCGTCGCATTGACGACCCAGTCCGCGTCGCAGACCTGGTCCCGTCCCCAGCTCGTGGCCTCGGTCGCCATCATCGCCGTCGGCGCCACCCTCGGCGTCGGCCTCGACCCGGCCGCGGCGGGACTCGACGTCGCCGGCGCCGCCAGGCCGGCCGCCGCCGACGTCGCACCGACGGGCCACACGACCACGGTGAAGGTCACTGCCAAGGACATGCGGTTCACCCCGGCGGAGATCTCCGTCCCCCTCGGCGACCGGCTCGTCATCGAGCTGGAGAACACCGCCCCGAGCGACGTGCACGATCTCGTGCTCGCGACGGGCGAGAGCACCGGCCGCATCAGCCCCGGGGCCAAGGGCTCGCTCGAGGTCCCCGTCGTCGGCAGCTCAATCGACGGCTGGTGCTCGGTCGTCGGCCACCGCCAGATGGGAATGGTCTTCAACGTCAAGGCGATCGGCGGCGACACCAGCGCCGGGCCCGCGCCCACGGTTCCCGCGACGCCGGGCACCCACGGCGGACACGCGAGCTCTGGACCCAGCCCCGCGATCGACTTCATGGCGAAGTGGAAGACGAGCTCAGCGGCATACGACCCCGTCTTGCCTCGCCTCACCGACGAGAAGGTGCGCCGCGCCACGCTGACGGTCCGCGAGGAGAAGCTGGAAGTGGCGCCCGGAGTGACGCAGACACGCTGGACCTACAACGGCTCGTCGATCGGACCCACGCTCCACGGCCGGGTCGGCGACACCTTCGAGATCACCCTCGTCAACCACGGGTCCATGGGCCACTCCATCGACTTCCACGCGAGCGAGCTCGCACCGGACGGGCCGATGCGCACCATCGAGCCGGGGGAGAGCCTCGTCTACCGCTTCACCGCGAAGCGCTCCGGGATCTGGATGTACCACTGCGCGACGATGCCGATGACGACGCACATCGCGGCGGGCATGGCGGGCGCAGTCGTCATCGAGCCCGAGGGACTGCCATCGGTCGACCGCTCCTACCTCATGGTCCAGTCCGAGATCTTCCTTGGGGCACAAGGGGATCCGGTCAACGCCGACAAGGTCATGGCCGAGCAGCCGGACGCGGTCGTCTTCAACGGCCATGCCAACCAGTACGTCGACCACCCGCTCGAGGCTCGCGTCGGCGAACGCGTGCGGATCTGGGTGCTCGACGCCGGGCCGAACCGGCCCTCCTCCTTCCACGTCGTCGGTGGGCAGTTCGACACGGTGTACAAGGAGGGCACCTACCTGCTGCGGAACGGCCGTGGTCCGCTCGACCCGCCCGGCACGACGACAGGCGGTTCCCAGGCACTGGATCTCGCGGCTGCGCAGGGCGGTTTCGTCGAGCTGAGCTTCCCGGAGCCGGGACGCTACCCGGTCGTCAACCACGTCATGGTGGATGCCGAGCGCGGCGCCCGGGGCATCGTCGAGGTCACCGGCCGCTGACTCAATAGGGTGACGGGCATGAGCACCCGTAGCCTCGAGATCGCGCAGTCCATCGCACCGGAGCTGGTCGCGCTCCGACGTCGGCTGCACCAGATCCCGGAGATCGGGTTGGACCTTCCCCAGACGCAGGAGGCCGTGCTGGCGGCCCTGGACGGCCTGGACCTCGAGGTCACCCGCGGGCGTGCCCTGTCGTCGGTCGTGGCAGTGCTCCGCGGTGGGTCGGCCCCGGACGAGGGACCACGACCGTCCGTCCTCCTGCGCGGCGACATGGATGCCCTGCCCGTCGTCGAGGAGGTCGAGGTCGACTACTGCTCGACGAACGGCGCCATGCACGCATGCGGTCACGACCTCCACACAGCCGCCCTTGTCGGGGCGGCCAGGATCCTCCACGAGCAGCGCGACGAGCTCACGGGCGACGTCGTGCTCATGTTCCAGCCCGGTGAGGAAGCGCCCGGTGGCGCCGCGCCGATGATCGAGGAGGGCCTTCTCGAGGCGAGCGGCACGCCGGTCAGCGCGGCCTACACCTTCCACGTCTACTCCGCCGAGCACTCCCTCGGCACGTGGTTCGGTCGGCCGGGCCCGCAGATGGCCGCGGCGGACGAGTTCAGTGTCCGCGTCGTCGGCCAGGGCGGGCACGGCTCGACGCCGCACCGGGCGAGCGACCCCATCCCGGCGGCTTGTGAGATGGTTCTTGCCCTGCAGACGAGGGTGACCCGCGGCTTCGATGTCTTCGACCCCGTCGTCGTCACGGTGGGCAGGTTCGTCGCGGGGACGAAGGACAACATCATCCCTGACGCCGCGGTCTTCGATGGGACCGTCCGGACGCTGTCGGCCGCCGCGCGCACCCAGGCCATCGCCGACATCGAGCGAGCCTGCCGGGGGATCGCGAGTGCCCACGGCCTCGAGGTCGAGGTCGGCTGGATGTCGGGCTCGTACCCGGTGACGGTCAACGACGAGGCCGAGTTCGAGCACGCCCGCGACACGGTGGTCGACCTCTTCGGTCCGGATCGTTGGGTCGACATGGTCAACCCGGAGCTCGGCTCCGAGGACATGGCCGTCGTCCTCGAGCACGTGCCGGGTGCCTACCTCAACCTCAGCGCCTGCGCCACCGGCGATCCCGAGATGGCCGACGACAACCACTCACCGCGGGCGGCGTTCGATGACTCGGTGGTCGCGGACGGCGCGGCCTTCCTCGCCGAGGTGGCTCGACGCCGTCTCGCCACCCTCGCGGGCCAGGCGCAACCGGGGTAAGGATAGGCATACTTGTTTTGACTTATTCCAGATTAGCTGATTGAGTTGCTGGCATCATGAGGAGTGACCCGACGACGATGCTGCGAGAGGCGCAGCTCCGGGCCACGAAGCCCCGTCTCACGGTCCTGGACCTGCTCGAGCGCCATCCGCACGCCGACGCGGACACCATCGCCCGCGCCGCACGCGAGAGCCTCGGCAAGGTCTCGACCCAGGCGATCTACGACGTCCTCGGCGCCCTGACCGAGGCTCGCCTCGTCCGCCGGATCGAGCCGGCCGGCTCCCCCGCCCGCTACGAGCTGCGGGTCGGCGACAACCACCACCACCTCGTCTGCCGCTCCTGCCGGGCGATCGTCGACGTCGACTGCGCCGTGGGCGATCGTCCCTGTCTGCACGCCTCGGACGCCCACGGCTACGACATCGACGAGGCCGAGGTCATCTACTGGGGCACCTGCCCTGCTTGCAAGGCCGACCGCCCTGTTGGGGCAACGGCGCCGCAGGAGTGAGCTCAGCGGCATACGACCACCACAACATCCACAACTCAACCCGCAACACAGATCGAGGAGACACGATGACTGTCGAAGGACCCCGTCAGGACCCTGGCAACACCCAACCGCTGACCACGGTCGCGGGCGCACCCGTCTGGGACGGCGAGAACAGCGTCACGGCCGGCCCCCGCGGCCCGATGCTGCTCCAGGACGTCTGGTTCCTCGAGAAGCTCGCCCACTTCGACCGCGAGGTCATCCCCGAGCGGCGCATGCACGCCAAGGGCTCCGGCGCCCACGGCACCTTCACGGTGACGAACGACATCACGCAGTACACCAGCGCCAAGATCTTCTCCGAGGTCGGCAAGCAGACCGAGATGTTCGCCCGCTTCTCGACCGTCGCGGGTGAGCGTGGCGCGGCCGACGCCGAGCGCGACATCCGTGGCTTCGCGGTGAAGTTCTACACCGAGGAGGGCAACTGGGACATCGTCGGCAACAACACGCCCGTCTTCTTCTTCCGCGACCCGCTGCAGTTCCCCGACCTCAACCACGCCGTCAAGCGTGACCCGAGGACGAACCTGCGCAGCGCCGAGAACAACTGGGACTTCTGGACCAACCTCCCCGAGGCGCTGCACCAGGTCACCATCGTCATGTCCGACCGCGGCATCCCGGCCTCGTACCGGAACATGCACGGCTTCGGCTCGCACACGTACTCGTTCTACAACGCCGAGGGCGAGCGCTTCTGGGTGAAGTTCCACCACCGCACCCAGCAGGGCATCAAGAACCTCACCGACGCCGAGGCTGCCGCCCTCATCGGCGAGGACCGCGAGTCGCACCAGCGCGACCTGTTCGAGTCGATCGAGAAGGGCGACTTCCCGAAGTGGAAGCTCTACGTCCAGATCATGCCCGAGGCCGACGCCGAGAAGGTGCCCTACCACCCCTTCGACCTGACCAAGGTGTGGCCGAAGGGCGACTACCCGCTCATCGAGGTCGGCGAGTGGGAGCTCAACCGCAACCCGGAGAACTACCACCTGGACGTCGAGCAGGCTGCGTTCAGCCCCGCCAACGTGGTGCCGGGCATCAGCTTCTCGCCCGACCGGATGCTCCAGGGCCGGCTGTTCTCCTACGGTGACGCGCAGCGCTACCGCCTCGGGGTCAACCACCACCAGATCCCCGTCAACAGCCCTCGCGGTGTGGCCAACCCCAACGACCCGCACCGCGACGGCGCCATGCGGATCTCAGCGGGCGCGACCCCGGCGATCACGCCGAACTCCTACGGTCGCTACTCGAGCCAGCCGCAGTACCGCGAGCCGGCGTTCGGGATCGGCTCCACCGGTGACCGGTTCAACTTCCGCGAGGACGACGACAACTACTACTCGCAGCCCGGCGTGCTCTTCCGCGAGAAGATGACGCCCGCTCAGCAGCAGGTCCTCTTCGAGAACACCGCCCGGGCGATCTCGGGCGCCTCGAAGGAGACCATCGAGCGGCACATCGCCAACTGCACCAAGGCCGACCCGGCCTACGGCGCCGGCGTTCGTGCGGCGATCGACGCGCTCAATGCGGCCGGGGCTGAGGCCGACGACGTCGCCAAGGGCGCGGCCAACGCCAACGCCCCGGTCGATGGTGCGCCCGTCGACCGCGACGACTTGGCCGACGTGCACTGACACGCGGATAGTCGACAGACAGGAACCCCGCCACTTCGGGACCACGGTCCCGAGGTGGCGGGGTTTCTCGTGTCAGGCGCGCTTTTCGTGGACCGCGGTCCCCGTCTGGCGGCCGTATGCCGCTGGGCTCGCCGGGAGCCCAGCGGCAGTGACGTCTGGGTCGGGTGATCAGCAGCAGCGGCCCTGGGGATTCTTCTCCATCCAGTCCATGTGCTCCCGCCAGAACTGGCGCTCGGTCTGGGGCTGCTGGTCGGGGTGGTGAGCCGCGAGGTGGGCGCAGTAGCGGTCGTAGGCGTCTGCACCCATGACGGCACCGAGGTAGCCGATGACCTTCCTGGCCGAGGAGACCGACCCGGAGAACAGTCGCTTGACCGTCAGCTCGGCAGCCATGTCAGTGGTGCCTCACCGGTCGGGTCACCGGGATCTTCGCCCACTGCTCCTCCAGCTCGCGCTCGGGCGGCGTCGGGAACAGGCTGGCCGGCGCATAGATCTTCGACTCGATGTACGGGTCCTCGGTGTTGACACCACGGTGCCCCTGCCAGGCCCGCACGGTCGTGATGATCGACATGAGAAGGACGATGAGGGTCAGGACGACGAAGAGGATGGACAGCGTGCCCTGGACCGTCGTGTTGCGCACGACGGCCTCCATCGCCTCGACGTTCTTCGCCGTGCCGAAGCTCGTCTCGCCGGCTGCGAGGGCCTCACGGAAGGCGCTGTTCTGCGCCCAGTAGCCCACCGCGGGCACCGGCGAGAAGATCTTGTACATCGACGCGGTGACCGTGATCACCGCGGCGAAGGCCAGCGGCACGACCACGACCCACAGGTACTTGAAGTTCCCGCGGCGCGCGACGATGGCCATGACGACGGCGAGCGCGATGACCGCCAGCAGCTGGTTCGCGATGCCGAAGAGGGGGAAGAACGTGTTGATGCCACCGAGCGGATCGGTGACGCCGAGCACGAGGATGTAGCCCCAGCCGGCGACCATGATCGCGGTACAGATCCAGGCTCCCGGCGCCCAGGAGGTGTCCTTGAACCTCGGGATGACGTTGCCGATCGTGTCCTGCAGCATGAACCGCGCCACGCGGGTGCCGGCGTCGACGGCGGTGAGGATGAACAGCGCCTCGAACATGATCGCGAAGTGGTACCAGAAGCCCATCAGCGCGGTGCCGCCGAACCACTGATGGAGGACGGTGGCGATGCCGACGGCCAGGGTCGGCGCGCCACCGGTGCGGGAGACGACGGACTCCTCGCCGACGTTCTGGGCGAGCGTCGTGAGCATGTCGGGTGTCAAGTGGACCCCGGTGAGACCGAGCTGGTTGACGAAGGCGACGGCGCCCTCGACGGTGCCCTGGGTGACCGCCGCCGAGGAGTTCATCGCGAAGTAGATCCCGCGGTCGATGGTGACCGCGGCGACGAGCGCCATGATCGCGACGAAGGACTCCATGAGCATGCCGCCGTAGCCGAGGAAGCGGGTCTGCCGCTCCTTCTGGACCATCTTCGGCGTCGTGCCGGAAGAGATGAGGGCATGGAAGCCCGACAAGGCTCCACAGGCGATGGTGACGAACAGGAACGGGAAGAGCGATCCCGGGACGACGGGTCCGTCATCGCGGCTCGCGAACTCGGAGACCGCGGGGACGTTGACCTCGGGCCGGACCACGACGATGGCGATCGCGAGCAGGAGGATGACGCCGATCTTCATGAAGGTCGACAGGTAGTCGCGCGGGGCGAGCAGCAGCCACACCGGCAGCACCGCCGCGACGAAGCCGTAGATGATGAGCAGCCACGCGATGGTCGTGCGGTCGAGGTGGAAGAGCTCGGCACCCCATGAGGACTCGGCCACCCAGCGGCCGGAGATGATGGCGAACATCAGCAGCGCGAAGCCGATGATGGAGACCTCCATGACCTTGCCCGGCCGGATGAAGCGCAGGTAGACGCCCATGAAGAGCGCGATCGGCAGCGTCAGACCAACCGAGTAGACGCCCCAGGGCGAGGCGCCAAGCGCGTTGACCACGACGAGCGCGAGGATCGCGACGATGATGATCATGATGGTGAGCGTCGCGATGAGGGCGGCCGTGCCCCCGATGACGCCGAGCTCCTCGCGGGCCATCTGCCCGAGCGAGCGTCCCCCGCGCCGCATCGAGAAGAACATGACGAGGTAGTCCTGCACCGCGCCGGCGAGGACCACGCCGACGATGATCCAGAGCGTGCCGGGCAGGTAGCCCATCTGCGCTGCGAGGACCGGGCCGACGAGCGGTCCGGCCCCGGCGATGGCGGCGAAGTGGTGGCCGAAGAGGACGCGCCGGTCCGTCGGCATGAAGTCCTTGGCGTTGTCGTTGTACTCGGCCGGCGTCGCCCGGGTGTCGTCCGGCTTCGTGATGTTGCGCTCGATGAACTTGGAGTAGAAGCGGAACGCGATGAAATAGGTGCACACCGCGGCGAAGACGAACCAGATGGCGTTGATCGTCTCGCCCCGGACGATGGCGATCATCGACCAGGACACCGCACCCAGCAGCGCGATCGCCGCCCAAGTGACGATCTTCTGCGTGGTCCAGCGCCGGTCGTGCTCCTCGAGGACTTCTGGATCTACTGCTGCCGGAGGCAGCTCGGCTTGTTCAGGCGCGATGTTGCTCATCTACCTAACCTCCAAGGACAAAAGGGGGGTGGCGCGCCGAAGAGGCCGAGCGGTCGACCACACCGGCGACGTCATGGGCGTCACGCTACCCCTGCAGAGCCCGGAGAGGCAGGTTGTCCATACCGCGGCAATACGCCCACACGGTAACAATCCGGTCAGACGAGGCTGAGCACCACGGCTGGGGCCTCGAGGTGGGCGTTGTGGCCGAGGCCCGCGAGCGTCACGGGCGCCGGAACGAGCGCCCGGAGCTGGGCGTCGCTCACCATGTGGTCAGACTCTCCCCGCGCCAGGACCACCTCGGCCGGGCACTCGGCGAGCAGCCCCGCCATGTCGGGCCGCCCTACAGCGAACGTGAGCGGGTCGAGCGCCAGCCGCCATCGACCGTCCTCCTCCACGACACCCGTTCGGGCCACCTCGTCATCGACGAGCCCACCCACTCCGGACACCTTCCGGTGGCGCGCCACGGCCTCCGCCTCGGTGTCGAACCAGGCGACCGGCCGCTCGGCCATCGTTCGCGCCCAAGCGAGCTCGTCGTCAATCCACTCGACCTTGATCCCGAGCCCGACGACTCGCCGCACCGCGGGCAGCAGCCCCGCCAGCCCGAGGCCGACCACGCCGCCCAACGAGTGGCCGACCACGACATAGGAGCGCGCCTCCGGCAGCCGACTCGCGAGGTCCTCGGCCAGGGCGCCGAAGGTGTAGCCGTCCAGCCGCGCTCCGGTCGTCCCGTGCCCGGCCAGGTCGGGCGCCCACCACCAGCCGGGCCACCGGTCGTGATGGCCCTCGAGGCCGGGCACCCAGATGTCACCGGTACCCCCAAGGCCGTGGAGGAGGACGAGAAGCTCCTCGTGGTGCACGGCCGGAGCTGAGGCCGACCCGCCGTGGTTGGAACCGAGCACCGTCCCCACCCCAACCCCCTAGCTGAGGATGTCGACCCGGCGGAACCTCCGATAGGCCAGCATCGTGAAGGCGACCGCCCACACGAGCGACCACAGCGTCCCATGGATCATGTCCGTCCACTGCGGTTCTATCGCCAGGGCATCCTGCCACGCGCGGTTGTAGTGACCGGGCAGCGCGTTGCGGTACGGGTCGAGCGCGTCGAGCTGGTCGAGGATGTTCGCGAGGATGCTGATGAGCACCGCCCCGCCGACCGCCGCGAGTGGAGCGTCGGAGCGGGTCCCGAGCCAGAAGGCGATGGCCGCGATCGGCAGCAGCGTCACGAAGATGTAGGCGCACGCGAGCGCGAGCCGCGGCACGAACTGGCCCCAGGTGAGGTTCTCCCCCAGCGGGTTGGTCAGCGGCTCCCAGCCGTAGGCGAGCCCACCGACGACGAGCGCCCAGGCAGGCAGCAGGGCGGTGGCGAGCACGGTCGAGCCGATGCCGACGACCGCCTTGCTCGTGAGCAGGCGGGCACGCCGCACCGGCGCGATGAGCAGGTAGCGCAGCGACGCCCACGACGCCTCGCTCGGCACGGCGTCCCCGCAGAACAACGCCGCGACGAGAATGAGGAGCAGCTCGGACGCGAGGAAGACGGAAACCAGGCTGAAGTTCGCCGCCCCGCTCTGCGCGAGGTCGAAGATCCGCGTCGTCGCGCCACCGCGCTGGTTGCCGTCGTCGTCGCCGAAGGCGAACGCGATGACGAGGATGATCGGCAGGGCCAGGAGCAGCCCGAAGGCGACCAGTGTCCGCCGCCTCCCAAGTTGCCGTCGCCCCTCGGCCCGCCAGGACAGCGGTTCACGCACACGCGTGATGCCGTATGCCGCTGAGCTGGCTTCCAGCGCAGGCTCGTTGGTCGTGGGCTGGCTCATCGGGCCCTCACCTGCCTCAGGCGCTCGATCAGGGACGCGTCGGAGGCGTCGGTCGGCCGGGACCCGTTCCCGGACGACGCCGCGGAGATGACGCCGAGGAAGACCTCCTCGAGGTGCCGACGACTGCTCACCCCGATGACGGGCAGGCCGGCCTCGACCGCGGCCCCGACGACCTCGACGCGCGGGCGCTCGGCCATGACGACGACGCGGGTCTCGGTGTCGCGTCGGACCTCGGTGATCCCGTCAACCGCACGCAGCGCGACGAGCCGGCTCGGGAGAGCTGACTCGTCCGAGTCCTCGTCGGCCTCTACCGCGACGGGGTCGAGGTCGAGGATCGTCGTGTCGTCGCTGTCCACGAGGTCGGCGACGAGGCCTTGGGTGACCACCCGGCCGGCGTGCATGACGACGACGTGGGTGCACGTCATCTCCACCTCGGCGAGCATGTGGCTCGAGATGACGACAGTCCGACCGGTCTCGGCGTAGCGGCGCAGGATCGGGCGCATCGCCGCGATCTGCGGTGGGTCGAGGCCGTTCGTCGGCTCGTCGAGGACGAGCAGCTCCGGGAGCCCGAGCATGGCCTGGGCGATGCCGAGCCGCTGCTTCATGCCGTGGCTGTAGGAGCGCACCGGCCGGTCGACGGCTCCGCCGAGCGCGGCCACCTCGAGCGCCTCGTCGATGTGCGCCTCTTCCGGTCGCCGGCCGGTCGCGGCCCAGTAGGCGTCGAGGTTCTGGCGTCCGGTCAGGTGCGGGAGGAAGCCCGGCCCCTCGATGAGCGCGCCCACCCGTTCGAGGACGTCGGAGCCGGCGGACACCGGCTGGCCGAGGACGTGGACGCTGCCGCTGTCGGGGGCGATGAGGCCCATGACCATCCGCATCGTCGTCGTCTTCCCGGCTCCGTTGGGTCCGAGCAGTCCGACGACCTGGCCCTTCTCGGCCCGCCAGGAGACGCCGTCGACGGCGCGGTGGCCGTCGGCATAGGACTGGACGAGGTCGGTGACGACGAGCGGCACCTCGGCCAGGTCCGGGCGCGGCTCCTCGTGCCGGCGCTGCCGACGCCGCCAGAGCGCCGCCACCCCGGCGAGGATGACGAGCGCGGCGAGCATGCCGCCGGCGAGCGCGGACTCGGTGTCGGTGCCGGCGATGGAGGTGCCCACAGGCGTCGCGTCGACCACGGGGACGGTGAGGTCGGCGCCCGCCTCGACGGCGATGCGGGCCGGCTCCCGGCTGTTGGCGTAGGTCGCCTCGGTGCTCGTCAGGAGCACCCGCCAGCGACTGCCGGTCGGCATCTCGTAGGTTGCGGCCGGGAGCGAGACCGTGACGGTGGTCGGCCGGCCCGGGGTGACCGGCACCCGGATCGGCGCGACGAGCGAGGCGGGCAGCGTTGCCTGCTCACCGGAGACGCGCCACAGCGAGGCGAACAACGTGACCGTCGGCTGGTCGGAGGTCAGGGTGAGGGTGATGGTCGGGGAGCCCGCAACCATCACGCTGCGCGGCGCCGGCTCGGTGTCGAAGTACGTCGACAGCCCGGGCAGGGCGGCGATCTGGTACGACGACACGGTGAGGCCCAGGGCTGACAGACCCGGAATCGCGACCATCGACGCCGGTTGCCCACCGGGCGGGTGCAGTAGCCCTCCGGCCGTCGCGGCGAGCGGGAGGCGCTCGGTGGGAATTGCGGCGCCGTCGAGCCCTGGGTACCGCGGCATGGTCCACAGGTCGGCGGGTTCGCTGCGGCGGCTCGCCGGCGTGGGGAAGGTGAACCCGGGGACTGGCAGCGCAGACTCGGGCCGCGCGCCGTCCCTGACGTAGTGGTCGAGCCATGCGTACCCCGCCTCGGTCTCCTCTGCCTGGCGGGTGCTCGGAGCATCGTGGCCGCCGTCGCTCCAGCGCACCGCAACAGGCGTCCCGGCCGCAGCGAGCGCCCGCGCCGTCGCGTCCGCGTGCTCCAGCCCGAAGAGGGAGTCGGCGATCCCCTGGACGAGCAGCGTCGGGGCGGTGACCTTGCCCAGCGTCGGCTGGGGGCTGTGCTTCCGGAGCAGGTTGACCAGCCCGGCACTCGGCTCACCGGTCACCGAGGCGTCGAGGAAGCCGGCGCAGATCGTCGGGTCGAAGCGACCGCAGGTGGCGACGTCCGGCGCGTTCTGCACCTTCGACGAAGGTGGGTCGGACGAGGGGGTTGGCACGGCCGGTGGCGAAGGTTGGCCGTCCGACCCGGCCGAGGGAAGGGACAGGAGGCTCGCGTTGGCGCCGAGGAAGAAGTTGGTTGCCCAGACCTGCTTGAACGGGCCCGAGGTGTCGATCGGTTGACGGCCTGCCGGAGTGGGGCCAGTCGCAGTGACGGCCGACTGCGGGAAGAACGCGTCCGCGAGATCGTTCCACGTCACGGCTGCCACGACGGCGTCGATCCGCTGATCGGCTCCGGCGAGCATGAGCCCGAGCGCGCCTCCGTAGGAGCCGCCCATCACGCCGACCCGCGGGTCGCCCGCCGCGTCGAGGAGCACATCGGGTCGCTTGGCCACGAGGTCGACCAGCGCCTTCGCGTCGGCGATCTCGAACTCGGGGGCGTTGAGATGGATGCGACCGCCCGACGCGCCGTGTCCGCGAGCTGACCACGTGACGACGAGGTAGCCGCGCTCCTGCAGCCCGGTCGCCTCCGTCGTCACCGAGTCCTTGGAGCCGCCGAAGCCGTGGGCCAGGAGCACGACGGGGTGTCGCCCACCACCTGCCGGTGACCGCACTGCCGCGTCCAGCGTCACCGCGGTGCCGTCCGGTTCGGCGCCGACCGGCACCGTGAGGTTCTCCGTCGTCTCCCCCGAAGCGGCCGCGACCGACGTGCTCCCGGCGGCCTGGGTGGCCGGCACGACACCGAGGGCGACGGCGAGCGCGACCCCCAGCGCAGCCAGGCAGGCGTGCAGTCCACCCCGTGCGCGGGTTGGACCGGTCACCGACATTGGGTAATCACATCACGCCGCGTTGTGAAACGAGCGATGGTCTACGACTCCGCCGCCCCGCGCTCGAGGAGGTACGCGATGACGAGACAGGACACGAGCACCATCGCGGGCGGCAGGAAGCGCGCCGCACCCTCGAGCTCGAGCCACTCGTAGGGCGCGACGGTGAAGTCGAACAGGTCGAGGTCGAGCAGGTACTTGACCATGGGCAGGAAGCCGAAGACCAACCCGACGGCTCCGATGAGGTTGATGGCCATGCGCCGACCGGCGCCGCCCTGACTCCTGGCCTGCTGCGTCACGACTCGCCCTCGAGGAGGTGGGTGCGGCCGAACAGCTCCGCCGCCTGACGCGCCGTCGGGATGCCCGCGTCAAGGTCCGCCCCGGCTGCAACCAGCGCCCGCACGACGGAGTCCTCCCCCTTGAAGATCGCTCCCGCGACGGGCGACTGGTCCCTCGTGTTGCGCAGGTTGACGTCGGCGCCGCGCGCGATCATGGCGAGCACCGTCTCCTCCTTACCGTGGTACGCCGCCAGCATGAGGAAGGTGTTGCCGTCCGCATCGGTGATGTCGACGGGCACCCCGTGGTCCAGGAAGTCGAGCAGGTCTGCCGTCTGCCCCGTGCGGGCCAGCTCCATCGCGATGTCGATGATCCGCCGCTGCTCCTCGGGAGTGAGCGATCTGCCACCGGGGTTACCTGTCATGGCCACCAAACTACAAGCCTGTCCGGGACCCGGGACGCGGTGGCGACTGACGGGTAACCGGGATAGAAACAAGCCATGGCTACCACTGCACTGCGCGGCACCCCCGTCGAGACGATCGGGGACCTGCCCACCATCGGCGACGTGGCCCCCGAGTTCGTCCTCGCGGGCGACGACCTGAGCGACGTCCCCCTCAAGCACGGCACGCGAGTCGTGCTCAACATCTTCCCGAGCATCGACACCGGCGTCTGCGCCCAGAGCGTGCGCCGTTTCAACGAGATCGCCAGCACGCTCGAGAACACCCACGTGATCTGCGCCTCCGAGGACCTGCCCTTCGCGCTCAAGCGGTTCTGCGGCGCCGAGGGCCTCGACAACGTCACCGCGGCATCCGCGTTCCGGTCGACGTTCGGCGAGGACTATGGCGTGACCTTGGCCGAGGGTGCGATGCGCGGCCTGCTCGCCCGGTCCGTCGTCGTCATCGACGAGGAGGGCACGGTCCTGCACACCGAGCTCGTCCCGGACATCTCGCAGGAGCCGGACTACGACGCGGCCATCGCCGCCCTCAACTGACGCCGACTCCTCCCTCCTCCCCCGGTCGATGTAGTGCCGCGCTGTACGTGACGCGCTGATACACCAAACCCGCGGCTGCGGCGGCGTCACGGAGTGTCGTCGTCGACCCAGTCGAGCGTGCGCTGAACCGCTTTCTTCCAGTTGCGGTAGAGGCGCTCGCGCTCGGCCGGGTCCATCGAGGGCGACCAGCGCCGGTCCTCGCCCCAGTTGTCCCGCACCTCGCTGGGACTGGACCAGTAACCGGCAGCCAGCCCAGCGGCATACGCCGCCCCGAGAGCCGTGGTCTCGGCCACCCTCGGGCGGACGACGTCGACGCCGAGCAGGTCTGCCTGGAACTGCATGAGGGTGTCGTTGACGACCATCCCGCCGTCGACCTTGAGCTCGGTGAGCGGCACCCCGGAGTCGGCGTTCATCGCGTCGAGCACCTCGCGCGTCTGGAAAGCCGTGGCCTCCAAGGCCGCTCGGGCGATGTGGCCCTTGTTGACGAACCGCGTCAGGCCGACGAGCGCCCCACGCGCGTCCGGCCGCCAGTGGGGCGCAAAGAGGCCCGAGAAGGCCGGCACGAAGTAGGCGCCGCCGTTGTCCTCGACCGACGCGGCGAGCGTCTCGACCTCGGATGCGTCGCGGATGATGCCGAGGTTGTCACGCAGCCACTGGACCAGGGACCCGGTGACCGCGATGGAGCCCTCGAGCGCGTAGACCGGTGGCGCATCGCCGAGCCGATAGCAGACCGTCGTCAGCAGGCCGTGCTGGGACGGCACGATCTCCTCGCCAGTGTTGAGGAGCATGAAGTTGCCGGTGCCATAGGTGTTCTTGGCAGTCCCCGGCTCGAGGCACGCCTGACCGAAGGTCGCCGCCTGCTGGTCGCCGAGGATGCCGGCCACGGGCACGTCGAGGAGGATTCCCGGCTGGCAGGTGCCGTACACCTCTGAGGACGAGCGGATCTCCGGCAGCAGGCTCGTCGGGATGCGCATCTCCGCCGCGATCTCCTCGTCCCACGCGAGGGTCCGAAGATCCATCAGGAGCGTCCGCGAGGCGTTGGTGACATCGGTGACATGGACTCCGCCGTCCGGACCGCCGGTGAGGTTCCAGAGAATCCAGGTGTCCACCGTCCCGGCGAGCAGGTGCCCCGACTCGGCGCGCTCCCGGGCGCCCCGGACGTTGTCGAGGAGCCAGCGGATCTTCGGCCCGGCGAAGTAGGTCGCGAGCGGCAGCCCGGTCTGCTTCTTGAAGCGCTCCGGGCCCGCATCGCCGGCCAGCTCGTCACAGATCGCCTGGGTCCGGGTGTCCTGCCAGACGATCGCGTTGTGGATGGGCCGACCCGTCCCGCGATCCCACACCACGGTCGTCTCGCGCTGGTTGGTGATCCCGACGGCGACGACCCGCTTGGCACTGAGGTTGGCCTTGCCGAGAGCGCCGCCGACAACCGCGCGGGCGTTCTCCCAGATCTCCATGGGGTCGTGCTCGACCCAGCCGGCACGCGGGAAGATCTGGCGGTGCTCACGCTGGTCGCTCGCGATGACGCTGCCCGAGCGGTCGAAGACCATCGCGCGCGTGCTCGTCGTGCCCTGGTCGATCGCGACGACGTAGTCCATGGGCAGACGGTATCGCCCGTCGCGTCGTGGTGGCGTTGTCAGACCTCCATGGTATGCCGCTGAGCTGGCCACCGTCCGCGAGCTTCCTTGCGCTGCAAGAAGTTTCATACTCAGGTAGGGGAGTTCAAATACACCTCTCGATGGGAACATTTGTTCGAATCTGGTGTAGGATGGGACTCAGCCGCACGGGCCACCGCACGTGCGGGGCGACCCATCGGAAGGAGCGCGTCGTGCCGTTCGCCACCGCGCCGCTGTCGCCCCTCGAGCTGGTCCTCGCGATCGGTGCGCGGGACGGCGAGCGACCGGTGCTGGGTCCCCTCGACCTGGTGCGGGTCGACGGACTCGCCGAGATCGGCTGGGACCTGACGGCCGACCACGCCGAGCTTCCGGCCGAGCCCGCAGCTGAGTCGGGGCCCGGGTTGTCGCTGGAGCAGGCCGCCGCGGCGCTGGTCGCCGAGATCGAGGCCCTCGAGGCGGAGCGGGCCCGGCTGGACGGGCGGCTCGTGCAGGCCTACGGGGCGCTGCACACCGTGATCGGCGAACAGCACGCGGCGCACGAGGCGCAGCTGCCGGACGGGTGGCCGCGGGAGAATCCGGCCGAGGCCGCGGTCAGCGTCGAGCAGTTGGTCATCCACGAGGTCGCCACCGCGACCGCGGTCCCGGCCGGGGAGGCCGGCCGCCGGCTCCGGCTGGCCACCAACCCGCGCCGCCACCGGGCCCTGCACGAGCGGCTCGAGGCCGGGACGGTGTCGCTCCTGCACGCCACCCTGATCGCCGGCCAGGCCCGGGACCTGCCCGACCAGGTGGTCGAGCCGCTCGTGGCGCGGGTCCTGGCGCCAATGCGTGACGGGACCCGGCCGACCCACCCGGTCATCATGGCCCGACTGCGCCGGATCCTCGCCTCGCACGCCCCCGCCGATGCCGGCGCCCGGCGCGCGGACGCGCTGGCCCGCCGCAGCGCGTACGGGAGCATCGAGGAGGACGGCACCGGCGTGATCACGATCAGCACCAGCGCCGAGCGGACCGTGGCCATCCTCGAACGGATCGAGTCGCTCGCGCGGGCGTTGCGCGCCGCGGGCGACCCGCGCACCCTGGACCAGCTGCGCTCGGACCTGGCCACCGACGGGCTGCTCGGGCACACCTACGGCCCCTGCGCCGACCACGCCGATCACGTGAAGGACACGAAGGACACCGAATCGTCGACCGCGGACGGCGACGGCGGATCCGGGGATGGCGTCGCCGGTGACGAGCTACTGAGCCCGTGCCGGCCGGTGCCGCTCGAGCCGATCCCGGCCCGGGACGGGCAGCCCGGCCCGTGCCCGTGCTCGCCGGCCGCGCCGGCGGCCACGGCGTGGATCGTGGTGCCGTTCGAGGTGGCCACGGGCGTCAGCGACGCCGCCTGCGAGATCCCCGGCCACGGCTGGGTCACCGCCGAACACGCCCGCGCCATCATCACCGCCCCCGGCTCAGAGTGGCGCTGGCTCGGCGTCGACGCGCTCACTGGCCGGGCGCTGCACCTGTCCACCGACCGGTACCGGCCCACCGCGGCGATGGTCGAGCAGGTCCGGGCCCTGGACGGGCACTGCCGCGGCCCCGGCTGCCAGGTCCCCGCGCACCGCTGCGACCTCGACCACCACGTGCCCTACCCGGACGGCGAGACCAGCACCGGCAACACCGGGCCGCTGCACCGGCCCCACCACAACCTCAAGACCGGCCGGTACTGGACCTGCGTCCCGACCGACGACCACTCGAGAACCCGGGCGCTGCACTGGCGCACCCTGGCCGCCCGCGACTACCTCAGCTATCCCAAGAACTACCGCGAAGCACTCGACGACCCACCACCACCACCCCCGACATCGCATCCGCTTCCCGACGAGCCACCCTTCTGACAGCGGCCACCGTCCCACGCCTTCTGCCGCAGCACAGCCGCGCCTACCTCGCGCCGGTGTCCGACCTCGGACAATCGCCCTGCGGCGCGATTGTCCGGGGTTTCCGGGCGCGAAGCACTCCGACTACTGCGCCGCGGCGCGATTGTCGGAGGCCAGGCAGGCGAGGAGGCCGTGTCCCGGGAACCGGACCCAGCGGCATACGGAATCTCCCGTTGGGTGGGTTGGCTAGGGTGAGAGCGTCGGCACGGATGTGAGGGGAAGGGCATGACGACTCCCGTGCGCCTCGACGCGGACTACCGCGCAGCGGCCTGGAGGCGACTCGCCACGAAGGAGTTCGACGTCCTCGTCGTCGGCGGCGGTATCACCGGAGCCGGAGTCGCACTGGACGCCGCCACTCGCGGACTGTCGACGGCCCTCGTGGAGCAGCGAGACTTCGGCTCCGGCACCTCGTCGCGCTCGTCCAAGCTCTTCCACGGTGGCCTGCGCTACCTGGAGCAGATGAACTTCGACCTCGTCCGCGAGGCGCTCAAAGAGCGGGACCTCATGCTCAAGACGATCGCGCCGCACCTCGTGCGGCCGGTCTCCTTCCTCTATCCCCTGACGAGCCGGGGCTGGGAGCGGCCGTACGTCACGGCTGGCCTGACGCTGTACGACTCCATGGGGGGCGCCCGGTCGATGCCCCGGCACAAGCAGCTCACCCGCGCGGGCGCGCTCAAGCTCGCTCCCGGACTCAAGCGCGAGTCCCTGACCGGGGGGCTGCTCTACTACGACGCCCAGACCGATGACGCCCGGCACACCCTGACGACGGTCCGGACGGCGGCCGCCTATGGAGCCAGCGTGCTCAGCTCGGCCCGCGTCGTCGGCATCCTCCGCGCGGGCGAGCGGGTCATCGGGGCGACCGTCGAGGACGTCGAGACGGGCGAGCGCCACGACGTCAATGCATCCGTCGTCATCAACTGCACCGGCGTCTGGACCGACGACATCCAGTCGATGGCGGGTGGGCGAGGCCGCTTCCACGTGCGCGCCTCCAAGGGAGTCCACATCGTCGTGGGGCGCGACCGGATCAACTCAGAGCCCGGCCTGATCCTGCGCACCGAGACGTCGGTGCTCTTCGTCATCCCGTGGGGCACGCACTGGATCATCGGCACGACGGACACCGACTGGGAGCTCGACCGGGCCCACCCCGCCGCGACGCGTGCCGACATCGACTACCTGCTCGAGCACATCAACAACGTCCTCAAGGTCCCGCTCACCCACGAGGACATCCAGGGTGTGTTCGCGGGGCTGCGGCCGCTGCTCTCCGGCGAGTCGGAGCTGCCCAGCGAGCTGTCCCGCGAGCACGCCGTCGCCCGGCCGCAGCCCGGCCTCGTCTCCATCGCCGGCGGCAAGTACACGACCTACCGGATCATGGCCCAGGATGCGGTTGACACCGCTCGGGCCGACATCGGCGGGGACGTCAGCGACAGCGTCACGGAGTTCATCCCGCTCTCCGGGGCAGAGGGCTACGTCGCGCTCGTCAACCAGGTCGACCGGCTCGCCCGCAAGCAGGACCTCCCGGTGTGGCGGATCCGGCACCTGCTCGAACGCTACGGCTCGCTCGTCCACGAGCTGTTCGCCCTGGCCGAGAACGATCGCACCCTCTACGAGCCGCTGCCCGGAGCCGAGGAGTACCTCAAGGTGGAGATCCGCTACGCGGCCACCCATGAGGCGGCCCTCCACCTCGACGACTTCCTCACGCGCCGCACGCGTGTGTCCATCGAGACGCGGCACCGCGGCACCGAGAGCGCACGCGCTGCCGCCGACATCGTCGCCCCGGTGTTCGGGTGGGACGAGGCTCGGGTCGAGGCTGAGGTCGCCGCGTACCTGGCCCGGGTCGACGCCGAGCTCGAGTCCCAACAGGAGATCGTCGACACCGAGGCAAATGCCGAGCGTCTCAGCGCGCCCGATCCGCGCCGGATCCCGGTGAGCCGCGATTAGGCCAGGCGGCACCGGAGGCGCTCCTACACTGGCCCGATGAGGACCCGTCGCAGCCTCGTCGCGCTCGGCACGGCCCTTGGCCTGCTCGTGGCCGGTTGCAGCGGGGTCGGGCCGACCCCGGCCACAGAGACCCAGCACGGCAGGGCCCCCGCCACGACCCCCGCCACGACCCCCGCCATCCAGACTCACCACGGCACCAGCTCGACGACCGCTCAGCCAGCGCGCGCTCCCCTGCGTGACGGTGAGAAGGCCCAGCGGATCGCGATGCCTGCGACGTATCTGCCGAAGGCGCCCAGCGGCGGCACGGACGACTACCGGTGTTTCCTGCTCGACCCCAAGCTCGCCCGGGACAGCTTCGTCACCGGCTACGACGTGGAGCCCGGCGATGCCTTCGTCGTCCACCACGTCATCCTCTATCGGGTCCCGGCGAGCAAGGTCGGCCTCGCCCGGGCGCAGGACGCGCAGTCACCGGGCGACGGGTGGACCTGCTTCGGCGGCACGGGCATCGAGCAGCAGGGCGCGAGCCTCGACGACGCGCCCTGGGTCGGTGCGTGGGCACCGGGTGGGACCGAGACCGTCCTGTCGCCGGGACTCGGAATCCCGCTGGACAAGGGCTCCCAGCTGGTCCTGCAGGTCCACTACAACCTGCTCAACGGCCCCAAACCCGACCGGACCGCCGTGGACCTACGCCTGTCGACCTCCCCCAAGCTGACCCCGTTGGAAACCGTGCTCTACCCGGCGCCGGTCGAGCTGCCTTGTCGGCCGGGCAAGTCCGGCCCCCTCTGCGACCGCGAGGCTGCGGTGTGGGACGTCGCCCAGCGGTTCGGCGATCGGGCCTCGTGGCTGGTCGCCGGCCTCCTCATGCTCTGCGAGGGAGCGGTCACCCCTCATCCGGGGCCGACCCAGTCGTGCACGCGGACCGTCGACGCGCCTGCGGTGGTCCGGGCGTCAGCCGGGCACATGCACCTGTTGGGATCGAGCATCCGCATCGAGCTGAACGCCGGGACTCCCAAGGCCAAGACCTTGCTCGACATCAAGCAGTGGGACTTCGACGACCAGGGGTCACGGCCGCTGCCGGCCACCCCGATCAAGCGGGGAGACCGGATCACCGTGACCTGCACGCACGACCAGGCTTGGCGCGACAAGCTCCCGGCCCTGCAGGGGATCCCGGAGCGCTATGTGGTCTGGGGAGAGGGCACGACCGACGAGATGTGCCTCGGCATCCTCAGCGTGACGCGGTCATGAGGCGCCCGGGGAGGAGTCTCCCGCGATGTTGACCATCCAACCGATGCCGAACTTATCGGTGCACGAACCGAACTCGTCGCCCCACATCTGCTTCTCGAGGGGCATGGACACGGTGCCGCCCTCGGAGAGCTTGGTCCAGTAGCCACGCAGCTCGTCGGAGTCGTCACCGCTGAGGCTCACGGTGATGTTGTCCCCGGGGTTGTACTCCATGCCCTGCGGCGTGTCCGACGCCATGAGGGTGTAGCCGCTGTCAGTCTCCAGCTGCGCGTGCATGATCTTGTCGGCGTCAGGTGAGTCGGGCTGGCCGAACTCGCCGAAGGTGCTGACGTTGAGGGTTCCGCCGAACACGTCCTTGTAGAACTCCATCGCGTCGCGCGCGTTGTCCTTGAACGAGATGTACGGGTTGAGTCGGGTGGCCATCTGATCCTGCTCCTTGGTTGTGGTGCTGATCGGGCGTCTACCAGCGTAGGCCGTGACACCGACGGTGAGCCGGTTCAGCGGCGCGGCACTCGCTCGAGTGCGACGATGTCGCCGTGGCCGAAGTGGACATTCCGGAAGTCACCGACTTCCTCGCCGAGCACGCACCTTTTGCAGCGGTCCCCCGCGAGGACCTGGAGCGGCTCGGCCGTCGCCTCACCGTTCGCTACGCCCGCCGTGGCACGCACCTGATGAGCGTCGGCAAGGGGAACGACGAGGTCTTCGTCGTCCGGTCCGGCGCCGTGCAGATCACCGACGACAACGGCTCACTCGTGGCACGCGGCGGCGAGGGCACCGGTTTCGGCACGACCGCTCTGGGCGGCCGGCCGTCCCGCTTCGACGTGGTGGCCATCGAGGACAGCCTGCTGCTCGTCATGTCGTCCGACGTCTTCCAGGCGTTGTCGGACGGGCATGCGGCGGTTCGGGACTTCTTCTCCGAGCAGCGCGAGGCCCGCCTCCGTCACGCGCTGCAGTCGCTGCCGCACCACGACCGGAGGAACGCCGTGCTCCAGACGCGGCTCCGTGACCTCCTCCGGCGCGAGCCGATCACCACGACCGGCGACGCGACGATCCGCGAGGCAGCCGAGCTGATGGCCCGGCAGCAGGTCTCCTCGCTGCTCGTCGTCGACAGCGATCGCCTCACCGGGATCGTCACCGACCGCGATCTGCGGACCCGAGTGCTCGCCGCAGGGCTGGAGACGAGCCGTCCGGTCAGCGCCATCATGACGACGGACCCGGTCACGGCCGCACCGGACGACCTCGCGATGGAGCTCGTCCTCGAGATGACCTCCCGCAACATCCACCACATGCCGGTCATCGAGGGCGACCGACCACTCGGGATGGTGACCAGCACGGACCTCATGCGGCTCGAGCGAGCCAATCCCATCCACCTCGCCGGCGACGTGGCCAAGGCGAAGGACCTCGACGCCCTGGTGCTGCTCAGCCAGCGGCTGCCCCGGATCGTCGACCAGCTCGTCCACGAGGACGCGACAGCGGACGGGATCGGACGCATCGTCACCGCCGTCGGGGACGCGATCGAGCGACGGCTCATCTTGCTCGCCGAGCAACACCTCGGACCTGCACCTGTGCCCTACGCCTGGATCGTCCTCGGCTCCCAGGCCCGACTCGAGCAGGGACCGGGCAGCGACCAGGACAACGCGCTCGTGCTGTCCGACGATGCGACCCCGGAGCACGCCACCTGGTTCGCGTCGTTCGCGTCCTTCGTCGTCGACGGGCTCGTCGCCTGCGGCTATCCACCCTGCCCCGGTGGGATCATGGCGACGAACCCACAGTGGCGCCAACCCCTGCGGGAGTGGCGCCGGATGTTCGCTCGCTGGCTCGACGAGCCGACGCCGGAGGCCGTGCTCCGGTCGGCGATCTTCTTTGACCTGCGGCTCCTGCACGGCGACAGCAACCTCGTCGACGCGTTGGACCGCGAAGTCGCCGAATCGGCTCCTCAGAGCGGTCGCTTCCTCGCCCACCTCGCCCGCAACGCCGCGAGCAACGAGCCACCCCTCGGGTTCTTCCGGGGGTTCGTTCTCGAGCGTGAAGGCGAGCACAAGGACCGGGTCGACCTCAAGCGCGGCGGCGTGCACGCGATCGTCGAGGTCGCCCGTGTCCAGGCGCTGTCCCGAGGGTTGCCGCAGGTCAACACCCTCGCCCGGATCAGCGCCGCGGCGGGGGCGGGAGCGTTGTCCACGGCAACGGCGGCCGACCTGCACGATGCCTTTGAGTTCATCCGCTACGTGCGCCTCACCCACCAGGCGCACCAGCTGCGTCAGGGGCAGGAGCCGGACAACTTCGTCGCGCCGAGCGAGCTGAGCAGCTTCGAGAAGCGGCACCTGCGCGACGCCTTCCAGATCGTCAGGTCGGCACAACAGCTGGTGGTCCAGAGCTACCCACTTGGATTCGTGACGTGATCCGGTCGCTCCTGCGTCCCGACCGGCGGCGCTCCCGGCTGGCCGAGCAGGCACCTCCCGGGCCGGTCCGGGACTACCTCGCGACGCCGCTCCCGGGGCCGCGCACCGTCGCGGAAGACCTGCGGCTGCTCGCCATCGACATCGAGACCACCGGCCTCGACCCACGGACCGACCACATCCTCTCGGTCGGCTTCGTGCCGCTCGACGGTCTCGTCATCGACCTGTCCGGCGCGACGCACCTGCTCTGCCGGGCGGAGACCGAGGTCGGCCAGAGCGCCGTCGTCCACGGGATCACCGACGACGCGCTGACGGAGGGTGTCCCGCTGTCCGAGCTCGTCGAGCGAGTGGCCGCGGCCCTGCAGGGCCGGGTCCTCCTCGCGCACCATGCCCACATCGAGACCGAATTCCTGTCCGCAGCGAGCCGAGGCACTCACGGCGTGCCCTTCCCGGTCGAGGTCGTCGACACGATGGAGCTGCAGGCACGAGTGCTCGGCAGCCACACCGGCGCCGACCTGCCGCCGGGCGCCCTGCGCCTCGCGACGGCACGGGCGCACCTCGGCCTGCCCCGTTACGGAGCGCACGAGGCCCTGACCGACGCCCTCGCCTGTGCCGAGCTCTACCTCGCCCAGGTCGCCCGGCTGAGCGGTGGGCGGGCCATGGCGCTGAAGGGCCTGCAGCGCTGACGCACCGGGCGACCCCGAAAGCTGTTCACTCGATTGGGAAGGGCGGCTTCAGGGGCGGTAGCGGCGACGGGCGCCCGCCCGACCATCCTGCCTCGACTCGGACCCCAGCGGCTGTTGGGGCCGTCCGTCGTCGGTCGGACCGAGACCGCCCTGGCATCCGGGGCAGTAGAACATCGTTCGTTCCCGGGTGGGCTGACCGATGGGGGCGACCCGCACCGTCGCGCCGCAGCGCCGGCACGGTCGGCCGCTGCGGCCGTGGACGTACGTCGTCTCGCCTCGGGCCCGCGAGCCGGTCGTCGACTGGACCCCATCTCGTCGTCCACTGTCAATGAGGCGGTGCGCACGCTCCACGACCTGCTCGACGAGCGACCGCTCCAAGCCTGATGCCGTGGCCCAGGGCGGCACCCGGAGCGCGAAGAGTGCCTCGGCCGTCCACAGCGTGCCGAGCCCAGCGAGGTTGCGCTGGTCGAGCAGCGCCTCGCCGATGGGGGCCGCCGCACCCGCGACGTTCTCGACTGCCCGGGCAGCGTCCCAGTCGGGACCGAGCAGGTCCGGGCCCAGGTGTCCGACCAGCTCCCCCTCGCGGGCCGTCTCGACGAGGTCGAGCATCCCGAGCCGCAGCCCCAGGGCAGTCCAGTCCGGTGCCGCCACGAGGGCGCGCAGGTCCGGTGAACGCCGCCAGCCAGGTTTCAGCGCCGCCGTCGCCTCGATCCGCCACTGGCCCTCCATCCGCAGGTGCGAGTGGAGCGTCAAGCCGCCCTCGACCCGGTGGAGCAGGTGCTTGCCGCGGCTGACCACGTCAAGGGTCCGACGGCCGGTGAGGTCCGCCGTGGCGATACCCGGCCAGCGGAGGTCCGACTCGACGATCTCGTGTCCAGCCAGGGCCTCGTGCAGGCGGCGCGCCGTCCGCCACACGGTGTCTCCCTCGGGCACGGCATCCTCCTCCCGGATCCGCCGCCCGCTGCCAGCGGGATACGGCGTTCCTCGCACGACACATTGTGAACCCAGCGGCATCCGGCGAAACGCCACTTCCCACACGAATCGCCCGCTGCTGCGTCACACTGGGCACATGCGCTGGGGCACCGTCCTCACGCCGCGGCGGGGACTCCAGACAGGATGGGGGCTCACCAGCGCGGCGCGGCTCTTCACGCCGGTGGTGCTCGTCGTGCTCGCCTACGAGCGAGGCGGAGCCGGCCTGCTGGCCGGGACCTCGGCCGCCCTTGCCGTCGTCGGCGCGGTCATGTCCGCCGTCGTCGGCCGCCTCGGGGACCGCGGCCATCTCGGCCGCGTGATCCGATGGATCGTCTGGGGGTCAGCCGCGGCCCTCGCGCTCGCGACCCTCGGCGCAGTGGCGCAGTGGTCCGTGCTCGTCGTGCTGGCGCTCGGCGTCATCTCCTGCGGGCTGCTCTACGTGTACCGCCCGCTCCAGGCGGCGACCCTGCCCTGGCTCGTGCACACGCCGAGGGAGCTCGCCGCGGCCAACGTCGCGTCGACCGCCATCGAGAGCGTCGCCTCGCTCGTCGGACCGGCGCTGGCGGGCGCCGCCCTGCTCCTCCTCTCGCCCGATGAGGCGCTCGGGATCGGGGCCGCCTGCCTCGGGCTCGCTCTGCTGCCCGTGTCCCGGATCCACCTGCCGGCTGCGTACCGGCACCGCCGCGTCGAGCCAGGGAGAAAGAGGTCGTATGCCGCTGGGCTCGGTGTGCTCGCCCGCGTCGTCCGCGGGGGCGGGGCTCCGGTCCTCGTGTTCGCCCAGACGTTCGCGAGGGGTGCCCTCACCGTGTTGCTCGTCATCCTGGTCCTCGACGAGCTGGCGGTCGGCGACGATGTGGTCGGCTGGTTGTGGGCCGCCCTCGGGGTCGGCGGCCTGGTCGGTGCCGCGGTGGGGGTGCGGGTTCTGCACGTCTCCCGCCTCGGCCGCAGTTTCGTCACCGGAGTCGTGTTCTGGGGGGCCGGGCTGGGAGCGCTGTCGATCGCTGGCACACCGTGGCTCGCCGGTCTCGCGATGGTCGTCATCGGGATCGGCAACGCGCTCGAGGATGCGAGCATGTTCACGCTGGTCGCCCGCCTCGCGCCGCGTGGGATGTCCGCGCAGGCGCTCGGGGCCATCGAGATCGTGGCCTGTGCCGGAATGGCGACCGGCGCCGCCCTCGCCCCCGCGGTCGTCGGGATGGTCGACGTGCAGACCGCCCTGCTCGCTCTCGGCCTCGCCCTCGTGGTGCTCGCCATGCTCTACCTACGGTCGTTCCGCGCGGTGGACCGCGCGGCCGGACAGTCGCAAGCCACCACCGACCTGCTCACGGACGTGGTCATCTTCGAGCCGCTGCCGGTCGTCATCGTGGAGCATCTCGCGAGCCTGCTCGAGCCGCACGAGTACGGGGCCGGTGACGTCGTCATGCGCGAGGGCGAGGACGGCGACACGGTGCACATCATCGGGTCGGGGACGGCGAAGGTGACGGTTCGCGGAGCCCCACGGCCGGACCTCGGGCCCGGCGACACCTTCGGTGAGATCGCGCTGCTGCGCCAGAGCCCCCGGACTGCGACCGTGAGGGCTGAGGGGGACCTGACGACCTACTGTCTCGACCGCGAGGACTTCCTCACGGCCATTCAGGGCAGCTCGGCGTCGGCCGAGGCACTCGCAGACGTCCGCCTCGCCCGGGACGCCTCGAGCTGAGTGAGCCAGTCGACCGTCTCCTGCAGGACGAGGTCGAAATCAGGTGCGCCACGCTGATGCGGCTGCGCGTTGAGCTGCGAGATGACGGAGGGGACGGCGTCCGGCGCCACGGCAGGGAGCACCCGGAGCGCGCTGGCCCGCAGCCAGCGATCGCGCCACTGGTCGTTCGCGTCGACCGCGATGGACCGGACCAGCTCGGCCGCATCACCTCCGGTTCCCGTGGAGGTCCGCTCAGCGAGGCGCGCGCGGCGCTGCTCCGGGTGCAGACCTGGAGTGACCACGGCGAGGACGTGCGGTGCGCGTCGCCCGAGTGCAACGTCGACGAGCTCCTCCGCGAGACCCCTCGTCGTGTCGTCCTTGGCCTCGAGACCGGCTGTGACGCGCGCCGGGCTGATGCCGGGGACGACGATCCCGACGAGCACGAGGAGCCGATGCGAGATCTCGGAGAGCTCATCCCGTAGGGCATCCCTGAGCGGGGCCACCTCCTCGACTCCCTCCAGTGCCGCCAACCCGTTCACGACGAGCTGGGCTCGGTCGAGCTCTCGGTCGGCGGCCGTGCCCACTGCATTCCTGGCGCGCGCGTCGACGGTTTGCGCCGATGACGTGGCGCGCATGCGGTGCAGTCCGGTGGCCACCGCCTCGGCGACCTCGAGCCGCGGATCGTGCAGCGAGGCGAGGAGCAGCGCCCGGCCACGTTCGCCGCCCCCGCGCGCGGCCGCCGTGGTGAGCGCGACGAGACCGGGCCCCGTCGTTCCTGCGTCGAGCCACCCTTCGAGCTCGTCCACGAGCTGGTCGCCGTGTGCGCAGAGGGCGTCCCGAAGCCCGGGGGGCTCCTGCCCCCGCCGCACGAGGCCGATGAGGTCGGGCACGAGGGCCGCACTCGGAACGGCGGCCGCGGCCATGAGGGCGTGGGCCGACGTCGCCTCGTCATCGAGAACCTGCCGCCACACGAGATGGCCATCCTCACGGCGGCCGGGTTGGCCGCGTGAGACGGCGGCCGCTGCGCGGGCCCGCACCGCAACGTCGGGGTCGCCCAAGAGGCTGCCAAGCTGCTCCCGGACGTCGGGACGGCGCAGTTGACCGCCACCCGCGAGCGCCTCGACGGCGGTGCACCGCACGGAGGCGTCGCGGTCCGACAGCGCGCTCATCGCTGCGTCGACGAGACGCGCGGACCGGGCGTCGCGGAGCACGTCGATCCCGGTGCGACGATCGATCGGGTCATCGCTGGCCAGGAGCCGCCCGATCGCTTCTGCCCCGGCGCCGTCGATGCGCAGGGCGACCGGGTCCCATGACCGGTCGGCGAGCACCCCGCCCAAGTGCCCGGCGTAGCCACGGTGCGCTTTCACTGCAAGCACGATCCACACGAGCGTGAGCACCCCGGTGGTCCACACCACCGCCTGCACGTCGAGGCCGAGAGCCCGGACGAGCAGCAGGTAGGCACCGACGAGTCCAACCGCGAGGGGGATTCCCGCCCCCTCGACAAAGGTCTGCGCGCGGAGCCGGTCACCGCGCCGGATCCCCTGGTAGGTCGCGGCGATCGACGTCCGAGTCGTGCCGTCCGTCAGCGAGATGTCGACGATCTGGGCGGCGCACACGGCCACGAGGTAGGTGAACGTCGCGATGCCGGGACCCAGACCGACGCTGAGCACGACGATTGTCATCACGAGGACGCCGACCGGGTTCACGAGGAGGCCGAACCCGATGCCGAAGCGACTGAGCAGCCGCCCAGCGAGCAGGAGGGTGAAGAGCACGGCGACGATGTTGAGGATCGCCCCGAAGGCGCCCATGAACTGCGCGAGGCTGTCCGGGTCGGTGTAGTAGGCAGCCGCCCGGTCCCAGACGACGTAGTCGAACAGCTGCGTCACCCCGGCCGAGACGATCTGGTAGCCGAGGACGAGCAGGACGAACGGCTCCCGGAGCAACCGGAGGTCGGCCAGCCGAGAGCTGGTCCTCCTCGGCTCGTGCTGCGTGGGCGCCTGGGAGGGCGCGGTGAGCAGCTGACCCGGGAACTGCCGGCTCGTGGACCAGACGAGACCGATGAAGGCGAGTGCCATGACGAGGTCGATGAGCAGCAGGTTGGTCGGCCCACCCAGCGGCGCCACCAACGCCGCCGCCGCAAGGCCGCCGACCGCGAAGCCGATCGAGAAGCCCGCCACGACCCGAGGGAAGTCCCGCTTGAGCGTCTGGACGTCGTAGAGCCGGACGGCCTGCGAGCCGACGAGCAGGAACCCGGTGGGGATCGAGAGCGGGAACAGGACGATGAGCACGAACGTCACCCACGCCATGTCCCAGCGGCTGAGCAACACCCAGGCGGTGGTGACCAGCACCGCGTAGAGAACGAGCACGGCGAGCGCGAGCCGGCCCAGCGGCATACGACGTTGGGCGACCGTGACGGCCGAGGACACGGCCACGCCGGCGACGGCCACACCGATGTAGGCGTAGGGCAGCGCTCTCGCCCCGTAGGTGTGGAGAAAGACGGCGCTCGCGGGCACCACGAGGAAGGCGACGGTCAGGCCCAGGGCGATCGCCTGACCCCCCAGGAGGGCGAGCAGCCGCATTCTCACGGTTGCGGCTCGCGCTTCTCACGGAGTCGTTCGACGAGGGCGAGGATGACCCCGCGGGCGATCTCCGGGCGGCTCTCGAGCGCCTCGTCGAAGTCGGCCTTGGAGAGCCGGAGCGCGACGACGTCCGTGACCGCCAGGACGGTGGCGGATCGGGGCTGCGGGTCGAGGACGGCCAGGTCACCGACGACGACCGGCGCCTCGGAACGGATCCGGCCGTCCTCACGAACGATCTCGATGACCCCCGAGGTGACCACGTGCAGCCAGTCCTCGGTGGCGCCCCGGCGGATGATCTCCTCACCGGCAGCAAAGTCCTCCTCGGTGAGGGCTCCGGCCAGCCCCGCGAGCACCCGCCCGGGCGTCGCGGCGAAGATGCTGACGTGGCGCAGCAGCGCCACGCGGTCGACCGTCAGGAGGCGTGCCATCTGCGTCGCACCTCCCTGAGAGCTTGGCGCGGCGACGCGCAGAACGGGGGGCGCAGCGCCCGGCGAGCCACCGCGGGTGGTTCTTCGTTCGAGGATGGCACGCTGGTCACCGAGGCGCGAGGAAACCGCTGAAACACCACCGTGCGCTGCGAACGTCAACGCCGCAGCCGCAGTCCCCGTGGCGTCATGTGGAACCCGGCCTGGGACAGCGCCTGCACCAGCGGGTGGTCCGAGCCGAGGACCGGCGAGCCGTCTGCTTTCTCGACGGTGAGCCGGCCCAGCGCACCCTCTCGGACTGCCAGGGCCAGGGCATCGGCGGCCGCCTGGAGCTCCTCGAGATCGTCCGACCAGCAGAGCATCGTCTTGCCCCCGCGCTCCACGTAGAGCACGAGCACTCCGTCGACGAGCACGACGAGCGCTCCTGCCTTGCGGCCGGGCTGATGGCCCTTGCGCCCACCAGTATCGTCTGGTCCTTGACTGGGCCGGTCGGGCCAGGCAAGGGCGGCGCCGTAGGGATTGGCCGGGTCGCTCGCAGCGAGCACGAGCGCGCCTGGAGCCTCGGCGCGTCGCGTCGCGCCCGATCCGTCGACTGCGGTGACACCGGGAAGCCTCGAGAAAGACCGGAGCCGGTCGACCGCACCCGTCGAGGCGAACTGCGAGGCGCCCAGCGACTCGACGAAGTAGCCCCTGCGCACCTTGCCTGCCTCCTCGGCCGTGGCGAGCACGCGGTAGACCGCGGCGAAGCCGCCCGGCACGTCCTCGGCGACCACGGAGCCCCTGGTGAGCACGCCGTAGCGGTCGAGGAGGAGCTCGGCGCTCGTCACGGCGCGGACGGTCGGGTCGGTCTCCGCGACGGGTAGCAGGGTCCAGCGTCCGACTCCTGTCGGCGGCGCGGACTCGAGCGATCGAGCGCGCAGCGCCCTCGCAGCGGCGGACTCCTCGGCAGCCGCGAGGCGGTCGGAGGTCACGCCGGCGAGTGAGCCCCCTGGCGAGCGGGACAAAGAGCCCTGGAGTGATCCGAAGCGCCCGAGCGAGGTCCGACGACCGCCATAGCGGGCGGACCGTGGCGCAGTCGTGCTTCGCTTGTGGGCGGTGCGCCCACCGGACAGCAGGCCGCGGAGCGGCGCAATGGTGTCGTTGGTGACGCGCCCGGCCCAGAGCAGTGACCACAACGCGTCAAGGAGGTCGGAGTCGCCAGGCTCCGTCCCTCGCGCGGTGCCCAGCGAGCGGACCCGGTCGGCGAGCGGGCGGAAGAACCAGGCACCTCCGCCCGCGAGTGCCTCGAGGACCGCGTCCTCCGCGTCGCTGAGGTCGGCCAGCTCCGGTGGGACCAGGGTCAGGTGGGCCGTGTCGGCGAGATGGAGGCTCACCCAACCGTCGTCCCCCGGCAGTGAGCCGTGGCCGCGCCAGATGACCTCGCCGGAGCTCATCACCTCGTCGAGGAGCGCTGGGCGGTAGTCGGCAACGCGAGCGGGCAGGACGAGCGTCTCGAGCGCGCTTGCCGGGACGAGCGCACCGGTCAGCTGCTCGACGGCACGCAGCAGGCCCTCGCGTCCACGCTGACCACCGCCGACGCCCTGCCAGTGCGGCAGGAACCGGGCCAGGTCGACCTGGGCGACCGGCTCCACCTCGTGCCGCAGGGCAGCCAGCGACCGCCGGCGGAGGATCCGAAGGACCTCGGCGTCGCAGAACTCGGCGCCGTGGCCCCCACCGTTCTCGGTGGGCAGCAGCTCACCCTCGACGACTCGTCCGGCCGAGACCAGACGCCGCAGGGAGTCGTGCACGACGGCCGGGCCGACGCCCCACCAGGCGGCAACCGTGTGCACGGTGAAGGGTCCGTGGGTCCGCGCGAACCGGGCCACGAGGTCGCCGAGCGGGTCGGGAACCGACTCGAGGAAGGCGTCCGGCACCCCGACCGGGAGGGCGGTGCCGAGGGCGTCGCGCAGGCGGCCCGCGTCCTCGACCGCCGCCCACCGGTCCTCGCCCGCCACCCGGACGCCGATGATCCTGCGGGCCTGCTCGAGCGACCGGAGCGCCGCCTCCACGTCGGCCGCCGCGAAACCCTCAGCCGAGCGGGCGAGGACATCGCTCGTCGAGAGCGGCCCGAGGACCCGCACGAGGTCGGCCAGGTCCTCGGCGTCGCGAGCGGCTCGCTCCGGGGTGAGCCGCTGGAGCTCGGCCTCGGTGCGCGCGACGGCTGCCGGATCGAGCAGGTCGCGCAGGGCGAGCGCGTCTCCCCGACCGAGCAGCTCGGACAGCAGGGACGGGTCCAGCGCCAGAGCGGCGGCCCGCCGCTCGGCCAGCGGCGAGTCCCCCTCGTAGAGGTACTGGGCGACGTAGCCGAAGACGAGGGACTTCGCGAAGGGGCTCGGCTGCGCCGACTCGACGTCGACGACCGTGACTGCACGAGAGCGGATCTCGGTCATCAGCTCGACGAGCCCCGGCACGTCGAAGACGTCCTGGACGCACTCCCGAACGGCCTCGAGGACGATGGGGAAGGTCGGGTACTGGCTCGCCACCTGGAGCAGCTGAGCGGCCCGCTGGCGCTGCTGCCACAGCGGCTGGCGCCGGTCCGGGCGCCGGCGCGGCAGGAGCAGCGCCCGTGCTGCACACTCGCGGAACCGAGCCGCGAACAGGGCCGATCCACCGATCTCCTGCGTTACGAACTCGACGACGTCCTCGGGCTCGAGAGTGACGAGCTCGACGAGCTGGCGACCGATCTCCCCAGTCGAGGCAGCCGCGCCACCCTCGTCGAACTCGAGGTCGGGCAGGCGGAACACGATGCCGTCGTCACCGTGCATGGCCTGCACGTCGATCCCGAAGCGCTCCCGCATCCGGGCCGCGACGCAGAGCGCCCAGGGCGCGTGGACCTGCCCGCCGAAGGGCGACAGGACGGCCACGCGCCAGTCGCCGATCTCGTCCCGGAACCGCTCGACGACGATGGTCCGGTCGTCGGGCACATGGCGGGTGGCCTCGCGCTGCTCGGTGAGGTAGGCGAGCAGGTTGTCCGCTGCCCACTCGTCGAGTCCCGCCCCGACGACTCTCGCCCTCGCCTTGGCACTGGACAACCCGACGACCTCGCGGACGAAGGCGCCGACCGCGCGGCCCAGCTCGGCGGGCCGGCCCTGCTGGTCGCCCTTCCAGAACGGCAGCCGACCGGCCTGCCCCGGCGCCGGCGTCACGAGGACCCGATCGTGGGTGATGTCCTCGATCCGCCACGACGACGTGCCAAGGGTGAACACGTCACCGACCCGCGACTCGTAGACCATCTCCTCGTCGAGCTCGCCGACTCGGCGCCCGGGCCCCTCGCCCGACGCGAGGAAGACGGCGTACAGACCTCGGTCGGGGATCGTCCCACCGCTCGTCACGGCCAGGCGCTGGGCACCACGACCGCCCGGTGAGCGTGTCGGTGGTGCGGTCCCACACGATGCGGGGGCGCAGCTCGGCGAACTCGTCGCTCGGGTACTTGCCGGCGAGCATGTCGAGCGTCGCCTCGAGCACTGAACGGGGCAATCCGGCGAAGTTCGCCGCCCGTCGCGCGAGCGCCTCCACCGCGTCGACCGTCCAGTCGTCCATCGCGCACATGGCGACGATCTGCTGGGCGAGCACGTCGACCGGGTTGGCGGGGATGCGCAGGCTCTCGATGGCGCCGGCCTGCATCCGCTCCACGACGACGGCGGTCTGGACGAGGTCACCGCGGAACTTCGGGAAGAGCACCCCGCGGCTGACGGCACCCACCTGGTGCCCGGCCCGCCCGACCCGCTGCAGGCCGCTCGCGACGCTCGGCGGGCTCTCGACCTGCACCACGAGGTCGACGGCACCCATGTCGATGCCGAGCTCGAGGCTGCTCGTCGCCACGACGGCGGGCAGACGCCCGGCCTTGAGGTCCTCCTCGATCGCTGCCCGGTGCTCCTTGCTCACGGAGCCGTGGTGCGCCCGCGCGAGGACGGCAGGGGCGCCGTGGCTGGCTCCCGACTGCGCCATGATCTGTGCGGGAGGCTTCGCCGATGCCGATTCCGTATGCCGCTCAGCCGGCCCCGCGCCCACGTCCCCATCGCTGGGAGCGAGCTCAGCGGCATACGTCCTCTCCTCCCAGATCTCGTTGAGGCGGGAGGTCAGGCGCTCGGCAAGCCGACGGGAGTTGGCGAAGACCAGGGTCGAACGGTGCTCCGTGATGAGGTCAGCGATCCGCTCCTCGACGTGCGGCCAGATGGACGCCTGGGGAGCGTTGCCCGCGGCCGGGCCGGACAGGTCGGGCACTCCCGGGGAGATCTCGACCGGGGCGCCCGACAGCTCGGCCATGTCGGGGACGGGGACGACGACATCGAGGTCCCACTCCTTCGTCGACGGTGGCTGCACGATCTCAGTCGGCCGGCCTCCAGCGAGATAGCGCGCCACCTCCTCGACGGGTCGCACCGTTGCGGAGAGCCCAACCCGCTGGGCGGGCTTGTCGAGCAAGGCATCCAGGCGCTCGAGGGACAGGGCAAGGTGGGCGCCCCGCTTCGTGCCGGCGACGGCGTGGACCTCGTCGATGATGACCGTCTCGATGCCGTGCAGGGCTTCGCGCACCGACGACGTCAGTATGAGGAACAACGACTCAGGCGTCGTGATGAGGATGTCCGTCGGCGTCCGCGCGAAGGCGCGCCGCTCGGTTGCCGGCGTGTCACCGGAGCGGACCGACACCCCGATGTCGGGGACCGGCAGCCCGAGCCGTGTCGCGGCGTGCCCGATACCGACGAGCGGCGCACGGAGGTTCCGCTCGACGTCAACAGCGAGCGCCTTCATGGGCGAGACGTAGAGGACGCGGCACCGCGCCAGTCGCTCCTCCGGCACCGGCTCCGTCGCCATCCGGTCGATGGCCCAGAGGAAGGCGGACAGCGTCTTGCCGGATCCGGTCGGGGCGACGACGACGCAATGGTGGCCCGACGCAATCGCTTCCCAGGCGCCCGTCTGTGCTGCCGTGGGCGCGCGGAAACTGCTCCGGAACCACGCTGCCGTCGCCGGAGAGAAGCGGTCGAGCACATCGACGCCCGCCTGATCTGCCTTGGCCATCGGGTCCAGCCTGCCACCCAGCGGTGACAGACCGCTCTCCGTGGGACTCCCGAGGGATTGCCACGGAGAGCGGCCGGGAGGTCAGTGCCCCGCTTCGGGGGTCCCCGCCTCGTGAGCCTCGCCCTCGTGCGCCGCCTCGGCGTCGATCGCGCTGCTGATCTCGACGACGTACTTCTCGAACATCAGCTCGGCCTCAACGCGCTCGCGGCTGGTCTCCACGGTCTTGTTGGCGGCCTCAGCGGTTCGTGCGTCCAGGACACCCTGGTAGCGCTCGGACACCTTGGCCCGAAGCTTCTCGTCGAGCATCGTGAGCACGGCGTCCGGAGTGCCCTGGCCGAGCGACTCCTCTGCTGCCTCCAGGGCGGGGTTCTCCTCTGTTTGCTCCTTGATGCCGGTGTAGGGAGCCCCTTCCCCGACACGGTGCAGCCGTAGGGCGGTCTCCTTGAAGTACTCGTCGGCGAGCTCCCGGACCTGTGGCCCACGGGTTCGGACCGCCATCGTCTGATCGAAGGCCACGGTGAGCTCCTGCTCCTGGTCGGCCTTGACGAAGGGAAGGATGAGCTTCACGTCTCCCTTCTCGAGCGCCTGGCCGGCCGCCGTGACGACCGGCCCCTCTCTTGAGTCGCAGTGGGCGGACGCCGGCGATGCCTGGACGGCGATGACGGCGAGCGCCGCGATGAGGGTGGTGATGGTGGCGAGCACGGCCCGGCCGAGCCGTGACCGCCCGAGTCTTGACCTCCTGAATCTTGTCGTCGGTTTCGTTGGGATGTTGGACGCGTTCATGTGTTTCTCCTTTCGATGCGTCTCGGAGAGGATGCGGCTGTTCCACGTCGGGAAAAATGACGTGGATCAAGGACACGGCAGCCCACTGCATGGCACCCGGCTGAGCGGCATCCGGCCGCCTCTCCACCACTCCACGTGAGCTCTCGCCTTGTCGGGGTATGGCATCGGGAGGAGAGTGGAGCGTGGGCGACGTGCCGGATGGCCGCTGACGCCCCTCGTCATTGCCAGCGCTTGCCGACGCCGCCTCCATCACCCACCAGGACGACCCCTAGGTACGAGGAGGAACGCATGACGACTGCCCGAGACATCATGAACGCTGGAGCGACCTGCGTCAGCGAGGACCAGACCCTGCTCGAGGCCGCGCGGATGATGCGGGACATGGGAGTGGGCTCCCTGCCCATCTGCGGCAACGACCAGAAGCTGCACGGCATCATCACCGACCGCGACATCGTCGTGAAGTGCGTTGCCGAGGGCAAGGACGTATCGACGTGCACAGCCGGTGAGCTCGCCCAGGGCGAGGTCACGTGGGTGGACGCCATGACCGATGTCAGCGACGTCGTCGATGTCATGGGCCGCGAGCAGGTCAAGCGGATGCCAGTCATCGAGGACCACCAGCTCGTCGGCATGATCAGTGAGGCTGACCTCGCGCGTCACCTCGACGAGCGCCAGCTGAGCGAGTTCGTGGAGAAGGTCTTCGCGCGTCCCTGACCTTTACGGCACAACGCGTCAGCCGTATGCCGCTGGGCCGGCTCCCGTCTGGGAGCCGGCCCAGCGGCGCATGCACGTCGTCACGCCCAGGTCCTGCGCCCGTTTCCCTTCCAGGGCGAGGGGTAGTGGGCTGGCGTGAACCAGTCGAACGGCCATCGCCGAACGCCTCGACGAGTCGTCGTGACGGGCGGGGCCGGCTTCCTCGGCAGCCACCTGTGCGAGGCGCTCCTCGACGCTGGCTCAGAGGTCCTGTGCATGGACAACTTCATCACCGGCACGCCCGTCAACGTGCTCCACCTCCAGGAGCATCCGCGCTTCCGGCTCATCCGGTGCGACGTCACCGACTTCGTCCACGTGCCGGGCGAGGTCGACCTCGTCCTCCACTTCGCCTCCCCCGCGTCGCCCATCGACTACCTCAAGCTGCCGATCCACACCCTCAAGGTGGGGGCCATCGGCACGTGGCACGCGCTCGGCCTGGCGAAGGACAAGGGCGCCCGGTTCGTGCTCGCCTCCACGTCGGAGGTCTATGGCGACCCGCAGGTCCACCCGCAACCGGAGAGCTACTGGGGACACGTCAACCCGATCGGTCCGCGGGGGGTGTACGACGAGGGCAAGCGGTACGGCGAGGCGCTGACGACGGCCTATCGGTGCAGCGAGGACGTGGACACGGGCATCGTCCGCATCTTCAACACGTACGGCCCGCGGATGCGCCCCCACGACGGTCGCGCCATCCCGACCTTCATCCGGCAGGCCCTCCGTGACGAGCCGCTCACTCTCGCGGGGGACGGCCTGCAGACGCGATCCGTCTGCTATGTGGACGACCTCGTCGCCGGGATCCTCGCCTTCGCCGGCAGCGCGCACCCGGGTCCGGTCAACATCGGCAACCCCGACGAGATGACCGTCCGACGCATCGCCGAGGACATCGTCGCAGCGTCAGGCTCGCGGTCGGAGATCGTCAGCATCGACCGTCCGGTCGACGACCCGCAGGTCCGCCGCCCCGACACCGCCCTGGCCGAGGAGCTGCTGGGCTGGAGGCCGCTCGTGCCGTGGGAGAAGGGGCTGGAGCGGACGGTTGCGTGGTTCCGCGACGAAGCCACGGCCGCGGGCGAGCTACCTCCGGAGAGCCTCGTCGGCTGACAGGCTGCGCGCCTCGGCGAGCACGTCCTCGACTCCGATGCGCCCCAGCCGGAGGTCCGTCGCGTCGCCGTGCGGGTCGCCCGGAGGGTCGTCCGGCTCGGGTCGCCAGAGCACGCGGTGCAGCTGCGAGTCGATGCGCGGCCCCCACTGGCCCGGAGGAGTCGGACCGAAGAGCAGGACCGAGGGCGTGCCGTAGGCCGTCGCCAGGTGGGCGACACCGGTGTCGCCCGACAGTACGAGTCGGGCGCCGCCGACGAGCGCCGCCAGCTCGTGCAGGTCGAGTCGGCCGCAAAGGTCGGTGACGGCCGCGTGCGCAGCCACCGTCCGGCAGGCATCGCGCTCGACCGGCCCACCGGTCACCACGACGGGCCAGCCATCCTCCGCCAGGCAACTCGCGACCGCCGCCCAGCGGTCCGCGGGCCAACGCCGGGAGCCGGCCGCGGCGCCCGGGTGGACCACGACCGGCGCCTCGGGGAGGCCGGCGAGCAGCGAGCCAGGGCGGGCCTCTGGTGCGGGCAGACGGAGATCAGCGGCCGAGCAGGCGCCACCGGCCGAGGTGACGAGTCGGCACCACCGGTCGACCTCGTGCTCATCGGTCTGCCATGGCGGACCATCGACGAATCCCGCTGGCTGGCAATGGAATGCGACCAGGTGCTGCGGGTCCAGCTGCGCAAGAACGCGGTGGCTCTCGGGTCCGCTGCCGTGCAGGTTCACGGCGACGTCGGGGGGCGGTCCGTCCCAGGGCGGGGTCTGGAGGCCGTGGGCGGGCAGGACGCGGTCGACGAGGCCGTGGGCAACCATGAGCCCGCCCAGCGCCGGGTCCGCGGCGAGAGCAATGTCCGCCGTGTCCCAGCGTCGGCGGATCCCGCGCAGCGCCGCGACCGCTGCGTACAGGTCGCCGAGCCCGAGCGCACGGAGCACCAGGACGCGCTCGACCCGTGGGGCCTCGCCCGGGGTATCGACTGAGATCACGGCCAGGACGGCTCCGTCGACGGCGCCGCCACCACCTCGCGCAGCTCGAAGCCCTCGGGCTGCCGGAGCACCATGACGATGGCGCTGGCCACGTCCGCTGGGTCACTGAGCTTGGCGTCCGGTGGCGGCTTGTACTGCTCGTCGCGCCCGTCGAAGAAGTGCGTCCGCATGCCGCCCGGGATGACCATCGTGACGCCGACCCGGCCCGCCAGCTCGGTGGCGAGCGCTCGGCTGAAGCCGACCACGCCGAACTTCGACGCGCAGTAGGCCGTGGCGTCCCCGGCGGCCCGCAGCCCCAGGGTGGAGCCGATCGTGACGACCGTGCCGTGAGAGCGCTCGAGGTACGGCAGGCAAGCGCGGACGACGGCGGCTGTGCCGATGAGATTGACGCGGATGACGCGCTCCCAGTCGTCGGCAGGGACCGTGGCGAGGGGTCCGCACGAGTCGGTCCCCGCAGCGGTCACGACGGCATCGGGCGGCCCGACCTGGCGGGCGAGCTGCTCGACGGAGGAGGCGACGGCGGCGGTGTCCGCCACGTCGGTGATGGCATGTGGCACGCCGCTCTCCGGAGCCACCCGGTCGAGCACGGCCGGCTTGCCACCGGCCGCGGCCACCGCCTCGACGACGGCGGCGCCGAGCCCGCTGGCGCCTCCGGTGACATAGACGATTCCGAGGTCACGCATGTCGGTCATCGAGAATTACCCCGCATCCTTGAGGATCGCTGTTGTCGACCGCCCCGGGAGGAGCGGCAGGAGCTGGACCCGCCCGCCCCAGCTGCGGACGAGGTCCGCCTCCGGGAGGACGGCTCCGGCGTAGTCGGCGCCCTTGGCCCACACGTCGGGCCGGATCCGATCGAGCACGGCGGACGGCTCGTCCTCGTCGAAGATGACGACGGCGTCGACGGAGTCGAGTGCGAGCAGGACCTGGGCGCGGTCCCGCTCCGTCTGCACGGGCCGGCTGGGCCCCTTGATCCGTCGGACGGAGGCGTCCGAGTTGAGCAGGACCACCAGTAGGTCACCGAGAGCGCGCGCCGCCCGAAGGCTCTGGACGTGCCCGGCGTGGAGCACGTCGAAACACCCTCCCGTCGCAACGACAGTGCCGCCGCGCGCGTGCACCCCACGAGCCAGTCCCATCGCGGCGGCCTCGCCGAGCCGGGTGACGACCTCTCCGTCGCGCGTGAGCGGGCTGGCGCCAAAGGGGCTGTCAGGTGCAGCACCGGACCCGACCCGATGTGCGCTGGCTCCTCCAGCCGCGACCCATGCCGAGGCCTCCGCGACGCCCAGCCGGACGGCGTCGGCGAGCTCATGCCCCCGCGCCAGTGCGGCGGCAACGGCTGAGGCGTAGCGGTCTCCCGCGCCGCACGAGTCGCCGTCGTGGCACTCGGGGGCCGGAATCCTCAGGACGTCGCCGTCTGCTCGAGCGAGCCAGACGCCCTCGGCGCCAACCGTGACGGACACCGCAGCGGATCGCCAGCGCTGGACGAGCTCGGCGGCCACGTCCTGAGGGCGGGCGACCGATCGGCCGCTCACTGCCACCGCCTCCGCCGCCTCCGCGGCATTGGGCGTCGCGAGCGCGGAGCCAGGGATGGGCGGCGCACCGCGCGGGTGCGGGTCCCAGATGACGGGCACGTGTGCGGCGCGGCCGGCGAGGGCCTGCCGCAGCGGCTCCATGCTGCTGGTCCCGGCGCCGTAGCAGGACACGAGGATCCCGTCGGCTGCCTCGAGCGCCTCCAGCGCCTGCTCCGGCAGTGGCCCGCGGGGCGTGGCCGGTCCGCCCTCGTCGAGCCGGGCCACGACCTGATGGGCGATCCGGATCCGGCACTTCGTCCGGGTCGCTCCCTCGTGCCCGAGGGCGACGAGACCGACCCCTGCCGCAGCCAGGCCGGCCCGAACCCGCTCCCCCGCAGCGTCGTCCGCGACAGGGGCGATGAGCGTGACGTCGACGTCCGCACCCGCTCCCAGGACGGCAGCGAGCCCGGCACCGCCCGGCCCCTCGTCGACCCGTTCCACGTCGATGACGGGCGCGGGGGCGTCAGGACACAGCCGAGTCGTCGAGCCGACGACCTCCCGGTCGAGGAGGACGTCGCCGACGACGACGAGGTTCGCCCGGCTCACGGCGTCCTCCGGACAGGGGCGCCTTCGAGCATGGACCGCGCCGCAAGGACGCTGTCCATCGCCGCGCAGAGCGCGTGGATGATGACGAGGTGGATCTCCTGGACGGCGGCGCTCGACCCGGCCGGCACGGCGATGGCGCTGTCCGCCATCGCAGCGAGCGGGTTCGGGGCCGGCCCGGTCAGCGCCCAGACGGTGAGCCCCACGTCGTGGGCTCGCTTGGCGGCGTGCAGCACGTTGCTGCTCGTCCCGCTCGTCGAGAGAAGGATGACGATGTCACCCGGCCGGCCGTGCGCCTCCACCTGTCGGGCGAACACCTCGTCTCCCCCGTAGTCGTTGAGGATCGCAGTGAAGCTTGATGACTCGGCGTGGAGCGAGATCGCCGACAGTGGACGCCGCTCGGTCAGGAACCGGCCGACGAGCTCGGCGGTGAGGTGCTGTGCCTCCGCCGCGCTGCCGCCGTTGCCGGCCGCTAGCACCCGTCCGCCATCGGGAAGCGACCGGGCAAGCTGTTCGCCCCACGACTGGACGAGCGGCCAGGCGCGCTCGACCTCCACGAGACCGTCCCTCAGCTCGCGCTCGTGCCGCTCGAGCCACGAGTGGCCCAGCACCGCGTCCCCCCAGTCCGCGGGGAGCTCCGACGCGTGCGGCATCGGGAGGGCGCTCCCGTTCATCGGGTTCCGCGCCACGTCCGCGAGGATCTGCTCGGTGGCCGCCGCCACGATCGACCAGTCGAAGCGCTGGAGTGCTCGTCGGCGCGCTTCCGCGCCCATCGTGGCCCGCCCCGCAGGGTCGGCCAGCAGCTCGCGGACCACACCCGCCAGCGCGCCCAGGTCCCCCGGCGCGACGAGTCGGCCGGTCTGCCCGTCGATGACGGAGTCGAGCAGCCCTCCCACGGCATGCCCGACGAGCGGCCGGCCACAGGCCGCCGCCTCCAGCGGAGTGATCCCGAACGGCTCGTACCACGGAGTCGAGAGGACGACATCGGCCCACCGGTAGTGCTGGGGCATGTCCTCGTGCGCGATGCCCCCGAGCAGGCGGACGCGGTCGGCGACACCTGCCTCGCGAGCGATCTCGAGCAGGCGCTGCGCCTCCGGGTCGTCCTGGATGCGGCTCTCGTCGGGGCCCCCGGCGATCGCGAGCTCGGCGTCCGGGATCTCCGCGAGCGCCCTGATGACCGTGTCGCACCCCTTTCGGGGCACGAGTCGACCGACGACGAGCAGCCGGCAACCTCGGGCCGTCGAGCCGCCCTCCGCGGCGGTGTCACCACCGTTGCCGGGGTGGAACAGCGCCGTGTCGACGCCGCACGGGACGACGCGCGCCCGGTGCACCGGAGCGCCCATGGCGCCGAGCTCGGCCACCTCGTCGGAGCAGGTCGCGATGATCCGGTCGACCTGCCAGGCGAGCTGGCGCTCGAGGTCGATCCGGTCGGCCGGGCTGGTGTCGCCCGCACCCTGGTGGCGCTGTTTGACCGTCCCCAGGGCGTGGAAGGTCTGGGCGACCGGGACACCGACGGCCCGGGCAGCCTGGACCGTGGCCAGGCCGGACATCCAGAAGTGGGCGTGGGCCACGTCGGGCGGACCCTGGGCCCGCCAGTCCTGCTCCAGCCAGCGTCCGAACTCCGGCATGAAGGGCAGCAGCTCGTCCTTCGGCACCGGTCGTGGCGGGCCCGCGGGGACGTGCACCACCGTGACTCCAGGCGCGAGGGCAACCCGCTCGGCGAGGGACTCGTCGTCCCGCCGCGTGTAGACGCAGACGTCGTGGCCGCGCTGCCCGAGATGCCGGGCGAGGGCCTCGACGTGCACGTTCTGACCACCGGCGTCAACGCCACCGAGGACGGCCAGCGGGCTGGCGTGCTCGGAGATGAGGGCGATCTTCACGAGGTCACCTCCTTGAGAACGTGGTCCCAGCTGTCGAGGAACCGATCGAGGGAATAGCGGGAGAGGACGTGGGCGCGGGCGGCTTCACCGTGCCGCCGTGCGGTGGTCGGGTCATCGAGCCACTCCTGCGCTGTGGCCTGCAGGCGAGCGAGGTCGTTGGAGACGATCCCAGCCTCGGGTGGCACCGCCTCCGGGGCCTCGGTCGTCGACAGGGCGAGGACCGGCAGGCCGAGCGCCATCGCCTCGAGCATGGCCAGCCCGAGACTCGTCCACCGGTACGGGTGGAAGTAGGCCCGATGCCTGCCCAGGGCGGCGTGCAGCTCGGCTTGGCTCAGGTCGTGGGTCCGCGAGGCCAGGTCGATGCCGCGTTCCCGGGCCACTCCGACCAGCGCTTCCGTCTGCATCCCGTACACGTGCACGGGGACGAGCCGCGCCATCCGGAGCAGCAGGTCCGTGCCGGCCACCCGCCAGCGACGGACCGGCTCGTTGACCACCGCCGCGAGGCTCGGGTCCTCGCCGGTGTAGCGGTGGCCGGGGTCGGCGATGCCGTGCTCGACGACGAAGACCTCATGGTCGCCGCAGTCCCACGCCATCGCGTTGAAATGCGTGACATGGACAAGGGGTATGCCGCTGAGCCGGCTCTCGCGCGTCACCGCGTGCCGGGTGCCCACCGCAGTTCCCGTCGGAGTGTTGTGCTCCACGTAGACGGCAGGTACGTCCACACCGGCCCGCACGCCCGTCCACTGCTCGAGCAGCTCCGCCTCGTGGGGGCGCTGGAGGACGGCGACGTCCAACGGCTCGTCCCGCAGGTCGGCAACCGGTACCTCACGGGCCTGCGCCGGCCAGTCCCACGTCTGGGCTCGACCACGGCCGTCGGCGTCGCGATCCGGCGTCAGGGGGATGACGTAGTCATGCCGTCCCGAGACGAACGACGTCATCCACGAACCGTGCACGTGCCAGGTGAGGATTCTCATGCGACCACCACTCCTGAGCCCACCAGCTCACGCACCGCAGTCGACGACCTGGTCTCCGGAAACGCCTGACAGGCAAGGATGCCCGTCGATCGGGCACTCGCGGGCCCGCGTGCCGCGGCAGCCGGCGTGCTGGTCGCCGAGGACCCGGGACGGGACTCCCCACGGGCCCCACCGCTCCACCGGCACGACCGGGGCGAACAGGCTGACCACAGGTGTGCCCACGGCGGCAGCGAGGTGGGCGGGGCCCGAGTTGACGGAGACGACACACTGCGCGCCGGCGAGGATCTGGGCGAGCTCAGCGAAGCTGGTCCGCCCGCGCGCGTCAGTGACTGACCCGCTGTCCGCCGGCGCGAGCGAGCCGACCCGTCGCGACGGGTCGGCGGGGGCGGAGATCGCTCCAGTGACGACCACCTGCCAGCCGGCCGCGAGGAGGCCGTCCACGAGGTCGGCGGTTTGCGGGTCGGGTATGGAGCGGGAGCAGACCGAAGCCGTCGGGTGGACGACCACGTAATACTGCGGCAGCGACGCCGCGAGTCCCGTGGGCCGACCGAGGGGTCGCAGGCGCAGGCGGAGGTCATCACCGTGCGGCAGTTCGTGCCCGGCCGCCCGGGCAAGGGCGAACGCTGCCTGCACCTCGTGCCCGCCCTCCGGCCCACCGGTGTCGGGTGCCCCGTCGCCGACACGACGGTGCCGGACGTCGAGCAGGGAACCGGCGTAGTCCTCACTGGTGCCAGCGACGCGCCGGATGCCGGCCAGCCGCGCGAGCAGCGCCATCGGCAGCGGGCTCTGGTGGAAGGAGGTGAAGATGACCGCCTCGTCGTAGCCGCGCTCCCTCAGCAGCTCGACGAGCGCGAGCACGCCTGGCGAGTCGACGGGTGGCGGTTCGTAGCCGACCCAGGGCGGGTCGAAGGTGATGATGTCGTCGATGCCCGGGAGCAGCTCGGCCGCGGGCGCGCCGGCCGGCGAGACGAGCAGGTCGAGGCGGCGTGCTCCGGTGCGTAGGGCACGCAGTGCCGGTCCCATGAGGAGGACGTCTCCGAGGCTGTCGAGGCGGACGGCGAGAATGGAGCGACGCGGTTCAGGCACGGGATCGCCCCCGTGCCAGAGCGACGTCCACTGCGGCGGACAGGGTCTGCGCCACCCACGGTGCCGACTCGATCTCCTCCGTCCTGGTCACGGGCGTGGGCACGAGGATCCCCGTCGCCCCCGCCGCGCGCGCCGCCAGCACGTCCGCTCCGATGTCGCCGATGACGACGCACCTCGTCGGGTCGACCCCCAGGCGCCGGGCCGCCGCGCGGACGAGTCCGGGCCGCGGCTTTCGACACTCGCAGCCATCGTCGGGCCCGTGGTGGCACACCTCCCACGCGTCGAACGGCCCGATCGCCCGGTCGATCCGCTCGTTGACGGCGCGGACGTCGTCCGTGCTGATGAGGCCGCGCGCCACGCCTGATTGGTTGGTGATGACCGCAACACGAATTCCCTTGATACGCAAGCGATCCACCGCGTGCCGAGCATCAGTCATCGGCCGGATGTGATCCGGGTCGCCGTTGTAGGGGACGTCCTCCACGATCGTGCCGTCTCGGTCGAAGAGCACCGCCTTGACGGGAGGGGGCCACGGCTCGGCGTTGCGGTGCCGCCACCAACCGGTGAGGCGATGCGCCACGGCGAGAGGGGGAATCACGCTGCTCGTCCACGCCATCGTGGCAACCTCACGAGGCGTCCTCGGTCCGGGTGCGATCCGGCGGAACATGAAGTCCCCGGTGAGTGCCAGCCAGCCGGCGGCGCCGAGGGCCCCCACTCGGGTGCTGCGCATCCCCAGTCCGGCCAGCCCTGCCGCTGCCGCCAGGGTCGTCGCCACGTGCCAGGGCAGCCGACCTCGGCCGGTCCCCGCCCTGCGGCGCCAGTCCCTCCCATGCAGACGGCGCATCAGGGCGTCGTCGATGTTGCCGCGCTGCACGCGGACGCTCACCGAGGGATCGGCCGGCCGCACGGGGTGCACGATGTGCCGCTCTCCCATCACGAGCTCCCAGCCCGCCTCGCGAACTCGCAGTGCGAGGTCTGCGTCCTCGCGGTAGGCCCGTGGGAAGCGTTCGTCGAAGCCGTCGACTGCGGAGAGCGCCGAGGCCCGGTACGCCATGTCGGCGGTGGCCCACTCCGCCTGCTCGAGACCGGCCGTCGAGCGCTCCCAGTCGGTCGTCCGGCGCCCTTCGGGCCGGGGCACGCGAATCCGTCCCTGCACCCCGGCGACCCGGTCGCCGGCGTCCGCGAGATCGCGCTGGAGCGCGAGCGCCCAGCCGTCCGGTACGACCACGTCGTCGTCGAGGAAGGCGATCCATGCCGTGCGGGCGAGGCGTGCCCCGAGGTTGCGGGCCGCTGCAGGGCCCCTGCCCAGGCCCGGCACGATGCGCACCGAGAGCCGCCCGGCGGCCTCGTCGGGCACCTCGATCGGCGGGGCGGGTTCCGGGCGGTCGTCCACCACGATGACCTCGGCTGCCGCCAACCCCTCCTGACGAGCCAACCCGACGAGCAGCTCGGCCAGCGTGGGTCGACCCACGGTGGGAATGACGACGGTGTATTCCGTCGCCGGCCGGGCTGAGCCGATCCCTGACGTCACGAGCGGGACCCCTGCGCCGTGAGGGCGGCGCGCCGCACGAGGTGCGGGCCGAGGACGAGCGCGTCCACCGGCGTCGATCCGAAGAGCTCGAGAGCTTCTCTCGGAGCGTCCACCATGGGACGTCCAGCGGTGTTGAGGCTCGTGTTGATGACGACGGGTAGTTCGGTCCGGCGCTCGAATTCGCGGATCACCCCGGCCAGTCGCGGCTGGCTCGCCTCGTCGACCGTCTGGATACGAGCCGTGCCGTCGACGTGGACGACGGCCGGGATGCGGTCGACCCACTCCGGCGCCACCCGATGGACGAAGAGCATGTAGGGACTCGGGATCGGACCCTCGTGGAAGATCTCGTCGGCCCGGTCCACGAGCACCATCGGCGCGACGGGTCGGAACTGCTCGCGACCCTTGACGTCGTTGAGCCGCTCGAGGTTCTCGGCGTGGCCGGGATGGGCGAGCAGGGACCGCTGGCCCAAGGCCCGCGGCCCGAACTCGCTCCGGCCGTCGAACCACGCGATGACCCCGTTGGCGGCAAGGAGGTCCGCGACCTCGCCGGCCAGGTCATCCGGAGTCGTGAACGGCACTGCGGCCGTGCGCAGCGCTGCAGCCAGCTCGTCATCGGTCCAGCCACGGCCGAGAGCCGCAGTCGTGAAGGGCTCGGCGAGCGTCGGGCCGCCGTTGTCGCGGGCGAGGTCCGCAGTCAGCTGCAGGGCCGCGCCGAGCGACGTCCCCGCATCGCCGGCGGCCGGCTGCACCCACACCTCGTCGAACGGCGTCTCCCGCCAGAGGCGGCTGTTCGCGACGCAGTTGAGCGCGACGCCGCCCGCGAGGCACAGGATCCGGTCACCGGTGCGGACATGCAGCCACGTGGCGAGGTCCACGAGCACCTCCTCGAGCCGCGCCTGGACGCTGCAGGCGAGGTCGGCATGGCCCTCGGACCACTCGCCGTCACCCTTCGGACGGGCCGGCGCGAACTCCGACCACTCTGGGATGGGGGCCTCGAATCCTCCGCTCTCCGTGGCGAACACGTTCTCCCGGAACCAGCCCAGGTACCGCGGACGACCGTAGGACGCGAGGGCCATGACCTTGAACTCGTCGCTGGAGCGGAGGAAGCCGAGGTGCTCCGTCAGCGACTCGTAGAGCAGCCCCAACGAGTGTGGCAGCTGCTGCGTGGCGAGCGTGTCCAGACGTCCGTCCTCATAGCGCCCGGAGAGGTGGGAGGCCTGTTCACCTCGGCCATCGAGCACGAGGACGCTGGCCGGCCGACCCGGTTGTGGGACCGGAGCGGCCAGGGCGGCCGACGCCGCGTGTGCGACGTGGTGCGCGACGAAGCGCACCTTGGACTGGTCCAGTCCCGGCAGCGCCGACGCGATGAAGTCGGGTGCGCGCTCGGCGTAGAGCCGCCTCAGGTGGTCCCAGGGGTCGTCGAGCCCCATGTCCTCCGCCGGCTTGGCCAGCTCGGGGTCGAAGGAGTACGCGACAGCGTCGAGGTCCTGCGGCGCGAGGCCGGCGTGCTCGAGACACCACCGCATGGACAGTTCCGGCAGCTCCCAGGCCGAGAAGGGGACGGGCCGTTTGCCGTGTTTGCGTCGGCTGAACCGCTCCTCCTCCGCCGCGGCCACAAGACGTCCATCGACGACGAGCGCCGCCGATGGGTCGTGGAACAGCGCGTTGACTCCCAGGACTTTCACACCGAAGTGCCTACCCATGCCCGGCCGAAAAGCACTTCGCGGCATCTCAGGAACGGGGCCTAGGTTGAGGTCCATGGAGCCCGGAGGTGCACCGCGTCCGGAGCAGTCGGGTGCTGGCCACGTCCGCCAGCTCGGCCGGAGGCTCGTCACGGTCGGTCCCCACCGGGGCGCGCACCGCGTCGCCGTGCGGGCCGGCATCTCGGTCCTCGTCCCGCTGCTCGCCCTCGTCTCGGTGGGCAGGCCGGAGTGGACTCCGTACGCCGCCTTCGGGGCGTTCACCTCGCTGGGCGTCCTTCGCGAGCCGGGCCCGTGGGTGCGGCCGTCACTCCCGAGGCCCCAGTTCCGGGACGCCCTGGACCCCGTCGGGTCCCGGGCCCACCTGCTTCGCTACGTCGTCGCACTCACTGCGGCAGGAGCGTTGGCCACGGCTCTCGGTTGGGTGCACCCGTACTGGGCGATGGTGGCGGCGGTCGTCGTCCTGGCCGGTCCCGACCTGGCCTCGCGCCTCGTCCGCGGCCTGCAACGCGTCCTCGGTACGCTGCTCGGCATCGGGGTCGCCGCAGCCGTGCTCGCCCGGTCGCCCCAGCAGGGCGTGTGGGCCGTGGTCGTCATCGCCGCACTGCAGGTGTTGGCCGAGCTGTTCGTCGGGCGGAACTACGCCCTGGCGCTGCTCTTCGTCACGCCGCTGGCGCTGATGATGGGACAGCTCGTCGTGCCCTCGCCGGTGGGACCCTTGCTGGGCGACCGGTTGCTCGAGACGGTGGTCGGCTCGCTCGCCGCCATGGCGGTGCTCCTTCTCGTCCCGGACCACCTGCCCCGCCGGCGAACCGTGTCCAGTGCCCAGTGAATGAGGGTCGATGTCCGATCAGGTCGAGGTCGTGGTGGCCCATCGCGAGTGCGCGACGCTCCGCGTCGGCGAGGTGTTCCTCAAGATCGACGCCGACCAGACGCGCACCGACGTCGAGGTCGAGGCGATGACCATGGCGCCGATCCCGACTCCGCAGGTCCTGTGGCGCAATCCGCCCGTGCTCGCGCTCGCCGCTCTCCCGGGGACGGCGATCGGCCGCCTCGGCGAGCCGTCGAGCGCGTCGACGGCGGCATGGGCCGCGGCGGGCGCCACGGTGCGATTGCTGCATGACGCGCCCCTGCCGCCGTGGGCCGGGGCCAGCCTCGACGAGAGGATCACGGACCTCGACCGCGAGTGCACCTGGCTCTTGGCGAACGACGTCCTTCCCGCTGAGCTGGTCACGCGCAACCGCGAGATCGCCGAGGCTGCGCTCCGACCGTGGACACCGGTGTTCGTGCACGGCGACCTTCAGGTCGCCCACGTGTTCGTTGACGGGGACCAGATCACCGGCGTGGTCGACTGGTCCGAGGCCGGCCCAGGGGATGCCATGCACGACCTCGCCATCCTGACGATCGGACACCCGGAGCACCTCGGCGACGTCGTCGCCGGTTACGGCGGGGACGTCGACCTCGACGTGATCCGCGCCTGGTGGTCACTGCGGAGCCTGACGGCGATCCGCTGGCTCATCGAGCACGGCTTCGACCCGTTCTCACCGGGTTGCGAGGTCGACGTGCTGAGGTCCCACCTGTGAATCCGATCCTCCTGCCGCGCCAGCACGTCGATTCTCGTGCGTGAGGTGACCCCGCCCATCTACGATGCCCGGAATACAGATGGCTCGGGGTGTCCAACAGAAGGCAGCACCCAGACATGTCCGGTTTCGACAGATCCGCACGCACGGCCTCCGTCATACGGGGCCGTCGCGCCGCAGCGGCGTTGGTGGCCCCGGTGGCCATCGTCAGCGTCCTCTTGTCCGGTGGCCCGGCGTCTGCCGCAGCCACCACGACCAACGGCAGCTGCAACGGAGTCCTGAACCAGCTCGCGAACCGCGGCAGCGTGCAGGAGAACCTCCTCAAGGCCGCGACAACGCAGAACGCGGAGTTGATCGCGTCCCTGACGGCGCAGCGCACCGCCCTCCAGGCGCAGGGCACGGACCTGCAGGCGCAGATCGACCAGGCCAACCAGCAACTCGCCGACCTCGAGGCCAAGCGCGTCGAGCTCGAGGAGGGCCTCAAGACCCGCCACCTCACCCTGGACTCGGTCAGCGCGCAGCAGGCCAGCACTGCCGGTCAGATCTCCGACCTGCAGAAGGCGCTGTTCAGCCTTCAGGCGCAGAAGAACGACGTTCAGGCCCAGCTGGACGCGCTGGGCGCCGAGCTCACCGACCTCCTTTCGCAGACCACGCCCGGTGATGCTGCCGTCCTCGACCTGCAGGCCCGGATCGCCGGGTTGCGCGCTCAGCTGAACCAGCTCAACGACGAGATCGCCGCGACGGAGTCTCAGCTGGCCACGCTGCAGGGCCACCTGATGTCGCTGGACGCTCAGGTCACAGCCGAGCAGGCGGCGCTTCGCGATGTCGAGGCGCAGGAGAAGGCAAACAACGACGCGATCATCGCCCAGACGGCCAGGTTGCAGGGCCTGCAGGACGAGCTCCGGAGTGTCGAGGACCAGATCAGCACGATCGACCGCACGATCGCACTGGGCGGTTGCGGAGCCTGACCCTGGCCGGCACTGGGGAAGGGGCGTCGGGAAGCCAGCCCAGCGGCATACGGCATCGTTTTGAGGCTTGTATGACTTGAAGGGCCTCCCGGTGACGGGTGGTGGTCGCTACGGTGGCCGTGGGAGAAGGCTTCGGGTCGCGCCGGTTTTCGGCTGAGCGTTCTGGCTCGTGAAAGAGATCGACGGGCCCGGGGTCGGCTCTCTCGGTCGCGGCTGGGCCCGGTTAGGGAATTGGTGACGGGCGGCCGGTGCCGCGCAGCGGTGGCCGGCCTCCCGGACGGCACCGGATCACGCACAAGCGAGGGTGCACCGACCGTGGTGGACCATCGGGTGTGGCTGGGGGCAGCGCTTGGGCCGGAAGGGCCTACTCGTGGCTCGTTCAGACCACGGGCACGAGGGTTCTCCCGATCAACAGGGACCGGACCGCCTGCCCGGAAGATCCACTTGGCCGGTGAACGTTTGACGGGCTTGGGGTTCGGCGAAACAAGTCGAACGGAGGAACCCTCGTGTTCAAGAACGTTACCCTTCCCGGCACCGACCGGGCCGATGCCGCCGACCCGGGCACGGTCCGGGTGCAGGTCGGGATCGATGCCGCGGTGGTCGCCAACCACCACGTGTGCGTGCGCGAGTACCGCGCCGACGGGCGGGTCGCGCCGACCCGCTTCCACGTCCCGCCGACCTTGGCGGGGCTGAGCCGGCTGCGGGACCGGCTGGCGCCGTACCCGGGTGTGGTCGCGGTCGCCGAGCCGACCTCGATGACCTGGCTCGGGCTGTCCATCGCGTTGCGGCCAGGCCGGGCTGGACCTGTCGCTGCTCGGGGCTCGGCACGCCGCGCGGCTGCGTGGGGCGATCACCGGCAAGGACAAGTCCGACGTGATCGACGCGGACGTGCTGGCGATGGCCTCCGACGTGTTCACCCTGACCCCGCTGCGGGTCCCGAGCCCGGACCAGCTGGCGCTGCGCCGAGCGGTCACCCGACGCGGGAAGCTGGTCGTCGACGGCAACCGCGCCAAGCGGCGACTGATCTCCCTGGCCCGCTGGGCGTTCCCCGACGTGTGGAGCGCCTTCGCCGGGTCGATGCCCACCGCGACCGCGGTCCTGACTAGGTGGCCCAACCTGAACTGCCTTGCCGCCGCGAGGCGTTCGAGCCTGACCGCGGTCGTGGCCGCGCACACCCGCGGTGTCCCGGACGTGCCCGCGCGGGCCGAGCGGATCCGTTCCGCAGCCGCCGGCTGGGCCACCTTCTGGGACGGGCACCTGGACCTGGACGCCCTGGCCTGGGAGGTCACCGAGCACCTGGACGACATGCGCGCCAGCGAGCAACGGATCGACCGCGCCACCGGGCAGGCCACCCGGTACTGGGCCCTGCTGTACGGCGACGACCCGCTGCTGCTGTCCGTGCCCGGGATGGGCCCGATGACCGCGCCCACCGTGCGCGCGTTCCTGGGCGACGCCGCCGCGTTCAGCACCGCGAAGGCGGCCGCCTCCTATGTGGGAATGACCCCGTCCACGTGGTCCTCCGGCACGATCAGCCAGCCCTCCCGGGCGATCACCAAGGAAGGCCCGCCCGTGCTGCGCCTGGCGTTCTACCAGGCCGCGAACGGCGCCCGGCGCACCGACCCGCAGCTGGCCGCCTACTACCAGCACCTGATGCTCGAGCGCGGTCACTGCCACACCCAGGCCACCGTCGCCGTCGCCCGCAAGCTGATCGAACGGACCTGGACCGTCCTGTCCCGCGGCGAGCCCTACCAGCTGCGCGCCCTCGACGGCACCCCCGTCACCGCCGTCGCCGGCAGAGCGCTGGCTCGGACCGTGTACGCCGTCCCCGACGACGTGCGAGCCCGCGCCCGAGCCCGGTCCGCCGCGACCCACCGAGCCAAGCTCACCAAGTAGCTCCGCCACCCACCGCAGCCCACCAGAGGACGACACCGGCCGACCGGCCACGACCGGCGTCCCCCGGCCGCTGCTGAACACGGCGGTGCCCAGGAGATGTCAAGGTGGAGCGCCCGCAAGGCTCAGACAGCCCCTGGCTGACTGAGCCGAGGACGAACGACCTTGACCTCGACGACCACCGCCGTACGCTGCCACGGCGGAAGGACGCCCACCCCGACCGCGCCCATCCGCCATTCCCACCTGCCCAACAATCAGGAGCCCCGAAACCTTGACATCCCGTTAGGGAATCTCTTCTGACTCTTCTGCGGGTCATCTCCGGCCGGGCGGCGTCGGCCGGAGCCCTGCCGACTTCCCAGCCCCGGCGGGATTGTCGTAGGTAGTGTGCACTTCCTGTCGCCCGTGTGCTCTCACGCAGGCGCTCAACCACCCACGAAGTCAGTAAGGCCCGTTTGAGGCGGCATACTCGCGGGGTGAAGAACCTTACCGAGCGCATCCCGCGGGACGTCGACCCCGACTCCCTCTTTGAGGCGTTCGTCGGGTGGGCGACCGACCAGGGGCTCACCCTGTACGCGCACCAGGAGGAGGCGTTCCTCGAGGTGCTGAGCGGCAGCAACGTCATCCTCTCGACGCCCACGGGCTCCGGGAAGTCACTGGTTGCCAGCGCCGCCCACTTCACCGCCCTCGCCGAGGACCGGGTCTCCTTCTACACGGCCCCCATCAAGGCGCTCGTGTCCGAGAAGTTCTTCGCGCTCGTCGACCAGTTCGGCGCCGAGAACGTCGGGATGATCACCGGCGACGCGTCGGTCAACTCCGACGCACCGATCATCTGCTGCACGGCCGAGATCCTCGCCAACCTCGCCCTCCGCGAGGGGGCGGCGGCCGATGTCGGCCTCGTCATCATGGACGAGTTCCACTTCTACTCCGAGTCGGATCGCGGCTGGGCGTGGCAGGTGCCGATCCTTGAGCTGCCGCAGGCCCAATTCGTCCTCATGTCCGCGACCCTCGGCGACGTCACGATGTTCCGCGACGACCTGACCCGGCGGACGGGGCGGGCCACCGCCGTCATCACCGGCACCGAACGACCTGTTCCCCTCGAGTTCTCCTACGCCGAGACGCCGATCAACGAGACCATCGAGGAGCTGCTCGAGCACGATCGGGCGCCCGTCTACGTCGTGCACTTCACGCAGGCCGCGGCGCTCGAGCGCGCCCAGGCCCTTGTCGCCGCCCGGATCACGACGCGTCAGGAACGGGATGCGATCGCCGACCGGATCGGTGGCTTCCGGTTCGGGGCGGGCTTCGGCAGGACCCTTTCACGGCTCGTGCGGCACGGCATCGGCGTCCACCACGCCGGAATGTTGCCGAAGTACCGCCGACTCGTCGAGCAGCTCGCCCAGGACGGACTGCTCAAGGTCATCTGCGGCACCGACACGCTCGGCGTCGGCATCAACGTGCCGATCCGCACCGTCCTGCTGACCGGGCTGACGAAGTTCGACGGGACGAAGCAACGGCTGCTCAAGGCCCGGGAGTTCCACCAGATCGTCGGGCGGGCGGGACGGGCCGGCTTCGACGCACGCGGGTGGGTCGTCGCCCAGGCGCCGGAGCACGTCATCGAGAACCTCCGCGCGCTCGAGAAGGCGGGCGACGACCCGAAGAAGCAGCGCAAGGTCCAGCGCAAGAAGGCGCCCGAGGGGCTCGTGAGCTGGTCGCGCGAGACGTTCGAGCGGCTCATCGCCGCCGAGCCGGAGCCGCTCCAGCCCAGGCTCCGGATGTCCCACGCGGTGCTCATCAACCTCCTGGCCAGAGAGGGCAATCCGGTGGCGCACGCCGTGCGTCTCATCAGGGAGAGCCACCACGACGACAAGGACCAGCGCCGGTTGGGCCGGCATGCGCTCGTCCTCGCCAGGGAGCTGCTCACGTCCGGCGTCGTCGAGAGGCTGGCCAACGCCGACGCGTCCGGGCGTCGTCATGCGCTGACGATCGACCTCCAGCGCGACTTCGCGCTCAACCAGCCGCTCGCGCCCTTCGCCCTCGCCGTGATGGACACCCTCGACCCGGAGTCCGAGACGTATGCCCGCGACATCGTGTCGGTCATCGAGGCGATCCTCGAGGATCCCCGCCAGGTCCTCTGGGCCCAGGAGCACAAGGCGCGCGGGGATGCCGTGGCCGCCATGAAGCTGGACGGGATCGAGTACGAGGAGCGGATGGAGCGGCTCGAGGAGGTCACCTGGCCCAAGCCCCTCGGGGAGCTGCTCGAGGCGATGCTCGCGACCTACCGGCAGACCCACCCGTGGGTCTCGGCCGATGCCCTGTCCCCGAAGGCGGTCGTCCGCGAGATGTACGAGCGCGGCATGACGTTCAACGAGTTCGTCTCGGCCTACGGCCTCTCGCGCTCGGAGGGCCTGGTGCTGCGCTACCTCACCGACGCCTACCGGACGCTGCGCCATACCGTCCCCGAGTCCCACCGCAGCGACGAGCTCGAGGACATCATCGAGTGGCTCGGCGAGCTGGTCCGGCAGACCGACTCGAGCCTGCTCGACGAGTGGGAGGACCTCGTCAACCCTTCGGAGGTGCTGGCCCGGGAGGCCGAGGTCGCGCCACCCACCCGACCCATCACGGCCAACGAGCGGGCCTTCACGGTGCTCATCCGCAACGCGATGTTCCACCGGGTCGAGCTCGCCTCGCGCGACCACTGGGAGTCGCTCGGGGAGCTCGAGGCTCGCGTCGCCGAGCTGACCGACCCGCCGCAGAAGGTCGTCATGGACGCCCAGGCGTGGAACGGCGCGCTCGGCGCCTACTACGACGAGCACGACTCGATCGCGACCGACCAGGAGGCGCGTTCGCCGTCGCTGTTGCAGGTCGAGACGCTTCCCGAGACGTGGCGGCTGCGCCAGGTCGTCGTCGACCCGGACGGCGACCTCGACTGGGGCATCACCGCCGAGATCGACCTCGCCGCGAGCGACGAGGTCGGCGCCGCCGTCCTCACGGTCACCGGCTTCGGGCGGCTCGGCGGCTAGGAACCGGCTGGGGCGCGGCTAGGGCAGCAGCACGACCTTGCCCATGGTCCGGCGCGACTCGAGGTCGGAGTGGGCCCGAGCCGCCTCGTCGAGTGGGTAGGTCGTCACGAGCGGTGCCCAGCCTCCCCGGGCCACCCGCTCGAGGGCCCGGCTCGCGAGGCCCGGGATCCCACCCGGCAGGGCAAGCATCCGCGCACCGAGGGACCATGACACGGTGAGCCCCCGCTCGATGACGTCCGCCGTCGTGAACGCGGTCGGCTCGCCCGCCGAGTACCCGAACATGACGAGCCGACCACCCGGCCCGAGCAGCTCGAGCGCCCGCCGCCCGACGTCGCCACCCACCCCGTCATAGACCACGCTGGGCTCGCCGACCGCGTCACGGACTCTCTCGTCCCAGCCGTCCTGGCGGTAGTCCCCGACGTAGGAGAGGCCGAGCGTGCCGAGCCGCTCGACCTTCTCGCGGCTGCCAGCCAACGCGACGACGGCGGCGCCGGCATCTCTCGCACCCTGGGCCAGCAGCCAGCCGAGACCTCCCGCCGCCGACGGTATGAGCACCGTGTCGGTGGGCCCGACCGGCTCGCTCTCGAGGACACCCAAGGCGGTCCGCCCGGTGCCGACGGCCGCGACGGCGTCCGCGACGTCGACGCGATCCGGCAGGGCGAAGAGTTTCCCCGGATCGGTGACCGCCTGCGACGCGTAGCCGCCCGGGACCATGCCGAGGTGGGCGACGACGCGGCGGCCGAGCCATTCGGGTGGTACCTCCGAGCCGATGGCGTCGACGACCCCGGCCACCTCCCGACCAGGGATCGTCGGTAGCTCTGGCTGAGGCATCGGGCCGGGCTTCCCCCAGCGCAAGGTCGTGTCGAGGAGGTGCACGCCGCTCGCCCGGACCGCGATGCGCACCTGTCCCGGCGCGGGCGTGAGGTCCGGCAGGTCCTCCGGGACGAGGTTCTCCGCCGGGCCGAACTCGTGCAGTCTGATCGCTCGCATGCGAGTAGCCAACAATCTCAAGCGGACTTGATGTCCAGTGATTTGCGCGGCCTTCGTGAAAGGGTGCCCACGCCCGGACGTGGCTGAACTACCCCAAAGACGAGGTCGAGCCGCGTTGCGGGTAAGGGGAGGGCAGACACGAGCGAAAGGACGTTGTGATGGCGAACATGAACACGGGTGAGGTCAGACACGTGGCCCAGCGAGCAGAGAACCAGGATGCGCTCCTGATGGCGGCTCGGGTGGGATACGCCGTGAACGGCGTGCTGCATTTGCTCATCGGCTGGATCGCCCTGTCGCTCGCCTGGGGCCTGGGCTCTTCCCAGAGCGCCGACCAGTCAGGGGCGCTCGGCGCCCTCGCCTCGAACACGTTCGGGCGGATCCTGCTCTGGATCGCCGTCGTCGGCTGGCTGGGCCTCGGGCTGTGGCATCTCCTCCAGGCCGTGCTCAGCCGCGGTGAGGCGAAGGACCGGCTGAAGTACCTCGCCAAGGGTGTCACCTACCTTGTCTTCGCCTGGCTGGCGTTCGCGTTCGCCCGCGGGAGCGGCTCGTCGAGCAAGGAGCAGACCTCCGACTTCACGGCCACGCTGATGAGCCAGCCGTTCGGGACTGGCCTCGTCGTCCTCGTCGGCCTGGTCATCGTCGGCGTCGGGGTCTACCACGTCCACAAGGGCTGGAAGCGAAGGTTCCTCGCCGACCTCCAGGAGCACCCGGGCGAGACGGTGCAGAAGCTTGCCCGCTTCGGCTACATCGCCAAGGGCGTCGCCCTCATCGTCGTCGGCGGCCTCTTCGGCATCGCCGCCGCACAGAACGACCCCAAGGAGTCCACCGGTCTCGACGGGGCCCTGAAGACCCTGCTCGAGGCCCCGGCCGGGCAGTGGCTCGTGACCCTCGTCGCCCTGGGCTTCGTCGCCTTCGCGATCTACTCGTTCGCCCGCGCGAAGATGGCTCGCATCTGAGGGCTCCTCAGTCGCGCCGACGCCGGAGCCAGTACCAGGCCAGCAGGGCGCAGACAACACCATTGACGATGCCGACCAGGACGTCGGTCAGGTGGTGCATACCGCGGTAGAGCCGCGCGTAGGACACGAGGAGCGGCACGAGGACGCACACGATGGTGACGAGCCGGCGCAGCCAGGTCCGCTCGATCCGCTGCGCCATGAACGCGAACGTCAGGTAGAGAGCCGTTGCCGCGCCGACGTGACCGCTCGGGTAGCTCGACGTCGGTGGTGCCGGGTCCAGCTTCGGGACCTCCGGTCGCGGGCGCGCGACGATCCACGCCGCGATGACGAAGACCGTCGCCTGGATGGAGATGGCGATTGCGGGCACGATGGAGTACCACCACTGCCTCGTGCGCCACAGGACGATGACGCTCACGACGACGCAGGTGCCGATGATGATCTCGGTGTTGCCGATCCGCGACCAGATCTCCGTCGTCGTGTCCCAGAGCGCGGAACGCGAGCGCCCATCCTGCAGTTCGCGGTTCACTGCGGTCTCGCCCGTGAGCCCGGCGAGCGGACCCATGATGAGCCACCCGACCGAGACGATCAGGCCGAAGAGCACGAGGCTCGGCGCGATCACCCGGAGAGCAGCATCGCGCCAGGTCTCCCGCGCGCTGGGCCTGGACTCATCTCGCTGCCAGCGGTGTAGGTCAACGCTCATCGTCATCGCTTTCTTCGGGGGGTAGGGGGTTGAGCTCGTGCGGCTCGGGGCCCGCCGTGCCCTCGGGCGGCGGCGGCACGTTCTCGGTACCCGGGCTCCAGCCGAGGTAGCCGACGTAGGAGGCGACTCCGAGCCCGATACCGAAGATGAGCCCTCCGACCACGTCGGAGGGGAAATGCACCCCGAGGAAGACCCTGTCGAGAGCGGTGATGAGCGCGAAGGCCACCGCGGAGACGGTCACCCAGCGGCGGGCGCGGGGCGAGAGGACCGGCCAGACGAGAAGGGTGAGGATCGTAGCCGCCGCGGCGGCGTTGGCGGCGTGTCCACTCGGGAAGCTGTAGCCGGGCGCATGCGAGACGGGGTCAGGGACGATGGGCCGGGCGCGCTGGACGACCTCCTTGATGCCCAGCTGCAGCGCCCACGCGACCATCATCGCGACGAAGGCCCACAACGCGCGGGTCTTGAGGTGATAGCGGCGCCAGATGACGATGCACACGACGGTGCCCGCGATGTAGACCCACTTCGGCTGCGTCAGCTCCTGCCAGACGATGAGGGCGTCGCGCAGGGCCGGGTTCTGTCGGGTCACGCCAGTGGCCGCGGTGATCGCGGTCTGGTCCAGGTCGACGACGGGCGTGGCCTTCACGCGCACGACGAAGGCGAGTGCCGTCAGGGGGACCGCGAACGCGAGCCCGTAGCCGACCGCCTTGAGCATCCGACGACCCCGGCCGTATGCCGCTGGGCGCGCTCCCTGCCCAGGTGCGGTTCGGCGGGTGGCCTGGTCAGCCATGGCGCACCAGCAGGGACTGGGGGTCGACTCGGATCTCCAGGCGTTGTCGGGCGCCGATGGGGTCGCCGTCGATCTCGGCCTCGATCGGTCGCCCCGTCTCGATGGTGAACTCGCGTCCGCGCATCCGGTCGAGCCGCTTGTGGCCGACTCGATGCCGGGTCGCGATGTCGGCGAGCACAGAGACCCACCCGAAGACACCGTGGGGCGCGATGACGACGGCGTCGAGCACGCCGTCGTCGACCTTGGCGTCCGGCATCAGCTCCAGCCCGCCCTGGAGCGTGCCGCAGTTGCCGACGATGACCGTCCGTGCATGCCTCTGCACACGGTCACTCGGTGACCCGATGACGCCGCTCGCACCGGACGCGCCGACGCGGACCCTGAAGCCGCGGTTGAGCACGTTACGAAGGCCGGACATGACGTAGGCCGGCCAGCCGATCGCGCCCTTGACCCGCTCGCTCGTGCCGGCCATGATCTCGCCGTCGAAGCCGAGGCCGGTCATGATGAGGAAGACCTCCTCGGGGTCATCGTCGGCGGCGACGAACCCGACGTCGATCGGCAGGTCCGACCCGGTGAGCAGCGGCTCGATGGCATTCTCGGTCGAGTCCACGGGCAGGTCGAGGTTGCGCGCGAGGAGGTTGCCCGTGCCGGCCGGGAGCAGGCCGAGGGGGACGCCCGTGCCGACGAGCGCCGTGGCGACGGCGCGGACGGTGCCGTCACCGCCGAGCGAGGCCACGACGTCCGCGCCGGCCTCGACTGCGTCTCGCCCCTGCTTCTCGCCGGTCTGCTCAGCCGTGGTCTCGATCCAGCTCGGTTCCGCCCACCCGTGCCGACGGCAGGCCTCGGCAACGACGCTCTGGTCCGCGTCGAGGTCCTCCACCTTCATCGGGTTGTAGACGACGGCAAGTCGTCGGGTCGGGGCCATGGCGCTCATCCTCTTCGGTTCCTGTGTCTCGACCAAGTAACGTCCGAGACGTGCCAACCATCCGTCGACGTCTATTGGCAGCGTTAGTCCTGGGTGTCGTCGCAATGCTTGTACCCCTCGGAGCCGCGGATGCACTCCTGGCGCGCCTGCTCGTCGGCTTCGTCGTTGCGGGTCTCGCCTTCGCGGTGCCGCTGCTCGCGCACCTCCTCGGCCATGACGCGCCAGCGACCCGGCTGAAGGTGGAGGGCCGCGACGGCGACCGCGCCTGGTACGACGTCGTCGTCATCGTCGTCGGCCTGGCCAGCCTCACCGGCGTCGCCGTCCTGCTCATCGGCGGCTCCGCCTCGGGCCAGGCACAGGTCATCGACGCCGTCATCGGCCTGCTCAGCGTCGCCGTGGGATGGCTGTGTGTGCACACCGTCTACCTGCTGCGGTACGCCCGGCTGTACTACTCCAGTGACGATCCCCCGATCGACTTCAACCAGGAGGAGGACCCCGCGTTCTCCGACTTCGCCTACTTCTCCTTCGGGCTCGGCGTGGCCTACCAAGTGTCGGACACGGCCCTCAGGACCACCGAGATCCGACGCGTCGTCCTCGGCCACACCATGCTCGCCTATCTCTACGGCACAGTCGTCATCGCCGCTGCGATCAACCTCGTCGCCGGCCTGGGCGGCAGCTAGCCGGCCGCGGCGGTCGGCGCCGCTGCCGACCCGTGCTGGAGCGACTCGAGCAGCGCCGAGGTGAACTGCGGCAGGTCGTCGGGCTTGCGGCTCGTCGTGACGTTGCCGTCCTGGACGACCGTCTCGTCGACCCAGTCGCCACCCGCGTTGCGGATGTCCGTCCTGAGGCTCGGCCACGAGGTGATGCGCCGCCCCGACACGACGTTGGCCTCGACGAGCATCCACGGCGCGTGACAGATGGCCGCGACCGGCTTGCCCGAGGCGACGAACTCCTTGACGAGAGCAACCGCCTGCTGGTCCTGCCGCAGGGCGTCCGGGTTCGCGACGCCTCCCGGCAGGACGAGCGCGTCGAAGTCACCGACCCGGGCATCGGCGACGGTCAGGTCGACCTGGTGCGTGTCGCCCTTGTCGAGGTGGTTGAACAGCTGGACCGAGCCCGGCCTCGGGCTCACGAGGACCGCCTCGTGGCCGGCGTCGGTGACTGCCTTCCACGGCTCGGTCAGCTCGATCTGCTCGACCCCTTCGGCGGCGACGAGGAACGCGACCTTCTTGGACATCGGCTCATCCCTTTCGGTGAGTGGACGCCACGGCAGGGCGTCGCTGGGTCTGGCCACGCGCCCTTACCCCGCCGGCCGCGGAGGTCACACGGGCAGCAGAGCCAGCTCAGCGGCATACGGCCTAAGGTTGTGCGGCCAGCCGCGTCTCCTCGTCCCGGACCCACAGGCCCACGAGGCCCTGGAAGTGCTCCATGAAGCGGTCCCGCTCGTGCTCGGGATAGGTCAGGTCGACCGTGGTGCGCAGCAGCTGGTGGAACGCCTCGCCGCGGAACCACTCGAGGACGGCGGCATCGAAATGCGCCAGGTGCCGCGCGCACCACTCGTCGTAGGCCGCGGTCTCGAAGTATTCGTCCGCGATCGCGAGGTACGCGTCGAGCTTCTCCTCGTCGCTGAGGTCCTCCCGGTCCGCCACGTCGAAGTACCGCCGCGTCTCGAGGCCGACGGTCCTGGAGCGGCGACCGGTGACGAGGCAGTACGCCGACCAGCGCACGAGCGCCTTGATGGCCCACGGGAAGTAGTAGTGCAGCGAGGTGACGGCCACGTCGGGGCAGGCATTCGCGTAGTCGATGGGATAGACCTCGTCGCCCTTGACGAGCATCTCGCACGAGTTGAACTCCCAGCTGAACAGGGCGTTGACGATCCGGCTGATCGCCGCCGTCTCGTGCCCGGCGCGCGGGCTGAGGAAGCCGTGGCTGACGGCATAGCGGTTGTGCATCGGCTCGTCCGGCCGGAAGTTCATCACCATCGTCTCCGGGCCGATGGACAGGGCCCGGGCGAAGACGTCGTAGTCGATCGTCGCCTGCAGGTGCATGAGCATCTCGCCCGACGCGTCGTAGGCGGCGATGAGGTCCTGCTCGTCATCGACCCGGGAGACGCCCCGCCAGCCGCCGCCGTCGAAGGGCTTCATGTAGAGCGGGTAGCCGAGGTCATTGGCGATCTGCTTGAGGTCGAAGGGGCGGTTGTACCGCGCGCTCGTGTAGGCCCAGCGGACGTTGTCGACCGGGTTCTTGTAGGGGACGAGGACGGTCTGGGGCACCTTGAGCCCGAGCCGCATGAGGGCGCAGTAGGCACTGTGCTTCTCCATCGACTGGAAGGTGAACGGGCTGTTGAGCAGGTAGGTGTCGTCGACGAGCGCGGCCTTCTTCAGCCACTCGCGCGGGTGGTAGTACCAATGGGCGAGCCGGTCGATGACGAGCTCGGTCCGGACCGGCTGGCGCAGGTCGAAGGGCTCGATGGTGAGTCGCTCGGACGCCAGCTCGTGCGTCACGCCGTCCTCGGTCGTGATCGGCCCCACCAGCCCGAGCAGCGCCTCGAACGCCATCGGCCAGTCCTCCTCAGCGCCGAGGAGCAGTCCGATGAGGTGCGTGCGCGTCTCAGCCATGGGGCCGATCCTTGCAGAGTGTCAACCGGTGTGGGGTGCATCGAGAGGTGCGTCGCCGGGACCCACGGCGCCCGGGCCGACGCGGAGGACGAGCTGGGTGCCTTGCGGCGCCGACTGGACCAGCCGCAGCTGGGCGAGCGCCGGATGCGCATCGAGCAGGCGGGCACCGTTGGCGAGGGAACGCAGTGCCGCGGTCTCGGCCCGAGCGGCCTCGAGCTGAGCCGCACCACGGCGCCTGGCCGTCGCCAGTTCGGCCGCCGCGGCCCGCAGCTCGATCGGCAGGATGACGTCCTTGACGACCACCTCGACGACCTCGACGCCGACCGCTTCGGCGACCACGGCTGCGGCGGCCGTGATCTCGTCCAGGGGGAGACCGGAGCCGCGGCCGATGAGCTCGTCTGCCTCGAGCGATGCGAGCGCCTCCCTCAGGGCCACCTGGGTCGCCAGGTAGACCCGAGCTGCGGCGTCGTCCACCCGCTCCTCGAACGCGACCGGGTCCACGACGACCCACCGCACCGCGGCGGTGACGCGGACGGACACCGCGTCGGACGTGAGGACCTCCTGCGGCGGGATCGCCATGAGCCGCTCGCGCAGGTCCACGCGCACGAGCCGCGTGCCACGCACCCGGCGGTGGCGACCGGAGGGCAGGATGTCGAGCAGACGCCCGTGCTTGTAGCGCAGCGCGCACTGGCGGGCCTCGACGGTGATGGCGAACACGGACATGGGACGACCTCCTTCGCGGTCGGTTCGGGCAGGGTGGAACGGGACTGCTGTGGCGGGTGCCGCCGACCGGGCGACATCGACCACGGGGGCCGGCGTCCCTGTGGAGCGCCGACCCGCAAGGCGGTCGACGGCGCGGTTCCGGCAGGCGACACCCTGGAGGATTCGAACCCCCTCGGTGAAGCACCTTTACCAGTGGAGTGTCTGCTTGACAGGCAGCTGCAACCATCGAGCGGGACCAACGCGCAGGACCTCGGTGGCACGCCACCTTGGCTGCTCGCCCCGCCTTGTGCAGGACAACGTTCTCGTCTCGAGAGCCTGCGCGCCAGCGATTTTCGTTCCAGGAGACTCCAGGAGCAGCAGCCGTATGCCGCTGGGCTCGCCAGCCATCCACGGTGCACACTTCCTCGTGTGGAGTTCGCCAGCAGCCGCTTCGCGGCCATCGAGTCGGCGCTCGAACCCGTTCTCGGGGCTTTGGCGGCTCACGAGCCGGTCGCATGGTCGGGCCCCCGCTCGTGGTGGGCGGGGCCGCTCGACGTCGAAGGACTTGCCGTCGCCAGCGTGACGCTGGCCCTGCGCGCCGCCTGCGTCCTCGCCGAGGAGCGCGGCCATCCGATCCGTCTGGGCACTGCGGCAGACCGTGTCGCCGGAGCGTTCGGTTCCCTCGCCCACCTCAGGGTGGACGGCCGGGCCCCTGTGGCGTGGGCGCCCATGTCGGGATGGTTCGAGACGGCCGACGGCTGGATCCGGTTGCACGCCAACTACCCCCACCATGCGGCCGCCCTGTCGCGGTCTCTCGGCGTGCACGACCGGAACGGGCTCGAGCGCGTGCTCCGCCGCATTGGCTCGATCGAGGCGGAGGACCAAGTGCGGTCCGACGGCGGGATCGCCGGGGCGATGCGAACGGTGGAGGAGTGGCGCTCGTCGCCCATGGCCACGGCGCTCGAGGACGGGCCCTGGCTCGCTTTCCACGGCAGCGGAGAGGCGCGGCCGCTCGCGCGGACGACTGACCTGCCCCTCAGCGGGATCCGGGTGCTCGACCTGACTCGGGTTGTGGCTGGACCGACCTGCACCCAGCTGCTCGCGCTCCTGGGCGCCGACGTGCTCCGGCTCGACCACCCCGACCGACCCGAGGACCTCGACACCTACCTCGCCACTGGCGCCGGGAAACGCTCGGCTGTGGCCGACCTCCGCCTCGAGCGCTCGGGGCACCGCGTCCATCAGCTCCTCGACGACGCGGACGTCCTCGTCACGGGCTATCGCCCGGGGGCTCTGGCCAACCTCGGTCTGGACGACGCAACGATCCGCTCCCGCCACCGGCATCTGGTCCACGTCAATCTCTCGGCGTGGGGAGGCGCCGGCCCGTGGGCCCTGGAGCGGGGGTTCGACAGCATCGTCCAGGCAGTGTCCGGCATCGGGCATGTCTACGGGTCATCCGACGGGTCAGGGCGATTCACGCCCGGAGCGCTACCGGTGCAGGCGCTCGACATCACGGCTGGATTCGGCATGGCGGCGGCCGTCCTCGCGCTGCTGGCCACCCGGCCGCAGCAGGGAGCCGGAAGCGCCCACGTGTCGCTGGCCGGCACCGCCGGCATACTCCTGGACGCCGGACGGGACGCGGCGGCCCAGACCCGGGCCCTCACCGTCCTGACGGCCGAGACGTCGTCGCCGCACGGTCGGCTCACCCGCGCCGCATCGCCCATCAGCCTCGACGGCTCTCCCCTCCCCGTGCCAGCACCGGGCGAGTACGGCATCGCGGACCTGACGTGGCTCTGATGCGGCCGCCTCGATCAGGTCACTGTTGCCGCTTGCGGAGTCGGTACCACTGCGGCTGAGTCTTCTTGAGTGGCTTTGGCATGCCGATCGTGTCGGCTGCATCGACGGAGACGAGGTCCCACCCGGTGAAGGCGGCCTCGACGTCCGCCCGCGTGACGCCACGAGGAACGAAGGGCAGACCAGCGGGCTGGAAGCCCAGCACGAGGACCGTGGACCCGTCGGTGGCGCTGACCGTGATGCCCTCGGCCTCGGCCCGACGCTGCGAAGCGTCGAGGCCGTGGAAACAGCCGACGTCGAGGAAGAAGTCGAACATGCCGAGCCCCGTTGACCGAAGGTCCGTGACGTCGCCCACCATGAACCTGGCCGACGACGCGTCGTTCGCCTCGGCGGCCTGCACGGCGCGAGGGACGTTGTCCAGCCCCACGGCGTCCCAGCCGCGGCGCGCGAGCTGGTGGGTGTGCTGACCGCGGCCGCAGCCGAGGTCGAGGGCCCGACCGAGTGGCTTGACGCGGTCGGCCTCCTCGCGGTCGAGCAGCGCGTCGAAGCTCTCGTGGGCGGCCCTGCCGGCGCGCTCCCAAGGCGTGAGTCCGAAGCGGTAGGCCAATGCGTATCCAGTGCTCATAATGTCCTCCCCCATATTGGCTCGGGTAGCACCCGAATGAAAGTACGTCTAGGGTGGTCCTCGATGACCGAACCTGTCAAGAGGCGGACCTACCGCTCGACCGTGCGGGCCGAGCGGGCCGGCGCAAACCGCGAGTCGATCCTGCGCGCCGCGCGCGACCTCTTCGTCGCGAAGGGCTACCCGAACACGTCGGTTGCGGCAGTCGCTGCCGAGGCAGGCGTCAGCGAGGACCTCGTCTACCTGCACTTCAAGACGAAGCGACGACTCCTCGTCGAGGTGCTCAACTACAGCGTCACCGGCGAGGTCGAGAGCCCGCGCGTGCTCGAGCAGGAGCGACCTCAGGCCGTGCACAGGGAGCAGGACCAGTGGAGGCAGATCGCCCTGTTCGCCGAGGACATCGCCGGGCGGACGAGCCGGGCGCGCCCGATCGACGACGTCATGCAGTCAGCCGCCCTCGTCGACACCGAGATCGCGGAGAAGCACCGCGCCATGCACCGGACGCGTCTGGCCAACCTGACTCAGCTGGTCGAGTGGGTGGCGGCGAACGGGCCCCTGCGTGACGGGCTCTCGGTCGAGGATGCCGCAGCGACCGTGTGGGCCCTGACCGGGCCCCCGATGCACCGGCTCCTCGTCGACGAGCTCGGCTGGGACCTGGACCGGTTCACCGCCTGGGTCCGGGAGACCCTCCAGGCGACTCTCCTGCCCCCTCAGCAGTCCCAGCCGCACACTGTGCCGGACTGAGCCGGAGTAGGCCGCACTGCGTGCAGGCCCGCGCTCAGGAGGACGGGGCCCGCACCCGTGCCCGCCGCGTGATGTCGGCGCAGTCGAGGCAGACCTCCTCGGGGACGACGCCGAGCCGCATGAGCTGGCCGAACAGGACGCAGCCGACGCACAGACCGAGGAGCGACTCGAGGGCAGGGAAGATCACCATGACGACCGTGATGCCGATGACGGTGACGAGCGCACCCTCGGCTCCCGTTGCGACGTGCCACCCGTAGGCGAGCGTTGCGGTGGTGGTCAGGACGGCGCCGATCGCAGCGGCGAAGCGCTTGGGCGGGCCTGCGGTGGGGCGCGGGGCGGCCGGCACGCGCGGTCGGACCCACGCCTGGACGAGTCGCGCAGCTGGACTGCGCCGCGGCCCCAGCGTGGCACGCAGGGTGAAATCCACGGCGAGCGGCGCGAGGAGCCACCATTGTTGGGTGGCCAGCGTGGCGGCCGAGACGAGGAGAACGACGGCCGCGATGAGCCGGACCGTGACGTCGTCGACAATGTCGGGGAAGCGCGAGGAACGCATGGCTCATTATGCATTACATAAGCAAGGCTTATGCAGGGGTGTTCCGCCACGTGGACGGGCGCACAACGCCTGATCGAGTGAACACAATTCGGGCCGAAATGTGCTCACTCGATCAGAGGGTGCTGGGGACACTCAGTCGCGCAGGACCCGCAGGGCGGCGATCGCGACCACGACGAAGAGGGCGGCGCCGAGCGCGGCCACGACGTTGAGGCTCGTCGTGAACGCGCCCTGCGCGGCCTCGACCAGCTCACGGCCAGCGGCCCCGGGAAGGGTTGACGCTGCCTGGACCGCGCCGGCGAGGGAGTCGAGCGCGACGGTGGTGGCGCTGGAAGCGTGCTCAGCGGCATACGGCTGAAGCTCGTCCCGGTACACGAAGGTGGCGAGCGAACCCAGCCCCGCGATTCCCACGGCGATCCCGAACTCGCCTGAGGTCTCGGACATCGACGCCACCGAGCCGGCGCGCTCGGGCGGCGCGGACTGCATCATCACGGACATCGTCAGGGTCGACGGAAGCATGATCCCGAAGGAGGCGAGAGCCATGCCGAAGACGAGCAGACCGAGTCCCGCAGCCGGCGCGATCTGGGTGTAGGCGACCAGCCCCGTGGCGCAGATGCCGAGTCCCGCGGCCATGGTGCGGCCGGTGCCGAGCCTGCGGGCGATCGTCGCGGACGACGACGAGCCGAGGAGGAGGGCGATGTTGGCCGGGAGCATCCACAGGCCGGCACCGAGCGGGTCGAGCCCCGCGACGAGCTGGAGCCACTGCGTGCTGAGGAAGGAGACGCCCGCCATGACGACGCCGCCGATGAGCATGACCGCGAGCGCCGTCGAGAAGGCCCGGCTGCGGAAGAGCGCGAGGTCGACGAGCGGGTTCTCGATCCGGCGTTGCCGACGGATGAAGAGCACGGCCATGGCCAGTCCGACGGTCATCGTCGAGCAGCGGCCGTCGCTGCGTTGCCACCGCGAGCGATCTCCTTGAAGCCGTGGATGATCGGCAGGATCGTCGCCAAGGACAGGAGCGCGCTGGCGAGGTCGACGCGCGCGCCGGACTGCCGCTCGGACTCGGGCAGGACCCGGCGGCCGACGACGACGAGCAGGACCATGAAGGGCACGCCGAGCAGGAACGCCGAGCCCCACCAGAAGTGCTGGAGCAGGAGGCCACCGACCAGCGGGCCGATCGCCATGCCGCCCATGAAGCAGCTGAACCAGATGCCGATGGCGGTCATCATCGACTTCTCGTCGGTGAAGATGCGTGCGGATCAGGCCCATCGTCGAGGGCATGAGCGTGGCGCCGGCGACGCCGAGGACGGCGCGCCAGAAGATCGAGCTGTCCCGGTGACGAGGCATAGGCGGCGCAGGCGCTGGCGATGCCGAAGGCGACCGCGCCGATGAGCAGCAGGCGCTTGCGTCCGACCCGGTCACCGACAGCGCCCATCGTCACGAGGAAGCCCGCGAGGACGAACGAGTAGATGTCGAGCATCCACAGCTGCTGCGTCGTGCTGGCACCGAGGTCCGCGGAGAGGTCGGGCAGGGCGAGGTAGAGCACGCTGACGTCCAGGCTGAGCAGCAGCGCCGTCAGGGCCAAGACCGCCAGGGCGACCCACTGACGGGTCGACCGGCTGGTCTCGACGGCCTGTTCGCTGGTCGGCGCCTGTGCGATCTCGGTGGTCGTGCTCATGGGACTTCCTCCGGTCAGGTGATGGGCCTTGGCTGCCTTTCACCTGTGTGTCGACCGAGGAGGTCACATTTCGACACGACCACCGAGATCGTGCCCGCGAACTGTGCGCTTGGGGTCAGGTCGTCGCGCCGACGACGTCCCTCACCTCTGCGAAGTGGCATGCGCTCGGGTGGTCCGAGCCTGGCCTCGTCACGAGGGCCGGCTCCTCCGTGGCGCAGATCTCCTGCGCCTTCCAGCACCGGGTGCGGAACCGGCACCCGGACGGCGGGTTGGCCGGCGACGGCACGTCACCCTCGAGGATGATGTGGTCGCGACGCTCCCGAAGTGTCGGGTCGGGCACGGGGACCGCCGACAGCAGAGCCTGGCTGTACGGGTGCGTCGTGTGCTCGTAGATCTCGTCCTCCACGCCCGTCTCGACGATCTTGCCGAGGTACATCACGGCCACGCGGTCGGCGATGTGACGCACGACCGACAGGTCGTGGGCGATGAAGATGTAGGCCAGCCCCAGCTCGTTCTGGAGCTTCTCGAGCAGATTGACGACCTGCGCCTGGATCGACACGTCGAGCGCGCTGACCGGTTCGTCGCAGACGATGATCTCGGGGTTGAGCGCCAGTGACCGGGCGATGCCGATGCGCTGGCGCTGGCCGCCCGAGAACTGGTGCGGGTAGCGGTTGATGTGGTCGGCGTTGAGGCCGACCAGGTCGATCAGCTCGCGAACCCTGGCGGTACGGCCCTTCCTCGGCACCACCTCGGGGTGGATGTCGAAGGGCTCGCCGATGATGTCGCCCACCGTCATGCGGGGGTTGAGCGACGTGTACGGGTCCTGCATGACCATCTGGATGTTGCGGCGGACCTTGCGCATGTCGCGGGCGGAGACGGCGGCCAGGTCATTGCCCTTGAGCATGATCCTGCCCTCGGTGGGCTTCTCGAGGCCGACGAGGAGCCGAGCCAGCGTCGACTTGCCGCAGCCCGACTCGCCCACGACACCAAGCGTCTCGCCACGACGCAGCTCGATGTCCACGCCGTCGACGGCCTGCACGGCACCGATCTGCTTCTTGAAGACGATGCCCTGCGTCAGCGGGTAGTGCTTGCGCAGGCCCTCGGTCGCGAGGACCACCTCACCGATCTCTCGGCGTCTCGGTCACAGGGGTCTCGGTCAATCGATGACCTCCCTCCAGTAGTGGCACGCGGCGATCCGGTCCACGTCGACGTCATAGCGCGGAGGCTCCGGTGGAACCTTGCAGTTGTCCTGGCGCGAACGGGCAGCGCGGGTGGAAGGCACAGCCCGGCGGGATGTCGGTCAGGACGGGAGGCAGGCCCTTGATGACGGCGAGCTCCTGCCCCTTCATGTCGACGCGGGGATCGACTCGAGCAACGCCTTGGTGTACGGGTGGGCCGGCCGCGCGTAGATGTCGCCGACCGGCGCGTCCTCGACGACCCGTCCGGCGTACATGACCGAGATCTCGTCCGCGACGTCGGCCACGACCCCCATGTCGTGGGTGATGAGGATCAGGCTCATGTTCCGCTCGCTCTGCAGCTCGGACAGCAGACCCATCACCTGCGCCTGGACCGTCACGTCGAGAGCCGTGGTCGGCTCGTCTGCGATGAGGACCTCGGGCTCGAGCGCGAGCGCCATCGCGATCATGACGCGCTGGCGCATGCCTCCGGAGAACTGGTGCGGGTAGTCGTTGACGCGATCCTTGGCCGCGGGGATGCGCACCAGGTCGAGCAGCTCGACGGCCCTGGCCTTCGCCGCCTGACGAGACATCCCGCGGTGCTTCCGGAACTGCTCCCCGAGCTGGAACCCGACGGTGAAGACGGGGTTCAGCGCGGACAGGGCGTCCTGGAAGATCATCGCGATGTGGTTGGCCCGGACCCTCCGTCGGTCCTCGTCGGAGAGCTTCAGCAGGTCCACGCCGCGGTAGAGGATCTCGCCCTTGGTGATCTCGGCCGGAGGGCTGTCCAGGATGCCCATGATGGCTTGGGCGGTGACGCTCTTGCCGGAGCCGGATTCGCCGAGGATCGCGCGCGTCTGCCCCTGGTGCAGCACGAAGTTCATGCCGTTGACTGCGTGAGCCCGTCCGGCGTCGGTGTGGAACTCCACGTGCAGGTCACGCACCTCCAGCGGGGGGCGCTCGATGTCGAGCTGCGTGAGGAACCGCGCCGTCGACTCGGACTTGACGGGGGTATCGGTGGTCATTCGGTCACCGCATCTTCGGGTCGAGGGCATCGCGCAGCGCATCACCCATGAGGATGAAGCTGAGCACGGTGCCGATGAGCAGGGCCATCGGGAAGAGGAGCAGCCACGGGGCCTCCAGGAAGTAGACCTGGTGCGTCGTGATCATGATCCCCCACGACTCCTCCGGCGGCTGGAGGCCGACACCGAGGAAGGTCAGCGTCGCCTCGGCGGCGACGAAGCTGCCGAGGGCGATCGTGGCGAGCACCGTCACGGGGGCGACGGCGTTCGGCAGGATGTGCCGCAGCATGATGCGCCCGTTGCCCGCACCGAGCGACCGAGCCGCTAGGACGTAGTCGAGGTTCTTCGCCGAGAGCACGGCACCTCGCATGACGCGGGCGATCGTCGTCCAGCCCAGGATGACGAGCACCATCGTGATGGTCAGGATGTTCTGGACCTTGACCACGGTGAGGAACACGAGCGCTCCGAGCAGGAACGGCAGCGACAGGAAGATGTCGACGATCCTCGAGATGATGGTGTCGGCCCAGCCGCCGTAGAAGCCGGCGAGCAGGCCCAAGCTCCCGCCGATGAGGACGATCCCCACGGTGGCACCGATCGCGATGGACAGTGACGGCTGGGCGCCGTAGATGGCGTGCGAGTAGTAGTCGCAGCCGAGAATGTTGAACCCGAACGGGTGCCCCTCCTGCGGAGGCTGTCGACTCTGGGAGATGACGCAGTTGCGAGGGTCCTGGTCGGTCCACAGGGTCGGGAAGACCGCCATGGAGCCCACAACGAGGATGTAGAGCGCGGAGAGCACGAACGTCGGGCTGCGGATCAGCTGCTTGCGGGCGTCGCTCCACAGGCTCGCCGATTCTGCTCCTGATAGGCCCGGACCCTCCGGCGTGGGCGGATGGGCCGTCGTCGTCTCTTCGGCGGCGGCGGTGGGTACGAGGTCACTCATTGTCTGCTCCCGCTCACTCGTATCGGATGCGTGGGTCGAGAACCGCGTACAGGATGTCGACCAAGAGGTTCGCGACCAGGAAGATCAGAGCCGCGAGGGTGACGATGCCGATGACCACACTCGCGTCTCCCGTCCGGGCGCTCAGGGCCGCGACGCGACCGATGCCGGGCACGTTGAAGATCGTCTCCGTGACGACCGCGCCCCCCATCAGGACCCCCAGGTCGACGCCGAGGGAGGTGACGACCGGGATGAGGGAGTTGCGCAGCGTGTGCACGCCGGTGACTCGGCGGGGCAGCAGGCCCTTCGCCCGGGCCGTGCGGACGTAGTCCGCCCGGACGTTCTCCACCATGCTCGTCCTCGTCAGCCGGGCGGTCACCGCGAGGCTGGTCGCGCCCAGCACGAGGCCGGGAATGACGAGGCTCATCCACGGATAGTCCGGCTTGTACCCGGCCGCGAAGAGCCCTTGGGAAATGATGTCGGGGACGCTCGGATCCGCGCGCAGCGTGTTGCCGAACTTCACGCCGACGAACTCGCGGATGACGATGCCGAGCACGAAGATCGGGACCGCGATGACGAGCGTCGTCGAGATCTTGACGAAGTAGTCGACGAATCCGCCGCTGCGCAGGCCCGCGAGGACGCCGGCGACGACGCCGACGGTCGCCTCGAAGATGAACGCGATGACGGCGAGGCGAATGGTGTACGGAAGAGCCGCGGCGATGATGTCGGTGACCTCACGCTGCCCCACGAGGCTGATGCCGAAGTCCCACTGGGCGATGTTGGCGAGGCGGTCGCCGAAGAGGGCGAAGCACGGGTTGCCCGTCTGGGTCAGGCAGGGGTCGTTCATGTTGAGGCGCTCGCGAGAGCGCCTCAAGCATGGCGGGCGTGGGCGTGCGGTCGCCGAAGAGCGCACGGACCGGGTTGCCGGTCAGCTGGATGCCGATCGACGTGATGTAGTGCAGCAGGAACATCGTGCCGAGCACGGTCGGGATGAACTGAAGCACCCGCCGTATGACATATCTCCCCACGGTCGGGGCCTCCTATCGACGTGCCGGTGGCGGCGACGACCCTACTCCGGGTCGTCGCCGCCACCAAGTCTGGAATGGTGTCAGCTGGAGCGGAAGGTCACTGCTGCTTCAGCGTCATCCTTCCGTAGTCAGCGCCGGAGATCTTGTTCCAGACGAACGTGTCGACGTTGGAGCTGCGCAGCGCCGCCTCCTTGTTGAACCACATCGGGATGACCGGGAGGTCCTCGCCGACGATGTCCTCAGCGGCCTGGTACTTCGCGATCGCGCCTGCCAGGTCGGCTGCGGAGTCGCCCTCGGTGATCAGCTTGTCGAACTCCGGGTTCGAGTAGTCCGAGTTGTTGCTCGAGCCATCCGTGCCGTAGAGCGGCTTGAGGTAGGTCTCGATGACCGGGTAGTCCGGACCCCAGCCGAGGCGGAACGGACCGGTGAACTTGTTGGCGTCTGACGTGGCGAGGTACTCCGGGAACTGGAGGTTGACCTTCAGCTCGTAGTCGATGCCGAGAGCGGCCTTGATCTGGTCACCGACGGCCTGGAGCCACTGCTCGTGACCCGCACCGGCGTTGGCCCAGAGCTGCAGCTTGCCACCCTTCCAGCCACCGGCCTCGGCGAGCAGCTGCTTGGCCTTCGCGACGTCCGCCTTGCAGTACTTGCAGACGTCGGGGCGGAAGCCCTCGAAGGTCGGGGCGACGAACCCGGTGGCCGGCGTGTACCTGCCGTCGAAGACCGCATCGATGATCGGCTGCCGGTCGATGGCGAGCGACAGGGCCTGACGCACGCGCTTGTCCTTGAAGTTGTCGTTGTACATCGGCATGCCGACGTACGTGAACGAGTCGCCCGGGGCCTCATACAGCAGGTCGGCGTACTGGGCCTTGGCCTCCTTGTACCGAGGCGGCGGGAGGGTGTACATCGCGTCGATCTCGCCGGCCTGGTAGGCGGCGTAGCCAGCGTCGACGTCGGCGTAGATCTTGTAGGACAGGGAGTCAGGCATGGCGTCCTCGGCGGCGCCCTTCCACGTGTCGCTACGGACCAGCTTGATGCCGACGTTGTGCTCCCACTTGCCCTCGATCTTGTAGGGGCCGTTGCCGATCGGCGTCTCGTTGCACGTCTTGGTGTCCTTGATGCACGCGTCCGCCATCGGGAAGAAGCCCGAGTAGCCAAGCGTCACCGGGAAGGCGGTGAACGGCTCCTTGAGCTCGACGGTGAACTCCGTGTCGCTGACCTTCTTGAGGCCGGACAACTCCTTGGCCTTGGGCTCGGGCGCCGTCTTCGGCCCGTCGTCATCCGGGTCCGTCGACGTCATCTCGTCGATACCCGCGATGCGGCTCATGAAGTAGGCGTTGTTCTGGGCGTTCGGCGAGTAGGCGGCGTAGTTCCACGCGCGGATGAACGCGTCGGCGTTGACCGGCTCACCGTTCTCGAAGGTGTAACCCTCCTTGAGCTTGATGGTCCAGTTCTTCTGGTCGCTCGACTCGATCGACTCGGCGAGGTCGTTCTCGGCCTCACCCGTCTCGCCGTTGTACGTGACCAGGCCGCGGTACAGCTGGCGGATGACGTAGATCGAGGGCTCGTCATCACCTGCGGTCGGCAGCAGGAACGCCGGCTCAGAAGCGTAGATCCGAAGATCACCGCCACGCTTGCCGGCTGCCTGTCCACCGTCCGTCGCACCCGGTTCGGGCGACTCGCTGCTGCTGCAGGCCGTCACCACCATCATCGTCATTGCGGTTGCAACCGCGATATTCGCGGTCCTGCGAACCTTCATTGGCTCCTCCTTGTGAAACCCCGGGGATCTTGGGGGTTGGGGACACACTTCCACCGGGAGGGCCAAGTAACACAGCTCAGGGGCCTCCTGTTATGGAAGCGTTGTCAACCCGATGTCCAGAACGTGACGCGGCCATACCCGCCCAAAACGTGCGGTCAGTGCAGGTCAGCGCCTGCCGAGCGCTCCCGCCTAGGCTGTTCCCATGCCCCTTCACATCGGTGCCCACGTCGACCAGGAGGACCCCATCGCGGAGGCTCGGGCGCGCGCGGCGACGCTCTCCCAGTTCTTCCTGGGCGACCCGCAGAGCTACAAGGGCCCGGTCGTGCGGTACGCCGGCGGCGCGGCCGCCCTCAAAGATGACGCTGCAGCAGCCGGCATCGACCTCTACGTGCACGCTCCCTATCCGATCAACGTCGCGAGCCTCAACAACCGGATCCGGATCCCGGGACGCAAGCTGCTCCAGCAACACCTCCGGGCGGCCGCCGAGATCGGCGCCAAGGGCGTCATCGTCCACGGCGGACACCTCGGCGTGGACGAGGACGCTGCCGTCGGGTTCGACAACTGGCGCAAGTGCATCGACGGGCTCGACCTGCCGGTCCCGCTCCTCATCGAGAACACCGCGGGTGGGGACAACGCCATGGCCCGCCGGCTCGAGGCGATCGGGCGGCTCTGGGACGCCATCGGCGCGGCGCGGGGCGGCGACACGGTCGGCTTCTGTCTCGACACGTGCCATGCCCACGCCGGCGGGAACGACCTGACGACGATCGTCGACAAGATCCGCGCGATCACCGGCCGGATCGACCTCGTCCACGCCAACGACTCGCGGGACGCCTTCGACTCGGGCGCCGACCGGCACACCAACTTCGGCTCGGGCACGCTCGACGGCGACGAGGTCGCGACCGTGGTCGGCGCGGCTGGCGCTCCCGTCGTGTGCGAGACGCCGGGCGGCGTCGAGGGGCAGGCCGCGGACATCGAGTGGTTGCGCTCCAGGGTCGACTGACGGCGACGTTATGCTGGACCGTCACGACGTGATCCGGGTCCGTGGTGCCCGGGTCAACAACCTCAGGGACGTCTCGGTCGACATCCCCAAGCGCCAGCTCACCGTGTTCACCGGGGTGTCCGGCTCGGGCAAGAGCTCGCTCGTCTTCGGCACGATCGCCGCCGAGAGCCAGCGGCTCATCAACGAGACCTACCCCGCGTTCGTCCAGTCGTTCATGGGCAGCCCGCCGCGTCCCGACGTCGACGCCCTCGAGAACCTCAGCGCTGCGATCGTCGTCGACCAGGAGCGGATGGGCGCCAACTCGCGCTCGACCGTCGGCACGGCCACCGACGTCAACGCCCTGCTGCGACTCGTCTGGTCGCGCCTGTCCATGCCACACGTCGGACCGTCGTTCCACTTCAGCTTCAACCTGCCCGACGGGATGTGCCTCCAGTGCGAGGGCACGGGCAAGGTGTCCACGATCGACGAGGACCAGCTCGTCGACCGCGACCGGTCCCTCACCGAGGGCGCGATCACCGTGCCGAACTTCACCCCCAACACGTGGTACTGGCGGCTCTTCGCCGAGGGAGGGCGGCTCGACCCCGACAAGAAGCTGCGCGACTACTCCTCCGAGGAGTGGGACTGGTTCATGTACGCCCCGGCCACGAAGGTCCGGGCGGGCGGCATGAACACGAACTACGAGGGCCTCGTCGTCAAGGTCAAGCGGCTCTTCCTCGACAAGGAGACCGAGAGCAGCCAGAAGCACGTCAAGTCCTTCGTCGAGCGCGTCGCGACCTTCACCTCGTGTCCCGCCTGCGATGGGCTCGCGGCTCAACGAGCCCGCGCGCGACGGCGACGGTGGCGGGCACGACCCTGCCCGAGGCGCTGTCGATGCAGATCAGTGACCTCGCGGACTGGGTGCACGGCCTGGTCGACGCACGTCCGTATGCCGCTGCCCGCCCGGCGCTGGTCTCCTTGGCCGACCTGCTGGGCTCGCTCGTCGAGGTCGGTCTCGGCTACCTGTCGCTCGACCGCGAGTCGGGCACCCTGTCCGGCGGCGAGGCGCAGCGCGTCAAGATGGTCCGCCACCTCGGGTCCGCCCTGACGGACATCACCTATGTGTTCGACGAGCCGACGGTCGGCCTGCACCCGCACGACATAGGCAAGCTGATCGACCTGCTCATGCCGCTTGCGCGACAAGGGAAACACCGTCCTCGTCGTGGAGCACAAGCCCGCCGTCATCGAGCGCGCCGACCACGTCGTCGACCTCGGTCCCGCGCGCGGGCTCGAAGGCGGCGAGATCGACGTTACCGGTGACGTAGCGGGTTTGCGCGTCCTCGGTCACCCTCACGGGCGAGCATCTCGACGCCCGGCCTGCCCAGCGGCATACGCCTCGCACGCCCGACGGGGCACGCTCGCCATCCGTGGGGCCACGACCCATAACCTCAAGAACGTCGCGGTCGACCTCCCGCTGGGGGTGCTCACCGTCATCACCGGCGTTGCCGGGTCGGGCAAGTCCTCGCTGATCCACGGGTCCATCGCCGACGGGTCGATGGCCGGGGCCGGCGAGGTCAGGGTCGTCGACCAGGCCCCGATCCGCGGGTCGATGCGCAGCAACCCCGCGACCTACACCGGCCTGCTCGACCCGATCCGCACGTCTTCGCCAAGGCCAACAGGGTGAAGCCGGCCCTCTTCTCCGCCAACTCGGAGGGCGCGTGCCCCGACTGCAAGGGCTTGGGGGTCGTCTACACGGACCTCGCGATGATGGCCGGGGTGGCGAGCACGTGCGAGGAGTGCGAGGGCAGGCGCTTCCAACCCTCGGTCCTGGCCCACCAGCTCGACGGGAAGAACATCGCGGACGTGCTCGACCTGTCGATCGCCGAGGCGCAGGAGTTCTTCACCAGCGGCGCACCACGCTCGATCCTGGGCCGGCTCGTCGACGTCGGGCTCGGCTACGTCCGGCTGGGCCAGCCGCTGTCGACGCTCTCCGGCGGTGAGCGCCAGCGGATCAAGCTCGCCATCCGGATGGGCAAGGGGGCCGGGACCTACGTCCTCGACGAACCGACGAGCGGCCTGCACCTGGCCGACATCTCACGGCTGCTCGGCATGCTCGACCGGCTCGTGGACCAGGGGAACTCGGTCATCGTCATCGAGCACCACCTCGCGGTCATGGCCCACGCCGACTGGATCGTCGACCTCGGGCCGGGTGCTGGGCACGACGGCGGGCACGTCGTCTTCGAGGGTCCGCCGGCCGAGCTGGCTCGCGCGGACACGTTGACCGGCCAGCACCTCGCTGCGTACCTCGCGAGGTGACGGGCGACTGTCGACTCACCCTCGACCTGATGGCACTCGCATCCTGCTCCGGACGGCGGAGCAGGATGCGAGTCCGTTGTCCCGACCGCGGCCGCCCCCGCCGACCGCGGCCAGTCGCCGCAACCGCCTCAGTCGCGGGTGCGCTTGTTGAAGGCCCGGATCGAGAGGGGGGCGAGGACGAGCGTCAGCGCGACGGACCAGAGGACGGTCGACAGGATCGGATAGTGCAGCGGCAGCGCCGAGTCGGGTGCCAGCGGCGGGGTGTTGCCCCACAGCTCGCGCATGGCCGCGGACGACCGAGCTGATCGGGTTCCACTCGGCGATGGTGCGCAGCCAGTCAGGGCTCATGTTGGCCGCCGGCGCGAAGGTGTCCGCGAGGAAGGTCAGCGGGAAGATCGCGGTGAACATGACGCCCTGCACGGCTTCGATCGACTTCAGCGCCGAGCCGGCGACGATCCCGATCCACATCATCGCGAAGCCGAAGAGCAGCAGCAGGGCGTAGCCCAGCACGCCGTTCCAGAAGCCGTTGTGAATGCGCCAGCCGATGAGCAGGCCCGTCACGGACATGACGACGACGCCGATGCTCGAGTGGATGAGGCTGTAGATGCTCCGCCCGATGAGGACCGACGATCGTGAGATCGGTAGCGAGCGGAAGCGGTCGACGATGCCCTTGTTGAGGTCGTTGGTCAGACCGATGGCCACGATGAAGCACGAGAACGCCATCGTCTGGACCATGATCCCGGGCAGCAGCCACTCCCGGTAGTTGACGCCTGCGTTGATGGAGCCGCCGAAGACGTACGCGAAGAGCACCACGAACATGATCGGCTGGAAGGTGACGTCGGCGAGCATCTCGGGCATCCGCCGGATGTGCTTGAGGTTGCGCCAGACGTGCACGCGGACCTGCTTCGCCAGGCCTGGGGGCTGGATGGTCGGCCGGGCCGCGCCTGCGGTCTCGGGCCTGGCCCGGACTGTGGTGTCGGTCATCAGGACCGCTCCTTCGTGTCCTGCGCGGACGCAGTGGTCTCATCGGTGTCGGCGTCCTCCGCACGGTGACCCGTGAGGTGCAGGAAGACGTCGTCGAGGCTGGGGCGCTTCAGGCCGAGGTCGTCGAGGACGATCTCCGAGCCGTCGAAGACGCTCGCGATGCGGGTGACGTCGGCGAGGCCGTCGGCCGGCGCGGTCAGCTGGCGGGCGCCCTCGTCGACGTGGACCTCGCGCACGTGCGACGCCAGCAGGCCGCGGGCCGACTCGAGCTGGTCGGCGCGCGACACCGTGACGACGAGTGCCGCCTTGCCGGACCGGTCCTTGAGCTCGAGCGGCGTGCCCTCGGCGATGATCCGCCCGTGGTCGATGACGACGATCCGGTCGGCGAGCTGGTCGGCCTCCTCGAGGTACTGGGTCGTGAGCAGCAGCGTGGTGCCGTCCGTGACGAGCTCACGGAGCACCTCCCAGAGCTCCACCCGGCTGCGCGGGTCGAGCCCGGTGGTCGGCTCGTCGAGGAAGAGCACGTGCGGGGCGGCGATGAGCGAGACGGCCAGGTCGAGCCGCCGCCGCATGCCGCCCGAGTACTCCTTGACGACCTTGTCGCCTGCATCGCTGAGGGAGAACCGCTCGAGAAGCTCGTCGGTGAGCCCCCGAATGGCGCTCTTGGACAGGCCGTAGAGCGACCCCATGAGCAGGATGTTCTCGCGACCGGTGAGGAACTCGTCGACGGTCGCTGCCTGGCCGGTCAGGCCCATCGAGTGCCGGACCGCGTCGGGGTCCGTGAGGACGTCGTGGCCGGCCACGCGGGCGGTGCCGCTCGTCGGTCGGCTCAGCGTCGTCATCATGCGGACGGTCGTCGTCTTGCCAGCTCCGTTGGGTCCGAGGAGCCCGAGGACCGAACCCTGCGGCACGGAGAAGCTGACGTCGTCGACGGCGACGAAGTCGCCGAAGCGCTTGACGAGGCGCTCCGCCTCGATCGCCGGCCCAGCGAACTGTTCTCGCGCCGGTCGGGCGCGCGCGGTGATGGTCATGGGTCCTTCCCTGTCTGTGGAGGTGGGCGTTAGACGCTACGGGCAACCACTGACAGTCACCTTCGGCAGCATTCGACCGCCACCCGAAAAGCCTAGGCGCGGTGTGCACAGCGTCAACATATTTTCCGCGCCCTGCGGGACCGACGGTCCGGACCGGACCGGGCCGCTGGCCAGGCGGCTCCTCAGGCGGCGAGGAGCACGGCACCGCCGCGCGCGGGGACGGCGCTCGTGGAGGCAGCGCCGGCACCGTCGACGGCGCGCGCGTGGACGCCTCGGCGCGAGGCGAGGTCGAGGAGGCGCGCCTCGCGGGACACCTCGTCCATCAGGTCACGCAGCTCCACGTGAGCCGCTCCGACGAGCCCGACGATGGTGGCGTCCAACGCACCACAGACGGCGGCGAGGATCTCGGAGGACGGTTCCTTGAGGCCGCGCTCGATCTCGGACAGGTAGGCCATCGAGATGCCCGCCTCGGCGGCGACCTCGGCGAGCGTACGCCCCTGCTGCTGCCGCATGCGGCGCAGGAGCCGACCGTAGACCTCCCTCAGGAGCGGTTGGACCATGCGCACCCTCGGACGCGGCTGCGACTCGGGCGTTGGTCCGGTCGTTGCCGGGTTCATCGAGGGGCTCATCGCGGTCTCCGTTCCGTCGTCCGATCCAGCGTCGCACGGCGGCTGCCGCGTTGCAGGTGACTTTCGCCTACGGCGAAACCGGAGCCTGCGCCTCGACCGCCCGCTCGATGACGTGGTCGACGATCCCGAACTCCACGGCCTGCTCCGCGGTGAGGACCTTGTCCCGGTCCGTGTCGGTGCGCAGCTGGGCGATCGACCTCCCGGTGTGCCGGCTCAGCACCTCCTCGACCTGGGACCGCACGCGGAGCAGCTCGTCGGCCTGCAGGGCCAGGTCGGAGACCGTGCCCTGGCCACCCGCGGACGGCTGGTGGAGCAGCACGCGGGAGTGCCGGAGGGCGAAGCGCCGGCCCTTCTCTCCAGCAGCCAGCAGCACGGCAGCCGCCGACGCCGCCTGGCCGAGGCAGTACGTCGCCACGGGCGACGGCACGAACTGCATCGTGTCGTAGATCGCCATGAGGGCCGTGAAGGACCCGCCCGGGCTGTTGACGTAGAGCGAGAGCTCGCGGTCCGGCGCGACGTCGGCGAGGTGGAGCAGCTGCGCCATGACCACGTTCGCCACCCCGTCGTCGATCTCCGTGCCCACGAAGATGATCCGCTCCTGGAGCAGCCGGCTGTAGATGTCGAAGCTCCGCTCACCGGCCGGAGTCCGCTCGATGACGTACGGGATCGTGTAGCTGCTCATCGTTGGTTGCGACAGTGACCAGTTCAACGCAGGCCCACCCTTCGGACGGCAGGCGCCGGCCTGACGTCGTCGAGCGACGCCACGACGTGGTCGACGATCCCGTAGGACTTCGCCTCGTCGGCACTGAACCACCGGTCCCGCTCACTGTCGGCGGTGATCTGCTCGACCGCCTGGCCGGTGTGCTGCGACTGGAGCTCGTTGACGCGGCGCTTCATGGTCTTGAGGTTGTTGGCCTGGACCTCGACGTCCGCGGCCGTCCCCTGGATCCCGGCGGATGGCTGGTGCATCATGATCCGCGCGTTCGGCAGGGCGAAGCGCTTGCCGGGCGTCCCCGCACCGAGCAGGAACTGGCCCATCGAGGCCGCGAACCCCACTGCGAGAGTGGACACGTCGTTGGGGATGACGCGCATCGTGTCGTAGATCGCGAGGCCCGCGGTGACGGAGCCACCCGGGCTGTTGATGTAGAGGCTGATGTCGGCTCGCGGGTCGCGGGCGGACAGCAGGAGGAGCTGGGCGGTGATCCGGTTCGCGATCGGGTCGTCCACCTCAGCACCGAGGACGATGATGCGCTCTGCCAGCAGCTGCATGGCGAGCTGCTCGTCGAGCATCACCGGTGTTCTGTTCTCTGTCGTCATGAACCCAGCGTCCGACACCGCGGCCGCTGGTGAGGTGTACCTCTGCCCCAAGCGGATTCGCCGCAGGCGAAGAACCTTCATGCCGTATGCCGCTGAGCTCGCTCCCGAGGTCCGCGCGCTCCCAGCCCTCCCGCCCGAGGCAACCCGTCGGTAACGTGACGCGCACACGGAAGCGAGCTCAGCGGCATACGGGCTGATTGCTTGCGAGGAAGGGACACGGATGGAAACGGACGTCGTCGTCGTGGGGGCCGGTCTTGCCGGTCTCGTCGCCACCGCGGAGCTCGCCGACGCTGGGAAGCAGGTCGTGCTCGTCGAGCAGGAGGGTGAGCAATCCCTTGGGGGACAAGCGTTCTGGAGCTTCGGCGGGCTCTTCCTGGTCGACAGCCCCGAGCAGCGACGGATGGGCATCCGCGACAGCCTCGAGCTCGCGACGCAGGACTGGATGGGTAGCGCGGCCTTCGACCGTGAGGAGGACCTGTGGCCGCGGCGGTGGGCAGAGGCCTACCTCAACTTTGCCGCCGGCGAGAAGCGGTCCTGGCTCCACCAGCAGGGACACCGCCTCTTCCCCGTCGTGGGGTGGGCCGAGCGGGGAGATGGCCGCGCCGACGGCCACGGCAACTCGGTGCCACGTTTCCACATCACCTGGGGCACCGGTCCCGGCCTCGTCGAGCCGTTCCTGCGCCGTGTCCGGGAGGGCGTCGCGCGGGGACGCGTGACGCTCGCCTTCCGGCGCCGGGTCGACGAGCTGATCGTCACGACGGGCACGGTGACCGGCGTGCGTGGCCGGGTGCTGGCGCCCGATGACGCCGCCCGGGGCAGGGCGACGAACCGCGACGAGGTCGGTGACTTCGAGATCACCGCGCAGGCCGTCATCGTCACGAGCGGCGGCATCGGCGGCAACCACGACCTGGTCCGGCGAGTCTGGCCGGAGCGGCTCGGGACTCCTCCGGCGCGGATGGTCGCTGGGGTGCCGGCACACGTCGACGGCCGCATGCTCCAGATCACCCAGGCGGCCGGCGGACGCCTCATCAACCCGGACCGGATGTGGCACTACACGGAGGGCCTGCGCAACTGGGACCCGATCTGGGAGAACCACGGCATCCGCATCCTGCCCGGCCCCTCGTCGCTGTGGCTCGACGCGCGGGGGCGCCGCCTGCCCGCACCGTACTTCCCGGGCTTCGACACTCTGGGGACGCTGCGTCACATCCTGTCGACGGGCTACGACTACTCGTGGTTCGTCCTGACGCAGAAGATCATCGAGAAGGAGTTCGCCCTCTCCGGGTCCGAGCAGAACCCGGACCTGACCGGCAAGGACGTGCGGCAGGTGCTGGGACGGGTCCGGTCGGGGGCGCCGGGGCCCGTCGAGGCGTTCAAGCGACACGGCGAGGACTTCGTCGTCGCCACGGGTCTCGGCGAGCTGGTCCGCAAGATGAACGCCCTCGTCGGCGAGGACCTCATCGACGAGGGAGCGCTCCGCAGCATCATCGTGGCCCGGGACAACGAGCTGGACAACGCGTTCACCAAGGACGCGCAGGTGACCGCGCTCCGAGGGGCGCGGAACTACCGTGGCGACAAGCTGATTCGCGTTGCTTCGCCGCACAAGCTCCTCGACCCGAAGGCGGGGCCGCTCATCGCCGTCCGTCTCAACATCCTGACGCGCAAGACGCTCGGTGGCCTCGAGACCGACCTGTCCGCCCGCGTCCTGACGGAGGGCGGCGAGACGCTGCCGGGTGTCTACGCGGCGGGCGAGGTGGCGGGGTTCGGCGGGGGCGGCATGCACGGCTACAACTCCCTCGAGGGCACGTTCCTCGGCGGGTGCCTCTTCAGCGGGCGGACCGCCGGCCGCGCCGCTGCCGCCGCCCTGTGACCCACCTCGTCCTCTGACCCACGCCGCCCTCTGACCCGCAACACACCCACTTACCGCCTGCTCGGGCCTGCTGCAGCAGGGGTCAGCACTCGACAAGCGGGTGTGTTGCGTGCCTCGCTGTGGGCCATGATGGAGCGCATGGCAGCGGGGGCGCACCCGTGGGTGCTGCACGTCGATCTCGACCAGTTCATCGCGGCGGTCGAGGTGCTGCGGCGCCCCGAGCTCGCCGGCAAGCCCGTCATCGTCGGCGGACGTGGCGACCCGACGGAGCGCGCCGTCGTGTCGACCGCGTCCTACGAGGCCCGCCAGTTCGGCGTCGGCTCGGGGATGCCGCTCCGGCTCGCCGCCCGCAAGGCGCCTGACGCGATCATCCTGCCGGTGGACGCGGATGCCTACAACGCCGCCTCCGAGCAGGTGATGGCCACGCTCCGGGGGCTCGCGAGCGAGCACGGCCCCGTCGTCGTCGAGGTTCTCGGCTGGGACGAGGCGTTCGTCGGCGTGACGACGGACGACCCGGAGGCGTTCGCCCGAGAGGCCATGGCTGCGGTGCTCGACGCCACGGAGCTGTACTGCTCGGTCGGCATCGGGGACAACAAGATCCGCGCGAAGATCGCGACTGGCTTCGGCAAGCCGCGAGGTGTCTTCCGCCTCACCAAGGACAACTGGCTCGAGGTCATGGGCGACCGACCCACGATCGACCTCTGGGGGGTCGGCTCGAAGATCTCCAAGCGCCTGGCCACGCTCGGCATCGACACGGTGCGACAGCTCGCCTACTCGGACGAGGCGGCACTCGTGGCGGAGTTCGGCCCCCGGATGGGCACCTGGTACCGCGAGCTCGGCCGCGGTCTCGGCTCCGCCGTCGTCGACGACAGCCCGTGGATCGCCCGCGGGCACAGCCGCGAGACGACCTACCAGCAGAACCTCACCAGCCCCGACGAGGTCCGCGACGCCATCCGCTCGCTCGCCGAGCAGGTCCACGGGGACGTCGCGAAGGAGGGGCGGCCCGTCTTCCGGGTCACGCTCAAGATCCGCTACGCACCTTTCTTCACCCAGACGAAGGCGCGGAAGCTCAAGGCGCCGACCCACGACAAGGACGACGTCGTCGCGGCTGCCGTGGCGCTCGCGGACACGGTCGAGCCCGGCCGGGAGGTGCGGTTGCTCGGGGTGCGAGCCGAGATGGTCATGCCCGATGAGGGGGACCCGGCCGACCGGACCCCGATCCGCGGCCGCCTCTGACCAATCGAGTGAACACCTTTCGCGGTCGCCATCCGATTCTTGTTCACTCGATCGCGAAGGCGGTCACCGGTCCCGGGGTCGCATGCCCTCCCACCGGGCCAGCCGGTCGGCGACCTCACGCTCACGCTCGGCGTTGCGACGTGCCCGGTCCTGCTCGGATGCTGCCGACATCACGCCGCGGTAGACGCTGACCACCGCGAGGGCTGTCGCCGCATAGGCCGCGATGGCCAGCACGAGCGCCGTGCTTCCGCCGCCGAAGGCGGAGCGGAACAGGTGCAGGAAGACTGCAGCCGCTCCAGAGACGCCGGCGACGACGAACCACACGATCGTCGACCGGGTCAGCGTGGATTGCACGGCGTCACTCTCGCACAGCAGTGGCCGCCGTCGACAGGGAGCCTCCCGAGAGCCACAGCGGCAGCTGGTCAGCAAAATGGTCATCGCCCTCAAGACCGGAGGCTCCCATGGGGACGACCCACCGGCTCGAGTCCCGGTCGGCCAGGTCCCACACGTAGCGCGCCACCGGACCCACGTAGCAGCGGTCCGTCACTCCCGGGGTACTCGCAGCCGCGAGGACGCACCCCTTGTCGCCCGGCACGGCGGCGTCCGGCGCCGTCGGCACTCCGCCGAGCCCGTCCAGGGCATGCACCGGATCGAACCAGTGGCGGTCGCCCCAGACGGTGGCCTCGTCCCCTTGCTGCGCGACGCGCACCAGGGCCTCGGCCACGCCGGCTGCCACGTCGATCCCGTGGCCGGCCGCGCCTCGCACCATCGAGGGCCAGCCGATGCCGATCTGGAGCGGCACGGTCAGCCACGTCGTGAAGAGCCGCGAGTGTCCGGTGGGCTCATGCAGCGGCGCGAGGGCACGGTGCTCGGTCAGCCACCGGACGAAGGCATGCCGCCACTCGGCGAAGACGGCGGCGCCGCGGCTGTCGGGCACGCTGAGGCCGTCCCAGGCCAGCAGCTCGTCGCGGACGCCCGCGGCGGCACCGGATACCTGCGCAGCGGCAACCAGCTCGCGCATGAGGCGGGCCTGGCCGTTGAGGGTGTCGACGTGGATCGCGAGGAAGTCGGTTGGGGTCAGGCCTCGCCGGTCGCCGACCAGGTCGCGGATCCGGTCGGCGCGGAACGGGGAGGCGTACTCGACGCCGAGGCCGCCACCGCTGCGGCGGTCGTTGGCGCTCACCATGACGTCGCCGATCTCGGTGGCCGGGCCGGGCCGCCAGCCGACCCACTCGTGCCGCGGATCCCAGGCGTCGACGGGGACCTCAAGGTTCGCCGCGTCCCGCTCCGGAACCCGGCCCACCACGAGGTGGCGGACACGCCCTCCGGTGTCCGCCACGACGGCACTGTTGACCGGCTCGACCCAGCGGCTCAGCGCTGCTTCGACGTCGTCCACCGTCCGGGACTTGAGGAGCGGCAGGAAGGCCTCGAATCCGAGGTCGAGGCTCACCTGCGACGGCGTGCGCAGGCTGAAGCAAGCGGCGCCTCCTGCCGGCGACCCGGCTGCGGGCCCTCGCGACAGCGCCGCCTCGAGGCCGGCCTCGAGCCCGGTGACGACCGGCCCGCGCTCCGTGACGACCACGGGCACCTCGATCGGGTCGGCGCCACGGACGCGCACGGTCTCGAGGTAGTGGGTGACGGGCGCCCAGCCGGCGACGCCCCGGGCCTCGAGGTAATCGTCATCGCGTCGGCGCAGCTCCTCGCGAGTCAGGTCCTGGTAGTCCGCCATGGCGTTCGTGATGCCCCACGCGACCGAGCCGGCATGTGCGAAGTGCTGCACTCCGGGCACGCCGGGGAAGGCGAACCCGACGACGTCGAACGTGTCGCAGGCCAGCCCGATCTGCTGGTAGCAGCCGGGCAGCTCGATGATCCGGTGCGGGTCTCCGGCGATGAGCGGATGGCCACTGGCGGTCCGCTCGCCAACCACGACCCACGCGTTGCTCCCCGACTGGGTGACGCCCTCGGCATGGAACAGGGGCAGCCAGTCCGCGCCGAGCCGGTGCACGACGTGGTCGTTGAAGAGCTTCGCGGGGAAGGTGCCGAAGAGCAGGTGGACCGCCCAGAAGATCCCAAGCGGTGTCCACGGCTCCCATGGACGCAGACGGAACGCATCACCCTGCCACCCGCGCAGCTCGAGCAGCCCCAGCTCCGGGGTCCGCTCCAGACCTGCCGACATCCCCTCGTTGACACCGTCGACATACGCGGAGACCCACCCGCGGGTCTCGTCGTCGAGCGCCTCGTAGCAGGCCCGCACAGTGGGCTCGAGCCGGACCTGCCTCGCGAAGCGGTCCCAGGGCACGCCGTCATCGCCGACGTACTCAGCCGTCCGGCCCTCCATCCGCCACCGGAACCACTCGAGCTGCCAGGCCCGGTCCTCCGCCGTCACCAGCCCCTGGAGCCTGGCCAGGTCGAGGACCGTCGCTGCCCGAAGGTGTGGGATGCCATGGGAGTCACGAAGGACCTGACCACTCATGCCGGACAGCATCACGAGCCAAACGTCCCGCGTCCACGGCAATTCCAGCCGAAGCCAGCCCTATCACGAGGGCACGGTGAGCGCGACCGGGCCCAGCGGCATACGGCTAGGTTTGCCCCATGGCGCGTGGAGAACGCAACGTTCTGGGTGGCGACCTCGAGCTGTGCAGCGCCGATCCGCTGACCGGGTTCTACCGCGACGGGTTCTGCACCGCGGGCCCCGAGGACCGCGGCACACACACGATCTGCGCCGTCGTGACCACCGAGTTCCTCGAGCACCAGCGCAGCATCGGCAACGACCTCCTCACGCCCCGCCCCGAGTGGCGCTTCCCCGGGCTCACGCCCGGCGACCGTTGGTGCGTCGTCGCGACGCGCTGGCTCGAGTCCCACCAAGCCGGCTTCGCGGCGCCCGTCGTCCTCGCCGCCACCCACGAGCGAGCCCTCGACATCGTGCCACTCCAACTACTCCAGTCGTATGCCGCTGACGTCCCTGACGACCCCAGTTCCCTTCTGTGACAGCCCTGGGTTCACAGGCAAGACCCGACTCGGCCGGGTCAGTCGAGCACCGCTTCCACGGCAGTGGCCATGACGCCATGGCCAGATGGGCGGGCCGGTGGCGGGGGAGCAATCTGCCGATTCCTTCCCATGACCGGCGTCCACGTCGCACAATCAGGGAGCGGCACCTCGTGACGGTCATGCCCGATCACGCCCCCTCCCCGAGTGGCGCCGCCGGAGGAGTCCATGCGAGTCGTCCGACTCCGCGTGACCCGGATCAGAACCAGCAGGGTCAGCGCCACGAGGGTCTGCGCTGCCGTGCTCGCGACGGCGGCGGTCGCCGTCATCGCCTCCTGCTCGGGCAACCCAGAGATCGAGCTCAGTCAGGCCCCGCCCGGGACGACGCTGGCGCCGACGGCCACGGTGACCGTCCCCGAGTGGCGAACGCTCACCACCACGGTGACCGCGACGACCACCGTCGTCACGCCGACGACGGTCCTGGCGACCCCGACGGTGACGGTGACCCTGCCGCCGCGTCCGGTCGTGACGTCGACGGCCCCCTTCGACCAGGCCACGGCGCTCGCAAGCTACCGGGCGATCATCGGCGACATCTCGGCTCTCGACCGGAGCGGCGGCACCGGCCCGAACGCGGCCCTGCAGTTCGAGGCGCTGGCCCGGCACCTGACGTCGCTCGAGGGGACGACGGCGCCGCCCGGCCTGGACCCGCCCAGCTGGTTCGGCCGGGTGGCTTCGCTCCGGCTCTTCGCCGACGCCGCGTCCGCGGAGGCGCTTGCCGGGTCGCCTCAGGCCCCCGCGCGCTACGGCGTGATCCGGTCCGAGGTGGGCGTCCTGCTGGCGATGATCAACGGTGCCCTGCGCACGAATCTCGTCCTGCCGATACCGGCGGCGACCACCAGCGCCACCAGCCCCTCCGCACCCTGAGTGAGGCGTTGCTGAACCGGACCGGCCCCGGTGTCGTATCCAGTCCCACCACCCGATTTCACGGAGGGACTCTCATGCACCGGACCCGTTTCCTGGCCGTGGCCGCAGCGGTTGCCGCGTCCACCGCCATCCTCGTCCCGGCCCCAGCCCTTGCTGGTGGCCGCCCACTCGCGACCGACCTCATCGGCGCCAACGAGCCCGGCGGCGGGGATCCCGACGGCTCGGGCCACTTCTCGATGACCGTCAACCTCGGCCAGTCAGAGATCTGCTACGACCTCGCCGTCGCGAACCTCGACACAGTTGTGGCCGCTCACATCCACAGCGCGCCCACCGGCATCAACGGCCCCATCGTCGTGCCGCTGGCTGCTCCCGTCTCAGGCAGCTCCAGCGACTGCGTCACGGTCGAGACCTCGCTCGCCAAGGCGATCGCAAAGGCCCCTCAGGTCTTCTATGTCAACGTCCACACCGTGCTCTTCCCGGGAGGCGCCATCCGCGGGCAGCTCGGTTGAGGCACCGGACGGTCAGCTGCGGGGCAGCGCGCGGGAGAGCCGGCGCGCCGCGTCATGGATGGCGCCCACCTCGATGGTGCCGATCCCCATGACGAGCCCCTGCACGGGAGGCTGCTCGAAGTAGCGCGGCGTGAGCGCCTCGACGCGCACGCCGTGTCGGGCCGCCTCGGCAACCACGGACCGGTCGTCGACGGTCTGGTCACGGAAGTGCGCACACACGTGCAGGCCCGCGACGGAGGGCACCACCTCGAGCACGTCGTCGAGGCGGGACAGTTCGGCGAGGAGCTGGCTCCTCCGCTCGCCGTACACCCGGCTCGCTCGGCGCACGTGCGCGGAGTGGTGCCCCTCTGCGATGAAGTCGGCCAGGGCGCCGTGCGTGACGACGTCACCCTCCCACATGCTCACGCGCCTCGCCTCGCGCAGGGCCCGCTGCAGGGACAGCGGCGCGACGAGATAGCCGACCCGCAGGGCCGGGATCAGCGACTTGGAGAACGTCCCGACATAGATGACCCGGCCCTCGCGGTCGAGGCTCTGGATCGGCTCGAGCGGGCGGTCGGAGAAGCGGAACTCGCTGTCGTAGTCGTCCTCGACAATCGCGGCGTGGTGGTCAGCCGCCCACCGCAGCAGGGCGGCGCGGCGCGCCAGGGACATGGCAACCCCAGTCGGGAACTGGTGGGACGGCGTCACATAGACGACCCGGGCGTCGTCCGGAAGAGCGTCGACGACGAGGCCCTCCCGGTCGACGGGGACACCGCGCACCACGGCACGGTGTGTCTCGAAGAGCCGATGGGCCGCGGAGTAGCCCGGGTCCTCGACGGCGACGACCATCCCCGGCTCCACGAGCACGCGGGCGACCAGATCGATGGCCTGCTGGGCGCCGACGGTCACAATGACGTCCTCGCCCGAGCAGGCGACCGACCGAGCCAGGCCGAGATGACGGGCGACCTCCTCGCGCAGTCGCCGGTGGCCGCGCCCCACGTAGGTCAGGTCGTCGAGTCGTGATCGTCGCAGCTGGGTGGACACGAGCCGGCGCCACGTCTCGAGCGGGAAGAGCCGATTGTCGGGCACACCCGGGTACAGGTCATGGACCCGACCCTTGAGCGGGCGCTCAGGCTCACGGCCCGGATCCAGCCACATCGCGAGCGGCTGCACGGCGCCGGTCCTTGCCCGCCGCGCATGGTCCTCGGCGCCCGTCGCGAGCGCCACCTCCGTGACGAACGTCCCGGACCCGGTGCGGCTCTCGAGGAAGCCCTCGGCCACGAGCCGGTCGTAGGCAGACGTCACGGTGCCGCGCGCCACGCCGAGCTGCCCGGCGAGGTCCCGCGTGGCCGGCACACGGTCGCCCCTCGCCAGCCGCCCGTCGAGGATCGCCTCGCGGAGGGCCACGTAGATCCGGGCCGTCCGGTCGCCGGGCGAGTCCAGGCTCACGTGGATGGTCACCCCAGCAGGGTAGATCGGACCAGCCCGCTCGTGGGGAAGCGGACCTGCTCAGCGGTCCACCCGGACCGGAGCATGGACCTCATGGCAACCTCGACCGGACCCCGCACGGCATCACCGGGCACGGCGTCCGCGGGCGCATCGAGCCCCGCCGTCTCCGCCGAACCGAGCTCGAGGTACGGCACGCTGACGGTCGCCCAAGGCACCGCCCTCTCCGTCGGCGCCGTCCTCGGCACCGGGGTCATCACGCTGCCCGCCCTCGCCGCCGACGTGGCCGGGCCCGCCTCGCTCGTCGCCTGGGCCGCCCTCGTCCTGCTGTCGGTTCCGCTCGCGGCGACGTTCGCGGCCCTGGGTGCCCGGTTGCCCGACACGGGCGGAGTGTCGACCTACGTCCGGCGGGCGTTCGGGGACCGGGCAGCCGGGGCCGTCGGCTGGTGCTTCTACTTCGCCATCCCGGTCGGGGCGCCTCCGGCGTCGATGATGGCCGGGGGCTACGTCGCCGACGTCGTCGGCGGCGGCCGCACGACCACCCTGATTGTGGCGGCCGCGCTCCTCGCGAGCACCGCGGCGATGAACGCCGTGGGCCTGCGGCTCTCCGGCCGGGTCCAGCTGGGGCTGGCCGTGACCCTCGCCCTGCTCATGGTCGTCACCATGTCGCTGGCCCTGCCCCATGGCGACGCCGACCACCTGTCGCCCTTCGCGCCGAACGGCTGGGGACCCGTGCCCACCGCCGCGGCAGTCCTCGTCTGGGGCTTCGCCGGGTGGGAGGCCGTCGCTCCCCTGTCGGCCGAGTACCGCAACCCGCGACGGGACGTGCCGCGCGCCACGGCGATCGCCGTCGCCGTCGTCGGCCTGCTCTACCTCGGCCTGGCCGCGACCAGCCTCCTCGTGCTCGGGCCGGCGACCGGCCAGAGCGAGGCACCGCTGTCGGACCTCATGGCCGTCGCACTCGGGGACGGCGCCCGCGTCCTCACCGCGGTCGTCGCCGTCCTGCTGACCCTCGGCGCCATGAACGCGTACTTCGCCGGCGGCTCCCGGCTCGGCGCAGCGCTGGGTCGCGATGGAAGCCTCCCCTCGGCCCTGGCCAAGGGCAGCGGCCCGGGCGAGGTTCCGCGACGCAGTCTCGGCGTGCTCACCCTCGGTGGCGCGCTCTCGCTCGTGATCACGGCCGTCCTCGACCTCGGCCTGACGCCCCTCATGCTCCTCGCCACCGGCTGCTTCACCCTGGTCTACGTCTTCGGGACCGGCGCGGCGCTCCGTCTCCTCCCGCGCTGGAGCCTCAGCTGGTGGACCGCCGCGGTGGCCTTCGTCGCCACCCTCGGCCTGCTCGTCGTCAACGGTCTCCACACGCTCTGGGCCCTGGGCATCGTGGCGGTCTCGCTCGCCTACCGGACGCGCACACCGCGAACGCGGAGCTGAGGCGAGTTGATCCGCAGCACCGCAAGTGGCTCCAAGGCATTGCATCCTGAGCAGCGGACCGGCAGGCTCACCCTCACAGTCCCGATGGGACAGCTCAATGGGGAGGAACCCGATGCGTCGACTGTCCACCCGCGCCGTTCTCGCGGCGGCCGCCGCTGCCCTCGTCGCGGTCCCGATGACCGTGGGAACCGCCGCCCAGGCGGCACCGGAACCACCGGGCAAGCCGATCACGGTGATGACCCGCAACATCTACCTGGGCGCCGACATCAACCGACCCGTCGAGGCCGCGCTCACCGCGCAGGCCCAGGGCAAGACGCCGCAGGAGATCGTCGCCGCGCTCGCCATCGCCACCGACGTGACCCGACGCATCGTCGACGAGACCAACTTCCCGGTCCGCTCGAAGCTGCTGGCCCGCGAGATCGCCACGGCCAAGCCCGATCTCGTCGGCCTGCAGGAGGTCGCCCTGTGGCGCTCGGGGCCGCTCGAGCTGGACAAGGTCGGCGTGCCCAATGCCGCGACCGTCGACCATGACTTCCTCGCGACCCTGCTCGCGGACCTGCGTGCGGCCGGTACCCCTTACGTCGCCGAGGTCGTCGGCGAGCGTGCCGATGTCGAGTCCCCGAGCTTCACCGCGACGATGGGCAACCCGCGTGACGTCCGGCTGACGATGCACGATGTCATCCTCAAGCGAGCGAACAACGCCCTCACGGTGACCGGCGAGCACGACCAGCTCTTCGCCCACAACCTCAAGGTGGAGATCTCCGGCGTGACGATGGACTTCTCACGCGGCTACCAGTGGCTGGACGTGCGAGCGGGTGGGTCATCCTTCCGGTTCGTCAACTCGCACTTCGAGGCGTTCAGCTCGGACCTCGCGCTCGCGCAGGCCATGCAGGTGGCCGCCGAGGCGACAGCTGCGGACCGCACGACGGTCTTCGTCTGCGACTGCAACTCCGATCCCCTGCTCGACGCGGTCAAGCCGCACGACACCGTGCCCCACAAGGCGCCCTACGAGTTCCTCACGGGCCCAGCGGGCTACACGGACCAGTGGCTCCAGTGGGCGCCTGCGGAGGAGGGCTGGACCTCCGGCCTGTCCGAGCTCGTCAACGACGACTCGGCCGCAGGGTTCGACCACCGGATCGACATGGTCCTCGCCCACACGCTCGACGGGAGACCGCTCGACGTCGACCAGGGCTTCATCACCGGGAACGAGGTCACCGACCGCGATCCCGCGACGGGCCTCTGGCCCTCCGACCACGCGGGTGTGGTTCTCCGCCTTCGCGGGTGGTGACCCGAGCACAACAACAACGCAGCCGTATGCCGCTGAGCTGGGTCCTGCGTCCACGTGCAGTCCCTGCCCTTCCGCCACCCGGTCGAGTGTGCAGTAAACGCCGGGCGTGAAGTGCACACTCGACGAAGGGGGCGGGAGGGACGGACCCGAGCGTCGGGCTGCGAGCGAGCTCAGCGGCATACGGCAGGGGTGGAATGACGGGACCAGCTCCCACTGCCCGGCCGACCGCATGCGCGCGAGGGCAAACCCGTCCCGTCACTCGTCCCACCTCTCAGTCGAGTGTGCAGTAGACGCCGGGCGTGAAGTGCACACTCGACGAGGGGGCGGGAGGGACGAACCCGAGCGTCGGGCTGCGAGCGAGCTCAGCGGCATACGGCAGGGGTGGAATGACGGGACCAGCTCCCTCTGCCCGGCCGACCGCATGCGCGGGACGGGAAACCCGTCCCGTCACTCGTCCCACCTCTCAGTCGAGAGTGCAGTAGACGCCGGGCGCGATGTGCACACTCGACGAGGGGGCGGGAGGGACGAACCCGAGCGTCGGGCTGCGAGCGAGCTCAGCGGCATACGGCAGGGGTGGAATGACGGGACCAGCTCCCTCTGCCCGGCCGACCGCATGCGCGCGAGGGCAAACCCGTCCCGTCACTCGTCCCACCTCTCAGTCGAGTGTGCGGTAAACGCCGGGCGCGATGTGCACACTCGACGAAGGGGGCGGCAGGATGGGCGCATGTCGAGACGGAGTGAGCACCAGGCGGTCGTCGAGCAAGCCGTCGACGAGTACCGCGAGCGCCACCCCACCCTCGTCGAGGCAACCGGCCGTTACATCGAGATGGTCCAGGCGCTGCTCGACGACGCGGGCATCAACTACCTCAGCGTCTCCGGTCGGACGAAGTCCGTCGAGTCGTTCAAGGGCAAGGCCGAGCGGCTGGTCGACGGGGTTCCGATGCACCCCAACCCGATCGAGGACATCACCGATGTGATCGGCGTGCGCGTGACCACCTACGTCCAGGCCGACGTGACGGCCGTCGCCGACCTGCTCGCGCAGGAGCTCGCGGTCCTCGACGACCGCGACCTCGGGCTCGAGACGGCTCGCGCAGGGCGATGGGGCTATGCGAGCCGGCACCTGCTCGTCGCGGTCGACGCGAGTCGGGTCGTGCCGCACACCTACGAGCCGCTCCGCCGGCTCAATGCATCGGTCCAGATCCGCACCGTCCTCCAGCACGCGTGGGCCGAGTTCGAGCACGACATCCGGTACAAGGGCATCGTGCCCGACGAGCACGCCTTCGACCTCGACCGGCGGTTCACCCTCGCGGCCGGACTGCTCGAGCTCGCCGACCGGGAGTTCTCCGCGATCCGCGCGCGGCTGCAAGTCGCGATCCCCGACGAGCCCGAGCCCGAAGAGGCCCCCGCCCATCCGCAGGTCGGGTCGCAGGACCTCGCCAAGTACCTCGCGGGCACGTACTCCGACGCGGGGTGGTCGCGCACCGACCACTACATCTGGGTTTCCGGGCTGCTGCAGGAGCTCGGCATCACGACGGTCGAAGCGCTCGACGAGGTCCTGGCCTCTGTCGACAGCACCGAGGTCACGGACCGGATGGGCTACAAGTACCCGCCCGGTGCCGTGCGTCGTCTCGACGACGCGTTGCTCGCGGCGTTCGGAGAGCGCTATGTCGACCTCGCGGGCAACGCCCACCGGCGGGCGGCGCTGGAGAGTCGACTGACCAAGCTGCGGGGCTGATCTCCGTCGGGTGTCGATTTTGCCGGGACGACTTCGTCAGGATGGTGTGACGAGAGCCGTCACCGCTTCAACGACAAGGAGCCGACCATGGCCGACACGTACGTCTACCTCATCCACGAGCCCGACTGGGACTCCGACTACGCCGCGAGCCCCGAGGCGCAGAACGACCCCGAGTTCGGCGCGAGCATGGGCGCAGCACGGAGCCTTCGCGGAGGCAGTGGTGGCGCTCGGCGCCCGGCTCGTCGGCGGTCACGCGCTGACGAACACGAAGTACGGCGGCACCGTCGTCCCCGGCGCCGCGGACCGCAAGGTCGACGACGCCGTCTACACGGACGGGCCGTTCACCGACACGTCCGAGGTCATCACCGGCTTCTACGTCGTCGAGACAGACGACGAGGTGCTCGCCCGCAAGCTCGCGGCCCTCGTCCCCACGGGCGGCCACATCGAGTGGCGCAAGGTCATTCCACTCGGCTGAGCCGCGACGTCGGTCGGGCGGTGTCCCCCACAGGAGACACAATGTCGCCATGCCGGCGACCGATGGTGAGCTCGAGCTCGAGTTCCAGGACGCGTGGCCGCGGATCGTGCGGACGCTTGCGTCCGTCACGGGCAGCCTCGACGACGCGGAGGAGTATGCCGCTGAGTCCGTCGCGCGCGCCGCTGACCACGTGCGCCGGTCGGGTGAACCGATCGCCTCCTTGGCAGCGTGGTGCACGTCGGTGGCCAAGCGTGCGTGGATCGACGACCACCGTCGGCGCCGGGTCGAGGGTCGACTCGCGCCTGAGCTCGTCCCTCCGGAGGCCGACCCGACCGCGGACACCAGCGCCATGGATCACGACGACCCGATCAGCCGCTCGCTCGCTCCTCGGGGCGACGCTCTCGACGACCGGCTCGCACTGCTCTTCGTCGCATGCGACCCCGTCGTCAGCGCGTCATCACAGATGGTGCTGGCGCTGCGCGTCGTGTGCGGGCTGTCGATCCCTCAGATCGCGGCCCATCTCGGTCTGCAGGAGTCGGCTGCGGCGGCTCGGCTCACCCGGGCCAAGCGCGCCCTCGCCGAGGCCCGCGGTGCCTTCCGCGTCCCGGACGAGGAGGAGCGCACTGGAGCGACTTCCCGTCGTCCTCGCCTGTGTGGCAGGGATGTTCACTCTGGCTCACCGGACGGTGCTCGATCCGGTCGATGCCCTTGCCGACACCGGCGCCCAAGCGCTGTCGATCGCGACCGCCATCGTCGCGGCCTACCCGGCGGACACGGAGGCCCGCGGACTCCGAGCCGTGATCCGCCTCGGTCTGGCCCGACGACCGGGTCGCGTCGATGCGACCGGGACGGCACTCGCGCTCGACGAGGTCGACCGGGGTCGTTGGGACCGACCGCTGCTTGCTCTCGGCCTCGACGACGCAACCTTCGCCGCCACCACCGGCGAGGGCCGGTTCGCCATCGAGGCCGCCATCTCGGGCCTCCATTCGGTGGCCGCGACCCTCCAGGAGACGGACTGGACCCGGATCGTCGATCTCTATGCAGCCCTGGAGCGCGTGTGGCCCTCACCGTCAGTGCGCGTCGCCAGGCTTGCCGCGACCGCACACCGGATCATCGCGAATGGCGAGTTCGACGCTGCGGCGGGCGAGCTCAGCCACGTCGAGGAGGAGCTGCTCCGGCTGGAAGCGAGCTCAGCGGCATACGCCTCCCGCGACGCGAGCCTGGCCCTCGCTGACGTGGCCTGGCGCACGGGACGCCGGGAGGCGGCTGCAGGCCGCTATCGCGACCTCGCGGAGGTCATGGGCGCCGAGCCACTCCGACGCTTCTGCCTGCGCCGTGTCGGAACTGTCCGAAACGCCCTTCAACGGCCAGACTCGCAGGATGACGTGGGAGGATCTGCGGCTGGCGGTCGGTGAGTTCATGACGTCGGCCGGGTTCGCCGGGCTCGCGGCTCTCGCGGCCGCGACGATTGCCTATCGAGGGATCGTGGAGCGTGGCCGGATCGACAGGAGCCTCGCGATCGATGCCGACGACCGGGCGCGGTGGTGGGAGGCGCTGATGTGGGTGTGGGCCAACCGTGACGACCTTCCGTCGCCGGTGAAGCTGAAGGTGTTGAGGACGCTCAACAGCCTGTCGCGCAACACGACGCAGTCTGCGATGCTGGAAGCGGCCATGGACGCCATCGTCAAGGTGAAGCGGAAGGGAGGCAGCCGTGGCTGAGGCAGCGAACGAGTCGTACCCCCCGGACGAGCCTTCGAGGCTCCTCATCACGGCGACCATCAAAGCCCTGCACGACTGGCGCAGGAGACGTCACGTGCCCGAGTCGGTGACCACCGAGGAACTGGCTGACGCCGGCGAAATGGCACGATTCATGCTCAAGCACGGAGACGCCGTGGAGTTCGAGCTCCCCGCCTCCGTTGACGAGGACGACGGTGTGGACCCCGAGGAGCTCGAAGCGTTGCGGGCTGAGATCCGCGCGCGACGGGAGATCCTTCCAGCCGGGCCCCTCTGACGTCAGCGTCCGGCCTGGCCGCGAGCCCCGGACACCGTCCCCATGAAGGCAGCGCCGGTCACGAGGTGCATCGCGGCCAGCAGTGCGCCGCTCGAGAGCTCGTGGGCGGTCGTCAGCGGGCCGAGCGTGGAGAGGACGGTCACCGCCACCGCTGCGACGAGGACGGCGCGAACGAGGGCGTCCGAGCGCCGAGCCGCCCAGGTGACCAAGCCGAGTCCAAGCGCGAAGCCGCTGGCCGTGCCCAGGATGACTTCCAGCAGGCCGACCCGCATGTCACCGACCGGCGACTCGACGAGGAAGGAGACGTCTGCGGCCCGACCGGCGATCCAGATACCGGTGTTGATGACGAGCGCGATCGCTGCGCCGACGGCCATCCGTGACCGGCTCGGTGCCCAGGCCTTGACGCGCGGGCTGGTCGTCGATGTGGTGCTCATGTCGAACCTCCAAGAGGGATCTCGAAACGGTGTCGTGCGTCTGACGACATGGCGCCGCCAGATGTCAGGCGGGCCTGCCGGCCTGACATCCGGGGCGGCTGTCTCGTCAGACTGGTGACCACAGTTGCCTTGAGGAAGTGGCCACGGATGAGCACCCCGCAAGAACGACGCAAGCTGACCAACCTGGCCTACCGGCTGCTCGGCTCCCTCGCCGACGCCGAGGACGTGGTGCAGGAGACCTACGTCCGGTGGTACGCGCTGTCGGACGAGCAGCGAGACACCATCGAGTCCACGGGCGCCTGGCTGACGACGGTCGCCAGTCGCATCTGTCTCGATCTGCTCCGCTCGGCCCGGCATCGCCGCGAGCGCTACGTCGGTGAGTGGATCCCCGAGCCGTTGCCCAACCGCAACGAGTGGGTCGGCGCCGCAGCACCGGCCGGGCAGGCAGACCCTGCCGACCGCGTCACCCTCGACGAGTCGGTCAGCATGGCCTTCCTCGTCGTCCTCGAGTCGATGACTCCGGCGGAGCGCGTTGCCTTCATCCTCCACGACGTCTTCCGGTACCCGTTCGCCGATGTCGCCGAGATCGTGGGGCGCACCCCGGCTGCCTGTCGGCAGCTCGCCTCGTCGGCCCGTGCCCGGATCGAGGCGACGCCGGCTCCCGTGGCGCCCGCCAGCGGTCAGGCCGCGATCATCCGGGAGTTCAAGCAGGCCTGGGCTGCGAAGGACATCGGTGCCCTCGTCGCCTTGCTGGACCCGGAGGTCGTCGCGGTCGCGGACGGTGGCGGGCTGGTGTCCGCCGCGCTGCAACCCATCGCGGGCAGCGAGGAGGTCGTGCGCGCCATCCTCTCGGTCAGCGAGGCGGCACCGGATCTCACGTTCCTGGAGCGCTCCGTCAACGGGTCGCCCGGCCTGGTCATGCAGCACGCGGGCACCACGGAGACGGTCATGGCGTTCGCGGTCGACTCCGGTCGGATCACGCGCATCTGGGCGGTGCGGAACCCCGAGAAGCTCCGGTCGTGGACGCTGGCCTGAGTCGGCTCACTCGCCCGTCTGGCCGTCGATGGCCTCGCGGAGGAGGTCCGCATGGCCGTTGTGCCGCGCGTACTCCTCGATCATGTGGAGCAGCACGTAGCGGAGGGTGAAGTGCTCACCGTGCCGGTTCGTCCGGGCCGACCTGTACTCGAGCCCGCCGTCCCGGAGCGCCACCTCGGTGGAGCGTCGCGATGCCTCGATGGCCTCGTCCAGCATCCGACGCAGGGTGTCAGGGTCGTCGTGGACCGCCGAGTTGAACTCCCAGTCCGGGTCGGCGTCCCAGTCGACCGACGCCCACGGCTCGATCGGGTCGCCGCCGACGAGGCGGTACGGGAACCACGAGTGCTCGACGAGGGCCAGGTGCTTGAGCAGCCCGGCAAGGGTGAGGCTGGAGGCTGCGGTGGTCTGTGCGAGCTGCCGCTGGTCGAGGCCGTCGGCCTTGAGACGAAGCGTGTCACGGTGGAAGTCCAGGAAGGCCAGCAGGGTGGTTGCCTCGTCGGCCGTCCGCGGCGGGTCGGCTCGTTCGATCGTCATGGCTGGGACGGTAACGACCCGGCAGGTGCTCAGCGACTGGATATTCCGGTGCGGGGCCGGCCCAGCCCGCGCACACTGGGTGGGTGCCGACCTCCAGCCAATGGATCGCGTTCCTCGTCGCCTCGATCCTGTTCATCCAGGTGCCCGGTCCCAGCCTGCTCTTCACCATCGGGCGTGCCTTGACGGTCGGGCGTCGGGAAGCCCTGCTCTCCGTCGTCGGGAACGGGCTCGGCATCACGACCCAGGTGATGCTCGTTTCGCTGGGACTCGGCGCCGTGGTGTCGGCCAGCGCGACTGCGTACTCGGTCATCAAGGTGGCGGGCGCCGCCTACGTCGTGTGGCTCGGGATCCAGGCGATCCGTGACCGGGCCCGGGCCCGCGAGGCGCTGGAGGCGCAGGTGTCGGCCAAGCGGGGCCACGCCCTGCGCATCGGCTTCATCGTCGGCGTGACCAACCCGAAGACGATCCTGTTCTTCGTGGCCTTCCTGCCGCAGTTCACCAACGCCGCGGCCGGTCACGTGGGGGTGCAGATGGCCGTGCTCGGCGTCATCTTCGGCGCGATGGCGATCTGCTCCGACAGCATCTGGGCCCTCGTCGCCAGCAGGGCCCGTGACTGGATGGCGAAGAAGCCCCAGCGCCTCGACCGGCTCGGCGTCGCCGGCGGCTCGATGATGGTCGGACTCGGCGTGACGATGCTGGCCCGCGAGTAGCGACCTCGACAACCGGTCACTCTCCACCAGCACCTCCTCAGTCGAGTGTGCGGCGCGGACTGCACACTCGACTCGGAGGGTGCGACGCGGACTGCACATTCGACTGGGAGGGTGCGGTGCGGACTGCACATTCGACTGGGAGGGTGCGGCGCGGACTGCACACTCGACGGGAAGGAAGGCGGTCAGATTCGGGGGTCTTCGGTTGGGAGGGGGCCGAAGGTGAAGCCGTGGCTGGCCGACTCGCGGGACTCGCGGGCCAGCGGGTCCTCCCCGAACCCGTCCGCCAGCGCTGCGGCGACGTCGAGGAACGCGCGACGCGTCTTGCGGTGCAGCCCGGAGAGCGTGGTGCGCCCGCCGCCCTCCAACGTCTTGTCCCACGGCACGGAAACGACCTGACGACAACGGGCCTCGAAGTGCTTGCGGGCGAACTGGACGATCGGGTCGCTCTCGCGTTCGATCCCGTTGATGACGACCACAGCGGACGCGACGAGGTCCATGTGGCCGTGCTCCTCGAGCCAGTCGAGGGTCTGCGCCCCGACCTTCGCGCCGTCCAACGCCGGGCGCACGACGAGGACGAGCTGGTCGGCCTCGGTGATCAGGCCCTGGTTCGCGCTGTCGAGAATGCCGGTACCGGTGTCGAGCAGGATGAGGTTGTAGAAGTGGTCGAGCAGGGCGACGACCTGCCGATAGGCATCGCGGTCGAGGGCCTGGGCGATCCGGGCGTCGTCGTCGGAGGCGAGGACCTCGAGGCGCGACTCGACGCTCTGGGACGTGTAGCCCCGCATCTGGGCGAAGGACCGGATCCGGCCGGAGTCCGCCAGCAGGTCCGTGATGGTGCGCTGGCAGTCGCCCGCGACCCGGTGGGCCAGGTTGCCGGCGTCCGGGTTGGCGTCGACGGCCACGACCCGGTCTCCGCGCACCGACGCGAAGGTGGCACCGACGCCGACCGTCACGGTCGTCTTGCCGACGCCACCCTTCCGGCTCATCACGACGATGCGCCGAGTGCCGTCGAAGGGCGTCCGGACCCGATTCATCAACTGGTTGCGGCGCATCTCGCCGAGGCCCGGGGGCGGTCGGAGCCGACCACCCGTCAGCTCGACGAGCACGTGCCGCCAGCCAGTGCGTGCGGCCTGTCCACGCCGGCCCAGGACCGCAGACTCACTGAAGTCGGACGCGCTGGCCTGAGGTCCGAGCACGGGCTCGAACAGGCCATCCAGAGTCGCCTCGCCCGGGGCCTCGCCCGGGGCCTCGCCCGGAGCCCCGCCCGCCTGCTCATCGAACTGGCCGCTCGCCTGCTCGGCCTCGGTGGGATCGTTGTGGACAGTCTGGGGTTCCATCATTGGCCCTTCATGAGTGACCAGTTGCGCCCGGCCCGGCGCTTCACTGCCAATTCAACCGTGCCGGTATGCAACTGGGCACCCGGGGCGCGAATTTTCCCTGCACGGCATGTCGCGGCCTCGAAGAAACGCACCGGAAAGTTCGTTGGAATCGCCGGAATCCTTTGGTTGACTCGACCCATGTCCACCCGCGTGACAGTCGATCCCCTCCACGGATCCGTCGCGACAGCGGCCCGGGACTTCGCAGCACTGCCGCCGGACCGGCCCGTCCGACTGGCGAAGCGGACCTCCAACCTGTTCCGCCACAGCGCCGCCCGCAACGGCGCCCGGGAAGGGCTCGACCTCTCCGCCTTCCGCGGGGTATTCGACATCGACGCGGCGGCACGGACCGCTCGCGTCGGCGGCCTGACGACGTACGAGGAGCTCGTGGACGCCCTGCTGCCAAGCGGATTCGTCCCGCTCGTCGTTCCGCAGCTGCGCACGATCACCATCGGCGGTGCCGTGACGGGCCTGGGCATCGAGGCCTCCTCCTTCCGCAACGGCCTGCCGCACGAGTCGGTCCGGGAGCTGCGCATCCTCACCGGTGGCGCGAACGGCCGAGGGGAGGTGGTCACCGCCACCGCGGACAACGAGCACCAAGAGCTCTTCCGCACCTTCCCGAACTCCTATGGCTCGCTCGGCTACGCCCTCGACCTCGTCATCGAGCTCGAGCCGGCCTCCCCCTATGTCGCTCTGCGGCACGTCCGTTTTGACAGCGTCGACGCCCTGGCTGACGCCATCGGCGTCGTGATGCAGACGATGGCCTGGGACGGGCACCGGGTGGACTTCGTCGACGGCGTCGTCTTCGGACCACGGGAGTCCTACCTGACCCTGGCCCACTGGACCGACCAGGTAGCGGGCCAGCCGACCCCGAGCGACTACACGGGGACGCAGGTCTACTACCGCTCGATCCAGGAACGCCGGACCGACGTGCTCACCGCACACGACTACCTGTGGCGCTGGGACACCGACTGGTTCTGGTGCTCACGAGCCTTCGGCGCCCAGCACCCGGTCGTCCGGCGGCTCTGGCCCAAGGACAAGCTCCGCAGCGACGTCTACTGGCGGATCGTCGCCTTCGAGCAGCGCCACGGCGTCATGGCGGCCATCGACGCCAGGCGCGGCCGGCTCCCCCGCGAGCGGGTCATCCAGGACGTCGAGATCCCCCTCGACCGCACCGCTGAGTTCCTCACCTGGTTCCTGGACACCGTCCCCATCGATCCGGTCTGGGTCTGTCCGATCCAGCTGCGAAGGCAACCCGCGAGCGCGAGCGAGCCCAGCGGCATACGGCCGACTGACGAGGAGCCAGCCGACCAGCAAAGGCCACCCTGGCCGCTCTACCCCCTGCGCCCTGACGTCCCGTACGTCAACGTCGGCTTCTGGTCGTCGGTCGAGATCGAGCCCGGCAGGCAGCACGGCGACGTCAACCGGGCGATCGAGGCGAAGGTGACGGAGCTCGGCGGGCACAAGTCTCTCTATTCAGACGCCTATTACGACGCGGCGACCTTCGCGCGGCTCTACGGCGGCGAGGCGATCGCGGCGGCGAAGCGGCACTACGACCCGCAAGGGCGATTCCCAACCCTCTATGAGAAGGCGGTGCAAGCGCGATGACGATCTCGGTGGGCCAGGCATTCGAGCGCCTCCTCGGTGACGATGCGCGGGTGCGCGTCGTCGCATGGGACGGCTCGACGGACGGCGCGACGGATAGCGCGGCGGACGGCGTCACGGTCCGGCTGCGCTCGCCCCGAGCGCTCAACTACCTCCTGACGGCGCCCGGCGGGCTCGGCATGGCGCGCGCCTACCTCCAGGACGAGCTGACCATCGACGGGATGGACGAGGGCGACCCCTACGAGGTGCTCAAACACCTCCGGGCGGCGACTCTCTCGCCGCGGTGGCCCTCGCTGCGCGACGTGCCGGAGCTCGTCCAGATGGTGCGGTCCTCGGGTGTCCACCTGCCCGAGCTGCCTCCCCAGGAGACGCCGGGCCAGCTGCGGCGGTTCGCCCGTGGGCTGCGGCACGGGAGGCGGCGGGACGCGGACGCGATCCACCATCACTACGACGTCGGGAACGAGTTCTACGAGCACGTGCTCGGGCCGTCGATGACCTACACGTGCGCCGTTTTCGAGACGCCGGAGACCACGCTCGAGGACGCGCAGTTCGCCAAGTACGACCTCGTCGCCCGCAAGCTCGACCTCCAGCCGGGGATGCGGCTGCTCGACGTCGGCTGTGGCTGGGGGGGCATGGTCCGGCACGCGGTCACGCACTACGGCGTGACGGCGCTCGGGGTGACCCTCTCGGGTGAGCAGGCCGCGTGGGCCGCCGAGGCGATCCGGCGCGACGGGCTGGAGGGGCGCGCGGAGGTGCGGCACGCCGACTACCGTGACGTCACCGAGCGGGGGTTCGACGCCGTCAGCTCGATCGGCCTGACGGAGCACATCGGCGTGCGAAACTACCCCGCCTACTTCCGGTTCCTCCGCTCGCGCCTGCGCGACGAGGGGCGGCTGCTCAACCACTGCATCACCCGGCCGGACAACGAGCACCCGGGGCTCCCGACGCGCGGCTTCATCAACCGCTACGTCTTCCCCGACGGCGAGCTGACCGGCTCCGGCGACATCGTGCGGGTCATGGAGAACGAGGGCCTCGAGGTGAAGCACCACGAGAACCTCCGCGAGCACTACGCCCTGACGCTCGCTTGCTGGGGCGCGAACCTCGCCAAGAACTGGGATGACTGCGTGGCCCTGGCCGGTCTCGGGCGGGCGCGGGTCTGGGGGCTCTACATGGCCGGGTCGCGCCTCGGCTTCGAGGGCAACGGGATCCAGCTGCACCAGGTGCTGGCGACCCGGACCAGTGAAGCCGGCGTGGCCGGGTATCCGTTGCGGCCGCAGTTCACGTGAGCAGATGAGGCCGTATGCCGCTGAGCTCGCACCCAGCGACCGTGCCGCGGGTGCCGGAAATGTCGCGCAAGGGTCAGTCGGACCCGCCGAGGTCCACGCTGTAGGCCTCGTAGACGAGGTCGCCGCCGGCCTGCCGGTGCCTGACGAGGCGGCCGATGAGCGCGGTCAGCTCCTCGCGAAAGGCCGGCATGTCCGCCAGCTGCCCACCATGCTCGAGAACCGCGAGGTACCCGTGGATCTGCTCGCGGTACTGCCGGTGCTCGCGGAGCAGTCGGTTGATCGCCCCGCCCAGACGTGGAGCACTCCGCTTGGCACGGTCGTAGATCCCGCCCGGGCTCTCCGTGAGGTCGATGTGGTCGTCGAAGTCGTGGGCCAGCTCGGCGAGCGCCGCACGCACCCGTTCACGCCAGGCGCCGCCCCGGGCGATGGGCGACTCGAGCGCGAGATCGACCGCGGCGACTGACTCGCGCAGCTCGGCCCGGTGCGCCCGGATCCGTTTGAGGTGGTCGGCGAACCCTCCGTTGGTCGTCGCCGCTTCGGGCGGTGCCGACTCAGCCGGGGCTGACGCGGCGGGGAGCATCGTGGTGTCTGCGCTGGCATCCATGGTGGCCTCCTCCGGGTGCCTTCAATGGTCACCCGGCAGTGGCCTGCAGTCCACCCCTGGGACCGACTTCTCTGGCTCAGGCCAGCTGAGTCAGGCTGGCTCAGGCCAGTGAGAGGAAGAGCTTCTCCATCTCGTCGACGTCCATCGCCTCGCCGTCGGGATTGGTGAGGCACTCCTTGAGCCCGGTCGCGATGACCGCGAAACCGGCCCGGTCGACGGCCTTCGACACCGCGGCGAGCTGGGTGACGATCTCGCGGCAGTCTCGCCCGTCCTCGATCATCTTGACGATTCCACCGAGCTGCCCACGTGCCCGGTTGAGGCGACGGACCACCGACTGCATCTCCGTAGCGTCGAGCTCCACGGTTACCTCCTGTGCGTTCACGGGTCTTCCTGGTTCAAGGATACCCCACCGGGTATGGCCGGCGTCAGGCCGGTCGTGGCGCGTACATGATGACGGCGACCCCGACGAGGCACACCGCGGCCCCGATGACGTCCCAGCGGTCGGGCCGGAAGCCATCGAGCACCATCCCCCACACCAGCGATCCCGCGACGAAGACCCCGCCGTACGCCGCGAGGATCCGGCCGAAGTGGGCGTCGGGTTGGAGCGTCGCCACGAAGCCATAGAGCCCCAGAGCGACCACCCCGGCGCCGATCCACAGCCAGCCGCGATGGCCACGGACTCCCTGCCAGATGAGCCAGGCACCACCGATCTCGGCGAGCGCGGCGAGGATGAAGAGCAGGATCGAGCGCGCGGTCGTCACGCGGCCAGCCTGTCAGATCCCGCGCCGCGCCCGATGTCCGACGGGACGGGACGATTGACGGGACGAGAGCTGGGCATTTGCACCTGCCGAGCACGACCGGCCGAAGTCACCCCGTCACTTGTCCCACAGTTGGCACTCGGCTCGGTGTCAGCCCCGAGGGGCCAGGACGCAGAACTCGTTGCCATCGGGGTCGGCCATCACGACCCAGCTGACCTCGCCCTGCCCGATGTCGATCCGCTTCGCGCCCAAGGAGCTGAGGCGTCCGACTTCGGTCTGCTGATCACTGCCTGGAGCAGGAGTGAGGTCGAAGTGCTGCCGGCTCTTCGATGGTCTGGGCATCAAGGGCGGGCCACTCCACGTGACCTTGGAACCGCCCTGCGGCGACTGGATGGCGGTCTCCTCGTCCTGGTCCCACACCAGTGGCCAGCCGAGAGCCTGACTCCAGAAGTACCCGACCTCCCGAGTCCCGTCGCAGTTGACTGCCCCGATGAAGCCGCAGCCAGCGAGGAAGGTGTTGCCTGCCTCGATGACGCAGAACTCGTTGCCCTCCGGGTCGGCGAGCACCACATGATCCGCATCCGCCCCCTGGCCGATGTCGATGTGGCTCGCGCCCAGGCCGAGCGCCCGCGCAACCGTCTCGTCCTGCTCCTCCGGGGTCGCGCTCGTCAGATCGAAGTGGATCCGATTCTGGAGTGACTTGGCCTCGAGGGTGGGAGCGAATCTGAGCCTGAACCCCGTCCCGTCACTGGGCGCGAGCGCGACGGCGCCCCCGGCGTCCAAGAGGTCGTCGGTCGGCTCCCAGCCGAGGACTCCTGCCCAGAACCGGCCGACGAGCTGGGGGTCGATGGCGTCGAAGCAGACGGCGTGGAGGTCGAGTGCCATGGCCCCAGTCTGGCCCAACCCGCCCATGGGACAGCGCTTGCGACGGGGCCCGTTCCCGGAGAGGGTGGTCGGCATGGACGTGACGGAGCTGTCATTCGAGGGACACGCGGGAACGATCGTCGGGCGACAGTGGAGCGGCGATGACCCCGCAGAGCCGGAGTACGTGGTCCTGCTCGTCCACGGCTACGGCGAGCACTGTGGCCGGTACGGGCACGTCGCGGCTCGGCTCGTCGAGGACGGCGCCGTCGTCTACGCGATCGACCATGTCGGGCACGGTGGCAGCGCCGGCGAGCCCGTCCTCATCACCAGCTTCCAGGAGGTGGAGGAGGACGTCCACCTGCTCGAGGCGCACGCCCGCGAGGAGCACCCGACGCTTCCGGTCGTGCTCATCGGCCACTCGATGGGTGGCCTCATCGGGGCGCGCTACGCACAGCGCTGGGGCGATGGCCTGGCCGCGATCGTCCTGTCCGCGCCCGTCCTCGGGCGCTGGCGTGCGGCCGAGGACCTGCTTGCGGCCGACGAGATCCCGGACGCGCCGATCGACCCGACGACGCTGAGCCGTGAATCCTCGGTCGGCGAAGCCTACGTCGCCGACCCCCTCGTCTGGCACGGGCCGTTCAAGCGACCGACGCTCGAGGCGATCCAGGAGACCTTGGGGGTGATCCGCTTCGCCGGCGCCGTGGATGACCCCATCCTGTGGCTGCACGGCGAGGAGGACCAGCTCGTGCCGATGGCCGACACGAAGCTGGGCTGGGAGTCGCTGGCCGGAAGGCGTGCGTCCTCGAAGTCGTACCCGGGCGCGCGGCACGAGATCTTCAACGAGACGAACCAGGACGAGGTCCTGGACGACGTCATCGCGTTCATCCGGGCGAACCTCCCAGCGCGGGGCGCCAAGTGAGCGACGTCGCGACTCTCAGGTCCGCCTGAGCATCACGACGGTGTCGAGGGCCTCGCGAGGACCGTCCTCCGTGTCGACGCGACGAACGCGGATGTCCGCGTGCTCGACCGCGACCGGCAGCCCGTCGACGACGTCCGCCACATCGTCGGGGTCATAGAGCACCTCGCGCGCGCTCGGGCCACCCCATCCCTCGGTGAAGTTGCGCGCGGAGTGCCCGATGACGAGGACGTGGCCACCGGGTCGAACGACCTCAATGCCGTTGCGCAGGGCAACCTTCCACTCGGCCGCTGGGAGCTGGAGGTAGGAGAACAACGCGAGGTCGTATGCCGCTGGGCCGCCTGGCGCTGCCACGGTGGCGTCGGCGACGAGCGGGGTCATTCGGGCCGCCTCCGCGCCGAGCACTTCCGCCGCCCGGGCTCGCATCCGCTCGACGGCGACACTCGAGTAGTCCGTCGCGGTGACCGTCCAGCCCTGCTGGGCGAGCCAGATCGCGTTGCGGCCCTCGCCGGCGGCGATGTCGACGGCGGTGCCTGGCGTCAGCGGCGAGACGAGCTCCGCCACAAAGCGGTTGGGCTCGGCCGACCAGACGAGTTCCGTCGCGGCATAGCGCTCGTCCCAGTCCTTGGCGTCCATCTGTCGTCTCCTCCGTCGGGGATGGTCGGGGTTTCGCCGAGTCCATTCTGCGACCGGCCGTCGAGCTCCGGGGGGCCGCGTCTGTTGGATCACCATTCGCCTCTCGCCGAGCACGAGCCACCTAGCGTGGAAGGTGGAGGAAGAGGGGGTTTGAACCATGAAGACACTCATCGTCCACGAGTCCCTGTTCGGCAACACCAAGGCCGTTGCCGACGCGATCGAGCGCGGGCTGGTGCGCGGCACGGAGCCCGGCGAGGTGGGCACGATGCGCTCCGACGAAGCACCCGGCGTGATCCCGGAGGACGTCGGCCTGCTCATCGTCGGCGGGCCCACGCATGCCTTCAGCATGACCCGGGAGTCAACGCGGAAGGATGCCGAGACCAAGGGAGCGGACGCGCACGTCAGGCTCGGCATTCGCGAGTGGATCGAGGCCGTCGAGCCGCGGCCGGAGCTGCCGGTCATCACGTTCGACACCCGGGTGAAGGTCAAGCTGCTGCCGGGCTCGGCGGCGAAGTCGGCGGCGAAGGCCCTGCATGCCCGCGGGTTCCGGCGCGCCGAGCAGGGCGAGACCTTCTGGGTCGAGGACACGGACGGACCGCTCAAGGACGGCGAGCTGGCGCGCGCCGAGGAGTGGGGCCACGAGCTGCGCAGCCGCGCGGACCTGCACCCCGGCGCTGCCGCTCGTTGAGCCTCAGTCCGGCATGGCGGCGAGCCAGCGGTCGACGACTGCGACGAACCGGTCTGGCACCTCGAGCTGCGGCGTGTGTCCGACACCGGCCAGCCACTCGGTCTGCCATTCGGGTTTTGCCGCAGCAACGCGACGCGCCGCCTCGATGGGGACGAGCCGGTCCCGCTCGCCGTGGATGAGCAGGACCGGAGCCGAGATGCGATGGATGAGCGCGGAGTACGTGCGGCCATGGCGTAGCACGGCGAGCAGCGACCTGGCCGCCCTGAGGAACTCGGCCTCGGACTGCGTCAAGGTGTCCCGGTAGGTGAGGAGCGAGACGCCCGCCTCGAGGACCTCGGCGTCGGCGCGCGAGAAGTCGGCGAAACAGAGCTGGACCACGCCCTTGACCCGCTGGTCGGTGGAATAGCGCCGACGGAGGCGGACGAGGAACTGCTCGCCCAGGACCGGTGTCGCGTAGAGCCCGAACTGGAGAGCAACCACCCGATCGAGGTTCTTCACTCCGGCCGGAATCGAGGGGTCGACGAGGACGAGCGCGGCCACGAGGTCCGGCTCTGCGGCCGCGAGAAGCAACGACACCATGCCGCCCATGGAGTTGCCGACGAGCACACTCCGTCCACCGAGTTCCTCGCGGATGAACCGCCCGAGCAGTGCGGCGTTGGCCCGAACGCCCGTGTCGCGGCCGGCTCCAGGCGTCAACCCAAAGCCGGCGAGGTCGATGGCGACGACGCGGCGCTGCTCGGCGAGCGCCGGCGCCACCTGGACCCAGTTGAGGTGCGACCCGCCGAGTCCGTGGACGAGGACAAGCGGTGCCTGGTCCTCCCCTGAGTCCGTTGTCGGACGGCCGAAATCGACCCAGTGCACAGGGCCGTCCAGGTCACTGATCCGGCTGCGTCCACCCCATCGCTCGGCGAGGGCGACCGGAGCCGACTCCGGCAGAGCGGTCATACGGGCCAATCTAACCCGTCGAGTCGAGAGGCCGCCGCACTTCCCTACGACCCCAGGACGACGGCACCACCGGAGGTCTCGACATCGACCGTCGTTGGACGCTGATCGAGGTTGATCACCACTCCGCCCGACGCCTTGCCCGTGAGCGAGGAGGTCACCGACATCGTCGCCACCACACCCCCACTGAGGTTGACTCGCGCCGTCGTGAGCTTCAGCCCGCCGATCCGCAGCACTGCGCCGCCGCTCGCCTCGACCTCCAGGTCCTTGGCCTCTCCGGACAGGTCAAGGTGGGCGCCACCAGACAGGTTGAGCGCCAGGGACTGCGCCTTGAAGCCGTCGCCGGATGCGCTGGCGCCTCCGTGAAGCTCGATCTTGGTGAGCTCGGACGTCGTGACCTTGACCGAGATGCCATGCACCGTCGTGTAGCCCTGCGTCGAGGCGATGGTCAGGCGACCGCCGTCGACCGTGGTAGTGGTCAACGGCAGGAGGTTGGGCTGCGCAGTCACAACGATGCTGGTTGCCGACCCGGGGACGATATCGACACCGATGCCCCCGCCGACGTCGAGTTCGGTGAAGGTCGGCACCTCTCGTGTTTCCGAGGTCGGGTCGCCCGAGCCGACCACCACGTTCCCAGGCACCTCTCCGGAGCAGGCCCCCACGAACGCGACCATGCCCGCCACGAGCAGCGCGCACCCACGGCCCACCCACCCAATCGAGTGAACAGCATTCGGGGCCCTCAGGAGGGGGCGGGACGGTTGCTGGCCGCTCGAGGATGTGATGTCCATGGCTCGACCTTGTGCCCTGCCCGGCGCACCGGACAGGGCACAAGGTCCCGAACGGCGAATCCCCCGACCCCCCGGAGGCGCAGTACGGTGACGCACACCATGGACGCCTTCGGAGCCGGGCCCAGCGAGGACAGCCCCATCATCCACGCCATCACCGTCCCCGTCGGCGCGGACCGGGCATTCGAGGCCTTCACGAGCGAGCTCGCCCTGTGGTGGGATCCGCGACTCACCGCTGACGCCGCGACGTTCCGCGACGTGCGGTTGGACCCCACTCCGGGCACGGACGTGGAGTTCGTCCACGACGGCGGGCTGCGGTATCGGATCGGGACGATCACGACATGGCAGCCCCCGAACCGGTTTGCGATGTCCTTCTGCTTGGCGCTTGACCCCCACCACCCGACGACCCTGGGGGCGGACTTCGCACGGGACGGGGCGACCGGCACGCAGCTCACCCTGACCCATGGTGGCTGGGGTCCGGACAATGTCGCCGAGCGCGCAAAGTTCGACGAGTGGCCCTCCCTGCTCGAGCGCTACCGGCGTCACCTCGTCGGTTGATCGACACCGCCGAGCACTCGCTATCCGGGATTCTCTGGATTGCAGGCTTCGCTTGCCGATGAGCCCGCGTCCTTTCGCTCACTGTGACGCTTGACCAACCAGGTTCATTTGACCCTCGCACCGCCCCGCCGGTGTCCGTGTGGACGGCCCTTGAGTGGCCCGGACTACCACTTCCGCACTGGAACACCTACCTTCTCGATCTCGGCTTCGGCCACCCTTCGATGGCGCTCAGGTACTCGTGGACCGAGCCAACGGCGACCGACCCTTCCCCGACGGCCCCAGCGACGCGCTTGACGGAGCCAAACCGCACGTCGCCGGCCGCGAACACGCCAGGCAGACTCGTCTCGAAGGGCAGCGGTGGGCGGGGCAGCGGCCATGCGGCCGGCGGAATGTCGCGGCCTGTCAGGATGAACCCACGGTCGTTCACCTTGACGAGGTCGCCGAGCCATTGTGTGCGCGGCTCGGCGCCGATCATGACGAATAGGGCCGCGGCGGGGATCTGTGCACGCTGGCCGGTCCGAACATCCTCGAGCGTCAGGCCTTCCAGGCGGGCATGGCCGTGGCCGTCGGCAACTCGGGTGCCGAGCCGGACCTCTATGTTGGGCGTCGCCTTCAGTTGGGTGATGAGGTAATCGGACATGCTGGCCGCCAGCGACTCGCCTCGTACGAGCACCGTGACCTGGGCGGCGAATTTGGCCAGGTGCAAGGCAGCTTGACCGGCCGAGTTTGCCCCACCAACAACGCACACTTGCTGTTCGGCCATGGCAGGGGCTTCGACGCCCGGCGCGCCGTAGAACACGCCTGCCCCGATCAGGCGGTCCAGGGCCGGGATGCTGAGTCGGCGGTAGGCCACACCGGTTGCGATGACCACCGCTCTGGCGACCGCCTGGCTTCCCTCACCGAGCGCCATCACCCGGTCGTCGCCGCGGGAGCTCAACCCGGTCACCTCGCTCATGAAGACGAACTGGGCACCGAAGAGCAGGGCCTGTTCCCAGGCCCGGTGGGCCAATCCGCCGCCACTGATGCCCCGCGGGAACCCCAGGTAGTTGCGGATCATGGAGCTGGTGCCGGCCTGCCCGCCGATCGCGTGCGGCTCGAAGACAACGGTCTGCAGCCCCTCGGACGCGCCATACACGGCGGCCCCCAGACCGGCCGGACCTGCACCCGCTATGGCGAGGTCATAGACCTCCGGCGAGGGCCGAGTCTCGATCCCGTGGGCGGCCGCCACGTCGGCCAGGCTGGGATCATGTTGCACCGAGCCGTCGTGGTGGATCACGGCGGGAAGGCGCCGCACGTCAATCGCGAAGTCCTTAATGAGCTGCTGGCCAGCCGCCGAGTCGGCGGCGTAGAACTCGAACGGGACGCTATTGCGGGTCAACACATCACGCAGCTCGTGACTGCGCGGGGCCCACTGCTCGCCGACGACCCGGTACACCACATGACTCGGCCGATGCCCGATCGTCCAGGCCGTGAGCGCCTCCTGGATCTGTGGGTAGAGCCACTCCTCTGGCGTGACCCAACCCTTGACCACCGTAAAATCGATCCGCCCCAGCGCGGCCTCGCGCTGAAGCGCCGCCAGCTCGGTGAACGGAATCGTGGTGTGGTACCGATCCATGGCCACCAACAGCACGCGCCAGGAACCCGGGTGGAGCGCGTGGGCCAGCTCGAGGAACGCAACGCCGTCCATACCGGGCAAATGCATATCAGCCGCAACCAGCGCCACCTCGCCGCCTTCGTCTGCCATTCGCCGCAACGCGGTCAACGCGTCCTTGGGTGTGCCGACGCCCAGCACCCGGTAGTCAGGCCCGAAGCGGCGGGCCAGCGCGGCCTCCGCTATGGCACGGGCCTGCGGATCGGCGTCCACGATCAACAACACGGGTGAATCGGGCGGAGCAGCGCGACCGGTCCCATCGTTCTCGGTCATCATCCCGCCTTCCGGAAAGGGAGGCCGTTGCCACGCAGCTCGATCCCGACCTTCAACCGAGCCACTACGCGGGCCTCGTGGACGCGATGACCGAAGGGTGGTCACCGCCGCAACTCCCGCTGCGCCCGACGCCGCCCACTCGGCTCGGCAGTCTCAGCCGCCTCGGGGGTTGCCGGCCTCTGGTCCCGTGAGGTCCATCCTTGTTGTGATCGAGACGGCCAGGAGTCCGGCCTCGACCCAGTCTGCGGCGGCACGGAATGGTGGCCACCACCTCGTGTTGGCGACCAACCGGGTTCCTGGCTGCAAGAATTCTTTCACTCCGTGCGTGGATAGCCCGAGGATGAGAAGCCAGGCTGATCCGGTGGTGGACAGTCGCAGCGAGTCCCAAGGGGTGCGCCACGCGTGGCCGATCTCGGGCGGCGTCTACGATCCGGAACCGAAGTCCCAGCCGGGCCCGCTGGTGGCCCATGGCAAGGCCAGCCTGCCCACCGCCGATCACGAGCACATCCAGAGGCGGGCCGGCGCTGGTTGGTGAGGATGCTCTCGCAACCGAGTTCTGCTCATTTGACCAGCGGCCGTGCGCCGCGGACCGATGAGACGACGGCGAGGATCGCTTGACCGGTGATGGTGGCGTCTTCCTGGTCTGAGATGAGCGAATCGTGGCTGGCGCCGTCGATGGTGCGGTGCACGGTGTTGCTCGACAAGGCGGCCAGTTCGTTCTGCGCTGCCGAGTGTTTGCTGTCGTTGCCGACGCCGGCCGTCAGCACGACCAAGGGCTTGTCGCCGAAGTCACGCAGTGATGCAGCCTGCTCCATCGAGGTGTTCGCCTGCAGGTACTCGTCGATCGTGCTGCGAAGGTTGCCTGGGGTCGCCATGTTGGCGCGGACCTCGTCGCGGGACCGCGGCGGCAGGCCGTCGGCTTCGAAGTGCGAGTACAGGCGGCCCAGACCGAGTTCAGCTGTGGTGGCGAGCAACGCCGAGGCCCGGCCCAGCACGTTGTACGCGCCCGGGATGGCGGGCGATGCTGCCCCAAGATTCGCTGGCGATGCCCGGTTGGTGGAGTCCACCAGCACCATGCCGGCGACCTCGTCGGGGTAGCGGGCGGCGAAGGTGAGCACGTAGAGGCCACCGAAGGAGTGGCCGGCCAGCACATAGGGTCCCGGGACGTTTCCACTGTGGAGCAGGGTGTGGAGGTCGGTGGCTATCTGCGTGGCGTCCTGCGCCCCGTCAGCGGGTTCGCTCCACCCTCGACCCGCGCGGTCGTAAACGCAGACCCGGGTGTGACCGGCGACGGCCGCCGCAAGCCACCCGTGGTTCGAGGACATCTCGCCCGCGCCCGGTTGGAGCACGACCGTGGGACTGCCTGAGCCGGTGCAGTTCAGGTGCAGGCTGTGTCCGCCGACGTCAATCAGCCGGCCGGGCATCGGGAGGGCCTTGGCATCCGCCGCTGCACCCAGGACCTGGTAGCCGCCGCCGATCGAGGCAAGAGCCAACATCGCCATCACTGGGTAGAGCAGCCAGCCTCTGCTGCGGCTATGAAGCTGTCGACGGGCGCGGACGAACATCCAGATCACCAAGGCCAGCAGGGCGGGAGGCCACACCCAGTTGAGCATCTCGTGCACCGAGGAGCCGAACCCCACTAGCAGAAGACCGCCCACGCCCATGAACAATGCGGGAGCCACGGCCCATCGCTGTGGCTGATCGGTGAACCGCATCGAGAGAACGGCCAACATTCCCCAGCCCAGCGCGAACCCGCACAGGACCGCGCCAGTGACGCCGCTCTCCTGGGCCCGGATGAACGGGGCGAAGGCCAGGAGCAGAGCAGCGAGGAGCCCGGTGGCCAACGAGGCGGCCACCACCCAGCCGATGCGTCCCCTCCGCCCGGGAGCAGAACGGGACCGACGTGCCGGGCCACTGTCCTGCGGAGGGGGGCCAGGCGTCGGCGGGAGAGCGGCTCTAGGGATGATGGCCACGAGGTCCTCGATTCCACATACAGATGGCGTCTCGCGAGTACAGCCATCTGCACTTAGGGCACGTGCCGTCCTCTTGACTGTAAGCCTCGCCCACGGAGTTTGACCGCCCCGATGGCGCCGGGTTTCCGGTGCACTCTCAAAGCGGGCGCCAGATCTGTTGCAGGAGCATTCCCCGACCAAGATGATAATCATTCCCGAAAAAGACCTCTGTAACAGGGTCTTTTTGTTTCGGATCGCTACTGTGACGAGCGGCACCTATACGTCATTAGACCCTCTGTAAGCAAGGGTTCCAAAAAGTGTCCACCCTCCCAACTTACCGCACTCAACTAGCTCACTCTGAACTGAGATGGCTAAACGCATGAAGCTGTCATACTGCTTATGCTTTGAAATCGCCGTGAATCATCTCACTGAGTTCTTCCGGCGATTCTTTGGTTACATTAGCGGGGGTCGTAGATAAATCGTGGCGCTGACTGAGCAAGAAGTCCTGCGTCTCGTGAGTCGCTACATCGCCCGGACCATCTTGCCTATATCGACTCGAAGGTACGTGCATGACAGAGTTGTTCAACCGCGGTGAGCTGAGTGACTATCTGTTGAATCGCGTGAAGTCCTGCTTAAGGCAGCTCGACGCAATGCCGGAAGACGAGGTGCTCGCAAGATCGCCTGATGATATCGTCTTGCAGCTCGTCGAGGTCGCTCAGATTGAAACCATCACCATCGGGGCGGACGCGGTCGACGGAGGTGTCACGGAAACCCAGGTCGAAATGTACGATTATTTTGACCGCGAACGGTATATAGCTGCCGGCCTTAGAGTCCACGCAGTTTTGAATACTCGGGCGACTCCGAACTCCTTTATTACAAGCCGTCGACGAGGCTACCAACAAGATTCAACGCGTGGATATTGGCACGGTACGATCACCGTGCAGATTGAGCAGTCCGGCTCGACGCCTGACCCGGCCGCCACCAAACAGGCGATCGATCGTGGAATTGGAAACATTCGGACGATGGCTGGGCACGCTGCGGCAGACGTTCGTGCGTTCAACACGACTCTGGATGGTCAGTTCCGCCCGGCCGTTGAGCAGCGAAAGAAGTTCCTCCAAGATCGACGCGACCTGGCCGGAGCGCTTGGGTTCCCGCTGAAGAAGCGGACCGACGCCCCCGCCCAAGTTCCTCTGCGGCGCAAGGCGATGGGGGTCCAGCGCTCGATGCCTGCGGGGCAGGAAGTCCGTATCGTGATGAGCCTGCCTTTACCGAAGCCCAGTATGAAGATGCGATCCAAGTCATCTCGTTCTCGCTGCTATCAATGGAGCGCACACCTTCGGTAGTTGCAGGAATGGACGAGGAGGAGCTCCGACTGCATACTCGTGATGCTGAACGGCACATTCCAGGGGGTCTCGGGGTCATGGCGAGGAACCCTCGCGGGTCGAAGCCTCTGCGACCAGAGAGTGCGCTGCGCCGCAGAAGAGCCGAGCGTACGACGACGTTATGACGCCCGGGTCTCAGCCCGGCTCAAGCGAACAATGCTCTGGACGGGAGCCTGTGCCTCGGGCCGCCCCCAGTCGGGGTGGCGTCCCTTGACCGGGAGGAACCTCACGCTGCGGCTCGTGCCGGGCGGATGCGGCGGATTAGGCCTCGCCACCCTGGTCAGGGTCGTCATCCTCGTCGTGGCGCTCGTCCTCGAATTCGTTCACGAGTTGCTGCGCGCGCTCGTCGCGGCCCGCGCTGTCTTCGTCATCCAAGCCATCCATCGCCTGCCCCATTGCCCAATCGGGAAGGGGGGCGGTCGGATCGGCGCTGGAGTTTTCTGACACGTCTCACGCTCCGGTGCGCGGAACGGGCCGCGCGGTGCCCCCATTGTGCTCCTCTCGCCGCGCCTGGGCTACCGGCCCTGGCCCATGACGGCTTCGGTGCCACGCGGCTGGCCCCCAGTGGATCTGGCTGGCACACCCGGTCGCGCACGACGAGCCCTCAGACGTAGTAGCCCCAATAGGCCCCGGACTCATCCTTGCGCAGGTCGATGCCCTCCGGGTGGTCCAGGCGAAAGCCAAGGCTGGTCAGCACCTCCTCATACAGGTCGGCATCGCCTGCGGCGACCGTATGGACCGTCGGCCGGTCTCTACCGGCGGTGCTGTACCACACCCGGCACAGGAACGAGGGACCACCATGGTCTTCATCCCGCAGAATCTGGTTGCCGTCCGGCGGATCACCGAGGACACGGACGGTTCCGGGCTGGATCATGAGCCAGCCCCCCGCGGCCGCCGGCTCAACGTGCCCCACCATGTCCGAGGCATCCCGCCACGCCGGACCAGAGAAGAGCTCCAAGACGATGACCCGGCGCATCACCTTCACATGCTAGTAGCGTGTCGCCTCCAATTTGATGGGTATGTTTGGTCGGCTGTTCTGGTTGATACTCGACGAGAAGGAGTTGACCGCGTGCCTCGTCCGAAGGAGTTCACGGTCACCTTGACGGCAACGGATCGTGCGAGGCTGACCAGGGTGGTCTCGTCCGGGACGCACCCGGCCCGGATGATCACTCGAGCCCGGGTGTTGCTGGCCCTGGACGAGACCGGCGGGCCGGCGCCGGATCGGCGCGTGGTGGGCGAACGGGTCGGCACCTCCGAGTCCACGGTGTACCTGGTCGCGAAGGCGTTCACGACGCACGCCGGCCGGGTCGAGGAGGTGATCACGCGCAAGAAGCGGGCCACGCCTCCGGTGGAGCCGAAGGTGACCGGGGACGTCGAGGCCCGGGTGATCGCGTTGGCGTGCAGCCAACCACCGCCGGGTCGTTCGCGCTGGACGCTGCGGCTGCTGCAGCGACAGGTGGCCCTGACCGAGGGCATCCCGCCGATGGACCATTCCACGATCGGGCGGGTCCTGATAAGGGGGCGCTCAAGCCTCACCTGAAGGCCTGTTGGACGATCCCGCCGCACCAGAACGCGGCGTTCGTGGCGGCGATGGAGGACGTGCTCGGCGTGTACGCCCGCCCCTACGATGTCGCCCGGCCGGTCGTCGTCATGGACGAGAGCCCCACACGATCAAACCGACGCCGACCACGAGCAGAACGCAGACGCCCGTCCAGAAGTAGGTCATCGGCCAGCTAGCTCGTGCGGCCCGCAGTCCCGACAACTCGGCCACTGGTCTCCCATCGGCCCACGATGGCACGACCGGGACACCGACACCAACGCCAAGCGTCCCCACCGCGGCCCATCGCGTCCGGCACCCTGTCAGTCCGTGTCGCACATCGAATCGGCCCGGAGCCCGCGCCTACCGCCGCGTCTGCTGATCCTGCGGCATGCGTGCGAAGCGCCCTGCCGCCGCCTACGCGATCATGGCCGTTCCGACAGCGGATCCGTGCAACATCAACGCGGGGGGCCCGGCATCTTCGCCGACGGCTCATAGAGCTCCGCGCAGCCCGACCAGTAGGACGGCCAGCGTTCCTCCTTCCAGCAACACGTCCGGTCGTGCAATGAACGATCTCGTGGTGGGCCTTTGGTGTGAACGTCGCCCGAGGCGCCGTCTACTGGGCGAACTCCGTGTGGAGGCCGCGAACCCACTGCAATCGGCCAGGGAGCGGCGCGGTATCAGGTCCTCTGGCCGGTTATCGTCGAAGGGGCACGGAGCGCCCTCCGTGGCATCCCGACCTCCGTGAGCGCCCGACCATGACGACGCCCCTCGCTCCAACCGCCACCGCCAGGCGAACGCGCCTCCTGCCCTCCACACCGGAACCTCGCCTCCTGGTCCCAGTGGTCATCGCCGCTGCCTTCCTGCTGACCCGGGGCGTCGCCCAGGCGGTGACCCCGTTCATCCGCCAAGACGACTGGCCGTTCCTGCTGCCCGCGGGCACGCACGGAGTGCTTCCCACCAGCTACTACAACGAGAGCGAAGGACGCTGGCTGAACTTCGCGTGGTGGGCCGCCGTCGGCCAGCACGGCACGCCCACGACAGCGGCACTCACCTACGCCGTTGGCTATGCCGCACTTGTCGCGGGCATGTGGCGCGTGCTTCACCGCTCCGGCATCCGGCCCAGGCCGGCGGTCGACGCCCTGCTCGGCATCACACTCTTCGCTTCCTGCGTCTGGGTGCAGCTGCTGTACTGGCCGGGCACGCTCACGCCGTCGGTCCTCATGGCTGCTGCCGCCATGTGGCTCCTGCCCTGGGCTGCGCGCACACCCGCGCGGCTCGGACTGTGGCTCGTCATCGGCGAAGTTGCAGCCGTGCTGACCTACCCACCGATCGGCGTCGTCCTGCTGGTGTTCGCGGTCGTATTCCTGCGCGATGCCCCTTGGCGCCGCGTGCTCGCCATCGCCGCCGCGTGGGTGGCCGGGTTCGCTCTGGGCGTCGGCGTCGCCTACACGCTCAACTGGATTGTCTACGGTCACTTCAGTCTCGAGCTCGCCGTCTGGCGCCGCCTCAACCCGCTGACCTCGCTCGACGCTCTCGGGGTCAACACCGGGCGCTGGCTCGAGGCCACCGGGGCCTTGTGGGCCGTCCAGTGGTGGGCCGTGCTCGTGGGTCTCGTCGGGATCGTCCTCGGTTGGCGCGACCCCGCCGTCCGTCCACGACTACAGCGCCTCCTGCTCGCCTTCGCCGTCGCCTACGCTCTGGACGCCGCGCAGACACTCACGACAGGTGTTGTCACGGAAGCCCGGGGCCAGCTGTGGACCTGGTTGTTCGCCGTGCTACCGGTCGCGCTCCTGCTCATTGGCCGCCGGCAACTCCTGGCTGGGATCCCGACCGACCACGGTCTGCCCGTCGCCCGCGTCGCCACGGTGTTGCTCGGTGTGCTCGCCCTCGGCGGAGTGCTGGCGTGGCGCGCCGACATCGGCGAGCACCAGGCCACGCGGATGCAGTACGCGGCCATAGCCACAACTGCCACGACGCACGACCCCGGGACCGACGCGCCGACGGTCGTGGTCTACCAGGACCCCGCCGTGCGCAACACCCGCGAGGGCCGGATCATGGCCAGCACACTGTTCATGGCGGTGCGTCAGGAGCAGGGCGGGGTGCCGCCCAGGTGGTGCAAGGGCGCCGAGTGCCTTCAGCTGGCCCAGCGCGCTGGTTCGGGGCCGGTCATCCAACTCGGTCAGGTCGGTGGACTGGGCAACGTCGTGGGTGTCACCGTGCCCACCCCGCCCAGCTGGATCTGAGCCCTCCGCGGACGGGCGGCCAAGATCGCCGTCGCTTGCCGGTGTGCCCAAGAGGTGCGCGAGCTCCTGCCCGACCCGAACGCCTGACCAACGGGCCGGACGTCAACGGGGGCTTACATCCTGCTCCGCGTTGCGGAGCAGGATGCGATCCGCTGAGCCACTTGTGTGCCGAGCGAGCGCCGCCACAGACTCACGTTGCCAAGCCCAGTCCGGAGAGGCGTTTGCGCAGATGGGTGCGCTCCACCTCGTTGTCAGTGAGCTCGAGCGCTCGCTCATACGCCCGGGCCGCCTCCACACGGCGGTCGAGGCGCCGCAGAAGTTCGGCACGCGCCACGTGGTAGCCGTCATAACCGGCCAGCCCCTTGCCCTCGAGCCCATCGACGAGCTCCAGCGCCCGGGCGGGGCCCTCCACCTCGGCAACCGCCACGGCCCGGTTGAGTGCCGTGATCGGCGTCGGCGCGATGGTCATGAGCTGGTCGTACACCGCAACCACCTGCGGCCAGTCGGTGTCGGCCGCCCGAGGCGCATCGGTGTGGACGGCGTTGATGGCGGCCTGGAGCTGGTACGGCCCCGGAGCGCCTCGCCGGAGACACTGGCGGACCAGCCAGTGCCCCTCGTCAATGAGCGTCTGGTCCCAGAGCGACCGGTCCTGCTCCGCAAGGAGGACGAGCTCGCCGTGCGCGTCGGTCCGCGCCGGCCGCCGCGCCTCGGTGAGCAGCATGAGCGCGAGCAGCCCAATCGCCTCCGGCTCGTCGGGCATGAGCTCGACGAGGACGCGGCCGAGCCGGATCGCCTCGGCACAGAGGTCGGTGCGCACGAGGTCGGTGCCCGCCGTCGCCGAGTGCCCCTCGGTGAAGACGAGGTAGAGCACCGCCAGCACGGATGCCAGCCGGTCCGGCAGATCCGTGTCCCGCGGGACGCGATACGGGATCCCGGCATCACGAATCTTCTTCTTGGCACGGACGATTCGCTGCGCCATGGTTGGCTCAGGTATGAGGAATGCGCGCGCGATCTCAGGCGTCGAGAGGCCGCCGAGCAGCCGCAGCGTCAGCGCCACCTGGGCCTCGCGCGACAGCGCCGGGTGGCAGCACGTGAAGATGAGGCGGAGCCGGTCATCGCGCACGGGCCCCTCCTTCCACGTTTTGTGGAGCGTGTCGTCGGGCGCGTGCAGCAATACCGATTCCGTATGCCGCTGGGCTCGGGACGCTTCCCTCCGCAGTCGGTCTGTGGCTCGGTTTCGAGCCGTCGTGATGATCCAGCCGGCCGGGCTGGGCGGCAGCCCGTCCCGGGGCCACCGCTCGACGGCGACCGTGAAGGCGTCCTGGACCGCGTCCTCGGCGAGGTCGATGTCGCCGAGTACGCGGATCAGGACCGCGACGGCCCGCCCGTGCTCCTCGCGGAAGATCCGGGCGATGTCGTCGGACGTCACCGTCATCCCGTGCAGACCGTGCCGTTCACTCGGTCGTGGGCTGCTGCCCCGGGTCGTGCTCATCGACGAACGGGCGAACCTCCACCGGGAATCCGGTCGCGCTCGCGATCCGTTCCGCCCAGCGGAGCACGCGGTCGTAGTCGTCGGAGCGGACGATCGACAGGCCGCCGAGGTGCTCCCTCACCTCGGCAAAGGGCCCGTCGGTGAGCAGCGGCGCTCCGTTTGCTCCGAGGGTCACGGTCGTGGCCGAACCGAGGTCGCCCAGGCCGCCGGCGAAGACCCAGCCGCCCGCGGCCCGGATCTCGTCGTTGACCCGCTCGATCTCCGCCATGACCGGGCCCAGGTCGAGGTCCTCGGGCGGCGGCTCGTTGGGGGTGAACAGACTCAGCAGATACGTCTTCATCGTCGTGTCCTTTCCGTACTCATCGTGACTCGGTGACGGACGTCGGTCGGGACGTCTCACCGGCTACACGAACGGCACCAGCCGAGATCGACAGCCGCCTGATGCCGGCGAACTCAGGTTCGGGCCCGCTGCTCGACGAGGCCGACGGTGTTGCCCTCGGAGTCCTTGACGAAGGCCATCCACTCGTCGGTGCCCGCCGGGCCGAGAGTGGCGTTTTCGTGCGTGAAGATGACGTGTGGCTCCCCGACGACCTCGATGCCGCGCTCGCGGAGCCGCCTCAGCGTTGCCTCGATGTCGGCGACTCTGAGGTAGACGAGCGAGCTCGGAGCGCCTTTGTCGAGGAGGAGCCGCACCCCACCAAGGTCGAAGAAGACGAGGCCCGGCGGGTCGAAGGTCGCGAGCGGCTCGGCCCCGAGCAGGTTCGCGTAGAACGCCGAGGCACGGCCCAGGTCCTCGGCGCGCTGGGCGACCTGCACCAGGCCACCCAGAGTCTGACCAGTCATGTCACACCCACCTCACCAGCCGATCCCCGGCGCCCATTCGTCCGCCGCTGTCAAGCCATCGTCCAGCAGAATGGCCACCATGAGCGAGCATCGACCGGTGGACACGTGGCTGACCGACTTGGACGGCGTCCTCGTTCACGAGGAGCAGGCGATCCCCGGCGCCCATGAGTTCGTCACGGCTCTTCGCGCCTCGGGCAAGCACTTCCTCGTCCTGACGAACAACTCGATCTTCACCCCCCGTGACCTGCGCGCCCGGCTGGCCGCCAGCGGCATCGACGTTCCCGAGGAGTCGCTCTGGACCTCGGCGCTGGCAACCGCCAAGTTCCTGGCCGACCAGCGACCAGGTGGCAGCGCCTACGTTGTCGGGGAGGCGGGGCTGCTCACCGCGATGCACGACGTCGGCTTCGTCATGACCGACCGCCATCCCGACTACGTCGTGCTCGGCGAGACGCGGACCTACTCGTTCGAGTCGATCACCCGCGCGATCCGCCTCATCGAGAGCGGCGCCCGCTTCATCGCGACCAACCCCGACCCGAGTGGTCCGAGTCCTTTCGGCACCCTGCCCGCCACGGGCTCGGTCGCAGCACTCATCTCGACGGCGACCGGCCGCCAGCCCTACTACGTCGGCAAGCCGAACCCGCTGATGATGCGCAGCGCGCTCAACCGGATCGACGCCCACTCGGAGACGACCATCATGGTCGGCGACCGGATGGACACCGACATCATCTCCGGGCTCGAGGCCGGGCTGCGCACCGTTCTCGTCCTGACCGGGTCGACGCGCCGCGAGCAGGTCGAGACGTTCCCCTACCGTCCCAGCCGGATCGTCGACTCCGTCGCCGACCTCATCCGGTTCGTCGACCACGATCACTCGGACACAGACACAAACTGAGGCTGCCGTATGCCGCTGAGCCGGCTCCTCGTCGAGTGTGCAGTCCGCGCCGCCACCCTCACCGTCGAGTGTGCAGTACCCGCCGCCACCAAGGCCGTTCGGGCTCGGTCGGATTCACCGGCGCGGCAGCCGACTGGGCTGCGCGCTGGGCGTCCTGCTGAGCCTGCTGCTGCTCCCGCAGCCGTCGCCACGCCTCCACCATGTCGTCCACGTCGAGGGTCTTGGCGAGCATGGGTGGCAGCTTCCCCACGGCGGGTCGGAGGCGATCGGCGAGCACCCGCCGGTTGTAGTCCTCGATGATCTCCCGGACGTTCTGTTCCGTCGTCACGTCCATGAGGGAGTCCGGGTAGGTCGCGGCCTCCTTGCGCAGGGCGAGCGCGCCCGGGAGCGCCCCGCCCAGGTCGAGGTTCTCCCGGGCGGCGTAGCGCTTGATCCACCAGTCCGGGTCGTTGGCGTCGCGCAGGTCGAGCGGCTTGCCGGCGCCCGGCAGGTTGTCGAAGTCGCCGCGCTCCTGGGCCTCGCGGATCGCCTTCTCGACGCTGCTCTCGTAGTGGGGCGGTTGCGACATGACTCCACGCTAGCCCGCTGGGCGCTCAGTGCACGGGCTCGGGGGAAGTGCGCTCAGTCCGCTTGCCGGAGGCGAGCTCCCAGGCCTCGACGAAGGCCCGGAACTGGTCAGCGTCGAGCTGCCGGACGATGGTCCGGGCCTCCTCGGAGTCGCAGGCCGCGAGGACGGCGATGAGCGCTCGGCCCTCCTCCAGCGCCTCCACGGCGACAAGGGGCGCGTACGGCAGGAGCGGCAGGTCGTGGACTGCTCCCCCATCGAGGGTGAACTGGAAGCGGTTCTCCGACAGGCCCTTGCGGGACGGCGGGATCTGGAATGCCATCGAACGAGCTCCTTCGTGGTGCCGGCCGTTGCCGGTCGAGGTGATTGTCGGGGCGGGAGGTGCGGACTGACGGCGCAGGCGACGAGTGGCCAGCGGTGTGGCGGGCCGATGTGCGGGCTCGCCGTGCAGGTGACGCTTGAGGAGGTCTCCCTCGACGTCAAGATTGGGCAGGATCGCCGCCAGCCGGCGCGGCAGCCACCAGGCGGCCTCGCCGAGCACCGACATCACCGCCGGGACGAGGGTCATGCGGACGAGGAACGCGTCGATGAGGATGCCGACCGCGAGCGCGAGGCCGAACTGCTTGATCGTCGGGTCGCTGCTGAAGATGAAGCCGGCGAACACCGAGACCATGATGACCGCGGCGGCCACGACGACCCGGCTCGCCTGGTCGAAGCCGTGGACGATGGCGTCCCGACCCCGGTGACCGTGGACGTGCGCCTCGCGCATCGAGCTGACGAGGAACATCTCGTAGTCCATGGCCAGGCCGTAGAGGATCCCGGTGACCATGATCGGCAGGAAGCTGAGGATCGGTCCCGTCGTGTCGAAGCCGAAGAGGTCCTTGAGCCAGCCCCACTGGAAGATCGCCGTCATCAGTCCGAAGGTGGCACCGATGCTGAGCAGGAAACCGAGCGTCGCCTTGACCGGGATGATGACCGAGCGGAAGACGAGCAGGAGCACGACGAGCGACAGCGCCACGACGATCGCGATGTAGAGCGGCAGGACGTCGGCGAGCTTCTCCGAGATGTCGAGGTTGACCGCCGTCAGACCGGTCACGCCGAGCGTGACACCCTCGTCGTGCGTCACTGCGGTCCCGGATGCGCGCAGTGTGTCGACGAGCGCCGAGGTCGAGGCGGCGTCGGGGCCCTCGGCCGGGATGACCGTGAAGATCGCCGTGCCGCCGTCGGGATCGGCGCCCATCACGCTGACGGTGTCGACGTCCGAGGTGTCCTTGAGGCCAGCGCTGATTCGGCCGATGTCCGCTTGGTCGAGCCGCTTGCCTTCCTCGGGCGTGGCCACGACGACGAGCGGCGCGTTGTAGCCCTCGCCGAAGCCCCGGGTGATGGCGTCGTAGGCGCGGCGCTCATCGGTGTCGAGATTCGCGGTGGCCCCGTTCGGCATGCCGAGAGACATGGAGGTGACTGGGATCGCAGCGGCGCCGAGGACGGCGACGACGCCGAGGATGGCGAGCCACCGGTACCGGACGACGGCGCCGGACCAGCGGTGGGCGAAGTGACGGTGCTCCTCGACGGTGAGGTGCGTCCCCTTGGCCCGGGCCTTGTCGCTCGCGATGCGCTCGCCGGCGAGACCGAGCAGGGCGGGCAGCAGCGTCAGCGCGACGAGGACGGCGAGGACGACGGTGACTGCGGCGACGAGGGCCATCGTCGTGAGGAAGGAGATCCCGATGAGGGTGAGTCCCGTCAGCGCGATGACGACCGTGAGGCCGGCAAAGAGGACGGCGCTGCCTGCGGTGCCGATGGATCGGCTCGTCGCCTCCTCCGCGGTGAGGCCCTGCGTGAGGATGAGACGGCGCTGCCGGTTGACGATGAACAGCGCGTAGTCGATCCCGACCGCGAGCCCCACCATGAGCGCGAGCACAGGCGTCGCGGTCGTCAGGGTGATGGTCTGCGAGAGGGCGAAGGCGCCACCCAGGCCGATCCCCACTCCGGTCACGGCGGTGATGAGTGGAAGCCCCGCGGCGCGCAGCGATCCGAGCGTGAGCAACAGGACGAGCGCTGCGATGCCGAGGCCGATCGCCTCGTGGCCACCGATCGGGGCCTCGTGCGGCTTGAGCGACTCGGTGGTCAGGACCTCGACACCCGTTCCCGTCGTGGCTGCCCCGGCGAGGTCGGTGACCTGCTCCACGGAGCCGTCCGGCAGATCCTGGACCTGCTCGGTGAACTGGATCTGCAGCATGGCGACCGAACCGTCCTCCGAGACGACGACGCCGGGCACGGGTTTTCCATTGACGACAAGGGGCCGTATGCCGCTGGGCTCGCTTCCGCTCTCTGGCGCAGTGGGCAGCGTGGTCGCCTTCGCCGACTGCGTGGGGCGGTCCACGACGATCGGCAGCTCCGCGATCGACGCGGCCGCCTCACCGATTCCGTTGGCCCGGGCGTCGGTGTCGAGGCGATCACCTTCGGGGACCGTGAAGACGATCGTGCCCTGCCCGCCCGCGGCTTGCGGAAGCTCGGAGCGCAGTCGGTCGGTGACGTCCTGGCTCTCCGTCCCGTCGATGGTGATGCTCGACGAGATCTTCACGCCGCCGTTGGCCGCAGCAAGGCCAACGACCCCACCCAGCAGCACGAGCCAGAGCGCGATGAACGCCCAGGGGCGCCGGTACGCGGTCCGGCCGAGGCGGTAGAGCAAGAGGGACATTGGAGGTCCTTTCGGGTAGGCCGGCATGGCGGCCGGTCGGCCGCGGCGATGGACAGGTGGTTTGGGTGGAAGCAGCGGTCAGAAGCCGCGGCGAAGGTGCGTGAAGACCGTCGTGAGGAACTCGTCGACCGTGACCGCGTCGCCGTTGCCATCACCGGACGGCAGCTCCGGGTCGCCCGGCAGGCGGATGGGGACCCGGCCGTCCAACACCGACATCAGCGCGCCGTATGCAGCCCCGACGAGGATGTGGCTGGACAGGCGCGAGACGTTGTTGCCGCCTCGGGCCGCCACGGCGTCCTGGGCCATCCTCCGGATCTGGAGCTGGACGTCGGCGAGATAGGGCTCGAGAGCGTGGTGCTCGCGGGCCAGACGCCGCAACTGCTGGAGCAGGCTCAGCATCCCACCGGACAGCTGGTGGCGGGCCAGGGCCATGAGCCAGTCGAGCAGGGGGGTGTCCTCTGGCATCGGCGGCAGGGTCTCGAGCCCTTCTCTGAGCCGCTCGACCGCGAGCCCCGTGATCGCCTCCTCCTTGCAGGAGAAGTGGTTGGCGAAGGTGCGCCGCGAGTAGCCCGCTTTCGTCGCGATGTCATCGATGGTGAAGCCGTCGACGCCGCGCTCGACAGCGAGGTCGAAGGCCGCCTCGGCCAAGGCGTGCGCAGTCGCACGGCGCTTGACCTCACGCAGTCCCAGTTCGGTCACAAGGGCGATCATCACACATGATTGCCCAATGAGCAATTTTTCTCTTTGGGCAGCCGAAACCGGTCGCCCTTGGCACGGCGAGCGGTCGCCCATCACTGGCATCATGTGCCGAGACACCGGCCCGGGCACCCCACGTCGAAGCGGAGGATGAGCCTTGGGAACTGCGATCGGCCACTGGCGGCCACGGCTGCTGTTCGCCCGGGTCGAGCTCAAGGCGCGGATCCTCCTGCCGAGCATCCGACGCTCGGTCGCCGAGCAGGCACGACACCTGCACAGTCTGGGGGAACCGCAGGCGCAGCGGCTGGGTGAGGCCCTTGAGCGGATCGCCAGGGACCACCTCTCACCGGACATGCGTGCAGCACTCGACCGCGTCGAGGCATCGCGTCGGGCCACCCTCCGCAGCGCGGAACAGGTGTCCTGGGCCGACGGCTCGACCGAGTCGGTCGCGTGGATCTGTGCGCGGGCGTCTCAGCCGCCGTCCGGGGCACGACTGCTCCATCACCTCGCCGACGTGTGGCAACCACGCCAGGCGCTGGAGCTCGGGACCTGTGTCGGCGTCTCCGCCGCCTACCAGGCGGTGGCCCTGCGCGGGGTCGGCACGTTGACCACGCTGGAGGCCTACGCGGACCTGGCCAACCGGGCTGAGAAGACCTGGCGGCTGGCGCAGATCGACAACGCACGCGTCGTGGTCGGCCGGTTCGCCGACACGTTGGCGCCGACGCTGGCCGAAGGCACTTGGGACTATGCCTTCATCGACGGCAACCACCAGGGCCGCGCCACGCAGGGCTACGTCGAGCGCGTGTCCCGATCGGCTGCGCCAGGGGCCCTCCTGGTCCTCGACGACATCGACTACAACGACGGGATGCGCGCCGCGTGGGATTCGGTGCGCCGGCGACCCGACGTCGCCGCCAGCGCTGTCGTGGGGAAGATCGGGCTCCTCGCGCTGAGGTGACCGGAGACCGAGGCGGCGCTCAGAGGCGGGTGAGCACGCCGTCGAGCATCGCCTCCGTGAGCTTGCCGGTGAAGGTGTTCTGCTGGCTGACGTGGTAGCTGCCGAGGAGCCGGACCTCGTCGCCGTCCGGGCGGCGAAGCACCGCCTCCGCGCCGTGGCCGAAGCGCGCCTTCGGCCGCGGCACCTGCCACCCGAGACGCCGGGCTGCGCCGAGCGCCGCGTCCCAGCCGATCGAGCCGAGGGCGAGCATCGCTCGGAGGCCGGTTGGCGAGACCGCGGTCAGCTCGAGGTCGCGGTCGAGCCAGCCGGAGCACGTGGCCTTTTCCGCTGTCGTGGGCCGGTTGGCAGGCGGCGCGCACCTCACCGTGGCGATGATCCGGATTCCTTTGAGCTCCAATCCATCCCCTGCGGCGACCGACGTCGGCTGGGAGGCATACCCGGCCCGATGGAGGGCCGCGTAGAGCCAGTCGCCCGAGCGGTCGCCAGTGAACATCCGACCGGTGCGGTTGGTCCCGTTCGCCGCCGGAGCGAGCCCGACGATCAGCACGTCAGCCTTGGGGTCCCCGAACGACGGTCCCGGGCGACCCCAGTAGGGCTGGTCGGCGAACGATGCCCGGCGCCCTTGGGTCGCAACGGACTCCCGCCATGCGACCAGTCGCGGACACGCACGGCAGACCGACACCCGCGCGTCGAGCTCCCCGAGGCCGCTCGCGTCACCCGCCAGCTGGTGCACGTGGGCGGCAGTACGCGCGACCGGAGTCTCTGCCGTGGCCGGGTCGCCGGGCCAGCCCGTCCCCGGAGGCACGGGCGAGGGGAAGAGCTGGCCCGTCATCGGGTGCGGGTCCAGACGCTCGGTCGTCATGGCCCGACTCTGCCACCCCGATCGTCAGTAGCCGAAGCCGCCCGAGCCGTTGTCCGGCATCCTCTTCACCGGTGTGCCGGTGGCGCCGAGGACGTACCACTCGCCCGTGCACGCACTGGTCATTGCGCCCGGAATGTCCTTCGTGAACATGTACAGCGTGCGCCCGTTGGCGTCGGTGACGACCTGCCCGAGCGAGGTCGCGCCCAACGTCAGCTCGGTGACCGCGGATTGGGGCGCGACCGGCGTCTTGGGATCGGAGGAGCCACAGGCACCGAGCATGGTGGCAGAGGCCAGCGCCGCGAGCATGATGGACGGATAGCGGCGGTTCATACACCGGGGGACGCCAGGCCGCGTGAGCCGGTTCGATGAACCGGAGCGCTCCGCCCGGCGTCTCCGGGGACAGCAGTGCCGAGGGAGGTTGGTGGTCAGATGCCACTCGACGACGACGCCGTCGAGGCGATCTACCGCGAGCACGGCCCGATGCTCCGGCGGGTCGCCTGGCGGGCAACGTCTGACGCCGACCGGGTGGACGACATCGTGCAGGAGACGATCCTGCGCGTCTGGCGCCAGGCTCCCGAGGCCGACAACCTGCGCGCCTACCTCATCACCACGGCCAGGCACCTCATCGTCGACCAGCACCGCGCCGCCGGGCGACGGCCCCAGCAGGCCCGCCTCGTGGACCTGCCCGAGACCGAGTCCGCCATCGACCGGGCCCTCGACCAGGTGCTCGTCGAGGAGGCCCTCGCGCGGCTGCAGCCCACGCACCGCGAGGTCATCAGCTGTCTCTACTACGAAAGGCTCTCGGTGGCCGAGACCGCCAACCGCGTGGGGGTGCCCGAGGGCACCGTGAAGTCCCGCGCCTTCTACGCCGTGCGCAGCCTGCGCGTCATCCTGGACGAGATGGGGGTGACCCGATGACCATCGACCAGAACCAGCAGGACCAGCACGAGCAGCTGCATCAGTTCCTCGGTGCCTACCTCCTCGGTGGCCTGTCCGACGATGACCACCGCGCGTTCACGGAGCACCTGCGCACGTGCGCGACATGCCAGCAGGAGCTCGGCCAGGTGTCCGGGTTGCCGAGGCTCCTGTCGCTCGTCGACACACAGACCCAGATGCCGTATGCCGCCGAGCTCGCTCCCGAGACAGCTGCAGCCGGGAGCGTGGGTGCGTCTTCCACCACTGGTCTGGCTGACCTCCTCGATGCGGCTCGGCGTCGGCGTCGGCGGCGACGGTCCTGGTTCGCCGCCGCGGCCGCAGCGGCCGCTGTGGGGGTATTCGGCGCCGGGGCGGGGTTTGGCCCGGGGCTGCTCGACCCGCCGCCGCCATCGGAGCACTACGTTGCCACCGCAGACGGCTCGTCCGCGAAGGTCGGGGTCGACCTCGTGAAGCGCGGTTGGGGCACCCAGCTCAACCTTGCCTGCCAGGACATGCCCGTCGGCGAGGAGATCGTCGTCTATGTCGTCGATGCCAATGGGCGTGAGTCGGCTGCTGGCTCGTGGCTCGGCACGGAGTCGGGCTACTCCAGGGTGACCGGGGCGACGGCCTTGCGGCCGGACCAGATCCGGTCCATCGAGGTTCGCACGAGCTCCGGAGACGTCGTCGCCACCGCCAAGACCTGAGGCCGACCGGTCAGTCGGTCTCGTGCTTGGTCACCGCGCCGGTGCCGGCGTCGATGGTGACCTCGTGCTTGGCATGGTTCGTGCCGAGGACCTCGACGTGCCACCGGACGGCGCCGTCGTCCTCGTCGAGGTCGAGCTCGACGACCCGGGCACCCGGAACCTCGGCCAGAGCAGCCCGGAGTGCGGCGGCGTGGTCGACCTTGGCCGCGTCGAGGTGCCGGTGGTCGTCGGCTGCGTCGTCGCCGCGGTCGGTGACGCGACTGGCGAGGACCGTGGTTCGAGTCGCGTCGACGAGGACCTCGCGCGTGGCGTCACCTGCGACGACGTCGACGTCCCACACCACGCGGCTCTGCTCTCGGTCGAGCTCGATGCCGACGACACGGCTCGATGGGACTGTGGCGAGGGCCACTGCTGCGGCCTGTTCGGGCGTCACCGTCACGGAGCCGAGCAGCGCGTCTGTGCTCGTGCCGGAGGGCTGGGTCGGGGCCGTGGTCGACGCGGTCGCCGTGGCCCCGGTGGGCGGTGTGGTCCCGGACTCGGAGCTGTCGGCGAGCTGCACAGCCGGAGTCACTGTCGCATCCGGGGCGCTCGTCCCACAGGCCGTCAGTACTCCGGTCAGACCCACGGTGCAGGCCAGCAGGAAGGCTGCGCGGCGGCGGCTCGTGGTCATGGCGTTCATCGTCTACCCCTTTCGTCCACCGACCTCTTCGGGCCGGCTGTCTGCTCTCGTTCTCATCGTGCGACAGGCGTGCTGAAGCCACGCTGAAGGCGTCCTGCCGGGGTTCAGCCCACCTTCAGGTCGGCCGTGACATGGTGCCGACATGCGTCTGCTGGTGGTCGAGGACGAGCGCCGGCTCGCCAGTGCCCTGCAGAAGGGTTTGCGCGCAGAGGGTTTCGACGTGGACGTCGCGCTCGACGGAACTCTCGGGCTCAACCTGGCAACCGAGCACGCCTACGACCTCATCGTGCTCGACATCATGCTGCCCGGCACCAACGGCTACCGGATCTGCGCAGCCCTGCGCGCCGCCGGGGACGAGACCCCGATCATCATGCTCACTGCCAAGGACGGCGAGTACGACGAAGCCGAGGGCCTCGACACCGGGGCTGACGACTACCTCACCAAACCGTTCTCCTTCATGGTTCTCGTCGCGCGGATCCGGGCCCTGCTCCGTCGAGCAGGCCGGGGGCACGCGGAGCGGATCGAGGTCGGCGACCTCACCCTCCTGACCGCCGAACATCGCTGCTTCCGCGGAGAGGATGAGGCCCGCCTGACAGCAAGGGAGTTCGCCGTCCTCGAGCTGCTCGCCCGTCGTCCCGGCGAAGTCGTGACGAAGTCAGAGATCGTCGACGAGGTGTGGGACACGGCCTACGACGGCGATCTCAACGTTGTCGAGGTGCACATCAGCGCGCTGCGACGCAAGGTAGACGCGCCGTTCGGCCGGCACAGCATCGAGACGGTGCGTGGTGTGGGCTACCGGCTGGTCGACGATGCGAGCTAGCCGGCGTCCCACCTCGGTTCGCGCTCGCGTGACCCTCGGGGCGGTCGCCGTCGTCGCGGTCGCCCTCGTCGTCCTCGGGGTCGTGATCGTCACGCTCGTCCGGGACGGGATGGTCCGCACCGTCGAGGCCACGGCTACTGCCCAGGCGAACAGCGTGGCCACCCTCGCCGAGGCGGGTCAGCTGCCCGGGCTCCTCGAGGTCGACTCGGTCGACCGAACGGTCCTGCAGGTTGTCGACGCAAACGGACGGGTGCTGGCCAGCTCACCGCAGCTGGCGGGCCTCGGTCCCATCACCGGCTCCCTGCCCATCTCGGCTCCCTCGGGCGCCCGAACCATCCAGCTCGCGCTGTCCGGGTCCGAGCCCGCTCTCTTCCGGGTCGTCTCGATCGTCACGGACACACCCAGCGGGCGTGTCGTCACGCTGGGTGGCAGCTCCCTCCAAGACGCGGACCAGTCGCTCACTTCGCTGACCTCGCTCATGCTCGCCGGGCTCGCGGTGGCCCTGCTCGTCAGCGGCGTCGTGACCTGGTTCGTCGTTGGACGAGCCCTGCAGCCGGTGGAGGCCATCCGCTCGGAGGTCGACCGGATCACGAGCACGGACCTTGGCCGCCGAGTGCCCGTGCCCCCTTCCGGGGACGAGGTCACCAGGCTCGCGACGACGATGAACCAGATGCTCGACCGGCTGCACACCGCGGTCGAGCAGCAGCGACGGCTCGTGGCCGACGTCTCGCACGAGGTCCGCAGTCCGATCGCATCGATCCGCACCCAGCTGGAGGTCGCCGTGGCCCACCCCGAGGATACCGACCGGCTGCAGGTGCTCTCGAGCGACCTGCTCCTGCTCGCGCGGATCGAGGCCGGCGAACGGGTCCCCTCCGAACCGGTCGACCTGGCCATCGCGGACGGGATCTCGGTCTCCGGGAACCGGTCCCAGCTGGAGCGCGTCGTCGGCAACTGCTCGACAACACGCGCCGCCACGCCGCCACCTCCATCCGGGTCACGGTCAGCAGCTCCCCCGGCCCGGGACCGGCCGGGGGGCCAGCCACGCGCGGAGGGGGCAGGCACGCGCAGCAAGCCCAGCGGCATACGGCATCGTGGAATTGTGCAACGACGGTGACCCGACCCCGGAATGGGACCCATAGCGGACCTTCGAGCGGTTCGTCCGCCTCGAGGACGCCCGCGCACGTGACACGGGCGGGTCGGGTCTCGGCCTGTCGATCGCCCCGGAAGCTGGCCCGCGCGCACGGCGGCGATCTGCAGGTGTCCCCGCACAGCGGGGAACGTGCTTCATGCTGACGGTCCCCTGCCCCTGACCGCCCAGGCGGCGGACGAGGACTGATTCCGGGCGCTTCAGGTCACCGACTTGGGCGCTTGGCGCTCAGATGACGTCGACGTACTGCACCTCGATCGCGTTGTTGCCGTAGCCGAGGCGGTTCCAGGGCGGCACGTCGGGCTGGACGTTGCCGACGGCGTCGGTGGCTCGTGCCCGCAGGGAGTGCCGACCCGGGGTGGCTTCCCAAGGGAACGTCCAGGTCTGCCAGTGGTAGGGGCCGGTTGGCGGGTCGACTTCGGCGGGCTGCCATTCGCCAGCGCCCGTCAGGCTGACCTCGACCGCAGCGATGGAGCCGCTCCCTGACCACGCCTTGCCGCGCACCGTGCACATGCCGGCGGGGATGACGGCCGCGGGGACCGGGTCGGTGATGCGGGCTCGGACTCGCATGTAGGTGACGGGCTCGTGCGGACGGTCCGGCCACTCGTAGATGTAGTGGCCGGTCTGGAACTCGCCCCTGAAGGGCTGGGTGAGCACGTCGATGCTCTGGAGCCACTTCACCGAGGCCACGGCGAACCAGTGCGGCACGATGAGCCGGAAGGGGCTGCCGTGGTCCGGCCCGAGTGGCTCGCCGTTCATGTCGTAGGCGATGAGGATGTCGCTGGCGGGATCGGCCGCGTGAGCCAGGGCGAGCGACCGGACGAAGGTCAGGTTCTCCCCGGTCTCGGGCAGCACCGGGGTGAGGTGGTAGGTGCCGCTGTCGGCCCCGGTGAAGCGAACCTCGACCCCGTCGGCCCGGGGGCGGGCCTCCGCCAGGACGTCGCTCAGCCGGGCGCCTCTCCACACCGCCGTCGAGACGGCGTAGCCGCCCCACGGCTCGCCGGTGGGCAAGGGGCGGGTGTCGAGCCGACCGTTCCCGGCGCACTCCAAGGTGACTGCATGCTCAACGGCAGGAAGGGCCCGCAGATCTGCCAAGGTGAGCGAGAGTGGCCGGTCGATGGCTCCGCCGACGGTGAGTGTGCCGTCGTGGGTCGGCACGGCGAAGTTGCTGCGTACGTAGTGCTCGCGCGTCGGGGTGATCTCAGGATCGAGCGCCCGCGCTGGCGCCTCGGCGTTGTAGGGCAGCGGGTTGATCATGACCAGCTGCTCGCGTGCCTGCTCGAGGTCCATCTCGGATGTCACGGGGTCCTCCGGTGGGGTCGTTGAGGTGCCTGGTTTAGGCAGACGTCGTCAGTAGTCCGCATCGCGGAAGACCGGGTCGCGGTTGTCGTTGAAGGCCCCGATTCCCTCGATGCGGTCAGGGTGCACCGCGGAGCGCCAGTGGGACTCCATCATGATCGCGATCGCCTGCTCTATCGGCTCGCCCTCCCCGGCGCGGACGGCGTGCTTCACGGCTTGCACGGCTGTCGGGGAGTTGCTCGCGATCTTCGCGGCGATGCGCAGGGCCGCGTCCATGAGGTCGGCCCGGTCGTGGAGCTCGTTGACCATGCCGAGCCGATGCGCCTCCGCGGCAGTGATGGGCTCGCCGGTCATGAGCATCTGCAGTGCCTTCCCCGGAGGGAGGGCGCGCGGCAGGAAGACCGGCGAGCCACCGCCAGCGGCGAGACCCAGCATCGCCTCGGGTTGACCGAAGAGGGCGTTGTCGCTGGCGATGATGAAGTCGGTGCTCTGGGCGATCTCGGAGCCGCCGCCGTACGCGATCCCGTTGACGGCGGCGAAGATCGGCTTACGCAGCTGACGCAAGGTGTACAGTGTGCGGTCGAAATCCTGGCGCTGCCGCAGCCACTGCTCCTTGGTCATGTTCTTGCGCTCGCGCAGGTCGCTGCCGACCGAGAAGGCGCGGTCCCCGGCGCCGGTGATCACGACGACGCGTATGGCGCTGGTGACCGCGACGGTCTCGAGCACGTCGGTCAGCAGTGCTCCCATCTCCGTCGAGATGGCATTGTCGGCGTGGGGGCGGTTGAGGGTGACCACGGCGACACGTCCCTCGTCGACATGGTCGAGCAGGATGGCCGGCTCGGTGTCCTCTCCGCCTGACGGCGGTCCGAAGTCGAGGGTGCGCCACCTGTCGGTGGTCTTGGCCGGCTCTGGGGTCTTCTGGTCGGTCACAGCTTCTCCTCAGGTCTCCAGCTCGCCCAGCCACTTCAGGGCTCTCAGGCCGGGCGCGAAGCAGTACTCGCCGCCGCGCGTCACCATGAATGACGGCAGGTGGCGCAGCCGACGACGGATGGGCACGTGCGGGATGGTGAAGTCGGTCGGCGCCTGCGCGCCGGCAACCAGTGGGTCGCTCTCGTCGGGTACGCCGATGAAGACGCCGTCGTTGATCCATTGGGTCTTGACGAACTCGAACTGCCGCTTCAGGTGTGACCCGGCGAAGACGAAGACGATCCCGCGGTCGACTCCGTCGTCCTCGAGGACACCGTCGGGGAGCATCGAGCCATAGTTGGTCCCCCGGCGGATCATGCGATGCAAGCGGACGTCGACGCTGTGCTCGTCTTGGAGGGCGTCGCGGGGGTTGGCCCGGCGGGCGTGCGCGCCCGCGGGGCACTTGAAGCCTCGAAGGTCGTCGCGGTAGCCGAACGAGTTGTTGCGTGAGGGATCCACGCCAAGGTCCGGATCATCAGCGTCAGGTGCCAGGGCCAGCGGAGCACCACTCGGCCACCGCCCGACCATCTTGGCGGCGAGGAGACGCTCCTCCTCGCGGTCATGGGCACGTTCTCGGAGGTAGCGGCGGTAGGCCGCGACGTCGGTACGCAGCTTGCGAAAGACCAGGTAGGTCCCGTTGCGCCCAATCACCTCCGGATCCGGCATCGGGGGGAGCGACCCGGTCTCGTCGGGGTAGCCGAGGATGAACTCGCCGGCCTTGATCGGTCGCTCCGCGGTGTTGCGCAAGGGCAGCCCGCTTCCCTCGACGTCGGGGTTGCCGATGCCGTCCTTGAAGCCGAACGATGTGCGCCCCGTCGGCAGCTGGTAGCAGTCCTGCCGCCAGACCACCTCCACCGAGGGGAGGTCCTCGTACCTGTCCCGGGCACGATCCGCCACGGCCCTCAGACGCTGCTCGTCCGGCGCCAGCACGGAGACGGCGACGTGCACGGCATCGGTCCCCAAGGGCCACTCCCAGTGCTCGGGGCTGCTCGCACCGACGTCGCCCAGCTCGCTGGCGCGGCGCGCCATCCCCTCGCGAAACTCGTCAGGGAAGCTGTCCAACGTCGACTGCGGCACGCCGAGCGCGGCCAGTCCCGCATGGGTGAACGCGACGGTCACCCACGCCAGCGGGTCCGAGTGCTGGGCCCGGTTCTCGGCGGCCAGCAGGGCGTGCAGACGCCGCACGAGCTCGCGCCCTTCCTCAGCGTCGTGCAGGCGAAGGAGGAGATAGCGGCCGACGTACGGCGACGGGCGCTCACGGAGCGCTCCAGCCTGGATGTCGTCGACTTCAAGGGCCACCTGCTGCTCGCTGCCCATGCTTGCCTCCTGGTGCGTCACGATGGTCAAAGGTGCTCGGGTGGCACCGGTGGATCCGGGTTGGGTGGCGCGAGGTAAGGGAAGATGGTCGACGCCGGGCGGCTCGACGCGTCGACACCGTCACTGATCACCGGACCGGAGCCCGCGTTGATCCAGAGGTTGTACAGGACATCGATGACGTCATCGTTGAGCGCCCGGCCGCCGCAGGTCCGCGGCAGGTCACCGGACATGACGGCGCGCTCGATCTCGAGGAAGGATCCGTGCTCGACGTACGGTTGTGAGGGGTCGACGACCAGGTAGTCGGCAAGGACGAGCCCGGTCAGGGGGTGCGCCCCTGACGCATCGACCGGCCACTGCACCACTCCGTCGAGGCCGTCCCAGAACGTCAGGTTCGCGTGCAGCCTGGCTCGGTAGGCACCGGCGTAGGAGCTGCCGAGGTGGAAGGCGTCCTCCATGTTGTACAAGTCCCTGATCTCGAGGTCCCGGTTCACCTGGTCGAACTGTTTCGGTCCCAGGAGCAGGTTCTTCACCTCCGGGCGCCCGACCCGTTCGATTCGCACGGAGAACGTGCCGCGGGTCAGCGTCTCCGCGACCACGGCCACCGGATCGACCCTTCCGAGCAATCTGGCGCAGTCGAGCTCGACAACCAGGGCGAGCACGTTCTTTCCGTCGAGGTAGATCGACCCCGGATCGGTGAACGAGAGTCGCTGCTCGGCGATGGTTCGCAGGCCGGCGGGCGCGTCCATGATGAAGGGGTCCCAGCGAGGCCCGGCGAAGATGCGCACGCCTGCCCCGTCGTCACTCCCGGACTCGTCACCCAGGTCGAACGAGGTCACCGCGCCGCTTGGGCGAGTGAGCTGACCTCGCTGGGCGCCGTTCGCGGCACGGGCATCGAAGACACAGTCGATGACCCACTCCGGCGACTCCGACGCGCCGACACGTCGCCCGATGCGATCGACGTCGACCGGGCGAAGCCTGAACCGGTAGATCAGGCCATCGGAGAACCCGCCATTCGCCGGCGCGAACGGCAATGTGTTCATGACCAGAACGAGCCAACCCGGTCGCTCCGGGCTCGGGAACGCGTAGACGTCGGTGATGTCCGCGATGGGCTCCGCGAGTGCCCGCGGCCCTGAGATGTGATCCGACACGATTATCGCCTGCCAGACAGAGCCTTGGCGGCCCTATGCGTCCGCTGCCTCGTCGAGCAGCGGTTTCAGCGCCGGATGGCTCAGCGCCTCCTCGGCTTTGGGATCGTCGAGCACTGTGTCGAACGCTGCCCTCAAGCGATTCGCCTTGCGCAGCTGCTTGACCGTTCCCGGGTAGTTTCGGGCGTACGCCGCCGCGGTCACCTGGGCGCCCATGACGAAGCTCTTCACCGCCGCGACGTCCGGCAGTCCGGCGTACCCCTCGGTGTGGCGGAAGATGGGGTCGAACAGCTGCAGCGGTCCGGCCGCGAAGTCCTCCATGTAAGCGTCCCAGGAGCCGTCGAAGCTCGTGGCAAACAGCAGGCGCGTCTCATCGTCGAACAGCACGAACCTCGCCTCGTGGATGCTGGCGATTGCCATCTCGTAATCGCCCGGCCGGTAGCCCGGCGTGTTCTGTAGATCGGTCAATGCCTCACGCAGCTCGTCGGCGTGCCCGGGAATGACACGGAAGAACAGGCTGAACTCGCTCGCCGACCCAGCCCGGACGCCGGGGCGCGGGTTGCTCATGTCATCTGCTCCAGTCATCTCGACGCCTCCCGGCCTCCGTGTGGCGCCCCGAGGCGCCGATCGCACTCAATGTGCCCACGGGCTCCAGTGAATGGGATCACCCGCAGCGGGTGATAGGCCGCTTCTTGACCGGCACGAGCCAAGGGGCTGGCCCGGTCCAGCGGCCCCTGACCGCCCGCTCAGTCGGCGTGCTCCGGCGGCCAGACGACCCGGAACCGCTCGAGGACGATCTCGTCCGACTCGGACCAGGTGGCACCGCGGGCAGCGCAGGTGCGCTCCCAGTATCGACGATGGTTCACGCGCCAGCTCGCGAGGGTTCGGTCGTCCTCCCCCTCGTCGTAGGCGAAGGCCGCGTCCACGTCGTCGAAGGTCGCGATGCGCAGCTCCATGGAGCGGATGACCAGGCGGGGCCTCCCGGAGCCGTCGCAGGCGATCCAGTGGGAGCCGAGCCTGGGCAGCGGCTCATCCTCGACCCTGAAGTCGTCGACGAGCGCCGCTGTCGCCCGCTTGGGTCCGTCGAGCACACAGGCGAGCAGCTCATCGGCGAGCGCGTCCGAGTCGCCGAACCGCTCGACGGTGTAGTCCGGGGACGCGCACCCGGCCTCGGGATGCGCCGCGGCGTAGGCCTGCCACATCACTGCGGCCGCATCCCGGTCCACCGGGGTCGGCTCCGATCCGGTGATGATGCACCTCGTCTCGTATGGGACGAGTGCGGGCGCGGGACCAGCCCCCCGGCCCCGCGCCCACTTTCCCCTCGTCTGCCCAGAGCTCGTACACTCCACCCTGATACCTGTCCATCGCGATTTCTCGCGAGTCGTTACACGAGGCCGATCAGATGGCGATCAGATGGCGATCAGGTAGTCGGCCAGCTCGGCCGGCCGGGAGAGCGCCATGAGATGACCCCCCGGGAGGACGTCCGGCTCGATCCCGAACCGCTTGCGCGCGATGCACTGCTGGAACGCCACGGGGAAGAAGCGGTCGTCCCGGCCGGCAACGACGCGGATGGTGATGGGCGGCCACTCGGTGAAGTCGCACGGTGCGGCGAAGGCGGTGTCGGTCTCATCCCGCTGGTGGTCGGCTCCGGACGCGAGGACCTCGGGCGGTACGTCATGCGTGAAGTGGGTCTCCAGGTCGAACTCCGCCGGCCAGCCACCGGCCTCAGCGGCCGCTCGCATGGCCTTCTCCTGGTCGACGTGGGTCCACCAGTCACCTGCCGTCTCACCCGGGTCCGGGATCATCGCGTTGACGAAGACGAGCGCGCGGAGGCCTGGGTGTTCGCCCGAGGCCGCCGCCTGCGTGGCGGAGAACCCGCCGAGGGACTGGGCGACGAGGACGACGTCGGACCGTGAGCCGACCGCATCGGAGATGAGGCGGGCATATTCGGGCAGGCCGCTCGCCGGGTCGTCAGCCGGCAGGTCGAGGGCAATGGCCTCGTGGCCGGCCTCGATGAGGAGCGGGACGACGCGGTGCCAGTACCAGGCTGCACCACCGGCACCGGGCACGAGAACGAATGTGGTCACTGTGAACATGCTAGGCGAGTCGTGACCTACGTGCGACGGTAATAACGATGGGTCGAAACGTCGGCCGGGGATTGGCCGGGCTAGGGTCGCAATCGTGATGATCGAGGTGAGGACCCCGGATGGGACCGCCGAGGCGTGGCTCTCTCGCCCTCCCGGCGTTGACGAGAACGTATCGCTCCCAGGCGTCCTGCTCTTCATGGACGCCATCGGCCTGCGACCCCGGATCGTCGAGATGGCCGACCGCATCGCCTCCTGGGGTAATGTCGTCCTGGCACCGAACGTCTTCTACCGCAACGGAACTGCTGCGGAGACCTCCCCCGTCGGACCGCTCGACTCAGACAAGAAGCGCGCCGACTTCTTCAAGGGTGTCCGGCCGCGGATCTCAGGCCTGACGACGAAGCTCGCCCTGCGCGACATCGCCGCCTACCTCGACGAGCTCGTCTCCAGGCCCGAGGTGAGAACGCCGGTCGGAGTCGTCGGGTACTGCATGGGGGCGCGGCTCGCTGTCCGCGCTGCGTGTGCGCACCCAGACGTCGTCGCGGCATGCGGAGGCTTCCATGGCGGCGGCCTCGCGAGTGATGCCGCCGACAGCCCACACCTCGGGCTCGCCGCTGCCCGTGCGGAGTTCGTCTTCGGGCACGCGGACCACGACGCGTCGATGAATGCCGACGCTGTCGCGCGGCTGGACGAGGCCCTGCGCAACGCCGGCCTCACCGCGACGAACGAGATCTACGAGGGCACGGCCCACGGTTACACGATGGCCGACACGCTGGTCTACGACGAAGCTGCCACGGAGCGCCACTTCGCGGCACTGCGCGAGCTCTTCGACCGGACGCTGCGCTGACTGCAGCGGGGTCCCGTGGTCAGTCGTCGAGCCAGGCTCCGTCACGCATGAGGTCCCTCTCGGCGAGCTCGTTCTCCTCGCGCCACGCCTGGATCCGCGTCGGCCGCACCCGGAAGTAGAGGTAGCGCGTCCGAAGGGATCTGGGGTCGAAGCCCGTGCGCAGGGCGAACCGATCGCCTTCCTCCGTCGACAGGTCCGCGGCGTCGATCACCTCGACGTCGCCGTCGACCATGACGACGTCCCGGGTCGCACCGAACGCGAGCCGGAGGCCACCAGTCGCGACGAGCGCACGTCCGGTCGGGCTTGACGCGCCCGTGGAGAGCAGGACGGTCCTGCCGTCCCAGACGAAGGACAACGGCACGAGCTGCGGCGCACCCGTGTCCGGGTCACTCGTCGCGACCCAGCAGTCGACCTCGCGGACCAGCATCGCCAGCGTGTCTGCGATCCGCTGGCGCCGTGGCCGCGCCGACGGGATATGCGTCGTGGACTCCGTCACCGTGCCGATCCTTCCAGAGGATGCGACCTCGCCAGAGCGCGAGGTGCCGTGCACCTCGCTGGCGACTCTCGGGAGTCAGCGGCGCCGCGCCGCCCGCGCCTTGACCTTGGCGACCCGCGGCCGGACCAGCAGGTAGATGGCGACGACGACGCCGAGCACAGTCACGATCCGGTTGGGGTCGACGGCGGGCTCCCACTTGACCTCACTACCGCGGATGACGTAGGCCCCGGCAGGCCGGCCACCCAGGCCATAGCCACCTCCCTCGCCCTCTTGGTGCTTCTCGTCGTCGTGGCCCCCTCCGCCGCCACCCCCGCCGAAGACCTTCGCGGCCGGGATGATCGTGAGGCCATCCTTCTCGTAGGGCTCGCCGTACACCCTGCGGACGGAGATCGCGTCGGATGTCTTGAGCAGCTCTGAGATGTTCATCGGTCCTCCTTCAAGGACTGCACCCGGACGGGCGCTCTCTCCAGCCTGCTGGCCCAACGCCCCGGATGGAAGGTCCAACGTCCCGGACTCGGCTGTCAGCCGTGCTGTCAGTGGTGACCGCAAGGGTGGTGGCGTGACAAAGGTCCTGTTCCACGCCGACGGCGACGCGTTCCTCGCGTCGGTCGAGCAGCGCGACGACGACCGGCTCCGTGGACGACCTCTCGCGGTGGGTGAGCAGGTCGTCGCGTGCGCGTCGTACGAGGCGCGGGCGCTGGGCGTCCACGCCGGGATGCCGCTCGGCCAGGTCCGTCGACGTTGGCCAGAGGTAGTCGTCGTCCCGTACCGGCCCGAGGTCTACGAGGAAGCTTCGGCCCGGCTGTTCGAGGTGTTCCGCCGCTTCACCCCGCTCGTCGAGCCGGGCTCGATGGAGGAGGCGTTCCTCGACGTCACCGGGCGTGACCGGGGAGACCCGGCCGGACTGGCCCGAGCGCTGCGCGCCGCGGCCCGCGCCCTGGTGGGCGTGCCGGTGAGCGTGGGCGTTGGCCGCACCAAGCTCATCGCGAAGCTGGCGAGCCGACGGGCCAAGCCGGACGGGCTCGTCGTCGTCGACGCCGCCCTGGAGGAGCGGCTCCGACCGCGCCTCCGGCTCGATGACCTGTGGGGAGTCGGCCCCACGACGTACGGGAAGCTCCATGCCGCCGGCCTCGTCACAGTCAGCGACCTCTGGGGCGCGAGCGAGGAGGACCTGCGCGCGCACGGAATCTCCACCGCGATGGCCCGTCGGCTCGTGTCGATCGCGACCGGCACCGACGACGCGACGATCCGTCTGCCGACGGCCCGCAGGTCCGTCGGCGCCAGCAGGTCGCTGCCGTCGACGCGCACGCGTTCGACCGTGCGCTCCGCACTCGCCGCGCAGGTGTCGCGGGCGCTCGAGCGGCTCGGCGCGGACCTGCGCCTTCCTCGCCGCATCGAGGTGCAGGTCCGCTTCGACGACGGCACCGTTCTGGTCCAGCGAGGCCCGCTGCCCGCCCCCACCCGGGATCCAGCCGCCGTCCTGTTCTCGGCGGATGCACTCCTCGAGACGAGCGACTGGGAGCAGGACGGCCGCGGCGTCACGCTCGTCGGGATCGCGCTCCACCTGCCGTCGCAGCCGTCCGGGCCTTGACGTCACGTCGACTTGAGCTTCCACGATGGTCACGTGAAGGCGCCAGAAACCCAGCCCACCATGAAGTTGACTCTCGCACCCGGGGACTCAGCGGCATACCTCCGCCGCCTCGGCGTGCCGGCACCTGCCGCACCCACGAGCGAGGCCCTCGCCGGCCTCCAGCAGGCGCACCTGACCCACGTGCCGTTCGAGAACCTCGACATCGCGCTCGGCCGGCCGATCCGCCTCGACCACGACGCGCTGGTGGACAAGGTGCTCCGCGAGGGCCGCGGCGGGTACTGCTACGAGCTCAATGGCCTCTTCGCGATGCTGCTGCGGAGCTTGGGGTATGCCGCTGACCTCCTCAGCGCCCGTGTGACCACCGAGGGCGGCGGGGCCACCGAGGAATTCGACCACCTCGCGCTGCTCGTCACGTCGCCACACCTGTCGCAGCCCCACCTCGTGGACGTCGGCTTCGGCGACGCGTTCCTCGAGCCGCTGCCCTTGGAGGACGGCTTCAGCCGGCAGGAAGGCGAGAAGGCCGTCGGCCTCGCCCGCGCCGAGGACGGCGGGTGGGGCTACTGCGAGGACCACGGCAACGGCTGGGAGGCCCAGTACCTCTTCTCGACCAGGACCCGTCGGATGGCCGAGTTCGAGGACCGGAACCGGTGGCAGCAGACGTCCCCGCAGAGCCACTTCACGCAGAAGCGGGTGGCATCGCGCGTCACCGAGAGCGGTCGCGTGACGCTGAGCCTGGCAGCGGGGGCCCGGCGGCTCATCACCACCGAGGACGGCGTGCGGTCGGAGCGCGACGTCCCGGCTGCGGACGTCGCCCGGGTGCTGGAGCAGCACTTCAGCATCCGGCTCGACGCCGCGGCGGCGCATCGCCTCACTGTCGCGTCGTGAGCGGGAGCACGGACGCACGGCCACCCCTCACTCGAGTGGGCAACGAGCGCACACTCGAAGCGAAGTCAGCCCAGCGGCATACGACATGGTCTGTATGCCGCTGGGCTCGCTCCCGCTCGGACGCTCAGTCGCGCGGCAGCGCGGGGGGCAGGTCTGCGGGGTCCGCGGTCGGCCACGTGTCGGGTTCGGGGCCGAGTCGGCTGAGCTGCTCCACCTGCTCGCGGGACCACGACGAGATCTGGCGTCGACCGGCGAGGACGTCGCCCGCGAACTCGTGCCAGTCCGCCCAAGCCGTCTCGGCGACCTCGTCGCCGTTCGGCGCGGGGTCACCGTCGACCCGGCCGACGAGGACGGGGCACTGCTCCCACTCGACGACGCCGCCCATCTCGGCGCGGTAGGCGAAGCGAGGGACGACGAGGCGGAGGTCGCGCACCTCGAGACCGAGCTCATCCGCGGCGCGGCGGCGCACAGCGTCGGGCAGGCGCTCGCCGGGGGCGGGATGCCCGCAGACCGAGTTGGTCCAGACGCCCGGGAAGGTGGCCTTGTCGAGGGCGCGCTGGGTGAGGAGGAGCTCGCCGCGGTCGTTGAACAGGTAGGCGGAGAAGGCGAGGTGCAGCGGGGTCTCGGCGTGATGGACGGTCGCCTTGGGCGCGGTGCCGATCGCCTCGCCGTCCGGTGACAGGAGGACGACGAGCTCGTCGGCCGTCATGGGACCGGCCTCGCGAGCTCGTTGACGGCGACCCGGAAGACGGCCGGCAGGGCGGCGGCTGCGGGCACGACGAGGCGCCGACCCCAAGAGGGACGGCTCACCTGGACGAGGCTGCGGGTCAGCAGGGCGTAGCGCCGGGTGGCCGCCCGCCAGGAACGCTCATAGGACTGGGGGTCCCCGGCTGCGATCGCCGCCAGGGCGGCTCGGCCATGGGCCATGCCCAGCGAGATCCCCTCGCCGGTCAAGGCGTCGACGTAGCCGCTCGCGTCGCCGGCGAGCAGGACACGGCCGGCCACCCGCCGGGTTGTTCTCTGGTGAAAGGGTCCTGCGCCACGCAGCGACGTCACGACAGGCGCGTCGGCGAGTCGATCACGCAGTTCCGGGAAGCCCTCCAGATGGTCCTGGGCCGTCTGGCGACGCTGGGTCAGGACGGCAACCCCGACCAGGTCGTCCGCCACCGGGGTGACGTAGGCCTCGCCGGACGCACTCCAGTGCACCTCGACATGGTTCCCCCACGGCGCGATGCGGTAGTGCTGTCGCAGCCCATACCGCTTCGTGGTGCGCAGGTGCGCGAGTCCGGGCTGCGTCCCGCGGTCGAGTCCGAGGAACCGTCGCGTGGGTGAATGGAGGCCGTCGGCGGCGACGACCCAGGGCGCGCGAAGGGTCGGGCCCCGTGCACCGCTCGTCTCGGTGAGGACCGTGACGCCAGCGTCGTCCTGGGACATTCCCGTTGCTGCGAGGGTTTGGACGTCAATCCCGGCCTCGGCGACCGCGTGGAGCAGCGCGGCATGCAGCGTGGTGCGCCGGATGCCGCGGCCCAGGCCGGCGGCGAAGTCCGCCTCCGCGCCACGTCCGCCGGCGAGATAGCGAATCCCCCGTAGGTCGTGGCCGGGTGCGTCGACGCCCAGGTCGAGCAGGGCCTGCAGACCACCTGGCATCAGACCCTCTCCGCATGCCTTGTCGATGACTCCGCTACGCGGCTCCACGACCATCGGGACGAGTCCACGACGCACGGCGTAGAGGGCCGTGGCGAGGCCGACCGGCCCGCCGCCGATGACGAGCACGTCGACCGTGCCGGGTTGCTCGGTCATGGTGTCGCCGCGAGCTCGCGCAGCGCCTGGTTCTCGACGCGGATCCGCTCCGCGAGCAGGGCAGCGTTCGCGATCGTGAAGACGAGGGCGGTGACCCAGGCTGTGTGGACGAGCGGGAGGGCGAGGCCCTCGGCGACGACGGCGACGTAGTTCGGGTGCGGCACGAGCCGGTAGGGGCCGCGGCGGACCAGCGGCAACCCGGGGACCACGATGACGCGGGTGTTCCACTGGTGGCCGAGGGTCGCGATGCACCACCACCGGAGGGCCTGCGAGAGGAGGACGACGGCGAGCATGGACCAGCCGAGGGCCGGGAAGAACGGCCGATCGGCGACCCACACCTCCACGACGGCGCCGACGAGTAGCCCGGTGTGCAGGAGGACCATGAACGGGTAGTGGCCTTGGCCTCGTTCGACCCCGCCACGCGAGAAGGCCCACGCCGCATGGCGTTTCGACACGACCAGCTCGGCGAGCCGCTCGAGCCCGACGAGGACGACGAGGCCGGTGAACAGCCACTGCGACAGATCCGACACGTCCGTCAGCACCTCAGCCCGCCATACGGAGCAGCACGAGCTCGAGGCAGAAGCCCGGTCCCATGGCGAGGAGCAGGCCCCAGCTGCCGGGCTCCGGGGTCCGGTCACGCAACGTGTCGGCAAGGACGTGCAGGACTGACGCCGAGCTGAGGTTGCCGATCTGGTCGAGCGAGCGCCAGGTGACGACGAGCGCGTCTCGGCCGACCTCGAGCGCCTCCTCCATCGCCTCGAGCACCTTGGGGCCGCCGGGATGGGCGACCCACCAGCCAATGTCCGCACGGGTCAGTCCGTGGTCGCCGAGGAAACGGTCCACGTCACCACGGACGTTGGTGCGGACGAGGTCGGGCACTTCGACGCCCAGGACGATGCGCAATCCCGTCGCGCCGACGTCCCAGCCCATGGCTCGCTCGGTGTCGGCGTAGAGCCTGCTCCGCGTGGCCACGACGCGGGGCTGGCCGGCGGCCAGGCCGGGGGCACGGCCGGACCCCACCATGACGACCGCTGCGGCGCCGTCCCCGAACAGGCCGCTTGCGACGAGGTTCGCGAGCGATGCGTCGTCGCGCTGGACCGTGAGGCTGCAGAGCTCGACGGAGAGGAGGACGGCGACGTCGTCCGGGTGGCCGAGGAGGTAGTCGTGGACCCGGGCGATGCCGGCGGCGCCGGCGACGCACCCGAGACCCACGAGCGGCACGCGCTTGACGTCATCACGCAGGCCGATCTCTGCGGCGATACGCGCCTCGAGCGACGGGACGGCGAGCCCGGTGATCGTCGTGGAGACGATGAGGTCGACCTCCCGGGGACCGACCCCTGCAGCAGCCAAGGCCTTGGTCACGGCATGGGCGCCGAGCTGAGTGGCGACGCGGATGAACTCATCGTTGGCCTCGCCGAAGTCGGCCAGCTCCCAGTACCGCTCGAGGGGCAGCGCGAGGTGCCGCTGGCTGACACCGGCATTGGCGTGGAGGCGCTCGAGCACCTCCCGGCCGGACCCGACCGCGCCGAGCACTCCGGCGAACGCCGCGGTGATCTCAGCCTGCGCGTAGGTGTGCTCCGGCAGGACGCCCTCGACAGCCGCTAGGTGGCTCACGCCGTCAGCCTAAGCGCCACAGCGCCGATGGGGGCATGGCGAGGCCCGGTCGCTGGGCCGATCCTTGCTCGTTTGGCCGGAATCTCACCCAAACGGCCAAGGATCGCCGTCGCGGTCGGACAACGTCAGCACCCTCACGGCAAGGGCCGCATCTACGGGTGCCTGCCCACTCTGGTGTGACGCGGTGGTCCCCTTCGATCCGGGTAGGTACCGGAGGCAGTTGGGACGCGGCCGCGTCCTGACCCTTCTGCTGACTCGAGCACCAGAGCCAGAGGTCCCGTGGATCAGGGCTCTACGCTCGAGTCGTGTCGACAGTCGGGGCCATTCGCGGTCTGGCGCTGTCCTGCCACCCGGGCCCTACGGTGGCGGTCACGACCTTCACTGCGCTGCTCGCCGCCTCGGCTGGACACACGCTGCCCCGCGGTCTGCTCGTCACCGCGGCCGTTTTCGCCGGCCAGCTCTCGATCGGCTGGTCGAACGACCTCATCGACGCCTCACGCGACCGGGCCGTCGGGCGCGGCGACAAGCCGATCGCCCGCGGCGACGTCGCCGAGGGAACCGTGCGCATCACGACGATCACCGCCCTCGCCGCCTGTGTCCTCCTCTCTTTCGCCTGCGGGATCGCCGCAGGGACGGTCCACCTCCTGCTCGGTGTCGCTTCCGGCTGGGCCTACAACCTCTGGTTCAAGCGAACCCCGCTCTCACCGCTCCCCTACGCCCTGGCCTTCGCGATCCTTCCGGCCGTCGTCACCCTCGCCCTCCCGACGCCCGAGTGGCCGCCCGCGTGGGTCATGGTGACCGGTGGACTGCTCGGCGTCGGCGCGCACTTCCTCAATGCACTGCCTGACCTTGCAGCCGACGCCGCCACTGGCGTGCAAGGCCTCCCCCACAGACTGGGCGCACCCGTCGTCCGTGTCGTCGCGCCCGCCGTCCTCCTGGCGGGCTCCGTTGTCGCCGCTGTGGGACCCGGACTCGACCCGACCTCCGCCGTCCTCCTCGCTGGGTGTACGGTCCTGGCGGTCGTCGCGGTCACTGCCAAGGGACGCGTCCCTTTCGTGGCCGCCATCGGCATCGCGCTCCTGAACGTGGTGAGCCTTCTCGTGCGCGGCTGACCCACCCTCTCGGTTGAGTGTGCTCAGCCAGGACCGCAGTATCGTCGTTGAATCTGAGCAGGAACGCGCACCACAACGGCTGATGAGCCGGGCTGTGGCCGGGTAGCACGAAGGGGTTGTGGACTTGGCCGAGCTGGCGCGATGGTACGGCCAAGACCCGGCCACACTTGCAGAGGAACTGGCAAGCCACCCCCACACCCGCCGCTGTCGGCGAGCAGAACGTCCTGACGTCTTCGTCCTCATCGATGAGGGCGACGGCCGGGCGAGAGCCCGCCGCGAACTCGCCTGGCTGGCCAGCCACCCAGCTCCAGGCCAAGTCACCTCGTGGCGCACCCAACCCACCGCGTGAATGCGCCTTCCTCGTTGTGTGCCGTCCCCGCGCGCACGGCCGAATCACCAAGCTGACAAGGCGGAAGCGACGCGGACTGCACACTCGACCGAGAGGACGACGATCACTCCGGCGCTGACTGAGCACTCTCGACCGAGAGGGCGACGGTCACTCGGGCGCGAACTGCGCACTCGACTTCGAGGGCGGGAGGAGCGGGAGTATGTCTTCGCTGGGGGCGAGCACAGCGGCATACGATCAAGCCGTGAGCGCCAAGCCAGCGGTACTCGAGGTCCCCGGCCCAGACGGCACGGTCCGCGACGTGCGGATCTCCAGCCCTGACCGGGTGCTCTGGCCCGCACGAGGGATGGCTGACGGCGAGCCCGTCACCAAGCTGGATCTGGCCAACTACATACTCGCGGTGGGCGATCCGCTCCTGCGCGCGCTCGGCGACCGGCCCGTGACGCTCCAGCGATTCCCGGAGGGCATCGAGGGCGAGGAGTTCTTCAGCAAGAACCCGCCCAAGGGCGTGCCCGAGTTCACGCGCACGGTGATGTGCACCTACCCGTCCGGCCGCAAGCACCTGCAGCTCGTCTTCGACGAGGTCGCGAGCGCGATGTGGGCCGTGCAGATGAACGCGATCACCTTCCACCCCTGGCCGGTGCGCACGGCGAACGTCGACAACCCGGACGAGCTGCGGATCGACCTCGACCCGCAGCCGGGGCGTGACTTCCGCGACGCGGTCGAGGCAGCGTTCGCGCTGCGCGAGGTCATGGCCGAGATCGGCCTGACGGCCTGGGCGAAGACGTCCGGCAACCGCGGCGTCCACGTCTATGCCCGCATCGCACCGACCCACGAGTTCCTCGACGTCAGGCACGGTGTCATCGGCATCGCCCGCGAGCTGGAGCGGCGCCTGCCCGACCTCGTGACGACGTCGTGGTGGAAGGAGGAGCGGGGCGAGCGGATCTTCGTCGACTTCAACCAGGCGTGCCGGGACCGGACCATCGCCTCGGCCTACTCACCGCGACCACTGCCCGGCGGCCCGGTCTCCACACCGGTCACGTGGGAGGAGCTTCGCGACACCGACCCGCGGGCGCTGACGATCCGCACCGTCCCCGGGCTCGTGGCCGACCGCGGTGACGCCTGGGCTGGCATCGATGACGCGGTGGGTGATGTCGCGAATGCAACTGCCCTCTGGGACAAGGACGTCGAGCGCGGCCTCGGTGAGCTGAACTTCCCGCCCGACTACCCGAAGATGCCCGGCGAGCCACCCCGCGTCCAGCCGAGCAAGCGTCGGCAGGACAAGTCCGACGACGACTACATGGCGCCCAAGGCCGAGCGCGACGCCGAGCTGCGTGAGCTCTGGGGCCCGGTGCCGCCGCCGGTCCCGCCCATGCTGGCCAAGGCGGTCAAGGACTTCGGCGCGGTCAAGGGCGAGGTCGTCTACGAGCCGAAGTGGGACGGCTTCCGCTCCATCATCTTCCGCTCCGGAGACGAGGTCGAGATCGGCAGCCGTAACGAGAAGCCGATGACCCGGTACTTTCCGGACATCGTCGAGGCCGTCAAGGCCAGCTTTCCCGAGCGGGCCGTCATCGACGGCGAGATCATCCTCATCGACCCCACGGACGGTAACCGTCTCGATTTCGAGCTGCTGCAGCAGCGCATCCACCCGGCCGCGTCGCGGGTGCGCAAGCTGTCCGTCGAGACACCCGCGAGCTTCGTCGCCTTCGACCTGCTGGCGCTCGATGACGAGGACTTCACCGGCCGTCCCTTCAGTGAGCGCCGTGCCGCACTGGAGCAGGCGCTCGCCAAGGCAGCGGCTCCGATCCACCTCACCGCGATGACGTCGGACCGCACCGAAGCCAAGGACTGGTTCGAGCAGTTCGAGGGCGCCGGCCTGGACGGTGTCATCGCCAAGCCGGTCGACGTGCGCTACGAGCCGGACAAGCGGCTCATGTTCAAGATCAAGCACGAGCGCACGGCCGACTGCGTCGTCGCCGGCTACCGCACCCACAAGACCGACGCCGAGGCGATCGGCTCGCTCCTCCTCGGGCTCCATGACGCCGAGGGCAACCTCGCCAGCGTCGGTGTCATCGGCGCCTTCCCGATGGCCCGGCGGCGTGAGCTCTACGAGGAGCTGCAGCCGCTCGTGGCCGAGTGGGACGACCATCCGTGGAACTGGGCCAAGCCGGAGGAGGGCGTGCGCACGCCGCGATCCTCCGAGTTCTCGCGATGGAACAACCAGAAGGATCTCTCCTTCACGCCGCTGCGGCCCGAGCGGGTCGTCGAGGTCCGCTACGACCACATGGAGGGCAGCCGCTTCCGCCACACGGCCCAGTTCGTCCGGTGGCGTGACGACCGGAGCCCCGAGTCGTGCACCTTCGAGCAGCTCGAGGAGCCCGTCAGCTACGACCTCGCCGACGTGCTCTCCGCGGGGCGCGACTGAGCCACCCACGCGAGCTTGGTTGCAGCGCAAGCCGACTCAGCGGCATACGGCATCATGGTGTGTCGTTGAACGCCTCAACCACGCGGTCGTATGCCGCTGGGCTTGCGGCGGCGACCAAACCTGGGGCCGCGATGTCGCTGGCGCCGTAGGACTGGCCATCCGTCCGCCCGACGAGGCCGCCCGCCTCATGGACGAGGAGCGAGCCGGGAACGTGGTCCCAGGGTCGGGTCGAGCCGTAGAGCAGGTAGTCGGTCTCGCCCTCGACGAGCTTGGGGTAGTCGATGCCGCACGAGACCCACGTCAGGGTGAGCGGCGGGAGGTCGCCGAAGGCCTTGCCGATCCACTTGCGGCGCGACGTCCGCCCGGCCAGCGCGGTCTGGTCAGGGGCGCTCCGGTGCAGGCGCTCGCCGTTGCGGTACGCGCCCGCCCCGCGCTCGGCGACGTACCCGAGCCCGTGCTGAGGCTGCCAGATCCAGCCGCGGACCCCCACGCCGTCGCGGACCTCGCCCACCATGACGGCGTGGTCCGGGGAGCCGTGCACGAAGTTCTTGGTGCCGTCGACGGGGTCGACCGTGAACGCATGCGACGCCGAGGCGTACGCCTCGAGCAGGAAGCCCTGAGCCGCGTGCGCCTCCTCGCCGAGCACAACGGCATCCGGGTAGGCGGCGTTGAGGGCCTTGGTGATGAGGACCTCGGCCTCGTGGTCGGCGACCGTGACGAGGTCGCCCGGGTTCTTCTCGTGGATCTCTCCCGGTGGCCAGGGCGCGGAACCTCGGGTTGATGACCTCCTCGGCCACGTCCTTGAGCAGCGTCAGGACGGCGTCGGTATCCACGGGTCCAACCTATCCGGGGCCGGGCTCGAGGCCGCGGACCAGCGCCTGCAGGCCGAGCTCGAAGCTGTCGTGGTCGATCCGAGCGGCGTCCGAGCGCAACCGGTGCGCCTGCGTGAGGTGCGGGTAGCGGTCGAGGTAGACCTGCACGTCGTCGGCGAATCCCGAGGCGAACGGTGTGGACGCGGCGCCGATGACGAGGTACTTGACGGCCCCGGAGATCTCCGTGGCCCGCCGGGCCGGCCACCCCGCGCCGACGAGTCCGCCGTGGACGGCGTTGGCCATGGCGAGGAACTCGTCCCGGCGCTGGGTCCCCGAGGCGATGATCGGCGCGGCGTTGGGGTGAGCCGTGAGGGCGGCGTGGTACGAGCGGGCCCACGTCAGCAATCCCTGGCGCCAGCCCTGCTCGAAGCCGCTCGTGTCGACCTCCGCGATGAGCTTGTTCGCGACAGCGTCGAGGACGTCGTCCTTGGTCGCGTAGTGGGTGTAGAGAGACGCGGCCTGCACCCCCAGGGCGTCGGCAAGGCGGCGCATCGAGAGCGCCGACAGCCCGTGCTCGTCGATGAGCTCGAGCGCGACATCACGGATGCGCTCCCGGCTGAGCAGTGGCGTGCGTGGCCGCGGCATGGCCCTCCCCTTGTCGAAACTAACATTGTTAGGTTAACATCCAAACACTGTTAGGTATGACTTGACGGCACCGCACCGCGCGCCCCCGAGACGAGAGACGATCGATCCATGGCACGTCACACACCCATCGCCCCGCTTCGCCTGTTCGACACGGACCGCCTCATCAGCGAGGACGACCGGGCCATCCGCGACGCGGTCCGCCACTTCGTGGACAACAAGATCAAGCCCGAGGTCGGCCAGTGGTTCGAGGACGGGGCCCTGCCGGTGCGGGAGCTGGCCCAGGAGCTCGGCGAGCTGGGCGTGCTCGGGATGCACCTCGAGGGCTACGGTTGCGCGGGCACGAGCGCCACCGCCTACGGCCTCGCCTGCATGGAGCTCGAGGCCGGCGACTCCGGCATCCGCTCCCTCGTGTCGGTCCAGGGGTCGCTCGCCATGTTCGCCATCTGGAAGCACGGCTCCGAGGAGCAGAAACAGGAGTGGCTCCCCCGCATGGCGGCCGGCGAGGCGATCGGCTGCTTCGGTCTCACCGAGCCGGACTTCGGCTCCAACCCGGCCGGCATGCGCACCCGGGCCCGGCGCGACGGTGACGACTGGGTCCTGACCGGCACCAAGATGTGGATCACGAACGGCTCCATCGCCGATGTGGCCGTCGTCTGGGCCCAGACCGACGACCGCATCCGCGGCTTCGTCGTCCCCACCGATACGCCCGGCTTCTCCGCGCCCGAGATCAAGAAGAAGCTCTCGCTGCGCGCGTCGGTGACGAGCGAGCTCGTCCTCGACGACGTCCGCCTGCCGGCCTCCGCGATGCTGCCAGAGGCCGCCGGGCTGTCCGGTCCGCTCTCCTGCCTCAACGAGGCCCGCTACGGCATCATCTTCGGCTCGCTGGGCGCGGCCCGCGACTGCCTCGAGACGGCCATCAGCTACGCGCAGGAGCGCGAGATCTTCGACAAGTCGCTCGCCGCGTACCAGCTCACCCAGGCCAAGCTCGCCGACATGGCCCTCGAGCTGGGCAAGGGCATGCTTCTCGCCCTCCACCTCGGCAGACTCAAGGACGAGGGCCGCCTCCACTCGAACCAGGTGAGCCTCGGCAAGCTCAACAACGTGCGTGAGGCCATCTCCATCGCGCGCGAGTGCCGGACGATCCTCGGCGCCGCCGGGATCACGCTCGAGTACCCGGTCCTGCGGCACGCCAACAACCTCGAGTCCGTGCTCACCTACGAGGGCACGTCCGAGGTCCACCAGCTCGTCATCGGCCAGGCCCTCACGGGCGAGGCCGCCTTCCGCTGACCCTCCCAGTTCAGGACCACGGTCCCTATCTGGCGGGAGAATCCGGGTCGACGCCGCCACGTCGGGACCCCGGTCCGCATCTGGCGGCAGTGGCTCGCGGGCGTCGCCGGGAACGCCCAGCACGGCGCGGCCGTTCATCGAGTAGGAGTCCACCCACGGGGTAAGGAGACACAGGTGACGTTCGGTGAGCAGATGAAGCACAAGGCCGATGAGGTCAACCTTCAGGGCAAGGCCAAGGACTTCGGCGACGCCGTGGTTGAGGTGGTCAAGGCCGCGCTCGGCCTCGCCGCCGGCTACGCGGCCGAGAACCGCGAGAAGGTCGACGGAGCGCTCAACAAGGCGACGCAGACGATCGACGAAAAGACCGGCGGCAAGCACGCCGACACGGTCACCAAGGTGCGCGCGCAGGTCGACAAGGGCATCGACAAGCTCGTCGAGCACAAGCCCAAGCCTGAGCCGACCACGCCGACCGTGCCCGACGACACCCACTCGGCCTTCGACGACGACGCGCCCTCGGGGCCCCGGGAGTCGTCACCGGAGTAGCCAATCTCCGTATATCGCCCTTGCCGACGTGGGTTGGTGGCAGGCGAGGTGGGTACGAGTCCGGGGGTGGGCGGCCTCCCGAGCCTGGTGCTGGAGCCCCATTCGCCCAAAACGCTCGCGTATGATTCCCGCTGACGAAGGCCCCTGAGATGTCAAACGACGTGCACCTTCCGTCCGAAAGGCCACGGGTGCCCGTGATATGAACCGACTCCACGAGGGATTCGTCCTCGGCGACCGGTACCGGCTCGAGAGCCGCATCGCCTCTGGCGGCATGGCCGACGTCTGGGCCGGCAACGACGAGGTCCTCAAGCGCACGGTCGCGATCAAGATCATGCGGCCCGACTCCAAGCACGAGAAGCTCTTCGCCCTGCGCTTCCGTGACGAGGCCGTCCACTCCGCTGGCCTCAACCACAACAACATCGCCACGGTCTTCGACTACGGCGAGGACGACGGCCTGGCCTACCTCGTCATGGAGCTCGTCGCTGGTGAGCCGCTGTCGGCCATCCTCCGTGAGCGCGGGCCGCTCCCCCCGGCTGAGGTGAGGTCCATCCTCGGACAGGCGGCCCTGGCCCTGGCCGTCGCGCACGAGGCCCGCGTCATCCACCGCGACGTCAAGCCGGCCAACATCCTCGTGCGACCCGACGGCGTCGTGAAGCTGACCGACTTCGGCATCGCGCGTGCCCTCGACGCGTCCGGGCACACCCAGCACGGCGAGATGCTCGGCACGCCCAACTACATCAGCCCGGAGCAGGCGATGGGCCAGCCCGCCACCGGCTCCAGCGACCTCTACGCGCTCGGCGTCGTGGGGCACGAGATGCTCTCGGGCAGCCGCCCCTTCGATCGCGGCACGCCCATCGCCACGGCTCTCAGCCACCTCAACGAGTCGCCACCGCCGCTGCCCGACGACGTCCCCGAGGACCTCGCCCAGGTCATCCGGGACTGCCTGCAGAAGAGCCCGACCGACCGACCGCCCAACGCAGCCGCCGTGGCGGTGCGGTTGGGTCTCGGCGACGTGGAGGTGGCGGGACTCGCACTTGGACTCGCCCAAGCGCTCGGGGGTGCGCCCGAGGAGGCGCTGGACCCCGATCAACTGCCGACGCAGGCCATGCCCTCGCCGGCGGACCGCTGACCTCCCTTCCCTTCTCGAGGCGAAGGGGCACCCACTGTGCCGTATGCCGCTGAGCCGGCTCAGCGGCATACGGCCCCTCGTGGGGTGGCTGGCGTGGTTTGGGCCGTGCCCGATCGGGCACGGCACAAAGCGTGACCATCCGCACGCCGGGCGAGCGATGATCACGTTCTCGCACGTCGACGCGAAGTACGAGGCCGTCAGTTTGGACGTGTCCGGGTTGCCGATCGGGTGAGGGCCGGCCGGCTGAGGGAGCCCGCCGGAGCCAACGGCTAGATCGGCTGGATCGGCTTGTCAGCATGCCAGGCGAGCAGGGCCGCCCGGATGACGATGGCCTCCTCGGCGTCGGTCGCGTCGAGGCCGGACAGATCCGCACAGCGTCGGAGCCGGTTGTCGACGCTGTTCGGGTGCAGGTGCAGCAGCTGGGCGGTCCGTCTGCGGTCGCGCCCGGTCTCGAGGTAGGTGCGCAGGGTCTGGAGCAGCTCGTGCCGGCCCAGCAACGACCTCAGCATCTCCTTGAAGCGCTCCCTCGCCGCACTGGGTCTTGTCAGCTGGTAGTCGACGAGGACGTCGTCGAGGGAGTAGATCCCGGGCGGGCGGTGGGTTGCCCGGACGACGTCACACACCTCCCTCGCCAGCCTGGCCGCCTCGGACACGTCCTGGGGTGCGGCCGCAGCCCATCCCGTGTAGATGGGCAGGTCGACGACCGCCTGCACCTCCCGGTGTGACACGGCCAACCAGACCCGGTCCTCCATCGACAACCAGTCCGGACCGGCCGGGCGGGGCACGAAGGCGATCCATCCGGAGCGAGGTGATGCCCAGAGCACGGGCTCGTCGACGATCCGGGCTGCTTCCTGCTGGATACGTCGGATCGCGCGGCGCACACCACCGTCGTCCCCCGGGAGGTCCCGCTCCCCGAGCGAGAACGCGGCGACGACGTAGGCGGCGGGTAGGCGGACGCCGGCGCGAAGCGCCGACTCATCGGTCGCCGTGCCGTCGAGCAGGTCCGCGACGAACGTCTGTCGGGTGGCCAGCTCCTCGCCGAGGATCGACTGTCGCTCGCTGGTGTAGCCGGTCGCAACGGCGACGGCGACGACGCGCACGAGGTCGAACCCGAAGGACTGGACGGCGACGGCGGCTCCGGCGTCGACGGCACCTGCCAGCCTGGCGACCTCGTCGGTGACGGTTCCAGCAGCCAGGTGGAAGGCGGACATCACGTCCTCCATCGGGACGCCGCCGCTGGCCCGCCGTTCCGCAGCCCTCCGCACCGGGGCGAGCATCTCCTCCGTGGGCAGCTCCCGGCGGCGGAAGGCATGGATGTAGTAGCCGAGGAACAGCCGGGCCATGTCGATCACCGGACCCTCGGGCTCGGTGCTCGCCAAGGTGGCGTAGCTCGCGAGGTCGGCACGGAGCCGGCTCAGTATCGCCGCGGCCAGTTCGTCCCGGTGCTGCTCCAAGGCCTCCGCGAGAGGCCGCCCACGAAGGGCAACCGATGTCTGACGCCACGACAGCGCAACGACTGAACTGTGATCCATCACAACCTCCCCGACGAAAGACTAGGCCAAGTCCCAGTACGCGGACGCGACCGAAGGGAGGACGATGGGACGCATTCCACTCCGACGGAGCAGCGGATCTGCTGCCCTGACACGAAATGGTCGCGAGAGATGACACGCCCAGCGGTGCGTGGCGGCATCGCGGCGGGTCCCGTGGCCGACCTCCACCGGTCGCGGGTCCTCAGGGCTGCGAGCGCGCCGGCACGCGACCCCTGACCATCCGGTCGAGGTCGGCGCCGTCGAAGCGGGCCGACGCCCCGCTCAGCGGTCCGCCTCGGCCACCAGCGCTCGGACGAACCGCACGAGCGCCACGATGATCGCGACGACGCACCCGAAGATGCCAATCCCGATCACCCAACGGGCCACCAGGTCCCACGGCACCGAGCTGGTGTCGAACTCGAACGGGAACACCTGCCAGATCCGGACCAGCGAAGCGAGTCCCACCGACGTGGTCACCGCGTCACCGAGCGCCCGCACCCATGGCGGGTCGAGGACCGAGTACACCGCGTTGGCGACCACGGCGGCACCCATCGAGAGGTTCACCAGCAGCAGCACGTCGGTCGTGTTCTCCGTGAGGAAGGGCACCGCCTGCCAGCCGGGGGTCACGTTGACGAGGAAGAGCAGGACCAGGTTGACGGTCATGGCCACCGCGTAGCCGGCACGCCTCCCGGCGACGGACGGGCCGGTGTGAGTGACGTGGGTGGTCATGGCTGCACCTGCTCACGGCGTGGCGGGTCCATCGGGCTACCCGGCGGCGGAAGTGTCGCTGCAGCACCCGGTGGGGCCGCCTCGATCGGCGGCGCTCCGGGCCCGGGGGGCGTGTGGACCCAGGGCTCGGTACCGCCGCCGTCGTAACGGAACGGCGGGTACACGTCGGTCATGAGCAGCGCATAGACCCCGACCCGGGTGGTCCACCGGTTGAGGCCGACGATGACGTCGAAGAGTCCCCGGTTCGGTGTGCCGTTGAAGAGCAGCACCACTCCGGCAACGAGGGTGATCAGCGCCAGGATGCCCGGCCAGCCCCCGACCTGAACGCCGTTCTCGTCCGTGCGGGACTGGGTCCCGCTGATGAGGGCCACGATGATCCAGTGCGGCAGCAGCAGGAGCCACTTGACGAAGATCAGGCCGCGGGAGAGGCGTTCGGGGTAGTCGACCGTCAGCCGTGTGTCATCGTCCGGTAGCGCATCGAGCGTGAACGGCGGATATCGATCCGTGCCCAGGCCACCGGTCCCGCAGTAGTGCGAGACCCGCCAGGTCCAGCGCAGCACCCCGACATTGAAGTCGAAGAGGCTGCGCGGGTAGCGACCCGTGAAGAGGATGGCGAACCACGCGATGATCGTGGTGACCACGACGGCGCACCACAGGAAGAACAGCACGATGAAGTGCGGGATCGCGAGGAACCACTTGACCAGCCACAACCATCTGGACAGGTCCGGGGCCAGCCGGGCCTCGAGCACCAGCGGGTGGGGCTTGGCCGCGTCCATGGTGGCGGCGTCAGCCCGCACGTCAGGCGGAGGCGCCGCGACGGCTGGCGGTGGCGCGCCGACAGGCGGTGGCGCCGTGGCGAAAGGCGGTGGCGCCGCTGCCGCGAGCGGCACGGGGCTACCGCCAGGGGCCGCACCGGAGGTCGGGGGCCGGTTCGACACGGCATAGACGACGAGGATGGTTCCGATGACCGCCAGCACGATCCCGGCCACGAGGAGCCCGATGGCAATGCCGGGGAGGGCGCCCGAGCGGACGGCGGCCTGGACGTTCATCGCGACGCCCGGCTCACCGGAGGCGTTGAGGAACGCGGCCGACCAGCGCCCCGTGGTAGGCGTCCAGGTCAGCTCCTGCGTACCGGGCCCGGTGGCCTGCGCGACCCAGAAGTCCTGCGAGGCCGGCGGGGCAACCGCAGCGACCGTACCGGCGACCTGCCGGTACCGCACGGTCCCGTTCCAGTTGACGATGACGGCCTCGTCTCGCCTGACGTTGCCGAGGTAGGCGTTGAGCTCACCCGTCGGCGCAACCCCGATGAAAGCCTCCTGGCCGTTCACCGGGGTGGCCCGGAACCTGAAGTCGAGGTCGATCCAGTTGACGAGGCCGGCCGGGCCCCGGAAGTCGATGGCGGCGTCACCCGTCGTGACGGCGGCGCCCTCGGACTGGAGCCGGTCGACGTCCACCGCGTGCCACCCGTTGTCGTCCCGGGCGGCCAATTCATAGACGCCGATGGCGCCACCACCGATGAGCAGTCCCAGCGCCGGGGCCAGGAGAAGGATGCCGATGACCAGCGAGACGATGTGACGTGGTCTCATGATGACCCCCAAGAAGAAACCCTGACGCTATTGACGATACGCGTCGTCAGCGAGCGGCGGCCCTCGTCTGTGATCCAAGAGTCGTGGTTCGGGAGAGCACCTCACGAACCGCCGCTTCGAGCCCGCCCGGGGTGTGCTCACGCAGCTCGTAACGGGCCCGCACGAGCGGCTTGCTCACGCTGAGGATCCGCCCCAGGTCGATGGGCGTGCCCGACACGACGGCATCGGCACCCGTCGCTGCGATCGTCGCCTCGATCGTCGCCTCGAGGTCGCGCACCTGGGCCTCGCCGTAGCCCATGGCAGGGAGGATCCCCGTGGCATTCGGGTACTTCGCGTAGGTGTACGCCAGGGACCCGACGGCGTAGGGGCCAGGGTCCACGATCTCCTCGGCGCCAGCCGCGCGGGCGCCGACGACCGCCGCGCCGTAGCTCATCGAGCCATGCGTCAGCGTCGGCCCGTCCTCGATGCAGATGACCCGCTTGCCCGCCACGACCCCGACATCGTCGATCGTCACGGGGCTGTCGGCGCGAAGCACCGTGGCCTTGGGGTTGAGCCGGCGGACCGTGTGCTCGACCGCCTCGATGTCCTCCGGTCGGGCGCTGTCGCACTTGTTGACGACGACGACATGCGCCATGAGGAGGTTGGCCTCGCCGGGGTGGTAGCTGTCCTCGTGGCCGGGGCGAAGCGGGTCGACGAGCACGATGTGGAGGGCGGGCTCGTAGAACGGCAGGTCGTTGTTGCCGCCGTCCCAGAGGATGACGTCGGCCTCCTGCTCGGCCGCACGGATGATCTGCTCGTAGTCGATCCCGGCAAAGACGACGGAGCCGTTGTCGATGTGCGGTTCGTACTCCTCCCGCTCCTCGATGGTCGTCTCGTGACGGTCGAGGTCCGCATAGGTCTCGAACCGTTGGCAGGCCTGGACAGCGAGGTTGCCGTAGGGCATGGGATGGCGGATCGCCACGACCGTCTGGTCGAGATCGCGCAGGATCCGCGACAGGTACCGCGTCGTCTGGCTCTTGCCGACGCCCGTGCGAACGGCCGTCACCGCGATCACCGGTCGGCTGCTCCGCAACATGGTGCTCCTCGCGCTCTGCAGCAAGAAGTCCGCACCCGCCGCTATGCATCGCGACGCCACGTGCATGACCTGCTCGTGGGGCACGTCCGAGTAGGCGAAGACGGCGACATCGGCCTGCTCGCGACGGATGAGATCGGTCAGCTCGTCCTCCTCCACGATCGGGATCCCCTCCGGATAGAGGTCGCCGGCGAGCTCTGGCGGATAGGTCCGCCCGTCGATGTCCGGGATCTGCGTCGCGGTGAAGGCGACCACTCGGTGTCGCGGGTCGTCGCGGAAGACGACGTTGAAGTTGTGGAAGTCGCGGCCAGCGGCTCCCAGGATGACGACCTTGCGTACGGCGTTCCCATCGATGCTCACGACGAACCTCCGGCTGCGGTCGCCGACGGACCGACACACCCGGACTGGGTAGTCCTGGCCTCGGCCACCCGCCGACGCCAGTGTATGCGCCGCCCCGTGCGATTCGTGGGCTGAGACGGGCCTGAGACGCGCCTCACCCGGCCGGTGTGGCCCAAGTCCTTGTCGATCGGCGCCGTCCGGTGAACGCTGGGGCCATGGAGACCGTCGACCTCAGCGCCCACGAGGAGCACCTGTCACTGGCCGAGCAGTGGGTGGCCCGCAACTACGACCCGCTGCCCGTCGTCATCGCGAGCGCGGAAGGCGCCTGGGTCATGGACGTGTCCGGCCGGCGCTACCTCGATGCCCTGGCCGGCTACTCGGCGTTGAACTTCGGGCACCTCCACCCGACCCTCGTCGCCGCGGCGGAGCAGCAGCTGGCACGCCTGACGCTGACGAGCCGCGCCTTCCACAGCGACCAGCTCGCGCCCTTCTGCCGCGACCTCGCCGAGCTGGCCGGCAAGGATCTCGTCCTGCCGATGAACACGGGCGCCGAGGCCGTCGAGACAGCCATCAAGACGGCCCGCCGGTGGGGCTATCTCGTCAAGGGGGTACCGGACGGCCAGGCGCGGATCGTCGTCATGGGCGGCAACTTCCACGGCCGGACGACGACGATCATCAGCTTCTCCGACGACCCGGTGGCGCACGACCACTACGGCCCCTACACGCCGGGCTTCGACCTCGTGCCCTACGGCGATCTCGACGCCATCGAGGCAGCGATCACCGACGACACCGTCGCCGTCCTGCTCGAGCCGATCCAGGGCGAGGGCGGTGTCGTGCTGCCGCCGCCCGGCTTCCTCCGTCAGGTCCGCGACCTGACGAGCCGCAAGGGGATCCTCATGCTCGCAGACGAGATCCAGTCCGGCCTGGGCCGCACCGGGACGACCTTCGCCTGCGACATCGAGGACGTCGTCCCCGACATCTACATCCTGGGCAAGGCGCTCGGCGGCGGCATCGTCCCCGTGTCGGCGATCGTCGCCGACGCCGACGTCCTCGGGGTCATCACGCCCGGCAGCCACGGATCGACGTTCGGCGGCAACCCGCTCGCGGCCGCCGTGGGCCGCGCCGTCGTCGGGCTCCTCGCCACCGGCGAGTACCAGGAGCGGGCGGCCCGCTTGGGCAAGGTCCTGGAGGACGGCCTCGAGTCGCTCGTCGGCCACGGTGTCGAGCGGGTTCGGGTCCGCGGCCTCTGGGCCGGCGTCGACATGGATCCGTCGGTGGCGTCGGGCCGGGAGGTCTGCGAGCGGCTCCTCGCCGAAGGCGTCCTCGCGAAGGACACCCACGGCTCGACCATCCGCCTCGCCCCGCCGCTCGTCGTCGAGGAGCCTGAGGTCGAGCTGCTCGTCGACACCCTCGGTCGCGTCCTCCGCTGACCCCCTCCCCCGCAACACACCCGCTCATCGACCGCCCGGACCTGTTGCAGCAGGGGGGCGCAGTCGGTGAGCGGGTGTGTTGTCGGATGAGCGCGCGTGAGCCCAGCGTGCGCGCGGAGCAAGCTCAGCGGCATACGGCCAATGCGTTTGTGTCTCAGTCCTTCTCGCGGAGGGCGGCCACGGTCTGCGCCAGCCCCTCACTCAGGGGGCGCGGATCCCAGCTGAGGTCTCGCTCGGCCTTGGCTCGCGTGCCGAGGTAGTCGGCCAACGCGGCACGGAGCGACTCGGGGTGATACATCGGGGGGAGCGGCACCATCCGGGCAACGGGCGTCATGATCCGCTCGGTCGCGTGCAGCAGCCCAGCCGGTACCAGGACCGGCCCCTTGGTCCCGGCGGCCGCGGCGACCTGCTTCAGGAGCTTCTCCAGCGTCGCGGGTTCCCCTGCGAGCATGTAGCTCTCCCCCGGGACGCCATGCTCCATCGCGAGGATGTGCCCCCGAGCGATATCGCTGACATGGGCCCAGGTGAGCCGACCACCACCGGCCGGAGCCGCGGGCCGCTTGCCCGCCACGACCTGTCTGATGAGCTCGCCAGTCTGCGACGTGTCGCCGGGCCCGTAGATGGCGCCCGGCATGACGATGACGACGGGTAGCCCCGCCGCCGCGAACTCCTTTGCCACGACGTGCGCCTCGGCCTTGGTCCGGTCGTACGCCGAGATGTGTCCGCCGTGGTGCTGGTGGCTCTCGTCGAGGATGCGGCCGCCCGTGTCGGAGTTGACGGCCAGCGTGCTCGTGTAGACGATCCGCGGTGTCCCGGCGCGCTGGGCGGCGGCCAGGACGTTGCGGGTTCCCTCCACGTTGACGTGCTGGCCCGGCGACGGATCCCGCTGACCGAGCTTGTACCAGCCAGCCACGTGGAAGAGCCCGTCCACCCCCGCGAGGAGTTGGTCCAGCGCGTCGTTGTCGGCGAGGTCCCCCTGCACCAGATCGACCCCGATGGCGTCGAGCTGGATCGCGCGCGCCGGGGAGCGCACCAGGGCGGCCACCTCGTGACGAGCGTCGATGAGCTGGCGCGCGAGCTCGCCGCCGACGAAGCCGGTTGCCCCGGTCAGTGCATAGCGCATGCCCGCCATTGTCGGATCTGATGCCGACCCGGTGTCAACGAAACGAGAACCGATCGGAGCCTCGAGGTCGACAGTAGGGATATGGCTGATGGTGTCGTCCGAGACGACCAGGCCCTCCTCGAGGCTCTGGCCGACGGCGACCTCGCTGCCCTCCAACAGCTCTATGACCGCCACGCGCCCTGGCTCTCAGTGCGGCTCACTCGCCGCTGCAACGATGGTGAGGTCGTGGCTGACGTCCTGCAGGACACGTTCGTCGCTGCGTGGCAGGGCGCCGGCCGCTACCAGGGCAGGGGCGAGGTCGGCGCCTGGCTGTGGGGCATCGCGATTCGCCAGCTGGTCAGCCGCCTGCGCCGACGCCACGACCTGCCCCTCATGCGTGATCCCGGCACATCGACGGCCGTGTCCCCGACCCTCGAGGACGAGCTGCTGAGCCGCGTCGAGTACGGCGACCTCGGCCGGGCGATGGCCAGCCTGCCAGTCGAGCTGCGCGCCGTCATCCAGGCGACGGTGCTCGACGGCCTCACGACCAGGGAGGCCGGGCACCTGCTCGGCATCCCCCAGAACACCGTGAAGACCCGAGTCCACCGCGCCAAGGCGAGCCTCCGGGCCAGCCTCCTGGAAGGGAGACCGTCATGAGCACGCACCACGTGCGTCCCGACGACCTGCGAGCGTGGGTGCTCGGGGAGGCCGACGGCCTCGTGTCGATGTCGGTCGAGCAGCACGTCGTGGTCTGCTCCGCGTGTCAAGCCGCCGTCGCGACGTCGATGAACCCCATGCCGTATGCCGCTGGGCTCGCTCCCGACGCACCCTCCCCCGCGCCCGTGGACTTCACAGACGTCTGGGCGGCGGTGCGAGACGAGATCGAGGTACCGCGGGCCTCGTGGCTCGAGCGGCTCCTCGTCCGGCTGGGCCTGCCTCGCGCCGACGCCATGCTCGCCGCGGCCGCACCGGCACTGCGGGGCTCGTGGATCTGCGCCCTCGCCCTGGCGGTCACCTTCGCCCTGGCCGGGGTGCTGTCGATGCGTTCCGGAAGCGCCGCCTTGGTTCTCATGATCGCCCCGGTCATGCCGGTGTTCGGCGTCGCGATCGCCTTCGGTCCCGACGCGGGACCCGCACTGGAGCAGGAGAGCAGCACGCCGTATCCGCTCGAACGCCTCATCCTGCTGCGCGCCGCCGCCGTGCTGCTCGCCGCGCTGCCGGTGGTCCTGTTCGGTCAGCTCGTCCTGCGCGAGAGCGCCGCCTGGCTCTGGCTCCTCCCAGCGCTCGGATTCACGGCCGCCGTGCTCGGCCTGTCGACATGGTTCGGGCCGTGGCGCCCGGCCGTCGCCATCAGTCTCGCCTGGGTGGTCATCACCTTCTCCGCGGCTCGACTGCACACCATCTGGGGTGTCGTCGCACCCCGCTATCTCGTGCTCTACGTCGTCATGCTCGTCGCCGGGTCGCTCGTCTTCGTCGTCCGGTCCCGCCGTCTGGGCACCATCGGAAGGATCCCGTCATGACCACCTCCACACCGACCGCTGTCGCCACGGTCTCCCTGAGCGGAGTGACCAAGCGCTACCGGTCCCTCGCCGCGCTCGATGACGTCGACCTGGAGCTCGGGCCCGGCATCACCGGGCTGCTCGGGCCGAACGGCGCCGGCAAGACGACGATGCTACGCGTCATGGCGACGGTACTTCGGCCGGATGACGGCTCGGTGCGGCTGCTCGGCCGGGACCCGATGGACCCGGACGCCCGCACGGACGTGCGGCGCCGGCTGGGGTACCAGCCACAGGAGCTCGGCTTCCCCCGCGGTTTCACCGCCTTCACGTTCGTCAACTACATGGCCGTGCTCAAGGAGTGGGCCGACCGCAGTTCCCGAGCCGCCGAGGTGCGCCGCGTACTCGACCTCGTCGGGCTCGGCGACGTGACGACGAAGCGGATCAGCCGGCTCTCCGGGGGCCAGCGCCGCCGGGTCGCCCTGGCCCAGGCGCTCATCGGCGCGCCGCAGCTGCTGGTCCTCGACGAACCCACGACCGGCCTCGACCCCGAGCAGCGCGCGTCGCTCCGGGGCGTCCTCTCCGATATCGCAGCGACGTCGACGATGGTCATCTCGACGCACCAGACCGAGGACGTCGCAGCACTTTGCAAGCGCGTCGTGGTGCTCGACTCCGGGCGGGTCCACTTCGACGGGACCGTCACCGACCTCGTTGCCCTGGCGCAGGGGCGGGTCTGGATGGCCGACGACCCAACACCAGGGGCGCTGGCATCGTGGCGCACCGCCTCGGGTCGGCACCGCAATGTCGGGGAAAACGTGCCACCCGGAGCCGAGCTCGTCGAACCCGGCCTCGAGGACGCCTACCTGCTGCTTCGCGGCGGTCGAGTTGCCGACGACACCACCAGCAGCACCGGAGCGGAGGTTCCGTCATGACCACCAGCGCAGCAGTGGCGTCCGTTCCGACGCCGGCCCCGACGATGGCCCCCGGCAGGGAGTCCTTCTGGGCTCTCGCCCGGATCGAGATGGTGCGGCTTGCGCGGCACCCGCTGCTGCTCACCGGCGTGGCCTTCGGAGCCTTCAGCACCGCCCTCAGCATTCAGGAGCTCGGCGCGGGCGGAGGTCAGGACCTCCTCGGACTACCGGTGGCGGCCCTGTGTGTCGGCGTGCCCGCGATGATCGCGGCCCAGCGGCTGACCACAGCGTTCCGTCGCGCAGGCGAGGTCGTCGAGGCCGCCCCCATGAGCACCGTCACACGGACGGGCGCGATGTGCACGAGCGCCGTGGTGCCGGTGGTCATGGCTTCGATGTGGCTCGTCTTCTACTACGCCTCCCTGAACCGGCTCTGGACCACGCCGGACTGGATGCTGGGCACGCTGTCTCGGACCGACCTGGCGATGATCCTCATCGGCCACACCGCGATTGCCGCGACAGGCGCCACCCTGCTCGGCATCGCTGCAGCGCGATGGTGGCGGTTCCGTGGCGCTGCAGTGGTGCTCGTCGTCGGGGTGACGATCTGGACGCTCGGCTCCATCGGCACCTTCAGCGCGGAGGGCGTTCCGCCCACCTGGACACGCTGGGTGCGGCTCTTCACGCCGCTCAGCGGCTTCACCAACCCCGCACCCGATGGCTCCGGTCAGGACACCATGACCGGCTCTCCCGGCTGGTATCTCGTCTGGCTCGTCACCCTGTGCGCCCTCGCGGGCCTGGCCGCCCTGCTCAAGGGGTCCGAGGGCTCCGTCCGACAGCGGCTGGTGCGACTTGGCGCCGCCCTTCTCGCCGTCTCCGCGCTGACCTACGTTCTCGCAGCGTCTGGCGGCAACAGCTCACCCGTCCGCACGTACCCGGACGGCCACAGCGTCGTCCTCATCAAGTGAGTCCGGCGCGGGGGGTCGGGGCCGCCACGGGTGTCCCGTGGCGGCCCGTCGCCGGGCTCACCGCGGCCGGGACCGGTCTGCTGGCGGTCGCCGCGATCTGGGTGACCAGCCCCGTCGCAGGTACGGCGGTGACCGTCGGCGTACCGCTGCTCGCCGCTGCGACGGCCTACGTCCTCGACGAGGCCGCCAGCGAGGCCGTGGCGGCAGCCCCGACCTCCTTGCGGGCCCGTAGCCGATGCCGACTTGCAGCCGTCGTCGTGATCCTCGCGATCGGCGCTGTCGCGCTCGCTGCCCTGGCCCTGCGGAGCGGCGCGAGCGCCCGGCTCGGGATCATGCTGTGGCTGACGGGCTGCGCGCTCGTGGCGGTGGCGGCCTCCGCCATCCTGCGCCGACGGGTGGCCGAGCCGGGCGAAGCTGTCGCGGGGGGAGTCATCGCGCTCGTCCTGGCCCTGGCCATCGCCCATCCGCTCGATCGGTGGGTCGACCTCTTCCCAACCGACGCCGGCCAGCGCTGGGGTGGCTCGCTCGTCGTGTGGGGATCGGTCGTGGCGGTCGCCGTCATCGCGACCCTTGCCGGCACGCGCGACCCCCTGGACTGACGACTCCAACGGCATCGGGCACCTCTCGTCGAGTGTGCAGTTGATGCCGCCCCAGACGGGCAGTCGAGCGGCGGGAACTGCACACTCGACTAAGAGGGGAGGGAGGCCACCCGGACGCTGGCGCCTGAGCGAGCCCAGCGGCATACGGCACCTCACCTCGAGTGTGCAGTTGATGCCGCCCCGGACGGGCAGCGGAGCGGCGGGAACTGCACACTCGACGAAGAGGGGGAGGGAGGCCACCCGGCGCGTGGGCGCCTGAGCGAGCCCAGCGGCATACGGCACCTCACGTCGAGTGTGCAGTTGATGCCGCCCCGGACGGGCAGCGAAGCGGCGGGAACTGCACACTCGACTATGAGGGGACGGAGGCGACCCGGCGCGTGGGCGCCTGAGCGAGCCCAGCGGCATACGGCACCTCACGTCGAGTGTGCAGTTGATGCCGCCCAGGACGGGCAGCGAAGCGGCGGGAACTGCACACTCGACGAAAAGGGGAGGGCGCCGAACTGCTTTGGGTCAACTCCCCCCGCTGGACGGGCGGCGCCCCTATCGTGGTCTGGTCAGGAGGATCGGCAGCGTTGCCGTCGTCTGCGGTTGGTGACGCCGCTCCCACCCACCTCGGGGACAGAGGAGGAGTCGAGTGTCGCGCTTGTCCGGGTTTGGAAAGCGGCCCGCTGTCACGACAGCGATGGCGGCCGCGGTGTCACTGCTCTTGATTCCCGCCGTCGCACCCACTGCGTCGCCGGCACCCGCGGCTCCAGCTGGAACCGCAGCCGCAACGGCCGCCGATGCGAGGCCCGCTCCGTCCGACAATGCGGTCTTCTTCGCGTCGGACGGCTTGCGCCAGGACCTCGTCGAGAAGTACGCCGCGATGGGACTCATGCCGACGATGCGTGACTTCCTCAAGAAGGGCACCAAGGCGAACGGCAACGGCATGCTCACCCAGGCACCGCCCAACACCGGGGCCGGCTGGTACACGCTGGCGACGGGTGCGTGGCCCGGCGTCCACGGCTCGACCAACAACACCTTCCACAAGAACGGCGACACCTTCACCAACCGGACGGCCGCCTTCGATCCCGGCGTCCTGCAGGCCGAGTCGATCGCCCAGTCAGCCGAGCGCGGCGGCCTCAAGGTGGCGCAGGTCGAGTGGGCCGGTGGGCGCAACGCCCTCATCAACGGGCCGACGATCGACTTCCAGACCTTCCACTCGGGTCGCGGCGTCGCGACCAACTTCATCGGCAGCGCGGGCGACGAGCTGTTCGACGACGCCGGTTTCATCGCGTCGTTCGGGCTCCAGTTCGACCACCCCGACGGGTACGCCGGACAGGCGCCCTTCGCCGGCGCTGAGCCGACTCCGGCGAGCGGCTGGACCGACGTCCCCGTGTCCTACAGCCCGGCCCAGGAGATGCGGCTGCGGGTCCTCGACTTCGGCGTGGACAAGTACGGGCTCAACGCCTATCTGTACGACAGCACCAACGACTCGACGACGAACTACGACCGTGTCCTCTTCTCCACGACCAAGAGCGGCGTTGACCCCGCCGCCGACCTTGCTGAGGGCGAGTGGGGCGACGTCAAGGTGAAGATCAGCGGTGGGACGCTGGACGGCAAGACGGCCGGCATGCTGGTCAGGGTCGAGGAGCTCTCCGCGGACCTGTCCCGCGTCCGGCTCTTCCACACCTCGGTGAGCCGCGCCATCGCGAGCTGGCCGACCTGGCCGGGCGAGCCGGGCTTCACCGGCGACTTCGACGAGTACCTCGCCCAGACGTTCCCGACCTCGACGGCAGCGGACTTCGCCATCCTCGAGGCCGGCGTCACGAGTGAGGAGACCTACGTCGAACAGGGTCTCTACTGGTCCGCCGGTCACTGGCCGATGCTCGAGTACGTCGCCCAGAAGTACCGTCCGGACCTGCTCCTCGTCGGCATGCCCACGACGGACGAGTTCCAGCACCAGTTCCTCGGGCTCGTGTCCCCGAAGCTGCCCAACGGCCAGCCGAACCCGGCCTACGACGACGTCGACCTGAACGGCGTCGCTGATGACCGCGTCGCGGCCCGTGAGGGCTTCCTGCGCGAGGCGTACTCCGAGTCCGACCAGACGCTCGCCCTGGCGCGCAGCCTGGTCGGGAAGGACCCGACGACGTTCGTCGGCTCCGACCACGGCTTCGCGCCACAGTTCCTCGCCATCGACGCGAGCAAGGTGCTCGTCGACCTCGGCCTCCTGTCCCGACCACAGACCTCCAACTGCCGCCCCGCAACGGGAGAGACGATCGGCAAGGCGAAGGCCTGCTGGGCCGGCGGAACGGTGCAGATCTATCTCAACCTGGCCGGACGCGATCCCGCTGGCAGCCTGCAGCAGGTCGCCGCGGCCGACGAGGCTGCGACGGTCGCGGCGGTCAAGGCCGCCTTCCTCGCCCTCCAGGACCCGAACGACTGGACCCACGACGGCCAGGCCGAGGGCTGGAAGGTCATCGACCGGGCCTTCACCAAGGCGGAGTCGCGCCACATCCCGAACGGGCCCAACTCGACCTCGGACATGGCGCACCCCACCCGCACCGGTGACCTGGTCGTCTTCTCGTACCCGCCGTACCAGTTCGACGCGGCGACGCCCGGGACCCTGGTCTCGCCGTCGCACTTCTTCGGACAGCACGGCTACGTGCCTGACGTGCAAGACCTGGCGGCGAACGTCAACATGCGCGCGACGTTCATCGCCGGTGGCACCGGGGTCGCCAAGGGCACTGTTTCCGCACGGTCGATCGACCTCGCGCCGACCCTTGCCTTCATGCTCGGCATCCCGGAGCCGCAGCACAGCCAGGGCCGGGTGCTGCTCGACGTCGTCAAAGGCGGCGCCGCCTACCAGCCGATCTCGATCATCGGCCTGAACGACTTCCACGGCCAGCTCGACCCAACGACGCGGGCCTACGACTTCGGCCGAAATGCCAACGTCGGCGGGGCAGCCCAGCTCGCGACGATGTTCGACGAGGAGCTGGCGTCACTGCCGCGCGGCCGTCTCATCCTCGCCGGCGGCGACAACGTCGGGGCCTCGCCGCCCAACTCGGCGTTGCTCCAGGACATGCCAGCCATCGACGTCGAGAACGCGTGGGGCCTGGACGCGACGTCCTATGGCAACCACGAGTTCGACTACGGGGTCGCGCGGCTGCTCGAGCAGCAGGCGCGGGCAGACTTCCCGTTCCTCGCGACGAACATCGTGGAGACTGCGACCGGCGTGGCCCCGAGCTGGGTGACCCCGTCGGTCGTGTTCGACGTCAACGGCACCAAGGTCGGCGTCATCGGGGCAGGCCTGTCGACGACGCCGGAGCTCGTGTCCGCGGGCGCGACCGCCGGACTGACCTTCCTGCCTGAGGCGCCGCGGATCGCAGCGGAGTCCAAGCGGTTGGCGGACCAAGGCGTTCGCGTACAGGTCGTCGTCATCCACGAGGGCACGGCCAACGGCGCCAACCCGGTGGGGACGGCGCCCGGCGTGCCGTGGGACGGCCCGATCATCGCGATCGCCGACCAGCTGCAGGACACGACCGTCGACGCCATGATCGTCGGGCACACGCACCGGGTGTCCAACCTCATGCGCGGCAACATCCTCATCACCGAGGGGATCAACGCGGGTGCGAGCTACTCAGTGCTCCAGCTCATGGTGCAGAGCGGCGACGTCGCCTGGGCCGGCGGCGCGACCCGGGTGGCGAAGACGCTCGGCGTGACGCCGCGGCCGGACGTCCAGGCCATCGTCGACGAGGCGAACGCCCAGACGGCCGTCCTGCGCAACCAGGTGATCGGCACCCAGGTCGATGACATCCTGCGAGCCCCGACGCGGCTCTTCGAGTCGGAGATGGGCAACATGGTGACGGACGCGATGCGCCTGAAGTACCCGAGCGTGGAGGCCGCACTGACCAACTCCGGCGGGCTGCGTCAGGACCTCGTCTGCTCACCGCCGAGCGCGAATGAGCAGCCGTGCGAGATCACCTGGGGCGAGATGTTCGCCGTGCTGCCGTTCGGCAACCGCACGACGATCCTCACCCTGACCGGAGCCCAGCTCGAGCAGGCTCTGCTCAACGGTTTCTCGCCGTTCTGCAACCCGGCCATCGCGACTGGCCGCTTCCCACAGGTGTCCGGCCTGAGGCTGACGTTCACGTGCAACGGCACGACGCCGGTGGTGACGGGGATGTGGAAGACCCCGGACGGAATCGGTGGAACCCAGACGCCCATCACGCCGACCGACACCATCCGCCTCGTGACGAACGACTTCATGTACGGCGGCGGCGACGGCTACACGGCGCTCGCGGGCGGGACCGATGTCCAGCAGCCGGGTGACGACCTGATGCAGATCGCGGTCGACTACGTCGGCGCCAACTCGCCGGTCAACCCGGTCGTCGAGGGGAGGATCACCGGACCGTGATGGAAGCGCTGGGCGCCCGACCCTCGATGCGGGCCGGGCGCCCAGCGACGTCTACTCGTTCGGGTGGCGCGGGTGGTGGTCAGCTCGCCTCGTGACGTTGGAGCGCAGCTGCGAGAGCACCTTGGCCTCGGCGTCGTTGAGGGCGTCCTTGGTGTCGGTGAGATCGGAGACGCCGACCATGGCGGGCAGTCCCTGGACGTGCAGCTCGAGGGACGTGCGCATGCCGGGCTGGCCACGATCCTTGAACCGCACGCCGATGTCGACCATCTCCGGGTCGAACCGCGACAGCTGCGTGAAGAGCTGGGCGAGGGCCCGCTCGATGAACCGGAGGTCGTCCTGGTTGGCGCCGCCCTCGAGGCGGACGCGGCTCATGAGGGTGTGGCTGGCTTCGGCGTTCATGTCACGCTCCTTCAGCGAGGGGAGAAATGCGGCTCCCGCCTGCATTGTAACGAAACAAGTTGTGCCGCAGAGAAACCCGCATGGTGAGACGTGTCACCTCTATCGGTTCGGGCGGGCACCACCGTCGCGTGCCTCGCCTGTGCCGGGTCAGGCCCGGTTCATGGGAGGCTGGGGTATGCGGTCCAACTGTGCCCTCTACGTCGATGCCGGCTACCTCCTCGCGGCCGCCGCCACCCGCGTCACCGGGACCAGTCTGCGCGGCAGCGTCGTCATCTCCTACCCCGACCTCGTCCAGCGCCTCATCGAGCAGGCGGAGCAGCTGAGCGGGCTGCCCCTGCTGCGACTCAACTGGTACGACTCGGGGAACCGGCCCGGTGGCGCCCCTGACGCGACGCAGGAGTCGATCGGGATGCTGCCGCGAGTCAAGCTGCGCCTCGGCCGGACGTCACCGCACGGCGAGCAGAAGGGCGTGGACCTCCGGATCGGCCTCGACCTGGCCGCCCACGGACGCAACCACGTCGTCGACACCATGTACCTCGTCTCGGGAGACGACGACCTCTCCGAGGCGGTGGAGGAGGCCCAGAGCCACGGTTCCCAGGTCGTCATCCTCGCCGTCCCCGACCCGTCCGGCCGCCCACACGCCGTCTCGAACCACCTCATCCGCGAGTCCGATGGCCTCGAGCTCGTGGACCCGGCGACGATCGACGAGACGGTGCGTCCACGACAGCTCCAGCCGGATGCCGTCGCGGAGCTGTCGCCCGAGGCGGCTGGCGTGGTCGTCCCCCTTCCGGGCCCTCGTCCCGCGGCGGAGGACGCCTCCTCGCCTCCGGCGGGGAGGCGCCAGGACGCCGCCCCGTCCCACCAAGCCGTTCCCACTCCTGCGATCCTCGCCCACAGGAGACCGCAGTCCGTCGGCACGGGCACCGGCACCCCGGGCACCAGCACGGGCAGCAAGGTGGCGTGGTCGAGCAGCCGCGAGCATCCGGTGAACCGGCCACACACGCTCTCTCCGGCGATGATCGAGATGATCGACGACGTGTGCCGGGGTGTCGTCACCGCTTGGCGGGCCACGGCGACGGATGAGGACCGCAGGCGGGTCCTGAGTGAGCGCCCGTTCATCCCGAGCGACCTCGACCGGACGCTCTTGACCGACCTGTCCGCGCGCCTCGGCGTCTACGACATCCCCGACGAGCTGCGCTACCGCCTGCGTGAGCAGTTCTGGGACGCGATGGACGAGCTCGGCCGCTGACGCCGGCCATCACCAGGCCGTATGCCGCTGAGCTCGCTTCCGTCGAATCTGCACTTCACGCCCGGCGCAGACTCAGTCGAGTGCGCTCAGTACGGAGACGGCCCCGCGGCAAGTGTGCACACTCGACGAAAGGGAGGGCGTCAGTGGCGGCGGTGGCGGCGCCGCCGGGTCAGCTTGGACAGCTCCTCGAGCCAGAGCACCATCGAGGCCATCCCGACACAGACGAGCCACTGCCCGAGGCTGAGCGACTCGGTGCCGAACGCCGTCTGGAGGAACGGGACCTGCACCACGAGGACCTGCAGGACCAGAGCAAGGGCGATGGCCGCCCAGAGCCAGTGGTTGTCCGTCAGGTGCCAGAAGGCGCTCGTCAGGTCGGACCGCGAGTTGAGGGCGTTGAACAGCTGGGCCAGGACCAGCGTCGTGAAGCCGGCGGTGCGGGCGACCTCGAGCGACGACGTGCCTCCCCCAACCAGGCCGCCCGGGAGCATGATGTCGATCGTCAGCAGGGTCACCACCGCCATGACGACGCCGATGAAGCCGATCCGCGTCCACATGGCTCGGTCGAGGATCCGGTCGGACTGCCGACGCGGTGGCCGCGCCATGACGTCGTCGATCTCCGGGTCGACGCCCATGGCAAGGGCCGGTCCCGAGTCGGTGACGAGGTTGATCCAGAGGATCTGCGTCGCGAGAAGGGGGAGCACGAGGTCACCGGCCTCGCTGGCCTCGGAGAGCCCGATGACGCCGGCGAGCACGACCCCGAAGAACACTGTTGCGACCTCGCCGAGGTTGGACGAGAGCAGGTATCGCAGGAACTTCTTGATGTTGTCGAAGATGACGCGGCCCTGGCGGACGGCATCGACGATCGTCGCGTAGTTGTCGTCGCCGAGGATCATCCGGGCGGACTCCTTGGTGACCTCCGTGCCGGTGATGCCCATCGCGATGCCGATGTCCGCCGACTTGAGGGCCGGAGCGTCATTGACCCCGTCGCCGGTCATCGCAACGACGAGGCCGTGGCTCTGCAGGGCGTCGACGATCCGGAGCTTGTGCTCCGGCGCGACCCGGGCGTAGACGGTCGTGTCGAGCACGGCACGACGAAACTCCTCGTCGTCCAGGGCGTCGATCTCCTCGCCGGACATCGCGGGCTGGTCCGCGCGGGCAATGCCGAGGTCCGCGGCGATGCGCGCCGCCGTGCCGGGGTGGTCGCCGGTGATCATCACCGTGCGGATACCGGCGCGATGGGCCTCGGAGACGGCGTCGCGGGCCTCGTCGCGGGGCGGGTCGATGATGCCGACGACGCCGAGGAGCACGAGGCCGGACTCCGCGGACTCGTCGAGCTCGGGTCGTCCGCCCCCGTCCCCCTCGGCGATCGCAGGGGCGACGTCGCGGTAGGCGACCCCCAACGTGCGATATGCGTCGGTCGACAGGCCCTCGACGGCCCGGAGGAAGCCGCCGCGGTGGGCCTCGTCGAGCGGGACGACCTGGTCCCCCACGCGCACCCATTCGCAGTGTCCGAGCAGGACGTCGGGCGCCCCCTTGACGAAGAGGCGGTGTTCGTCGGCCTCGACGTGATGGCCGAGGATCGACATCATCTTGCGTTGTGAGGTGAAGGGGACCTCCGCCTCCCGCTCGTAGCCGGCCACCAGACGCTCGGCGTCCTCCAGCTTGCGCAGGGCCACGAGGAACGCCGCCTCCGTCGGGTCGCCCTGGATCGTCCAGGCGCCATCCTCCTCGAGGAGCTGCGCGTTGTTGGCGAGGGCCCCGGCCGCGACGACGTTACGCGTCTCGCGGAGCAGGTCCGGCTCGCTGCCGTCAGTGGGCCGGTACGTTGCCTCACCCTCGGGGTGATAGCCGATGCCGGACAGCTCGACGCGGCCGCTGGGGGTGATGATCCGGCTCAGCGTCATCTCGTTGCGGGTCAGGGTGCCCGTCTTGTCCGAGCAGATGACGGAGGCAGCACCGAGGGTCTCGACCGAGTGCAGGTCCTTCATGACCGCGTTGCGACGCGCCATGGCGCGGACGCCGATGGCGAGGACCACGGAGAGGATCGCGGGAAGCCCCTCGGGCACGGCGGCCACGGCCAGCGAGACGCCGAGGAGCAGGACGGTGACCGCGTCGTTCGCGTCGTCGATGCCGTTCAGCAGGGCGATCGCAGCCATGACGACGATCGCGATGCCGATGACGAGCAGGCCGAGCATCTTCGAGACGGCCGCGATCTCCCGCTGGAGGGGCGAGGGCTCCTGCTCCGTCCGATCGAGCAGGTCGGCGATCTTGCCCATCTCCGTTTCCATGCCGGTGCTCGTGACAACGGCGCGCCCGACCCCCTGCACCACCGCGGTGCCTCGGTAGACCATGTTGCGGCGGTCCCCGAGGGAAGCCGGTGCGTCCAGGCGCTCGGGCGACTTCGAGGTCGAGGTCGACTCACCGGTGAGAGAGGACTCCTGGAGCCGCAGGGCCGAGGCCGACAGGAGGCGGGCGTCAGCCCCGACGGAATCGCCCTCGGACAGGCTCAGCACGTCACCGCGCACCAGGTCACGAGCGGGGATGGTCACGAAGCCGCCCCTCCCGAACCACGGTCGACGCAGCGGCGGTCATCGAGGCCAGGGCGGCGACAGCGCTCTCGGCCTTCGCCTCCTGCACGAGACCGAGGATCGCGTTGGCGATGACGATCAGGGCGATGACGATCGCGTCGATCGGCAGGGACGTGGCCCCCTCGGCCACCCACGCTGCGAGAGAGATGACGATGGCAGCGAGGAGCAGATAGATCAGCGGGTCCTGGAACTGACTGAGCACCTTGCGCCACAAGGGAGCCGACGGCTTGGCCCGCAGCTCGTTCGGCCCGTCCGCCTCCAGACGGGCCCGCGCCTCCGCATCGGACAGACCCGCCTCCGGGTCGACAGCCAGCTGTGCGGCAATGCCGTCGGCAGGCAGGAGCGTGGGATCCTCGATCTGCACGCCCCTCGTCGTCATCACACCGTCCCCTCGACCGCGCGTGGTGCCGTGAGGACGTGCCAGAACGCGCCCTGGTGCACGTGCCGCGGCACGAAGCCATGGTCGTGCAGCACCGCTTTGATGACCTCCGGCGGGTGCGCGAAGGCGCGGTACTCGTTCCCCAGGATCCGTTGCACGGCGTTCACCACAGCGAGGGTGGCCACCGAGCCGATGTGGCGCGGCGGGTGCGTGAGGACAACCCCGCTTCGCGCATGCCTCGCGGCGGCCCCGACCAGTCGCTCGACGTCCGGGTAACAGCACACGACCCGGTTCAGGACGACGAAGTCGTGCGCCTCCGCGACACCAGCCTCGACCGCGATGTCACCCAGGCGACGGGTCATGCGGCTCGCCACCCCGGCCTCGGACGCGAGGGCCGCGGCCTCGGTGTCGTAGGCGGAGACCAGCTCGAGATTCGTTGTCCTGCCCGCTCCTCGCCGGAGCAGCTCGAGCTGGATCTCCCCGATGCCACCACCGATCTCGAGCACACTGGCGCCCTCGATGCCCTGGCCCACGAGCCAGTCGACGAGTCGCTGTGCGGTCCGGTCCAGGCCACGACGGCGATAGCGGCTCGCGAGCCGGTGGGCCATTCGAGGCCCGAAGACCTTGTCGCAACCCCTTGCGTCACAGCAACCGGCCATGGGTCGAGTATCGCCGATCCCATGGGCCGACCTTGTGCGAGGTTGGTTCACAGGCAAGGGTGACGTCATGGAGTACGAGTACAAGGTCGTCCAGCTTCGCGAGGGCCTCATCGGCGGGAAGATGTCGGACACCAAGCTGGAGAAGGCATTGAACGAGCACGCGAAGGGCGGCTGGCAGCTCAAGTCCATCACGGCGGTCGATGTCAAAGGGCGCGTTGGGCCGGGAGGCGTCGAGGGGCTTCTCATCACGTTCGAGCGTCCCAAGGTGTGATGCGAGCGCGACCCAGCTCAGCGGCATACCACTTCATGGTTTGTTTTTGGCCGTATGCCGCTGGGCCCGCCCTCGCTGCCCAGCTCAGTGGGTGCGGCGGCCGAGTCGACGCGACAGGCGGTAGGCCGGTTCACGCAACGCGGTGACCCAGGTGGGTGGCGAGGTGCCCTCGAGGCGACGCACGAGCGGATCGAAGCGCGGCGACGCCCCAGCCATCTCGGCACCCACCTCGATGATTCCCACCGGTGACCAGTCCGCGCCATCCAGGCCGACGCTCAGCTCGAACTGCTCCTCGGCACGACCGGCGAGACGACGTACGAGGAGCAGGAGCGAGGACGCCCCAGCGCGAACGGGCAGCAGGGTCGTCATCGGCTCGTCCATCGGGTGCCGGGTCGCGCGAAGCACATGACGTCCGATCCGACCGACGCCGGTGCTTGCAAAGAGCAGGTCCGCGGGGCCGCCGCCAGCGCCGGCACGGTCGATCCGAAGGGCGAAGCCGCCGATGTCCCACCACCCGTCCGGAGTGCTCAGCGCCCGCGAGAGCCGCACGACGCACTGGTGTTGACCTCGCTCGGAAAGCAGTCGCACTCCGGTTCCGACGACCGGCGCGTCCACCCGCAGGGAGGCGTGGTGGGTGCGGCCCTTGGCGTGGAGCGGCTTGCGGCGGGTCATCAAGGCAATGGCGCCGAGGGTGCCAGCGAGGGCTCCGCCAGCGGCCTTGGCGCCGACCTGCACTGGCGCGGTCGTCACGACCGGTCCATACCCCCCGGCGCGCCCCTCACGCCAGAGGTCCTGCGGTCCTCCACAGCCCGCAGGACCCGCCCGACGAGGTCGACGACATGGCGCGCGACCCCTCCAGCTCCATTGCATCCTTTGGTGGGACGCCAGCAGGCCTGCGGTGGCGGATCTCACACCGCTTGATGGGCGCAGCTCGATGTTGCTATCCCCCCGGGGGGTTAGGGTTGAAGAACGCTCCGGATCCCTCTCCCGCACGGCAGGAGTCAACCGATGCAGCTCGATGCAGACGCGATGGCCGCGATTCGCAACCGCACCAAGCGCGCTCACGGCCACTTGGGCAAGGTCGTGTCGATGATGGAGGACGGCGCTGACTGCCGGGACGTCGCGCTCCAGCTGTCGGCGGTCATCAAGGCCCTCCAGCGCGCCGGTGTGGTGCTCGTCACGGACGGGATGAAGGCGTGCTTCGAGCCCGGACGCGACCCCGAGGACACGGAGCTCAAGGAGCTGCAACGACTCCTGCTGACCCTGGCTTGATCCATCACCCCTCCCATGAAAGGCACAGCAATGACCGAGACCGCCGCCATCGAGAACCACACCCACGGCAAGCAGGTGCTGCAGGACATCGCTCCCCTCAGCCGGTCCCTGCGCCGAGCCATCCCCGACGTGTACGCAGGCTTCAGCGAGCTGCACAAGGCGGCCCTGGCGCCCGGCGCCCTCGACACGAAGACGAAGGAGCTCATCGCCCTGGCGATCGCCGTCAGCCAGGAGTGCGACGGCTGCATCGCCTCGCACGCCCGCGGTGCGGCGCGAGCAGGTGCGACCCGGCAGGAGGCGGCCGAGGCCATCGGCGTGACCATCCTCATGTCGGGCGGTCCAGCGACCGTCTTCGGGCCGCGCGCCTACGCCGCCTTCGAGGACTTCCTCGAGGACTGACCGTACCGACACGGGCACGGGGGCCGCTCGGGCCTGCTCAGTGCCGGCCTGTGGCCAGGGCCAGGAACTCCGCCCTGCTGGCCGGATCCTCCCGGAACCGGCCGTGCAGCGCAGAGGTCACGGTCCGGGCGCCCAGCGCCCGGGCGCCCCGGACGCTCATGCACGTGTGTTCCGCCTCCACGACGACGCCGATCCCGTGGGGCTCGAGGAGCTCTCCGAGGTGGTCGGCGATCTGCTTCGTCAGGCGCTCCTGCGTCTGAGGCCTGCGGGAGTGGAACTCGACCATCCGGGCGAGCTTCGACAGGCCCAGGATCCGCTTCCCCGGGAGATAGCCGACGTGCGCCACGCCGAGGAACGGCAGCATGTGGTGCTCGCACAGCGACCGGACCGGGATGTTCTCGACGAGGACCATCTCGTCGTAGCCGCCATCGTTGGGAAACGTCGTGAAGTCGAACTCCGGAGCGCTCGTCATCTCCGCCAGCGCGTGAGCCATGCGGCGCGGGGTGTCGGCCAGTGACTCGTCGGCGAGCTCGAGGCCGAGGGCCTCGAGCAGGCGACGGGCCCCATCCTCGGCCGCGACGAGGTCGACGTCGCGAACAGCAGGAACGATCCTGGGTCGCCAGCGACCATGCGCCGTCGAGAGCTCCGGCTCAGCCGGTTGGGCGATGGTTTCGGCAGTGGCCGGCATCTGCATCGTTGACCTCGCTTCTAAAGTTGCTTTTAGTTGATTTTAGAAGCGAGCATGATTGCCGTCAACCATTTTTCCCAACCCATCCGCTGAGTCCGCCCCGGGCCGAGCCCTCCAGCCAGGATCCCGTTCGCCTGAGGTTGCCCGGGAGCGATAGCGTGGTCAGTGCCAGGGGGGACTGGTGTTCGCCTCCGCTGCGCAACCACACCATGCACCACCGACGGAGGAACGATGTCGACGCCTGAACCACAGCCAGACCAGCAACCTGCCCAAGCGAACCCGCCCGCCGGGTGGTACCCGGACCCGGAGGGAAAGCCGATGTCGCGCTACTGGGACGGCGCGGCCTGGACGGAGCAACTGGCTCCGCTCAACACGGCCGCACCCGGACAGATCGGCACGCACTACAGCGTGGACGCCATGGGCCAGCCGGTCAGCCCGAGCTCGCGCCTCGCCGCCACGCTGCTGTGCTTCTTCCTCGGTGTCCTCGGCGTGCACCGGTTCTACGTCGGCAAGGTCGGCACGGGGGTGCTCCAGCTCGTCACCCTCGGCGGGCTCGGCATCTGGGCCCTCATCGACCTGGTCATGATCATCGTCGGCGCCTTCCGCGACAAGCAGGACCGGCTCCTCCTCAACTGGTGACCTGCGGCTTCAGGCGAGCGGTTCGGGTCGGCCCACCTCTGGCCGCGGGATGTCGATGAACGGCTGGATCGCGATGCCGTGGTCGACCTCTCTCATGCCCAGCTCATACGCAGCGGTGCCGCCGGCGCGCAGCACGAGTTCCGGACGCTCGGGCCGGCTGACCCTGATCTCGATGTCGGCGATGGAGCAGTTGGCGACGTCGTGGGTGTTGCCGTTCGGATCGGCATAGCTCCACCCGACGAAGCGCTCCCGCGCCGCCCCGACGTCGACCTCAACGGAGAGGCCGTCGGGTCCGCCCAGCGACAGACGTGCGCCCGTGGGGTGCTCTGCGACCTTCGTCCCCAGGATGCGGCCGATGCCCCCGAGGGGTGTGCGCACGCCGTCGATCGAGATCGCTCCGCCGGCCACCCAGGGCGCCAGCACCGGGCCGACCTTGACCCGTCCGAGGACGACGTCGATCCAGGTGTCGTCGCCGGCACCGTCGAAGTGCAAGCCGTGCACCCAGATCCACCGCTCGGCGTGCTGGGAGCCCCAGTTGTGGCCGACCATCCCCGGCCAGTTGTTGATGTCATGGTGCCGGCCGTCGATGCTCACGGATCCGGTGAAGCGCGCGAAGGGATGCAGGCTGACCGGCTTGGTCCTCGGTAGGGGTGCGGTGTACAGCCTCGACTGGGCCAGGTGCTCGAGTCGCGGCTCGCCGGTGAAGGCAATGTCCCACTGCGCTTCGGGCCGGTGGTCGGCGTGACCGATGGCCCCGACCGCCCAGCCATCGCCGAACGTAGCGCCGCCGATCTGTAGGCGCGGACCGGCCGCGCCGTCGGCAGCCTCCGGCCCGGGGACCGTGAGCTTCGTGGCGACCGGCCCGTCGCTCGCGTCGAACCACGTCAGCCAGAGCGAGCCGGTCGGCTGCTCGCCGCGAGCGACCCGGACGGTGTACCGCAACCAGAAGCCCCGACCACCCTCCGGCGCCGTCGCGCGCAGGTAGTAGCTCTCGTAGCCCGCCGTCATGCCGGTGAACCGAGCCACCGGGGCACCTGCGTCCATGTCGTGAGAGTACAAGCGGCCGTATGCCGCTGAGCTGGTTTGCGTGCCTGCGCGCGCCGGGGTTGCAATCCGTATCTACATACGGGTTTACCGTGAAGGGACAGCGCCGATGAATGGCGCGCGGACCGATCGAGGAGACCGACATGAGCGAACTACCCTTCAGGGTTGCCGAGGCCTGCACCCTGCCCACCGTGGAGCGGCCGGCGCGGTCGGCCGAGTGGGGCTCCCTCTTCCGCGAGGTGATTGCCGCGGAATCCCGTGGCTCCCAATGGGGCCGACTCCGCTTCCCGGTGGACGCGGCGCTCGAGAGGCGGGTCCGCGACGTGGCGTCCAGAGAGTCCTCGTGCTGCAGCTTCTTCACCTTCCAGGTCAGCGAGGGTGTGGACGCGGCCGGGGCCGAGACCATGATCCTCGACGTGAGCGTGCCGCCTTCGCAGTCGGCGGTTCTCGACGCGTTCATCGCCTGGGCCGAGGGCGTGCGAACGGGCCGGTTGGCCTGATGCGTGCCGGAGCGGTCGCCGCTGCGGCAGGGGTCAACCTCGAGACCCTGCGCTACTACGAGGGCCGGGGCTTGTTACCGACGCCGGAGCGCAGCCTCGGAGGGCACCGCATCTATGCGCCCGAGACGGTGACAACGCTGCGCGTGATCAAGGCTGCACAACGGCTTGGGTTCACGCTCGACGAGATCGCAGACCTGCTGACCGTCGGACGGCACCATCACGGCACCGGGCGCCGCCCGACTGGGCTCCAGGCCCTCGCCCAGGACAAGCTGGTCGAGGTGGACGCCCGAATTGGCGACCTGAACACGATCCGGGAGCGCCTCGTCGCGGCCATGGACGCGGGCTGCGACGACCTGACGGAGTGCGCGGGTAGCGATGGTTGCCCCATCCCGTTCGAGCCCATCGCGGCGATTCATCGTTAGCTCCCTTCTGGCGCGGGTAGGACTCCAGGCACGCACCCCCGAGGGAAGGAATGGCGCATGACCGCCCAGAACTGGGACCCGTGGAACTACCGAGAGAACATCTACTCAGCGCGTGACGGGGACGTCACCAGCGAGCTGGCGGAGGACACGACGGGTCGGCAGCACGACCTCGTCGGCTTCAGCGTCCAGGCGACCGACGGATCGATCGGCAAGGTCGACGGCGCGACTGACGAGGTGGGCTCCAGCTACGTCGTCGTGGACACCGGGCCGTGGATCTTCGGTCGCAAGGTGATGCTGCCCGCTGGCACGATCGAGCGGGTCGACTGGGAGGACAAGGCAATCCACGTCGACCGCAGCAAGGACGAGGTCAAGGACTCGCCGGAGCTCGGCGAGACCGGCTGGGACGACCCGGAGTACCGGGACCGTCTCGGCGGGTACTACAGCGACTATTACGGACCGCGGGTCTGAGCTGTCGCTGGAGATGACGGACAGGGCGGCGCGTCGGCGGTGGGCTGGCGCGCCGCCCTCTCCTGGTGAAGGACGGGATCGTCGGACCTTGTGACCGCCCCCTCGGACCACGCAGACTTGTGTCGGGGAGGTGGTCCCATGGCCACGAGGCTCGGTCGACTGGCTCGTCTCGCGGTGGCGGTCGCCCTCATCGCGGTGCTGTCGGGTTGTGCGGCTTCCGGCAACCAGCTGGCGAGCAGCAGTTCGGATGCCGGTTTCTGGCTCGGGCTGTGGCACGGATTCATCACACCCGTGACGTTCATCGTCTCGCTGTTCAATGACAGCGTGGGCATATACGAGGTGCGCAACAACGGCAACTGGTACGACTTCGGGTTCATGCTGGGTGTCTCGACCGTCTTCGGCTCCGTGCTCGGCGGCTCCAGCGCGGCGCGATCAGCCCGCAGCCACTAGAGACCTCCAGGCGGCCCGTGACGTGGACTCGCCGGTTGCTCCGCAAATCGGGGGACGCGCGGCACGGACCAGCGCACCCCCAAGCCCCGTCTCCTGACCCGCGGTCCATGGCGAGTCAGCACGGGAGGAGTGCACCTCGGCTGCGGCAGCCGCCCCCGTGTCCTGGCGCGACGGGACGAGGCAGAATCGAGGGATGAGCCAGACGGGGAGCGAGGACCGGTTCGTCAACCCGACGGTGGGCAAGAAGTACTGGGTCAAGCACGCGTACGACACCCTCGTCGAGACCGCCAGCCGCTACAACGCGGTGATCACCTACGGCGATCTCGCAGAGGAGGTGCAGCGCCGGTCCGGATTGCACACGGAAGCGCCGCTGCGCAACTGGGTCGGCGACCTGCTCAAGATGATCGCCCAGGCCAACCACCTGCGCGAGGAACCGCCCCTGACCTCCCTCGTCATCCTCAAACACGACGGGCGGGTCGGTGCCGGGTACGACGAGGTCTTCCGGCTTGCCGGCCAGCCACCGATCGCCGACGAGGTCGAGCGGGAGAACCACGCCGCGGCCGCTCGCCTCGAGTGCTACCGCCGTTGGTGCGACGACGTGCCCGCGGATGCGCGGCCGACGCTCGCAACCCGTGCGCGCTCATCCAGCACGGCAGCGCCGGGACGCTCTACATCAAGGACAACTCCCAGGTCACCCGCGCGGACGACACCGCGGTCTCGTGAGGAGCGACGCGGCGGCATCTGCCCCACCTGCTTCATGGAGATGCCAGTCGCGGGCCCCTGCCCCAACTGCGCCTGACGCCTGCCGGCCACGCCGGCGAGACCAGAAGGCAACGTCAGTTGGAGGCGGCAGGCGCCGGAGCCGCTGTCGCAAACACCGTTCCGTCCCAGTTCGTGTGGGTCGCCAGGCCCTCGGGGCCCGGCCAGTTGGCCGCAACGACGAACAACGTCGGCTGCCCGGCCCGTACTCCGAGCGCGCAGGCGAAGGCACCGCGGTCGAGCTCCACCACGTCGAGGCGTTCCCCGCCCTCGGCCACGCGGACGCAGACCCGGCTGGCCACGTCCGCGTACCAGATCGCCCCGTCAGCGTCAGCGCAGATTCCGTCGGGGTAGTGGCCGGGCGTCTCGGCCCAGACGCGGCGGTTCTCGAGCGACCCGTCGACCGTCACCTCGAACGCCGTGAGCCGGCCACGGTAGGACTCCGCCACGACGAGGGTCCGGCCGCGATCGAGCATGGTCATGCCGTTCGGGAAGTCGAGGTCCTCCGCCACGCCTCTGGCCCGCCCGTCCGGGGTCGCCAGGGCGACGAAGCCCGGTGCTGGCTCGCCGGTTGGAGTCACCGTGCCGAAGTCGCAGTTGATGTTGTTCACGTACGCGTTGCCTCGCCCATCGACGACGATGTCGTTGCTGCCGTAGTTGGACAGGTGTGCCAGGCCGGCGTGGTCGACCAGCTCCCCGTCGTCGAGTCGCAGGAGCGAGGCACGAGGTCCCGAGGCAAGGACGAGGTCTCCATCAGGGAGGAAGTCGAAGCACAGCGGCATCGACGGGTGGGTGACGACCGTCCGGCACGTCCCGTCGGCGTCGATGGTGTTGATCCGCCCCGCCGTCCAGTCGGAGAACCACAGGCGGTCGCCGTGCCAGCGCGGGGACTCCACGAGTCCATGGCCGCTCGTGAGAAGGTGCACGGCTGTTCCTTTCGTCGGCGAGCTCTGAGCGAGCTCTCACCTCCTACACGAACAGCGGCGGGCGAGATCGACCGGGTCACTCGTCGCAGTCGGTCTCGTCGGTGAAGGACTGCGGCTTGCCGAGCACGCCCTTGAGCACCTCGATGGGCACGGCGTAGTTGCGGCCAGGTCCGGTCGAGGCATACACCACGCCGACGAGCTCCCCGGTGATGTCGACGAGTGGGCTGCCCGAGCTGCCGTGCTCCACCGGGGCAGAGTTGAGCAGCATGGGGAGATCGGACTTCGCGACGGGGTCCTCCCGGTAACCGAGCACCTGGCCGCTCGTCGTCGTCAGCGGTCCTCCCAAGGGGTATCCGACGGCCGTGACCGTCTGTCCCACTTCGGGATTCGAGGGTGCTAGCGTGATCGAGGCGGGGAGCTTCTCCTTCGTCCGCACGATCGCCAGATCTGCGACCGTCGCGGCGCCGGACGTGCGGACGTCGATGTCCTTGCCGTCGAACGTGCTCACCTCGAGCGTCGTGGCGCCAGCCACCACGTGCCGGTTCGTCACCAGCACCTGGTCGCCGACGGCGAAGCCGGAGCCCGTGCGCACCCCGCCGCAACCGATGTTGCGGATCCGCAGGGCCGCCCGTTCGAGCTCGGTGAACCCCTCGACCGTCGCCTCCCCCGCCTCGAGGTCGAGCGACCGCGACTGGGTCACGGGCAGGGCCGTGGCCACGGGAACCTCGGGCGGCGGGACCGGCGCAAGGTCCCCGCAGGCCGCGGACGACGCCAGGACGAGCACGACTCCCGCCACGGCACGGATCCGCCGCACGTCAGTCCCCCTCCAGCCAGTGACGAACGCGTCACTGGCCTCCTGCGCCCGGTCACACCCCTGGTTGATCTCCTCGGCCGCCCCGAGGACGACGGACATCTCGTAGCTGTCGATGTCGAGCAGGTAGTCCTGCAGCTCCTGGAGGCCAGCGACACACCGGTCGAGCTGGAGCGCGACGTTACGAGACCGCTCGACGGCTGAGCCGAGCACACCGACGGTGTCGGCCGCCTGCGCCTTCTCGTCGGCGAGGCCGCGGATCCGGTCCGAGGCGTCGTTGTACTGCTCGGTGACCGCTTGGAGCGCGCTCTTCGTCTGGGCGAGCGCCGCCTGCGATGCGTCGAGCAGCCCCTGCACCTGCTGCCGCTGTGCCGTCATGTCGGCCAGCTCGGCCTCGTGCTGCTCGGCCGTGGCCTTCCACTCCCGGGAGGAGTTGTTGGTGTATAGGTATGCCGCTGAGCCGGCTCCCAGCGCCAGCACGAGGAGGCACGTGGTCGTGATCAAGGCGATTCGGGTGCGCCCCCGGTGCCGCACGGGAGGCGTCGTCACGTAGGGCGGGACGAACGGCTCCGGATCCCGGTCCGCGGCGGAGTGGTCAGGTGAATCACTCATAGCGAACATCGTGGCCCAGCTCGCTCCTCCCGTCATGGGATCGACGGGGATATGGAGTGGATATGGAGTGGACATGGAGCGGGCTGTTTTTCACACGGCCAAGACCGTAGTATTTCTCCGGTAGTGCCCCGACGGCGAGCCCGTCGCCGGGTGGTGGGCGTGAGGCGGCTGACCGAGATGGCGACGACGGCAGAACCAAGGATCGCGACGCCTGAGGCGACCCGTCAGCCAACGCCAGCTCCCCGGGCACCGGGACGAATGATCTACCGGGTGCTCACGACGACGGACCACAAGGTCATCGGAAACCTCTACTTCGCCACAACGTTCGGCTTCTTCCTCCTCGGCGGCGTGCTCGCCCTCCTCATCCGCGCGGAGCTGGTCTCGCCGGGCCTGCAGGTGGTGGACAACAAGGACCAGTTCAACCAGCTGTTCACGATGCACGGCACGATCATGCTGCTGCTCTTCGCGACGCCGCTCTTCGCCGCCTTCACGAACGCCGTCATGCCGCTGCAGATCGGGGCGCCGGACGTCGCGTTCCCGCGCCTGAACATGTTCGCCTACTGGCTCTACCTCTTCGGCGGCCTCATCACGGTGGCCGGGTTCCTGACCCCCCAGGGTGCGGCTTCCTTCGGCTGGTTCGCGTATGCACCGCTGTCCGATGTCAGCTACAGCCCGGGGCTGGGCGGCGACCTGTGGGTCTTCGGCCTGGCGCTGGCCGGCTTCGGCACCATCCTCGGCGCGGTCAACTTCGTCACGACCATCATCTGCCTGCGTGCCCCGGGTATGACGATGTTCCGGATGCCGATGTTCACCTGGACCGCCCTGATCACCTCGATCATGGTCCTCATCGTCTTCCCGATTCTCGCCGCCGCGCTCTTCGCTCTTGGTGGTGACCGCCGCTTCGGGATGCAGATCTTCGACCCGGAGAACGGCGGCCCGCTGCTCTGGCAGCACCTGTTCTGGTTCTTCGGCCACCCCGAGGTGTACATCATCGCGCTGCCGTTCTTCGGCATCATCAGCGAGGTCGTCCCGGTCTTCAGCCGCAAACCACTGTTCGGCTACAAGACGATGGCGTTCGCGACGATCGCCATCGCCGCACTCTCGACGAGCGTCTGGGCGCACCACATGTACGTCACCGGGCAGGTGCTGTTGCCGTTCTTCGCGGTGATGTCGATGCTCATCGCCGTGCCGACGGGGCTGAAGTTCTTCAACTGGATCGGCACGATGTGGGGCGGCAAGGTCTCCATGGACACCCCCATGCTCTGGGCGATGGGCTTCCTCGTGACCTTCCTCTTCGGGGGCCTGACCGGGGTCATCATCGCCAGCCCGGCGCTCGACTTCCACGTCTCGGACACGTACTTCATCGTCGCGCACTTCCACTACACCGTGTTCGGCACCGTCGTGTTCGCGATGTTCGCCGGGTACTACTTCTGGTGGCCGAAGCTGACCGGCCGGATGCTCGACGAGAAGCTCGGCAAGATCCATTTCTGGATGCTCTTCATCGGCTTCCACACGACCTTCCTCATCCAGCACTGGCTCGGCATCGAGGGCATGGCCCGCCGCTACGCCGACTACCTGCCCGAGGAGGGATTCCAGGCCGGGAACATCGTCTCCAGCATCGGTGCCTTCCTGCTCGGGGCGTCGATGATCCCGTTCGTCTACAACGTGTGGCGCACGTGGAAGAAGGCTCCGCTCGTCAACACGGATGACCCATGGGGTTACGGTGCCTCCCTCGAGTGGGCGACGTCCTCCCCGCCGCCGCGGCACAACTTCACGTCCCTTCCCCGGATCCGCTCCGAGCGTCCAGCCTTCGACCTCCACCACCCCGAGGTTGCCCCACCGTCGTGGCATGCGCCCGCCGACCTCACGGTGAGAATCGAGCAGGAGGTGCAGGAGGCGCCGCCGCGGGGAGGCTGAGGTCCCGCACTGCGGCGTACATTCGGTGAATGGGTGGGTCGAACCCGAAGTTGACGCCCGAGGAGATACGCCTCTACATGATGGGCGAGTCCCCGGGTCTGGTGGAGCACCGCCGTCTGTTCAAGCGCATCCCCGCCGAGCCGCGCTGCAAGTTGTGCCTGCTGCCGTTCGGCGGCATCGGGGGCGCTGCGTTCCGGGTCCGGGGCTTCGGCCGCTCGTCCAACCCGATGCTCTGCAACAAGTGCACCGTCGAGCTCGAGAAGAACGGCCTGACCGGGGTCGAGATCCCGTGCACCCTACTGTTCTCCGACGTACGGGGCTCGACGGCGCTGGCCGAGAAGATACGGCCAACGGAGTTCCACGCCTTCCTCGACCGCTTCTACAGGCTCGCGACCCGGGCCGTCGTCGACCACGACGGCATCGTCGACAAGCTCGTCGGCGACGAGGTGATCGGCCTGTTCTTCGGCGGGATCAGCGGTCCAGACCACGCCGGATCCGGTATCCGCGCGGCCCTCGACCTGGCCGACAAGGCCGCCGACCCCAAGGCGACCCCCATGGGGCCGATCCTGGTCGGCACGGCCGTGCACACCGGCGACGCCTTCGTCGGCGCGACCGGTCTGCACGGCTCGGTCGAGGACTTCACCGCCCTCGGCGACGCCGTGAACACGACGGCCCGGCTGGCCTCGGCGGCCGGCCCCGGCGAGGTCCTCGTCAGCAGCGCGTCGGCCGAGGCCGCCCACTTGGCCGTGGAGCAGGAAGTGCACCGGGTCCTGAACATCCGAGGTCGCACCGAGCCGATCGAGGTCGTGGTGCTGCGCCACGCCGCGAGCGACGCCCTGACCTGACAGTCTCCGGCGAGCCGCCGCTGGGCCGTTGGGGCGAACCGCCCACGCGCGGTCGCATCGCGTGCCACCGTTGAGGCATGGGTTCACCGAAATGAACAACGATGATGTGGTCGTCGTCCTGCCCGGGATCATGGGCAGCACGCTCGGGGTGCGCGGCAAGGACGGCTCGCCGGCCGGGGACAACCTCTTCTGGGCGCCGTCAGCCGGGGCGGTCTGGAACCTGTTGACCCGACGCAACAGCATCCTCGACCACGCGCTCCCGGAGGGCATCGGTGATGCCCACCCCGGCGACGGAGTCGAACCGGTGGGGCTCATGCCGGACGTCCACGCGATCCCGGGGATCTGGACTCCGCTGAAGGGCTATGACGTCCTCGTGAACCACCTGCGGTCGCTCGGCTACCACGAGGCAACTGGCGATCGGCCAGCGAATCTCGTTCTCGCGCCGTATGACTGGCGCCTGTCGAACCGCTACAACGGTCAGCGCCTCGCGACCATCGTCGAGCCGGCACTCGACCGCTGGCGTGCCCAGGGCGGGCAGTTCGCCGACGCACGAGTCGTCTTCGTGTGCCACTCGATGGGTGGCCTCGTCGCCCGCTGGTACATCGAGCGGTGCGGTGGCCACGAGCTCACCCGCAAGCTGATCACCCTGGGCACGCCATGGCGAGGCGCGACAAACGCCATCGAGCAGCTCGTCAACGGCGTCCGGAAGGGTATCGGGCCGCTGTCGATCAACCTCACGGACTTCGCCAGGAGCCTTCCGGCACTGCACCAGCTGATGCCCGAGTTCGCCTGCATCGCAGACGGGTCCGGATTCCTCAAGACGACCGAGACCACCGTGCCGGAGCTGCGCACCGAGATGGTCAAGGACGCGATGGCCTTCCACACCGACGTGCAGGAGGCCGAGCGCGGGCGGGCCGAGAGCCGGGCGATGGCGCACCTCGTCGTCGGGATCCGCCAGCCGACGAACACCACGGTCCGATTGGCCAACGGGCGCGCCACGGTCTCGGAGACGTTCGGGTCCGAGAACGACTACGGCGACGGCACCGTCCCACTGACCGGGGCCATCGGGCACGACGAGCGCCTGGACACCAACATCGCGGTGCGTGTGCCCGAGAACCACAGCGCCCTGCAGTGCAACCGCTTCGTGCTCGACCAGGTCCAGGAGTTGCTCACGGCCACGCCGGTCCGTCGTCGCGACCTCTCGACCGTGAGCGTCCGCGCCCGGGTGCCGGACCTCGTCCTCCAGGGTGAGTCGCTCGAGGTGGACGTCGACACCGACGTGGATGCCGATGCCGGTCCGCTCGGGGCCGGACCGCCGTCCACGCTCGTGGTCACGGTCAGCACCGAGAGGGGCAAGGTCATCGCCCGAGAGGTCGTCTCGCTCGACGGTGCCGGATCCGGGCGGGCATCGTCGGGAGACCTGCCGCCCGGCACCCACACCGTGACCGTCTCGGGCGACAGCCCGTCGGCGGGCGTCCGCCCGGTCACGTCGTCGACGATGGTGTGGCCAACCGCGCAGGTCTGAACGGGGCAGCCGGGCACCTCAGGGCACGCCGGGCAGCGGCCAGGTCTGCCCGGTGGAGCTGTCGACCAGAGCCGCCCGGTTGACCGTGCCGGTGAGGGGCAGGATGTCGGCGACCTCCTTGACGACGACCGCGAGCGCCGATCCCGTCGCGCGCGTGGCCAGGGAGACGTGCGGCACCCAGCGGCCGGGACCGTAGTGCCGGTGGAGCACCCCACCGGCCTCGACGGCAGCCGCCGCGACCGCCTCCTGCCGTGCCGTCACGTCGGCCGGGACCGCCGGTGCGAGCGCCGCACGCCCGCGGGGAAACGCCACGGTGCCCTGGAAGCTCACCTCGAAGCCGCCCTTGTCCGGCAGGTCCTCCATCGCTGCGTGGACGAGTCCCACGTCCCACTCGAGGAGGACCGCATAGGAGAGGTGGGGCAGGTGCCTGCCGTGGGTGTGTGACTCAAGCGTCCGAATCCCTCTCTGCTCCAGACGCGCCCACAACTCACGGATCAGCCGGTCGGTCCGCGGGTCGAAGAGGAGGCACACAGCCAGCGCCATCCCCCCAGCCTCCCACGCGCTCACACACCGGGTCACACCTTGGCAAACCGGGCGGATCCGGGCTGGGTACCCGCACTCATCCTCACGCCATCGCGTATCTCCCTGCCGCGCCACGCACCTGTGCCGTCGACGCCAACAGCACTCCCAAGGAGAATCGCCATGTCGCAGTATGTCGCCGACCGTCCCGGTCGTCAGATCCACCTCCCGAAGCCGGCTCTCGCCACCGCCGTCGGGCAGCTCCACGGCCTGCTCGAGCGCTACAGCGTTGCGCTCCTGCGCATCAGCCTCGGCCTCGTCTTCCTCGGCTTCGGCATCCTGAAGTTCTTCCCGGGCCTCAGCCCGGCCGAGGACATTGCCGCGGCCACCATCGAGCGCCTCACCTTCGGCGTCATCGCCGGGCACCACGCCGTCCTCATGACCGCGATCGTCGAGACCTTCATCGGGCTCACCCTGGTGACCGGCCGTTTCGTCCGCCTCGGCCTCGTCGTCCTGACCGGCGCCCTGGTCGGGATCATGTCGCCTCTCGTCCTCTTCACCGACCAGCTCTTCCCGCACGGCCCCTCGCTCATGGGCCAGTACGTCGTCAAGGACATCGTCCTTGCGGCCGGCGCCATGGTCGTGGCCGCCTACGCCCTCGGGTCCCGTCTTCGCACCGAGGACGACGAGGACTGAGCCGCCCTCTCACGGCACCTTCCACGCGAAGCCGGCTGAGCGGCATACGGATTGATCCGTATGCCGCTCAGCTCACTCACGCGGGCACCGGCGCCTTGCGCTGGTGTTGGGGTACACGCACAACCTGCCTGCCGACGGCGTCGAGCACGAGGCGCAGCGCCACCCCCGGAGTCATGAGCGACTGCGGCGGCGCGAGGAGGTTCACCACTCGCATCAGGACCTGGGCGACCTGCGGGTCTCCCCGTGCGGCTCGCTGCACGGCGCGCACGTATGCGGAGACGAGAGAGTGACCACGCGGTCGATCCTCGGTCAGCCCAACGATGTCGACCGCTGCGCCGACCACGAGGGTCCACGCCCCGTCGACGTACTCGCCCGCCCGACCGTGGTAGGTCGCGAGAGCGGCCTCCAGGCGACCGGGGCGCAGCGCCTGCAGACACTGGCCGAGCGCCACGGCCTCGAGCGCGGCAACGCTCATCCCTTGACCGAACGTCGGGTCGAAGGAGCTGATGGCATCACCGATGACGGCATAGCGCTCGGGGAGCCGAACGTCCTTGACGCGACGGCGCACACAGTGGGGGAAGCGGTAGTGCGCGATGCCCCCGATGAGCTCGTGGTCGTCGACGAGGTCGCCGATCTCCGGAGCCACGACCGTGTGCGCGAAGGCGCGGAAGCCATCCGGGTCGAGAGGCGGCTGGTGCTCGCCGTAGCCCGCGACGGTGACGATCCACGTGCCGTCCTCCTGACGGATCGCGGCAGCCGCCCGGGGCACGTCTGGCGTCCCTGCCGAGATGACGGCGGCTCGGCCGTCGACGTCGGCAGGATCGTGCCGCCATCTCGGCCGCGCTCACCGAACGGGTCCGGCACTACGAGACCCGGCTCGCCGAGTTCGACGCGGTGCGTGCCCGGTCGGCCCTGACCCCGGGTGGAGGACGGGGCAGGGCCGACCGGCCCCCTGTGGAACCGTCGGCGTCAGCCGAGCGGATCCGGCACCGCGACGACCGTCCAGGGCGGACTCCCCGGAGCGGTGTCGAGCTGGCTGTTGACGACGAGGTAGCGGCCGCCGGACGGAGCCACCGTCGTCGGGGTCGAGAAGCCCGCGTCCGTCGTGGCGGCCACCACTGAGCCGGTACGCCACTCCGGGTCCAGCCGGGCGACGTAGAGCCCCTGCCCGGTGTCGGGCGCGCCGTAGTTGAGGACGCCGTGGACCACGTCTCGCTCGAGCACCATCCCGTCGGGGCCGAAGGTGCCGAAGACGCTGCCGTCCATCACGACGAACTCGGCCGCTGCCGCCTCGGTGTCGACCCGGATGAGTGCGCCGAGGCCCTGGGCGGAGACAAGGAGGCGCGAGCCGTCGGGCGAGGCGACGATCCCGTTGAGGTAGAACCAGCCCGGCTCGAACGAGGGCATCAGCTCCCGGGCTCGCAGCCACGGCCTGAGCTCGCCGATGACGTTGCCCCGCAGGTCCATCCGCCACACCAACGCATTGGCCGAGTCGGTGACGTAGACGGCGTCCGAGGTGATGACCAGGTCGTTGAGATACGTCGAGGCCACCTCGTCGGCAGCGGCCCCGCGCCGCGCCAGCAGCTCCCCGCTCGGGGAGTACACATCGACACCCGACGGGCTGGCCACGAAGACCCGGCCTCTCGCGTCGGCGTGGACTCCGAGGGCGCTCGAGCGCCCGACGTCCGAACCGCGGGCGAAAGTGCTCATCCTGGCCGAGCCGACGGAGCCGACGTGCACGTCTCCGGTCGCCGACGAGGTCACGTAGATCCGGCCGGTCGGCGTGACCTCGATGCCCTCGGGCAGGACGCCCGGCTCCTCGCTCACGACGTAGGTGCTGGGAAGGTCGCTCCGCCCGGACTCCGGCGCCGGCTGCGCACCGGCCGAGGGTCCGTGGAGCAGTGCGGACGCAGCGACAACCGCCGAGACGGCGATCGTGGCCAGGCGGCTCGGTCCGGGGCGGCGGGGCGCGGGCATGGGCGGCCTCTCAAGGTCGAAGTACTTCGGACCCGAACCAATATGCCGCAACCAGTGCTACCGCGGAATAGTTCGTATCCGAAGTTGTTTGATCGTTACCGCAGTGTGAGACGCCGGATGCCGCCCACCAGGTCGGTGGGCGGCATCCGTGAGGGGACGATTCAGGCGACTCCGGTCAGCCGTTGCCGCCGGCCCGGAAGGCCAGCCAGCCGTCACTCATGCGCTCGGCCTGGCCATCCGTGAACATGTTCATGCACTCGTCCTGCGTGTAGTCCATGAAGTTGTGGATCGGATCGAGTCCCGGGGCCGCACAGCTGTCCGCACCGACCGGGCAGTCGAACTGCGGGTGGGCCTCCTTCGGAGTGTCTGCCACGAAGTCTCCCGAGGCCGAGCACCCGTTGTTGAAGGTGTGGTGCAGCATCATCCAGTGCCCCACCTCGTGCGTGAGGGTGTCGCCGAAGGCGTACTTGCCCGCCGTTCCGCCGGGCATCGACTCGTCGAGGATGACGACCCCGTCGATGTAGGCGCGACCATTGTTGTAGTCCTTGGGGAAGTACGCCCAGCCAAGGAGGCCGCCACCGATGTTCGCGGAGTAGACGTTGAGCGTCTCGGAGTCGCCCTCGTGGAGGGCCGACTTCATGTCGCGCTCGACCTTGCCGGGCGTGACCTCGTACCACGCGTCGTTGACGACCCAGTTGATCTTGCTCAGCTCGAAGCGGAACGGCGTGTCCGCAGCGCCCGGCGCTGTCGTGCCGGCGAACGAGTCGTTGAGGACCTCCATCTGGTCCTCGATCATCGTCTCGAACCGGGCCTTCTCCGTGGCGCTGAGCTCGTGGTCGGAGATCGAGTGGAACACGGTCTGGATGGTGACGCTGCCATTCGGCAGGCGCGGGAGGTCAGGGAGGAGGCCGTAGGCCTTGGCCTCGTTGTCGGGGAAGAGCTTCGGCTCCTTGGCCGCGCTGCCGTCCCGGACCCGAGCGACGTCGGCGAAGCCTTCGCCCTCGTCGCACTCCGCCACGGCAGGGGAGCTCGCCGCACCTGAGTCCGCCGGTGCAGCGGAGACGACGGGCGTGGAGCCGCTGACGACGAGGGCGGCGGCAGCGACCGTGCCGAGCAGGGCGAGCCGGGCATGGGTGTTTCTCAGCATCGTGGTGAGGGACCTTTCGGAAGCGCTCCTGTGGAAGAACGGTGGAAGAACGGTGGCAAGACGCTGAGAAACTACCCTCGATCTCGAGCCCGTGGGCCCTTGCGAGCCACTCGATCTGGGAGAGCCGCGCCGGCCTCGAACGCGCCGATCACTTCGGCCAGCACGGCGCGGGCCTGCTCGACGTCGAGATCCTTCGAGACGGCTCGCCACACCTGACGCACGGCGCCCACCGCCGCCGCGTGCACTCGGCGGCCATCCTCCGTCAGTCGTAGGTCGACCGAGCGGCCGTCCGTGCCGGGGGTCCGGCTCAGGATCCCGTCCCGGACCAGCTTCGCGAGATGCGCGCTGAGCGTGGACGGCTTCGCCCCGATCATCTCCGCCACCTCTGACGGCGTCGTGCTCCCCAGAGCATCGACCAGGCTCGTCACGGCATAGCCCGTCGGGGTGAGGCCACTGGACTCGAGCGCGGTCCGCAGCATGGCGCCGAGACCCTCGCTGGCTCGCAACAGGTCGAAGAGCAGCCCGAGCTCGGGAGGTCGGCGTGCGGTCATGGGTCCAAGGATGCCCGTCGAGAAGGGCACTCGCGCCCGGAAGCCGGCTCAGCGGCATACGGCATCGACGTGCCACAAGAATAGGGAGCCCGGCTCGTGAACGAGCCGGGCTCCAGTGGCGGTTACACGTACCACAACGGGCCAACCGCCGAAGTTCTCGCGCCCTCTCTGGGCAACCTCCGCGAGGTTAGCCGCGCCGACCCACGGCCCGGTGTGACGTTGACCGGATCGTGACCATTCCGTCGCGGTTTCGCTGCATGATGGCTTCGGTACTCGCCGGTACGTGCAAAGGAGCGTTCATGACCAATCTCGCCACCAATCTCGTCGCCACCGCGCAGCGGCTGCCGGACAAGACCGGCATCAAGCTCGACCAGGGCGAGGTGACGTGGGCGCAGCTCCACGGCGCAGCCGCCACGATTGCGGGCCAGCTGCGCGCGGCCGGCCTGGAGCCGGGGGATCGCGTCTCCCTCATTCTGCCGAACGTGCCCGCCTACCCCGTCCTCTTCTACGGGACCCTGCTCGCCGGCGGCATCGTCGTGCCGATGAACCCGCTGCTCAAGAGCGGCGAGATCGCGTACTACTACCAGGACGCGGGCACGACTTTCTCCTTCGTCTGGCCCGACTTCGCCGAGGAGGCCCGAAAGGCGGCCCAGATCGCGGCCATCGAGGGGGTCGCCACCCAGGTCATCGAGTGCACCCCGATGGGGCCGGTGGCGGGAGCGCTGCCGGACGCCGAGCCGGTGACCGAGCCGGCCGACCGCGCCGACGACGACACCGCCGTGATCCTCTACACCTCGGGCACGACGGGCAAGCCGAAGGGCGCCGAGCTGACCCACTTCAACCTGCACCGCAATGCCGAGCGCTCGGCCACGGACATCATGGAGATGACCGAGGACGACGTCATCATGGGCTGCCTGCCGCTCTTCCACGTCTTCGGCCTGACCTGCGGGCTCAACACGAGCGTCCTGCGCGGCTGCACCCTGACCCTGATCCCCCGCTTCGACCCGGCGAAGGCGCTCGAGGTCGTCGGTCGCGACCAGGTGACGATCTTCCAGGGCGTGCCGACGATGTACGCCGCGATGCTCAACCACCCCGACGCCGAAACCGCCGAGACATCCAGCCTGCGCACCTGTGTCTCAGGCGGATCGGCGCTTCCCGAGGCCGTGATGCGCAACTTCGAGAAGACCTTCGACGCCCAGATCCTCGAGGGATACGGCCTCTCCGAGACGTCGCCCGTCGCATCGTTCAACATGCCGGACCGGCCGACGAAGCCGGGCACGATCGGCTGCGCCATCCCCGGCTGCGAGATGAAGCTCGTCAACCTCGACGGCACCGATACGGCAGCCGGCGAGATCGGCGAGATCGCGATCCGCGGCGAGAACGTCATGAAGGGTTACTGGCGGCGGCCGGACGCCACCGCCGAGGCGATCCCGGACGGCTGGTTCCGCACCGGGGACCTCGCGACGGTCGACGAGGACGGGTACTACACCATCGTCGACCGCAAGAAGGACCTCATCATCCGCGGCGGCATGAATGTCTACCCGCGCGAGGTCGAGGAGGTGCTCTACACACACCCCGATGTCCTCGAGGCCGCGGTGGTCGGGGTCCCGGACGCGACCATGGGCGAGGAGATCGGCGCCGCCGTGGCCCTCCGACCGGGGTCGACGACGACGCTGGACGAGGTCCAGGAGTACGTCAAGGAGCGGATCGCCGCCTACAAGTACCCCCGTCGCGTATGGCAACTCGATGAGCTGCCCAAGGGTCCGACGGGCAAGATCCTGCGCCGCGAGGTGCACCCGCCGGCCTGAGTCGGGTCACTGCCCGGCTGGCTGTGAAAGGTCGCCTTCCCTCCCGGGTGGGCGACCTTTCACATTCGCCCGTATGCCGCTGAGCTCGGTTCGCGTCCCACGTGTCCTTTCCGACCCGGTGGCCTTGGTCATCGTTATCGGTTCTCGGCCCGGGGTAGTGGAGCGGAGCACTCGAAGCCTTCAGAAGGGTGGGCTGTCGAGCTTCTCTGGCGCGGCGCACGCCGCGCCCACGATTGGAGGACACATGTCCCAGCACACCAACGGACCGGCGTCCGGGAGCCTGCAGGACACGGCCCTACCGGAGACGGGCACGACCAGCTCGATGAGTTCGAGCGGCTCCACGACGGAGGCGGCCAAGCACGCCACTCGCGAGACGGCCGAGACGGCAAAGGACGAGGCCCGCAACCTGGCCGACACCGCGAAGAGCGAGCTCGGCAACGTCGCGTCCACGGCAACCGACCAGATGCGTCGGCTGGTGGACCAGTCCCGCTCCGAATTGACGGAGCAGGCCCGGTCGCAGCAGCAGCGCCTCACCAGCAACCTTCGGACGCTGACCGACGAGCTCGACTCGATGGCCGGCCAAGGCGACCAGCAAGGTGTCGCGCATGACCTGGTCCGCCAGGTCTCCCAGCAGGCCCGGGCGCTCGGCGACTGGCTTGACGGCAACGAACCCGGCGCCGTCCTCGACGAGGTCAAGCGGTTCGCGCGGCGCAAGCCGGGCACGTTCCTCGCGGTGGCGGCCGGTCTCGGCATTCTGGCTGGGCGGATGACGCGTGGCCTCAAGGCCGCCTCGGACGACGAGGAGTCGCAGTCGTACCGCGCCACCGGCTACACCGCCTATGGCACCCCGACGTATCCGACGGAGTCGACGTACCCGACCGAGTCGACGTACCCGACGGAGTCGACGTACCCGACGGAGTCGACGTACCCGACGGAGTCGATGTACCCGACGCAGGCGACCGTTGTGGACGGCCCCCTCGCGACGACTGGCACGACGGCGACCTACCCGGCGTCGACCGAGTCCGTGCGGGGTGACGCCCGATGATCGAGGTGCCCGGCGCGCGCGAGGCGCCGCGCCACGAGTTCCACGAGGCGTCGGACAACCTCCCGGGCGAGCCCCTCGGCAACCTCGGCGACGTCGTGTCGGACATCGCCAAGGACATGTCCACCCTGCTCCGGCAGGAGACGGAGCTCGCCAAGGCGGAGCTGCGGGAGTCGGCGAAGCGGGCCGGCAAGGGATCCGGACTGCTCGGCGGCGCGGGACTGGCCGGCTGGTTCGTCCTGCTCTTCCTGTCCATCGCCCTCTGGTGGGTGATGGGCGACGCCTTGGGCCTCGGCTGGTCGGCGCTCATCGTCGCAGCCATCTGGGCCATCATCGCGGCCGTCCTCTACTCGATGGGCCGTAGCGAGCTCAAGCGGATCCAGGGCATGCCCAGAACGGCGGAGACCGCCAAGCACATACCTGAAGCCATGAAGGGAAACGAATCATGACCGACTACGAGACCGAGAGGCTGCGCACCGAGGTGGAGCGCACCCGTCAGGAGCTCAGCGACGACGTCAACCGGCTCGGGGCAACCGTCTCCCCGAGCAACATCGCCGAGCGACAGAAGGCGAAGGTGAGCCAGCGGGTCTCGGGGTGGAAGGACCGAGTCATGGGAGCCGCCGGGGATGCCAAGGAGTCGACGATGGGCGCGGCGCACGGCGTCGCGGACACCGGCCACTCAGCCGCCGACAGCGTCCAGGACACCGCGCACGACGTGAAGGTCAAGGCGCGCCAGCAGACGCAGGGCAACCCGCTCGCGGCTGGCGTGGTCGCGTTGGCCGCCGGCTGGCTCGTCGGGTCGATCCTGCCCGCGTCCGAGAAGGAGAAGCAGGCGGCGACGGCGGTCAAGGAGCAGGCGCAGCCCGTCCTGGAGCAGGCCAAGACGGAGGTGAAGGAGGCCGGGAGCGAGATGGCCGAGCACCTGAAGCAGCCGGCGCAGGAGGCCGTCGAGGAGGTCAAGATGACGGCGAGCGACTCCGCGCAGGAGCTCAAGTCCCAGGCCCAGAGCTCGGCGGACACGGTCAAGACGGAGGCACAGCAGCAGGCGCAGGACGTCAAACGCTGACGCACACCGTGGGTTGGCCTGGTGGGCTCGGCCTCGGGATCAGGACCTGTCCTGCCCGAGGCCGAGCTCACGTATCTCGGCGATGGTTCGCGCACCCGTGAGCGCCATGGTGAGGTCGAGCTCGGCGAGCAGGTGCTCCATGACGGCCCGGGCTCCGGCGCCGCCGCCGACGGCGAGCCCGTAGACCCAGGGCCGCCCGATGAGGACGGCGTCGGCTCCCAGGGCGAGCGCCTTGTAGATGTCGGCCCCGCTCCGGATCCCGCTGTCGAAGAGGACCGGCACTCGTCCCCCGATCTTGCGGACGACCTCCGGCAGCGCGCGGAGGGAGGCGACCGCACCATCGACCTGGCGCCCGCCGTGGTTCGAGACGATCAGCCCGTCGACACCATGGTCGATCGCCTTGGCTGCATCGGCTGGATGCTGGATTCCTTTGAGCAGGACCGGCATTCGGGTGTGTTCACGCAGGGACGCGAGGTCGTCCCAGGTGAGCGACGGACGGGAGAATACGTCAAGGAAGGTCTCGACGGCTGCACGTGGCAGGGGCGACCCGAGGTTTTCCCTGAGGTTGCCGGGCCAGTGCCGCGCCATGGAGATGGCGGCTGCGACCGCGGACCTGGTCGGACGAGGCCTGGGCTCGGCAGAAGTCACCGGGCCCGCCACCCGCTCCTCGACGAGACGACGGAAGACCGGGTCACTGATGTACTGCGCAATTCCCTCCGCCCGGATGAACGGCAGGCTGCCGAGGTCGAGGTCCATGGTCCGCCAGCCGAGGGTGTGCGTGTCGAGCGTGACGACGATGGCGTCGCTGCCGATTGCCTCGGCCCGGCGCACGAGCGACTCGACGAGGTCGTCGTTGCTGCTCCAGTAGAGCTGGAACCAGCGCGGACAGTTGCGCAGGGTGGCGGCTGTCTCCTCCATCGGTCTCGAGCCCTGGGTCGAGATGATGACCGGGAGCCCGAGCTCACGGACGCCCTCGGCGAGCTCGACATCGGAACGCGCATGGACGAGCTCGAGGGCGCCGATCGGAGCCAGCAGGACGGGGGCCGGAAGTCGCCGACCGAAGAGCTCCACCCCGAGGTCGCGTGCAGAGACGTCGACGAGCATGCGCGGCACTATCGGGTGGTCGTCGAAGGCGGCCCGGTTGGCCGCATCGGTGCGATGCTGTCCGGCGCTGCCAGCCACGTAGGCCCACGCGCGAGCACTCAGCTTCCTCCGGGCCGCTCGCTCGAGCCTGCGCGGCTCCACCGGCGCTGCCGGAAGCCGTCCGAAGAGTCCCTCTCGATAGATGCGGCTCTGGACCCGCCGCCCCACGCTCTCCTGCTCGCTCATGCGGTCAAGAATGCACCCCGTCACCCCAATCGGGTGAACAACTCTCGGCCCAAAAGCTGTTCACTCGATTGGGTGGTGTCAGTCGATCTCGACGTCGCCGGAGCCCGTCTTCACCTTGATGAGCTGATCCGCGGTGTCGCTGGACGCGACGCTCACGTCCTCGTCACCCGAGCCGGTCTCCACGTCGAGGCGGAACTGGTCGGCGTCAGGAGCGTCGATCGACACGTCGCCGGAACCGGTCTCGACATCGAGGCTGTCCGGTGCGGACGGCAGCTCCACGTCGATGTCGCCGCTGCCCGCGCGGAGGACGACGTTCCCGGTCTCGGAGTCGAGGCTGAGGTCCATGTCACCGCTGCCCGTGCGGACGTTGACCTTGGATGCTCGTGAGTCCAGCCCGAGGTCCACGTCACCGCTCCCGGTCTGGAGCAGCACGTCATCGCTGCTCAGCCCGTCGGCCGCAACGTCACCCGAGCCGAGCTCGAGGTCGATCGCACCGAGTGACCCGCCGAGGACCACGTCCCCCGATCCGCCGCGCAGCTTGACCGCAGTGGTATCCGGCACGCGGACGATGTAGTCGACCCCGCAGCGCCACGACACGCCTTGGCAGTCGGCCCCGGAGATGGCGACGCCGTCGGCATTCCAGGTCTCGTTCGGCTCCGGCTTCGTGCCACCCAGACCCCACTCGAACCGCCGGGTCACCTCGATCGTCCCGGCGGGTGCACCGCCGACCACATCGACGTCGTTCGAGCTGACGTCGATGGAGATCGTGTTGCCCGTGAACGGGCGGACCTCGGTGTCCGTCTCCGACTCGGTGACGACCCCGAAGCTACCGATGATGAGCGCCAGCCCAACGCCGGCCACAGCCAGCCATGGGCCTCGGGAGCGGCCCGCAGGACGCGCGGGGGTCGATGGCGCACTCGGTGGCGGAGGCTGCCACGGGCTCCGTGGCGCTGGTGGCGCTGGGGGCGCTGGGGTTGGTGCGGGTGCCGGAGCCGCCTCGATGCTGTCGCCATGGATCCGGTCGTCAGGCACGTCCGTCACCGGAGGCATGGTCGGCCGGGGCAGGAATGGACCCTGGGTCGGGGTGCCCGCTGAGCCGCCCGGCGATGGAGCGCTGGGTGTGGAGGTCACCGCACCACCGTAGGCGCGACTCGTGGGCTGGTCCACGAGATATCGGCACGTCAGGAGTGCGTCAGGGGATGAGTTTGCCGGGATTGAGGATGCCCGACGGGTCGAGCTCAGCCTTGATCGCACGGAGCAGACCCACCCCGACCTCGCCGATCTCCGCCGGCAGGTAGGTCCGGTGGTCGGTGCCGACCGCGTGGTGGTGGGTGATGGTGCCACCGGCATCGATGATGGCCCGGCTCGCGGCGGTCTTGACCTGGCCCCACTGAGCGAGCGGGTCCTCGGACTGAGGGGTGACGAACGTGTAGTAGAGCGAGGCGCCGTCCGGGTAGACATGCGAGATGTGGCACAGGACGACAGCGCGGCGTTCGTCGACCTCCAGCGCGCCGCGGATCGCGGCGCGGACGGCCGCGTGCAGGCGGGAGAGGTTGGCCCAGGTCGTCGCCGTCTCGAGGGTCTCGACGAGGAACCTGTGGTCCATCAGCTCGTCCCGCAGATAGGGCCCCGAGAACCGGCCGCGCTCCCACGCCCGGGCGACCTGCTTGGGCAGGCGTCGGCCCCCCGCCTGTCTCAGCAGCGGGCCGGCGGCGCCGTGCCGATGCCGGAGCTCGCGCTCATCGGTCCCCTCCCAGACGAGGACGAGGAGGGCCGGCCGGTCCAGCCCGCGTGCCCCGACGTAACGGAGCAGGCGCCGGCCAGAGCTCCCGGCCAAGGTCAGGTTGACGCGCGTCTCGTCCTCGTCCGACAGCCGGCAGATGGTCGGCAGCGCAGCTCGGTCGAGCTCGTGGCTCAGCCCGTGCAGGGCCTTGGTCCCCGCCACGAAGGATGGGAAGACCCACGCAGCGTGCCGCTTCACGGTCGGCAAGGGTGCGACCCGCAGCGTGACCTCGGTGATGACGCCCAGCGTCCCCTCACTCCCGACGACGACGTCGAGCAGTCGGGGGCCGGCGGCTGAGGCGGGGGCACGTCCGCCGAGGACGAGCTCGCCGCGCGGGGTGGCGAGCCGCACCCCGACCACGTTGTCGTCGATCCGGCCGTACCCGGTGGAGGCCTGGCCCGCTGACCGCGTTGCCACGTAACCGCCCACCGTTGCCTCCTGATGACTCTGTGGATAGTGCCCGAGGGTCAGGTCGTGGGCATGCAGCGCTTGCTCTGCCTCTGGACCTCGGAGGCCCGGGCCCAGGGTGACCGTCCTGCTGACGGGGTCGACGGCCACGACGTCGTCGAGCCGTCGCAGGTCGAGCGCGATCACGGCGGTGAAGCGCTCGCGGTCCGTCCCCGCGCCCACGCCACCGACGACACTCGTGCCGCCGCCGAACGGCACGACCGCGACCCTGTGCTCGGCACACACCGCCAGCACAGCTGCGACCTCGCCGGGACTACCCGGCACCACCACGCCGTCGGGCGCATTGGACCCGTCACCGGTGCGCAGCCGGTACAGGTCCGGATAGCTCTTGCCCCCGGCGTGCTCGATGCGCCAGATCCGTTCCAGCTGAACGTGATCCGGTCCGACGACGTCGGCCAGCGCCTGCCGGGCCGCTGCCCCGGCGCTCACCTCCTCCAGCCGTGACGGCGCGAGGGTGACGTCCTCGAGCGCGACGGGTGGTGAGGTCTGGCGCTCGCTGACGTCGACACCGCGTGGGCCCAGCTCGGTCCGGAGGAACCGCCACGCCGTGTCGCTCAGCGGATGAGCGTGCGTCGGGTCGCCCCAGCCGTGCCACACCGATCGCGGGATCACCTCGGTGAGAAAATCTGACACATGTAACACTGTTACAGAAAACGTTTCATCAGTACAGTGAATGACATGAACACTGCCCACCTGGCCGCTCCGAGCACTCCGAACACGGACGAGGCACTGCTCGCGGCGGTCAGGGACGAGGTCCTCGCCTACGGCGTGCGTCGTGCCACGGCAACGTCGATCGCCCAGCGGGCCGGGGTCTCACGCGTGACGGTCTATCGGCGCGGAGGCGGCATCAAGCAGCTCCTCCTCGACGCCCTCGTCGCCGAGTTCCGCAACGCCGTCGAGGAGGTCACGGCCGAGGTTCTCGCGGAGCAGTCGCCGCGGGACGGACGGGCAGCGGTCACCGCCATCGCCGTGGGCATGGTCCAGAAGCTCAGCCACGCGCCTCTCGTCGCAGCCCTGCTCAAGCACGACCCGGAGATGCTGCTTCCCTATCTCGTCGATCGCCACGGACGCAGCCAGCAGCTGATGATCGAGGCGATGACCAGCGCGATCGCCGCAGGCATGGCGGACGGCTCCATCCGCGACGGCGACCCGGTGCTCCTTTCCGTCGTCCTTCTGCACGCTCTCACGCCCTTCGTCATCGGCCTCGGCGTCGTCACCGCGAAGCACGACCCCACCGAGGTCCTGGCCGAGGTGCGACGCCTCGTCGATGCCTACCTGGCCCCGGAGGCCATGAGCTGAGGAAACCGCTATGACCGTCTCCATCAACGCGCGGACCCGCTCCCAGTCCCTGCACCGACTGGCGAGTGAAACGTACGACGTCATCGTCGTGGGCGGCGGCGTCACCGGCGCGGGCGTTGCCCTGGATGCAGCCTCGCGCGGGCTGCGGACCGCGCTGGTCGAGCGCCATGACCTCGCCGCAGGCACGAGCCGCTGGAGCTCCAAGCTGGTCCACGGCGGCCTGCGCTATCTCGCGAAGGGAGAGGTGGCGATCGCGTGGGAGTCGGCTCGCGAGCGACACTCCCTCATGACCGCGATCGCACCCCACCTGACGCGGGCCATGCCAAATCTCGTTCCTCTGGGGGCCTCGATACCGGCCGCGACCGGGCTCGTCCTCGAGGCCGCGATCCGCCTGGCCGACGGACTCAGGATGGCGGCGGGCACCCCGAGGAGGCTGCTGCCCCGGCCGTCACGCATCAGCGCCGCCGAGGCGCTCGTCCTCGCGCCAGGAGTGCGGGCCACCGGGTTGCGTGGCGCGCTTCTCTACTGGGACGGCCAGCTCGAGGACGATGCGCGACTCGTCACGTCCATCGCTCGCACAGCGGTTGCCCATGGGGCGGACGTCGTCACGCGGTGCAGCGCGACGGCGCTCGCCGACCGCAGCGTGATCCTGCGCGACGAGCTGACCGGCGAGTCGTTCGAGGCGCGCGGCCACGTCGTCAACGCGACCGGGGTCTGGGCCGGCGAGCACGAGCCGTCCGTTCACATCCTGCCGAGCCGTGGCTCCCACCTCATCGTCCGCGCCAGCGCTGTCGGGTCCCCGAAAGCGATCTTCAGCGCACCGGTACCGGGCCACCGGGCCCGGTTCGTGTTCGCCGTGCCACAGCCGGACGGGCTTGTCATCCTCGGCCTCACCGACGAGCCGGCCCCTGGGGTCGACGGCCTCGCCCCGGCGGTGCCGGACGGTGACGCACGGTTCCTCCTCGACACCATCAACGCGGCCCTCGCGCGGCCGCTGGAGGCCCGGGACGTCGTGGGGAGCTACGCCGGACTGCGCCCACTCGTCGAGGACGGGTGCGGTACCAGCGCCGACGTCTCACGCCGCCACCTGCTCGTCGACGAGCCCGGGCGGGCCGTGACGATCACCGGGGGCAAGCTGACGACGTACCGCCAGATGGCCGAGGACGCCGTCGATGCCGTATGCCGCCGGACCGGCTCCCCGGTCGCGTGCCGGACCCGCTCCCTCCCCTTGGTCGGCGCTGCCCCACGGGAGGTGCTCGCACGTACGGGCGGGCCGTCGCGACTCGTCCGCCGCTATGGCACCGAGGCAGCCGCCGTGTGGGGACTACGCGAGGCCCATCCGGACCTCGCCGCGCCGGTGAGCGACTCGTGCCCGACCCTGGGCCTCGAGTTCCTCTTCGGCGTCCTCCACGAAGGCGCCATGGTGGTCGAGGACCTGCTCGAGCGGCGGACTCGGGTCGCGTTCGACGAGGCTGCCCTGCCCGCCGCCCGCGAGCTGGCAGAGCGTGCCCTCCACCGCGCGGGCGAGCTCGTCGGGCGCTCGAAATGAGTCGCCACGCGGCAGGCCCGCTGGCAGGGTGACCCCATGACCACCTCCGCCGCGTCGGCGCACGTGCTCACCGACGGCACTGTAACGCTGCGGCGACACACCGAGGCCGACGTGGACGGCATCCTCGAGCAGTCCACGGATGTGCAGTCACAGCGCTGGACGGCCTTGGCGCGTCAGTACACGCGCGTGGATGCGATCGCGTTCCTGGACCACATCCGGGGCGAGTGGCAGAACCCGGGAGGCAAGCGCTACTGGGCCATCGAGGTCGCCGGAGCCGACGGGAGACCGCAGTTCGGCGGGACGATCGATCTTCGACCCGGTGAGGCGTGGGACCACGCGTCGATCGGGTTCGGGCTCCACCCGGCCGCCCGGGGCCGAGGTGCGATGTCGCGAGCCGTGCGTCTCGTGGCGGCCCACGCGTTCGAGCGCGGCCCCTGGGGACGGCCGCTGGGCCGGATCCACTGGCGCGCCATCGCCGGGAACTGGGCGTCACGCCGGGTGGCCTGGGCGACCGGGTTCACCTTCCACGGCACCCTCCCGGGCACGCATCCCAACGTCAACGACCCGTCCGGGCCGGCGCTGGACTGTTGGTACGCCAGCCTTGCAGCCGGAGAGTCGATGCATCCCCAAGCTCCTTGGCTGGAGCCGGTTCCGCTGACGGACGGCACAATCCGACTTCGAGCCTTCCGCCAGTCCGATGTCGAGGCCCTCGAGGAGCGGAACGACCCGGAGCACTGGTTCCCACAGCGGTCCCTCCTGCACCCCGAGACGTTCGACGCGTGGCTCGCCCGCCGCCGCGAGCTCATGGCTAGCGGCGCCGCCGTCGAATGGGCCATCGCCGATGCTGCCACCGACCGGGTCCTGGGCAGTGTGGCCGTCTTCGTGCGGACCGGGACCCTGACGGGCGATGTCGCGGAGCTCGGTTACCAGCTCGTGCCGAGCGCTCGCGGGAAGGGAGCCACGAAGGCGGCCTGCCGACTCGCGATCACCCACGCGTTCACACCCAAGGAGGACGGCGGGCTCGGCCTGCGCCGGCTCGTCGCGGAGACGGCCGCGGACAACGCCGCAAGCAACGGCGTGCTGCGTGCCGTCGGGTTCACCGAGTTCGGTCGGGAGCATGCGACGGATCCGCTGCCCGACGGTACCTACGGTGACGCCCTCCACTGGGAGCTGCTCGGCTAGCCGCTGTGCCAGCACTGTCCGGGCGCTAGCCGACCGAACCGGATGATGCTGCTCGGTTGCTCCGCTGCGGCGGGTCCGCCCCCTCGTAGTCGAGGAACCTGACGGCGTTCTGCCAGCATCAAGGCCGGCACCACCGCCAGATTCACCACCATCATCCGCACGAGGTAGTGCCAGTTGGACAGGTGCTTGATGATCTTGCTTGGACGCTGGGTGAGCCCGACGTTGAAGTCCCCCGGCGCCGCCGGGTCCCTCCAGGTGCGCCCTGCTCGGTCCATCGACGCGGACAAGGCTCAGTCGTCCCCGAGCCGGAACTCGAAGAACCGGTCGATCCCGAGCTCGTCGACTGCTGAGCTGCCGTCGGACTCGATATAGCCCACGTATTCGGCGTAGGCATCCCATTGGCCTTTGAGCGCAACGACCTTGTCAGGGTGCTCACTGGCAAGGTCCTCGAGCTCGCGTGGGTCATCGGCGAGGTTGAACAGCTGCCATCTGTCGCCGGTGCCATACGGCGGAGCCGCCCACAACAAAGCCCTCGTATCCGGGCTGCAGGTACTGGTTCATCGCATGCATCGGCTGCATCACCCCCATCCCGGCCTGGTGGTTGTCGCAGCCCGAGAGCAGCATGGCCCGGCTCGGGGCGCACAACGAGCTCGTGTGGAACTTGCGAAACCGTGCCCCGCGTTCGGCCAGTCCCTGCAGCACAGGGGTGCGGATTTCGCCACCGAAGGGCTGCAGGTCCGAGAAGCCCATGTCGTCGACGACGATGATCAGGTAACTGGGGCGGGAACGGCTCTGGTCGGACATGCACCCTCCAGCACGCGCGCGATTGACTCAGCGTATGCGCAACGGCGCCTCGAAGGGCTCACGCTCAGGCGGCGGCATCCTTCCGCGGACGACCCCGGCCCCGCTTGCGCGCCACGATGGCGCCGTCGACGACCAGCTGGCCGCCCCAGACTCCCCAGGGCTCTCGTCGCTCGAGCGCCCCCGCAAGGCACTCCTGCCGCAGTGGGCACTCTCCGCAGAGCGCCTTGGCCAGCTCGACCTGCTCCGGCCGCTCGGCGAACCAGAGCTGCGGGTCGTACTCGCGACAGGGGATTGCCCCGTTGGCTTCCAGACGTAATCGCGCCCGGTGGGGCGTGGTCAGTGATGGTCCCTGCGTGGAGGTCATGGGCCCTATCCTCAAAAGTGAAGCGAACTTGAAGTCAAGGGGAGCGGTGGGCGCTGCCCTCACTCCTATGTCGAAGCAGTTGTGCCGGATTCGACACAGACGGCGTGCCCGGGCCGAAAATACGGCGAGACATTCCTGGACACGCTTGTACGACTTCCACGATACGAACTCATACACTGGTGTTCAATATAATTTCCGGGAAGCTTCGCTCGCATGGCCGCAGGCATGCGAGACCCAACGGATGGTGCCGTGTGCAGCTGACTCAGCTCAGCGGCATACGGCACTCTCCGTGGGTACCGGCAGCAGTGGTTGTCGTCAGGCGGCGACCGGCTGCTTGCGCGGGCGGCCCCTTCCTCGCTTGGACGCGATGACGGCACCGCCGACGACCAGTTGTCCACCCCAGACTCCCCAGGGCTCCCCCCGCTCGAGCGCGCCAGCGAGGCACTCGACCCGAAGCGGGCAGGTGCCGCACAGGGTCTTGGCGAACTCGACCTGCTCCGGCCGCTCCGCGAACCAGAGCTCCGGGTCGTACTCCCGGCACGGGATCGTCTCGCCTCGTCTGAGCACCTCGCCGTTGAGGTTGGGTTGCTTGCTCTCCTTCATTGTCTACCCCTGTAATCCGGCGCACCCGTGGAGGTGGCCCGCCGGTTCAGATGTTGTGGCCAGCGGTGGAGCGCTGGCGGTCATTGGCTCACGATGACTCGAGTGGCATGCCTCCTTCCGAATGTCGATGTAGTGGTCCGGCGGTCGGCTCGTCAGCCGGCGGGCGCCACGGTGTGGCTGCGGTGGAAGACGTCGTCCGGATCCCACTCCGCCTTGACCGTGGCGAGTCGGGCGTAGGTCTCGGGCGGATACATGTCGTGGATGCGGTCCGGTCCCTCCTCCCCGACGAAGTTGCCATAGGCGCCCGGCGTGCCATCGGACAGCGAGGCGTGGAGGGCCTCGACCCAGGGACGCTGTGCGTCAAGGGCGTTCGCGTCGCTGACGATCGCAGCGACGTTGACCATGAGGGGCCACTCGCGGTGGGCATACGCGGTGGCGTCGGGGCTGACCCGCGAGATGGCTCCCCCGAGGACCCGGGTGTTGACGACAGCCATCTGCAGGTCCGGCGAGGCGAGCTGCTTCGTCAGCGTGTCGAGGATGAGCTGCGCATCGTCGCGGTCGAACCCGCGGGCATAGCCGTTGCGGATCGTGGCGACCGGGTGGAAGTCGTCCGGCTCCGGCTGGAACATGCCCGGGTAGGGCATCTCCTGCAGCAGGTCGGCCAGCGGTGTGGCAACAGCCCGGAACGGCGCGAGCACCGGCTCGGCCGCCGCGGCGGGGCCGGCATACGTGAGCAACGCCAGCACCACGAGCTGCCCGTGCTGCTCCTTGGGCAGGAACGGCATGGGCGGTGCCGGCATGACGTTGATCATGGCGCTCAGCTCCTCGGGTGCCGCCTGGGCAAGGCGCACGAACTCCGTGATGGCGTCAACCGTCGCGGGGACCATGAGCATTCCGCCGACCACTCGGGGCAGTGGGTGAAGGCGGTAGGTGAACGTGGTGGCCACGCCGAAACCGCCGCCGCCACCGCGGAGCGCCCAGAAGAGGTCGGGATGGTGCTCCGCGTTCGCAACGACGACGCGTCCATCGGCGGTGACGAGCTCGACCGCGAGGAGGTTGTCGATGGTCAACCCGTGCGCCCGGCTGAGGAACCCGGCACCACCGCCGAGGGTGATGCCGCCGACACCGACCGAGCCGGTGTCACCGAACCCGATGACGAGCCCGTGCTCGCCCGCTGCGGCCGTGACGGCGCCTGCCGTGGCACCCCCGCCGACCCGGGCGATGCCCTCGTCGACGTCGATGTCGATGCTGTCGAGATGGCGGAGGTCGAGGACGAGACCGTCCTCGACGGTGCTGTGGGCCGCGAGGCTGTGGCCGCCGCCCCGGACGGCGAGCTCGAGCCCGGTCGCCCGGGCGAACGCAATGGCGGCTGCGACGTCGTCCGTGTCGCGTGGTCGGACGATGACAGCGGGTCTCCGGTCGAGGTGTCGGTAGTAGAGCTGGTGTGCGGTCTCGAATCCCTCGGAGTCGGGAGTGAGGACCTCGCCGGCGATGGCGTCACCCAGCGCCCGCAGTCGGTCCCGTTCGATGGTCAGTGGTCCATGTGTGGAGGTCATGGCGTCCATCCTTCGATTTGAACTACACGTGAAGTCAAAGCTTTTTCGCCGGGCTGGTTCCTCCTCCTTCGTGTCTGGCCCGGGCACGGCGTCGGCACGTGCCGCCGCACCCTTACGTCGATCGAGCGCCCACTGTCATGACGCGTCAGGACGACGTTTTGTGACAAGTCCCTGACGACGCTACGTCGCACCACTGACAGTGGGAACGCTTGACGCCCGATCTACTCCCAACGGCGTAGACGGACGTGTCCCGCCTACCTCTCAGGGCGTAGGTGCCGCCGGGTCTCGTGGTGGGACGGACGAACGGTGTGCCAGAGCAGCGCGAGGGCGAGGAGCTGCGTTGCCCCGACCGTCGCGACCAGAGCAGGCAGCGATACGTCGTAGAGCCACCCGATGACGACGCCGCCCACGACGGCGAAGGCCCCCTGGATCCCCGCGAAGACGCCGTAGGCGGTTGCCCGTCGAGGTGCGGGGACGAGCTCGGCCACGAGCGCCTTGACGGCGGAGTCCTGGACGCCCGCCGCGAGCCCCCAGACGACGACGCCGGCCACGACGATCGATGTCGAGTCGCTCAGCGTCAGAGGCGGGACGGCGGCAACGAGGATCGGCACGACCAACAGCACGTGCGCACCGGACCGGTCGTAGACCCAACCGACGACGAGTGCAGACACGGCACCGACCGCCATGGCCAGCGCATACATGAGGGGGACCCCGGCCACCGGCACCACGCGATCGGCTGCGAGGTGGTAGCCGATGATCCCGAACGTGACGAGTCCGCCGGTCGTCAGGCTCGCCGCCACGGCGAAGCGGAAGAACTGGGCGGGCAGCTCCCGACCGAGCGCGTCGGCCAGCCAGCCTCCGGCTGGGCCTCGATGCCGTATGCCGCTGGGCTGGCTCCCGTCGGCAGCGGCAGTCCGCGCGCCCGGGAGCCCGTCGAAGACGGCACCCTCGCGCGTCCGTGCCCGGAGCACCAGCAGGATGACCATCGCCGCGATTCCGGGGACGGCGAGGACGAGCATCCCGGGCCAGATGACGCCCGTGGCAGCGACGACCGCTGCCACGAGCAGGGGTCCGGTGAAGGCCCCGACCTGGTCCATCGCCTTCTGGACGCCAAACCCCTTGCCGCGGCCCACTGCTCGCGCTGCCTGTGCCAGCAGGGTGGACTTCGATGGGCTGCGGACGGCCTTGCCACTGCGCTCCAGCAGGATGAGTGCGACAGCGACGGCCAGGCCGGCGGCGCCGAGGAAGGGCGTCACGGCGAGGACCGGCACGCATACTGCGGTGAGAGCGTAGCCGGTGATCGTCAGGGCCCAGTACCGTCCGGACCGGTCCGCCAGCGGGCCGAAGACGAGTCGCAGCACGAGGGCCATCGCCTCGCCGAGGCCCGTGACCAGTCCGACGACGAGTGCCGTCGCACCGAGGGACGCCAGGAGCGGCCCGTACATCGAGCGAGCGCCCTCGTAGACCATGTCGGCGGTCAGGCTGACGAGGCCGAACCAGATCACGACCCGCCACTCGGTCATCGGCCTGGACACACCGACCATGATGCCTCCGCTCAGGGAAACCTCAGGGTTGGTGCGGGGACGATCCCCATGGCGGTCTGGAACCGGCCGGGTGACGGTGGAAACATGCCCGCGACCGCTCGATCCTCATCCATCGTGCTCAGTCACCGCCCGCCGGTCAGCACCACCCCGGCCCCACCAAGCCGACGCGCCCCCGCGCTCGCCCTCTTCGGACCGCTTCTCCTGTTCGTCCACGGCATCCTCGACTGGCTCGACGGCCCCGACTCCGGACCCGGCACGGGCTGGTTCGCCGTCCTCGCGGGCCTGACCCTCGTCGCTGGCGTCGTCGCCCTGGCCCTGCTCGCTGCCCGGCTCGGCGAGCAGTCGGGTGGCGGCGTTCTGGCGACGATCGCCGTCGTCGCGTCCGCTTTCGGCGCAGGGGCGGTCGGCGCGATCACGATGGGACGGATGCTGGGCCACCTCGGTGAAGGCCTCCCCACCGCGCTGACCGCCGGCGGACCGATCCTGATCACAATCGGACTGGGGCTCCTGCTCTATCGGCTCGTTCTCGTTGGCCGGGTCCCCACCTCCGCTGTTGCGCTCGCCCTGCTCGGTGCCGCCCTCGTGGCCATGCCGTGGGGACTGCTGCCGCTTGGTGCCCTCCTCCTCCTCGTGGGACTGGCCCCCGTCGCCCGAACCTGACCGGCAGGATGGCGGTATGCGCGCCACGACGATCCATGCCCCACGAGACATCCGCCTGAGCGAGGTCCCCGACCCGACGATCACCGCACCCACCGACGCGATCGTGCGCGTTGTCGCGGCCTGCATCTGCGGCTCGGACCTGTGGTCCTATCGCGGCGAGAACCCGATCACCGCCGGCTCGACGATCGGTCACGAGGCGATCGGAGTCGTCGAGGAGGTCGGGTCGGAGGTCAGGTCCTTCCGGCCGGGCGACTTCGTCATCGCACCCTTCGACCATTGCGACAACACGTGTCCGCACTGCCTGGCCGGCGCTCAGTCGGCCTGCGTCAACCTGGGCTTCACGACGAGCGGGCAGGCAGAGCTGACCCGCGTGAACCAGGCCGAGGGCTCCCTCGTCAAGACGGACGGCACACCCGACAAGTCGCTGGTGCCGTCGCTGCTGGCCCTGTCCGACGTCATGGCGACGGGCTGGCACGCCGCCGTCGCGGCGGGTGTCCGGCCCGGGACCACTGCGGTCGTGGTCGGCGATGGAGCCGTCGGACTCTGCGGCGTGCTCGCTGCACGCGAGCTCGGGGCAGCGCGAATCGTCGCCATGTCCCGGCACGCGGACAGGCAGCGGCTCGCTCGCGAGTTCGGCGCAACCGACGTCGTCGCTGAGCGTGACGAGGCGGGGGTCGAGGCAGTCCTCGAGCTCACGGACGGCGTCGGCGCCGACGCCGTGCTGGAGTGCGTGGGGACGGACCAGGCGATCGGGACGGCGTTCCAGATCGCCCGACCCGGGTCGACGGTCGGCTTCGTCGGCGTGCCGCACGGCGTGCAGCTGCCCGTGCGGCGGATGTTCCAGCGCAACATCGGTCTCGCGGGTGGCATGGCCCCGGTGCGCCGCTACCTGCCCGACCTGCTCGAGCGGGTGCTCGCCGGGCGGATCGATCCCGGCCGCGTCTTCGACGTGACGCTCCCCCTCGACGACGTGGCTGACGGCTACCGCGCGATGGACGAACGGCGCGCCATCAAGGTGCTGCTCCGTCCCTGACAAGAGCACTCATGCCGTATGCCGCTGGGCCGGGTCAGCGCCTTCGTGCGGGCCGCGTCCTGGCCGAGACTCCGGCCACAACGGCAACCAGGGCAGCAGTTCCAAGGCCGCCGACCCACCAGACGAGGATGCCCGCACGGTGCTGCTCCACCAGCAGATCGGTCAGCCACGGCAGCCGGAGACCTTCGAAGAAGTCGGCGGCCAAGGGCCTGGTTCCGAGCGCGAGCACGAGGCCCAGGAGGCCGATCAGCACGACGAGCGCAACCAGCGCCGCCACGGCGAGGGTGTGCGCTCCCGCCCGGAACGCCTCGACGATGGACGCGACGAGGACGTAGCCGAGCAGGGGCAGCGCCAGAGTCGCGATGACGTGCCCCGGGTGGGCCAGGAGCGTCCACTCGAGGCCCGGCCCGAGCACGAGGCCGATGAGGGCCAGGGCCGTGATGCCGACGACGACGAAGGGCTGCCGAGACGACCGGTCGACGACGCCAGCGACGGCCAACGCCATCTCCCGGATCCCGATCGTCCCGTCCTCCCTGGGGACGGACGCCTTGACAGCCAGGCCGACCGGGTCACCGATGACGAGCAGCACCGGCACGATGAGCAGCTCGACGAGAACGAGCGCAAGGTGCCACGACAGCGCGATCCGGCCGTACGTTCCAGCACCCCCAGAGGTGGCCGCCGCGAGGACGACCCAGCCCCCCACCCAGGCCGCGGTCCGTCCACCCGGCCACGTGCAGTCGGCGCGTCGGAGGCGCACGAGCCCAGCGGCATACGTGCTGATGGCGACGACGGCAAGGGTGAGGAATAGCCAGTCGGTTCGCCACGAGACCAGCCAGGACCACGCGCCTGGGGCCGGAGGCGCCGGGAACCCGGTGAGCGCGAGCGCCGGTGTCGGGTCCAGGGCGTCCTCGGGGACCGGTGGGGCACTGCGTGTCAGCGCGGTCGCGACGCCGATCGTCGCGGCCATGACGGCGACCTCGACAGCCACGAGTCGCCAGAACCTTCGGCCGGACTCCTCGAGCCGTGGGATCGTCCAGCGGCGGTGCAGCCAGCCGGCGACGCCGAGCGACAGCAGCGCGACGGCCTTGACGATGACGAGGACTCCGTAGGGCGCGGTGAGATCCGACCAGGCCCCAAGCCTCGTGGTGGCCGCGACGACGCCGGAAAGCGCGACGGCGCAGAAGCACCACAGCGCGATCGTCGACCAGCGACGCACGGTGGTCGAGGCAGGAACCCCGGTCGGGCGGAGCGTCACGAGTGCCAGGAGACCGCCGACCCACGTGGCCGCCGCGACGATGTGGACGGCCATGGCATTGACGGACGTCTCGTGGTCGGAGGATCCGCCAGTGTGACTGGCGAGCCCGAGCACCGCTACCGAGCCGACGGCCACCCCCAGGAGCGCTGCCGTCGTCCCTTGACGGACAGGCCTCGCCGCGGAGAGTGCGCCGAGCGCGACGATGGCCGCACCGAGGGAACTGATCAGCCCGATCCGGGTCACCTCGAAGGCCCACACGTTCGTGAGCAAGGCATCGACGAAGCCCGGCGAGTCCACGGGCAGCCCGGCCGCGTCGGCGAAGGTGAGGACGGTCCCGCCCAGGCCGCAGCCGGCCCAGGCCAGCGCTGCGATCCCGGCGAGGCGCGGCAGCGTGGGTGTTCGCACGACGAAGAGAGCCAGGACGAGTGCTCCCAGGGTCACCGCCGCGGCGAGGTCGTGGACGACGCGAAGCAACGGGGCCGACCACCGGACGAGAGGGCCGGCGTCAGCGACGAAGAAGAGCGGGTCGGCGGCCCCTGTCGACCGGACGGCCAGTGCCGAGGCAGCGATCCCGAGAGTGCCGAGCGCGACGAGCCCAACGGTGGGGCGTGCGTTCATGTGGATGAGTTGACGAAGCCGATGGCCACGGCGCCCCACCAGCCGATCTGGGACACGGTCGTCGCGAGCATCATGCGCCGCCAGTCCCGCTGGGGGACGTCGACGGGGGACGCATCTGCGCAGAGCTCGGCGAGCTTGAGGCGGACCGGAGCCATGACGGCGCCGTTGACCGAGACCGCAAGGACGAGGGCCAGCTTGACCAGGGTGAGGGGAGAGCCGAGGTCGGGCCGGAGAAGGGCGCCGGTGACCATGAGACCCCCGAGGCCGGCCCAGATGATGGGCGATGCTGCAGCGGCGAGGCGGGTCGACTCCAAGAGGGTGCGCCTCCCTGCGAGCCAGAGCAGGCCGTGCCAGTCGACGAGGAGCACGGCGCCGAAGGAGGCCACGAGCGACATGACGTGGAGGGCGTCGACCAACGGCCGCAACCGGTACTCCTCGGGCACGAAACGCGACAGGACCACGGCGGCGACGAGCGCGACGGCGACGATCCCGAGGCGCTGTGCCGGTCCCAGCCGCGCCGTGGTCGCGAAGATGACGTCATCGGCTCGAGCCGACGCAGGAGCGGGCGTCGGCGTCTGGGACGTACGGGGAGGCGCGGGGGGAGAGTGTGTTCGGGGTGGTTCGGGCGCGCTCAGTTCGGCCGCCTCGGGTTCGGCCTCACTCAGGACGTTGGCCGACCCCGGCTCGGGCGGGGGCAGGACGGGCCAGTCGAACGATCGCCAGTCCGGCCACTCGTCCTCGATGCGCTCGTGAACCGGCCGGGGGTCGGCAGGTACCGTCTCGCGGACCCAGCGCCGGAGCGTACTGGGACTGACCCCGACTTCTGCCGCGGTAGCCGTGATGGTCAGGTCGGACCGGGCGGCAAGCGCCACGGCCCTCGCGCGGAACTCGGTGGAGTACTGCTTCCGCTGCGGTCGGGCAGGTGGGGAGGGACCGCTGTCCTGGGGCAACCGCTCAGCCGGTGGTTGCGACATGGCGCACCTCGCTTATCACGGCGCCGAATATGTGAACGCAGGTCCGGTCAACCCTGCGAGAATAGCGAGATCGGACCAGAGCCGGACCTTTCGGAAGTTCGCAAGGCTCCAGTAACCTCCAACATTGGCACCGGCGACTCCGCGACGAGACGGCGAGGAACCGGACCTTGGGCGCTCACGTCGTGGTAGCACCCGGAGTTGCCGGGTACGTGCCCTGCCGGATCGGCCTTTTGGGGGTTATCCGATGACAGACCAGCCAAAGACCCGCCGCGAGCTGCGCGAGCTCGAGCGTCGGCATGGACCGGGGATGGCAGTGGGACTGACGGTCGTGGCCCTGCTCGTCCTCGGTGCTGCCGTGTGGTTCGGCAGGGACCTCTTCAGCGGATCCCCGACGGCTGGGCCAGCCGCCCTTGACAACACGCCGACAGCGACGGCGACGGCAACGACAACGACAACGGCCAAGACGACGACGTCGACAGAGCCCACGGCCACGGAGTCGTCACCGACGACAGTGGATCCGGTCGCCGCGCAGGTCGAGGACTGCCGCAGCGGCTGGCAACTGCAGGCGGCGGCCAACAACGCGGCGACAACGGTTCTCGCCGAGTGGGATGCCCATCTCGACATCATGAACAATCTGCAGGCCGGGAAGACCACACTCGAACAGGCCAAGAAGGACTGGGGGCCCACCACGGCGAACGCTCCGCAGCACATCGCCGCCTTCCATGCCGCCGACCAGGCGTTCACCTCCTCGAAGCTGAGGTGTGTGAAGCCCGCCGCAGCGACTGGCGGTGCGGCGGCCGCCCTTGCGACGTGTGCGGCGAACATGCAGGTCATCGACGGGGTCCTGGCCAGAGCCCGGACGGCGATCGGGCCGTGGGAGACGCACCTCAAGGACCAGTCCCACTTCAAGGCCGGGGGCATCACGGCAGCCAAGGCCGAGGCCATGTGGCGGTCCCTCTGGCAGAAGGGCCTTCAGCTCAACCCACCCTATTTCGCCGCCGCCCAGGCCGGCGCGAAGGCCACCTGCTCGCCGCCCGGCTGAGGACGCAGGCGCTTTACCAATTGATGGACATGCCGTTACCTGAGTGTGACATCGCCCGTTTCGTGATCTAGTGTCTATCGCAGCCCCCTCCCCGTGGGGGTCCACCCAGAGGCAGACGCCTAGTCCTGCCACTGCCTCGAGGTGCCGCTTGATCCCGCATGGCAGGAGCGGGGGAACCACCGTTCCTCCGAGCGCCGTGGAGTTCGCAGTCAATGAACCCCGCGTCGCTCTTGGGGTGTAGCACTCGAGGAAGGCCCCCGGGCCGGAGACGAGAGCCGGGCAGTCTCCGCCCGAACCCGACAGCTAACCTCGCAGGCGCGGAGAGGTTCGTTGTGAACATTGACAACCGTCCCGGTCGCCACCGCGCGCCGGGTGGCTACAGCCCCCTTGGCGAGCTGAAGAACATTGCACGGGAGTCGGCCCAGCCGGCCATGAAGGGCGCAGCGGTCGTCGCTGCCGCTGGTGGCCTCGTTGCCACGCTGTCCGCCCCGGCTTCAGCCGAGACCGCCACCGACACGTCCGCCGTCGTCGCTGCCCCGAAGGTTGCCGCCCCCAAGGCGGCGGCTGCCGTCGGTCCCGACGCTGCCACTGCCCCCGCACTTGCTCTGGCACCGGCCCTGAGCTCGATCGGCTACGCGGCGCCGGCGCCGAAGAAGGCCGCCAAGCCGAAGCCGCTCGTCATCAAGGACGTCGTCCTCGAGAAGGCCCGCAAGGACGCGGCCACGAAGGCCGCCGCCGAGAAGGCCCGCAAGGAGGCTGCAGCGAAGGCGGCAGCGTCCCGCGAGGCAGCAGATCGAGCCTCGCGTGACTCCTCCCGGACCAGCCTGACGACGCCGACGTACACGCAGAAGTCGACCGTCAACGGCACGTCCGGCACGAAGTCCTCGTACAACTGGGCGACCGCCGGCCAGTGCACGTGGGGCGCCCTCAACAAGTGGTACCAGTCCGAGGGCTACTACCCCGGCGGCTGGACCGGCAACGCCATGGAGTGGGCGTGGGGCGCCGCCAACGCGGGATACACCGTCTCCGGCACGCCGCGCACCCGGTCCATCCTCGTGATGCAGCCCGGAGTCCACGGTTCCTCCAGCGTGGGCCACGTGGCCTGGGTGACAGCCGTGAACGGCAACGAGGTCACCATCATCGAGATGAACGCGCTCGCCGGGGCGTACAACTACAACACGCGCACGCTCACCGACATCAGCGGCATGAAGTACATCTACGCGCCGTGAGCTGACTCCGCGCCACCTTGGGAGGGCGGTGAGGTTGCCGAGGCGACCTCACCGCCCTCCTTCGTGCAGTGCGCGATTCGCGCGATTCAGGGCGCCGGTCAGGCCACTGCTCGCTCCCGGCGACGTCGTGGTGTCCTTTACCGATTCTTGGACATTCCGTTACCGCAGCGTGACATCGCCGGATCTGTCATCTACTGTCAACCCCAGCCCCCTTCCCCGATGGGGTCCACCCAGGGGCGGACGCCGAGTCCTGCCACTGCCTCCGGGTGCCGCTTGACCCGCATGGCAGGAGCGGGGGAACCACAGTTCCTCCGAGCGGCGGCGAGCAGGTTTCGTACCACGTTCACGTCGCTCTTTGGGGTGAAGCTCTCGAGAAGGCCTCCGGGCCGGAGACGAGAGCCGGGCAACCTCAGCCCGAACCCGACAGCTAACCTCGCAGGCGCTGAGAGGTTCAGCCGTGAACAGTGACCACCGTCCCGGACGTCACCGCGCGCCGGATGGCTACAGGCCCCTTGGCGAGCTCAAGACCATCGCACGCGCATCTGCCCAGCCGGCCATCAGGAGCGCAGCAGTCGTTGCTGCCGCTGGTGGCCTCGTTGCCTCACTCGCCGCCCCGGCTTCGGCCGAGACCATGACAGAGGGCGCCGCCGTGGCCGCCGCGCCGGTCCGGGCCCCCAAGCCCGCGGCGACCGTCGGCCCCGATGCCACCACCAGTCCCGCCCCGGCTGCGTCGACGGCCCTCAGCTCGATCGGCTATGTGGCCTCGGCGCCGAAGAAGGCCGCCAAGCCGAAGCCGATCGTCATCAAGGACGTTGTCGTCGAGAAGGCCCGCAAGGAAGCGGCCGAGAAGGCCCGACGAGAGGCGGCTGCGAAGAAGGCAGCCGCCGCAGCGAAGGCGCGCAAGGAAGCCGCTGCGAAGAAGGCCGCCGCCGAACGGGCCGCGGCCCAGAAGGCCCGCCGTGACGCCGCGGCAATGGAGTCAGCCGAGAAGGCCCGGAAGAATGCGGCTGCGAGGAAGGCCGCCGCCGAGAAGGCCCGCAAGGCAGCCACGCGAGCTTCGCGCAACACGTCACGAACCACCACGAAGTCGACCTACAAGCCCAAGATCACGCTCAACAAGACGACCGCCAAGAAGACCACGGCGAGGGCAACGACCGGCAAGAGGTCATCGCGCAACTGGGCGACCCGCGGTCAGTGCACGTGGGGCGCTCTGAACAAGTGGTACCAGTCCGAGGGCTACTACCCCGGCGGCTGGACCGGCAACGCGATGGCGTGGGCCTGGGGCGCTGCCAACGCCGGCTACACCGTCTCGAGCACGCCACGCACCCGCTCCATCGTGGTCATGCAGCCCGGAGTCCACGGCTCGTCGAGCGTGGGGCACGTCGGCTGGGTCACCCGCGTCAGCGGCAACAAGGTCACCATGATCGAGATGAACGCGCTGCCGGGCCCTACAACTACAACACGCGCACGGTCACGCACCAGAGCGGGATGAAGTACATCTACGCGCCGTGAGCTGACTCCGCGCCTCTTCCCAGAGGGCGTGCCGGCGCCAGGGCCGCTGATCCAGCTAAGAGCCAGCTCAGGGCCAGCTCAGGGGCCTTGGTGTCGGTAACCGCGGACCGACCACTGCGACTGTGCAGAGAGCATCGAGAGATCACTCTGGGCCGACAGGGCCGACAGCCGCGACTGGAACGACAAGAACGACAACACGCTCATCGCCGATCCGATGGATCCGATCGACGCGAACGACCCGACGCTGCCAATCGACAGGATCGACCCGGCACTGCCGATCGACAGGATCGAGTTCGTCGAACCGATCGACAGGATCGAGCCATGCGACTTGAAGGACCACTTCAAAGGTCGGCTTCGCCTCACGGGAACCCCTCCAAACTATCGTCAGCCCATGGCCAATGTATGCCGCTGAGCCAGCCCTGAGCCAGCCTTGGTCCTTAATGAGCGCCTCCCCCGACCTGCGCCGGCTCGGACGTTCCGGGTCTTGCGCGACGGTCTCCCGGAATCCTGCGAGCACGTTCATGACGCTGCACCCCTCGTGACCTAGCGAGGGTCGAGCGATGCCGCACAGGGCTCAGAAGGGTGGGGGTTGGTCCTCGGTGCTGGTCTCGGGTGTGGCGGGCTCGTCGTGGAGGCTCTCGCGCCAGTTCTTCGGGTAGGTGACGTAGTCCCGCCCGGCCAGGGTGGTCCATGCCAGCGCGCCGTCCGGGCGGGGCGTGCTGGTCCAGAGCCCGGCGGTCTTGGTGTTGTGGCAGCGGCGGGACTTCGCGTACAGGTTGCCCGGCTCGGTCGCCCCGGCCGGCCACGGCAGCTCGTGGTCCAGGTCGCACCGGTGCGCGATCACGGTGCACCCCGGGCCGCGGCAGACCCCGTCCCTGGCGCGGACGTGCGCGGCCAGCCGCGGTCCGGGGCTGTACCCGCTCGAGGCGAGCCCGATCACCTGCCCGGTGTCCACCTCGACCGGCAGGTGCTGCCAGAGCGAGCCGGGGGCGGTGATGATCTGCCGGGCGTGCGCGGCCTCGAACGGCACCACGATCCACACCTTGGCCGGCACCGGCCTGCCCAGGCCCGCCCACCCGTCCCGCGCCACAACCGTCACACCGTCCGTGACACCGTTCGTGACACTTTCGGTCCCACCGTGCGTGACACCGTGCGTGACATCGTCGGTGACATCCGCGGGTTGGCCTCCGCGGTCGGCTGACCCAGACGGGCAGGTCACACCGTCGGTGACGTCGGGGCGACTCAAGTGTGAGGCATACAGCACGAACACCGCGTGAGGTCACGGTCTGGGATCGGAAGTGGAGCACGTTCTTGGCCGATCCGAGCCGAGCGGTGACACTGAGGTGTGGGGAGGCGCGCCTACGTCGGCATCTCGCTGACGGCTCTGCTGGCCGTCGGTGCCTGCACGGGCGGCGGTGGTGAGGCCCCCGCCCCCACCGTCGCGAACCGGACCACCGCAGTGACGAGCGCACCACCACCGTCCGCGCCGACGACGGAGGCCATGCCGACGCCCAGCACCACGACGACGACGGCGCCCGACCCGGCATCGATGCAGGCCCTCATCGACAAGGACTACGACGGCCACAACCTCAGGTTGGGCCGCGAGAGCGGCAGCACGAACGCCTATCGCCAGTACTACGCGACGTACCAGGGCGACGGCCTGACGATCTCCGGTCGGATCAACATCCCGCGCGGCCAGGGCCCCTTCCCCGCCGTCGTGCTCGCCCACGGCCACGTCCCCCTCGAGGAGTACACAAACGGGGCGACGATGCTCCGCGAACGCGACTACCTTGCACGCCAGGGCTACGTCACGCTCCACATCGACTACCGCAACCACGCCCAGTCGGGCGACGACCCGGACAACGGCGCCAACCTCCGCGTCGGCTATGCCATCGATGCGATCAACGCTGGCCTGGCGCTCCAGCAGTTCGAGTCGGTCGACCCGGACCGCATCGCCATCGTCGGGCGGTCGATGGGTGGCGGCGTCGTCTACGAGGCGGTCGTCGCGAAGCCGGGCCTCTTCAAGGCGGCCGTCGCCTATGCGCCGGTGAGCTCGGACGCCGTCGACAACTTCAACATGTGGGTGCGCCGCGACAACAACCGGGAGAGCGACGCCCAGGAGATCATGCGGCGGCTGGGGACCCCTGAGCAGTCCCCCGAGACCTGGGCCCTGATGAGCCCCCGCACCTACTTCAACCGCGTCACCGACCCGATCCTCATCCACCACGGCACGGCCGACGAGAGCTGCCCCATCGAGTGGTCTGAAGAGACCGTGGCCGCCCTCAAGCAGGCCGGCAAGAAGGTGACCTACTACGTCTACGAGGGTCAGCGGCACACCTTCACGTCCCAGTGGCCGCTCTCCATCCGCCGCACCGAGGCCTTCCTCGACACGAACCTCGGCGATTGACGCAACCACGCACACACTGTCGTATGCCGCTGGGCTGGCTCAGCGGCATACGGCTCAGTGGTCGTGTGGCTGGGTCAGAAGCCGGAGACGTTGACGAGCGGTTCCTGGATGCCGTCCGGGTCACCGGTCCAGTCGAAGGTCCCGGCACCAATGAGCGCCGCCTTCACCGCAGCCGGTGAGGCGCCGCGATGGGTTGACAGGTAGAGCGCCGCCGCACCTGCGACGTGCGGGCTCGCCATCGAGGTCCCGGAGATCGACCGATAGCCGCCACCACGCCACGTCGACAAGACGCACACGCCGGGGGCGGTGAGGTCGACGGCGTCGCCGAAGTTGGAGAAGCCCGCGAAGGTGTCGTCAGTGCCGTAGGCACATGTCGGCGAGCCGAATCCGCCTGCCTCACCGTCGAAGTCGGTGATCGCGGACACGGTGATGCCCTCGGGGTACCTCGCCGGCACGAAGCCTCCGGCGTCGCTCCCGGCGTTGCCGGCCGAGACGACGTACGTGACACCTGCGGCGACTGACCGGCAGATGGCCTGGCGCATCCCGCCGTCGGTGCACGACCCCGCGGCACCAGCACCGCCGAGACTCATGTTGGCGACCTCGATGGTGCCGGCGTGTGCCGTGACCCAGTCGATCCCGCAGATGATCGACGAGAAGAGGCCGTTGCCGTTGGAGTCGAGGACGCGCACCGCCCAGAGCCGGGCACCGGGAGCGACGCCGACGACGCCGATCTTGTCGTCCTTGGCCGCAGCGGTGCCTGCGACGTGGGTCCCGTGTCCATTCAGGTCGTTGTAGGTGAGGTTGCCGGTCACGCAGTTGACGCCGCCGACGACGTTGAGGTCCCGGTGCTTCGCGTCGATGCCCGTGTCGATGACGGCGATGTCGACGTCGACCGAGCCGCGCCCATCGCCCGATGCGGCCGAGCTCTCGGTGCCTCCGATGCGCGCGATGCCGGCCGGAACGGTCTGGGCCGTGATGCGCACCTGCCCGTCGGGCACGACTGTCGCGACGCGCGGGTCGTTGGACACCGCCTTGAGGGCCGCAGGTGTGAGCCGTGCGGAGAAGCCCCGCAGCGCGTGCCGGTAGACGTGGCCGACCGCCGCGCCCTTCGAGCGTGCCAGGTCCCCAGCTGCCGTGCCCGGGTCGACACCGGGCCGGAGCGTGATGATGAAGGACCCTGCGGCATTGGCATAGCCGGCAGAAGTGGTGGCTGGTGTTGCGGCCGAGGCGGCCCAACCGGCCCAGCCGGTCAGTGCGACAGTCACGCCCATGGTCGACGCGAGCAGGAGAGATGTCAGCGAGCGGCGCTTGAACCCCATGTTTGTCCCCTATCCCCCGAGTTCGAGGCGTTCCCCTGCACGCGGGGAGCCCCGTCAGTAGCGTATTGCGTGTGACCTGGGTCACGCGGCCCAACGGCTGAAACCGTATCCACGGCGCAGGGGCGCGACGTTGGGAACCGGCGCCTGGCGCAAAGACCAGAAGGGGAAGGTCGATGAAGGCTTCACGTCGGTTCCTGGCGGCTCTCGCAGCCGCCCTCACCTCGCTCACCGTGGTGGGCTCGCCCGCGCTCGCGGCACCACCCGGCAATGACACGTTCTCTGGCGCGGAAACCATCGCCGCGGTGCCGTTCTCGACCAGTCTCGACACGACGGAGGCGACGACCGACGCCGATGACGCCGAGCTGTCCGCTGCGGGCGCGGACGTGTGCGGCGTGCCGCCGGCCATGGACGCGAGCGTCTGGTACTCATTCACGCCGACCGACGACGACACCCTGCTCGCCGACGCGCGGGCGTCGGACTTCGGTGCCGGCGTCTTCGTGGCCACCGGCGCGCCGGGCAGCTTCACCGTCCTCGGGTGCGGCCCCGGCGGGGCCGTCTGGGATGCCGTCGCCAACGAGACCTACTACATCGTCGTCATCGACGACCAGACCGACGGCGCCGGCAACGGCGGTCAGATGGAGCTGGCCGTCGACGTCGCACCACCGGCGCCGGCCCTGGACGTGACCGTCAACACGACGGGCCGCTTCGATGCCAAGACCGGTGCCGCGATCATCTCCGGCACGATCATGTGCGGCAGCGAGGCCGAGTTCGCGTTCCTCGAGGCGCAGGTCACGCAGCGCGTCGGCCGGCTGCTCATTCGTGGCTTCGGTGGGACCGAGGTCACCTGCGACGACACCGTCCGGCCTTGGGAGCTCGAGGTGATCGGCGACAACGGCCTGTTCAAGGGCGGGAAGGCCGTCAGCGCGACGCTCTCCGTCGCGTGTGGAGCGGTCTTCTGCTCGGAGTACTCCGCCGAGAACCAGATCCAGCTCAAGGGCAAGAAGAACTGAGCCGTGCGGGCCGGTGAGCCCGGCACGACGGATCGAGCCGTATGCCGCTGAGTGCACTCAGCGGCATACGGCTCAGTCGTGCTACTGCTGGGTCGCGTACTGCGCGTCCGCGGGCTCGACCCACTGGACGAGCTGGTAGACGACCCCGTTGGGGTCGGTCATCTGGAAGTAGCGTTCGCCCCACGGCTCGGTCTCGATGGGCGTGACGATCGTGACGCCCTCGCCCCGGAGGCGGGCGTAGTCGGCGTCGATGTCGTCGACGGTGAAGACGACGAGCAACCCGCCGGCGTGTGCCGCGGCGGAAGCCGGCTTGAAGGTCGGCAGGCCGGTCGCGAGGTAGATGAGGTTGAAGCCGGCCTTCGGGTGGCTGAGGGAGCAGAAGCCCTCTGCGGACATCTCCTCGCTGAATCCGAGGTGCTTCATGGCCCACTTGGCCGAGGCGCGGACGTCCTTGACGTTGAGGGAGATCGCCGAGGCGGTGATGTTCATGGGAATCCTGTCGTCGTGGCGGGCACCTAGTGTACGTTGTACAGCGTACTGTGTACAACCGATATGCTGCGAGGATGGTTCCCATGGGTGACGTCTCGACCGGCGCAGGGGAGCCGAGCCGCACCCTGGCTCTCCTGTGGCGCGACCCGGGCGGCGGGCGGCGACGGGGACCGGGTCGCAGCCTCACCGTCGACGCGGTGGTGGAGGCCGGGCTCGCCCTCGCCGACGCCGAGGGCCTGACAGCAGTGACGATGCGGGGCGTCGCACAGCGGGTCGGTGTGTCGACGATGTCGGTCTACACCTACGTGCCCGGGAAGGCCGAGCTGCTCGACCTCATGGTGGACCTGCTCTACCTGCGCATGCCGCGGCCTCCCTGGCGCATCCGGACGTGGAGGCGCCGGCTCGAGCGCGTCGCCGAGACGAACCGCACCCTGTTCGCCGAGCACCCCTGGCTCACCGAGGTCGCGGTGCTGAGCCGGCCCCCACTCGGTCCGGGCCTCATGGCCAAGTACGAGCACGAGCTGGCGGCACTCGACGGCACCGGGCTCGACGACGTGACGGCGGACGCGGCGCTGGCCCACCTGCTGGGCTTCGTGCAAGGCCAGGCCCGGGCTGCTCATGACGCGGCACGGACGACGAGGGACACGGCGATGTCCGACGCGGTCTGGTGGGCTGCGAACCAGCCCCTCCTCGAGCGGGTTCTCGACCCCGCCGTCTACCCCCGGGCAGTTCGCATCGGGGCGGCGGCAGGCGAGGCCCATGGTTCGTCGTGGAGTGCGGAGCACGCCTGGCGGTTCGGGCTGGCGCGCACGCTGGACGGTCTCGCGGCGATCATCGACGACTGAGCCGCTCGCCGGCTGGGTCGATTTGCCCAGGTGTGCCGCCGCCTGTGGGTGACGTCGGTCATGATGTCGGGACCATGACTCGGTGGACCCCGCAACAGGTCGCCGCGCTGGCCCCCGACGCCTCGTCGCTCGCGGCCGCGCGCAGGCTCGCGCGCCCCGGCCCCTGGTCGGACACCGGGTCGACCGACACCCTCGTGTGGGGCAAGTGCCAGGGCTCGGGCAAGGCGCCCTACCAGGTGAGCGTCGACCTCACCGAGCCGGCCTTCCGGTGCTCCTGCCCGAGCCGGAAGCTGCCCTGCAAGCACGGCCTGGCGCTGCTGATGCTCTGGGTGGAGGGCTCCGGCTCGGTCCAGGACGCCGCGGAAGCAGCCGGCTTCGCCGCCGACTGGGCGGCGGAGCGCGCCGCCCGTGCCACGAGCAGGACTGCGGGACGCGCGGCACGAGCGGACCGGGCGCCCGACCCGACAGCACAGGCCAAGCGGCTCGAGGAGCGGCTCGCCCTGATGACGTCGGGCATGGATGACTTCGCGCGCTGGCTCGGCGACCTCGCCCGGGGCGGCACGGCGTCGGTGCGCTCCCAGCCCTACGCCTGGTGGGACACGACTGCCGCCCGGCTCGTCGACGCACAGCTGCCCGGCCTCGCCGACCAGGTCCGGTCGATGGCGTCCGACGTCGCCACCCGCTCGGACTGGCCGGACCACCTCCTCGCCGCGATGGGGCGGTGGTGGACCGTGACGCGGGCCTGGTCGCAGCGAGAGGCGGCGGATGACGACGCCGCGGGTGACCTGCGCACCGTCATCGGCTGGTCGGTCTCGACGGAGTCCGTGCGGCAGCGCGACTCGGTCACCGATCGGTGGACCGTCCTCGGGGCACACCGCACCGACGACGGCAGGCTCCAGCAGCAGCGCACGTGGTTGCGGGGGCAGGCATCGGCCGAGACCGTCCAGGTGCTGGACTTCGCGGCCGGTGGACAGGTCCTGCCCGTGGCCCGGGTCGTCGGGTCGGTCCTCGACGCAACCCTCGCCCGCTATCCCGGAAGGGCGGTGCACCGGGCGCTCTTCGTCGACGAGCCCGTCCTTTCGGATGCGAGGGGTGGGCTCGCAGGCGCGGGCTCGATCGACGCCGCCCACGCGAGGGCCGCTGCCACGTGGGGCGTCAACCCGTGGGCCTGGCGGGTTCCGGTCGCCCTCGAGCACGTCCGGGCGACGGTGCTCGATGGCGGTGGCGGCGCCGGTCGGGCTGGTGGCCAGCGAGGACCGGCCAGCGCGGCCGCTCTGGTGCCAGCCGCCCTCGTGGACGAGGCGGGCGACGCCCTGCGACTGACTGAGGACAGCCCGGCGTGGCAGTTGCTCGCCCTGACCGGCGGGCATCCGACCGACGTCTTCGCCGAGCTCGAAGGGCAGCGGGCCAGGCCGCTGTCCGCGGTCGTCGACGGGGAGCTGGTGGCGCTGTGAGCGAGCTGCCGGCATCTGCTGCACACTCGACCATTGAGTCGAGTGTGCAGGCCGCGCCGTTCGGCGACTGGTGGCATGAGCTCGGCTCGGTCGCGCTCCTCGGCACGGCCCGACGTCCGGTGCCGACGCTGCCCGCCTTCGGGTCGGTCTCCGTCGCCCTCGATCCCGGGGCGAGGTCGGAGGAGGCCTTGCTCGCCTCGGCCGCCCTCGGAGCCACAGCACTCCGGGCAGGTCGACGACCGGAACGCCTCACCCCGAAGGCGCCGGCTGAGGGAGATGAACGGCCCGTCGCCGGGCGGCTCGCGGTCCAGCTGCTCGAGCTCGTCCTGACCCATCCGCCCGCGGGTGCGCAGCAGCGCGACACCCTGCTCCTGCACTGGCTGCGGACCGCCGCGGCCGCGGGGCGACGCGTGCCGCACTCGCTCCTGCCCACGGTCCTCGACCTCGCCACCGCGTCTCGACAGCTCCGCGGCCCGGCCGCCGCCGTGCTCGACCACCGGGGCGAATGGCTCGCGGCCCAGCGGCCGGACTGGTCGTGGGTCCCCGACGCGCTGTCGGGCGCCGTCGCGCGCTCCGCTGCCGCTGAGCAGTCGGACGTCGACTGGGCGCACCTGCCCTCCTCGGAGCGGCTCCCGGTCCTGGCGGTCGTGCGCGCCGACGACCCAGCCCGGGCGCGCAGTCTCGTCGAGTCGACCTGGACGTCCGACAGCGCCCGGGATCGAGCCGCCCATCTCGGAGCGCTGCGGGTCGGTCTCGGACCGGAGGACGAGCCACTGCTCGAGCGTGCCCTCGACGACCGGGCGGCGTCGGTCCGTGACGCCGCGGCCGTGCTCCTCGACGGGCTGCCCGGGTCGGCCCGCGCTGGGCGCATGGCCGAACGGCTCCGGCCCCTCATCCAGCCCAAGGGCGTCCTCAAGCGCAGCCTCGAGATGGCCCTTCCCGACCCGCCTGACGCGGCGGGCGTGCGGGACGGGCTCGGCAAGCCACCCGGACGCCGGTCAGTCCGAGGCTGGTGGCTCGAGCGCATCTGCGCCGGCGCACCCCTCGACGTGTGGACGGACGTGGCCGGTTGGGACCCGGCCACGATCGTGAGCCGACTGTCCGACGCGGACGCACTCAGCGGCATACGGCAGGCTGTGCGCCTGCGGCGAGACCCACTATGGGCAGCCGCTGTACTAGCGCGCGTGTGGGATCCGGAGCTCGTGCCGGCGTTGCCGGCCGCCGAGCGAGAAGCCGTCGTGCTGGCCCGGTTGACGACCGACAAGAGCCCCTCCGTAGCCGGACTCCTCGCGGCCGTGCCGCCGCCGTGGTCGGCCGAGTTCAGCCTCGACGTGCTTGCCCGGCTCGGGACGCTGAAGGCACCGGCCGTGCACCTGCCGCAGGCCATGCCGCAGCTCCTCGCGGGGCTGCACCGGGACGCCCTTCCGGCCCTCGAGGCGTGGCTGGCGTCGGCTCGCAACGAATCCTCGGTGGCCACCCACCTGCGCAACCTGCTCCAGTTCCACTCCGTCAAGCGATCGATCACCGAGGCCTTCGGATGAGCGAATCCCCCTCCACGACAACGGTTCTGCGCGCTCACGCCGAAGACGCGAACTGCCGCCGAGCTCGCCGCGCTCGCGGCCGTGGACGACCGGCCGCGGCCACCACGCTGGCGGCTGTCCCCGTGGGCAGTCACGACCTACCTGCTCGGCGGGCACGCTCGACGACGGCACCGAGATCACGCCGAAGTACCTCGGCTCGCGACGTCTCATGGAGGTCGCCGTGGCCTCCCTCGCCACCGACCGCGCGCTGCTGCTCCTGGGCATCCCCGGCACGGCGAAGACGTGGGTCAGCGAGCACCTCGCCGCGGCGGTCAGCGGTGATCGACCCTCGTCGTGCAGGGCACGGCGGGCACGCCGGAGGAGTCGCTGCGCTACGGCTGGAACTACGCGCGGCTGCTCGCCGAGGGCCCAACGCGCGCAGCGCTCGTGCCGAGCCCGGTGATGCGCGCCATGGAGACTGGGATCGCTCGTCCGGATCGAGGAGCTGACCCGCATCCCGGCCGACGTGCAGGACGCCCTCATCACGATCCTCTCGGAGAAGCACCTGCCCATCCCCGAGCTCGACGACGAGGTGCAGGCGCAGCAAGGGCTTCAACGTCATCGCGACGGCGAACAACCGCGACAAGGGCGTCAACGACCTCTCGTCGGCGCTCAAGCGACGCTTCAACACCGTCGTGCTGCCGCTGCCCGACACGCTCGAGCAGGAGGTCGAGATCGTCCGCACCCGCGTCGACGCCCTGGGCCGCAGCCTCGAGCTGCCGGCGGGTCTCGAGTCGCTCGCGGAGATCCAGCGCGTCGTCACGGTCTTCCGCGAGCTCCGCTCCGGCGTCACCGCCGACCAGCGCACGACGGTCAAGTCGCCCTCGGCGACCCTCTCGACCGCGGAGGCGATCTCCGTCATGACCAACGGCGTCGCGCTGGCCGCGCACTTCGGTGACGGCGTCGTGCGGGCCGACGACGTCGCCGCCGGTCTGGTTGGCGCGATCGTCAAGGACCCGGTGCAGGACCGGATCGTCTGGCAGGAGTACCTCGAGACCGTGGTCAAGGACCGGCGCGACTGGACCGACCTCTACCGGGCGTGCCGCGAGCTGGCTGACGTGAGCAGTGCACGCGTCGAGGTCCTCGGCGTCCGGCACCACGGCCCGGGCTCGGCTCGGTCCGTGCTCGGCGCCCTGGAGGAGCTGCGCCCCGACCGGCGTCGTCATCGAGGGGCCGCCGGAGCTCGACGCCCTCGTCCCGCTTGCCGGCGACCCCGACCTCGTCCCACCCGTGGCGGGGCTTGTCTACGCCGTCGACGACACCGCGGCTGTCGTCGTTCTACCCCTTCGCCGTCTTCTCCCCCGAGTGGGTCGCGCTGCGCTGGGCCATCGAGCAGGGCGTCGACCGTGCGCTTCGCCGACCTGCCTGCGACCAACGCGCTGGCCCTGTCGCCGGAGCCGGCAGCGGATCGAGCCGGTCGGGCCGACCGGCTCGACCCGATCACCCTGCTGTCCGGACCGCCGGCTACGACGACCCCGAGCGGTGGTGGGAGGACGCCATCGAGCACCGGCGGTCATCAAGTCTCGAGCACTTCCGCGCAGCTGCGCGACGCGATGGCGGAGGTCCGCGGCATCCGACGGACGCCACGACGACCTCGAGAACGCGCGGCGCGAGGCCTCCATGCGCAAGGTGATCCGCAAGGCACAGCGGGACGGGGCCGAGCGCATCGCCGTCGTCTGCGGCGCCTACCACGCCCCCGCGCTCGACCCGGCGTCGTTCCCCACCGTCAGCCGCGACAACGCGCTGCTCGCCAAGCTGCCCAAGGTCAAGGTCGCCGCCACCTGGGCGCCGTGGTCGGCGGCCAGCTCGCCTACGCCTCGGGCTACGGCGCCGGCGTGCGCTCGCCGGGCTGGTACCAGCACCTCTTCGTCACGCCGCGAGGAGTCCGTCGTGCCGTCGTGGTTCGTCCGGGTCGCCCGCGCCCTGCGCGACGAGCACCTCGACGCCTCGACCGCGTCGGTCGTCGAGGCCACCCGGCTCGCGGAGGCGCTGGCCGCCGTCCGGGGCCGGCCCTCGGTCGGGCTCGCCGAGCTGACCGATGCGGCGCGAGCGACCCTCACCGAGGGCTCCGACCTGCCGCTCCGGCTCATCGACCGCACGCTCGTCGTCGGCGAGGAGCTCGGCCGGGTCCCGGAGTCGACGCCGATGGTGCCGCTCGCCGCAGACCTCGCGCGACAGCAGCGGTCCCTGCGGCTCAGGCCCAGCACCACGGCGACGGTCGTCGAGCTCGACCTGCGCCGCGAGGCGCAGCTCGCCCGCTCGGTGCTGCTGCACCGGCTGGCGCTCCTCGGCGTCGACTGGGGCGAGCGCGTCGACACGGGCGGCCGCACGACCGGCACCTTCAAGGAGGCCTGGCAGCTCGAGTGGTACCCCGAGCTCGCTGTGGCCGTCATCGAGGCGAGCCTCTACGGCACCACCGTCGTCGCGGCGACCGAGGCCAGGGTCGCCGAGCAGGCCGAGCAGTCGACCGACCTCGCCGCCCTCGGACGGCTCATCGAGCAGTGCCTGCTCGCCGACCTCCCCAACGCACTCCGCTCCGTCGTCGCGACGCTCGCCGATCGCACGGCCCGGCAGCACGACACCCTCGCCCTGCTCGGCACCGTCGAGCCGCTGGCACGCACGTGCCGCTACGGCGACGTCCGCGGCGTCGACGTCGCGGGCGTGGCGCATGTGCCTGCCACCGTCGTCGTCCGGGCGTCGGTCGGACTCCGCGCCGCCTGCTCCAGCCTCGATGACGACGGCGCCGAGGCGATGCGGACCGCGATCGAGGCCGCTCACCGCGGCGTGGCTCTCATGGACGACCCGGGGCTGCGGACGCCTTGGGACCGGGCCCTGGCCGCGGTCGCGGCTGACGACCGAATCCATGGCGCCGTGGCCGGGCGCGTCAACCGGCTGCTCCTCGACGTCGGCGAGATCGACCAGACAGACCGCCGCGACGCGCCTGTCGAGACGCCTCTCGCATGCGGTGCCCGGGCCCACCGCGGCATCGTGGCTCGACGGCTTCCTCGCCGGCGAGGCCCTCCTGCTCCTGCACAGTGACGAGCTGCTCGCGATCGTCGACGAGTGGCTCGCCTCGGTGGCGGACGAGGCCTTCGACGACCTCCTGCCCCTCGTGCGACGGACGTTCTCCCGGTACCAGTCGAGCGAGCGGCGCCAGATCGGCGCCCACCTCACGTCGCTGGGCAGCGGGCGCAGGGCTCGGCCGGAGCAGTCCCTCGACCTCGACCTCGAGCGCGCCGCCCCGGCCGTCGAAGCGGTCGCTCGGCTCCTTGGCCTGGAGGTGACCGCGTGACCGATCAGCGTGACCGGCTCACCCGCTGGCGGCTCGTGCTCGGCGGTGACGCTGCCGACGGCATAGGCGAGGCCGCGAGCCTGAGCGCGGACGACCTGCGTCGCGACGAGGCGCTCCGCCAGCTCTACGACGGCGAGCGCCGTGGCGGCCTCGGCGCCTCGGCGCCCCGCGTCGCGCGCTGGCTCGGCGACATCCGCGGCTACTTCCCCTCGTCGGTCGTCCAGGTGATGCAGGCCGACGCGATGGACCGGCTGGGCCTGACCCAGCTGCTCCTCGAGCCCGAGCTCCTCGAGGCGGTCCAGCCGGACATCAACCTCGTGAGCACTCTGGTCGGCCTGGGCCGAGTCATCCCCGAGCGGTCCAAGGCGACGGCGCGCGCTGTCGTCCGCACGGTGACCGACCAGCTGGAGGAGCGGCTTCGCGCCGAGACCGTCCAAGCCGTCACCGGGGCGCTGAACCGCGCAGCCCGGACCCGCCGGCCGCGGCAGTCGGACATCGACTGGAACCGCACCATCGCCGCGAACCTCAAGCACTACCAACCCGATCACCGGACCGTCATTCCGGAGCGGCTGGTCGGCCACGCACGCCGCGCCCAGCGGGTCGAGCGCCACATCATCCTGTGCATCGACCAGTCGGGCTCGATGGCTGAGTCCGTCGTCTACTCCAGCGTCTTCGGCGCCGTGCTCGCATCGCTCCGATCCGTCTCCACCCGGCTGGTCGTCTTCGACACCCAGGTCGTCGACCTGACCGAGGAGCTCGACGACCCGGTGGACGTGCTCTTCGGCGTCCAGCTCGGCGGCGGCACCGACATCAACCAGGCCCTGGCCTACTGCGAGAGCCTCATCGCCCAGCCGAACGAGACGATTCTCGTGCTCATCAGCGACCTCTACGAGGGCGGGATCGCCGAAGAGATGCTGCGTCGGGCCGCGTCCATCACCGGTGGAGGCGCGACGATGATCGCTCTGCTCGCGCTGAGCGACTCGGGCCGACCCAGCTACGACGCGGACCATGCGGCGGCGCTCGCCGCCGTCGGGGTGCCGACCTTTGCCTGCACACCGGACCAGTTCCCGGACCTCATGGCCACCGCCATCGAGCGCCGCGACATCGCGGCCTGGGCGGCAGCCAACGACATCGTCACGACACACGGCGACGAGGACTGAGCGCAGAGCGTCCGGGCTCGGTTCAGCCCTCGGTGATCTGGCGGACCACGTCCTGCGCGTGAAGATGGTCTGGCAGGACGATGTGCATCTGCGTCACCGCAACGGCGCTCGGCACTCGAACCGCAGAGATCACCTGGTCGTCGATTCTCAGCACGAGACGTCCGCTTTCGCCCTTCTCGACCACCTGTCTGGAGGCCTCGAGGAACGCTGTCGCTCCCTGCGTGTCGAACACCACGTCGACCGCCGCACTGCCGTCGGCGGCAGGGGTGGCCGTGACGACTCCAACCCGTGTGAACTCGGATGGGGTGACGACGTGCTCGTCGCCGACTGCTTGACACTCGGGTCCGGCACCCGGCGTACACGTTTGTGAGGCCGCGAACTGCACTGCCCCGCCATGGTTTGAGGTCGACGAGGCCGGGTCGCCGGCACTGGCTTGACCACACGCGCTCAAGGCAAGCATCATGCCGGCCACCCCGACGGGCCATGATCGAACGCCCACAACGACCTCCCCTGCGAGACGTCGCGCAGCCTACCGCTCTTGGCGAGGTTCGGATCGGTGCACGAGGCCAGGTCGAAGCAGCAGGGCCGCCGTTCCCGGCGGCCAACTCCGAGATGCTCACCTCCACCGGTCGTTGCCGCGTCTGGGGGTTACTCGTCGCCTGGACCCAGCGGACCCACTCCCAGCTCGCCATCGGGGGTCGACGAACGCGTCTTCGAGCTCGGGCTCGCCGCCGTCTCCCACAGTCACCGTGGCGAAGCCAAGGATCGCTCCCCTGCCCTCAGCACCGGTCACCGCAACGCGAGTGCGGCCCTGGACGACCCCTTCGCCCGCGAACTGGAGAAACTCGGGCCGAGCCAGCAACAGCGGAGCGTCCCCGGGATTCGACAGAGAGGCGGACCGGAAGATCCGCTGGAGCTCCGGCAGATCCGCCGGGACCGCGGTGCGGATGGTGCTGACAGGGTCCTCGACGCCGCTCAACCGGGGCAGACCCATCCCCCGACGCGCTCGGCAAGGGGGCGACTGCACTGATCCTCTGGCAGCGACCGATTCATGGCAGCTGCAAGGAAAGCCGCGATCACCACGGCGATGACGACACCAACAACCTTTGCCCGGCGCGGGATCCGCATCAGCGGTCCAGTGGGTCTTCAGGGCCGGCTCAGGCGTGACCGCTGAGCTGCGCCAGGCGGGCCGCGAGGGCATCCACCATGGCGCCAGCGCGCCGGGCCGGCATCGGCGACTTGCGGTCGCCGCCCTGACTGGACACCGGGAGCACGTCGATCGAGAGCTTCGCGCCGCCTGCGAGGGCTCGCAGCGCGTCGACCTTGTCACCGAACGGCGAGCCACTGCCCGGCGAGTAGTGGTGCACCACCTCGTCGACTTCATCGGGGTACAGGTCGGTCTTGGTCACGGCAATGACGAGCCAGATCGGCTTGTGACGACGCACGGCCAGCGAGGCGATCCGATGCGAGGTGATCGTCCAGTCCTCGAGCTCCGCAGCCAGCTGCCCCTCGCGGGTCGCGGTCGCCGTGCCGGTGGTACCTGCGGTACGCCGCGGCGTGGCGTAGCCGTTGGCGACCACATGGATCACCCCGTCGACCGGCTCGTCATGGAAGACCTCGTCGAGGGCACCGAGCCGCGTAGCCGCGTTGTCACCCGGCACCACGAGGAACCGGAATCCCTGCAGCCGAGGAGACCGGCGGGTGCGCCGCTCCATCACCGCCGAGCCCACCTCCGCCACGCCGTTGCCCGAGGCGCGCCGCGTGAGCCGGTCAACGAGCTGGCTCTTGCCGACGCCGGTCATTCCCGTCACGGCCACCATGGGAAAGCGGTGCCGGAACAGCCGGCTCATCCGCTCAGGCGCCGACGCGAGACCGGTGAGGACACCACCGGCGAGGGTCGCACCGAGGGCGGTGCGACCCGAAGTCGGCAGAATGGTCCGGAGTCGGGATGGTGTGTGAGACACAGAGCCTCCTCGGCGTGCGAATCAGGAGCCAATTGGCACCCCGAGCCTACGTTCCGTCGGTTACGGTTCGGGCACTCCGATGCGAGTAGGCCGCGTCGCGTGACGCTCGCGCCGCTTCGATGTCGGCCAGATCCTCCTCGGCGGCGATCACCCGGTCCACGTCGTCGGCGCCGAGGACCGCCGCCACCCGCTGCCCACGCCGGGTCAGATACGCCCGTCTGCGACGGCCGACACAGACAAGGGTTTCGTATGCCGCTGAGCTGAGTTCCGCCCTGACGTTGACTCTCGTCTCGGCGGAGTTCCGGAGGCCGGGTTCGTTGAAAAGTCACGTCGCGACTCAGGTCGCGGGCCTGTCGGAACCTGAGCACGGACCCCGAGCGGTGCTGCGACCTGACCTGCGACCTGACCTGCGACCTGAACTGCGACGTGAGGGCAACGGGCTCCTGGTCGTGGCTGGGACTGCCGCTTTCGGCGGGCGAAACGTAGAGTCGAGAGGTGGCACGTCTCTCCGTACCACCCGAGGTGCCTGTCGCCGTGGATCCCGGCGACTCGGAGGAACGTGTGGTCAAACCCTCGGGAATCGGTTGGCTGCGGCGCCTCAGTCGCAGGACATGGATCGCCGTCGTGGCGGTTCTCGTGGTCGCAGGGATCGCCGCGTTCGTCGCGCTGCGCGACTCCGGACCTCCACCGCTGTCCCAACGGGACGTCGACGCGCGCGTGACGGTCGGTCTCAACGCCCAGGCCGAGGAGGAGGCCAGGGCACCCGCCGAGGCAACGGTCGCCTACGCGGCGATCCAGCCTTCCCTTGTCCTCATCACGACACGGGGATCCAACGCGGAGGGCGAGTTCGGCGGCACGGGCGCCGGCGTCATCATCAACGCCACGGGCACCGTTCTCACCGCGCTGCACGTCGTCGAGGACGCCGACTCCATCACGGTCGCCTACACCGACGGGACGAGCTCGCCGGCCACCGTCGCCGCCGCGGACCCCGACAACGACATCGCAGCGCTCACGCCCAAGACCCTCCCAGGGACGGTGGTGCCGGCCGTCCTCGGTGGCGGAGTGCAGGTCGGCACGCCGGTCTTCGCCGTCGGGCATCCACTCGGGCTGCCGGGATCCCTCTCGGCGGGCGTCGTGTCCGCACTGGACCGCGACGTCCGCGTCGACGGAGGCCGCCGCCTCAAGCACCTCATCCAGATCGACGCGGCGGTCAACCCGGGCAACTCCGGGGGACCGCTCCTCAACCGTGCCGGCCAGGTCGTCGGCATTGTCACGGGCTTGGCCAACCCCACCAACGAGAGCCTCTTCGTCGGGATCGGCTTCGCCGTCCCCATCGCCACCGCCGGCGGCGCCGTCGGCGGACCACCCCGCTGAGACCGCGCTGACACCGAGCAGGCCGCAGCCCGATGCACGCCGACCCACGAGCAGGAGGAGCCGACATGGAGGGCGAGAGGACGCACGGGACCCGAACGGGCTCGGGACACCAGCTTCTTGAGCAGATGCTCTACGAGGTCAAGCGGACGATCGTTGGGCAGGACGTGCTCCTCGAACGCATGGTCATCGCCCTGCTCGCGCGCGGCCACCTGCTCGTCGAGGGGGTGCCCGGCCTGGCCAAGACCCTGGCGATCAAGACCCTGGCCCAGGCGATCGGCGGCGAGTTCCAGCGCATCCAGTTCACCCCCGACCTCGTGCCCGCCGACCTCATCGGGACGCGGATCTACAACCAGAAGGACGGCGAGTTCCAGGTCTCGCTGGGGCCGGTCTTCGCCAACCTCGTCCTCGCCGACGAGATCAACCGCGCACCGGCCAAGGTCCAGAGCGCCCTCCTCGAGGTGATGCAGGAGCGCCAGGTCACGATCGGTCGCCAGACCTACCCGGCCCCCGACCCGTTCCTCGTCATGGCGACGCAGAACCCGATCGAGTCGGAGGGGACCTACCAGCTCCCTGAAGCGCAGGTCGACCGGTTCATGCTCAAGGTCCTCGTGGGCTACCCCTCAGCCGCGGAGGAGTTCGTCGTCGTGGAGCGGCAGGTCGGGCGCCCGGTCCGCACCGAGCGGGTGCTCGACCCGGACACGCTGCGCGACTACCAGGGGCAGGTCGACGAGGTCTACACCGACCCGTCGATCATCGACTACGCCGTCCGGCTCGCGACCGCGACCCGGGAGCCGGCCGGTGTGGGACGCGACGACCTCGCCCACTTCCTCACCTACGGCGCGAGCCCACGCGCGTCGATCAACCTCGTCCTGACCGCTCGCGCGCTGGCGTTCCTCCGCGGCCGCGACTACACCCTGCCAGACGACGTGCGCGACCTCGCCCTCGACGTGCTGCGCCATCGGATCGTCCTCTCCTACGAGGCGCTCGCCGAGGACCTCAGCGCCGACGACCTGCTCCTGCCGATCATCGAGGCGGTCCCGCGACCCACGAGCGTCGCCCACGAACCCGAGCAGTCATGGACCCGACCGCGACCCTGAGTCCCGAGCGGCTGCTCCGGCGACTCGAGTGGCGGGTCGTCCGGAGACTCGACGGCCTGCTCCAGGGCGACTACCGCAGCCTCTTCCGCGGGATGGGGATCGACTTCACGGACTTACGCGAGTACGAGCCCGGCGACGACCTGCGACACATCGAGTGGAACGTCACCGCACGGCTGGACACGCCGTTCGTCCGCGAGTATGTCGAGGACCGCGAGATCACGTCCTGGCTCCTGCTCGACCTGTCCCCGTCGATGGCCTTCGGGCCGGTCGCCAGGCAGAAGGGCCTCGTCGTCGCCGAGGTGGCCACGACGATCGCCCACGTGCTGTCGCGCGGTGGCAGCCGGGTCGGCGCGGTCCTCTTCGACACGGGGGTGCGCATGGTCATCCCGCCGGCGAGTGGCCGAAACCAGGTCCTGCGCATCGCGAAGGCGGTCCTGGACAACCGTGAGGAGACCGGGACCGGAAGCGTCACCGACCTCGGTGCGCTCTTCCGCGCGACAGCCGGGCTGGCCCGCCGCCGGTCGCTCGTCGTCGTCGTCTCCGACTTCATCAGCGCCGAGGGCTGGGAGCGCCCGCTGGCCCTGCTCGCCCGCCGCCATGAGGTCGTGGCCCTCCAGGTCAGCGATCCGCGCGAGTCCGAGCTGCCCGACGTCGGCTCGATCTACGTGGAGGATGCCGAGACCGGGGAGCAGATCTTCGTCGACACGAGCGACGCGGGCTTCCGCCAGCGGCTCCGTGACGCTGCGACCGAGCGGCAGGAGGCCCTCGAGGGAGAGGCCAAGCGGGCCGGCGTCGACCTCCATCGCGTCAGCACCGACGACGACCTGGTCCGCGTCCTCGTCCGGGTGTCGGAGCTGCGGCGGAGGCGACGGCGATGACCCTCACGTGGCCGTGGGCCCTGCTCGGGCTGCTCCTCGTGCCGGTCGTCGTCACGGGTTTCCGGCGCCTGCTGCGGCGGCAGGAGGAACGGCGGGGCGAGCTCGCACGCCAAGGCCTGGTGGTCTCCGTCCCCCAGAGGGACCGGTGGGCACGGCTCGCCCCAGCCCTCCTCGTGGCCGCTCTCGTCGTGCTCGTCGTAGCCATGACGAGGCCTGTGGCGGCAGTCGCCGAGCCCCGTCGCGAAGGCACCGTCGTGCTCGCCTTCGACGTGTCCACGAGCATGTCGGCGACCGACATCAAGCCCACCCGGCTCGAGGCGGCCAAGGCGGCGGCTCGGCAGTTCATCGACAAGCAGCCGCCGTCCGTCAGGCTCGGCGTCGTCGCCTTCGGCGGCACCGGGCTCGTCACGGAACGCCCGACGACGGACAAGTCAGCCGTGCTCGCGGCGGTCAACCGGCTTGACGCACAGGGCGAGACGTCGCTCGGTGGTGGCCTGCTCGGAGCCCTCAGTGCCATCGCCGGGCGGCCCGTCACCAAGGTTGCCAAGTCTGAGTCCGGCTCAAACGAGGAGTCCGACATCGGCTACTACGGCGGGACCTCCATCGTCCTGCTCACCGACGGGGAGAACACCACAGGGCCGGACCCGCGCGACGTCGCCGAGCTCACGTCCGCCGCCGGGGTCCGCATCGAGCCCATCGGACTCGGGACTCCCGAGGGGGCGGTGCTGCAGGTCGACGGCTTCAGCATCGCCACGGCCCTCGACAAGGCCCTGCTGCAGGACATCGCGGACGCGACCGGTGGCACCTACCGCGAGGCTGGCGACGCCGCCTCTCTCGCGAAGATCTACGACTCGATCGAGCTGAACTGGACGATGCGGACGGTGCCGCACGAGGTGACCTCCCTCGTCGCCGCCCTCGCCGGGCTGCTCCTCGCGGCCGGAGCGACCATCTCGGTCCTCCGGCAGGGCCGGGTGGTGTGAATGTCGTTCGCCCAGCCGCTCCTGCTCGCCATCACGCTCGCCGCCCCGATCCTGCTCGGCGCCTATCTGTGGCAGCTGCGCCGGAGACGCCGCCGCACCGTCCGGTTCTCCAATGTCGCCCTCGTCCGCGTCGCCGCCGGCGGACGCCGGTCGTGGCGTCGGCACGTGCCCATCGCCCTCGTCCTCGCCAGCCTGGCCGTCCTCGGGATGGCGTCGGCTCGCCCGCAGGTGCGCACCGACGTGCCCGTCTCGGGCACGACCATCCTCATCGCCCTCGACGTCTCGGGATCGATGTGTGCCACCGACGTCGTCCCGAACCGACTGAGTGCCGCCCAGGCGGCAGTCCGTGACTTCGTCGAGGAGCAGCCCCCGGAGGCGAAGCTCGGGCTCGTGGTCTTCTCCGGGTTTGCGGAGGTGGCCGTGGCACCCTCGACCAACCGGGACGACCTGCTCAGCGCGATCAACGGAGTGACGACGGGCCGGGGCACGACGATCGGCGCCGCGATCCTCACCGCCATCGACGCAATCGCCGAGATCGACCCCGACGTGCCGCCGAGCGACCCGGTCGAGACCTCCGGCGACGTCGACCAGGGCGGCGCGCCGCCCATGACCCCGCCCACGCCGATCCCCACCGACCCCCCCAACCAATCGAGTGGGGACCCGTCGGTTCGGATCGGCCCGGTCCCCGAGATCATCGTGCTGCTGACTGACGGCGCGAACACCCGTGGCGTGACCCCGGCGCAGGCTGCGGACCAGGCCGCGAAGCGCGGGGTGCGCGTCTATCCGATCGGCTTCGGCACGACGAACCCGACGACGTTGGCCTGCTCCCGGGAGCAGTACGGCGGGTTCGAGCCGCGGCAGAACTTCGGCTTCGGCCCACCCGGAGGCGGCGGTGGGGTGACCCGGAACTTCCTCGTCGTCGATGAACCAGCGCTGAGAGAGGTGGCCGAGACGACGGGCGGCGAGTACTTCGGCGCGACCGACGCAGACGGGTTGTCGACGGTCCTCGCCGACCTGCCAAAGCACGTCACGACCCAGCAGCAGGACGTCGACCTCAGCGCGGGGTTCGCGGCCCTGGCGGCATTGCTGCTCGCCGCCGGGCTGGTCGTCTCGATCCGGTGGAACACCCTGACCTGAGGACAAACCCGGACGCTTACCGCGGCTTTCCCGGTTCACCGGACAGTGTGGTCAGGCCGCTCTACCGTCAACGGGTCAGGATCCGGCGTCAGGGGACTCAGCAAAGAGGTACCCATGAGCAGACATCATCGATCGGGACGACTCGTCGCCGCTGGAGCGGCATCGCTCCTGCTCGCGGTGACCGGAGGCGTGACGGCCGCAGCCCAGGGTGGGCCGGCCGTGATCGCCTCCGGCCTCAACAGCCCCAGGCAGCTCGCCTTCACCCCCGGCGGTGACCTCTATGTCACAGAGGCCGGGACCACTGGTCCATCCGGCGGCGACACCTGTCAGCAGAGTCCCGAGTTCGGCGAGGTGTGCTTCGGCTTCACCGGCTCTCTGAGCAAGATCAATCGCGGCGGCGGGTTCGTTCGTGTCCTCGAGGGACTCCCCTCGGTCGGAACCGCGGACGAGCCGCTCGGACCCGGTTCCATCGCCTTCACGGGGAACCACAAGTTCGCCCTGACCATCGGGCTCGGCGGCTCGCCGGAGTACCGCGCGGGCTTCGGTCCGGACGCCAATCTGCTGGGTACGGTTCTCACCGGCGACCTCCGGCACCTCGACGGGCTGGACTCTCTGTCCCTGGCCTTCGACGCAGCCGCCTTCGAGGCGGACGCCAACCCGGACGGCACGGACATCGACAGCAACCCGGTCGGTATCGCGAAGTCCGGCAACGGGTGGGTCTTCGCCGACGCCGGTGGCAATGCCGTCAACTCGACGCGGAAGGGCGGCTCGAACGTGGCCACGTTCGCGCCCGTGCCGACCACGCAAGCCGTCGAGATTCCCGGGCCCCCGCCCTTCACGCTGCCCGCCGGATTCCCCGCGGATGCCGTCCCGACGGACGTCGTCAAGGGACCGGACGGGGCCTGGTACGTCTCGCAGCTCGTCGGATTCCCCTTCGAGAAGGGCGCCTCGACGATCTGGCGTGTCGTTCCGGGACAGCAGCCGCAGGCGTGGGCGACGGGCCTGACGAACGTCACGTCCCTGGCCTTCGCCAGCGACGGCCAGCTCTACGCGGTGGAGCTCGCTTCCAACGGCCTGCTGCAAGGGCCCATCGGCTCGCTCGTCAAGGTGCGCGCGCACTCCGACACCCACCAGGTGGTGGCCGGCGGGCTGTTCGCACCCTACGGCGTCGCCATCCGGGGCCATGACGCCTACGTCACGACGGGGTCCGTGGTCGCCGGCGGCGGGCAGGTCGTCCGCATCCACCTCTGAACCACAGACAAACGTGCCGTATGCCGCTGAGCTGGCTCAGCGGCATACGGCACCTTCTCTAGTCGTCGAGTTCGAGGACGTAGGCCGTTCCCGTGTCGCGGAAACCCACCCGCCGGTAGATGCGGGCCGCGGGGTCGGCGCCAGCTGTGAGGAAGACGAGGTCGACGCCCCGCTCGCGGCAGGCAGCGACGAGCGAGCGGGTGATGGCGCCGCCGTGACCCCGGTTTCGGTGACCCGGCGGCACCGCGATCCCCATCAGCTCGGCAACATCTCCCCGAGGGGCCGCTGATCCGGCGCCGCAGAGGCGCCCACCTTCGTAGGAGGCGACGACGATGAGCGCCCCCTGTTCGATGAGCTCAGGCTTGCGGCCGGTGTCGTGGTGCTCGACCTGGTCCTTGCCGTTGAAGCCTGCCTTGACCGTGCCGAACGCGATGCCGAGGTGTGGGTCGGCGTGCGGCAGCTGTCGGGCCCGAGGGTCGGCCTCGATCGGGACGTCGGCCGGGAGCGTGAGGAGGGGATAACGGTGTGGCTCGTAGCCTGCGCCCCGGACAGCCGGGAGCAGGGAGGGCGTGACCTCAGCGACCCACTCGATCGTCCGGGGCAGGCCGAGCTCGACCTGGCGTGCGAGCACTCGCTCGACCGCCGCGGCGGTGAAGGTCGACGACCCGTGCAGCCTCGGCCGTGCGTAGAAGTGCCACCCCGTGCCCTCCTCGGGGACGAAGAGCGTGAACGGGCCAACCTCCTCGGTTGTCGCCGCGGCTCGAGGAACCAGGTCGTAGTACTCCTCGATCCGCGCGAACAGGCACTGGTCACGCGTCATGCCGCCACCATCGCAGGCGTGGTCTGCCCGATCCAGTGCATTTCTCAACGGTTACCCGAGCGTCACATCGGCCGTCACATTGTCGGGGGCCAGCGGGTCTACTCCGGTGACCCCAGGACGGGAGAATGGGACGAGATGACTCACGAAACTGACGACTCGGCTTGGCTGGCGGCTCGATTCGAGGAGCACCGTGGCCGAATGCGAGGCATTGCCTACCGTGTGCTCGGATCCGCGACGGAGGCGGACGACGCGGTCCAGGAGGCATGGTTGCGACTCAGCCGGACGGACGCCCAGGAGGTCGACAACCTTGCCGCCTGGCTCACCACCGTCGTGGGACGGATCTCGCTCAACATGCTGCGCTCGCGCAAGACCCGGCGCGAGGAGCCGCTCGATGTCGAGACGCGAGAGCCAGTGCCCAGCGGGAGCCGGGGCAGCGACCCCGAGGAGGAGGCGCTCCTCGCCGACTCGGTCGGCGTGGCCCTGCTCGTCGTCCTCGACACGCTCTCCCCAGCGGAGCGTCTGGCCTTCGTCCTCCATGACCTGTTCGACCTGCCCTTCGACGAGATCGGGCCGATCGTCGGGCGGTCTTCCTCGGCTGCCAGGCAGCTCGCGTCCCGCGCGCGGCGACGGGTGCGCGGGACTCCGACCCGTCCCACCGACCTGCCGCGGCAGCGTCGGCTCGTCGACGCCTACCTCGCGGCCGTCCGGGAGGGCGACTTCGAAGGGCTGCTCCGGCTCCTCGACCCGGACGTCGTCCTCCGGGCGGACGCGGGTGCGACGCCGGCGGGGCGGCTCATGTCGCTGCGGGGTGCCGAGGTCGTGGCACGCGCCGCCATGGCGTCGGCCAACCGCGCGAGGTACAGCGCGCCGGCGCTCGTCGAGGGGTCAGCGGGAATCGTCATGGCACCCCGTGGGCAGCTCTTCCTCGTGCTGTCCTTCGCCTTCGACGGCGACCACATCACCGCGATCGACGTCATCTCCGACGCGGACCGTCTCCGCGACCTCGACCTGGCGGTCGCCGACTGACCCCTCGCCCCGCGCCCCAAGGCATCTCGTCCCGTGGTCGACGGTGTGCGGGCGCGCCCGCCGCGGGTCTACCCTGCCCACTGTGGTGACGTGCGGCGACCGGGCCGGTGGCAACGGGGCCGAGCTGCTGCGCGACGTACTGCGAGCGCCGGTGTACGAGGCTGCCGTCGTCACTCCCCTCGAGGTCATGGAGTCACTCTCCGAGCGCCTCGGCAACACCGTCGAGGTCAAGCGCGAGGACCGCCAGCCAGTCCACTCGTTCAAGATCCGCGGCGCCTACACGCGGATGCGGGCGCTGACGGCGGATGAAGCCGCCCGTGGAGTCATCGCCGCCTCCGCCGGCAACCACGCCCAGGGCGTCGCGCTCTCGGCGTCGCTGCTCGGCATCGAGGCGGTGGTCGTCATGCCCGTCACGACGGCGCCCATCAAGGTCGATGCAGTCCGCAGCCACGGCACCACCGTCGTCCTCTTCGGCGACACCTTCGACGAGGCGAAGGAGGAGGCCCTCGGCCTCGCAGCGCAGCACGGCCACACCTACATCGCCCCCTTCGACGACCCGCTCGTCATCGCCGGCCAGGGCACGCTCGGGCTCGAGCTGATCCAGCAGGACGCCCACCTCGACCGGGTTTTCGTACCGGTCGGCGGTGGCGGGCTCGCCGCCGGCATCGCGGGCCTCATCAAGAACCTCATGCCGGGAATCAAGGTCATCGGTGTCGAGCCGGAAGACGCCGCGTGCCTCAGCGCCGCGTTGTCGGCGGGCGCGCCCGTCGAGCTGCCGGAGGTGAGCCGCTTCGCCGAGGGAGTGGCCGTCAAACGGATCGGCGACACGACGTTCGAGATGTGCCGGACCTACCTCGACGACGTCGTCACCGTGGACTCGGACGAGATCTGCGCCGCCATCAAGGACATCTTCGAGGACGTGCGAGCGGTGGCCGAGCCCGCCGGAGCGGTGGCCCTGGCCGGCCTCAAGAAGTACGTCGAATCCCATGACCTCACGGGCGAGCGCCTGGCCCACGTCCTGTCCGGAGCCAACGTCAACTTCCACACCCTGCGCTACATCTCCGAACGCGCGGAGATCGGTGAGCAGCGCGAGGCCCTCTTCGGCGTGACCATCCCGGAGCGCGCCGGGTCGTTCCTCGAGTTCCTCAGGGTGCTCAAGGGCCGCGCCGTCACTGAGTTCAACTACCGCGTCGACGGGTCGCAGGACGCGCGGATCTTCGTCGGCGTCCAGCTCGTCCGGGGGCACGCGGAGCGGACCGAGATCGCGGAGGCGATGTCGGTGGCGGGCTACCCGGTCATCGACCTGTCCGACGACGACACCGCGAAGACGCATGTGCGCTACATGATCGGCGGCCACCCGCCCGCGCTCCCCGAGCAGGTCTACTCGTTCGAGTTCCCCGAGCACCCGGGAGCGCTCACCCGGTTCCTCAGCCAGCTCGGTACGCGCTGGAACATCACGATGTTCCACTACCGCAGCCACGGTGCCGACTACGGCCGGGTGCTCTGCGCCTTCGAGGGCGTGGCGGGCGATGTGGACTTCCACCAGCACGTCGAGGCCCTCGGCTACCCGTACGTCGACGTGACGACGAGTCCTGCGCTCTCCTACTTCCTTCTCCCGCGCTGAGCGGGTTGCCCTGAGCCACAAACAGACTCAGCCGTATGCCGCTGAGCCGGCCCAGCGGCATACGGCTCAGTTCGCCCGACCCCACGTGCCCAAGGCGAAGGTCCAGTTCCGAGGGACGCCCGTGAATCACTCCCCCCAGTTAGGGTCGGCGTGTGGACGTCCAACGGCTCACCGGTGAGCAGGCGCGGCGCGTCGCGGTCCGCGCGCAGTTGCTCGATGCGCCCCGCCCGACGGAACTCGTCGACGTCGTGCGGCAGCTGACCCTGCTCCAGCTCGACCCGACTGCCGCCGTGGCGCCGAGTGCGGACCTCGTCGCGTGGAGCCGCCTGGGGTCGTCGTATCAGCCGGAGCAGCTGAAGGTCGCGCTGGAACAGGACCGGTCGCTCGTCGAGATCAACGCCTTGATCCGACCGGTGGAGGACCTGCCCCTCTACCTCGCGGACGCGGACGACATCCCGAGGTATCCCGATTCCCGGGTCTGGTTCGAGGGCAACGCCTCGTTCCGGCGCGACATCCTGGCTCGGCTCGATGCCGAGGGACCACTGCAGTCGAAGGGCATCCCGGACACGTGCGTCGTCCCGTGGCCCTCCAGCGGCTGGACGAACAACCGCAATGTGACGCAGATGCTCGAGTTCCTCGTCGCCCGGGGCGAGGTCGCGATCGCGGGTCGGCAAGGGCGGCAGCGGCTCTGGGATCTCGCCTCACGGGTGTACCCAGCGGACCTGCCGCGCCTGGCGCCGGACGAGGCCAAGCGGGTGCGGGACGAGCGACGGCTGCGGGCGCTCGGCATCGCGCGAGCGACCGGCACGGCTATGCCGGGTGAGCCGCCCTTCGTCGGCGAGGCCGGCCTGGCGGCGGTGGTCGACGGCGTCGCCGGTGAGTGGCGGGTGGATCCCCGTCAGCTCGAGCGGGTCGACAACGAGTTCCAGGGGCGGACTGCGTTGCTGTCACCCTTCGACCGCCTGTCGCACGACCGGAAGCGTGCGCTCGAGCTCTTCGACTTCGACTACACGCTGGAGATGTACAAGCCTGCCGCACAACGACGCTGGGGCTACTTCGCCCTGCCGGTGCTCCATGGCGACCGGCTCGTCGGCAAGGTCGACTCCAAGGTCGACCGCAAGGCGAAGGTGCTCCGGGTGGATGCCATCCACCAGGACGTCCGATTCACCCGAGCCATGACGGCGGGGGTCCTGGCAGAGCTCGAGGACCTCGCCGCCTGGCTCGGGGTTGGGACCGCGATCCCGGCCTGATCGAGTGATCAGGATTCGGGCGCGAACCCTGTTCGCTCGATCAGAGGGCCGGGTCTCTGTGGTCACCGGCGGGGCGTCACCACGATGTCCTCGTCGAAGAGCACGCCCGGGCAGGGCCCGTCTGGAACCTCGCAGACCTGGAGGAGGCCGTGCGCGAGGGCCCGGCCGGGCCGCGCGTTCTCGGCCGCGACCGTGACCTCCCACCGGTGGTCCGCCCCATCACAGGTGAGCGCCTCGAGCGCGAGGTCGGCCACGCGGTCTCCGCGCTGGTACACCTCGACAGAGGCGTTGCCCAGCCGCTCACCCGGGCCTTCGCACTGGTAGAAGCCTCCGATGGTCAGGGCGTCGTCCTGGAGCGTGGCCCGCGCGTCAACGCTGACGGTGCCATAGTCGGGTGCTCCGCCGGCCATCGCGGAGCCGGCGGAGAGGAGTGACGCCGTGACGGCCGTGGCCAGGACTGCACTGCGCAGCAGCATCGACTTCATTGGGATTCCCCCTGTTCGGTTGTCGGCGCTCGCCTTTCGAGCACTCACCCATCCGAACCCCCGATTCACGTCGAATCGTTGTCACCGCCAACACGATTTCGAGTGGGACAGGTGACGGGACGAGGTCGGCCTCCTGAGGCGAGTCAGGCTCCGGCGCTGGCAGGCCGTCCCGTCAGTCGTCCCAGCAGTCCCGTCGAGACGGGCGTACTGCGGGCTCAGCGGTCGAGGTGCTGCGCGACCCGGTCGAGCAGGCCGGCGAGGGGCGGCGGGGTCGTGGCTGCGTCGAGACGGACGGCGAGGCGCTCGGCGAGCGCCACCTTACGGCCGGAGCCGCTCCCGGCGAACCGGTGCAGCTGGTCGGCCAGGCTGCGGTCGCGCCACTCGGGCTGGTACTGGAAGGTGCGAAACCGCTCGAGGTGGCCCATCTCGTCGAGCGCGTCCTCGACGGCCGCCGTCCCGACGGCCCGGATCAGCTCGTCCTCCAGGTCACTGTCACAGACGAAGAATCCGTGATCGACGAGGTCGACCTGCGCCTCGAGCTGCACCCCGGACCGGCGCAGCGCACCGAGGACGAATCGCTCCTCCGCCACGTCGTACAGCCCCAGCACCAAGGCCTCGGGGTGCTCCTCGCGCGACATGCGCAGATCGCGCGCGACGTTGGTCACCCCACCCATGGGGACGATCTTCACCCGGCCCTCGCCGTCGAGCCCGTGCGCGCCCAGCAGCACGGCGACGGCGGCGGCGTCACTCCGCCCCTCGACGAGGACGACGATGTGTGGGTCCGCGCTCAGCGGCATACGGCCTGGTCCTAGTCCTCGCTCACGTCGAGGTCGACGAGAAGCTCCGTCGCGAGGTGCTCGAGGTCCGTGCGGATCTGCCCGACCTGTGCTGACGGCGGCAAGCCGACGATGACGTGCGCCTCGAAGAGGCGTCCACCCGCCATGGGCGCGTCGCGTGTCGCCGTCTCGATCGTCTCGATGCTGAGGCCGTGCCGCGCGAGCACCGCGGACACGTCGTGGACGATCCCCGGGTGGTCGTTGCCGACCAGGTCGATGGTCAGGGTGTGCTGCGCCTCTGCGGCTTCGACAGTCTCGGCCTCGGCGCCCGGATGGGCCGACACCTCGAGGAGGCCCTCGAGCTCGCGCAGCGAGCTGGTCAGCTCATCGGCGCGATCGGCCGGGACGGAGACGACGACGATGCCGGCGAACTTGCCGGCCAGCTCGGCCATCTGGCTGTGCTCCCAGTTGCCGCCGTGGTTGGTGACGACGTTCGCGAGCGCCTCCACGAGGCCGGAGCGGTCGTCGCCGATGACGGTGAGCACGAGTCGGGGCATGCTCGCATCGTAACGACGGTGGCCCCTCTCCACCGTCAGCCGACGTACGTCCTGAGGTCGTCGCAGAAGTCTCGACCCTCGAAGCCCAGCAGGCCCACGTGCTTCTGCTCGCCGAAGTCGGTGATGAACTCGTCGTCGCTGGGGTCCCCTGGTGTCCCGCCGTGGTCGATCAGGAAACTTCCACGGAACAGGCCAGCCTCCCGGGCGATCACCTGACCGTCAGCCTCCGCGGTGTGCGTCCCACGGTCTGCGAACACGATGGTCAGGGTGCCGTCGCCGTTGTCCGTGATCCTCCAGTCCCCACCGCGCGTCTTTGTGGTGTCGACGAACGTGGCGCCGGTTTCCGTGTTGGTCCAGGTCTGGACGACGCGGACCGACTCGGCGAAGTAGACGAGACCGTCTCCCCGCACGACCGCGTGGCCGCGGAAATCGAAGTCTCCCTCCCAGAGCACCGGGGCGCTGAAGCCGCCCCCGCAGAACTCCTCGCCGTGCTCCTCCTGCTCGATGTGCGAGTCGGTGAACTCATCGTGAAACTTCTCGATCTGCTCGGCCGAGGCCGGCGCGACAATGGCTGCGGTGCCGAGAAGTGCCGCTGCTGCGGCGACGGCGGCCCGTTGCCCAAGGTGATGTGTCATGGCCGTTCCCCTCTTGGTGAGAACCATTGGGCGGAGCCCCTGACAGACCCACGGTAGGGGCGGCCGAACCCCCCGTCTGAAGATTGGGGGCAACTGCCGGGACGTGTCCGACATGTCAGCCGAGCACAGTCGCTCAGCTGAGGTCGGGCTCGAACTCCGCGTGGGACAGTGCCTCGGCCTGCTCCACGTGTTCCTCGGCCCCGCGTGTCCCACCCGTGCCGTTCGGCTCCACACCGGCGATGTGGGTCAACGCGTCCCCGCGGTTGACGAGCGGTGTCGTCGTCCTGCCGATGACGATGCCGGAACGGTCGGCGTGGACGAGGCGCAGCGTCTTGCCGAACGAGTCGGAGAGGCTGCCCAACCGGTCGCCGACCTCGACCCGCTGACCCAGGACCGCGTCGAGCTGGAGGATCCCGGTGCGCCTGGCCCGGACCCAGCCGCTGGAGCGGGAGACGAGGCTCGGGGTGGGCGCGTCCCCCTCGACCGGCTCGACCATGCCGAGCGCCGCGAGCACCCGGCGCACCCCGAGGACCCCGGCCTCGATGGCCCACTCGTCGAAGCGCCACGCCTCGCCGGCCTCGTAGAGCAGCACCGCCGCGCCGCGCTCCCGGGCGGCCGCGCGCAAGGAGCCGTCGCGCAGCCTGGCGTTGATCATCACCGGCGCTGCGAACGCCTCGGCCAGGTCACGGGTCCGTGGGTCGTCGAGGTCGGCCCGGATCTGCGGATGGTTGGTCCGACCGAAGGAGCCGGTGTGCAGGTCGATCCCCACCGCCCCGCGGCCGACCACCTCGGTCATGACGAGGTGCGCGATACGGCTCGCCAACGACCCGCGGGCCGAACCGGGGAACGACCGGTTCAGATCGCGGCGGTCGGGCAGGTAGCGGTCGCCCGACGTGAAGCCGAAGACGTTGACGATGGGCGCGGCCACCAGCGTGCCTCGGAAGGCCTTGGGATTGAGCCGGGCCATGACCCGCCGGATCACCTCGATGCCGACGACCTCGTCACCGTGGATCGCGGCGGTCACCCACACCGTCGGGCCGTCCTCGCGCCCGTGCACGACCCGGACCGGCAGGCTGATCTCGGCGCCGGTGACGAGTCGGGTGATGGGCAGTTCGACCTCGCGGGCGTAGCCCGGGCGAACCCGTACCGGTCCGATGCCAAAGGACGCCCGCGCCATCAGCGGCCCCTGTTCCGGCGGCGCATCGCGAGGCGCGGACGTCCGCCGAGGTAGGACCTGCCTGGATCGACGACGAAGCCTTGGCGCAGCGCCTCGCGGCCGATGAGCATCCGGAAGCCCATCTGGTCTCGGTTGGACAGGCTGACCTCCGCCTCAATGGTGCGCTTGCCGAGGACTACGTCGACGAGCACGACGATGCGCTCCTCGGCGTGCCCGGACGAGCTGCGGACGATCCTCTCGTCCTGGATCGGGCACTCGACGACGACCGCGTCCGCGTCTGACCGCTGCCAGGGGTGCACGGAGAAGCGCACCCATGGCTCGTCGTCACGGGTGATGTGCTCGATGTCGAAGGCGTGCAGCGACGACGACCGCGCGCCGGTGTCGACCTTCGCCTTGATCCACAGCACCCCGAACCCGGGAAGAGTGACCCACTCACGCCACCCGACCTGGGTGCGCACACGAGTCGGCTCCACCACGTCGACATCCTCGCAGGTCGGCCCAGGCAAACCCGGGAACCTGACGCACACCACGACCATGACGTGGCCTGCCGCCGAGAGGTCGCCGACGGCCTACCGTGGGCTGATGGCTGGTCCTCCCCGTTCTGTCAAGACGTTCAACCGGTTCGCGCTCCTCCTGGCCGGCCGTCGTCTGGTGCCGGTCTGGGGAGTGCTCCGCCACCGTGGGCGCAAGAGCGGACGTGAGTACTCGACACCCGTCGCCATCATCGGGTCGCCCGGCGCCTTCTTCATCGGCCTGCCATGGGGACGCGACACGGACTGGGTGCGCAATGTGCGAGCGTCCGGCCGGTGCACAGTCCGGCTGCGCGGACACGAATACGAGTGCACCCAGCCGGAGTTCGTCCGCAAGGACGTCGTATTGGCCGCAGCAACAGGGCCCCTGCGCACGGCGGTGCGGCGGATGGACCTGACGAGTGGCTTCCTCCACCTGCAGCACGGGCCCGCTCGCGGCCAGGGCAACTGAGCCACGCCGCGAGGTCAGCTGACCTGGCAAGCGAGCTCAGCGGCATACCCCCTTGCTGTTGTCTTGGCGCGTCCGCCCTGCCTCCTACTTTCGTAGGACGACCGCTGAAGCACGGGGTGAGTACCGTGAGGACGTGGGGAGCGCGTGGCGTTTCGCGTCGAGGCACGGAGTCGACGTCCTGATCGTAGGGACGGCGCTCGCGAGCGCGATCGGCGTCCTCGCGCGGAACGATCCGGAGCGGCCGACCGGACTCCTGTTGTGGCTCGAGGCTGTCGCCGTCGCCCTCGTCGTGCTCCTGCTCCTCGCGCGGCGCCGGTTCCCCTTCGCTGCGCCAGCAGGCATGTGGCTCTGCAGCGCAGCATTGTCGTTCCTCGACGGAAGGCTCATTGCCAACCGGGCTGGCCTCTTCCTGGCCGGGATGGGTGCCGCGCTGCTGCTCGGCAACCTGCGTCGCGACGTGGAGGCGCGGGTGGGTCTCGTCATCGCGGTCGGCGGCGCGGCGGTGGTCGTCTACAACATCCCGGACCACACGAGTGACGCCCTCATCTTCACGCCGGCGCTCTTCGGGTTGAGCTGGCTCGTCGGCTACGCGCTCCGCGAGCGCGCGGTGCAGACGGAGGTCGCGGAGGAGCGGGCGATCAGGGCGGAGCGGGAGCGAGAGATCGCGGCGCGGGTCGCCGTGGCGGAGGAGCGGGGACGCATCGCTCGCGAGCTGCATGACGTCGTCGCCCACGCGATGAGCGTCATGGTGCTCCAGGTCGGGGCCATCCGGCACCGGATGCCGGAGGGCGACGCTGAGGTCCGCGAGACCCTCAAGGACGTCGAGCAGACGGGGCGCACCGCGCTGGCGGAGATGCGGCGACTGCTCAACGCGATGCGCCAGGACGACGAGTCGCTCGAGCTGCTGCCGCAGCCTGGCCTGCACGACCTCGAGACGCTCGTGGCGCACGTTCAAGCAGCCGGGCTGCCCGTCCGGCTGGAGGTCGAGGGCGAGCCGGTGACCCTGCCGCCCGGGCTCGACCTGTCGGCCTACCGCATCGTCCAGGAGGGGTTGACCAACAGCCTCAAGCACTCCGGCGCCAGTCAGGCGGAGGTGCAGGTCCGCTACGGCGCACGAACGCTGGAGCTCGAGGTCCGGGACGACGGCATGGGCGGCGCGCCGGGCGACGGCCACGACGGCGACTCCGACGGGGGTCTCGGCCACGGCCTTGTCGGGATCCGGGAACGGGTCAAGATCTACGGCGGACAGATGTCGGCGGGAGCGTCCCGGGCCGGTGGTTACGTGCTGCGCGCCCGCTTCCCCCTCGATGGAGCGGGCCCATGACGATCCGGGTGCTCGTGGTGGACGACCAGTCGATGGTGCGGGCCGGCTTCCGGCTGCTGCTCGCCGACGAACCAGACATCGAGGTGGTCGCCGACGCGAGCAACGGCCTCGAGGCCATCGCCCAGGCGGCGCGGTTCCACCCGCACGTCATCCTCATGGACATTCGCATGCCCGAGCTGGACGGGCTCGAGGCGACGCGACGAATCCTGGCGGCCGATCCTGCGGCCCGCGTCCTCATCCTCACGACGTTCGACCTGGATGACTACGTCTACGAGGCACTCAGGGCAGGCGCGAGCGGCTTCGTCCTCAAGGACGACCCACCCGAGCAGCTCATCGCTGCGGTTCACACCATCGCGGCCGGTGACGCACTGCTCTCTCCCGCGGTCACGAAGCGCGTCATCCAACACTTCACCAGGCTGAACCGGCATGCGCCTCCTCGCGTGTTCGAGAGCCTGACGACGCGGGAGCTCGACGTCTACCGGCTCATCACGCGCGGCCTGTCCAACGCCGAGATCGGACGCGAGCTGTTCATCAGCGAGACCACGGTCAAGACCCACGTGACCCGACTGCTCCAGAAGCTCGACGTGCGCGACCGCGCCCAGGCGATCGTCCTCGCCTACCAGTCCGGGCTCTTCGACGCGTCCGACCTGGGCTGACCTCAGGGGCCCGGCGTTCGCCAACAGCGTCCTCCCAAGGTAGGACGCGAAAGATCGTCGGCTCGTCGGACCCGCCCGCGACCTCGCGACGACGCGGTAGAAGGTGTCCCGTTCCTAGCGTTGAAGCATCCAATCACCCAGTGCGAAAGGCACCTCCACATGATCACCATCGACTCCCTGACGAAGACGTACGGCAAACTGACCGTCGTCGACGACGTCAGCTTCGTGGCCAACAGCGGCCGGGTGACCGGCTTCCTCGGACCGAACGGTGCCGGCAAGTCGACCTCGATGCGGATGATGGTCGGCCTGACGACACCAACGTCGGGCAGCGCCACGATCCTCGGTCGTCGGTTCGCCGACCTGCCCAACCCGGGCCTCGAGGTGGGCGTCATGCTCGACGCCTCGGCCCAGCACGCCGGCCGCACCGGCCGCGAGATCCTCACCCTCGCCCAGCGGTTCATGGGCCTGCCGGCCCGCCGCGTGGACGAGTCCATCGAGGCGGTCGGGCTCACCGAGTCCGAGGCGGGCCAGCGAGTCGGCAACTACTCGCTCGGCATGCGCCAGCGCCTCGGTGTGGCCACGGCCCTCATCGGTGAGCCCGCCGTGCTCATCCTCGACGAGCCGGCGAACGGGCTCGACCCGGCCGGTATCCGCTGGATGCGCGACCTGTTGCGCAGCTATGCCGACCAGGGCGGGACGGTCCTGCTCTCCTCGCACCTGCTCCACGAGGTCGAGGTCATCGCCGACGACATCGTCATGATCGGCAAGGGTCGGATCGTCGCCCAGGGCTCCAAGTCCGAGCTCCTGGGCGCGGCGGGCACCGTCGTCCGCGCGGCCGACATCTTCCGGCTCCAGCGAGCCCTCGACCAGCACGGCGTCCTGACGACCGTGACCGACGACGGCGCCCTGCGTGCCGATGCCGACGCCGCTCGCGTCGGCTGGGCTGCACACGCCTCCGGCCTCGCACTCACCGAACTGCGCTCAGCCGATGGCGGGCTCGAGGACATGTTCCTCCAGCTCACTGCTGACACCCAACGAGAAAGGAAAGCGGCATGACCGCCATGACCGTCGACACCGTCGACAGCAGCAACACCGCCCGTGCAGATCGAGGCACTCCCAAGCGGATCCCGCTCACCCGCGTCATCGCGGTCGAGCTCCGCAAGATGTTCAACACCAGGTCCGGCTTCTGGCTCATGGCGAGCATCGTCATCGCCGGCGTCGGGACGACCGTCGGGATCATCCTGCTGGCACCCGAATCGGAGCTGACGTACTACACGTTCGCCAAGGCCGTCGGGTTCCCGATGGCGATCATCCTGCCGATGATCGCAACCCTGTCGATCACCGGCGAGTGGAGCCAGCGCAGCGGCCTGACGACGTTCACCCTCGTCCCGCGCCGCAACCGGGTCATCGTCGCCAAGGGCCTCACGTCCCTCGGCGTGGGCGTCGCGGCGATGCTCTTCGCCTTCGCCATCGGCGCGGTCGGCAACCTCGTCGGCACGGCCATCACCGGCGCTCACCTGGTCTGGGACGTCTCGGTCACCGAGGGCGCGACCATCGTGCTCGGCAGCCTGCTCTGCCTGCTCACCGGCACCATGCTGGGCCTGATCATCCGCAGCTCGGTGGGAGCGCTCGTCGTCTACTTCATGTACGCGTTCGTGCTGCCCAGCCTGTTCGGGGTCCTCACGACCAGCGTGGACTGGTTCCCCGACGTGCGGCCGTGGATCGACCTCAACCTCGCAGAGTCCTTCCTGTTCAACGGTCAGGTGACCGGCGAGCAGTGGGCGAACGTCGCGGTCACCGCGGGGGTGTGGATCATCCTTCCGGCGCTGCTGGGACTCCGCCTGGCCATGCGCTCCGAGGTCAAGTGAGGGTCACCCGCACCGCCCACGGTCCGGACGACAAGGAGAGAAGCCCTGGTGCTCATCAGAGCGCCGGGGCTTCTCGCATCCGCCGACCAGCGCGGCTCACCGCACCCCCGGCGAGTGCTTAGATGGTTCGGCTCCATCACGTCGATCGACCTCGCAGGTAGACACCATGAAGATCGCGATTCTCTCGCGCGCCCCCCGGTCGTACTCGACACAGCGGCTGCGGACCGCTGCCCTCGACCGTGGACATGAGGTGAAGGTCCTCAACACCCTGCGCTTCGCGATCGACCTCTCCGGTCCCGACCCGGACCTCCAGTTCCGCGGTCGGCCGATCTCGGACTACGACGCCGTGCTGCCGCGCATCGGCAACTCGATCACCTACTTCGGCACCGCGGTCGTGCGCCAGTTCGAGCAGATGGACGTCTACACGCCCAACACCGCCAACGGCATCGCCAACTCCCGCGACAAGCTGCGCGCCACGCAGATCCTCTCGCGGCACAACATCGGGATGCCTGCGACGACGTTCGTGCGCAACCGCGCGGACGTGCGGCCGGCGATCCAGCGGGTCGGAGGTGCCCCGGTCGTCATCAAGCTGCTCGAGGGCACCCAGGGCATCGGCGTCATCCTGGCCCCCGAGGTCAACGTCGCTGAGGCCATCATCGAAACGCTGCACAGCACGAAGCAGAACGTGCTCATCCAGAGCTTCGTCAAGGAGAGCCGCGGCAGGGACATCCGGGCCCTCGTCGTCGGTGACCGGGTCGTGGCAGCCATGCGCCGGGTCGCCCATGGCGACGAGTTCCGCTCCAACGTCCATCGCGGCGGCGCCGTCGAGAGCGTGTCGCTGCCCCCGGAGTACGAGGAGGCGGCGGTGCGCTCCGCGCAGATCATGGGACTGCGCGTCGCCGGCGTCGACATGCTCGAGAGCGTCAACGGACCACTCGTCATGGAGGTCAACTCCTCACCCGGCCTCGAGGGCATCGAGACGGCGACCAAGCTCGACGTCGCGGGAGCCATCATCGACTACGTCTCCCACCAGGTCGGCTTCCCCGAGATCGACGTGCGCCAGCGCCTCACCGTCTCAACGGGCTACGGCGTGGCCGAGCTCGTCGTGCACGGGGGCGCCGATCTCGTCGGCAAGACGATCGCCGAGTCCGGCCTCGACGACCGCGACATCACCGTCCTCACCCTCCACCGCGGCACGTCCGTCATCCCGAACCCGCGTCGCCGCACCGAGCTGCAGGCCGAGGACCGGCTGCTCTGCTTCGGCAAGCTCGAGGAGATGCGGTCGATGATTCCCGAGCGGAGGCGTCGGCGCCACAAGGTCCGACGCCTGCCCAAGGAGCCCCTCGTCGACGACCGCGATTGACGGGGCCTCGGTGCCTGACCCAGGTGCGCTGCGACCAGCATCCTGCCCTACCGTTGGGCAGATGGAATGGCAGAACGCCGGCGCCGTCCTCTTCGACCTCGACGGGGTGCTGACCCCGACCGCCGAGGTGCACATGCGCGCTTGGGAGCAGCTCTTCACCAGCGTCCTCGATCGGCTGCCGGAGGACGTCCGGGCCGACCGCTCGCCCTACACCGACGAGGACTACTTCCACCACGTCGACGGACGGCCGCGCTACGAGGGCGTCCAGGCGTTCCTGCGCTCCAGGGGCATCGACCTGCCGCAAGGGACGCCCGAGGACTCGCCAGACGAGGTGACCGTCTGCGGCCTGGGCAACCGCAAGAACGTGCTGTTCAACGAGATCCTCGACGCCGAGGGGATCGAGCCCTATCCCGGGTCGGTCGCGCTGCTCGACGAACTCGAGCGCCGTGACACTCCGGCCGCGGTCGTCACCTCCTCCCGCAACGGCCCGCATGTCCTCCGCACGGCGGGCCTGGCCGAACGGTTCGAGGTCCTCGTCGACGGCTCCGTCGCGACCGAGCAGGGGCTGGCCGGCAAGCCGGAGCCGGACACCTTCCGGTATGCCGCCGAGCAGCTCGGCGTCGAGCCGGAACGGTGCGCAGTGGTCGAGGACGCCGTCTCCGGCGTCACCGCCGGTGCCCGCGGCGGCTTCGGGATCGTCGTCGGCGTCGACCGTGGCGTCGGCGCGGACACCTTGCGCCAGGCGGGTGCCGACGTGGTCGTCACCGACCTGGCCGAGCTGCTCCCCACCGCCGGTCCCGTCTCCCAGCCGCACGCTTGACCCCGGAGGACCCCATGCAGACCGACTCGTGGCACCGCCCGCCACAACCCGTCGACCCCCTCGACCGCAGCCGCTTCCCCATCGAGCCGTGGCGGCTGGTCGAGTGCGCCTACGAGAAGCATGACCTCGGGGTCACGGAGACGCTGTTCTCCGTCTCGAACGGCTACCTGGGCCTGCGCGGCAACGTCGAGGAGGGCCGCGACACGCACACGCATGGCACCTTCGTCAACGGCTTCCACGAGACCTGGCCGATCCAGCACGCCGAGGAGGCCCACGGCCTGGCCCGGGTGGGGCAGACGATCGTCAACGTCCCGGACCCCAAGACGATCAAGCTGTACGTCGACGACGAGCCGCTGCTCGTGTCGGAGGCCGACCTCGAGTCCTACGAGCGCGCCCTGGACATGCGCGCCGGGCTGCTGACCAGGGACCTGATCTGGCGCGCCAGCTCGGGCAAGCGCGTGCGGATCTCCAGCACCCGGATGACCAGCCTCGTCGAGCGGCACCTGGCGGTCATGACCTTCGAGGTCGAGATGCTCGACGGGGATGCCTCGCTGGTGATCTCCAGCTCGGTCCTCAACCGCCAGGACGGCTCGGACGAGTACCGGGTGAGCTCGGCGGCAATGGGCGAGGGCGTCGACCCGCGGCAGGCCGAGTCATTCGAGCACCGCGTGCTGCAGCCCCGCCGGCACGAGATCGTCGACGACCGGCTGCTGCTGGGGTACCGATGCACCAACTCCAAGATGACGATCTCCACCCTCGCCCACCACGCGATCGAGACGGACAATGCGTGGACCCAGCGGCGCAGCGTCGAGGAGGACCTGGCCAAGCAGGTCTACGAGATCGCCGCCAAGCGCGGCCGGACCGTACGGGTGGACAAGCTCGTCGCCGTGCACACCTCGAGCGGCGTGCCGCCGCGTGAGCTGGCCGACCGCTGCGGCCGCACTCTGGACCGCGCAGTATCGGCTGGTGTGCCGAAGCTGCACGTGGAGCACGCCGCGCAGTGGGAGCGCTTCTGGGCCGAGTCAGACGTCGAGGTCGAGGATGACCCGGCCGTGCAGCAGGCGATTCGGTGGAACCTCTTCCAGCTCGGGCAGGCCACCATCCGGGCCGGCAACCAGGGCATCCCCGCGAAGGGCCTGACGGGCACCGGTTACGGGGGCCACTACTTCTGGGACACCGAGTGCTACGTCGTGCCGTTCCTCACCTACACCCACCCGCAGGCGGCGCGCAACGCGCTCCGCTTCCGCCACGGGATGCTCGACGCCGCCCGCCGCCGCGCCGCCGAGCTGTCCCAGTTCGGGGCGCTCTACCCCTGGCGGACGATCAACGGCGAGGAGGCCTCCGCCTACTTCCAGGCCGGCACGGCGCAGTACCACCTCAACGCCGACATCACCTACGCCCTGAGCAAGTACGTGAGCGCAACCGGTGACCGCCAGTTCCTCCTCCACCAGGGCGTCGACATCCTCGTGGAAACGGCCCGGCTGTGGGCCGACGTGGGCTTCTGGCAGCTCAACGGCGACCAGTCGTTCCACATCCACGGCGTCACCGGACCCGACGAGTACAACACCGTCGTCAACGACAACTTCTTCACCAACGTCATGGCCCGGCACAACCTGGAGGCGGCGGTGGAGGCCGTCCGGGAACTGAAGCGGTCAGACCCCGGGCAGATGGCGCGGGCGGTGGCCCGTCTCGGCCTGAGGGAGGAGGAGGTGGAGATGTGGGAACGGTGCGCCCGGGGCATGCACGTTCCCTACGACGAGCGCACCGGAATTCACCCGCAGGACGGTCACTTCCTGGAGCGCGAGGTGTGGGACCTCGACGCCACGCCGGCGGACCGACGGCCCCTGCTGTTGCACTACCACCCGCTGGTCATCTACCGCTTCCAGGTGCTCAAGCAGGCCGATGTCGTGCTGGCGCTCTACCTCGTGGGCGACCACTTCAGCGAGGAGGACAAGCTGCTCGACTTCGACTACTACGACCCGATCACGACCGGCGACTCCTCACTCTCGGCGGTCGTGCAGTCGATCGTCGCAGCCGAGGTGGGCTACCACGAGCTCGCGCTGCGCTACTTCTACGCCGGACTGTTCGTCGACCTGGCCGACCGGCACGGCAACACCGTCGATGGGGTGCATGTGGCTTCCACTGGAGGGGTGTGGAGTGCGCTGGCGGCCGGCTTCGGCGGGATGCGCGACCACGGGGGCCGGCTGACCTTCGATCCCCGGCTGCCGGAGTGCTGGCCGTCGCTGACCTGGCGGATGCGCTGGCAGCAGGCCCGGCTACGCGTCCGGCTGGATCGCGAGTCAATCACCTTCGTCGTCGAGGTGGGCGATCCGATGACCCTGAGCGTGCGCGGCGAGCGGGTGGAGGTCGGCCACGAGGAGGTGCGCGTCCTCCTGGACGGCCAGGGCCCACGGCGCGGCGGCGGGCCGCAGCTGCAGCTGGTCGGCGACAGCCCTTTGGGCACCAGGCGTCGGGCGACTGAGGGTCGAGCCGCCACGGTCGGGGTCGTCCCACACAACTGGTCCGTCGAGCTGGATGACCCGACGGGCCCCATCCCGATCCGTGCGCCGCAGTCCGACCCCGCCACCTGACGCCCGGACACCCCCGGCGCCGAGGGGGTCGACCCCTTGTGGCCGGAGGACTAGCGTCGGTACCTGTTCAATTCGCGAATGCGAGCCAAGCCCAGGAGGTCTCCGATGCCGCGAACAGTCCCGTGCCTGTGGTTCAACGGGCAGGCTGAGGAGGCGGCCGCCTTCTACTGCTCCGTGTTCCCCAACTCCCGGGTGACGCGGGTCCAGCCCTACCCCGAGGGCAGTCCGTTCCCCGCTCCCTTCGGTCCGGGGACCGCGATGACCGTGGACTTCGAGCTGGATGGGCAGCCGTACACCGCTCTCAACGGCGGTCCGGAGTTCACCTTCTCTGAGGCCACCTCCATGCAGATCTTCTGTGCCGACCAGGACGAGATAGACCACTACTGGGACAGGCTGACTGCGGACGGTGGTGAGGAGAGCATGTGCGGCTGGCTCAAGGACAAGTACGGCTTCTCATGGCAGGTCGTCCCGAGCACGCTGAACGAGCTGGAGTCCGATGACCCGGCCAAGCAGAAGGCCGTCGCCGATGCGATCTTCCGCATGAAGAAGCTCGACATCGCGGAGCTGCAGCGGGCCTTCGACTCTGCCTGACGTCGGGCTGCCGAGCAGATCACCCGATGATGATCTGCTCGTCCTCTTCGTGCTCGGCCGCGTTCAGCTTGGCGATGACGCTCCTGACCTGCTCACGGACGTCCGCCTCGTCATGGCCGAACGTACCCAGGAAGGACTGCATGGCGTTCCGGGTCAGCGCCAGCTCAGTGTCGGTGAGATGCACTGTGTTCACGCTTCAAACGGTACGCCGCCGGGCACCGTCTCGCTGGCATTGAACCCAGCGACCCGACAACGGGTCGTCGCGGCAGGCAGCGAGCCCAGCGGCATACGGCATGGCAGGTATGTCGCTGGGCTCCCCCGACGGGATCAGCCGTTGTTGGTCAGGAGCACCTTGAGGGCTCGGTTGTCGGCCGCGTTCGCGAAGGTGTCGTACGCCTCCATGAACTGGTCGAACGTGAACCGGTGGGTGACGAACTTGCCCGGGTCGATCGATCCCGCCTCGATCTGGCCGAGCAGCTCCTGGGCCGTCGTGGCGTTGACGAGACCAGTCGTGATGGTGATGTTGTTGATCCAGTCGCGCTCTAGCGGGAAGCTGACCGGCTGGCCGTGCACGCCGACGTTGGCGACGCGGCCGCCGGGCCGGATGGAGTCGAGCGCGGTGCTGAAGGTGGCCGGGATCCCGACCGCCTCGATCGCCACGTCGACGCCGAGGCCGTCGCGGCTCAGCTTCTTGAGCTCTGCGACGACGTCGTCGGTCTTCGTGATGTCGATCGTGTCGGTCGCCCCGAACGCCCTTGACTGCTCGAGCCGGTAGGCGTCGCCGTCGACCGCGATGATCTTCGACGCGCCCCGCGGTCCTGCCGTCATGATCGAGGCGAGCCCGATCGGGCCGGCGCCGATGACGGCGACGACGTCGCCCTCCTTGACGTCGCCGTAGACGACACCGATCTCGTAGCCGGTGGGCAGGATGTCGCTCAGCATGGCCGCCTGCTCCGGGGTGACGCCCTCGGGCAGCGGGATGAGGCCGTTGTCGGCGAAGGGAACGCGGACGAACTCGGCCTGCGTGCCGTCGATGAGATGGCCGAAGACCCAGCCGATGCCGCCGAGGGTCTGGCAGTGGGACGTCAGTCCGGCCTTGCAGTAGTCGCACTTCATGCACTTGCTGATGCACGACACGATGACCCGGTCACCGACCTTGACCTTGCTGACCTCCGAGCCGACCTCGGTGACGACGCCGACGCCTTCGTGGCCCAGGATGCGGCCGTCGGTCACGGCCGGCACGTCGCCCTTGAGGATGTGCAGGTCGGTGCCGCAGATCGTCGTCGCCTCCATCTTGACGATGGCATCGGCGGGATCCTTGATGCTGGGATCGGGGACCTCCTCCCACACCTTGCGGCCCGGTCCGTGGTAAACAAGCGCCTTCATTGCATACACCTCGTACTTCATCGAAGTGCCGTCCGCCCGGCTGGGCGTACGGCCGAACGCCCTGCGTCCATTGTCGTGCGGACCGCGTCCGATGGGGCACCGTCGAACCAGTGACGATGCCCACGGGCCGCGCACGGCTGGGTCGGGACCTTTGGCCTTGACCACTCGGGCGACGACTGAATCCGAAGACTCTCGCCTGCTGAATAGACGGTTTCAGCGGTGAACTAGCATTCGATCACACGGATTCGGTAGTCTTTGGGCTCAAGCGAAGGAGACAGAGATGACCGAGACGCTCCAGATCAGCACGGCCCACGACCCGGGGACCCGACGCCGCCTGCCCGAGCGGTCGCAGCCGATCGACCACCGCCGGGTGGAGCAGCTCCTGGCCGCCGAGTGGGAGCGGTTCACATCGTGGTCCCAGGCCTCCGGCGAGCACAACAAGCGGGCGAGCCGCTCGCTGCCGCTCGGCGTGACGAGCTCGTTCCAGCACTGGGAGCCCTACCCCATCTCGATCGCCTCCGCGCGCGGCGCGTGGCTCACCGACGTCGACGGGAACCGGCTGCTCGACCTGTCGATGGGATTCGGCGCCATGCTCGTCGGCCACCTCAACCCCGTCGTCGTCGAGCACGTCACTGAGGCGCTGACGCACACCGGCACGCTCTTCGTGACGCCCTCGCCGCAGGCGACCGACATGGCGGAGCGGTTCCAGCGAGCGCTTCGGTCTCGACATGCTCCGCTTCACCAACTCCGGCACCGAGTCGCTCGATGTATGCGATCCGCGGCGGCCCGCGCCTACACCGGCCGCAAGGCGATCATCAAGATCGAGGGCGGCTACCACGGCGGCTACGACGCCCTCCAGGTGTCGGTCAAGCCCGACCTCGCGGACATCGGCCCGGCCGACGCGCCCATCCCGCGAGGTGCCCGTTCGACGTCGAGGCGGGCACCGTCCACGTCGTCGCCTACAACGACCTCGGGCAGCTCGAGCGCGTGCTCGCCGAGCACGGCCGCGAGATCGCCGCGCTCGTCGTCGAGCCGGTCATCGAGAACCTGTCGATCGTCGTCCCCGACGAGGGCTACCTCGCGGGCGTGCGCGCGGCGTGCGACGAGCACGGCGTCGTCCTCATCTTCGACGAGGTCAAGACCGGGCTCACCGCGGGCTATGCAGGCGCAGCCCAGCGGCTCGGCGTCACAGCCCGACCTCATCACGCTCGCCAAGTCGATCGGTGGCGGCCTGCCGCTCGCCGCCTTCGGTGGCAAGCGCGAGATCATGGAGGTCGTCGTCGACGGGCGGATGGCGCACTTCGGCACCTACAACGGCAACCCGCTCGTCATGGCGGCCGCGCGCGCGGTCGACGAGGTCTGCACGCAGGAGGCGCTCGATGCCGCCGAGGCGATGAACAACCGCGCCATGGACACGATCGACGAGATCATCGCCGCCCACGAGCTGCCTGCCCACACGGTCGGCCTCGGCGTCAAGGGCTGCGTCACGTGGGCGGCCACGCCGGTGCGCAACTACCGCGACTACAAGGCGACCGACTTCGGCTTGGCCGAGCTGTCCTGGCTGTGGGGCGTCAACCGGGGTGTCCTCACGCCGCCCGGACTCGACGAGCAGTGGCTCGTGTCGCTCGCCCACACGGACGACGACATGGCGATCCTCGTCGACGACTTCCGTCAGCTCGCCGAGGCGCTGCGCGCCTGATGTCGTATGCCGCTGGGCTGGGCCTTCCGAGCTGACGGCGGACTCGGGCGCTCAGCCCGCAGCACCACCTCGACGCGTTCACCCCTTCGCCATCTGGTTCACCCCTGAGGTAACGATGGCGACACCACCGCTCCCTACGTTGAGGCCGTCCCTCACCAACAGACTCAGGGAGCAGTTCACATGCGTATTCGCAGCATTGCGGCCGCCGTCGCCCTCTCCGCGACAGCCGCCGCCATGATTCCCGCAGGCGCCACCGCCGCCAATGGCCCCATCAGCTTCGAGCCGATCGACGGCACCCCCTACGCCACGGCCGGCGCCGACTGGACCGACCCGTTCGTCATTCCCAGCGGCTTCACCCAGCAGCTCGTCGTCGACGAGACGCAGCTCGACATCTACGCCGGCGCCGACGACCTCACCGACATGAACACCGTCAACGAGACCGGCCCCATGGCGGGCCGCTTCCTCTACCGCACCCACGAGGTCGGCTCCGACGGCTCGCTCTCCGTCGTCGACCTCAAGACGGGCGAGGCGAAGGTCATCGCCCAGCGCGAGGACTGGCGGCGCCTGGACGGCCTGCGCTGGACGCCGTGGGGCACGCTGCTCTTCGCCGAGGAGACCGGCGGCGGCCGCCTCTTCGAGGCCTTCCTCGACCCGAACGACCCGACGGTGGTCACGAGCGTGGAGGAGCGCCGCGAGGTCGGCATCCTGCGGCACGAGGGCATCGAGGCGCTCGGCGACGGCACCGTCTACGTCATCGACGAGCTCAACGGCGGATCCATCTTCAAGTTCGTGCCGACCAAGCGCGGCGACCTGTCCGACGGCCAGCTCTACGCCCTGAAGCTCACCGACCTCACCGACGCCGAGCAGAAGTGGGGCTCGAGCACCTACCAGCAGAAGGTGGGCGCTTTCGAGTGGGTGGCCCTCGACATGGACAAGGTGGTCGTGGACGCCGACGCGGCCGCTGACGACGTCGCCGCGACCGAGTTCGGCCGCCCGGAGGACGTCGAGGTCATCGGCAGCACGCTCTACGTCGCAAACACGTCGGAGGACCGCGTCGTGGCGATCGACCTCACCAAGAACGAGCTCACCTCGTTCGTCGAGAAGGGCGTCAACGTCCCGGTCGAGAACTCGAACGCCGGCCTGACCGGCTTCAACAACCCGGACAACCTCGCGCAGGGCCCCGACGGCCGACTCTGGATCGTCGAGGACAACTACCTCTCCGACGTGTGGGTCGCGGGCCTCGACACCGACCAGGACGGCGCGGCTGACACCGTCGAGCAGTTCGCCTCCCTCGTCGACACGGGTGGCGAGATCTCAGGCATCTACTTCGGCAAGGACCCGAAGACGCTGTTCCTCAACATCCAGCACCCGGACAAGGCCCTTGCCGACGGGACGTGGACGATCACCAAGCGCTGACAGCGCAACCCAGCTCAGCGGCATACGGCCAATGTCGTATGCCGCTGAGTTGCCTTCCAGCGCAGCCGACCGCCCTGCCACGTGAGGTTGCCTGCGTGCAGGTCCGCGTGGAGCGGGATGACCGGTCCTGCCGCACCGGCCCCGCCACGGAGGCGTGCGGGCGCGTTTGGCCTCATGGCTGGGTGTGAAAGGTTGGCCCCCCGTGGCGGGGGGTGAACTTTCACACCCAGGCCGTGTGCCGCTGGGCTTGCCCCGTTACTAGGGTGGGATCGCCGTGGAGTCCTGGTCCCCCTCGAATCCGGGAGGAACGATGACAGACGCCGTCGTGCCGTTGTGGTCGCCGAGCGAGCGCGACCTGCGTGAGAGCGGGCTGGCGCGGTTCCAGGAGCACGCCGGGAGGCGGCACGGCTTCCCCACCACGGGCTACGACGCCCTCTGGCGCTGGTCGGTCAGCGAGACCGCCGCCTTCTGGGCCGAGCTGTGGGACTGGTTCGGCCTCCCGGACCGGCCGGCGGGGGCGCCGGCCCTCGAGGGAGAGCACGCGCCCGGCGGCCACCACTGGTTCGCGGGGACCCGCCTGAACCTTGCGGCGCACGTCCTGGGCCGTGGCTCGGACGAGGCCGTGGCCATCGTCGGCACCACCGAGGCCGGCACGCGAAAGGTCCTGACGCACAAGGAGCTTCGCGAGCAGACGCTCGCCTTCGCCGCCACCCTGACCCGGCTCGGCATCCAGCCCGGCGACCGGGTTGTCGGCTACCTGCCCAACATCCCGGAGTCCGTCGTCGCGTTCCTGGGCACCGCCGCTATCGGCGCGACGTGGAGCTCGGTCGGTCAGGACTACCAGCCGAGCGCCGTCGCGGACCGCTTCGGACAGCTCGAGCCCCGCGTCCTGGTCGCTGCGGACGGCTACCACTGGGGTGGCCGGCAGGTCGACCGACTGCCCGCCGTCGCCGAGCTCCAGGACCTCCTGCCGACCGTCGAGCACACCGTCGTCGTCTCCCACCTCGGCACCGCGGCCCCACCTCAGATCTCGACACCGATCCGGGGGCGCACCGTCTCGTGGGCCGACGCCACCGCGCAGCCCGCCGACGTGGGGCTCCCGCAGCCGCTCGACGTGCCGTTCGACCACCCGCTGTGGGTCGTCTACTCCTCGGGCACGACCGGCCTGCCCAAGGGGATGGTGCACGGCCACGGCGGGATCCTCCTCGAGATGCTCAAGCTGCAGGGCCTGCACCACGACCTCACCGAACGCGACCGGTTCTTCTGGTACACCTCACCGAGCTGGATCATGTGGAACATCCAGACCTCGGCGCTCGCCGTCGGCGCGAGCATCCTCTGCCACGACGGGTCGCCGGTCCACCCGACGCCAGCCGCGCTGTGGCAGATCGTGCAGGACGAGCGCGTCACCTTCTTCGGCATGTCGCCCGGCTACCTGCAGGCTGTCGAGAACGCCGGACTTCGCCCCGGGGACGAGTTCGACCTGTCAGCGCTGCGCTCGCTGGCGTCGACCGGCTCGGCGTTGCCGCCACACCTGCACCACTGGGCCGCGGATGCGATCGGGCCCGTGCCGCTCTGGTCCGTCAGCGGCGGCACCGACGTCGGCAGTGGTTTCGCGGTCGGCTCACCCACCGTCCCGATCTGGCCCGGTGAGATCTCGGTACCGGCCCTCGGCGTCGCCCTCGATGCTTGGGACGACGCCGGCCGGCCCGTCCGCGGCGAGGTCGGCGAGATGGTCGTGACGCAGCCGATGCCCAGCATGCCGCTCCGGTTCTGGAACGACCCGGGCCACGAGCGGTACCGGGACTCCTACTACAACGTGTATCCCGGTGTCTGGCGGCACGGTGACTGGATCACCATCACGGAGCGGGGGTCCGTCATCGTCCACGGCCGGTCGGACTCGACCCTGAACCGCAACGGGGTCCGCATGGGCAGCGCCGACATCTACGCAGCCGTGGAGACCATCCCCGAGGTCGTCGAGGCGCTCGTCATCGGCGCCGAGCAGGAGGACGGCTCCTACTGGATGCCGCTCTTCGTCGTGCTCGCGGACGACCAGACCCTCGACGAGGCGCTTGTGGACCGGATCCGGGCCGCGATCCGCGAGAAGGCCTCACCACGGCACGTTCCCGACGAGATCCACCAGGTCCGGGGCGTCCCGCACACGCGCACGGGCAAGAAGCTGGAAGTCCCCGTCAAGCGCATCCTCCAGGGCGTGCCGGTCACGCGCGCAGCCAACCCGGACACCGTGGACGACCCGGCACTGCTCGACCTGTTCGCCGACCTTCGGGCACAAAGGTATTCGCGATGTTGAGTCACATCCAAGGATGCCGTATGCCGCTGAGTTGCCTTCCAGCGGAATGATCCCCGGGTTGTGGTGAGCCAACGTAGCGCCGGCTCCGGGGGCACGGCAGACTCGGGCCATGGACGACCTGCTCACCCCGCCCTTCGACACGAAGATCGCCGTGGTCGTGCGTGACGACCTCGAGGTCTGGCAGCGGCTCAACGTCACGGCCTTCCTCATCAGCGGTGTCACCGCGGCGCACCCGGAGCTCGTCGGGGAACCTTATGCCGATGCCGCCGGACGCACCTATCTCCCGCTCCTCGGGATGCCGGTGCTCATCTTCGAGGGCACGCCGTCGGCGGTCGCGACGGCGCACGACCGAGCGGTGCGCCGAGGGACTCCGCTCGCCATCTACACGAAGGACATGTTCACGACGGGGCACGATGCGGCCAACCGCGAGGTGGTCGCCACGGCGCCCTCGGACGCGCTGGACCTCGTCGGCCTGGCCCTGCACGGCCCCAAGAACACGGTCGACCGGATCGTCAAGGGAACCCGCCTGCACCACTGACGCGTCGCTCAACGATGTGATGGGCAGCTATCGGTCGAGCGGGAAGTTGTCCTTGAAGACGTGATCCGGGTCGTAACGGTGCTTGAGCTCGCGGAGTCGGGCGAGCGTCGCGGGCGGATAGGCGTCGGTGAGGCGCTCGGGCCGGCGATCGGTTTCGAAGCTGACATAGAGGCCGTTGAAATGGTGGGCCAACGCGTCCCACTCGCGGTCGAGCTGGGTGCGCGTCGCGCCGAGGGCCACGACGCTGAAGGCGGCCGACCGGTGGGCGAAGGCCGTCGCATCGGGCGGTACGTCCTGCGTCGCCCCGCCCAGGGCTCGGATCTGGAAGAAGTACGTCGCCCCGGAGCGGAGCAGCTCGGCGGCCTGCTTCGCGAATTCTGGTGTGATGTGGTCAAGCAGACCGGAGCGGGACACCGGCTGGCCCTGCGCGTCGTGGATCGCCGGCGGCGGGACGACGAGGGCCTCGTAGGGCAGGATCTGCGCCTGCTGCCCGATGAGGGGCGCGGTGTTCGCCAGCGGTTGAAGCCGGGAGAGGATCGTCTCGGAGTCGTCGGAGGCGACGACGTTCATCGTCTGGGCGATGATGCGGCCGTCGCGGGGCGGGCCCATGATCAGGAAGCTGGTCGTGTCGCGCGGTGACGACTCGACGGCAGCGCCCCACCGCTCGAGGAAGCCGGCCACGTCGGACGTGACGTCGTGGACGAGCTGGGCGAAACCGACGTCGTCCACCTCGCCGGCCTCGAACTCGAAGGCCGTGACGATGCCGAGCATGAAGCCGGCGCCGCGGACCCCCCAGAAGAGGTCGGGACGCTCGTCCTCGCTCGCGCGGACCGCGGACCCGTCGGCGAGGACCATCTCGACCGCCCGTAGCCGGTCGATCGTCAGGCCCTGCGACCGCCCGAGGAAGCCGATGCCTCCCGCCGTGGCGAGGCCGCCGACTCCGACACCGCCGTAGTCGCCGGAGGTGAGCGCCCAGCCGTGGGGAGCAAGAGCCGCCGCGACCTCGCCCCAGCGGGCCCCTGGCTCGACCCTGACCCGTCGGGTCGACGGGTCGATGACCTCGATCGACCGGAGCTGGCGAAGGTCGATGATGATGCCACCGTGGTTCGTGGAGCGACCGCTGATGCCGTGGCCGCCGCTGCGCACCGACAAGGGGACTGGTTGCGTCCGGGCCCACCGCACCGCCTCGGCCACCCCACTCGGATCGCGTGGCTGCAGCACGAGTCCGGGATTCCCGCCCCGCATGTAGTTGGACCTCAGGCGGACGTAGGCGGCGTCGCCGGGCTCAACCGCGTCCGCTGCCAGGGTGGCCGGGATGGAGTCGTAGTCGATGCCGACGTGGCGCTGGACCCGGATGAAGCTGCTCGCGATGGTCCCCGTCTCGGTGCCACGCTCGGCCCGCTCGGCTGCGACAGCCTCGCGGAGGGCGGGAACGACCTCGCCTGCAAAGGTCTCGATCGAGTCCGCGTCATCGGAGGCGAGGACGACGGTGCCGACGCCGTCATCGACGATGACGGGCAGGAGCTGCTCGACCCATTGCGCGGGAGGCCCGTCGAGGAAGCCGCCGTCGCGTGAGCCGAAGCGGCCGGAGACGTTGGCGATGCGCCTGATCTCACGTGGGTCGCGGCCGGCCCGGATCGCTGCTGCGTCGACGGCGCGGCCGGTGGTGGACAGGTCCGCCAGACCCGAGTTGCCGCCCGGGATGACCCAGCCGTCGGAGAGCCGGCCGATGAGGTCGAGCATGCGGGGCTTGCCCCCGCCCACCCAGATCGGGATGTTGTGGGCGGGCGCTGGTCCGCGGTCCACGCCGTTGACGCGGCGGTGGGTTCCCTTGGTCCGCAATGGAATCCGCTGGGCTGCTGACCAGATACCGCGGATGATGTCGATGGTCTCCTCGAGCGCGTCGACCGACTCGCCCGGTGAGAGGCGATCGATGCCCATCGACTCCATCGCATCCCAGAAGTAGCCGGCACCGAGGGCGAGCTCGAGCCGGCCGTGCGAGAGGAGGTCGAGACTCGCGGCGGCTCGCGCCGAGGACGGCCGGCTGTCGCATCGGCACATTGATGACGCTGGGGGCCAGCCGGATGCGCTCGGTCTGGCCCGCGACCCAGCTGAGCAGCGTCCACGTCTCGTGGAAGCGCGGCTGGTACGGGTGGTCCTGGAACGTGACGAGGTCGAGTCCGACCGCCTCGCTGAGCTGGGCGAGGCGGACGGGGGCCAGTGCGTCGTCCGTGCCTTGGCTGTTGAGCGGCGTGATGAACGTGCCGAACTCGAGGGGGTGTCCGAGGTCCACGGTGCTGATCAGCTCGCCGCACCGGGACGGGCCGTTGCCGTCCCACGTCGCTCGCGCTCTGCCACGACGAGCTCGCGCGTCGCCGGCGCGACCTCCTGGCCAAAGAGGGCAAGTTGGTTCGGGTCGTCGCCCACGACGATGAAGGCGCTCAGGCCGTGCTCGAGGGCCAGCGTCGCGAGCTGCTCGGCCCACTGGCTGGGCGGCCCCACGAGGAGCCGGTCGCTCGGCTGGGCGGTGAACTGGCCGCCGATGTTGACCAGACGTCGCACGTCCCTCGGGTCCCGACCGGCTGCGGAGGCGGCCTCGTCGATGCGGGCGTTCGACTCGTCGATCTGCTCCATGCCCTTGAGGTAGGCGAGCGACGGCAGCCAGCCATCGGCCTTCTCACCGATGAGCCGCAGCATCCTCGGCTTGAGGCCGCCGACCCAGATCGCGACGTCGTGCGCCGGGGCGGGTCCGCGCTTGGCTCCGTTGACCCGGTGGTGCCTACCATCAACGACGAGGCGCTCGGGATTGCCCTTGTCCCAGATGCCGCGGATGACGTCGATCGCCTCACGGAGCGCCGTGAGCGACTCGCCGGGGCTGAGCCGCTCGCCGCCCATCGCCACGATCGGGTCCCAGAAGCCGCCGGCCCCGAGGCCGAGCTCGACGCGACCGCCGCTCAGCAGGTCGAGGCTGGCCGCGGCGCGCGCGAGGACCGCCGGCTGCCGGAGCGGGAGGTTGAGGACGTTGCCGGCGATGTGCACCCGCTCGGTCCGGGCCGCGACGAAGCTCATCAGCGTCCACGTGTCGAGGAAGGCCGCCTGGTACGGATGGTCCTGGAACGTGACGAGGTCCAGACCCGCGGCCTCCGAGAGCTGCGCCAGCGCGACGACGTTGTCGGGCGCCGCGTTGGCGGGCGTGATGAAGGAGCCGAAGAGCAGGTCGTGGCCGTAGTCGGTCATGTCCCGCTCAACCCGACAACGGGCCTCAACCTTCCCGAGCCTCGTGACGGAGGGCGGCCGCTCGCCGCGTGAGGTGGTCGCGTTCCGGGATGTTCGTCGCACGCTGCGCGGCCGCCGCGTAGTGCTCGGCGGCTCCGGCCCGGTCGCCGACCTGCTCGAGCAGGTAGGCACGCACGGCGAAGTAGCGGTGCCGCTCACCAACGAGCGGCTCGAGGGTCTCGAGCTCGGTGAGAGCCGCGTCCGGCCCGAGCGTGTGCGCAAGGGCGACGACCCGGCTCAGCCGCGCGATTGGGTTGTCCGTCAGGGCGACGAGCTCGTCGTACCACTCGAGGACCTGAGCCCAATCGGTTTCCTCGGCCCTTGGCGCATCATCGTGCAGCGCGGCGATCGCGGCCTGCAGCTGGTACTCGCCGCGTCTGTTCGCAACAAGGGCCTGCTGGAGGATCCGGACGCCCTCGGCGATCTCGTCGGTGTCCCACAGGGAGCGGTCCTGTCGGTCGAGCGTGACGAGGCGACCGTCCTCGCCGAAACGCGCGCGGCGACGAGCGTGGTGCAGGAGCATCAGGGCCAGCAGGCCGTGGACCTCAGGGTCCGAGTGCCCGGTCGCAAGTTGCCGGGTGAGGCGGATCGCCTCGGCGGCCAGGTCAACCCGGCCGCCGTGCCCCGCGTGGTAGATGAGGTAGAGGACCCGGAGCACCGAGGCGAGGTCGCCCGTTGGGCCCAGCTCAACGTCCGCGATGGTGCGCTTGGCGCGGCTGATTCGCTGCGCCATCGTCGCGCGCGGCACCAGGAACGCCTCGGCGATCTCGTCCGTCGTGAGCCCACCGACGGCGCGCAGGGTCAGCGCGATGGCCGAGGTCGGGCTCAGCGACGGATGGCAACACAGGAAGAGGAGTCGGAGGGCGTCGTCCTCGTGCTCCGAAGGCCCGGGCGCCGGCTCGCGGTCGACCCGCTGCTCTCGAGCGCGCCTCGCCTGGTCGCTCCGTGCGGCGTCGATGAGGCGCCGGGTGGCCACCCCGATGAGCCAGCCCTTCGGATCACGCGGTGGGTGCTCCGGCCAGTGCCGAACCGCCTCGACGAGGGCGTCCTGGACGGCGTCCTCGGCCGCCGCGAAGTCGTTTCCGCGGCGGACGAGGACCCCGATGACCTGCGGCACGAGCGTTCGCAGCAGCACCTCGTCCTTGGGAGTCACCGGCAGTCACTGACTCATTCGGCCTCGACGGGCGCAGAGAACATGACCTGGCGGACTTCGATCCACTCGTACATCGGCTTCCCTCCGGGCCCGGGCCGGACGAGACGTGGGCCGCGATCTCGAGCGCCCGTTCGCGCGAGGCGACGTCCACCCAGTACCAGCCCGCGACGAGGTCGCTCGTCTCGGGGTACGGCCCGTCGGTCGTCACCGGCGTCGCGCCGGGCGTTCCGCCGTACTGCACCCAGTCGCGGTCGGGACTCAGCCCCGATGCGTCGACGAGCTCGCCGGACTCCTTGAGCATCGCGGTGCAGTCGTCGAGGAAGCGCAGGTGGCGGTCCACGTCCTCGGGCGCCCACTGGTCCATCGGCGGGACGGGCTCGGGCAGGTCCGGGCCGCCACGGTAGTGCTTGAGCAGTAGGAACTGGGGCATCGTGCTCACTCCTTCGAATCGGTCGCGGGTCCTGTTGGCCCCGCACTCATGGAACGGAGCCGGGTGCCGGATCTCGACATCATCGCAAGGGAAGGTTCCGTATGCCGCTGGGCTTGCTCCGCCACGCGACGCGCGGTCACGCTCGGGCGGGGTTCAGGGCAGGGTCACGAAGTGTGAGCCGAGGCACCACCACTCGAGGAGCAGGCCGAGCTGCGTGGTCCGATTCGGCAGGACTGGCCGCACGTGGTGCGGCTACGTCGCCCAATAGGGTCATGATCCCCGCCAAGGCGCAATGCATGTTGAGCGCCAAGCGCCACGGCGATAGGCGCTCAACTCCCCGGAACGGGGTAGAAATGCGGATCACATCACCCCAGCCACGATTCCAAGATCTCCCGTTCCTCACGACCGATGTCTGATCGCGGACACAGACGCTCCAGCGCAGCGAAGAACCCCAACCCCGCGTGAGCAGCTTCCTCGAACAGTTCGTCGGAAGGGGCCGCGACCGCCCGGTTCAGAGACTGCCCGTCCGTCACGGTAACGAGTGTGTGGTGGGACCACGCGTTTTCCGCCTTGAACGAGATCGGTTGGTCCGGAAAGCATGGCAGCATCCTGGGTTGTAGTCGCGGAAGCCCATGTCTACTCAGGATGCCCGCCCACCCCGTGCGTCGTACCACTCGTCGTAGGGCCCGGACCGGTTCGCCAGGCCAGCTTGACGTCTCCCGAACGCGCCGGTCGTCCTCGCCGAACGTCGGTGTACCCGTACTCGACGCGCGACCCGTCCTCTTGGTGAGGGTCTTGACGCCGGGGCGCATTATACCCGCAGTCGCCATCGACACGCCGCACCGTTCTTCTTGGACTGCCCGCGCCGCTCCCCCGTCGCGGAGTACTGACTATCCACGTCCGACGGCGACCCCACGAACGGGGGGCCAGGAGCGCGTGGGAGCGAGAGCAGCGGCATACGGCCTCGTCAGGAATGCGCGAAGGCGAACTGACCTGAGACCGGGCGCCACCCGGGCGGCGGGTCCTCACCGACGACGCCATCGATGGCCTCGCGTATGAGGTCGGCGTGGCCGGTGTGTCGCCCATACTCCTCGACGAGATCGAAGATGAGCCGGCGCAGGCTCGCATGCTCGCCCTCGTCGCTGGCATCATGCGCGAGCTGGTCGAGCCCTCCGTCGGCGAGCGCGTCCGTGATCCGGCGCCGCGTTCGCTCGACGGCCCCGTCGTAGAGGGCGTAGAGCTCCTCGGGCGAGTCATGGGCGGCGGAAGTGAACTCCCAGTCGTTGCTCCCGTCGTGGTCGAAGGACGCCCACGGCTCGCCCATGCCCTCGCCGCGCAGCTTCCGCGTCGCGTAGAAGTCCTCGATGAGCGCCAGGTGCTTGAGCAGGCCGCCGATCGTCAGCGCCGACGCGGCGATCGTGACGTTGAGAGCGGCGGCATCGAGTCCGTCGGCCTTCCAGCGGAAGGTGGCGCGCAGTCGGTCGAGCGACCCGAGCAGGTGCTCGACCTCGGTGCCGGCGAGCGGTGGTTCCCACGGTGTGTCATCAGTGCTCATGCGCGCCACGCTAGGGGCGGTTCCGGACACTATCCTTCCGCTTTGCTCGTCCTCTCCACCGCTGCCTTCATGCGCCCGGCGACCGCGGCGGCGGCGGCGCGAAGCTCGGGACCGCCGCGGATCCGGTATGGCAGGGGGAGGATGGCGAGCTGCTGCACGTACCACGCCGGGTTGCTCGTGCTGCCGACCAGGCGCGTCGCATCGTCATCAAGCTGTTCGAGATGGCCGAGCGTGCGCGGCAGCAACCGGCCTGCCACGTCGAGCGGCGCGGCGATGTCGACATCGGCCTCGTACTCCCACCCGGCCGCGAGGTGCTCCTCGAGCAGCGCGACCGGGTCCAGACCGCCGGGAGACTCGAAGGTCTGCGAGAGCAGGTCAACCCGCCGGACCCGGTCGATGCGGTAGGTCCTCGTCTGGCCGTGCTGGAGCGACCGGCCCACGACGTACCACCGCCCATGGCGCACGACGACCGTCCACGGCTCGATGTCCACCACCCACTCCGAGCCGGCCTCGGTGCGGTAGTCGAGCCGCACCGTCCGATGGCTCGAGCATGCCGCGACGAGCGCCGCTGTCGTGTCCGGGTCCGGCCGCGCTGCAGCGCGATCGGGCGCCGGTGCCGTTGTCCGCCGGACGGTCTCCGCCTGGGCGGCAACGGGCTCTGGCAGAGCGCGGATGAGCTTGCCGAGCGCCCTGCCCACGGGATCGGCGGGGTCGCTCGCGGCGTGGTGGCCGTCGAGGGCCGCCATGACGAGTCCGAGGGCCTCCGTGGCGCTGAACACCATCGGCGGCAACCGCAGGCCTCGGCCGACGCGATAGCCGCCATAGGGCCCTCGCACCGAGTCGATCGGGATGCCGGCTTCGCGGAGGATGCCCACGTAGCGCCGGGCCGCCCGCTCGGTCACTCCCAGCCTCGCCCCCAGCCGGTCCGCCGTGATCCCGGGGGTCGACTGGATCAGCTCCAGGGCGAGCAGCGCTCGTGCGGTGGGACTCGCGTCGGGATGCATGTCGGGTCCGATCCGGAAGGCAGACGTCCGGATCCGACGCTACGCCAGGCTGCGGCGCATGAGGACACGAGGGAAGCCGCCGGCGATCGCGTCGGTGTCGGCAGCCTTGGTGAAGCCGGCCTCCTCGAACACCGCGCGGGTGCCGACGAAGGCCATCGTGAGATCGACCTTCTCCCCCTTGTTGTCGACCGGGTAGCCCTCGACGGCCGGGGCGCCCTTCGCAGCGGCGTACTCGACCGCGCCACGCAGCAGTGCGTGGGAGATGCCCTTGCCACGGTGGCCGGGTCGCACCCTGATGCACCAGATCGACCACACCGGGAGGTCGTCCACGTGCGGGATCAGCCGGGACCGCTCGAAGGGCAGCTCCGACCGCGGCGCCACCGCAGCCCAGCCGACCACCTCACCGTCCTCGTAGGCGAGGACCCCTGGAGCGACACGGCGCCCCGTCAGCTTGCGGACGTACTCTCCGCGCGCGGGCCCGACCAGCTCCCGGTTGGTCTGGGAGTCGATCCGGTGACTCAGGCACCAGCACACGTTTGAGGTCGGGTTCTTCGGGCCGAGCATCGTCGCGACGTCGTCGAACCGAGCTCGAGTGGCGGGCTTGATCTCGATGGTCACCTTTCCAAACTATGCCGTATGCCGCTGAGCTCGCTCCCCGCCCATGCCTCCTTCTCGTCCCGCCGCCTCAATCGAGTGAACGACATTCGGGCCCGAATCCTGTTCACTCGATTAGCGGCGTAGGGACCGAGCACACCGGTCACGATGAGGACACCGCCGAGCAGCTCCCACCCGGAGGGCCGCTCACTGAGGATCAGCCAGGCAGACCCCAGACCAGCGACCGGCACCAGCATCGAGAAGGGCGCGACGGAGCTCGCTGAGTTACGGGCGAGCAGGCTCGTCCAGATGCCGCTGCCGACGATCGTCGCGAGGACCACGGTGTAGGCGAGCCCGACGTTTGCCGCCCACGCGCCCGGCGCGTCGGCCAGCGCCGAGGTGATCTGCTCCGGACCCTCGACGACGACGGAAAGGGCCAGCAACGGGACCGGCGGCACGACCGTCATCCACATCATGAACCGGAACGGCGAGTCCGGCTTCGCCTGGCGGGAGCAGATGTTGCCGATGGCCCAGCCGAGTGCACCCGCGAGAACGAGCACGACCGGCACCACCGACACGGCAAGGCCGCGATAGCCGGCGATGACGGCGAGGCCCGACAGGGCGACGGCAACTCCGATCAGCACGGGCGGCCCGGGTCGCTCGCGGAGGAAGACAGCGGCAAGGAGCACCGTGAACGGTGCGGATGCTTGCAGGACGAGAGAGGAGAGCCCTGCTGGCATTCCGGCGGCCATGCCCAGGTAGAGGAAGGCGAACTGGAGGATGCCGAAGCCGACCCCGTAGCCGACCAGCCATCGCCAGCGCACTCGAGGGCGCGGCACGAAGAGGATCGTCGGGATCGCGAGGACGAGAAAACGGAGCGACGCCAGGAGAAGAGGCGGGTAGTGCTCGAGCGACACATGGATGGCCACGAAGTTGATACCCCAGATGACCGCCACCAGTCCTGCCAGGAGCACGTCCCGACGCGTCATGCCACGATCCATGGACCTACCTTCGGGCAGAAGGATGATCCAGTCCATCGAGACTTTCTTCGATATCCATGTAGTTTCCCTTCATGGACGTCCGCCGCCTGGCGCTGCTGCGCGAGCTCGCACGGAGGTCGACCGTGACCGAGGTCGCCCGTGCCATGAACCTGACCCCGACGGCGGTGTCGCAGCAGCTCAAGCTGCTCGAGCGTGAAGCGGGAGCGCCGCTGCTCCGACGAGTCGGCCGACGCGTCGAGCTCACCGCAGCCGGGCGAGTCCTCGTCGAGGCGTCGCTGGACGTCGAGGTCTCCCTGGCTCGGCTCCAGGGCCGGTGGGACGAGTACCGGGGCGAGCTACGGGGCGCGGTGCGCCTCAGCGTCTTCCCGACCGCCGGCCAGCTGCTCCTCCCGGGGCTCGTGCGGCGGCTCGGGGCCTGGCCTGACGTGTCGCTCGAGCTCGTCGAGTCCGACGTGCACGGCGACGACTACGCCGCGCTCGTCGACAACGCCGACCTCGTCGTCGGCCATCACGCGACGGAACTGGCTGAGCCGGCCGTCAAGCCGGGAGTCCCACGCGCCGCGAGTCGGCCTCCACGGACCTGGCGCGGGCTCTCCGTGACGGAGCTGCTCGTCGAGCCACTCGACGTGGCGGTCTGGCCCGGGCACCGCCTCAGCATGCGTCGCTCCGTTCGGCTGGCCGATGTGCGCCGGGAGACCTGGGTGAGCGTGCCTGAGGGCTGGCCCTTCGACGACGCGCTGCGGCGATGGTTCGGTGCGGACGGGAGCGAGCCACTGGTGTCGCACCGGTTCACCGACCTGCGGCTGCAGGAGGCGTTCGTGTCGGCTGGTCTGGCGGTCGCGCTGCTCCCCCGCTTCGCCGCCGACGATCAGGAAGGACAGCGCCTCGGTCTGGTCCCGACCCGTGACCTCGCCCTGGGGCGACGCATGGCGGTCCTCTCCCGACGGGATCGCGCCGAGCGGGCCGCTGCGGCGCTGGTGCGGGAAGCGCTGGTCGCCGAAGCGGACTCGCTCACCTCGCCCGCTTGACGGCGGCACCGCCCTGGACGCGGACCACCGCGAGAACGAGCAGGGTCTGGCCCACGATGTAGGTGAGCATGACCCAGAAACCGTGCGCTGGCAGGGTCACGTCGGCGAAGGCGCGCAGCGCAATGAGCGAGTCCGATACGAAGAAGAGTGCTCCCCCGATCCCGGCGACCCAACCCAGACCGGTGGCGAGAACCGCCATGGTGCCCAGCGCCAACCCGTAGAAGATGAGCGGCACGAGGAGCGACCCAGCCCGCACGTGAGTGACGGCGACCAGCCGAGCGAGCCCAGCGGCATACGGCAGAAGAAGGATAGGACGGCGGCGGACGATGGACGCACGCCAGTGTGGGAGGAAGGCGACGGCGTAGGTCAGCTGGGCGAGGAGGAAGCAACCGACCATGAGGAGGAATCCCGCATCCTCCGACGCGAAGCGAGGAAGCGTGTCGCCCAGCCACGAAAAGCCCAGGGCGAGCAGGGTCAGTCTCACGAGGCGTGTGCGGGTCGACGGCACGGCGGAGACGAGCACCCAGGCCAGGACCGGCATGAGCAGCACCTGGGTCAGTGGGGCGATGATCCCGTCCGGGTCGACGAGCTGCGCGCCGAGATGGACTGCGCTGACAGCCGCGAGGGTGACGTGGGCTGGACGCACCATGGGCGGAGCCTAGTGGTCGCCCAGCGCCGGGGATGTGCCCACTGATCGAGCTGCGGCCCTGAGGGACTCGAGGAGTCCTTCAGCGGCGGCGTCCTCCGTCCTGGTGACTGCATGGATACCGCGCACCGGCGCCTTGTCGAGCCGCACGATACGGACGTCTGGGCGCAGTGCCCCACCCAGTGAGGACGGGATGAAGGCGACGCCGTGACCCGCCGCGACGAGGGCCACCTTGGTCATGAGGTCACCACCCACCAGCTCGATGTCGAGGGTCAGGCCGTGCCGCGCTGCCGTCTGCTGGAGCAGAGTGCGGGAACCGGCGTTGTCCTCCAGCCATACCTCGTCTGCCAGGTCCTCCAGCCGGAGCCTGCCGGGTCGGGCCGGACGAGCGGGCAGGAGCACCGCCATCGGGTCATCGAGCAGGTGAGTGAACGCGACCCCTGACGTGCTCGGGAGGCCGGGAGGCGCATCCGTCACCACGGCGAGGTCGAGCTCATGGGCTGCGACCCGCTCGACGAGGGCGGGCGTGAGGTCCGTGACGAGGGTCCACGAGGCGAGCTCGTCGCTGTCCCGCAGGGCAGTCGGGAGGAGCGCGATCGCCATCGAGGGCACGGACCCGACGCCGAGGTGTCGTCCGCCCCTGGGCTGCTGGGCTGCCCGCTTCGCGCGCTCCGCCTCGGCGATGAGGAGACGGGCGTGCACGAGGACTGCGGTACCCGCCGCGGTTGGGCGTACACCACGCGGCCGCCGCTCGAGCAGCGTCACGCCGAGCTCGTGCTCGAGGCTGGCGATCTGGCGTGAGACGGCGGACTGCGTGTAGCCGAGCTCCTGCGCCACGGCACCCAGGGTGCCCTGGTCGCACGCAGCCACGAACGCAACCCACGGAGTGAGTGACACGCTTCTCATTATGCGGGATACGCATGGCAGGTGTGCAGACTTCTCGCTTGTGGCATGGCATCTCGGCCGGGAGGGTGGAGACATGATTCCGAGAACGACATCCGTAGCCGTGCTGGGACTTGGCCGAATGGGCTCGGCGATGGCCGAGCGTCTCGCCGGGCAGGGGCTCGTCGTCAGTGCGTGGTCCCGGAAGCCGCGTGATGTGGCCCGCGTCGACGTCCGCCCGTCGGTCACCGAGGCCGTGCGCGGAGCTGGCGTCGTCATCCTCGCGCTCTTCGACGGTGCGGCCTGTCGGGATGTTCTGGGCCAGTGCCTCGAGGCCACGGCCGCCGATGCGGTGGTGGTGAACACGTCGACGGTCGGACCCGGCGAGGCCGTCGAGCTGGCTGCGCTCGTCCGGGACCGGTCGCGGGCCTACCTCCACGCGCCCGTGATGGGCTCGGTCCCCGCTGTACGATCCGGCTCGCTGACGGTGCTCGCGGGGTCCGACCGTGTCGAGGCTGGGTTGCACGACGTGATCGAGAGCCTTGGTACTGCCGTTCTGTTCGGGGACGCGCGGACGGCGGCCGAGGTCAAGCTCGTTGCCAACCAAGTGCTCGGCGAGAGCATCGCGGTGCTGGGTCGCACCCTGGCCAGCGGCGACGCGCTCGGCGTTGATCGGTCCTTGGTGTTGGACGTCCTCGAGCGCACTGCTCTGGGCCCGATCGTCAGCACGAAGCGGCCGAGGCTCGAGGGTCGCGACGGCCCGGCTGACTTCGCCGCCGGGGCCCTCGTCAAGGACATCGGGCTGCTCGCCGCCGAGGTGCCGGCAGTCATCGCTCTCCTGGGGACGTTGCAGGCCGCCGGTGCGTCGCCCGAGGCTGATATTGCCGCCCTCATGACTGGTCTCGCCTCCGGCGCCAGGTCGATCGACTCAAGCGCCCGTCTCGTCGTGGACGCCGGTGTCTGCGTCGACCGCGATCTCTTGCGCCCGCTGGTCGACTACGCCAAGGGTCACGCCACCGGCGACCCGACCCACTTCCGCCGAGCCTTCCGGCCAACCGCCCACGTCGAGGGCATCCGCGACGGCGCCTTCACCTCGTGGGACCTCGATACGTACTGCGGCCTCTTCACCGGACAGCCTGCCGCCGACGAGAGCTCGCGGCTGCGGATCATCACTGGGGTTGGCCGCGCCGGTACAACGGCTCACGCGACGATGCGGCTGCACCACGGTCCTGCTGCATTCACCGACACGTTCCTGCTGGTCAGGGACGGGACGCAGTGGCGGATCTCGAACAAGGTCTACGTCCGCGAGCCCTGACGGAGCGCGGGAGACGCAGTCTTGTCATTGTCGGGACTCGCATCCTGCTCCGCTTACCGGAGCAGTTTTCGATGGTGCCGCGAGTGAACTGACCCCTGTCTGCCGGCAGCCGTTACCGTCGAGGGCCAGCGTCAACGACAACCCGCCAGCCAGAGGCAGCTCGACCGTCTCATTGTGGACGCCGCACGACCTCGCCACGGGCGAGGGCAAAGGGGAGCCGGTCGAACACGATCCGTAAGGCGGTGATGCGTCCGTCCCGCACTTGGAGGTACTCGGCAGCGGGGGCGCTGGCGACGGCAGGATTTGCGGTGTCGTAGACGATCAACGCGCTGCGCTCGTCGCCGTAGGCGGCGAGAAGCTCTGAGGAGGTGAGCATGTTGGCGAAGGGCTCCATGAAGCTGCGCAGTGCGGCCGCGCCGGTCAATCGTCCCGCGGGGGCATCGCACACCACGTCCTCCGTGACGAAGTTCATGGCGGCGTCCATGTCGCGGGAGGTCCAAGCCCGGTGGTAGGCAAGCGCGATCTGCTTCGGTGTCGATGGAGTACTCATCGTGGTTCCTCTCGTTCGCTGATCATGCAGAGGTAGACACCGTGACGCCGCGGATAGGAACGGTCGGCCGCCTGTCGCGGTCTGTGCCGGTGAAAGACCCGGCTGGTCTGCGAGGATGCCCGCATGATCGACTCCGAGCTGCAAGCCGCTCGGGCCGGGGATGAGTCGGCCTTTCGCGCGTTGATCGAGCCGCATCGACGCGAGCTGCACGTCCACTGTTACCGAATGCTGGGCTCAACCGACGATGCCGACGACGTGTTGCAGGAGACCATGCTGGCGGCTTGGCGGGGTCTGGACACGTTCGCCGGACGCTCATCAGCGCGCACTTGGCTCTACCGCATTGCCACGACTCGCTGCCTCAATGCGATTCGCGACAGCCGCCGCCGCCCACCTCTTGCGCCAGCACCGCCCTTCGAGCCGCCGGCGCCGTCCTCCCTGTTTGAGGTCCCGTGGCTACAGCCATACCCCGACGCGCTGATCGAGCAGGACAACCCCTCAGCCCGGGCGTTGGCCCGCGAGGGCATTGAACTCGCGTTCGTCACGGCCTTGCAGACACTGCCGCCTCGGCAGACGGCCGTCCTCGTGCTCTGCGACGTGCTGGAGTTCAGCCTCGCGGAGGTCGCGGCCATGGTCGACGCGACGCCGGCCGCAGTCAAGGGCCTGCTGCAACGAGCCCGGGCCGCGATGCCAACAAGCGTTCCGACCCCCACAGCAACCGCCGAAACACAACTGGCGCAAGAGTTCGCCAGCGCGTTCGAAGCCGACAACGTTGAGAGGGTCGTCGCCCTGCTCACGGACGAGGCATGGCTGGCCATGCCGCCGGCGACGGAACAGTACGACGGTCCGCAGGCAATCGCGACCTTCCTACGAGCCAGTGCGCTGGGACGACAAGGTGACGGCTACACCCTGCTTCCGACCCGCGCGGGCGGGCACCCGGCATTCGGCTGCTACCTCGAAGCTCGGGCACGCGGCCTCCTCGTACTCATCCCGAACCTCGAAGGGACAGCGGTCACCGGCATCGCCCGCTTCCTGGGTGACCGGCTCCACCGACGATTCGGCCTCCCCGATGCAATCGCCTAAGAGGTTTCGCGGATGGGTGCGTGTCGGTCTCGAATTCGTCGGCGTCTGACAGCCGGCCCCACGGCGAGAGCCGTGGCAAGGACAGCTGCGGCCGCCGCCCCGATGCAGGGCCAGCGTCGAGTAGTCCCATCGGGCCATGACGAGACCGGAGGTCGCGCCACCGACCACAGCTGCGGCCGCCATTCCGGCCTCGCCCACACCCTCGCGGCCGGGACGGTCGCCTGCTGCGACGCCGTGAGTCAGCAGGGCGCTGCCCGATACGAGGCACCCGTTCCAGCCCAGACCGAGGATGACCATGGCGACAGCGAGCACGACTGTCGAGTGGGCGGCTGCCATCGCCACGACACATGCCAGCACGAGGACCGCCGCCGAGCCGGCCGCCGCGAGGCGAGCGCCGAGCCGTTCCGTGAGCCAGCCGCTGAAGGCGGACGGCGCGAACATCGCGGCGATGTGGGCGCTGATGACGACTCCGATGAGCCACAGGCCTCCTCCGAGGTGATCGAGGTGTATCGGGGCCATCGTCATCACGCCGACCATGACGAGGTTGGCGACAGCGAGCACTGCGAGGCCCGCCCTCCCCTCGGTTCCTCGACGCAGCACGGCGAACCGTCCCGCCGGCGTGGATGGCTCCGAGCTCGTGGAGGCCTGGGCCACCGGCGGCAGCGCTCGCCGAGTCCGGAGGATGACTGCAGCCCCGGCGAGGTACACGATGGCCGCGACGAGGTAGGAGCCGATGAGGGGCGGCACGTCGAAGCTCCCCGCCAGCATCCCGCTGGGGAGCATCAGGTTCGGCCCGACTACGGCTCCGACCGACGTCGCGACGAGGACCGAAGCCATGGCACGCGGGGCCGGCCGTCCCGGATCCAGCTCCGCCGCCGCGTAGCGGGACAGCATGACGGCGGTGTTGCCCGCCCCGAGGAGCAGACTGCCGAAGAGGATCGGCCCGAGCACCCCGCCCAGGCCGCCCCACGCCATCGCGACGGAGCCAAGCGCCGCGGCCACCGCTCCCACCGAGAGTGCGGACGCCCGACCCAGCCGGCGCGCCAACCCAGCCAGCCCGAGGGCGCTTGTTCCGGCGCCGACGACGAGCAGCGCCTGCGGCAGGCCTCCGGCCGCATCCGACCCTGTGACCTCTCGGGCGAGCAGTGCTGCCGCGCCGCCCGCGAGCGACTGGGACAGACCGCCGAGCGCCGCGAAGACGCGCAGGTGACGGATCCCCCTGCGGTCCGCCTCCCGCTCGCCTTGCCGTTGCTCGACGGTGGTCCCGACTGACATGCGCTCTACGCTAGAGAGGCCGATCATCGCGATGAAGGGCCTGCTGATGGTTCTTGCGGTCTCCGGCTTTCCGCGTGGAAGGAAGAACGGCATGAAGGCTTTCGACGCGGTCCAGTTGGATCAAACGGACTGGGCGATCGTGCGCGAGCTCCAGCAGGACGGCAGGCTGTCGTTCAAGGAGCTCGGCACGCGGGTCCATCTCTCCGGGCCCGCTGTCGGGGAGCGCGTGCGACGGCTCGAGCGGGAGGGTGTCATTGCCGGCTACGGGGCGCGCATAGACGCTGCCCGGGCAGGACAACCGCTGCTCGCCTTCATCGAGCTGCGGTGCCGGACCGCTGACTGCTTACTCCGAACGACGTCGTCAGACGACTATCCCGAACTCGTCGAGGTGCACAAGCTCTCCGGGGAGCACTGCACGATGCTCAAGGCACGCGCGTCGAGCTTGTCCCACCTCGAGGGCCTCATCGAACGGCTCGGAGCGCACGGCGAGATGCGCACCCACATCGTCCTTTCGACGCCCTACGACGGCCGGCCGGTCGAGCCGACCCCGCCCGAGCGGCCGGTCACCTCCTCTGAGGGATGGGGCCCCCGACTCGGTTGAGCTCCCAGCATCTCTATCGCGCCCGGGCGGAGGTCCGACTCGCCGCGGAGGAGGGCACCTTGTGGATCTTACGCCGTAAGGCTACTCTGCTGATCACCAGTCTTACGACGTAAGGGGGATGGCATGCGCGCCATCGTGCAGGACAAGTACGGCTCGACGGACCAACTGCACCTGCGAGACGTGCCCGAGCCGACACCCGGTGCTGGAAAGGTCCGGGTCCGGGTCCGGGCGGCAGGTGTGGACCAGGGGACGGTTCACCTCATGACCGGGCTGCCGCTCCTCATGCGGCCTGCTGTCGGCTTCGGCGGGCCGCGACAGCCGACGCCCGGTTTCGCGCTCGCAGGGGTCGTCGACGCGGTCGGCGAGGGAGTCACCAGCCTCTCCCTGGGCGATGAGGTCGTCGGAACAGGAAGGGGCACCTGCGCCGAGCTGAGCATCGCCCGTGCCGACCGGCTCGTGGCCAAGCCCGATCGGCTCTCCTTCGAGGAGGCGGCCGCCCTACCGGTCTCGGGCGTCACCGCGCTCGAGGGCGTCAAGGACGTGGGCCGAGCGGCTGCCGGTCAGCGGGTCCTCGTCATCGGGGCATCCGGCGGTGTCGGCAGCTACGCCGTGCAGATCGCCAAGGCACTCGAGACGGAGGTGACCGGAGTCGCAAGCGCCGCCAAGCTCGACCTGGTCCGCGATCTCGGCGCCGACCACGTCATCGACTACGCCGCAGGTGAACTCGCCGAGACCACGAGGGACATCGGCCCCTTCGACCTCATCCTCGCCATCGGCGGCAACCGGTCGCTCCGGAGTCTGCGTCGACTGCTGACCCCGCGCGGCACCCTCCTCGTCATCGGCGGAGACAGCCCCGGCCGCCTGCTCTCCGGCCTCCAGCGCCCGCTGGGCGCCGCCCTCCTCTCTCCGCTGGTCGGGCATCGCATGCCCTTCTTCATCGCCAGCGACAAGGCCGCTCCACTCCAGTCGCTGCTCGGCCTCGTCCACCGCGGCCTGGTCCGCCCGGTCATCGACGAGGTCTTCGAGCTCGGAGATGCCGGCAAGGCGATCCGTTACCTGGTGGAGGGCCACGCTCGGGGGAAGGTCGTCGTGCGGGTCGAGTGATCCCCCAACGGCCCCAGCCGGACGGGGGTGCGCCGACCCGACCGCGTAGGGTTGGGCTGTTGGGCATGCACGTGACGAGGAGGGCCGCCGATGGCAAGCACCGCGTCGACGAGGGTGCCCCTGAGCCGTGAGCGGGTCTTCCAGTCCGCCGTGGACCTCGTGGACGCCGAGGGGCTGGGCGCCCTGACGATGCGTCGGCTCGCCGAGGCACTCGGCGTGGAGGCGATGTCGCTCTATCACCACGTGTCCAGCAAGGAGGGGGTGCTCGACGGCATCGTCGAGGTCATCGTGGGGGAGATGCTCGACGCGGTGTCCGACCTGGATCCGTCGCGGGCCGACGATGACTGGCCCGGAGCGATGCGAGAGCGCGTCCTCGCCGCCCGAGAAGTCCTGCTCCGTCACCCGTGGGCACCGGAGGTCATCGAGTCACGCCGGGCGATGATTCCCGCGGTCGTGCACTACTACGAGGGCGTGCTGGCCATCCTCCGCCGTGGCGGGTTCTCCTACGACCTCGCCCACCATGCGCTCCACGCCCTGGGCAGCCGCGTGCTCGGCTTCACCCAGGAGCTCTTCGAGCCGGACACCCCGGAGGGGGACGAGGCGAACGAGGAGACGTTCCGTCAGCTGGCCGAGCAGCTGCCGAACCTCGTCGGCATGCTCTCGTCGGTCAACCACGACGGGGAGGACACCACATTGGGTTGGTGTGACGACCAGACCGAGTTCGAGTTCGGCCTCGACGTCCTGCTCGACGGCCTCGAGCGCGCTCGGTCCCGGCGCAGCGGCTGAGGCGCGCATCGTGGCGACTCGTAGGGACGCCCGCGGCGTCATCGTCACCGCTGCCGGCCCGACCATGCGAACCATCCTGCGGGACCTCGCCCTGCCGACCTTCCAGCGTTTCGCAGACCGGTGGGGCTACGCGGTGCGAGCCGAGGAGCTCGAGCACGACGGGCGGGAAGCCACCGAGTCGGCCCAGCACGCCAAGTGGACCAAGCTGACGCTGCTCCGCGAAGCGCTGACCGACCACCCAATGGCGCTCTGGCTCGACGCCGACGTGCTCGTGGTCCGGTTCGACGAGGACATCGCCGACCACCTGCACCCCGAGCACTTCCAGGCCCTGGCCCTCGAGCAGGTGCCCTACGAGCACCGGGTCAACCCCAACACCGGAGTGTGGCTTCTGCGGTCCTGCCCCGAGGCGCTCGACTTCCTCGACGCCGTGGAGGAGGCCGGCCAACAGCCGGGACCGTGGGCGGACCAGGGCGCGGTGCTGGCGGCTCTCGGTTGGCGGCGTGGAGACGGCCGCTACCACTGGGCCGGACCGGGCGACGGCTCGACCTTCCTGGCCCGGACGAGCTGGCTCCCCCCGGCTGGAACCAGCCCTACGTCGACGGTCGTGACCCGGACGGCTGCTACAACTCCGACCCCGAGTCCTACGCGACCCGACCGACCGTGCCGGACCCGCACGTCGTCCACTTCATGGGCATGACCGTGGAGGCCAGGGCGGCCCACATGGCGAGGTGCGCCGCCGCAGTCGTTCCCTCAGGCTGAGTCCGTTTCCCTGAACCCAGCCGCCGACCCACTGAGCGGGGAGCGCAAGCCGGCTCAGCGGCATACGACATCACTTTCCTGCGACTGTGACGCAGGAGAGGGACGATGGTCCCGAGCCCAACGAGGATCTCGTGTGCAGGCTGGGGTCGGGTGGAGGCTGACCCTCCCCCAGGCTGGAAGGAGGTCACGGTCACCGTGACAGCACTGTTGATGACCGGTTTCCCCGGTTTCCTCGGATCTGCTCTGCTCCCTCGGTTGCTGGCTCGACGACCGCAGTCCCGGGCCGTGTGCTTGGTGCAGGGGCAATACCTGGAGACCGCTGTGGAGCGGATCCGCGAGCTCGAGGTCACCGATCCCCAGACGACCGGCAGGATCGAACTCGTCGCCGGCGACATCACCATGCCCGGACTCGGCCTGTCCCCAGAGGTCAGCGCCTCGCTCGACGCGGTCACGGAGGTGTGGCACCTCGCCGCGGTGTACGACCTCCACGTCGCCCATGAGCTGGCGCGCAGCGTCAACGTCGGTGGGACGGTGAACGTCCTCGAGCTCTGCTGGTCGCTCCCATCGCCGCCGAGACTGCACTACGTCAGCACGTGCTACGTCAGCGGCCAATACGACGGCGAGTTCACCGAGGACGCGCTCGACGAGGGCCAGGCCTTCCGCAACCACTACGAGGCGACGAAGTTCACGGCGGAGCTTCTCGTCCGCCAGGCCATGCACCGGGGCCTGCCGGCGACCGTCTACCGGCCCGGGATCGTCGTCGGGGACTCGGAGACCGGTGAGACGCAGAAGTTCGACGGCCTGTACTTCTTCGCGAGCTTCCTGCAGCGACAGGGACCCGTCGCACTCGTCCCGCGGCTCGCCGACCCCGACCGCGTCCGGGTCTACCTGGTCCCGCGGGACTTCGTCGTCGCGGCGATGGACGAGCTCTCCGTCCTCGACGAGTCGGTTGGACGGACCTACGCGCTGGCCGACCCGCAGGCTCCGACGGCGCACGAGATCGTCGACGCGTTCGCGGACCGCCTGGGCAAGCGGGTCGTCTGGGTGCCGATGTTCGCAGGACTGGCCCGTCTGGCGATCGACACCATCCCCGGGGTGTCTCGGCTTCTCGGGCTCCCCGGCGAGCTCGTCGACTACTTCGCCTCGCCGACGACCTACTCGACGGCGAACACGCAACGGGACCTCGACGGCACGGGCGTCGCATGTCCCGCGTTCAGCGACTACGTGGATCGGCTGCTGGACTTCATGATCGAGCATCCCGAGGTCAGCTCGAGAGCGATGGTGTGACATGGCGACGAAGCGACGCACTGCCAAGCCCACTGAGCCCACCCTCATCGTCGACGTGAGCCTCCTCGGCCACGAGGGCGACTACGAGGAGCGGGTCACGCTGCTGGGGAAGGCCTACCGGATCCTCCGGATCGGGACGAACGGCCGGGTGCAGGAGGTGCAGGACCTCGTCGAGACGTGGGCGGGCCAGGCCGGCGCGATCGCCATCACCGGGCTGCGTGAGGTGCGTGCCACGGGGCGGTTCGAGGGCGACCTCGACGCCGTCGAGTGGCTCGCCGCCCCAGCCTCCGACGTGCCGGTGACGACGGGGTACCGGCTGCGCGACGTCCTGCAGGAGTGGGCGATCCGGCATGTCCAGAACGACCTGCCCGGATACTTCAACAACGCCCGGGTCATCATCCTCGGCGAGGAGGACCAGACCAGAGCGGCCCAGGTCATCCACGAGTTCACGGACAACATCACGACGTCCGACCCGCTCCTCATCGACCTGGTGGAGCGAGTGGGGTCGGTGCCGGTCGTGGGCTCGTACGCCAGCGTCGGGCTGTGGCCGATCCGCCAGCTCCCGGGACCGGTGCAGGCGCTGCTCCGGGCGCCCGGGCCGGTCAGCCAGGCGTTCGCGCGCAAGGCGGCGCGGGACGCCGACGTCATCATCGCCACGTACGAGGCGCTCGTCGCCTTCGGACTGGACGACCTGAGGGGCAAGACGGTCATCACCTCGGCCGTCTCCCCCGATCGGCTGGCCGAGCTCGCCCGCCGCGACGTCGACATGGTCATCGATCCCACCCCGCAGCCCTTCGATGTCACCGTCGAGGACGCAGTCCTCGAGGCGATGCTCATTGCGGGCGCGGGGGCCGGCGGGCTGTCCGAGACCGGCCTGGTCGAGGGGATCCACACGGCGGCGCTCGAGCCACGAGTGCTGCAGCCGAACGGTCCCCGGCGCAGGAGTCGCTTCGCCTTCGTGATCCACCCGTTGAGCCAGGAGTACTTCAACAAGGTCGAGCCGCTGCGGACGATGAGCAAGGTCCTGCCGGGCTTCGTCATGGACGCCGTCGAGAAGGCAGTCGCCTACGTCCCCCCGTTCACCTACAGCCGCGTCACGGGGATCACCTCGCCGACCGGCGCGGAGGCGGAGGGCTGGTTGATCAGCGTCGGCGGCACCCCCAAGCAGCTCCTGTCGCACCACCCGGAGTTCACCTATGGCCAGCTCCTCGCGGCGGCGGACACGGCAAAGAAGCTCGGCGCCCAGGTGATGGGCCTCGGCGCGTTCACCAAGGTCGTCGGGGATGCCGGCGTCACCGTCGCGAAGCGAGCGCCGCTGCCCGTCACGACGGGCAACAGCTACAGCGCCTCAGGGGCGCTGTGGGCGGCTCACGAAGCACTGCAACGGCTTGGCCTCATCGAGGTCGACGAGGAGGGGAGGATGCGCGGTAAGGCCATGGTCGTCGGGGCGACCGGCGCGATCGGATCCGTGTGCGCGCGGCTGCTCGCGCTGGCCTGTGATGAGCTCTGGATGGTCTCGCCCGAAAGCGCCAAGCTCCTTGCGCTGCAGGAGGAGGTCCAGCGGGACAACCCCCGCGCCGAGGTGCACGTCTCCTCCTCGCCGGGACGCCATCTCGGCGACATGGACGTCATCGTCACCGCGACCTCGGCAGCCGGCAAGCGAATTCTCGACATCATGAGGGTCAAGCCGGGGTGCGTCATCACCGATGTGGCCAGGCCCCTCGACCTGTCAGCGGAGGACGTGGCACGGCGGCCCGACGTGCTCGTGGTCGAGTCGGGTGAGATCGACCTGCCCGGCGAAGTCCGGATGAAGAACATCGGCCTGCCCAGAGGCGTCGCCTACGCGTGTCTCGCCGAGACCGTCGTGCTCGCCCTGGAGGGGCGCTACGAGACGTTCACGGTCGGCCGCGACATCGAGTGGGAAAAGGTCAAGGAGATCTACCGGCTCGGGCTCAAGCACGGGATGCGGCTGGCGACGATCTCGGGCGTCAACGGCATCTTCACCGACGACGACATCGCGCGCATCAGGCGGCTCGCCCTCGAGCGCAGGGCCGAGCTGCCCCGCGGTGCCGCGTCCCCCGCCTGATCCATGGGTCGGGCGTTCAGGGGTGCCGCGAGGTCGCTCGTCGACGGAGCCGGTACCACTGCGGCGAGGACCGGTTCATCGGCCAGCCCAATCCCGCCGTGTCTGCTGCGTCGACGGCGAGCAGGTCCCACTCCGGCAAGGCGGCCTCGACCTGCGCCTGCGTCACGCCCTCCAGCACCGAGCGCAGCCGGGTGGGTCCGAAGGCGAGCATGAGCAGGGTTGCCTCCTGGTTGGCCAGCCCGGTCACGCCCTGTCCCATGGCGTCGCGCTGTGCGGCGTCGAGCCCTTGGAAGCAGCCGATGTCGAGGAAGAAGTCGAACTTCCCCAGGTCGGCCGCCGGCAGATCGGTGACGTCCCCGACGACATAGCTGACGCCGTCGGACGCCTTGCGCCGGGCCGCCTCGATGGCGCTCGGGACCACGTCGATTCCGACGGCCTCCCAGCCCCTCCGGGCCAGCTCGGGAGTGTACTGCCCACGTCCGCAGCCGAGGTCGAGCACCCGGCCCAGCGGTCGCTCGCGGTCGACCTCCTCGCGGTCCAGGAACGCCGTGATGCTGGGTGCCGCCGCAGCGCCGTAACGCTCCCAGGGCGTCAGGCCGAAGCGGTAGAGCAGTGCGTACTTCTTCATGTGCCATTCTGCTCCGCTTCCCGGAGCAGAATCCGAGCCCACGGCCCACTACTTCCCCTCCCTCCACAAATGTGAGCATCGCTCTTGCTTCTGCTGCGACGCAAGAGCATTGCAATCGGACTCTGGCACGCGGGAACGGTGGGGCGCCTCGGTGGCCTCCTCGTTGCGGCAACCCTCGCCATCAGCCAGCACGTCTTCCGACCACGGGACCTCCAGCGTGACAGGGGAGAGCGCGTGGGTTCCCTTTCGCTGGAAGGGAACTGAACGGCATAAAACCCATTCCGTATGCCGCTGAGCTCGCTCCCACGTGCACGTGACCGAGGGAGCCGGCTGAGCGGCATACGGTCGCAGTCAGGAGCTCACGAGCGGTAGAGGGCACGTGCGGGGCAGAGTCGGATCGCCGTCGTGCCGTCTGCGGCGGGCACGGCCGGGTCCGTCACGATGGGGTAGCCCCACTCGTCCAGCTCGAAGTGGTGTGGCAGGACGCTGGCGCAGACACCATGCCCGCGTGCAGGCGATCCGGTCGACGCGCAGCTCGGTCATGCCAGCGCCGGCCGGTCGCAGAGCCGGCCGCGAGTCCCGTTCAGCGCGTGAGGACATCAGCGGCCCTCCGTCCCGGGTCCAGGCAGTAGCCGGCGAGGTGGCCCTCGAGGTGGTCTCGGTAGACCCAGGTGGCGGAGGCGACGAACCGGGCCACGCCGTCAGGGAATCGGCAGGCACCCCGACCAGGAAGGAGGCCGCTGCGCCGCGAGATGTCGTGGAGGAGAGGGGCACTGGGACATTCAGCGAAGCGGTGCCACTCTGCCGCCAAGGCCGGCACGCCGAACATGCAGGGTCCGCACTGTCCAGCCGACTCTCCAGCCGCGTAGGCGAGGAAGCGATCGACGAGGGCGATCGGGCACTCGCGCGGCTCGATCAGCTCGATGACTCCGGGCCCGATCCCGGCGCCGAGCCGGGCGAGGTCTGCCGTCGACCACGCCAGGCTCGGGACCGCGTCGGCCGGCACGAAGCTGCCGCCCAGGCCACCGATGAGGACGGCCTCGGCATCGGCGGGCAGACCACCGACAGCCGAGAGCAACTCGGACATCCGCGCTCCCGCCTCCGTCTCGAGCACGACACCGCGGGCGGTTGGACTGTTGACGCTCACGAGCCGCGGACCCGGCTCAGCAGCGGTTCCGTACGAGCGGAACCAGTCCGCCCCCCACTCGACGAGCTGCAGGACTCGCCACACGGTCTCGGCGTTGAGGACGACCGTCGGCCTGATCCGCCGGCCCGCCGAGTCCCGCCCGCCGGCGACGAAGGGAGGAGCCCGCTTCGTCATCGGTCGGGCGAGACCGCCTTGGGCGATGGAGATGAGCGAGCTCTCCTCGGAGGACACGTACCGGGCCGGAACCTCGAGGACGTCGAGACCTGCCCCGTGCAATCGGATGGCGGTCGGGGAACCACGGTGAGCGGCATACCGGATCGTGGCGGGACGCCGGGGACTGAGCAGCCTCGCGCCACTGACGAGTTCGTCGAGGTGGTGCTCGACGACCCACCCATCCTTCGCGGCACCGATCTCGCCGTCACAGCAGTTGACGATGAGGCGGGCGCGGTGCCCGAGCGCCGCCTCGAGCTTGACCGCCGTGGGGAAGGCGGCGCCACCGCGGCCGGTGAGGCCGGCGTCGCGAAGGAGCGAGGCAAGGGTCATGACCACTCCTGGGCGGCGACGTGGCGGCGCCGATCCGTGTCGTGGTGAGTCACGCCTGAGCGCCAGACGATCGCCGCGCCACCAGCCACCGCGCAGGCGACGGTGGTGAGACGGAGGAGGGGCTCGTCAGCGGTGCCGAGGATGAAACCGTGGAGGATGGCGAGCGGCCACATGAGGTAGGCAGCCCAGTGGACGAAGCGCCACCCGCGGTCCGAGATGCGCTGGCGCAGCATCGAGGTGACCATGACGGCGACGAACAGGTCGAAGGCGAGCGTCCCCAGTCCCACCCACAGCGGCTCATAGCCCGACGTGAACGGAAAGACCGCCGAGACGAGGTCGATCGACACGTAGGTCTCGACGACGGCCGTTGCGACGTGGAGGAGCAGGAAGACCGTCATCCCGAGGGAGAGCCACCGGTGCAGGGCGGTGACGATGGTGGCACCGTCCCGGCTGCGAGCGCCACGCCCCGAGATCGTCGCGCCGAGGATGACGACGCCGGTGAGCAGGACGATGCTTGCCGTGCCAGTCGCGCGAGAGGTGTACCAGAGCAGCTCGTTCATCAGGCGTGCCGTTGGACGAGGTCCTGGCGGGGCCAGCCCGGGGTCATGACAGTGGAACCGTCGCGCGCGTCGAGTCGAGCGGCGACGCCCTGCTCCTCCAGCCAGGAGGGAGCGCCCGGGCCGAGGACGATCGCTGCTGTGGCGGCGGCGTTCGCCTCGGCGGCCGTCACACCTGCACAGGTCACCTGCGCCCACGTCAGGGACGCCGTGAGACCGGTTCGAGGGTCGATGATGTGGTGGCGTTCGCCGCTCGCAGAGGACCAGCACCGGCGCATTGTCGACGATGTCGCGACGGCCTGGCCGGTCGAGGCGACCACCTGGTGGACCCGGCCCGCCTCGTCCTCGATGCCGATCTGCCAGCCGCCGGCAGGAGCCTTGCCGGCCACGGCGATGTCGCCGCCGAGGTCGACGAGAAACCCGCCCGTCAGCTCGTCGCGTAGGCGAGCCGCAAGCACGTCGGCCGCATGCGCCTTGGCTGTTGCGCCGAGGTCGAGGAGCGTGCCGTGCGGGACCGACAACCACCGCCTCGTGCTGAAGAAGCGAATGGCCCTCCAGCCTGGGACGGCGGGGCGGCGGATGTCGGCGTTGGGGAACCTGCGGGCGCGGACGACGTCAATGTCGTCGTCGTAGCCGCTCGCCACGACGGCGGATCCGACGGTGGGATCGACGAGACCACCGGTGATGCGGGCCACCTCGATCGCCGCCTGCAGGTGGTCGGCGAAGACGGGCGAGACGAACGTCGACGCGGCGTCCGTGCGGGCGCGCACGCCGAGGCGAGAGACCTCGGAGTCGGGACGGAAGCGTGAGACGGCGCGGTCCAGCTGGGCGATGTAGTCCTGAGCGATCTCGGCGGCGGCACCGGCAGCGCCGGGATCGGTCGTGAGGATGGTGTTCGCAGTGCTCATCGCGCGGAAGGTGACGCGGCCGAGCGGCTCGGCGAGGGCTGCCGTCATGATCCGTGGCTCGTGACTTGTGGCTGCCCCGACCCGGCTCCCAGCTGGCCCGGAGAGGTGAAGCCGTTCTGGCTCTGAGTGCCCTGGTTGCCCGGTCCGAACACGCCGCTGCCTTCGTCGCCGTCGTCGTCGTGGTCGTCGAAGAGCGTGAAGCCATCGTCGTCCGAGTGCTGGGCCGGAGTCACGTTCGAGGTGCCGGAAAGGTTGCTCGTCCCCTCCGCGAGGGCGGCCGCATGGTCCGCGGCGAGATGGAAGCCCGTGATCGCGGTCGCGACGGCGCTCGCGGCAAGAGCGGCCACGGTCCAGGACCGCGCTCGTCTCAGCGAGGTCGATCTCATCATTCCTCCTCGGCTGGTTCTTCTTTCAACGATGGGACGTCAACCTGAGAGGGACGTATGCGATGGAGGGCCCCTTCCTGTGAATCACCTGTGTGATGGCGAGATACCGGGACATTCGGCCCTGTCGAAAGCTTCGTGCCCGCTGGTCGACTGAGACCAACGGGCCTCACGTAGGAGGAACAATGGCGATCGAACAGCGCACCCCCACCGCCACCCGGGAGACGACCTCGCGTGGTGCGGTTCACCTCTCCATGGCTCTTGCCGTGATGGCCTTTGCGGCCGGCTGTCTCACCTTCTTCGGCGGCTTCCTCGTCGGGCCCGAGGTCATGCAGGGCTCGGCACGCGGCACGGCCCTGATGATGTTCCTCGTCGCCGCTCCCGCGCTCTTCCTTGCCGCACGGCGCACGCTCCAGGGCTCGACGAGATGGCTCTTCGTGTGGGGCGGCATGTCGATGTTCCTCGTCTACAACTCGTTCATGCTGCTCACCGGGACCCCGATCAATCGGCTCTTCCTGCTCTACGTGGCGACGTTCAGTCTGGCCCTGGCGACCATGATCGCCGTGGCTCGATCGGTCGACGTCCGCGCTGTTGCGCAGCGGTGCAGCCCGGCGATGCGGGCCCGGCCCATCGCCGTGTATCTCGGCGCCACCGTCGTCCTCAATGTCCTCGCCTGGCTCGCTCGGATCGTGCCCTCCACCGTGAGCGACCAGATGCCCGGTCTCGTCGAGGGGATGGGGATCGCGACAGTGCCGACCTACCTGCAGGACCTGGCCTTCTGGCTGCCGCTGATCGCGGTGGGCGCGTGGCAGCTGTGGCACCGCCGGCCCTGGGGCTACGTCATCTCAGGCGCCGCGCTCGCATTCTGGACGCTCGAGGCTGCGACCGTGGCCGTCGACCAGTGGTTCGGCCATCGGGCCGACCCCCTCTCGGACGTTGCCTCAGATGCAGTGGTCGTCCCCTTCGCGGCGCTGGCGGTCATCACTGCCGTCGTGTTCTGGTCCTTCCTGCGTCACGTAGCGGATGACCCGGGCTCCGTCACACCGGCACCACCGTCCTGAGGGGGCCGCCGTCCGCCTCCCAGCCTCGCGTCAGCGACAATGACGCGATGTCCAGGTCCAGCCCGCCCCCGCTCCGTATTCCGCGGGAGATCTGGATCCTCGTCGGCGCGGCGTTCGTCATCGCCATCGGATACGGGATCGTCTCGCCGGTCCTGCCGGCGTACGCCCGCTCCTTCGACGTCGGGGTCGCGGCCGCCTCGGTCATCGTCTCGGCCTTCGCCTTCTTCCGCCTCGTCTTCGCGCCCGTCGGCGGCGAGCTCGTCAGCCGGCTCGGGGAGCGGCCCGTCTACCTGGCCGGGCTGGTCATCGTCGCGATCTCCTCGTTCGCCACGGCCTTCGCCCAGTCGTACGTCCAGCTGCTCGTGTTCCGCGGGCTCGGCGGCATCGGGTCGACGATGTTCACCATCTCCACGATGGCGCTGCTCGTCCGCCTGGCGCCACCGAGCGCTCGCGGTCGGGTGTCCTCGACCTATGCGTCGGCCTTCCTCATCGGCGGCATGATCGGCCCGGTCCTCGGCGGCCTGCTCGCCGGCTGGGGCCTGCGGGCCCCCTTCATCGTGTACGCCGTTGCCCTCCTCATTGCCGCGGCGGTGGTGGCGATCGGCTTGGGCGGCGCCCGACTGCAGCCGGTCGAGGAGCGGGCGAAGCGGGATGTCGTGAGCTTGGGCGAGGCCTGGCAGTCGCCGGTCTACCGGGCGGTGCTCGCTTCGGGCGTCGCGAACGGCTGGACGAACTTCGGCGTGCGGATGGCCGTCCTGCCACTCCTCGCGACCGCCGTGCTCGACCGGGCCTGGGTGGCTGGTGCTGCCCTCGCCATGGGGGCCGTCGGCACCGCGGTCACACTGCAGTTCTCGGGGAGGATGGCCGACCGCGTCGGGCGCCGGCCGCTCGTCATCGGCGGGCTGGTCGTGATGGGGACGTCAACGGCGCTCCTGGCGTTCGCGCAGCACCCCGCCCTGTCGGTCGGCCTTGGGCTGGCCGTGCTGTTCGGCCTGTCGGCGCTTTCCGGCGTCGGGGCAGGCCTGGTGAACCCCGCCCAGCAGGCCGCCGTGGCCGACGTGATCGGCCATGAGCGGAACGGAGGCAGGGTTCTCTCGACGTTCCAGATGGCCCAGGACGGAGGCGCCATCGTCGGTCCGATCCTCGTCGGGCTGGTGGCGGACGCCTTCGGCTTCGGCGCAGCCTTCCTCGTCACGGGCCTCGTGTGTCTCGCCGGCGCAGTGCCCTGGCTCGCAGCGCCTGAGCCGCTGGTCCATCATGCCGCTCCGGTCGGCGAGAAAAGCAGCGAGAGGTGAAGGCGGAACCGGTGCCACGCCCCCGGACGCGGCCCGGTCGTTCGATCCCAATCGAATCCTGCTCCGCAAATAGGAGCACGATACGAACACGTGACGCCAGGGATCGATGGCGCGTGCCCCTGCCTGCCCCCGTTTCGCCGCCTTCGTCGACGACCTCGTCGAGCGGCACACCGGCCGCGCTGGTCGACCCGGCCATGATCGCGCGCCCGCCTACAGGTCGAGCACGAAACCAGGCCGCGCGACGTCGACCTGACCGGTGAAGAGCTGTCGAGCGCAACGGAGGGCGGCACCCGGGTCGGTGTCCGGCACCAGGTGCGTGAGCACCAGTCGTCCGACCCCCGCACGGGTCGCGGCAGTGCCGGCGTCGCGTGCGCTGGACAGCACGCCCACCACGTCGTCTGGCACGCGCGCTGCATAGCTCGCTTCGGCGAGCAGGACGGTCGCGTCGCGGGCGAGGTCCAACCGTCGTTCACTGGGGCCGCTGTCCCCGGTGTAGGCCAGGGATGGTCCGGATGGTCCGACAGTGGTGATCCGGTAACCGAGGTTCGGCCACGTGTGCGGCAGTGCTGTGGCCTCGATCTCGAAGGGCCCCAGCCTCAGGCGCCCACCATCCTCCACATGCGTGACGGTCACGGCACCGTGCAGGAGCCGGGGCCGGTCGAGCGCCAGCACGGCGTCGACAGCGCCAGCGGGAGCGTGGATCGGGAGGGCAGGCGCCGGATGGTCATCGAAGACGCGGGCGCGGAGCAGCGGGCTGAGGTCCGCGCAGTGGTCTGGATGCCCATGAGTGACCAGCACGGCGTCGATGTCCCGAGCGGGCACTACCGAGAACAGGCGTGGTGCGGTCGCGTAGCCGGGGTCGACGAGCAGTGCGTACCCATCGCGCTGCACAAGGTAGCCGCTGCACGCGCTCGAGGCTCGGGGCCAGCCGCCGTCACCGCCCAGGACTGTGAGCCGCACCCCGCCTCCTTCCGTCGAGGGACGCTCCCATCCGCATGTGCCACCGACCAATCTAGGCGTCCTCGTCCGCCTCGCCGCTCTCACCCACTCCCGCGAACTCAGCCCACCCGTGAGTTGAGCAGCGCTGGAAGCGAACTCAGCGGCATACGGAAGTGTCGTAAGTCGCTCAGCGCGCCAGCGAGTCCCCGGCAGCGAGGCCTGAGCACTCTCCCGCGCGCCAGCCACCGAGTCCGCGCGACAATGGGGCCGAGCCAAGCCGAGCAGACAAGGAGCGCAACGGGCGAGAGGCGTACGTCTGGTCCATGTTCGCTGCGTTCGGGCTGTTCACCGCGGGGTCGATCGTGTCGGTCTGGCACGGGGTGCAGAGCCTGGCAGCCGAGGAGGCGGAGACCGAGTACCTCTGGGGCTACATCATTCTCGCCCTTGCCTTCATCCTCGAGGGCACCTCGTTCCTGCAGGCACGTCGGCAGACGGTACGCCTCGCGGCCCGATCCAGCCTCCACCCGCTGCGCTACATCGCCGTCACCTCCAACCCAACCCTGCGTGCCGTCTACTCCGAGGACGCGGCTGCCCTCATCGGCATCCCCCTCGCCGCCGGCGGCATGGGTCTGCATCAGCTCACCGGCAACCCCGTCTGGGACGCCGCCGGCTCGATCCTCGTGGGCCTGCTGCTCGGAGTCCTGGCCATCTTCCTCATCGGCAAGAACCGGGACTTCCTCGTCGGCCAGGCGGTCTCGGCGCCGATTCGGGCCCGTGCGCTCGCGGCCCTCCTCGAGACCGGGGAGATCGAGCGAATCACCTTCCTGCACCTCGAGTTCGTCGGTCCGGGAAGGGTGTCCATGATCGCCGCGGTCGATCTGACGGGTGACGAGCCAGAGACACGGGTCGCAGAGCGGGTTGCCCGCATCGAACGGCGCATCGAGGACCACGAGCTCGTCGAGCGGGCCATCCTTACGCTGTCCACCCCAGGCGCCCCCGCCATCGAGGCGTGACCGGCCATCGAGGCCCACAGGCGGTGTAGCGTGAATCGTCACCGCGACGACCCCTGCGCGCCTACGCACTGGCCGCCGCCTCCACCACCCCGGAGGTGCATCGAATGAAGCGGTTACCCGCCATCGCGGCTGCCACGTCAGCCCTCGCTCTCGGTTGGCTCATTGGCGCCCCCGCGTGGGCCAGCCAGCCCACGTATGACATCACGACGCTGGCCGGCAAGGTCGCCTCGCTGCGGGGCACGGCCGGGCTGCAGATCCGGTTCTCCGGCTACATCGAGCAGGAGGCCGCCGAGTCGTCCGCCGCTCCGACGGCGGCCCCGATCACGCCGGCCCACGTGCTCTCCAGTCCGCTCGACGGCACGTCCGTCGCTCCGCCGGCGGTGACGGTCAACCAGGACCGCGCCGCCGCGCCGCAGAACGAGACGGCGATCGCCATCGACCCGAACAACCCGATGCGCATCGTCGCGGCGGCCAACGACTACGTGACACGGACCTGGACGTGCACGGTTGGCGGGCAGCCGTGCAGCGCACTCGGCGACGGATACTCCGGCACGTACTACTCCAACGACGGCGGCGCGACCTGGGCGGCCGAAGCCACCGACCCGGCCCACCTCGGCACGCTCATCCCGGGCGTCACACGCCTCGCCGGAGGGATCTATGACGCGGGCGGTGACCCTGCCCTCGCGTTCGACAGCCGCGGCACCCCCTTCTACGCGGGTCTGGGCTTCAACCGGACGAGCCCCCCCAACACCGTCGCGGTCAACCGGGGGTCCTTCGGCTCGAATGGTGTCCTCTCGTGGAGCGCACCGACCTTCATCAACCAGACGACGTCGCCCTCAACACTGAACGACAAGGAGTGGATCGCCGCCGACGCCAACGCGGCCAGCCCGTTCCGGGACCGGGTCTATGTCTCGTGGACGCGGTTCCTCTTCAGCGCGGGCAGCGGCGCCTACGTCCAGTCGCCGATCTTCTTCGCCTGGTCCGACGACCACGGCCAGACGTTCAGCGCGCCGGCCCAGATCTCGGCCAACGTCAAGTACGACCAGGGTTCGCGGCCGGTCGTCACCCCGGATGGAGCGGTGCACGTCTTCTTCGAGGGCTCGACGCGCCTCGCCAGCCTCAACTCGACCTACGTCGTGACGTCACACGACGGCGGCGTCTCTTGGGGGAAGCCGGTGGCGATCGCGCCACTCCACGACACCGCGGAGCTTGAGGACACCGCGTTCCGGGTCAACAGCTACCCGGCAGCCGCGGCCGCACCGAACGGTGACCTCTACGCGACGTGGACGACGACGAAGGACGACACGTCGACCGCCGTCTACAGCCGCTCCACCGATGGTGGGGCGACGTGGTCAGACCCGACGGACGTCTTCGCGCCGGCGACCCGCACCCCCGTCGGGTACCCCGTGACCCAGCCGGACGGGTCCACCCTCACGGCCCCCGCGCCCCGAGCGGTCGAGGACGTCTTCCCCGCCATCGACGTCGCCGGCAACGGGCGCGTCTACATCGGGTCCTACCGCGGCACGGTCGTGTCGCCATGGCAGACGTGCGCGAGCGGGCCGGAGCCGCCGGTGGGGCGCATCACGTGTGACACGCTCGGCAACTACATCGACAACACGCGGCTCGACTTCGTCGTCACCGACGTGACGACCCACGTCACCCAGACCATGAGCACCCACCCGATCAACACGCGGAACGGGTTCGGCGGTGGGTTCATCGGCGACTACAACGACCTGTCGGCCGGACCGGACGGGACGTTCCACGCCTTCTGGACCGACACGAACAACGTGCAGACGGTCACGTGGTTCTACGGGACCGAGTTCGTGCCGACGCCGATCCACCAGGAGGACGTCGTCACGGCGTCCGGGAACTTCTAGGGCACAAGGGAGTCGTATGCCGCTGAGCCGGCTCAGCGGCATACGAGCGCCCCAGCCCGGCTCAGTTCGTCCGGCGGCGGGCTTGGAGCGTCTCGCGGACCACCGTCCACGCGTCGGCCACCGGCCCCACGTGCCGCGAGCTTGTCAGGGTTCTGCACCGTGTGGATCGTCTGGATCTGTCCGTCGACGATGTCGAGCGCCCAGGTGTTGATCACCCTGCCGTGCCTGTCCCGGAAGATCGCGCCGGGTTGGCCATTGACCCGGTGGCGCTCCACGACTCCGCCTATTCGGCTGAACGGCAGAACGAGCGAGGCGAGCAGGCTCGCCACCTTCTCGGCACCGAAGATGCCTCTGCCCCATTGCGGCGCCTTGCCGCCGCTGTCACTGAACAGGTGGACATCCGCGGCGAGCAGCGCACGCAACCCGGCCACGTCGCCGTCCCGCAAGGCGTCGAAGAACCGCTCTGCCAGCTCCTCCCGCTCACGCTGGTCGGCCATGAACCGGGGCCGGCCCGCCTCCATGTGTCGGCGCGCACGCACCGCGAGCTGACGGCAGGCTGCCTCCGAGCGACCCACGGCGGATGCGATCTCGGGGTAGTCGAAGCGGAACACCTCCCGCAGCACAAAGACCGCCCGCTCCAGCGGGCTGAGCCGCTCGAGCAACAACAGCGCAGCCATCGACACCGAATCGGCCAGCTCCGCCGCGCGCTCCGGCTCCTGGTACGGGTCGCTGAGCAAGGGCTCGGGCAGCCATTCCCCGACGTACACCTCGCGCCGCGCCCGAGCCGACCGCAGCAGGTCGATCGAGATGCGCGTGACCACCGCGGAGAGGAACGACTTCGTCGATGCCACCTCGGCAGGTGAGCTGTCGTAGCGCAGCCAGGACTCCTGAACGGCGTCCTCCGCGTCGCTCACGCTGCCGGTGATGCGGTACGCGATCGAGAACAGCAGCGGCCGCAGCGCCTCGAACTCCTCGGCACGCGTCATGCGAGCTCTGCCTTGAAGCCCTGGCGCCAGGACGGGTAGCGCAGCCGCCAGCCGAGCACCCGCTTGGCCTTGGCGTTCGAGAAGGCGCGTCCCTCGGTCATCATCGTGACCGCCTGGTCACCGGCCAGGAGCCTGGCCAGCCAAACCGGGACGCGCCTCGGCGTCTTCGCGCCGGCACAGTCGGCGAGGTAGGGCAGCCACTCGCTGGCGGGGGCCGGGTCGTCGTCGACGATGTTGAACACCCCCGTCACCTGCTGTTCCACGGCGAGGACGGTGGCGCTCGCAGCATCGTCCAGATGCACCCACGAGCTGTAGCCCGCGCCCCGGCCGACCAGTGGATACTGCCGCTTGCGCACCAACGCGACCTGGTCGTCGATGGCGCCCGGTCCATAGAGGGCGCCATAGCGCATCACTGCACCACCCGCAGCGACGACGACGTCCTCGATTCGACTCAGCACCGCCAGCCCTGCGTGCGCAGCCGTGCCAACCATGAGGTTCAGCGGATCGTCCTCGGTCTGGACCAACGCGCCCTTTGGGTCGCCGTTCCAGCTGGCGTAGCCCTGCGCGACGAAGTGCCCGACCTCGCTCGCCGCCGCGGCGGCCAGCAGATGGTCGGTCCCCTCGGAACGGAGCCGGTTGGTGAGGGCGAACCAACGATCCGGATGCTTGATGTCCGGCCTGCCGGCATGGGTAGCGGAGATCGCGGTCATCTGATGCACGATCACGTCCGGGCTCGCCTGCGCCACGGCCTCGCCCACGGAAGCCGCGTCCAGGCCGTCCATCACGACGCCCTTGGCACCGAGCTCCGCCAGCAGGCCCAGCTTGGTGGCGCTCGTGGTCGTCGCCGTCACCTCATGGCCGCGCGCCACGGCTGCGGCACCAGCCGTTGGCCGAGGACTCCGCTTCCACCCGCCACCAACACCCGCATCGTCATCACCTTCCTGCGTCGGACTTGTCTCAGAGATCCAGACGAGACAGCCCTGCCGGCTGTGACATCCGGACCCTCGCGCACCCCACCGCATGTCACGGGGCGCCGGGCTGCCTCGTCACGGGTTGAGACGTCGGTAGTCCCACGTCACGACGCCATCGACCCAACAAGGAGCCCGTCATGGATGAGCGCACAGCGCAGCACAAGGTGGCCCTGATCACCGGAGCCAACAAGGGAATCGGTCGTGCAACCGCCGAGCAACTCGCCAGCCGCGGCATGATCGTGCTGATCGGCGCACGAGACACCGGTCGCGGCGATGAAGCCGCGGCGCGTTTGCGTTCTGCAGGCGGTGATGCGCACGCACTGACCCTCGACGTCACGGACCAAGCCAGCGTCCAGGCGGCGGCAAAGCAGGTCGAGGAACGCTTCGGGCGCCTCGACATTCTGGTCAACAACGCCGGCATCACCGGCTCCGGGCAGGTGGCGCCGCAGGACGCCCTCGACCAGATCCCGAGCTCGGTCGACCTGGTCATGGTTCGTGCGGTCTTCGAGACGAACGTCTTCGGGGTGATCATGGTGACCAACGCCATGCTGCCCCTGCTCCGGCGCTCATCGGAGCCCCGCATCGTCAACATCAGCAGCGGCGCCGCGTCGTTGGCCATCGCCAGCAACCCGGACGGCCCGCTCGCCGGGCTACCGGCCTCCGCTGCCTACAGCCCCTCCAAGACGGCGCTCAACGCGCTGACCGTGCAGTACGCCATGGAGCTGCGGAAGGACGGCTTCCTCGTCAACGCCGCAGACCCCGGCTACGTCGACACCGACATCAACGCCCACCACGGATACCTCACCCCCGCGCAGGGTGCCTCAGTCGTGGTGCGCCTCGCCACGCTCGACGCAGACGGACCCACCGCAGGCTTCTTCAGTGCGGCCGGCCCGGTGCCGTGGTAGTCGGACTCGTCCACGAGGACCGGGGTGGGCGAACGCTAGCCCGACGCGTTGGCTCTGGTCTCTCCCGGCGGTCCGGTCAGGACCCTGGGGATGTACTCGAGCATCTGGATCCGACCGTCGAAGGTGCGGCTGTCGACCAGGTCGAGGGCAACGTCGGGGTAGCCGTCATAGATCCGGTCTCGACCGGTGCTCCCGGTGATGACCGGGAAGACGCCCACCCGGAATCGGTCCACGAGGCCGGCCTGGAGCAGAGAGCGGCACAAGGTGAGGCTGCCCAGCGTGGTCAACGGCTTGGTGCCTGATTCCTTCATCTCCCGAACCGCGTCTACCGGCGGCCGAGACACGAGCTTGGTGTTCGGCCAGGTCAGCGGTTCGTGCAACGTGGTGGAGAAGACGACCTTGGACCGGTCTGCCAGGACATCGGTGCCCGGCTCGCCGGCGGTGGCGAGCTCGGACATGAGGCGGTAGGTGGTCGCACCCATCAGGATCGTGTGGTCGTCCGGTTGCTCTCCCAACCAGGCGAGGTACTCGGGCCCTTCCAGCCCCCACCAGCCGGGCCAGCCCTCCGCGGCGCCGTATCCGTCGAGGGAGGTGATGAAGTCGACGAGCAGTTCTGGCATGGCGTCCCCTTCCCAGGTGTGTCGGTGACGGTCCTGCGATCGGCCGTTCTCCCCACCGTGTCAACTCTCCGCCGAGGGCGCCAATGTTTTCCGCTGCCGAAACGGGCTGCGGCACTGCTCTCTGTGGCGGAGCACTGCTAGCCCCCTGCCAGCCCAGGCGAACGAGTCCATGCGATGCCATTCGCGTCGGATCGGACAGCCAGGGCAGGTCCCGCCCACAGCTCCACGCGGTCGACCTCCATGGTGAAGGGTTCTCGAGCGCAACGAACACGACCGAGTCGTCGAACCAGCCCGTCCGACGGCCTTCCAGGGTGAACGGTGCGAACTTGGCCAGCAGCGTCTTCAGAGCGGCTCGGTCGTCTTCGCAGGGCAGTCTCCACGGGCGGGGGCGTGGTCACGGCACAATCACATCACCGACGCGAAGTGCCCACTCGACCAGAGGACAACGAGACGGTTCCGTGGACTCGTGGGCTCCCCGGAGTCGCGTTGTTGGGAGACTGGTGTCATGACGACTTCTGGGCGCGACCGCGATGCGCGAGGGCGCGCACGGCAAGCACGGCCGCGCGACGCGTTGGGTCGGCCGCTGCCCTATGGCGCTGAGGGCGTCGAGCCCGTGTCGGAGGAGCCGCTGCCACCCGAGGAGACCATCAGGGCGGCTCGTGAACTCGTGGACAGCGGCCGACCCTTTGCCGCGCACGAGGTCTTTGAGGCTCGCTGGAAAGCCGGGCCGGCCGAGGAGCGGGACCTGTGGCAGGGCCTGGCGCAGGTCTGTGTCGCGATCACCCATGCGGCCCGCGGCAACCAGACCGGGGCGGAGCGACTCGCGGACCGGGCGGCCAAGAGGTTGGCCGCATATGCCGCGACGGGACGCGGCACCTATGGACTTGACCTCGTCGAAGTCATGGACTGCACGCGGTCGCGCATCGCATAGCTCTTGCCCCTCGTGCCGCCCTCCGTTTGGATCGAGCGATGAGCGACCGGTGGACGACCCCCGACCAGGATCCCCGTACCTACGGCAACCCCGTCGACGAGCTGCCGACGTACCGCGAGTACCTCGACAACTACCGCCTGACCATCGAGCTGAAGTGCGAGGGCCTCAACGCCGACGAGCTCGCGCGCCGGTCCGTGCCGCCGAGCACGCTCAGCCTGCTCGGCCTCGTCCGGCACCTCGCCCAGATGGAGAACCACTGGTTCCAGCGGGTCATTCAGGGGCGCACCGAAGCGCCGCGGCTCTACAAGACCGACGACGACTTCGACCGCGACTTCAATGGCGCGGAGCCAGACCCGGCCGTCGTCAAGGACGCCTTCGCGACTTGGAAGGCGGAGATCGCGAAGTCCGACGAGTGGCTCGACAGCCGCGCCGACAGCGACCTCGGAGAGCGGGTCGACGTCCATGGCGAGCGCGTCTCGATCCGGGACATCCTCGTCCACGTCTTCGAGGAGTACGCCCGCCACGCGGGCCACGCCGACCTGCTGCGTGAGTGCATCGACGGGCGCACCGGCCAGTAGGGCTTTGTGGCCGGTCAGACGCGCCCGAGGAACGCAAGCATGCGACTGAGGACGCTCGCCGTGGCGGCAGGGTCGCTGCTCGGTAGCGATGAGTCGGTGAAGAGGTGCGCATCGCCCGAGTAGACGAACAGCTCGCCGTCGTCGGCCTGGGTGACGAGCTCGCGGGCGTTGTCGACGTCACCATCGCCGGCGAAGAACGGGTCGGCGTCCATGCCGTGCACCTGCACGGGGACGCTGGCGAGCCAGGCTTCGCCGAAGGCGCTGACCGGTGCGCAGGACTCGAGGAACACGGCACCGCGAGCGCCCGTCCGGGTCTGGGCGAGGCGCTGCGCTGGCATGACGCCGAGCGAGATGCCGGCGTAGACGATGTCCGCCGGTAGGGCACCCGCGACCTTGTCGGCCCACACGTCCTGGGCGTCCGGCCCCTTGGCCTTGAGGGCGGCGAAGCCGTCGTCCAACGAGCCGAAGGTCCGGCCCTCGAAGAAATCGGGCGTGTGGACCGTGTGGCCCGCGTCGCGGAGTGCGTCGGCGATCGCGTGCACACCGGGGGTCAGCCCCAGCACGTGGTGGAACAGCAGCACCTCAGTCATCATCGACTCCAATGATCGAATAATATGGATCGTTCCATAACTGTAGTCTCATTGCCGTGACGCGTCACCCCCCGGCTGCCCAGAGCGTGCCCCCAGCCGCCACGCCACCGGGCCACGAGATCGCCGACCGCCTCGTGCTGACTAGGCCCGAACAGGTCCGCGCCCTGGGGCACCCGCTGCGCACGACGATCCTCGGCCTACTCACGGAGCGAGCGGCGTCGGTAGCGGAGCTGGCGGAGGCGACCCATCGACCGAAGAGCACCATCGCCCACCACGTCGCCGTCCTGCACGATGCGGGTCTGGTTCAGGTCGTGCGCACCCGACGCGTCCGCGCAGTGGAGGAGCGGTTCTACGGCCGGGCCGCCCGCACGGTCACCATCTCTGTCAACGCGGAGGGCCCCGAGCTGCCCCTCGACTTCAACGACTTCGAGGTGGCCGCACGTGAGTCACGCGCGGCGTACGAAGAGCGCCTCCTGTGGGCATTCCTGCGACACGCCCGACTCACGGCCGAGCAGGCAAGCGAGTTCTGGCAGCGGATTCGTGACCTGGTCGAGGAGTACGACCGTCTCCCCCGATCCGGCGACACGACCTACGGCCTGGCGGTTGGCATCTACCCGATCCCCGACTACCCGAGACTCCCCGAGCGTCACGATCCCGAGGCACCCGACGCGGGATAGAGCGCAACCGTGGCACGCTGGCCGCATGGGCACCGAGCATTTCGACGACAAGGCTGCGACGTGGGACGACGACCCCGAGAAGGTGCGACAGGCGCAGGACGTCGCCCGGGCGGTGAGCGCAGCGGTGCCGCTTGGTGAGGCGATCCGGCTGCTCGAGTACGGCGCGGGCACGGCCCTCGTCACGCAGGCGCTGCTCGCCTCGGCCGGAAGGATCGGCCAGGTCACGCTTGCGGACAACTCCCCCGGCATGCGGGCCGTGCTGCGCAACAAGGTCGACTCGGGTGCGATGCCCCTGGACACTCGCGTCTGGGACCTGGACCTGGAGAACCAGGCGGCGCCCACCGAGCAGTTCGACCTGATCGTGTCATCGATGGTCATGCACCACGTCCGCAACCTCCCGGTAGTGCTCGCGGCGTTCGCCGAGATGCTCGCCGATGGAGGCCATCTCTGCATCGCCGACCTCGACCGGGAGGACGGCTCATTCCACACGCACGACTTCGATGGCCATCACGGCTTCGACCGGGGCGAGCTCGCGACGGCGCTCGACCAGGCGGGGCTGGTGGACGTCACCATCACGGACTGCACCCACATCACTCGAGAGGGAGTGACGTATCCGGTCTTCCTGGCCACCGCCCGTGAGGGTGCGTCGGCGACCCAGGGGGATCACTGAGCCGAGATCACTCGAAGTCACTCGAAGTCACTCGATGGGCCGCTGCCCGAGCCCGACGGCCCGGCCAAGTGTGATCGCCTCTTCCCGGGTGGCCACGCCTGAACCGGGGTCTTCGACAACGCGTGCCAGAGGCGCGACATGTTGCGCCTCTGGCACGCGGGGCTCAGGCACAGAGCACAGGAGCGTCCAGCCTCAGCGCACCATGCGGAAGAAGGCCCGGATGTCCTCGACGAGCAGGTCTGGCGCCTCCATTGCGGCGAAGTGGCCGCCCCGGTCGAACTCCGACCAGTGCACGACCTTGTGCTCGCGTTCGGCGATCCGACGGACCCCCGGGTCGCCGGGGAAGATGGCGACGCCGTGCGGCAGGCTCGAGTACTCGGCGGCACCGCCCCAGCTCTGCTGGTTCTCCTTGTAGAGGCGGGCGGACGAGGCGGCGGTCCCGGTGTACCAGTAGATGCTGATGTCGGTGAGCAGCTGGTCGATGTCGACCGCGTCCTCGGGCAGCTCGCGCGCTGGGTCGGTCCACTCCTTGAACTTCTCGACGATCCACGCCATCTGCCCCGCCGGCGAGTCGTGCAGGCCGAACGCCAGGGTCTGCGGCCGGGTCGCCTGCATCACCGCGTAGCCGGAGCGGTCCTGGTCCTGGTACTGGCCGAGCCGGGAGAGTTCGGCCTCGGTCAGGCCTTGGAACTCAGCGGGGTCACCGGTCGGGAACCCGAGACCACCGTTGACGTGCACGCCCGCGACATGCGCGCTGTCGGCGCGCCCCAGCATCGGTGAGATGACGGCGCCGCTGTCGCCGCCCTGCGCGCCGAAGCGCTCGTAGCCGAGGCGGCTCATCAGCTCGGCCCAGGCCCTGACGACCCGGTTGAGGTCCCAGCCCGGTTCGGTGGTCGGCCCCGAGAAGCCGAACCCGGGGATCGACGGGGCAACGACGTGGAATGCATCGGTCCCGTCGCCGCCGTGCGCAGCGGGATCGGTGAGCGGCCCGATGACCTTCATGAACTCGGCGACCGAGCCGGGCCAGCCGTGGGTGATGATCAAGGGCAGCGCCTCCGGCTCGGGTGAGCGGACGTGCAGGAAGTGGATGTTCTGGCCGTCGATGCGTGTGGTGAACTGCGGAAACGCGTTCAGCTGGGCTTCGGCGGCGCGCCAGTCGAACTCGGTGCGCCAGTGTTCGGCCAGCCCGCGGGCGTAGCTGACGGGCACGCCGTAGGACCAGTCGACCCCGGGCAGCTCGTCCGGCCATCGGGTTGCGGCGAGCCGGTCACGCAGGTCGTCAAGCTGCACTTGGGGGACGTCGATGCGGAACGGGTGGATCTGCTGGTCGTCGTTCATGACTTTCACGCTAGAGATCAGTTAGGACAGGTTCGGGCCTAGGCTGTGGGTCATGTTGGAGACCTCGGCACGGCTGCTCCGATTGCTGTCGCTGCTGCAGACGCCAAGGGTCTGGCCGGGCGCGGAGCTTGCCGCGCGGTTGGGTGTCTCCGCCCGGACCATCCGCCGCGACGTGGACCGTCTGCGCGACCTCGGGTACACCGTGCACGCCACCGCTGGAACGCCTGGGTATCGGCTCGGCGCCGGAGCCGGCGTCCCGCCCCTGCTGCTCGATGACGACGAGGCCGTGGCCGTCGCGGTCGGACTGGGCACCGCGGCTGTCTCCGGCGTGGCCGGGATCGAGGAGACCTCCGTCCGTGCCCTCATCAAGGTCGAGCAGGTCCTGCCGTCCCGGCTCCGGCATCGCGTCGGCGCCCTCCGCTCGGCCGTGGTCCAGCTCGCGTCACCGGTGAGCGGCGTGGACCCGACCGTGCTCACAGCAATCGCCACAGCCATTCACGACCGGGAGAGTCTGCGGTTCGACTATCGCGCCCGCGACGGGGTCGAGGACCGCCGCACGGCTGAGCCGCACCGGCTGGTCAGCTCAGGGCGCCGCTGGTACCTGGTCGCCTGGGACGCCGGGCGTCGTGACTGGCGCACGTTCCGCGTCGACCGGATGGGCCTGCGCACGCCGAACGGCCCGCGCTTCGCCCCCCGGGAGCCGCCCGGCGGCGACATCACCCGCTACGTGTCGGAGCAGATCTCCATCCACCCCTATCGCTACCACGGCCGGTTCACCGTGCACGCGCCCGCGCAGTTCGTCGAGACGCGAATGCCGCCCACCGTCGCAACGGTCGAACCGGCCACAGAAGACACCTGCGCCGTCAGGGCCGGCTCGAACTCCCTCGACGACCTCGCGGTGTGGGTTGGCCAGTTGGGCGTCTCATTTGAGGTGCACGAGCCCCCGGAGCTGGTCGATCACGTCCGTGCGCTCGGCGCCCGCCTCCTCGATGCGGCACGTTAGCTCTCGGTCGGCCGTGCGGGCGGTCATATCGTGGTCGTGACCAACCGTGCCTCACCCCCGTCACCCCTGAGAGGAGACCGATGGCCGAGAAGGCGGGTGTGATCAACGACCTGGGGAGGGACCACGATGCCGCGTTCACCGAGGTCATCGAATCCTCCCCACCCGAGGTGCAGGAGCTCGCACGCGCCGTCCGTGACCTGGTCTACGACGTCCTGCCGCAGACCGTCGAAGTGGTCTGGCCCCAGCAGCGTTCCGTCGGCTGGGGTACCGGGCCGGTGGAGGGCAGGCCTCGGGCACGCTGAGCATGCGCAGCCTCAAGATCACCTCGCTCGACGAGGTCGTACGACCGGAACTGCGGGACCTGCTCCTCGCGTCCACCCGGCATGGCGTACCGCCACCGCGTGGTTGAGGCTCGTGCCTGTAGCTGGGATGTCGGACGTCATCGCACGGTGCGGAAGAAGGTCCGCAGGTCCTCGGTGAGGAGGTCGGGCACCTCCATGCCCGGGAAGTGGCCTCCGCGGTCGAATTCTGACCAGTGGGCCATCGTGCCGGTCGGGTCGAGCAGACTGCGAATCGTGGTGTCCGCGGCGAAGACTGCGACGCCGGTCGGCGGTGCTGGCGGCATTGCACCCCAAGCGCTTTCGCTCCCTGACTCGTCTGCACCCCAGCCCGCGTCGCCGGCGGCCTGCTGGGCTGCGAACTCGCGCCAGGCCCGCATGCCGTCGTAGGTGGCGTGCGCCGTCGAGGCCCCGGAGCCCGTGAACCAGTAGAGGCTGACGTTGGTCAGCAGCTGGTCGCGGTCGACGGCCTCGTCAGGGCGGGGCTTGGCTGGGTCGGTCCACTCGTGGAACTTCTCGACGATCCAGGCAAGCTGGGCGATGGGCGAGTCGTGCAGGCCGTAGGCCAGCGTCTGCGGGCGTGTCGACTGGATGGCGAGGTATCCGATGCCGTCCTCGCGGAAGACGTTGTGCCGCGCGGCGCGGTCCCGATCCGGACCCTCGAACGCCTCGGGGTCGAGCGCCGGGTCGAAGGGAGCGGCGGCGGCGGTCCCGGTCAGGTGGATACCTACGACGCGGCCGGGCGCGACCATGGGGAGCATGCCCGCGACGCCCGACCCCACGTCGGTGCCGTGCGCGGCGAACCGCCCGTAGCCGAGTCGTGTCATGAGCTCGGCCCACGCCTGAGCCACGCCGAAGAGGTTGAAGCCCGCGGCGGACAGCGGCGTCGAGAACCCGTAGCCGGGCAGGCTCGGGATGACGACGTGGAAGGCGTCGTCCGGATCGCCGCCGTGGGCCCGAGGGTCGGTGAGCGGTCCGATGAGTCGCGTGAACTCGACCGGGGAGCTCGGCCAGCCGTGCGTCAGGATGAGGGGCAGGGCATCGGGCTCGGCGGACCGGACATGGAGGAAGTGGATGGTCTGGCCGTCGATGTCGGTGGTGTACTGCGGGAATGCGTTGAGCGCCTCCTCCTGGGCACGCCAGTCGAAACCGTCGCGCCAGTAGTCGGCCAGCTCCCGGAGGTAGGCGGGTGGGACTCCGCGACTCCAGTCATCGGCGGCGATCGGCGTCGAGGGCCAGCGGGCGGCGGCGAGTCGGGCTCGGAGGTCATCGACGTCGGCCTGCGGGATGTCGACCCGGAAGGGGCGAACGGCGGAGGAGGTCGTGTTCGGCGGCGTCGCGCCGGTGGGTTCGGTGTTCGTCGTCATGCGAAACACGCTACGAACAATTGCGGAAGACTTTCTTCCGCGATGAGGACCAGACTTGGCGGCATGTTCGAGACCTCGGCCCGTCTCCTCCGCCTCCTCGGCCTGCTCCAGTCCCGCCGCGACTGGACGGGGGACCAGCTCGCCGAGCGCCTGGGGGTCACCGCCCGCACCGTCCGCACCGACGTCGAGCGCCTCCGTGCGCTCGGCTATGCCGTGGACGCCGTGCCGGGAGTCGGGGGCGGCTACCGGCTCGGCGTGGGTGCCGCCGTCCCGCCCCTGCTCCTTGACGACGATGAGGCCGTAGCTGTCGCGATCGGGTTGCGCGGAGCCGCGGCCAGTGCCATCGAGGGCATCGAGGAGACCTCGATCCGGGCGCTGACAAAGCTCGAGCAGCTCCTCCCGGCGCGCCTGCGCCGCAGGGTCGCTTCCCTCACCGCTGCGACCGTCACTGTCCCAGCCAATGCAGCTGCGGCGCCATCGGTTGATCCGGAGACGCTGATGGCGATCGCCAACGCGTGTCGGGACCATGAACGGCTCCGGTTCGACTACGGGTCCCACGGCGGGACCGAGAGCCGGCGCGTCGTCGAACCGCACCGCATCGTCAGTTCGGGCCGCCGCTGGTACCTGCTGGCCCACGACGTCGAGCGCGGCGACTGGCGCACCTTCCGGGTGGACCGCATGCGGCTCCGGCTGCCTGCCGGGCCCCGGTTCGTCCCGCGTGACTTGTCCGATGCGCAAGTGCGAGAGCGGGCCTCCGGGGCACTCGCGACGGCGACCTGGGCCTACCGCGCACGGGTCACCGTCTCGGCGCCGGCCGACGTCGTCGCAGCGCGCCTGCCGTGGCCGGCCACCATCGAGCCAATCGACGCGTCCAGCTGCCGACTCGACGTCGGGTCGGACTCGCCCGAGCTCCTTGCCATCCACCTGGGGATGCTCGGTGCCGACTTCACCATCGACCCGGCTGAGTCACCCGAGCTGACCAAGTGGCTGCACGTGCTCGCAGGCCGCTATGCGCGCGCCGGTCGACTCGGCGGGTCGTGAACTGCTGGAAACCGTCATCGCTCCGATCAGCCCTCCTCGCCCGTCGAGCCGTCGGTCAGCTCGCGAACGATGTCCAGGTGCCCGGCATGCCGGGCGTACTCCTGCAGCACGTGCAGCAGGATCCAATGCAGCTGGGGAACCTCCGCAGGTGTCGCGAACCGTCCCCCTACAGAGGCGTGGTCGTCAAGCCGATGGCTCTCGACGATTTCACGGGTGCGGTGACCGACGGCCGTGAGCTGCTGGATGAGTGTGCTCACTTCCTCCTTCGGGGTCTTCCACCCCTCCCCCTCGCTGTCGCCCCACGGGTCGTCGACCGGTTCGGCCATGAATCCCCAGTGGAGCCAACGACGCTCCATGTGCACGAGGTGATTGAGGAGGCCGGCCGGTGTCCAGCCAGAAGGCACCCGGGAGGTGTAGAGGAACTCCTCGGGCACGCCGGACACCTTCCCCCCGATCACCGACCGGTAGAAGTCCAGGTAGTCCAACAGCAGGCCCCGCAGGTCATCAGAGGAAGTGGGTTCCCGGAGCGTCATGCCCGACTATCGCAGTTCTGCCTGCCCGGGCCCTAGAAGCGCGCAGAGCTGGGTCACCGGGCGACACCTTGGGCGGGAATGATGAGCACCTGGCCGACCCTGATGGGGTTGACATCCTCGAGCCGGTTGGCGGCGGCGATGTCCACCCAGCGCTTGCCGAAGCGCTCCGCCAGCTCGGAGACGGTGTCGCCCTCGACGACGGTGTACTCGAAGTCGACGCCGGGGTCTGTGACGTGGATGACGTCACCGACCCGGATGCGGTCGGGGTTGTTGATCGGGTTCCAGCGCAGCAGGTCGGCAAGCGCGCGGTTGTACTTCTGGGCGATCCCCTTGAGGGGTGTCGCCGGACACCACAAGCGTGACCGTGGTTGCGCTGGAAGCGAGCTCAGCGGCATACGGCCAAGTTGGAGGCGGATTGGGCGATCAGGAAACGTGCGCACCAAGCGACGCCAAGTGCTGTGCGGCGTACGCACGCCACGGTCGCCACGCCTCAGCGTGTCTTCGGAGTCGGGGCACCTGCCGGGGCAGGCCGACCGTCCGAGCACCGTTGGTCACCCGCCCAGCGACATACGGCCAATTTCGTATGCCGCTGGGCTGGCTTCCGCTTGCAAGGTGGCGTCCCGGGGGCCGCTGAGCTCGGGCCCAACCCACGTGCAGGTCCGCGCGTGTCAGGTGTCCCAGCTGTCGACGCGTCCGTCGCGGGCGGCGAAGGCGAGCAGGGCCTCAACATCTGAGTGCGGGAACAGAACGTATTCCCGCACCCAGGCCTGAACGTCTGGGAAGCCGCTTCCGTCAATGACCGACTCGGCGACCTGCTGAGGGTCGATCGGTGTCGAGCGGAGCTGCACCCGGCGTGAGTCCAGGAGCACCCAGGGGACGCCCGTGCTGCCATACGGCATGCCGGTGCTGCCGCTGTTGACGATCCATCGTCGGTCCACCAGCCGGGCGAACGGCATGTGCGTGTGCCCGGAGCACACGACCCTCACGGAGTCGGGAACGTCCTTTAGCACCTCTGCCCATCGCGACGGACGAGTGTCGACCAGCACGACCTCGTTGTCATCGCGTGGGCTTCCGTGGCAGAACAGCACTTCACCGACGCCGTCGAGCTGCACGATCAATGGATGTTCCAGCGCTGCCAACAGCTCCACGTGGACGTTGGACAGCTGGGCGGCTGCCCATGAGCAGACAGCCGGCGTGCCCTCTGGTAGCCGCCCTCCCCGCGCGGCGGTGATCAGGTCACGGTCGGCGTTGCCACGCACCAGGCGAACGCGGTCACCGAGACCCATGAGGCGATCGAGCACCTCGGTGGGCTGTGGGCCCGCAGCAAGGTCGCCGGTTACCACAACCAGACCAGCGGACTGCACATCCGGTTCGGCCAGTACAGCGTCAAGACAGGGCAGAACCCCGTGAGTGTCGCTCAACACGGCGATCCGTTCGACCATCAATCCACTATGCCCGGGGCCGCGACGTCATCGGCGCCGGATGCGCTCGATTTCCGGTTGACCGGCACGACGAGCCCCGGAGGATGGACCAATGGCATCCATGTTCGCGGCCCGGAGGGAATCATCGTGTCCCTGGCCGAGCGCATCGACAACGGCCAGAATGCTGAGGACCACCGCGGGAACGGGGCCCAGACAAATGAGTGACGGCGTGCAGGCGGTCGTCTTCGACCTCGACGGCGTGCTGATCGACTCTGAAGGCATCTGGGATGAGATGCGCCGCGGGCTCGCCGCCGAGCACCACCGGCCGTGGCCCGATGATGCCACCCACCTGATGCTGGGCATGAGCACCCAGGAGTGGTCGGCCTACCTCGTCGACACCGTCGGGATTCCGGGTCCTGCGCCGGTCGTGGCACAGACCGTCATCGCCCGGATGGTGGATCGCTATCGCGAGCACCTGCCGCTCCTGCCCGGCGCGGTCGAAGCCGTACGTCGTCTCGAGCAGCATTGGCCGCTCGGCCTCGCCTCGTCCTCGCCGCGCCGGCTCATCGACTCCGTCCTCGCGGCGGCGGACCTCATCGACAGCTTCCGGGTGACCATGTCGACGGAGCAGGTCGCAGAGGGCAAGCCATCGCCTCGGGTGTACTTGGCAGTGACCACGCACCTCGAGGTCGCACCGGAAGCCGTTGTGGCGATTGAGGACTCGAGCAACGGTCTGCGCTCGGCATCAGGCGCGGGCATGCACGTCATCGCGGTTCCGCGGCCAGCGTTCCCACCGGCTCGCGACGCCCTGTCGCTTGCCGACGCAGTGGTCGAGCACCTCGACGACGTCACGGTCGACCTCGTCGAGTCACTCGTACGCGGCTCGTAGGTCGGCAACGCGCCCAGCGAAGGTCAAGGAAGACGCCTGCGTCGGATGGCGTCCAGCAGTGAGTTCTGCTCAGGGGTCAGGGGTCTGAGGATGCAGAACTCGTTGCCCTCGGGATCGGTCATGACGACCCAGCTGACGTCCGGCCCCCTGCCCTATGTCGGCGTGGACCTCGCTCGGAGGTCATGCGCGGCATCCTGCAGACTCCCGGCCCGCGAGGCCACCGGTCATCAGGAGCCCAACGGCATACGGCAGAGGTCGTATGCCGCTGAGCTCGCTCAGCGCTGAGAGTGCCCTTGCACGCGGGGTCGCGTGAGCTGCGCACTGCCGCCAGCGCGTCGACCCGCCCGAAGCGTACGAGGAGTTCTTCGCCCCCCGGTCTGTGTGGGAGGAGCCATTGGGCACGAAGGTTGCGTCGATCCGGACCGTCACGGACGCTACTCGCAGGGCCGCGACCCAGGCTCAACCGACGAGGATGTGAGGATGAGCGCGTGACGACCGAGAATCTGCTCGACCGCTTGGGACGCCTGTCGACGACGAGCCTGGTGGACGCCGCACCGTGGCTCCGCGTGCTGACGCCCGTCATCCGGCCGCTCGTGCTGGGTCGCCACGCCGTCGGGCGCATCGTCACCGCCAAGGCCGACCGCGACCTCATGTCCGTCATCCACGCGCTCCGCGAGTCAGGTCCGGGGGACGTCCTCGTCGTGGACGCTGGTGGTGACGACCGCGCAGTCGCGGGCGAGCTCTTCGCTACTGAGGCGCAGAGACGGGGCCTCGCCGCGCTCGTCATCCACGGCCGGTGTCGCGACAGCGCCACCCTTGCCACGCTGACGTTGCCCGTGTGGGCCACCGGAGTCGCCCCCAATGCGTATGCCGCTCAGGCCCTTCCCGAGACAGGTGTTGTCCTTGACGTGGCTGGGGTCCCCATCGAGCCGGGCGGGCTGATCGTCGGGGACGACGACGGCATCCTCATCGGCTCGGACGCGGAGTTCGCGGCAGCCGTCGACAAGGCCGAAGCGATCGAGGCACGCGAGAAGGGTCTCCAGGCTCGGATGCTCGATGGCACCTCGCTCTTCGACGTCATGAACTACGACGAGCACCTGGCCGCGTTGCGCGAGGGGCGCCCCGCCGGCTTGACCTTCCAGTCCGAACCGCGTTGACAGAGGAAGGTTCCAGATGACCGACTTCGCCCGGCGAGCCCAGCGCATCCAGCCATCTGCGATCCGCGAGTTCCTCACTCTCGCAGGAGACCCCGCGATCACGTCGTTTGCGGGCGGATACCCGGACCCGACGCTGTTCCCCATCGGCGAGCTGCACAAGATCTACGACGACCTGCTGACCCCGGACAATGCCGCGGCCCTGCAGTACACCGCCTCCGATGGCCTCCCTGAGCTGCGCGCCCAGGTGGCGGCCCGGCTCACGGCGGACGGTATGCCCTGCACTGCCGACGACGTCCTCATCACCCAGGGCGGGCAGCAGGGTCTCGACCTGACGGCCAAGCTCTTCGTCGACGCGGGAGACGTCATCGTCACCGAGCGGCCCACCTTCCTCGGCGCGCTCATCGCGTTCAACCCGTGCGAGCCAAACTACGTCTCGGTGCCCATGGACGAGGAGGGGATGGACACCGACGCCCTCGAGCGGGTGCTGCGCACGACCGAGAGGGTCAAGCTCATCTACACCGTGCCCGACTTCCAGAACCCCACCGGTCGAACGCTGAGCCTCGCCCGCCGACGCCGGCTCGTCGAGCTCGCCGAGGAGTTCGACGTCGTCATCCTCGAGGACACGCCCTATCGCGAGCTGCGCTACGAGGGTGAGCGGTTTCCGTCGATCAAGAGCCTCGACACGACGGGCCGCGTCGTCCACCTCGGCAGCTTCTCGAAGATCCTGGCTCCCGGGCTCCGGCTTGGCTGGGCCCTGGCCGCGCCGGAGGTGCTGGAGAAGATGTCCCTCCTCAAGCTCGCGGCCGACACCCAGAACGGCACCCTCAACATGCGGGCGGCCACGGCCTACCTCGCCGGCTTCGACATCGAACGCCACATCGCGTCGATGCTGCCGACCTATCGGAGCAAGCGCGACCTCATGCTGACGACCATCGCGGAGCACTTCCCTGACGGCATCAGCTGGACCCGAGCCCAAGGGGGTCTCTTCACCTGGGTGACCTTCCCGGAGCGTCTTGACGTCGCGGCGTTCCAGCGCGACCTCCTCATCCCCCGCGCCGGCGTCATCGTCGTGCCCGGCGCCCCGTTCTTTGCCGAGCGCCCCGAGGCGCATCACGCGCGGATGAGCTTCTCGGGTATCCCCGATGACCGGCTCGTGGCCGGCGTCCGGGCCATGGGCAGCCTGCTCCGGGAGACCTTGGGCTGACCGGCGAAAGCGTGTCACGAGCCGGCGCACCGCGACGACGTCCCTGCGTCAGGAGTGGGCCGTGACGAGCTCGGCGCCGAGCCGGCCGAGTAGGTCCCGCACCGACTGCGGTTCGAGGACCTCGACGAGGTTGCCCCAGCCAGCCAGGATCCTGGCGATGTCCAGCGGGATCGAGCCACCCAGCCGCAGCCGCACGCGGCCGTCGGGCGCGAGCCCAACCTCGTGGCAGTGGCGGCCGAACTGGTCCGCGAGGATCGGTACGTGGCGGCGGTCGACGAGCACGGTCGCCCGGACTCGGGAGCGCCGACCCTCCATCTCCTCGACGACGTCGCCCCACGCGGCGTCGAGGTCGAAGTCCGCGGGCCGCTCGAAGTGGTCGTCGGTGGGCTCGGCCGCGACGATCCGGTCGACGCGAAAGGTCCGCCGCCCGCGGTCGGTGCCGGCGAGGAGGTACCAGACTCCGTCCTTGTCGACCACCCCCAACGGCTCGACCAGCCGGTGGGACCGATCGGCGCCACGGCCCTGATAGGTCAGGCGAACTCGGCGTCGTTGGATGACCGCCGGTCGCAGCTCGCGTACCAGTGCCGGCTCCGGTCGGACTGGATCGCCCCACCTGGCCGGATCGATCGTCGTCGCCGCGGCGGCCGCCACGGCGTCGTCGCGGAAGGTCGGCGGCAGGGCGCGGACGAGCTTGCGCAGAGCCGCCTTTGCCTCATCCGAGACGGCCGCGGCGGGCCCAACGAGCAGGAAGAGCGCCTGCGCCTCGCCCGAGGTGAGACCGCTGAGGTCGGTGCGTGCGCCGCCCACCAGCGACCAGCCGCCACCCCGACCGGGCTGTGGATAGACCGGGACGCCGGCCGCGGACAACGCTTCGAGATCCCGACGAGCCGTCGCGATCGACACCTCGAGCTCGGTCGCGAGCTCTGCCGCGGTCACCCGGCCACGCTGTTGGAGGAGCAGCAGGGTCGCAACGAGACGGTCGGCACGCACGATCCGAGAATGCCAGAGAAAAGCGCTCAGGAGGTGATCACTTTTCACGAGAGCCTTTGGGGAGCACCCGGAGGCGCCGGGTGCCGTCCACTGAGGAGAACCCCATGTTGCGCGGACTGACCACCATCACCTATGTCGCCACCGACGTCGCGGCCGCGGCCGCCTGGTACACCGAACTGCTCGGTGTCCGGCCCTACTTCGCCCGGCCCGACACCGAGGCACCCGCCTACGTCGAGTTCCGGATCGGTGACCGCCAGGCGGAGCTGGGCATCGTGGACGCCAGATGGATCGCCGGCGGACAGGCCGACCGCCCCTCCGGAACCGTCACGTACTGGGCGGTCGACGACGCCCAAGCCGCCTACGACCGGCTGCTCGCGCTCGGGGCGACGCCGCACGAGCCGCCCACCGAGCGTGGCGAAGGCTTCGTCACGGCCTCCGTCGTCGATCCCTTCGGCAACGTCGTCGGCGTCATGTACAACCAGCACTACCTCGACATGCTCGAGACCACGGCCACCCCACCGCTCCTGACGACCACACCGACCACGTGAGTTCACTTGCGCTGGAAGCGGGCTCAGCGGCATACGGGATATGTCGTATGCCGCTGGGCTGGGACCGCGCGTTTGTGACCTTGAGGCGTCGCGCCGAGTGGGAGCCGATCGCTCGATGCCCCATGTGACCTCTGCCGATGGCACGGTGATCGGCTACGACCGGCTCAGCGACGACGGACCCGCAGTGGTCCTCGTCAGCGGCGGGCTCGATGACGGCACCGAGAACCTTCCCCTCCCATGGAGCTGGGCAGCCTTCCTCGAACTGCCGGCGGACCACCGTCGAGCACGTTGGCCATGTCCCGGACCAAGCACGACTGGGGCCGATCGTGGCGGCGTTCTGTGCGGACCGCTCGCTGTGACGAGACCAGGCGCTCAACCAGCGTCTTACCGCGAACCGGTCAAGGGCGCCAGCCTCAGCGCATCGGCTGGCGGATGATGGTCTTCAACTTCTCCGGCGCCGAACGGGCCGGGTCGCCGAGGTAGATCTCATGATGCTTGCCGGCGAGTTCTCGGCCTTGCTCGGCGATGAACTCGTGCAACGCTCTGAGTGTCGGCCCCTCGGCGCTGTACGGGCCGACGTGCAGCACCTGCGCGCTGAGTCCCTCGGCAAACCGCTCCAATCGCAGCTCATCGAGGGCGGGCAAGGACCTCTTCGCAGCCGCACCCGACTTCGCCTGCGCGAACACCGCCTCGGTCACCTCGTCGGGCTGCATGATCATCATGGTCCAGTCCCAGGCGGACTTGTCCTCGGTCGAGAACGTCGCCATGTCGGGCACCCACCACAAGCCCTCGAGGGGCATCACCCCGTAGTCGAGGACCCCGGCGCGCTTGAGCGCGAACCGCGCGGTGTAGGAGACGGAGAACAGCGCCGACACCGCGTCGCGATACTGCGCCGACGTGTTCGGGTCGCCGTGTCCGTCGACCATGAGAAACACCATTTCGGGCACCTCGACGGACGAGGGTGTGCGCCTGGGTGCATACAACCTACGCAGCTCGCGTTTGAAATCGACCTTCTCCGCCACCACGACCTCTCATCTCTCCAATGACGCTCAAGCCTGAGGGGACTCGCGGTCTCAGCCTCGCCATCGGCGGGTGAGTCCGCCAGCAAGCGCATTCATCTCATCGTAGGAGCCGCGACGAGCTCGGCTGACGTGCGGCCACCGCTCGGAAGCGCCCGTCACGCTTTACGCGTGCTACTCATGCGTCGAGGTCAGCGTGGATCGGAGGTGGTCCTCGAACTCGTCATAGGCGGCCGCCACGTCGTCCAGATCCAGCTGTGGTGGCAGCTCGTCGATGCGCTGGTGCCTCAGGAGGTACGACAGGCTCGCCCTCACCACCTCCGCCTCCGTGGCACCGGGCACCTGCAGCCGCTCCATGAAGCCGGGGTCCACGTAGAAGCGCGTGGCCACCGCGTCGCCGGACTCTTCACCTCGCACGAGGAAGTAGTGCTCTCCAAAGGGCTCCACGCTTGACAGGTCACTCATCCAACAAGGGTAGTGCGACCCCGGGTGGCTCGACCGGGCGGGCAGGAGGGGAAGGTCACTTCTGCTGGAAGGGAACTCAGCGGCATACAGCACAATCAAGTGAACGCCTTCGGGGCCGAGAGCCGTTCACTCGATTGGAGGGGTCAGGCCTCGCCAGACTCGAGCGCACGAGCGGCGAGGTGTGGGCGTCTGGCCTCGACGCCCGCCATCCCCCACCGAACCGCGGCGACCCCGAGCCGGCCCAGGGGCTGCGCGAGGCCGCGGGCCACGAGGGTAGGGACAGGTATGCGGAGCATGGCTCGCGCCCAGTGGGGTAGCAGTGACACCCCTCCGGACGCGAGCGTCCCGTAGCCGGGCCGTGCGACGAGCGGCAGCGGCGGCTCGAGGAGGAGGAACCGAGCCGCTTCCCGCGCAGCTGCGGTCCCCTCGAGCTCCGGCCGGTAGGAATCGAGGACGCGGCGCAGACCCAGCGTGTCCGTCGGGGGCTCGGGAACGCCGAGCAGTCGCGCGGCTACGGCTGTCTGCTCGACATAGCGGTCCATCTCACGCGGGCCCAGGGGGCGGGCGCCGAACGCTTGGTACGCGCGGAGGAAGGAGTCGATCTCGGCGACGTGGACCCAGAGGAGCAGGTGCGGGTCGCTGGCCCGGTAGGCACGTCCGCGCTCGTCGCGCCCTCGGACGCGCTCGTGGATGGCGCGCACCTTGGCGATGGCGGCCTCGGCGTCCTCAATCGTCCCGTACGTCGTCGTCGCGATGTAGTGGCTCGTCCGCTGCAGGCGCCCCCATGGGTCGCTCTTGTAGCCGCTGTGCCCCGCCACACCGGCCATGGCCAACGGGTGCAGCGACTGCAGGAGCAGGGACGCAATCCCGCCCGCGAACATCGAGGCATCGGCATGGACGCGCCAGATGGGGTCCTCCGGCGTGAACCAGCGATGGCCCGTCGTGCCCCAGATTCGCTGGGCCCGCTCGGGGGCGTCCTCGCCGGCCACGCGCGCTCGCAGGGCGAGGCCCAGCCGCCGCTGCACCATTCGGCTGACGTTGTCGACGACCACGTGCCCACACTACGTCGACCGGCGACCTGCCACTCGACGGCATGTGTCGTATGCCGCTGAGCTGCGACTGCGCGGACGTGCCCCTCGCGGTGAACCACTGCGTCAATCCCGGCTCGGCTCGGTCGCGGCGATACCTCGCAGGACCGTTTCCAGCATCCGGTCGAACTCCGCATCGCCACCGAAGCCCGCTTGCAGGGAAGACAGGCTCGCGAGGGTCGGGTACTCGGCGGGTTCGAAGCGCGGTTGCGCAACGCCCGTCGCCGGCTCGTCGAGACCGCTGGGGTCCGTGGTCAGGGTGGCGAGGAGGTATCCGTTGAGGAAGCCGAAGAGGACCATCGGGCCGTCCGCGACGGTCTGGTCCGTGAGCCCGGCGCGACGCATGGCCGCGGACACCCGCTCGACGGCTTCGAGGGCGATGGCCGAGGTCTGCGCACGCGTCGCCAACAGCGGGAAGACCCGCGGATGGCGTATGGCCATGTCTCGGTAGCCGCGCGCCATCTCCCGCGCGACGTCCTTCCAGTCGTCCGGCCAATCGACGGCGGTAGCGGTGGCCTCGGTCAGGACGGCTTCGGAGATGGCGTCGAGCAGCGCCGCCTTGCCCTTGATGTGGTTGTAGATCGACATCGGATCGACGCCGAGCTCGGAGGCCAGAGGTCGCACGCCGAAAGCCTCCAAGCCGTGGCGATCGACGAGCTCCACGGCCGCACGGGCGATCAGCTCGCGGCTCAATCCGGCCGGCTTTCCGCGTGGGCGTCTCGTCACAGGTCGTCCTATCGCGTTGCAATCTACACCGTCGGTCCTTATCGTAGAGACCGTCCAAAACCTACAACGTAGGTATGCGCTACGCAGGGAGAAAGTGTCATGTCAACGATCCGTCGTCAACAGTCAGCCATCGGCGCGATGTACGCGGGCCTCGGGCTCACCGTTGTTGCGGCCATCGTCCCGTTCATCGACCGGGCGACCGGCAACGTGCTGACCAAGCACCTCCAGGCTGGCTACCCGGCCTACTCGCAGGGGCGCATCGACTCCGCCGCGATGACCTGGCTGATCTATCTGTCCGTTCTCGGAGCGCTCGGCACCATCGGCTGGGCTCTGGCCATCCGGGCAGTGAAGACCGGCCGGCGGTGGGCGCGCAGCCTCGCGACGTCGATCTTCGCCCTCGGTGCCGGGATTGCCGTGTTCAACCTGATCGTCAGGGACACGTCCGGGGACACGGGACTGCCGCCATTGCTTGGTTGGGTCGGGATGCTGCCAGCCCTCGTGGGAGTCGTCGCGGTCACGTTGCTGTGGAGGACTCCGCGAACGCCGTCCCCGGCCTGACCAATGAAGACCGTCATCCGGACGCTGGTCCGCCGCGTAGGCGCGCTCAAGCGTCGACTGTATGAGGGCGGTCGACCGGGCGCGTTCATGCGAGCGGTGAACCGGTTCGACGCACTGCTCTACGGCTCAGGCCTCTTCTCGCCACGACACGCGGCCACCTTGGAGGTCGTCGGCAGGAGCTCAGGACGGCCGGTGTCTGTCCCGGTCGCCATCGCCGAGCACGATGGCGAGCGTTACCTGGTGTCGATGCTCGGGCCGAAGACGAACTGGGTCCGCAACGTCAAGGCCGCCGGTGGCCACGCCATCCTGCGTCGGCGCGGGCGCGAGGCGGTCATGCTGGAAGAGATACCAGTGGAGCTGCGAGCGCCCGTGCTCCGTCGGTACCTCGCCGTGGCTCCGGGCGCCCGTCCCCACATTCCCGTGGACCGGCGCGCCCCGCTGTCGGAGTTCGAGGCGCTCGCGGACCGTTACCCAGTCTTCCGGATTCGCACCAGCCCGTGATCCACAGTTGCGCTGGAAGGCAACTCAGCGGCATACGGCAAATTTCGTATGCCGCTGAGCCGGCTTCGCGCCGTGCGTGTCCTCGGGCGCGTGGCCGGCTCGCACGCGAGCGCCTGTCGCTGCCGCTCGAAACGGACACGATGTGTCACGGGGGGCTTGAGATCAGTCGTCGAAGACTGGGCCGGACGCCTGAGCCTCAGGCGACGCAGAACTCGTTCCCTTCGGGATCGTGCATCACCACCCCGTACCGCTGCAGGGTGTCCGTGTCGATCCGGTTCGGATGGTCGACTGTCGCGCCGAGCTCGACCAGCTCAGCCACCTTGGCATCGACTGTCGCGATGATCTCCTCCATCGGGGCGGAACGGTCGGCCACGTACAGGTCGAAGTGGAAGCGGGTCTTGACGGTCTTCTTCTCCGGCACCGGCTGGAACCAGATATTCGGCCCTTCGCCCGCCGGGTCGATGATCCGGTCGATGTAGTCGTCCGGGTCGCCGCCTAGGCCCTCCTCGGGCACCACGGACTGGTAGTAGGCCAGCCAGGAGTCGAAGCCATCGGGGGGCGGCTGCGGCACATAGCCCAACAGCGGAGCCCAGAACCGGGCCATCCGCGCTGGGTCGTTCGAGTCGATCGTGAGATGCCAGGTCACCATGCCGAGACACTAGACCGGCCCACCGACACCGTCTCCTTGGAGCGCAGTGAGGAGCTGTCACAACGGCAGCCTCGCGATGACCGTCGATCTCGTGGGCCAATCCCGTCATGTGCCAACCCACGGAGGAATCCGGTTGGACCCGCAGCCAGAGCTCGAGCAGCGGCAAGGCCAGGTCGGTGCGGTGCAGCTCGATCACACCCCAGACGGTGTCGGTGCCAAGGAAGGTGCTCGTGGCCATCCCGGCAGCATCCAGCACTCGCAACTTGAACACGGCTTCGAACGACTGCCCGCCGACGGTCGCGAGGAGGTGTCCGAGCAGCTCGTATCCGGCGTTGGAGTAGGCGAACCAGGTGCCCGGCTCGTGCTCCAGCCGCCAGCCGGAGACGAGGCTCGCAAAGCGGGCCAGCGCCGCATCGTCGAACTCGGGTTCGCGCCAGCCGTAGTCGCTCACGTCGCCGATGCCGGACTGGTTTGAGACCGAGGCCAGATGCAACGGCGTGTCACGGGGTGACCCGGTCACCCTTGGCGCGGTCCTTCTCGCCGAACCCGCGCCGCGAGCAGGCGCCGTCATGCACCACACGAGGGGCTGCCCGGGGCTAGCCCGGGGGTCTTGCCTCGCGGTCAGGCCAGGCAGCTGCCCAGCAATTCGATCGCATCCGGTACAGCTGCCGTGGCGATTGCCCCGAAGCCGAGGACGATCCCGGCGTGCGGCTCGCCGAACTGGTAGGTCGAGCCCAGGCTCGACAGCCGCAGTCCGCGGTGGCTCGCGCGCTCGAACACCCGGACGTCCGCGGCTGCCTCGGCGAGCACGGCCACGTGAAGGCCCGCCTGGCTTGGCAGCGGCGTCACCTCGGAGCCCGCCAGCGTGGTGAGGGCCGCCATGATCGCCCGGTGACGCGTGGCATAAACCCTTCGGGCTCGGCGCAGGTGCCGGTCGAGGTGCCCGCGGTCGACGAAGTCGGTGAGCGCCACTGTGACGAGCGGCGACGGCCCGAAGTCCACCGCCTGGCGTACAGCGGTGACCGCCTCGACGAGTCCCGGTGGCACGACCGCGAATCCGATGCGCACCACCGGGCTGAGGATCTTGCTGAACGTACCGACGTAGATGACCCTTCCGTCGCGGTCGAGGCGGTGGAGCGGCTCCATCGGACTGCTCGAGTGGCGGAACTCGCTGTCATAGTCGTCCTCGACCACGGCAGCGCCGCACCGGCTCGCCCAGCGCAGGAGCGCGAGCCGGCGGTCCCGGCGCAGGGCCATACCGAGCGGGTACTGGTGTGAAGGGGTGACATAGACGAGTCGCGCCGCGTCCGGGAGCGCGTCGACGACAAGGCCGTCCTCGTCCACCGGCACGCCGACTACCTCAATGCCCTGTGAGCGCAGGAGATTGGTCACCGGCGGGTAGCCCGGCTCCTCGACGGCCGCCACGTCGCCCGGACGCAGCAGCACCCGGGCGAGCACGTCCACGGCGTTCCCGGCGCCGTGCGTGATGACGATCTGGTCGGGAGTGGCGGCGATGCCGCGTGACCGAGTGAGCCACTGCGTCACGGCTCGCCGGAGCTCGGAGCTGCCGATGGGGTTCGTGTAGTGGCCGAGCTGGCCGGCGAGCTCGCCGAGGGCCCGGTTGGCACAGCGCCGCCACTCGACGAGCGGGAACAGCCGTGCGTCGACCCGCCCCGGTGTGAGGTCGTAGCGCGCGTCAGCGGCGAAGTCGGTGCTGTAGCGCCGAACCGCCGAGGCCTCGGGGGTGGGCGTCAGCGCGGTGCGGGCCGGCGCCGGCGGGGCGTGGGCGGCGGCATTGGCCTGCACGACGCTGCCGCCGCCTCGGCGGCCCTCGATGTAGCCCTCGGCGGTGAGTCGGCCGTAGGCCTCGGTGACTGTCGACCGGGCGACCCCGAGCTCCTCGGCGACCACCCGCGTGGGCTGCAGCCGGCCTCCCGGCGGCAGCCGGCCGTCCCCGATCGCGTCCCTGAGCTGGTCGTAGAGCTGCCTGCTCAGGCTGCGGTCGTCGCCTCGGTCGAGGAAGAGCTCCATCGGCGGCTCCCATGCCCGGCGCCGGGGCGGACGAACTTGGTCTGGTCGTTCGGGAGGGACTTGGACCTGTTGAGGCTACCAAGCGAGACGTAGCGTCGAAACGGTCAGCAGGTGCGCGACCGGAGGATTCACCGATGCGGCTGAGTATCAGCCTCACGAACTACTCGTGGCAGGACCGCCCCGTCCGCGACGGGCTGCTCCAGGCTGCCCGGGCAGCGGACGAGGGCGGCCTGCACACCGTCTGGGTCCCCGATCACCTGGCCCAGGTCGACCCGACGGTGACGGCCGGCGCCGACGACATGCTCGAGGCATACGGTGTGCTCTGCTATCTCGCGGGCCACACCGAGCGGGTACGGCTCGGCACACTCGTGACGAACGTCGTCCTGCGCCCACCCGCGCTGCTCGCCAACGTTGTCGCGACACTCGACGCCCTCTCTGGTGGACGGGCGTGGCTGGGCATCGGCGCCGGTTACGAGACGCCGGAGACACCCGACCTCGGGCTGCCGGCGCCCTCCACGGGTCAGCGCTTCGAGCTGCTCGAGGAGACCCTGGAAGTGGTGAAGCGGATGCTCACTGGGGACGAGGAGGCGTTCGCCGGCCGGAACGTCCGTCTCAGGCGCCCCTTCCTTCGGCCCCTTCCCGAACACCGTGTGCCGCTGCTCGTCGGAGGCACCGGTGAGCGGCGGACGCTTCGCCTCGTGGCCCAGCACGCGGACGCCTGCAACCTCTTCGACGTGCCCGACGACGGCGCCACGGTCCGGCGCAAGCTCGCGGTCCTGGCCCGGCATTGCGAAGCACTCGGGCGCTCTCCAGAGGACATCGAGAGCACCATGAGCACTCGCCTGGCCCAGGACGAGACGACCGAGCAGCTCGTGCAGCGCTGTGAACGGGTCGCCGGCTGGGGAATCGAGCACCTGATCTTCGTCTCCAGCACGCCATGGGCAGCGGCCGACCTTGACGTACTCACGGCAGCCTCGGCCACGGTGCTCGACCTGGCGCCCGCCGACGCGACCCGGTCGAGGTGACGAAGAATGAGCCAAGCCGTTCGCCACGGGTCGGGTGCCGTCACGGGCTACGCCCTGTCCGCGGAACAAGGCTTGCCATCACGCCCGGATGAGCCGGGAACCAAGGCGTCGGCCGCCTCCACCGCAGGCTCGCTCACCGTGATCGAGTCCACGTTGACGACGGGACCGCCCCGCCACGTTCATGACCGGGAAGACGAGAGCTTCTACATCCTCGATGGGTCATTGACCGCGTACTGCGGCGCCGACGTCCTGCCCGCCGGGCCGGGGAGCTTCCTGTTCCTACCCCGCGGCGTACCGCACCACTTCACCGTCGACACGGCAGCGGTGACCCTGTTGCTCATCGTCACGCCCGGCGGCATCGAGGACTACTTCCGCGCCATCGTCACCGCAACCGACGAGCCGACCCGCCAGGTCGTGCGTGACCAGTACGGCATCCACCGGGCATGAGCGCGCACCCCACCAACGTAGGAGAGCAGAACCCGATCAACAGATCCTGAGGAGAGATCATGACCGCTACCTACACCTTCGACGTCTTCTCCAGCCTCGACGGCTTCGCTGCCGCCGGGGGCGACTGGACCGGCTACTGGGGCAAGCAAGGCCCTGAACTGCTCGATCGCCGCCTCGAGCTGTTCGACCAGGAGCAACGAATGATCTTCGGGGCCAACACGTATCGGCTCTTCGCGGAGATGTTTGCCTCGGGCACCGAGGAGTCCGTGGGTGATCCCTGGGTCACGCGGATGCGGAACATGCCGGCAACGGTCATCTCATCGACACTCGAAGGCCCGCTCGACTGGCCGAACGCGACGGTGGTGGACGGTGACGCCGTCGATGTCGTCACCCGGCTCAAGAAGGAGTCGGACGTGCCGTTGCGCTCGCACGGCAGCCTGTCGATGAACCGGGCGCTGATGGCCGCCCGACTCGTCGACCACGTGCAGGTGACGCTCTTCCCCGTCATCACCGGCAAGACCGGACTGGAGCCGATCTTCCAGGGCGCGGACGACTTCGACCTGGAGCTGGTCGAGAGCCGCACCCTCGACGGCCGCACTCAGGAGCTCACCTATCGACCGACTCTGCACGCCTGATCCACAGCCCCCACTGGTGGCACACCTCGGGTTGCGCTGGAAGCGAGCCCAGCGGCATACAACATTTATTGTGTGTGATTGCGCGGAGGAGCAGTGCGTATCAGCGTCTACGCGAAAGGAACTCGCGGCAGGCCGCGTCACCACGGAGTTCAATGTCGTCACGGCGCCGTTGAAGCCAGGACTCTCGGGTGAGACGCCAGCGCTGCAGGAGGGCCGGTTCGCCCTGGCGGGTGTCCCAGTCAGTGCCGTTCTCGCGATATCCCAACGACTTCGACACCGCGTTGGAACCGGCATTGTCGAGGAACGCGTCGCTGCTCGCCTCCCGTGCGCCCAGCCCTTCGAAGGCCAGATGGAGGACGGCCTCGCGCATCTCTCTTCCCACGCCCTGGCCTCTCGCGTCCGCCGACAACCAGGAGAACGTCGTCACCGTGCCGAGGGTGGAGAACCGGTCGCCGATGAGGTCCTGCATCCCGACTGGTTCACCATCGACGATCACGGCGAAGTACAGGCGCCAGAAGTCCGGCTCGACCCTGCCCCGGCCACGCCAGATGCCCTCTAGCCATCGCTGCACCCGCAGCTCAGGGTCACTCTCGTACAGCGACATCGGGTCGTCGTAGGGCAGTGGGTCCGCCGCTGCCTTGCCCTCCCGAACCAACGGGGCCAGTTGCGCAAGAAGGTCGTCGGTCGCCGCCCGCAGTTCGAGTCGTGGTGTGTTCACCTGCACACCGAAAGCGGGGTAGCTGATCACGGCTCGACCGTACGGGACACTGCACAGGCACGCACCAGAGATTCACGCCGCCGACGTGGGTGGCGTGGTCAAGAGCGAGCCCGCGCCACAGCCGTATGGGTGAAGTCATCACCCAGCCCAGCGGCGTACCCCATTGGCCGTATGCCGCTCAGCTCGGTGGGCGCGAAACGTCCAGCCGCTCACTTCCCTGCTGTCAGGGGGTGGCACAAGGATGGAGCCGACGTCCCGCGACTGGCGGGCCCTGACCAAGGAGTGCACATGAACCGTCCGATCCACTTCGAGATCCACGTCGACGACATCGCGCGCGCCCGCGCGTTCTACGAGACCGCTTTCGGGTGGACGTTCGAGGACTGGAGCGACTTCGTCGGATCGCCGTATCTCGGCGCCACGACCGGCGGGGAGGGCACGCCGGGCATCAACGGCGCACTCATGCAGCGGCCGGCTCCGGGCGGCGGCCCGGGCGCCGCCACGAACGGGGCGGTGCTGACGCTCGGCGTCGACGACTACGACGCCGCGGAGAAGAAGATCCTTGATGCCGGCGGCCGGCTGGCACAGGAGAAACACGCGCTGACCGGCATGGCGTGGCAGGGGTACTACCTCGACACCGAGGGCAACATTCTGGGGATCCACCAGCCCGATGAGAACGCCAAGTAGGCGGTGCATACCTGCGGTCATGCGCGGACCTCCCAGCCCAGCCACAGACCAACTTGAGTATGCCGCTGAGCCGGCTCAGCGGCATACGGCTGGCTTCTGCTTGTGGTTCCTACCGCGCGAGCCGGCGCAGTCGGTCTCGGAGGTACTGCTGCTCGGCAACGTTGACGGTCGCCGCGATCGCCTGCCGGTAGGCCGAGATCGCCTCGTCAGGGCGATCGGAGCGTTCGAGCAGGTGTGCCCGGACCGATTCGAGTCGGGGCAGCTGCGGATGCCCCTGCGCCAGTTCCGACAGAGAGCGCTCAGGGCGTCGGCGGGGCCTTGGACCATGGACTGGGCGACGATGCGGTTGAGCGTGATCGTGGGGTTCCGCCCGCCGGTCTGAAGCTCCAACACCGTGTAGAGGGCGTGGATCTCGCTCCAGTCCGTCGCCTCGGTGTCGGGCGCTGAGGCATGCAGCCCAGCGATGCAGGCCTGGAGGAGATAGGGGCCGGGTCGGGCGCCAGGCGTCACGTCGTCGAGCAGTGCGAGGCCCTCGTCGATGAAGGGTCGATGCCACCTCTGTCGGTCTTGCTCGTCGAGCGGGATGAGCTGTCCCCGCGGGCCGATCCGGGCTGGATGGCGTGCCTCAGTCAGCAGCATGAGCGCCAGCAGTCCGGCCACCTCGGTGGAGTCGGGCACTGCCTGCCGGAGCAGGCGGGCGAGGTGGATGGCCTCTGCGGCCAGATCGGTGTCCTGGGCCGGAGCGCCGCTCGTCGTGTGGTGAGCCTCGGTGAACATGACATACAGCACGTCGAGCACCGAGGCCATGCGCTCGTCGACGCGGTGGGGCTTCGGGAAGACTCGGTCCAGCTCGGTCAGCCGCCGTTTGGCGCGGGTGATCCGCTGGGCAATCGTCGCCTCGGGCAGCTGGTAGGCGTTCGCGATCTGGCGCGTCGTCAGCCCCGCCACCGCACGAAGCGTCAGCGCGACCTGACCCGATCGGGGCAGGCCTGGGTGACAGCAGAGCTGGAGGATGAGCAGGGCGTCGTCATGGTGGATCGAGTCGCTGTCGGGCGTGTCATGGACCAGCGGGGCCTCGAGCCTCGTGGCCCGCGTCTCACGCTCGCGCCGGCGGGCATCGGCGCGGACCCGGTCGACGTATCGACGGCGGGCCACGGTCGCCAGCCAGGCCTGCGGGTCGTCAGGCAGCTGGCCCTGCCACTGTCGGTGTGCGTCGACGAGTGCGTCCTGCACGGCGTCCTCGCACAGCTCGAACTGGTCGTTGCCGTAGCTGCGGAGCAGGCGAGCGAGGGTGCGCGGCGCGAGTTCTTGCCACACACCCTCACTCTCGCGCATCGGACTGCTCAATCGTTCCCCAGGTCCGCGAAGACGACGGGGCGGACCTCCAGAGCCAGTCCCGGGATGCGGGCATCGGGGATCTGCTTCGCCAGCTCGATGGCGCGGGCCTCGTCCTCGACATCGACGAGGTAGAAGCCGCCGAGGAACTCCTTGGCCTCGACGAACGGCCCGTCGGTCACCTCCGGCTCGACGCCGTTGCTGCGCACGACCTTCGATTTGCTGGGGTCTCCGAGCGCTTGGGTGCTGATGAACTCCCCGCTCTCCTTGGTCTTGGCCATGAAGGCGGCGTGGCCCTCCCCGATGGCCTGTTGCTGCTCGTCGGTGAGCTGTTCCAGAACGGTCGGGTCGACGTGCATCACGATCAGGTACTTCACGATGTTCTCCTCATTCGTTCGGTGCCCCGTTTGGGCAGCCACCTCGTGGTCGTCACCGACAGTGCAGATGCGACAGCGGATCATGTTTGTCTCCGGAGATTTTCGAGAAGTCCGGTGTACTCCGCCGCGCACTCATGGTAGAAGGGTAGACATCTCGATAGGTAGACTGGTGCCATGAGCCTGAACATCAAGAACGAACGGGTGCATGCGCTTGCGCGCGAGGCGGCCCGCGTGACCGGCAAGAACCAGACCAGCGCCATCGAAGAGGCCCTGGAGCTACTCCTCCGAACGTACGGCGCCGATCCGCATGAGGCCGGAGTGGCTCGCAAGGTCGACCTCGTCACTCGTCTCGTTCATGAGTACCAGGACGATCCCGGGAACGACCACCCCACGATCCGCACTGTCGAAGACCTCTATGACGAGGCGACGGGGCTGCCCCGGTGATCGTCGACTCGTCGGCACTCATGGCCATCCTCAACGGCGAAGACGAAGGGCAGCGCCTCCTCGCCGCGGCGGCGGCCGCAACGTGCCGGATGTCCGTGGCCACCTGGCTCGAGGTGAGCATTGTCGCCGACTCCCGGTCCAGCGCCCATGGTGAGCGTCTGGACCAAGTCATCGAGGCACTCGCCATCGAGGTGGTCCCGGTTTCAGCGCGCGAGGGAGAGGTCGCGCGGGCTGCCCACCGCCGCTACGGCCGCGGCTCCGGTTCGGCGGCACGGCTCAACTTCGGCGACTGCTTCGCCTATGCGCTGTCGGTGACGGCCGGGGAGCCGCTGCTGTTCGTCGGGGACGACTTCACACACACGGATGTGGCGCGGGCTCGCCACTGACCACGCCACCGAGCCCGGCGGCATACGCCATTGGCCGTATGCCGCTCTGCTCGGTAGGCGCGGAACGTCACGTCGCGCGCGGGGCGAGGTCAGCGGCATACCACTGTGAGCGCCGGGAGGAGACGACGGTGCGCGACTCAGCTCCGAGGCCGCACGTCACGTGGAGCAAGTCCTCGCTAGACGGCGAATGTTCGCAGGTACCCGATGGCCCCGTTGAGAGAAGTTTCCAGCGGAGAGACTTCCTTCCAGGTCTGGCACAGCAGCAGACCGCCTTGCAGTGCCGCCAGAAGGGTGGTCGCCAGGTGGGCCGTGTCCGCGTCCTGACGCAGCAGGCCGAGGTCTCTCATCCGCTGGACTCCGCCGAGGAGGGCGCGCTCCCACCGCTGGAAGCTCTTGAGCAGGACCTGGCGAGTCAACTCATCGTCGTCGGCCAACTCACTGGCAAGCGAACCAAGCGGGCACCCACCGACGCATCCGGCCCTTCTCTGAGTCTCGACCACGAAGTCGCGCCATGCCTCCCAGCTCTCCCACCCCTGGATCTGTGCGAGATGGGGTTCTTGCCCGCCGAAGATGAGTTCGGCCTGCCGCTCGATCACGGCCCGAACCAGATCGCTCTTGTCCTCGAAGTAGTGGTACACCTGCGATCTTCCGACACCCGCGGCCGAGCAGACGCCTTCGATCGTGGTCCGGGCCACACCGTCTGTGAGCATCAAGGTGGCGGCCGTGTCCACGATCTTGGCTCGGGTTCGTTCGCCCTTTACCGTCAGCGAGCGGGCAGCAACAGTCTGGCTCACGCATCCTCCTGATTTTGGACTAGATATTACATTTCGTCTTGGCTAGGAATGAGCTCGGGACCGTGCGGTCGGACCGGCGGCTCCCGAAGCGGTAGGAGCAACCGATACAGAGAGGTGTCCAAATGAAGGCGATCGTGGTGACCGACCAGGCTGCGGGAACGGCCGGGATGACGCTGGTGGAGCGGCCCGAGCCGCAGGCAGCGATAAACGACGTCGTCGTTCAGGTTCATGCGTCGGGATTCGTCCCGACTGAGCTGGCGTGGCCCTCGACCTGGACCGATCGCCGCGACCGTGACCGAACACCGTCGATCCCCGGGCACGAGCTGGCCGGAGTGGTCACCGCCCTCGGCTATGGCACGACGGGGCTGTCGGTGGGACAGCGGGTGTTCGGCCTCACCGACTGGCATCGCGACGGCACCCTGGCCGAGTATGTGGCCGTCGAGGCACGCAACCTCGCGCCGCTGCCGGGCGACGTCGACTTCACGGTGGGCGCGAGCCTGCCGATCTCGGGCCTGACCGCGTGGCAGGGACTGTTCGAGCACGGCCGCCTTCAGGCGGGGCAGAGCGTCCTCGTGCACGGCGCGGCCGGCGCAGTCGGGTCGATGGTGACGCAGCTCGCACGTGAGGCCGGTGCCTACGTCATCGGCACCGGACGCGCCGCCGACCGTCAGACGGCGCTCGACTTCGGCGCGCAGGAGTTCGTCGACCTCGACAACGACGCCCTCGAAGACGTCGGCGAAGTCGATCTGGTCTTCGATGTCATCGGCGGCGACATCCAGAAGCGGTCCGCAGGCCTGATTCGGGCCGGAGGAACGCTGGTGACCATCGTCGGGCCGCCCGAGGCGCGGCCCGCCGACGGCCTGGCGGTCGACTTCGTTGTCGAGTCCGATCGTGCCCAACTGGGTGAGATCGTCCAGCGGGTGCGTGACGGACGACTGCGGACGAACATCGGCAACGTCGCGACCCTCGACGACGCCGTCGCCGCCCTCAACCCGACCGAGCGACGCAACGGGAAGACGATCATCCGCGTTCGTCCGTAAGGACTCGGGGACTGCGATCGGTCCTTCCGTGCTCGTAGATCAGCGTCAGCTGCGTAGCGACGTGGGGCGAACTGGTCGACGCCGACACGGTGGTCACAAGTCCCAGACCCCAACTACACCCTCGATTGGGATGAGCCGGATTGGTTTGTGCATCGTTGGATGCAAGAGGCAACCGAAGGCCGATGTCACCCACCTTGCGGTGTGACGCGGCCCCGAGCCGTACGGGTCGCGGCGGGATCGTGTAGGCGCAGTGCCACTACGGTCCAAGCATGGACTTTGACCGCGACGAACTCCGCTGGATCAACAACGCTCTCAACGAGGTCCTAAATGGACCCGCAGCCATCGAGGATTGGGAGTTTCACGCACTGATGGGCGGCGACAGGGATCAGGTGAGAGGACTCCTCGGAAAGTGAACGACCAGATCAGCGAGCTCTGTCGAGCCGACCCCGGGTGGTAGAAGCACCTCACCCTCATCGGCACGACAGGACGTTGTCGGGGGCGCCCGGCATGCGGAAAGGGACCCTCGTTGGAGACGCCGAGGTTCTGTCAACGGCGCTGATAGATGTCTCGACGGTCGCCGATGGCCACAACGAGCACCAGGAGCACGTCGTCACGGACCTCGTAGACGACGCGGTAGTCCCCGGTGCGCACACGCCACTCACCATCCCCTCCGACCAGCTTCTTGGCTCCGCTGGGTCGCGGCTGCTCGGCGAGCAGCTCGATCGCGGCCTGCACTCGCCGCCGCGCTGAAGGCTCGAGCTTCCGGAGCTGACGGATCGCGCGCGGGGCGACCTCGATGCGATAGGTCATGCCAGGCCGAGGTCGGCCTTGACCTGCTCCCACGGGATCGCAGCCTGCCCACCGGCCATCTCCTCGCGCGCTGCCCGTGCTGCCTCGAGGTCAGCCAGGTCCTCCGCGGCGGCGATCAACCCGTCGAGGTCGTCCGCGTCAATGACCGCCGCGACCCGCCGCCCTCGACGGGTTAGGTACACCGGGTCATGCTGCACACGTGCGGCATCCACCACGTCGGCCAGCCGGGCCCGCGCATCACTGACGGTGATCTCACTCATGGCCCCAAGATACCGCGCAAATAGCGTAGTTGTACAAAAGCGCGGCAAGAGCTGGGCAGGCAGGGCGTCGCGGCCGGCACCAAGTCGGGTGCTGTGCGTGTCCCGGCATGTCCTGGGGGATGCCTTCGCCCGGGCTTGTTGACGCTGGCGTCTGCGCGACCGTTCAGACGCCGGCGACGTAGGCGGTGAGGAAGTGGACGCCGTGTCGGTCGAGGTTGCCCGGGCGCGGTTCGCAGCACCAGGTGTCCCGATGTGCGCTGGCCGTGGCAGGCTTCCAGTGCTCGGAGCACGGGGACGGTAGCGGCATGCTGGCGGGCTTGTTGCCCTTGCCGACCAGGTGCAGGACGCGGTAGCCGCGCAACGTGTCGGCATAGTCCTCGATCCGGACGGCCGCAGCCTCCGAGGCGCGCAGGGCGTTGATGCCGAGCAGGTAGGCCAGCGCGCCGTGGTGGACGGTGAGGGTCTGGGCGACCTGCAGGAACCGGATCAGCTCGAGCCGGTCCAGGCCTTGGGTGCGGGACTCGTCGCGGTGGACCTTCGGCAGCCGGGCGTAGACGGCCGGGTCGGCGGCGATGAGCCCGTCGATGTGGGCGAAGCGGAAGTACCCGCGGACGGCGTGCATCATCGTGACGACGGAGGAGTCCATCAGCCCGCGGTCGCCGAGCTGTCGGATGTACAGCTCGACGTGGGCTCGCTGGATCCCGGCCAGCGCGTCGAGCCCGTTGCCCTCGCACCAGGCGAACCACTCCCGCAGCTGGAAGGCGTACAGGGCGTGGGTGCGCCCGGAGTAGCGGGCCAAGTAGGAGACCGCCGCGAGTTGGGCGGTCGACATCGTCGCGGGCTGGAACGGCAGAAGGGTGGTACGGACCCGGACATGGAGTCACCTCACGCGGCGCGCCGACATCTCCTAGCGACCGTGGCGGCTGTACGGCATTCGCTGCACCTGGCAACCGGTGAGGCTTAGAAGTTCGTGGCCATGTTGGTGAAGCGGCTGAAGTGTCCCTGGAAAGCGACAACGATCGTGTCGGTCGGGCCGTTGCGGTGCTTGGCCACGATCAGGTCGGCCTCACCCTCGCGAGGAGAGTCCTTCTCGTACGCCGCCTCGCGGTGCAGGAGGATCACCATGTCGGCGTCCTGCTCGATGGAGTTGTGGACTGCGATGCCGTTGGCGATGAAGTTATGCGTGCACCGAGCACCGTTGCGTCATAGACCTCTTCGACCCCGTCGGCCTCGATCGATGCGACCTCGTCCCAGAGCACATCGTTGGCAGCCTCCAGGTCGAGATCGAGGCTGTCGAGCAGTTCCGAGACTCGCTCCAGGTCGTATCCGTGGTCACCGAAGATCTCGTCGTCGAGGTCTTCCGGGCCTATCGTCACGCGCGACGCACGCGGACCATCCCCAGCATCACCTCTACCAGCAGCGGGCACACGGCCCCCTGACCGCTCTCGCACGATGGCCAGCAGTGCCTCGGCCGCAGGCGCCGGCTCGCCGTGGACCGCGATCTCCTGCAGGAACCGGCGCTGGTCATCCACACCAACCACGGAGAGCTCCCAACGGCCGCCGACCGCGGCGATCACCGTCGAGATGCCGAAGCGCAACAGCAACCGCGCCACGTCGTCGAGCAGTTGACGCGACTTGTGCCGCAGGACAATTCGTCCCTCACGCGTGCCCTCATCGACGGTCACCTGTCCGTCGATGGCCCACAGACTGTCGATGAGCAGCCCGATCTGCCGCTTGGGGAAGTACCCCACGTCAGGCGGCAGCATCCGCTCCGCCATTGGGTAGACGTCGAAGCCGATCCGGCAACCCATCGCCTCGACCCGCGCGCCCGGCCGCTCCCCCGTCTTGGACGACACGATGAGGGCCCCAAGCCGGATCTCGTCGTCCTCGAGGACCTGCTCGTGCTCCTCGGGCGCGGGCACGTGCCTCGGCACGGCAACCCGGTCTCCCGTCCGCAGCTCCCCCAGAGGCGTCCACCCCGACACCGTGAGGAAGGGGTGGTTCTCCGTCGCCCGCACGGTCTTGCCCGAGGCCAGGGTCAGCCGGAACACCGGCCGGACCCCCATCGAGAACACTTTCGTCATCGGTCGCGCCACATAGCGCAGCGAATCGTCGAGCCCCCACACCGGCACCTCGTCGTCGGGCCCACGGGCAAAGTGGTCGACCAGGTGCGCGATCGACATCTCGGCGCCGGTGTCGGCACGCAGGATCCGAGTATCCGCCGTCAGGCAGCCGGACTCACGTAGGTCGCTCATCTGCGGCTTCTTGTCCGTGCGCTGCTCGGGCCCACGGTTCAACTGCGAGATCGCGATGACGGGCACCTCGAGCTCCTTCGCCAGCAGCTTGAGCGCCCGCGAGAACTCCGACACCTCCTGCTGCCGCGACTCGACGCGCTTGCCCGACGACATCAGCTGCAGGTAGTCGATGACGACGATCTTGAGGTTGTGCCGCTGCTTGAGCCGCCGACACTTCGCCCGGATCTCCATCAGCGACATGTTGGGCGAATCATCAATGAACAGAGGCGCGTCCGAGACCTTCCCCATCGTCGAGGCGAGCCGCGTCCAGTCCTCCTCGCGCATGGTGCCCTTGCGCATGTGCTGCAGCTGGATGCCGGCCTCGGCGGAGAGCAGGCGCATGGTGATCTCTGTGCGGCTCATCTCGAGCGAGAAGATGACCGCTGCCATCTTGTGCTTGATCGCCGCCGACCGCACGATGTCCAGGCCGATCGTGGAGTTGTGGGTCGGGATCATGGCCTTGCCGGCGAGGTACAGGTGGTCCTCCGCCTCGACCTCGATGCACCGAACCGGCACGGAGCCCACCCGCTCCACGCGGTCGATCTTCCACAGCGCCAACGTGATTCCCGACACCCCGAAGCCAGGCACCCGCTCGACCGTGACAACGTGGCCCAGCTCTTCGGCGGCCAGCACCTCCGCCGTCGTGAGGACACGCTTGTCTGAGCCGTCCAACCGAACCGACCACTGGTGCTGCTCGTCCGCCACGAGCACCGACCCGTCGGAGAACTCGACCTCGCAGCAGGGTCGGTCCTCCATCACCTCGGTCGCAGCCACAACCCGAGTCGGTCGGCCGTCGGCGCCGAGCACGAGGTCCCCGACCGCCACGTCGCCCATGGTCGTCCACCCGTCGGGCGTGGCCAGCGGCGTGTCGAGCGCCAAGGCCTTCCCCATCGCCGGACGGGCCGCAATGACCACCATCTGCCCGGGGTGCAGCCCGTTGGTCAGCGAATCCAGATCGGTGAATCCCGTTGGCACACCGGTCATCTCACCGGACCGGCCGGACGCCACCTCGATCTCGTCGACCGTCGCCTCGAGGATGTCGCCGATGGCGTGGTAGTCCTCGCCACCACGCTTGTCGGCGACCGAGTACACCTCCGCCTGCGCGGCGTTGACGATGTCCTCGACGTCGCCACCACCCTGGGCGTAGCCGAGCTGGACGATCCGGGTCCCCGCCTCGACGAGGCGCCGCAGCACCGCACGCTCGGCCGACGATCTGCGCGTAGTACCCGGCGTTGGCGGCGGTCGGCACCGAGGCGATGAGCTGGTGGAGATAAGCCTGTCCGCCGATCCGCGCCAGGTCGCCGCGCTTGGTCAGCTCGTCCGCGACCGTGATCGCGTCAGCCGGCTCGCCGCGCCCATAGAGATCGAGGATCGCGTCGTAGATCAGCTCGTGAGCCGGTCGGTAGAAGTCCGTGCCCTTGAGCTGCTCGACACAGTCGGCGATGGCGTCCTTGGACAGGAGCATGCCGCCGAGCACCGACTGCTCCGCCCCGACATCCTGGGGAGGCAGCCGGTCGTCCGGCGGCCCGCTCTCGCGAGAGGGCGTCGGCGAACGCACTCGTGCTCAACTCAGCGAGCGACACGTGCTCCCCTTCCGTGACGACATCCAACCCCTGACCCCCACTGCACCATGTGCCACTGACATCCCACTTGAGCGGCGCGCCGCAGCCACACTGAGCGTCACGGTGGGGGCCAGGGGGGCGCCCCCGATCGGGACCGATCAGCGAAGCAGGCACCACCGTAGAGCCCCAGAGGAACCGCTCACAACGCGAACCGCCGAATACGCCGATCTGCCTGTGGACAACATGTGCAAAGGCAAGGGCGACACGCCGGCACTACGTGTGGACAACGTGTGCGGGGAGCTGTGGCTCGCAGGTGTGGATCCCCTTGCCATTCCTACCGAACGACCTGCGCAAACGTCCGTCCACGGCCTGTGGACAGAAAGGAGCAGGGGCCTGTGCGCTGTCCACAGGCCCCTCACAGCAACGCTCAGTGCTGCCCGGCGACGCAGAACTCGTTCCCCTCGACGTCCTGGAGCACCGTCCAGTGGACGCCGTACTCGTCGTGGTCCGCGACGACCGACGCCCCCAGGCCCACGAGCCGCTCGACCTCGGCCTCACGGTCCTCTGTGGAGAAGTCCGGGTGAGCGCGGTTCTTCGCCGTCTTGGGCTCCGGCACCTTGGCGAACATCCACGGCTGCCCGCCCGGCTCCTTCAGGCCGATCGACGCGAACTCCTCGCTCGCCCCCTCATCGAGCGGCCGGTCCAGCGCGGCCGACCAGAACTCCCCGAGCCGGAGCGCGTCGCTGGAGTCCATCACTATTGCACCCATTGTCAGTGCCATCATCAGTTCCCTTCTCTTTGTGGGTGATTCGTTGCGCTGTCCAGTTCGACCGGCCAGCAGATGTCGGTTCGATACGCCGAAGGATCGTCCACCTCACGCGGCCCCACGACATACAGTTCCCGCACCGGCGCACCGGTAGGACGCCCATGGTGTGCGACCCAGGCTCCGAGCGCCTGGTACCGCTCGTCGATCGAGTCGTAGCTCCCTCGATGGGTCAGCACCGCCGCGGTCACCGGTGGCAGCTCGAGCCGGAGCAGCCCGTCGCCGACATTGGCGGGAGCCTCCTCCACCGGCACGTAGGCCGTTGCGGGTTCGCCTGTGTCGTCGAGGATCTCGGGCTGGTAGAGGCCGCCGGGAGAGCCGGCCACGCGCAGTCCCAGCGCCTCGATGCGAGCGAGCACAGCGGCATACGACCTCTCGAGGAACGTCGCGAAGCCGTCCCCGCTGACGACACCCGACACCCCGATGGCGGTCTGCGGCGCCAGCCGCACGACCCGCGCCGGCGTCTCGTCCGCGGGCTCCGTCCGGGACAGCTCGGCGACGATCCGCTCGGCCCGCTCGAGCTCCGACCGCATCTTAGCCGTGTGCTCCGACAGCACCCGACGGGTGACCTCGAGGTCGCGGGCGGCGAGCACCTCGCGCACCGCGACGAGCGGGACGTCGAGGTCCCGCAGCCGCCGCACGACCGCGGCATCAGCGAGCTGGCCCACGTGGTACGACCGGAATCCGGTCTCATCGTCGACGACGGCCGGTTCGAGGATCCCCTGCGCGTGGTAGGCGCGCAGCGCCTTGATCGAGATGGAGGACGCCCGCGAGAACGTCCCGATGGACATCAGTGGTTCGGTCACGCGTTCATCGTGGAGTCTCCCCCCGGGGCAGAGGCAAGACCAATCCAGACCGTATGCCGCTGAGCTGGGTCAGCCGTCAAGGCCGGCTGCCGCTTCGGCGTAGTACTCGCGGTTGCGCAGGCCGGTCGCGGCCGCCTCGTCGACGACGACCCACGCTCGGGCGTGCCACTGGAGGACCGAGGCCGGGCAGGACGCGGTGAGTGGGCCCTCGACCGCCGCGGCGACGGCCGCTGCCTTGGCGAGTCCGGTCGCCACGAGGACCAAGGCCCGGGCCTCGAGGATGGTCCCGAGGCCCTGCGTGACGCAGTGGGTGGGCACGTCCTCCGGGCGGGCGAAGAAGCGGGCATTGTCGAGCCGCGTCCGGTCCGACAGGCGCTTCACCCGGGTCCGGGACGACAGGGACGACCCCGGCTCGTTGAAACCGATGTGGCCGTTGGACCCGATACCGAGGATCTGGACGTCGATGCCGCCCAGCTCTCGGATCGAGTGCTCGTAAGTCGCTGCGGCAGCATCGAGTTCGTCGAGTGTGCTGCCCGACCCGTCCGGGACGTGGAGGTTGGCGGGGTCGAGCCCGAGAGGGCCGCAGACCTCCTTGGTCAGAACCTCGCGGTACGACTGCAGGTGGCCGGTGGGCAGGCCGACGTACTCATCGAGGGCGAAGCCATGAACGGCCGTCAGGTCGAGCCGGCCGGATCGCCGCGCCCTGGCGAGCTCGCGATAGAGGCCGAGCGGTGAGGAGCCGGTCGCCAGTCCGAGGGTCGCGCTGGCCTTGGCGTCGCCCTCCCGCGCGTTGGCGAGCGCCTGGGTGACGATGGCGGCGGCCCGGAGGGCCACTTCCTCCGCCATCGGAAGCACAATGATCTCCATGGTGTTCGGTCCTACCCGGCGAGGTCCTGACCCGCAAGGGCGGACACGTCGTGCCCTCCGAGACCCGCCGCGCCGAGGGCGGCGATGGGCACGTCCTGCGGGAGCACCTCGAACCGGTCCTGCAGCCGCAGGGAGGCCATGAGCGCGGACGCCTGTGACCGGTCCTGCAGGTGCTGGCGCACGGCGGTGACGAGCGGCTCTCCGAGCCCCGTCAGGCCGCCGCCGTCTTCGTGCCACCGATGTCGATGCCCAGCCTCAAGCTGGCACCCCGAGCAGCCGCACCAGCGCCGCTGCCACGGCGGCCGACCCGCCGAACGTGACGAGGTCCGCGCCGCCGCGTGGCCAGCCGCACTCGACGAGGATCGTTCGGTGGCCAGCAGCACGCAGCCGTTCGCAGACGTCCCACGCCGGGTGACCGTCAGCGAGGCCGCGACAGACGACGGCGACCTTCGCCTCCTTCGGCACAGCACCCGGGTCCGTGGCAGCGCCGATGGCAGCCGGTCCCCAGGGGACGGTGCCGACGGCCGGGTTGCTCGCCGTCTCGACCTGGACGATGCAGGGCGGCGCGGGGGATGCCAGCCAGGACCGCGCAGCCTCAGCGATCTCGAACGTCCGCTCGACCCCCAGCTCGAGGGGCCCATCAGTCCATCGGCCGGATGGGCCGGGTGGGCTGGGTGGGCTGGTCGCGGGGTAGGCGGCAGCCAGGCGGGCGACGCGCCCGTGCGCCTCGACCAGCCGCTCCTCGGTGAGCCGGCCCTGCTCAACCGCAACCAGCATCGCCTCGACGACCTCGTCGAGCGCCGAGCCGGTCGTCCCGGAACCGAGGCAGAGCAGGTCGCAGCCCGCAGCCAGGGCCCGCACCGCCGCCTCGGGGACGCCAATCCCGCCGCTCGCGCCGACCATGTCGATCGCGTCCGACACGATGACGCCGTCGAACCCGAGCTCCCGACGCAGCACGCCGCGGAGCACCTTGTCGCGAGAAGGTCGCCGGGACCCCCGGGTCGATCGCCTCGACCACGAGGTGCGAGGTCATGACGCAGGCGACCCCCGCATCGACGGCGGCCCGGAAGGGCTCCAGCTCGCGCTCGTCCAGCACCTCACGTGGCGCGGTCGACGCGCGGGCAGTCCGAGGTGCGAGTCCACGTCCCGTGTCACCGTGGCCCGGGAAGTGCTTGGCGCAGGCCGCAACGCCCACCTCCTGCATTCCCGCCACCCACGCCGCCGAGTGCCGCGCCACGAGCCTGCGGCGAGACGCCGAACGACCGCGCCGCCGATGACCGGGTTGTCGTCGGCCGAGTTGACGTCCGCCACCGGGGCGAAGTCGAGGTTGATGCCGTATGCCGTGAGCTCGCGTCCCACCCGAGCCGCTGAGTCGCGCGTCAGCCGGGTGTCGTCGAGACGGCCGAGCACGGCATTGCCCGGCTCCGGCGACCCCGTCGAGGTAGTGCACCCGCGTCACGTCGCCGCCCTCCTCGTCGACCGCGATGAGCACGTCCGGGCGACCGGCCCGAAGCGATGCACACAGAGACGAGAGCGCCTGTGACCCAGCCATGTTGGGACCGTAGAGGCAGACGGAAGCGAGCCCAGCGGCATACGCCTCGATTGATCCACGCCGGGACGGTGGTGCCCGCAAAACCCGGCATGAGCGTGCCGAGGACGAGGCGCCTTCGCGCCCCATGGTCGTGCACCATCAGCCCTTCACCGCCCCACCGACGAGCCCGCTGGACAGGCGGCTCTGCACCATGAGGAAGAACGCGATGACGGGGATCGCGACGAGCGTCGACGCGGCCATGACCTGGCCCCAGTCGGTCTCGCGCATCGCGCTCGCCTGGAGGAAGCCGCGCAGCCACAACGGCAGGGTCTTGGCCTGCTCCTCGGTCATGACGACCAGGGCCACGGTGAACTCGTTCCACGCCTGGAGGAACGCGTAGACAGCCGAGGCCACGAGCCCAGGGGCCAAGAGCGGGAAGGTGATTCGCAGGAAGGCCTGCGTCCGTGACAAGCCGTCGACCATGGCCGCCTCCTCCAGGTCGACGGGCACGCCGGCGACGAAGCCGCGGAGCATCCAGATCGTGAACGGCACGACAGCGGCCGTGTAGAGGATGGCGAGGCCGAGGACCTGGTTGAGCAGGCCGAGCGAGCTCATCATCTTGTACTGCGCGATGAAGAGGCCCTCGGCGGGCAGCATCTGGATGAGCAGCAGGGCAAGGATGAACGACCAGCGGCCGCGCCAGCGGAACCGGCTGACCGCGAGCGCGCCGAGGAACGCGATGACGATCGCCGCGACCACGGTCAGGAGGGTCACGGCGAGCGAGATGCCCAGGGCCTGGAAGAAACTGGAGTCCTGGAGCACGCCGGCGTAGTTGTCGAGCGAGCCGCCGGTGGGCACGAGCGTCGGCGTCGTCCGCTGCAGGATGACGTTGGGCAGCAGGGACGAGTTGAGCATCCAGTAGACCGGGATGATCCAGACGACGCTGACGGCGAGCGCCAGGAGGGTCCACAGCACGTTCGACGGGCGGACAGTGCGCCGGCGCATCAGGACTCCTCCTTCATGAGGGAACGGACGTAGTACCAGGAGATGATCACGGTGAGGACGAGCATGAGGATGGAGACCGCGCTCGACATGCCGAAGTCACCCGAGCCGGTGCCGAGCGTGTAGATATAGGTGCCCAGCAGGTGCGTCTCGTTCGCGAACCCGCCGGCGTCCTGGGTGGGCCGTCGTGCTGTTGTTCTTTCTTCTTCGTCACACTCACGTGACACCGAGCTGGCCCAGAGGACGAGCACGGAGGCGCCCCGAGCTCGACGGCGTGGCCGCTCTCGAGCAGCTCGGCCACGAGGTCGCTCACCGTCACCTTCGTCCGGTCGAGCCGGCGGGCGAGGTCGGCCCGGCTCATGGCACCGGCCGAGTAGAGGGGCTGGAGCACGAGCGACAGGTTGTGCCGGCGACCGTGAGCGGGCAGGACCGCAGTGCGCGGGTGGACGCGTCGGGCCGGGGGGCGGCGGTGACCATGGGAGTTAGTAAGGTTTACCAACTCCCAGTTTGACAAGAGTCCCGACCGGAAAACCGTCCGTAGGTCCGCGGTCTGCCGGGCTAGGCTCGGAGCATGTGCCGGAACATCCGACAGCTCCACAACTTCGAGCCCCCTGCGACGAGTGACGAGGTGCGAGCCGCAGCCATCCAGTACGTCCGCAAGGTGAGCGGCGCCACGAAGCCGAGCCAGGCCAACCAGGCAGCCTTCGACGAGGCCGTCGACGCCGTCGCCCACGCGACCCAGCACCTGCTCGACCACCTCACGACGAGCGCCCCGCCCAAGGACCGCGAGGTCGAACGGGCCAAGGCGAGGGCCCGGAACGAGATTCGCTTCGGCACCCCCGCCTGACCCTCCGCAGTCAGCAGCAACTCAGTTCAGGCGCAGCCACGACTCCTCTGGGGCACCCGAGCCTCCGCAGCTGGCGCCGCTGAGGTGCAGAGAGAGTCTCGCATAGTCGCTGGTGACGTTGACGAATCGCCGTTTGCAGCGTGCCCCCTCTGGCTGGAGGGTGATTTCGCCGTGGCCGACGACCTGGACGGTGCCGCGCTCGTCAACGGACCGCACCCCCCGAGAGTCCACGTCGGACAACCGGCTCCCCGCGACATAGCGACCATCCGAGATGGCGATGATTCGTGATGTGCCCAAGACCAGCCACGTCCCGTTGACGTCTGTCATCCACGTCACGGGCTGGAGCTGGGAGCCGACTTGATAGCCCGGCTGGATCCTCGGATCAGGCGTGGGCAGGATCCGCGTCAGGGAGGCATTCACCCACCAGTTGTCAAAGAAGCGCCCTGCGCATGGCGAGGAGATGGACAACTTTGTCACGGCGATCCGGGCACCGAATGGCGGCGACACGCGCATCCGCAGCTCGCACCCGGGGCTCGGGGTGACGGTGAGGAGGTCGCCTTCGACGGCGAAGCTCCCCGGCGGCTGGCTCAAGCGGTCGAGCAGATCCTCCGGCCCATTCCACGTAGCGAGTCTGCCGTCGGCGCGGAACTCCCACACCGGGACGTCCGACCACACGTCGAAACGCCAGACACCCACGAGGTCCGCCGCCGTGAGCGCGCTGGGCGTCGGCACCGCGGGAGCGGGTCGTTGAGCCGGGCGCCCGAGCAGGACCACCGCAGCCAGGGCAACACCCAGCACCAGACAGGCTGCCACCCCCGTCAGGGCCAGCGCGCGGCGGCGACCGCGCCACAGGCCCTGTCTGCCCGAGACGAGGAGCTCCCGATACGTGTCCTCGACTCGATGCTGGTCGGCATCGGAGACCTCCACCCCCTCTGCGACCTGCTTCAGGGCCCACGCCACCCGGGCCTCGGTTTCCTTGATGGCCGTCATCGGTCCACCTCCAAGTTGCGGTGCAGCCGTTGAATCGCCCGGTGTGAATGCCGTTTGACCGTGCCGATCTCGAGCTCGAGCAGGGCCGCGGTCTGGGCCTCCGTCAGGTCGAGGTAGTAGCGGCACACGACGACCTCGCGTTGGCGCTGCGGCAGACCTCGCACGAGCTCCGCGATGCGCAACGCCTCGTCGGTCGCGGCGTCGCTCTCAACCGAAGCCATCTCGTCTCGAAAGGCGCCCATCCGGTCACGCAGCCGACGCGCCCGCACGAGGCCTCGCTGCGCGGACCGGCACTGGTTGACGACCGCCGCGCGCACGTAGCCGGCGAGCGAGGCCTTGTCCCGCACGCCGTCCCAGTTGCGGTAGACCGCGACGAACGCCTCCTGCACCGCCTCCTCCGCGAGACCCCGATCCCCCACGAGCAGGACCGCGAGCCGGACCATCTGTCGACCCTGGTCCACGAAGAGGTCGTGGACGACGACGTCTCGGTCGAGCGGCAACCCAACGGGCTCCCTCAGCGCTCGCACCGTTGGCGCCCACCACTGACTTGCGTCCACACAACAACAGTCGCACCGGGGGCCGTCGATGGTTGACACCGTTGCGGAATCCGCGGCTCAGTTCAACCTGATCCAGGTATCGGCTGCGCCGCCAAGGCGACCGCAGCTGTCCTGCGCGAGTCGGGCGTCCATCGTCGCGTAGTCGGACCGGACGGGCGCATAGGTCCTCGCGCAATCCTCGCCTTTGACCGCAAAGACCACGGAGCCGTCTGCTCCGAGAGTGACCGTGCCCTGCTCGACGAGGGGGACCCGCCCGTTGTCGTCCACCGTCCCAGCGTCGTCGCTGACGACGTAGTGCCCGGCGTCGTCGACTGCGAGCAGCCGTCCCGTTCCGGACAGCAGCCAGGTGCCCTCGAGCGCCGACAGCCACTGAACCCGCTCGAGCGTTCCGACGATGTACTTCGGCTCGACCTCGCCCGCCGCGGCCGGAACGACTCGGGTCAGCACTGACGACTGCCACCCGGGACTGAAGGGCCCACACGAACCCCCGGAAACCCCGTCGGCGCCGAGACGACCGGACGCCACCACCGAGATCGTCCATGAAGCCGTGCAGGTGTCGCGCCATCGCAGCGTGAGCACGTTGCCCTTGAGGCTGTACGGAAAGCCCTGCTCCGACTGGTCGCCCATGAGGTCCTCGGGCGTCGACCAGATCGCCGCCTTCCCGTTCGCGTTCAGGACCCACACGATAGGGCTGGGGTCATAATCGACGCGCCACACCCCGACGAGGTCCGCAGCCGTGAGCGCTCGCGACGCCGAGTCGAAATGCGACGGCGTCGCCGGCACGCCCCGCAGACCGCCGACAATCGACAGCGCAGCGAGCGCCAGGGCGAGGGCCAGGACGGCACAGGCTGCGACGAGCCGGTTCTGTCGCGGGCGTACCAGTCGCTTCGGCCGATGGATCGGTCGACGATGAACTCACTCTCGAGCCTGGCGACGTCCGCGTCGCTGACCTCGAGACCACCGGCCACGCTTCCCAGCCCCCACTTCGCCTGCGAGTCGGCATCGGCCAGATCGCTGGACTCCTTGATCTCGGTCATCGGGCCACCTCCTTGTCGCGCTGGAGTCGTTGCAGCGCCCGGTGCGCATGTCGGTTGACCGCGCCGATCTCGAGCTCGAGGAGCGCTGCCGTCTGCGCCTCGGTGAGGTCGAGGTGGTAACGGCAGACGACCACTTCGCGCTGCCGTTGCGGCAGTCGCCGGAGTACCGCAAAGGTCCGCAGCGCCTGGTCGTTGGCGATCGCATCACCGTCGATGCGTCGCGATCGGAACTGGTCCCGCTGTGCCGTCGCGGCACTGGTTGATGACCGCGGCACGAACCTGCGAGCCCAGCGAGGACCTGTCGCGCAGGTTGTTCCAGTTGCGGTACACCGCGATGAAGGCCTCGTGGACCGACTCCTCAGCGGCGTCACGGTCGCCCACGATGAGGTACGCGAGACGCACGAGGTCCGCACAGTGGTCCGTGAAGAGATCGTGGATGATCTCGTCACGAGTCGAGTCGCTGGACCACTCGGGGATCCCCGGAAGCTCTGCCAACATCTCTTGCCTCCCCACAACGATGGGCACACGAGCAGAGTCGCCGTCGCGGTGCGGATGGTTGACCGGTTGCCGAAACTGGTGCCGCCATCCCGCGCGGGACCTGAGAGCCTGTCCCCTGTGTCCCTGTTCGTCGCCGTCGTCGCGGTGCTCCTTGCGCTCGTGACGTGGGCCCTCCATCGCCGACTCTTCGTCACACCCCAATGGCCGTATGCCGTTCAGCTCGCTTCCGCGGTCGTCTTCGTCCTCGGGTGGCTGGCCGCGCTGGCAGCCTTCGCGATCCAGGGCGGCGTCATCGACCCAGCGAAGACGCGCTGGCTCGCCTGGCTCGGCATGACCTGGCTCGCCGTCGTCTGGTACCTCATCGTCGGAGTCCTCGTCCTCGGACTCGTCGTGTTGCCGGCGCGACTGGCCGGTCGCACGAACCTGCGGCGCACGATGCTACGGATCGGGGCACCCACGGTGGTGGTCGCGGCACTGAGCACAGCGGCATACGGCATCACGGAGGCGGCGGAGCCGACGATCACCCCGGTGACGATCACGAACGACCTTGTGCCCGACGAACTCGACGGCCTGCGCATCGCCCTCATCACCGACCTTCATGTCGGGCCGGTGCAGGACGCCGGCTTCACCCGGCGCGTCGTCGACCTGGTCAACAGCGAGCATCCGGACCTCGTCGTCATCGCGGGTGACATCGCGGATGGCAAGGTCGCCCAAGTGGGCGAGGACCTCGCACCCCTCGAGGAGCTCAGTGCCCCACTCGGCGTGTACGGCGTCGAGGGCAACCACGAGGTGATCTCCGGCGAGCCGGAAGCGTGGCTGCACCACTGGGAGGACCTTGGAATCCGCGTGCTGCGCAACGAGAACCGTCTCGATCGACCGCAACGGCGGGCAGCTGACCATCGCCGGCGTCAACGATCCGTCCGGAAGCCGTCCCGACGGCCCGGACGTCGATGCAGCCCTGTCCGGCGTGGACCCGGACCTCTTCACGCTGCTGCTGGCCCACCAGCCCAGGCTCGCCGAGCTGGCGGCCGGGCGCGGGGTCAACCTGCAGGTGTCCGGGCACACGCACGGCGGACAGCTGTGGCCCTTCGACTACCTCGTGCGACTCCAGCAGCCGGTCCTCGAGGGCCTGGCTCCGGTGGGTGATGTGCCGGTGTACACATCGCGCGGCGCTGGGGCCTGGGGTCCGCCGGTTCGGGTCCTCGCCCCGCCCGAGGTGCCGGTCATCACGCTGCGCCAGCGTTAGGGCTCGGACGGCCGTGCTCGACTCGTCCCACGGCAACTACTTTTGGCGCATGAGCACCGGCGCGCACCCCGACTTCGCGTCGGCGGTGCGGGACGCACTCGCGGCACGGGCCAACCCGGAGCGAGCGGCCGGGCAGCAGCGCTACATGAAGTCCGCTCTCCCCTACTACGGCCTCACGTCGCCAGAGCTCGCCGTCGCGTTGCGCCCACTTCTTCGTGACCCGGGCTTGGTCATGCAGTCGCGCGTGGAGTGGGTCGCGACGATCCGTGAGCTCTGGGACGAGGTCACCCACCGCGAGGAGTGGTACGCAGCGCTGGCCCTCGCCAAGCGCCGTGCCTATCGCCATTGGGTCGACTCGACCAGCATGCCGTTGTGGGAGAGCCTGATTCGAAGCGGCGGCTGGTGGGACGTCGTCGACGACATCGCCACCCACCTCGTCCGCGACACGGTGCTGGCTGCCCCGCGCGTCGAGAAGCCGCGCATGCGCTCGTGGGCAATCGCGAACTCGCTCTGGGTGCGTCGCGCAGCGATCCTGTGCCAGGTCGGTGTGCAGGACCGGCTCGACCAGCGGCTGCTCGCCGATGTCATCGAGCCGAACATCGAGGACCCAGACTTCTTCAGCCGCAAGGCGATCGGGTGGGCGCTCCGAGACCACGCCAGGTGGGACCCGGCCTGGGTCCGCCGGTTCGTCGAGGAGCATCCCGCCCTGTCCGGCCTCTCCCGTCGCGAGGCGCTCAAGCACGTGGGGCCCGCGTCGTGACCCAGGCACCGAGCCACCGTCGCGAGATCCTCCGCCTCGCGGTTCCTGCCTTCCTGGCCCTCATCGCCGAGCCGCTCTTCCTGCTCGCCGACTCGGCGATCGTCGGCCACCTCGGCACGGCGGAACTCGCCGGGCTGGGCATCGCGAGCGCGGCGCTCATCACCGCGGCGGGCGTCTTCGTCTTCCTCGCCTATGGCACGACGAGCGTCGTGGCGCGTCAACTCGGTGCCGGCGACACGCGCGCGGCGATTACAGCCGGGGTCGACGGGCTCTGGCTCGCCGTGGGCCTCGGAGTGGCCACCGCGGCGCTCGTCGCGACCTTCGCCGAGCCGATCTGCGCGGTCTTCGGCGCCTCGGAAGCGGTCCTCGTCCAGGCGACGACGTATCTTCGCATCTCGGCCTTCGGCATCCCCGGGATGCTCGTCATCCTCGCCGTCACGGGCGTGCTGCGCGGCCTGCAGGACACCCGCACACCGCTGGTCGCCTCCGTCCTCGGGTTCGGTGCCAATGTCGTCCTCAACCTCGTCTTCGTCTACGGACTGCACTGGGGCATCGCCGGATCCGCTTGGGGCACGGTCATCGCCCAGACGGGCATGGCGATGGGACTGGTCCTGGTCCTGCTGCGGCAGGCCCGAGTCCGACACGCCCCGTTGCACCCCCATCCCGTGCGGGTCCTCGGCGCTGCGCGGACCGGGGTCCCGCTGCTCATCCGGACCCTGGCGCTCCGGGCTGCCCTGCTGCTCACGACCTGGCTCGCCGCCTCATACGGTGACGTCACGCTGGCCGCGCACCAGGTGGCCCTGACCGTGTGGTCCTTCCTCGCCTTCGCGCTCGACGCCCTGGCCATCGCGGCACAGGCCATCGTCGGCCGCTCCCTCGGCGCCGGCGATCGTGAGGGCGTCCGCTCGGCGATGCGGACGATGATCAGGTGGGGCGTCTGGGGTGGGCTGGCGATCGGCCTCGTCGTCGTCGCCGTCCACGGCGTGCTGCCACCGCTCTTCACCGGGGAGGAATCGGTGCAGGCCGCCCTGTCCGCGGCGCTCATCGTCGTCGGCCTCGGGCAGGCGGTCGCAGGCTATGTCTTCGTCCTCGACGGAGTCCTCATCGGCGCCGGCGACGGTCGGTGGCTCGCCTGGGGACAGGTGGTCAGCCTGGTTCTCTACATCCCGATCGTGCTCGCGTTGCGCAGCCGGGGACCGAGTGACTCGGCCGTCGTCGACATCGTCGTGCTCTGGCTTGCGTTCACCTTCTGGATGGCGATCCGCGGCGTCGTGCTCGGCTGGCGCGCCCGTCAGGACACGTGGATGGTCACCGGCGCCTGACGACCCCGCCACAGCGGGGGGGCCATCTCTCCTCGGGAAGCGAGCTCAGCGGCATACACCTGATTGGTCGTATGCCGCTGGGCTCCTGCCGCACCCGGCGTGCCCTCCCAGCCCTCCGGCCGTTGCAGCCGTTCCCCTGTCGGGCCCACGCTGCCTGCCTACAGTTGATCTCGTCATCGTCCGAACCTGAGGGGAAGTGGATGTGAAAGCGCTCCAGTACGTCCGCATCGGCGCCAAGCCGGAGCTTCGTGAGGTCGACAAGCCCAGCCCCGGTGCCGGGGAGATCCTGCTGAAGATCACCGCGTCGGGCCTGTGCCATTCGGACGAGGTCGTCATGGGCTACCCCGAGGACGTGTATCCCTATCCGCTGCCCATGACCTTCGGGCACGAGCCGGCCGGTGTCGTCGCCGAACTGGGTGCGGGGGTGACGGGCATGGAGGTCGGTGACAGCGTCATCGTCTACGGCTGCTGGGGCTGCGGCGTCTGTGCGATGTGCGCGGACGGATCAGAGAACCTCTGCCTTCGGGGGATGGTCTCACCGGGCCTGGGTCGTGATGGCGCGATGGCGGAGTACATGATCGTCGACGACGTCCGCCACCTCGTTCCGATCGGCGACCTCGACCCCGTGCGCGCTGCGTCGCTCACTGACGCGGCCCTGACCCCCTACCAGGCGATCAAGAAGGTCCTCCCTCGCCTCGTCGGAGGGACGACGACGGTCGTCATCGGAGCCGGTGGCCTGGGCCATGTCGCCATCCAGCTGCTGCGGACCCTCACGCCCACTCGGGTGGTGGCGCTTGACCTCGGCGACGAGAAACTGGCGTTCGCAAGGGAGATGGGCGCTCACGAGGCGCTCGAGTCCAAGCCGGAGGCCGCTGATCGGATCAGGGATCTCACGGACGGTCGAGGCGCTGACGTCGTCTTCGACTTCGTCGGGATCGACCCGACGGGCGATCTCGCCCTGAAAAGCGTCGGGGTCGGCGGGGCGGTGGTCCTCGTCGGGGCTGGTGGCGGCAACGCGAAGGTCGGGCTGATGTCGGCTCCCTTCGATGTCCAGGTCAGCACCTCCCTCTGGGGCCGGCGCAAGGAGCTCCTCGAGCTCGTCGAGATGGCGAAGCGAGGAGACGTGTCCATCGAGACGAAGACGTACTCGCTCGACGATGCGCTCCAGGCCTACGACGACCTGCACGAGGGCCGTGTCCGTGGTCGGGGCGTCATCGTCCCCTGATGGTCACTGGACAGGCGATCGGCCGGCGACGAAATGCACCGACAGCCGTTGCCGAAGGATGCCGGTCGGCCTGAGTAGCGGCGGCCAGAGGGTCACAACCGCGTCCGCGTGGGGCTAGCCTCGGGCCATGGATGCACCCGAGGCCGGCACTGATGGTTCGTCGGACATCGAGTCCTTCTGGCAGGTCGCCCGGATGCGAGCCAAGCTCAACCCGGCCGGGTACTACACAGGGGAGCGGCCCTTGGCCTCCCTTCGGCCGCCGGCATGGGCCTTCGGGGCCACACCCGAGCAGGCCGACGACCTGCTCGCGCTCCTCTTATCCGGCATCAAGACCGCGACTGCCGGCGCGCTGTGGGACTACGAGGCGGAGGGTGAGGCGCTGCCGTCGCCTGGGGCGCTTGGCATTGTCACCGACGGTCGCGGTGTCCCGCACGCCCTGGTCGTGACGACCCAGGTCGAGGTCGTCCCGTTCGACGAGGTGAGCGCCGAGCACGCGTACCTCGAGGGTGAGGGGGACCGGTCGCTGGCCACCTGGCGCGAGGTCCACGAGCGGTTCTTCACGGAGCACGCGGTGCACAGTCACGGGTTCAGCCGGGACATGCCCGTCGTCCTTCAGCGCTTCGCCGTTCTCTACAGCCAGACCTCCGCCGGCTTGGGCAATCCCTGACGACGTGGCCGACGGCCCCAGCCCAGCGGTAGGCCTGGCCACTCTCACCTCTCTGCTTGCCCGCTCTCCGAGCAATCCACCGGCCCTCGAGGCGGCGTGCGTCTCCCGGCTCGGCGTCACCAAGGGAAGAACCAACCATCAGGCCCAGAGGGCCAGGACCGCGAGGCGTATCCGGACCTGGACCTCAAGGGTGCCGCCTTGATCGACTCGCGGGTTGGCAACCGTCCGCTCGTCGACCGGAACAAGTGGTTGGGGGTGGCTTGCCGTCGTGGCCTTCTGTGGCCTGAACGATGTCGATCTGGATGCAAGGTATCTACGCAGACATCCAGCGGGCATACTGGGGCCAATGGCAACCTCATCTGTAAACCCGCGGCCTCGTCACGCCAGCAGCCCCTTCCAGCCTCACCGCGAGCCGAAGATCGAACAGTATCTGCTCGACGATCGGGTCTCGCATGACTCATACGGGTTGGGTCGAGTCGTGGGGGTCGACGCAGGTGGGGCGACGGTCGACTTCAGCAGCAAGACGGTTCGGATCACGGCGCCCTTCCGCAAGATGACCAAGCTCTAGCTCGGGCAGCCGGCGCGGGTCATCCCGTGGTCCCGATGGTCGGTAAGCGGCGGTGACGTATCTAGCCGTCGCTTGACGCGCGGATCGCGGCCGATCCGGACGCTCGTGCGCACGGGGACCAGCCCTGATGCGACCGGCTCGGGGGGCCGGCCCGGCGGCTACCTCCGACTAATCAGCCGCGGTCCGATTGTCCGCGCCCCAGCGGCGCGAAGTCCGCCGACTCTCCAGCCGCGGCCCGATTGTCCGCGGTTCCCCCGTCTGCGCAGTCCGCCGACTCCCCAGCCCGGTCGGGATTTGTCGGAGGCGACTCGCTCGTTGGCGACGCAACTGCAGCCGAGGGCGATCGCCCGACAAGCGGGTGTGTTGCGGTTGAAGTCGGGTCAGGGGAGCTGGACCGCGCCGGCGAGGACGAGGCAGGACGAGACGAGGGACAGCGCGGTGCGGGCGTGGTTCATCGAGACCCATCCCGGCACGAATGCTCCCCAGGCTGACGCCGCCGCCGCGGACGTCGCGTCGACGGTGTCGAGGCGGTTGTTGCGCGGGACGTGGTAGCCGGCCGTGATCGCGAAAGCCGCCACGGCCGTCACGGCACCGGTGACGAAGAGCGTCCGCGCGGCGTCCGGGACGTCGGCTCGCGTCAGTGCCCAGGCGGCCACGGCGGCCGTGCCGGGTCCAGAAACCACGAGCGGCAGGCCGAGGGCCCGCGGCGCGGTTCGGTTGATCGCCTGCATCGTCGCAACGGCCTGTGACGCGGGCAGGCGGCGCAGGGCCGGCATGACGAAGCTGGAGAACCCGAAGAGCACCCCGCCCATCACTCCTGATGCGGCGGCGGTGGCGAGGGCCGCGGCCCGCAGCGCATTCATCGTTCCCACACTCCTTGCGTCGCAGCATGATTCGCCCACGCCGCCAAGGTCGTCGGGGGCCGACCGAGGACTCGCTCGACAGCATCCGTCGGGTGAGCGTTCCGCCCGTCGAGCAGCCCCTGGAAGAGCTCGCCGAGCCAGATCCCGTCCTCGCGCGGGACGCCGAGGCGGCCGAGCTGGTCTGCGAACTGACCGACAGAGACCTGCTGGTACGCAACGTGCTTCCCGATCGCCTCGGACAGAGTCGCCGCCGCCTCATCGAGGCTGATGGGGGAAGGACCGGTGAGCTCGTGGACCACCCCTTCGTGGCCGGGCTCGCTGAGCGCAGCCACGGCCACGGCAGCAATGTCGTCGGCGTCGACGAAGGGCTCGACCGCGCTGCCCGGACCCGGGAGTGAGACCGTCCCGCTCAGCACCGCGTCCCGGAGCAGGCCCTCGCTGAAGTTCTGCGTGAACCAGGCGCACCGCACGACGGCCGAGCCGGGCAGCTCGGCGAGGAGCGCCATCTCCGCCTCCTGGGCGGCCGGCTCGCCGCGCCCGGAGAGCAGCACCATCCGCTCGACGCCGAGGTCACGACCCCGTTTGGCGAGGGCGGCCACGACATCTGCGGATCCCGGGACGGCGAGGTCTGGATGGAAGGTGACGTATGCCGCTGAGCTCGCTTCCAGCGCAACCTCCCAGGTGCCCTCGTCCTCCCAGAGGAACGGGGTGGCGGAGGTGCGCGAGAACCGGCGCACGGCGATGCCGCGGGCCTCGAGGCCGGCTGCGACGCGTCGGCCGGTCTTTCCGGTGGCGCCGATGACGGCCATGGGCGATCCGACGGGGGTGGACTGGGCCACTGGCTGAGGTGAGGTGTTCATGGAACCCAGCACAGCGGCATACGGCAAGAGTTTCCATGAGTTATCAACTCACTTATCTACGCGATCGTCTTACCATCAGACCATGGACACCTTCACGGCGACGCTCGACGGTCACCGCGCACGAGGGGCGCACGTCCTTCGTGTCGAGATGCAGGCGCCGTGGTCGGTCGCCATCCAGGACGAGGCCATGGTCGGCGTGCTCGTCATGGTGCGCGGCGAGGCGTGGCTCGAGCGGGACGGCCACGAGCCTGTGGTGCTGCGCCCGGGGGACGTGGTGATCACGACGGCAGGGCTGGAGTACACGTTCGCCGACTCCGCAGGCGTGCCACCGTCGATCGTCATCGGGCCCGGCGAGGTGAGCCGTGACCTCGTCGGCAACGACCTCTGCGTCGAGCTGAGCCACGGCGTCCGGCGGTGGGGGAACGCGCCGGGCGGCGAGGACGCGTTCGTCGTGGGGACCTACGAGCTCGCCTCGCAGGTGACCGGCCGACTGCTCGACGCGGTGCCCGGGCTCGTCGTGGTGCGGGGTGGCGACTGGGACGGAGGGCTCGTCGGCCTCCTCGTCGCCGAGCTCGGTCGCGACCTGCCGGGGCAGGACGTCGTCATCGACCGGCTCGTCGACCTCGTCCTCGTGACGGCGCTGCGCCGCTGGTTCGCCGAGGCACCCGGGCGGGCGCCGCGCTGGTGGACGGCGCAGTCCGATCCGGTGGTGGGTCCGGTGCTGTCGGCGATGCAGTCCGACCCGGCCGCGCCGTGGACGCTGACGACGCTTTCTCGTGAGGCCGCAGTCTCACGAGCGACGCTGGCCCGGCGGTTCACCGACGTCGTCGGTGAGTCGCCGATGGCCTACCTGGCGCGGTGGCGCATGGGCGTCGCCGCGGAGCTGCTCCGCGACACGGACGCCACGGTCGAGCAGGTGTCCGGTCGGGTCGGCTACGCGAGCCCGTTCGCGTTCACGGCGGCGTTCAAGCGGGCGCACGGGATGCCGCCCCGAACGTTCCGACGAGTGGCCGGCTGAGAAGGCCAACCAAACCACTCAGGCTGGAAGGTCACGTGTTGGTAACGGGGGTTGACCGGGAGTAACCAAGGCTCCATCCTCATCCGTGAGAGCGCTCTCACAGGTTCCCCTCCCGCTGGGAGAGCGCTCCCACACCACCGCCTCCGCTGGGCTGAGACCGAAGGAGCTCTCAATGAAACCACGCCAAACCCGCTTCCAGGCGCTCGCCGCCATCACCGTCGGACTCCTCGCCCTCAGTGCGTGCGGGGCGAACGCCGACGCCGACAACGACACCGGCTCCGGCAACACGGCCGCAGCCTCCGGGCCGGTGACCCTCAAGCTCGCGACGTTCAACCAGTTCGGCTACGAGGACCTCATCACCGAGTACATGGCCGCCCACCCGAACGTCAAGATCGAACACAAGAAGGCGGCCACCTCGAACGAGGCCCGCGACAACCTCAACACCCGCCTCGCCGCCGGTTCGGGGCTGTCGGACGTCGAGGCCGTCGAGGTTGACTGGCTGCCGGAGCTGATGCAGTACTCCGACAAGTTCGTCGACCTCAAGTCCTCCGACACGGACGGCCGCTGGCTCGACTGGAAGACCAAGGCAGCCACCGACTCGGAGGGACGTCTCATCGGCTACGGCACGGACGTCGGCCCCGAGGCGATCTGCTACCGGGCTGACCTCTTCGAGAAGGCCGGCCTGCCCTCTGACCGCGAGGCCGTCGCCACGCTCCTCGGCAACACCTGGGAGAGCTACTTCGCGGCTGGCACGCAGTTCAAGGCCAAGTCCGACGTCCCGTGGTTCGACTCACTCGGCGCGACGTGGCAGGGCATGATCAACCAGGTCGAGACCGCCTACGAGACGCCGGAGGGCGAGGTCATCGCCACCACCAACGCCGACGTCAAGAAGACCTACGACGCCGTGGTCAAGGCCGGAATCAACGACGGGCTGTCCGCGAAGCTCCAGCAGTGGAGCGATGACTGGGTGGCGAGCTTCCAGGACAACGGGTTCGCGACCATGCTCTGCCCGGGCTGGATGGTCGGCGTCATCGAGGGCAACGCCAAGGGCGTCAAGGGCTGGGACGTCGCCAACACCTTCCCGGGTGGAGGCGGCAACTGGGGCGGCTCATATCTCACCGTCCCGAACCAGTCCAAGCACCAGGCCGAGGCCAAGGCGCTCGCGGCGTGGCTCACCGCACCGGAGCAGCAGATCAAGGCCTTCAAGAAGGTCGGCGCCTTCCCCAGCCAGACGGCCGCTCTCGACAACCCTGAGCTCGCCGCCGTCACCGTCCCGTTCTTCAACAACGCCCCGACGGGGAAGATCTTCGCCGAGCGGGCGAAGGCCGTCACAGTGAGCCCGTTCAAGGGTCCCAAGTACTTCCCCATCAACGACGCGATGCAGCAGGCGCTGACCCGGATCGAGGACGGCTCCGCCACGCCCGAGGCCTCGTGGGAGAAGTTCGTCGCAGACGTCCAGGCCTTGGGCTGATGCTCGACACCCACACGGACCGCTCGGCCAGCCGGGACACCGTCCCGGCGGCTGGGCCGGCCCCCGGGGCCGCACGCCAGCCCGCCGGGTTGCCCGGCGAGCGGGCGCGCTGGCGCCAGCGCCTCAGCCGGTTCGACGGCAAGGCCTCGCCCTACGCCTTCATCTCGCCGTTCTTCATCGTCTTCGGCGTCGTCGGCCTGTTCCCCCTGCTCTACACCGCCTTTGTCTCGGTGCACGAGTGGCACCTCATCGGCGGGCAGGGCGACTTCGTCGGCCTTCAGAACTTCCAGGACGTGCTCCAGCAGCGCTTCTTCTGGAACGCGGTCCGCAACACCTTCAGCATCTTCCTGCTCTCGAGCGTCCCGCAGATCATCCTCGCGCTGCTCATCGCTGTCGCCCTCGACAGCGGGATCCGCGCGAAGGGCTTCTGGCGGATGAGCGTCCTGCTCCCCTACGTCATCGCCCCGGTCGCAGTCGTGCTCATCTTCAACGACCTGTTCGGCGATCGCTACGGCCTGTTCAACCAGCTGCTCGGCTGGGTCGGGATCGAACCCGTCCAGTGGCACAAGGACACGTTCTCGAGCCACATCGCCATCGCCACGATGGTCAACTTCCGGTGGACCGGCTACAACGCCCTGATCCTCCTCGCGGCGATGCAGACCATCCCGCGCGACTACTACGAGGCCGCCCTCATCGACGGCGCCGGCCCGATCCGGACCTTCTTCTCCATCACCGTCCCCCAGCTGCGCGCCACGATCATCTTCGTCGTCATCACCTCGACGATCGGCGGCCTCCAGATCTTCGACGAGCCGCGGATGTTCGACCAGTACGGGCAGGGCGGCGCGGACCGGCAGTGGCAGACGCTCACGATCTACCTCTACAACCTGGGCTGGAACCAGAAGAACTTCGGTCGCGCGTCCGCGGTCGCCTGGCTCCTGTTCCTCATCATCGTCGTCATCGCCATCGTCAACTACTTCGTCATCCGCAGGATCGCCTCGAAGGAGCCCCGATGACCGTCATCACCCGAGGCCTGCAGGAAGGCGACAACGCGACTGGGGGACGCCCGCGCAAGGGAGCGACCGCCCGAGTGGCCCGGCGTGCGCAAGCGAGCCCCGCGGCATACGCCTTCCTCCTTGTCGTCCTGCTCGCGAGCGTCTTCCCGCTCTGGTGGTCCTTTGTCATCGGCAGCAAGGACGCCGCGGCCATCAACAGCGGGGAGGTGTCGCTCCTGCCGGGCGGCAACTTCATCGAGAACGCCCACACCGTCATCACGACGCTGCCGTTCTGGCGGGCATTCCTCAACAGCGTCATCGTGTCGACCGTCGTGGCCGCCGCGGTGGTGCTCCTGTCCACATTTGCCGGGTTCGCCTTCGCCAAGCTGCGGTTCCGCGGCCGGGACGGGCTGCTCGTCTTCGTCATCGCGACGATGTGCGTGCCGACGCAGCTCGGGGTCGTCCCGCTCTTCATCGTCATGGCCAAGCTGGGCTGGATCGGCGGCCTGTGGGCGGTCATCATGCCTGCGCTGGTCAGTGCCTTCGGGGTCTTCTGGATGACCCAGTACCTGCGCGAGGCGCTGCCGGACGAGCTGATCGAGGCCGCCCGAGTGGATGGTGCGTCCACGCTGCGCATCGTCTGGAGCGTTGCCCTCCCGGCTGCGCGCCCCGGTGCGGCGATGCTGGGCCTGTTCACCTTCATCGCGACGTGGACCAACTTCTTCTGGCCGTTCATCGTGCTCGAGCCGGGGAACCCGACCCTGCCCGTGGCCCTGCAGCAGCTGCAGGCGGCCTACTACGTCGACTACTCGCTCGTCCTCGCCGGCGTCGTCCTCGCCGCGATCCCCCTCCTCATCGTCTTCGTCGTCGCCGGGCGTCAACTCGTGTCCGGCATCATGCAAGGAGCAGTCAAGGGATGACCCTCAATCTCACTTCATCTGGCCGACCCGCGAAGCCTGCTGCGGGAGCGAAGGATTCGCCTGATGGGACCCGGAAGGTGCCGGACGGGTTCGTCCTCGGCGTTGCCACCGCCGCCTACCAGATCGAGGGGGCCCGCCACGAGGACGGGCGCGCCGACTCGATCTGGGACACCTTCTCGCACACCCCCGGAGCGGTCGCCAACGGAGACACCGGTGACATCGCCTGCGACCACTACCACCGCTACGTCGGGGACGTGGCGCTCATGAGGCGCCTCGGCGTCCAGTCCTACCGGTTCTCCACGTCCTGGGCGCGGGTGTGCCCGGACGGCCGGACGGTCAACCCGAAGGGGCTTGACTTCTACGAGCGGCTCGTCGACTCGATCCTCGAGGCCGGAATCACTCCGTGGCTCACGCTCTATCACTGGGACCTGCCCCAGGCGTTGGAGGATCGGGGCGGCTGGCCGGTTCGTGACACGGCTGACCGCTTCGTGGACTACGCCCTCGCGGTGCATGACCGTCTCGGCGACCGGGTCTCGACGTGGACGACGCTCAACGAGCCGTGGTGCTCGGCGTTCGTCGGCTACACCAGTGGTGAGCACGCTCCGGGCCGGCAGTCGCCCTCCGACGGCCTCGCCGCGGCGCATCACCTCATGCTCGGCCATGGCCAGGCCGTCGGTGCCCTGCGCGAGCGCGACCCCGCCCTGAAGCTCGGGCTCACCCTGAACTTCACCGTGGCCGACCCCGTCGACCTGTCCAACCCCAGCGACGTCGAGGCGGCGCGGCGGATCGACGGCCAGATGAACCGGATCTTCCTCGACCCGATCTTCCGCGGTGAGTACCCAGCCGATGTCCTCGAGGACGTCCGGGCCCTCGGGCTCGAGACCCACATCAAGGACGGCGACCTCGCGACGATCGCGACCCCGATCGACGTGCTCGGCGTGAACTACTACAACGGTGGCGCCTTCAGCCACCTGCCGCCGCAGTCCGCTCTCAACGCCGCCCCCACGACGTCCCGGCCGACCCGCTCGCCCTTCCCGGCCGCCGACGGTGTGCACGGGCACCCGCGCGGCCTGCCGGTGACGTCGATGGACTGGGAGGTGCAGCCAGAGGGACTGACGCGCCTGCTCGTCCGACTGCACGAGGAGTACACGGGGCCCGCGAACACCGCCCTGCACGTCACCGAGAACGGGGCGGCCTTCGACGACGAGGCGAACGAGTCCGGCTTCGTGGAGGACGAGGACCGGGTGAGCTATGTGCGATCGCACCTGGCATCGGTTCTCGATGCGCTCGACGCCGGGGTGCCCGTGCAGGGCTACTTCTACTGGTCCTTCCTGGACAACTTCGAGTGGGCGTGGGGGTACGCCAAGCGCTTCGGTATCGTCCGAGTTGACTACGAGACGCAGGCGCGCACGCCGAAGGCCAGTGCCTTGGACTTTGCCCGGATCATCAGCACGAGGGAGCTCCCGTCGGGAGGCAACGACGTATGAGTAACGGATCGGTGGTGGTGCCGGGGCGGCCCACGCTCGAGGAGGTCGCCCGGCTTGCCGGCGTGTCGCGGGCCACGGTGTCGCGCGTCATCAACGCCTCCCCGAAGGTCAGTCCCGAGGTCCAGACTGCCGTGGAGGCCGCGATCAGCGAGCTGAACTACGTGCCGAACCGGGCGGCTCGGTCGCTCGTCGCGCGGGCGACGATGTCGATCGCCCTCGTCGTGCCCGAGGACGCGCACCGCTTCTTCGGGGACCCCTACTTCGCGGACATCGTCCAGGGCATCAGCGACCGGTTGGACGAGAGCGACTACGTCCTCAACCTGCAGCTCGCCCATCCCAGCTCACCGTCCGAGAAGACCCGCCGGTACCTGCTCGGCGGCAACGTGGACGGGGCCCTCGTCGTCTCGCACCACTCCGGCGACCACTTCCTCGCCTCGCTCGGCCAGTCGCTGCCGGTCGTGTTCGGCGGTCGGCCGATGGACGCGGAAGGCGCCCCGGGACGGCCCACCGACTACTACGTCGACGTCGACAACCGTCTCGGGGCGGTGCAAGGGACCCGGTACCTCGTCGAGTCCGGACATCGCGCCATCGCCACGATCACCGGGCCCAGCGACATGCCGGCGGCGGTCGACCGCGAGCAGGGCTGGCATGACGCCCTACATGAGGCGGGGCTCTCCGACGAGCGTGTCGCCCACGCCGACTTCACCGAGGAGGGTGGTGGCCGGGCGGCAGTCGAGCTCCTCGACCGTCATCCGGACATTGACGCGATCTTCGTCGCGAGCGACCTCATGGCCAGCGGGGCCCTGGCCGCCCTGGCCGAGCGCGGGCGTGCGGTGCCGTCGGATGTTGCCGTCGTCGGCTACGACGACAGCCCCTATGCACGGCGCGGCCCGATCCCGCTGACGACCGTGGCCCAGCCGACGAAGGAGATGGGCATCGTCATGGCTGAAACCCTGCTTCAGCTGCTCGCCGGCAAGCAGGCACCGCGGGTGACGCTCCTCGAGACCCACCTCGTGCGTCGCGACTCCGCTTGAGGCTCGTCGACGCCGTCAGGCGCCCGGGGCCCGGAGCACCTCGGAGAACTTGACCCGCCGGCCCGTGATGAGCAGAGCCCGCCGGTAAATCGACGACGCGACGACGACGAGCAGCACGGCGGTCGCGGCGGTGAGCACCATGGCCAGGATGAGCTGGTAGACGGGGACCTCGCCCCCCGCCCATCTGATCGGCATCGCCACCGGTGCGCTCAGCGGGAAGATCGACAGGACCGTGCTCCAGACGCTGCGTGGATCGCCCATCACCACGATGATGGAGAGCATGTAGACGACCACGAGAGTCGTGGTGACCGGCATGATCGCGGAGTTCGCCTCGGTGATCTTGTCGACGAGTGAGGCGGTCGCCGCGAAGAGGAACGAGTAGAGGGCGAACCCGAGGACGAACCACACCAGCGCCAACGTCAGGTCTGCACTGGCCACCGAGGGCAGCCCGAGGTCCGTCACGCGGACCGCGATGGCCAGGGGCACGGCGAGCACGACGAGCTGGAACAAGGTGATCAGGCCAACCGCCAACACGGTGCCCACGAGGATCTGGCTCGGCCGCAGAACCGCGAGCAGGACCTCGGAGATCCGCGTCGACTTCTCCATGGCCACCGTCGTCGCAATGGCGCTGCCCGCAAAGGTGATGGCGAGATAGAGCACGATCCCGACGCCGAAGCCGACTGCGGCGCGGCCCTCACTGTCGACTCGACCGACCGACTCCTGCCTCGGCGGCCGGACCGACTGCACCGAGGCGATCTGGTCAGCGCTGAGTCCGGCTGCAGCGAGCCGCTCGGCGGTCTCGACCCCGACCACCGCCTGGGCGACGAGGATGGGGAACGGCCCTGCCGACTCGCTGGGGGTGAAAAGGGTCCCGTCAGCCAGCCCCGCGGTCGCCACCTCGTCACGCACGGCCACCCGCACGGCCTCGGCGCTGTCCCGGGTCTCGAACTTGACGGTGAAGTCCGCACCCTGTCCGGCTGCCTCGAGGGCGGACCTGAGCGGCGCGGGCGCCTCGCCGACAGTGGCCAATGTGTACGTCGTCTCGTCCTGGCTGATGAGCTGCGGTACGACGACGCCGCCGATGGACAGCAGGAGGAGCAGGCCGGTCACGACCTTGAACGTGCGCGAGTGCAGGTTCTCGACCAGACTGCGCCGGGCGACCAGCCACATGCCATCCCACCACGTCATGTTCTGCTCCCCGACCTCTCGTCCGCTCGTGCCTCACCGAGCCGTTGGCCCGCCGCCCTCAGGAACAGTTGGGAGAGCGTCGGCAGGTCGAGGCCGAAGTCGGCTACGCGCCCTGTCGCGCGCCCGGCATCGAGGACGGCGAGCGGGTCGACACCGGGGGGAATGGCCAGGCGCAGTCCGTCCGCCTCGTCGCTGACGACGCTCACGCCGTCCCACTGCTGCAACCAGTCTCGGTCAGCGGACTCGAGCTGCAGTCGCAGCTGGCGGTCGCCCGACGACGCCCGGAGCGTGGCCACCTCACCCTCCAGGACGACCCGGCCCTGGTCGATCATGACGATGTCCTTGCAGAGGTCCTGGACCAGGTCGAGCTGGTGGCTGGAGAAGAGCACGATCCGGCCCTCCGCGCGCTCGCGCAACGTCTGGGACAGTGCGGCGACCGCGACCGGGTCCAGACCCGCGAACGGCTCGTCGAGGACGATGACGTCCGGCTCATGGACGAGTGCGGTGGCGAGCTGCAGCCGCTGTTGCATGCCGCCGGAGAGCTTGTCGGTGCGGTCGTCCCATCGGTCGCCGAGACCGAGCTCGTCGAGGAGGGCGCGGGCACGCGCCGTCGCATCCGATCTGGAGAGTCCGTGCAGGCAGGCGAAGTGCACGACCTGTTCCCCGGCCGGCATGGCCGGATAGAGTCCCCGCTCCTGTGGCATGTAGCCCCAGGCCCGGCGGTCCCGCAGGTCGTCGACCGGCTGACCGTCGAGCCTGACCTGACCGCGGTCCGGCATCAGCACGCCGAGCATGACCCGCAGCAGCGTCGTCTTGCCCGCACCGTTCGGTCCGAGCAGGCCGGTCAGCCCGCCCGGCTCAACCGCGAAGCTCACGCCGGCCAGAGCCTGACGATCCCCGAAGGCGTGTGCGACATCATCGATCTCGAGTGCCATCAGGGCCACCCTAGCGATCGAACCGTTGAAAGGGATCAGGGCCCGGTTCAGCGGAACCGGGCCCTGATCTCCTCGCCTTGAGCGGCTGCCCTCAGGCGGGGACGACCTCGAACTTCAGAGTCGCCGCGACGTCGGCGTGCAGGCGAACCGTCGCCTCGTAGGAGCCGAGCGACTTGACGGCCTGCTTGACCTCGATCTTGCGCTTGTCCAGCGCCGGCCCGCCGGCGGCCTTGACCGCCTCGGCGATGTCGCCGTTGCTGACGGCACCGAACAGCCGGCCGGACTGGCCGGCCTTGGCCGCCACCTTGACCGGCATGGCCTCGATCCGACCCTTGACGGACTTGGCCTGCTCGATGTCGTTGATGGCGCGCACCTCGCGGCCCTTGGTCAGGGCGTCGACCTGCTTCTGGCCGCCCTTGGTCCACGGCGTGGCCAGGCCGCGCGGCAGCAGGTAGTTGCGGCCATAGCCGTCCTTGACCTCGACGACGTCACCGGCCGCTCCGAGGCCGGTGACCTCGTGCGTCAGAATCAACTTCATTGGTACGTTCCTCTCTCGAGCGGACGGCTCAGCGAGCCGAGCTCGAGTACGGCAGCAGGGCCATCTCACGGGCGTTCTTCACGGCCGTGGCGATGAGGCGCTGCTCCTGGACGGACACACCGGTCACCCGGCGAGCGCGGATCTTGCCGCGGTCGGAGATGAACTTGCGCAGCAGCGCGGTGTCCTTGTAGTCGATGTTCTCGACCTTCGCCGCCTTCAGCGGGTTGGCCTTCTTCTTGGGCTTGCGCACAACGGGCTTGGCCATCGTGGTGCTCTCCTTCTGGAAAGCCCGGGGTTTCCTCCCCGGGATGGGATTACTTCAATGTCGTATGCCGCTGAGCTGGCTCAGCGACCAATGTCGGCTCCCTGCCCCATCCGTTCGAGGTGATCCGCGACTCCCAGGAGTCGCGCCATACCTCGAACGGCGGTTCAGGCCGACGAATCAGAACGGTGGCTCGTCGTAGCTCGGGCGCCTTGCCCCCAGCCACCCTGCTGACCACCCTGCTGACCACCCTGCTGACCACCCTGTTGACCACCTTGGACCGGCTGGCCCCAGCCGCCGGCTGACCACCCTGCTGGCCACCCTGCCCACCGCCGGCACCGGTTGCCCACGGGTCGTCACCGCCCTGCTGCTGGCCGCCACCGCTCCAGCCGCCGGCCTGCTGGCCGCCGAAGCCGCCACCGCCGCCACGCTGGGTCTTGTTGACCTTGGCCGTCGCGTTGCGCAGGGACGGGCCGATCTCGTCGACATCCAGCTCGACGACGGTGCGCTTCTCGCCTTCCTTCGTCTCGTAGGACCGCGACTTCAGACGGCCGGCCACGATGACCCTCATGCCGCGCTGGAGCGACTCGGCGACGTTCTCGGCCGCGTCGCGCCACACCGAGCAGCGCATGAACAGCGTCTCGCCGTCCTTCCACTCGTTGCTCTGGCGGTCGAACATCCGCGGCGTCGAGGCCACGGTGAAGTTCGCGACCGCCGCACCGGACGGCGTGAAGCGCAGCTCGGGGTCGGCGGTCAGGTTGCCGATGATCGTGATGACGGTGTCGCCTGCCATGCGTGGCTCCGTTCAGTCCGGTTCGTTGGGTGATCGGTGATCGAATGAGCGGGAGCTCAGGCGCCGGGACGGAGCAGCTTGGTCCGCATGATCGACTCGCTGAGGTTCGAGCTGGCGGTCGAGCTCCTGAGCCGTGGCTGGCTCGGCGGTGAAGTTCACGACGGCGTAGATGCCCTCGGACTTCTTCCTGATGTCGTAGGCGAGGCGGCGACGGCCCCAGATGTCGACGTTGTCGACGGTGCCCCCATCCTTCTTCACCCACGCCGAGGAACTTGTCCATGTGGTGCC